>NZ_CP040641.1:0-1162500 GCF_006970545.1 Agrobacterium sp. T29
TCTGGGTCGCCTATTTCCTTGCCTTCCACATCCGCACCACCACCATGCAGATGGTGCTCTTCCTCGTCTGCACCGTGCCTTCCTGACGTCGAACATCATCCGCATGATTTCCTGGATTCCGTGCCTGGGCGAAACGGCCTCGTCAACAGCGCCCTGGTCGGCACCGGCATCATTCCCAACCGATCGAATGGCTGCTTTATTCGGATTTCGCCGTGGTGCTCGCCATGGCGCATCTTTATACGCTGTTCATGGTCACGCCGATCTTCAACACGCTGATGCGCATCGACAAATCGCTGATCGAGGCGGCGCGGGACGCCGGCGCGACGGGCTGCAGACGCTCAGTAACGTCATCATTCCGCTTGCCAAGCCCGGCATGGCCATCGGCAGCATCTTCGTCGTCACGCTGGGTCATGGCCGATTTCTCCACCGTTCAGGTCATGTCCGGCGGCCAGAGCGCCTCGGTGGCGCTGATGATGAAGAACCAGATGTCGCTGCTGCAATATCCGGCCGCCCGCTGCGAACGCCGTCAATCCTGCTCATCCTCGTTCTTCTGATGGTCGCGGCATCTGCGCATCGTCGATATCCGCAAGGAGCTTTGATCCCATGCATCAGGAAAAACGCGGCCGCGAATTCTACATCCTCGCCTTCTTTTTCGCCCTTTCGTGCTGTTCCTTTACGGTCCGTTGTCGGCCATCCTCATCCTCGCCTTTCAGGGGCCGAATGGCGGCCTGACTTTCCCGCTGAACGGCGTTTCGCTGCACTGGTTCGGCAATCTCTTCGAACAGCAGGCCGTCGGCGATTTCGGCGGCTCCTTCCGCCGTTCCTTCGCTCTCGGGCTGATGTCATGGCCGTTACCGTGCTGGTTTCGCTGCTGGCGGGCCTTGCCTTCCGGCGGGCAAATTCATCGGTGCGACGCCGTTGTTCTATCTGTCGGTCGCAAGCCTCGTGGTGCCGTCAATCATCATTTCGCTCGGCATCGGCGTTCTGTTCCAGCAGCTCGGGCTGGAGCCGTCATGGTATACGTCCGCCTTCGGTGCGCATCTCACCTGGACGCTGCCTTTCGGCGTGCTCATCATGCTGGCCGTCTTCAACCGCTTTTCGCCGTCCTATGAGGAAGCGGCCCGCGATCTCGGCGCGTCTTCCTGGCAGACCTTCGCCCATGTGGTCTTGCCGATGATCGCGCCGAGCCTGATCGGCGTCGGCCTCTTCGGCTTCACGCTTTCTTATGATGAGTTCGCCCGCACATTGATGACGTCAGGCACCTACAACACGCGCCGCTGGAAATCTACGGCATGACCACCAATGTCACGACGCCGGTGCTTTATGCGCTCGGTGCTGTTACAACCCTGTTTTCCTTCCTGGTGATTGCGGCCACGCTCGGCCTGATCGTCACGCTCAATCGCCGCCATTCACGCGGATAAAGAAACGTAAAATGCGCATTCTCGTTATCAATCCCAACACCACGCAATCCATGACCGCGACCATTGCCGACGCCGCGACGCGGATAGCCGGCCGCGATACGGACATACTGGCCGTAACCTCTTCCATGGGGCCTGTCTCCATCGAAGGTTATTACGACGAGGTTTCGCCGTGCCCGGCCTGCTGCTGGAACTGGCAAAAGCGCCGGCGCTTGGAGCCGACGCGGCGGTCATCGCCTGTTTCGACGATACCGGCTCGATGCCGCTCGGCTCTCGCCGATATTCCCGTTATCGGCATCTGCGAGGCGGCGGTCTCCGCCACCGCCTTCATCGCCCAGAAATTCACCATCGTCACGACGATGGAACGCTCGCGGCTACCGCTGGAACATCTCGTCCATCGTTATGGCATGTCCGCCCGCTGCAATGTGCGCGCGCCGATATTCCGGTTCTGTCGCTGGAAGATTCCGCCTCGAACGCTCGTGAAAGGCTGCGCGAGGAAATCTCGCTGGCCCTGAAAGAGGACAGGGCGGAGGCGATCGTGCTCGGCTGCGCCGGCATGGCGGACCTTGCCGCCGAACTGCGCGATGAATTCGGCGTCCCGGTTGTCGATGCGTCGCGGCGGCCGTCAAGCAGGCGGAATCGCTGGTGTCCATGGGGTGTCCACCGCCAAGCGCGGCGCTTATGCCACGCCGCTCGCCAAGCCCTATCGCGGATTGCTGGAGCCATTCCGGCCGGACCGGCTCTCGGGGCATCAGCAGACGGCGGAGACGTTCTCACCGCTTCCGCCCATAAAACGACGAAGGCGAGCTGATAGCCAGATCGCGCTGGACGTTCTGCAATGCCAGCTCGCTCAGAACTATTCTGGGTCCGTTTCTTTGCAAGATGTTCAACCGCTCGGCCCTGGCGAGTATGGCCGTGACATGGGCGCGGCTGACCCCATAGGCGCGCGCCGTCGCCTTGCGAGAACACGCAACCCGTCGCATCGCACGCGTCCGTCTTCGCGGCGGACAGCAGGTCCAACAGGATCAGGAAACCAGGCGCATGCCCAAGGAACATCCGCATTCCCTCTGAGAGAAAAGGCAAATCCTGCGCGTGCCGCAGAAACCAGCTCACCCGTCGATCAGCGCGCCCGTTCCGATGGCTTCCTCCGCAGGCGTCTCCGTTGCCGGAGGGTTTGCCATGGCGAGGCCGCGACGCAATAGTGCTGGCAAGCCTCTCGATTGCCGAAATAATCCAGCCATTTAGCGACCATGGCCGCTCACGGTTATCGCCGCCGGGCGGGTGACGCTGCGCGGTATTTTCCAGTTCCAGCCAGTCGATCAAGGCGCGTGTCCTGCGGCTGGATGCCCAGCCGGGTGGAACGACGACTGCCTGAACCGCCGCCAGCGTAAATTGCCCGCCATGGACCGATGCGATACCCACGGCGCACATGACGGTGGCGAATGCGCCGAAGTCTCCGAGCGCACGGACGAGGCGCTGCTCCTGTTTGAAGGCGTTCGATAGGTGGGTGCAAAGATAGGCGACAGCATCACCAAAGGCATCGTCGTTCAGGATTCGGTTCGCAAGTAGGTCCAGCCTCTCTCGAAGCATGTCCGGCCGAGGCCGGGCGAAGTCCCTCCTCGGGTGCGTCTTTGAAGCTGGGGCGCCTGCTTTTCCGGATACCTTTCTCCGTGTTTTTTGCGCATCGCTACTTTATGGCGAATTCGAAAACGTGAGTTCTGTTCGCTGACAACGGCCGTGCAGGGCAGTCGTGACAGCCGGAAGGTTCCCCTCCGTAAGATGCGTGCATTTTGTTGCACTCCCCGAGGCCCTGTTGAGCGGTATTAAAAAATACTCTCATAAATTGAATGTTAAGGGGCGCGTAAAAATGTGTTCCCTTTTGAAACGGTTTGCGGGAGTAACGCTGACAATAGCGTTATATGCTGTTTTTATTGCATAATTTAATGAAGCGTCGGATGTGAATCTTTCGTCCATTTTCCCGGAATGCAATCTTTGATGGTTGCTTTTTAGGTCTTGACGACGTTGCAGACGATGCGTCCGAAACCGCCTGATATCCGAATGTTACTGCCATGTCTCCGCAGGGCCGGCAGCGATGCCGGGCGCGCATGGAGCCCGTCATGCCTTTTATTCATCCCCAATTCTCCAGAGGAGGTTGAAATGATGCAACTTAAACACGTTGTTTTGCCGGCCTTGCGCCTTCGCAATGAATTCGATATCCCTTCCATGGGCCAGCCGGCCATTGCGAACGCGCCACCCTCACCGCCGAGCAGACGGCGGCTTTCAAGTCGAAACTGGAACAGGCGGAAGCGAGCCGCGAGCTGCTCGGCCGCCGATCCGTGTGCCTGATGGACCATCTGACGGCGCAACAGCAGCTCAGCGCCGACCGCGAGAAGGCGCTGGGGAGGCCATGTACCTGCAGATCGAGCTGGAGCGGCAGGTGGTGCAGTCCGAAACCAGCGTGAAGGGCTACGAGGAGCTGGTTCAGTCCGAAAACGAGAACGTTAAGGCGCGCCAGGCCACCTTCGAAAAAGCCCGGAAGGAAAGGACGAGCAGGCCAAGCGAGTAAAAATATGCAGCGGCTCCTCTTCTTCCTGCCGGGAATTTGCCAGCCGTGACGCCGCGTGAAGGCGCTGGGCTGGATGAATGATGCGGAGCGGAATACCGGACCGCGCAGCCACGGCTGGACAATGCCCGGGCGGCTCTTGAAGGCGTTCGCAACCAGCTCGAAAACAATCGCCGCCAGCTTGCGGCGCACAGCAGAGCCACGCGGAAAACCAGAAGCGGTGAAAACTCTGGAGGAGCAAATCACCAAGCTCAAAGCGGCGATCTCCACCATCAACGTCAAGGTTCAAGACTTCAACATTCAGTCGGCAACTTCACCAGCGCACTGAAGAAGCGAGCGAGGTCAATCCTGACGACGCGAAAATACGTCAGGTTACGCGGCTGTCCGCCGAGATCGACGGCCTGACCAAAGACGTGCCGCAGTTCATTTCCTCCACCGAGGCCGGACTGCCGGACGACGCGAAAGAAACAATGCGGATCGTGAACGATCACTCCCCCAAAAAAATGACTCTCCGTAACCACCCATCAACAGGAGCATGAAAATGAACAATGTCGTGACTTTCGAAAGCCGGACCGCCCAGATCAACAGCGCAATCGACGCCGCGTCGACGCTATCGTTTCGCAACCGAATTTCAGCCTTCCCAAGTCGATACGGCGCTTGTCCGGTCTTATGTCGATAAGATCCAGGGACCTATGATGTCGAGCGCGCCAAGCGCGACACCGACAATGCGATCGATCTGCTTTACATCGCCTATAACACCACGCCGCAGGAAAACGGCGATATTCGCGTCCGCATCAGCGCTATCATGAACAGGCTGATCACGTCCCAGCAGGAAAAGCGAAATAGTCATGAAGAACGCGATGGAGGCAGCCACCCGCATCGGCCTGTCCATCGCCGATCTTTTCCCGGACTGGCTCGATGTCAGGGAAGAAAACGATCAGGCCGAAATCAAGGCATTTGTCTCCAACGATCTGATAAAGCTCGCAACGAATATCCGGGATAGGGCTCTCAGCGTTCGAGACGAGCTTCTTGCCCTTGCTGCGACCTATGACGCCATCATCAGGACACGGCGCAAACCACGGATATGAGCGAAACTGCCTTGAGCAAACGCCTCGCGATAAAGCGTGATGGAACGGAAATCCGGGAGGCGGACGCACGCGGGAACAGCTCGAATCGCTTGTCAACGATCTCAAGGAACAGGTCGCGACATTCGAAAAGAAGCCCGGGAATATGAGCAGCGGGCCAATACGGCCGAGCAGCGTGCTTTTGTCATGTCAATCGTCCGGGTCGGCGCGCAGATGATTTCAAGCGCAATTCCGCCATCGCCATGGTGGCGGGCGGTCCCGCCTCCATGCTGGCCTCGTCGGTTGGCGGCGCGCTTTCGGGACAGTCAAGCCGGACAGGATGCGGATGGTCAGGGCAGGGCGGCGGCTCCCGCACCCCGTCAGGCGGCGGAAGCAAGGCCGATGCGGCCGCCAAGCAGAGCGAGCTTTCCGAAAAGAAAGCCGAGCTTCGCAAGAGCGAGGAAAAACGCGACGCTCTGAAGGGAGATGTCAAGTCGCTCGAGGACGCCAAGGCGAAGCTTGCGGACGACGCGGAAAGCGCCGACCCCAAATCGAGCAAGGCCATCGAACTTGCCGAACTCGATAAACGTCTGCTGCACGTGCCGCGGAACTCAAGCGCAGGAAGAAAGATCGCCGCTCAGCAAACGGTTATTTCCAGCCTGCAGCTTCGCTCGATGCTTTGACAAGGGGCTGGGCAAGCTCTCCGAAGAGCAGCAGCAACAGGCGGCCAGCCTGCGCGAAATCCAGATGCAGATGATCGACAAGCGGAGCCTATGAGAAGGAGCGCCGTACCCAGGCGGCCGAGCTCATCAGGATCAACGCTCTCCTGAAGGGAAAGCAGGCCGAGGATGACAAGATCAAGCTTGCGGTGCAATCGCTCAATGTCAGCATTTCGGCGCTGAAAACGCATGAAGGAAATCGTTGAAGAAATCGCCTTCTTCTTCAAGGGCTTCGCCGATTTCATGCAGGCGGTTGCAGATGATGCCCAGCATCAGATCACCGCATTGAAAATGTCGCCGGCAGGAGACGCTGCGAAAGAACCGCTTCGCGCAGCTCATCCGCTCCGTCGACGAGTTCTTCGTCAGGCAAACCGCCCAGTGGCACGCGGTGGTGATCGTCTCCGACCGCTTCAACCGCAGCTTTGCTGAAGGATGGTCGAAGCTGAACACGTTGCAGGCTCATATATCGGTGAGAAGCATCTGCCGGCTTATCTGGCGGGTGTCGCGGAAAAGCTCTCGGCCATCGTCGCCGAACGCGAGCCGCTGCGGACGCAAAAATCGCGTCGTTGCAGGCCTATCGTCAGGATCTGAGCAAGACCGCCTGATCCCCTGAGAGCCTGCCGTTCCTGTCCCGGCCCGGCAGAAGAGTTTCCATGGTCCCGCCGAACACGTCCCCTCGGCATGGGATCATGGCAATGTCCTGCCGGTGCATATGCCGGCAGGACGGCCGCCGAAACTTTGACATTCACCAAATCAACGACAGCATCCGGCCGCCATCGAAGCGCCCCATGCCACGTCATTTTCAGAAAGGAGAAGACCATGCCGACAGTCAACAAACCTCCCGTTTTGGTGCCTCAGGACACCCCCGCCTGGTGCTTTGCCGCCGTCGAGCAGATGGTGCGGCCTATTACGGGCTT
Source organism: Agrobacterium sp. T29 (assembly GCF_006970545.1). Classification (NCBI taxonomy): domain Bacteria; kingdom Pseudomonadati; phylum Pseudomonadota; class Alphaproteobacteria; order Hyphomicrobiales; family Rhizobiaceae; genus Agrobacterium; species Agrobacterium sp. T29. Next base: position 6,682 of record NZ_CP040641.1, read on the forward strand.
CCCGCCGCCACCCAATACGAGATTGCAAGGCGCAACACCGAAGCGCTTGCCACCGTCGATCTGCAGTTCAGGAACGCTGGGAGCTGCGCAGGTTCTGATCAATCCGCCGGCATCGATGAACAGGCGGGCAAATCCGAACAGCAATGTCGTCAAGCTGTTTCCAGCCAGTGGAACGCCTTCGATCACACCACGACGGCGGCCACTTCGTCAATGGCCTGACGGCAGATATCGTCAGACACGAGATCGATAACAACCGCGTCTTCGTGATCGGAACGGAGTACCACTATTACCTCGTCTACGCTACACCGTGAACGGCAAGGATCTCGAACTTCATATCCTCGATCCATGGCCGGCCGGGCGGGCGGCGCCAGAACCCGCATCGCCTGCAGAGTTTCTGCAATGCCGCCCGCGTCGCCATCACCTTCGCTAGGTTGCAAGCCGGCCGCGTTCCCTCGATTGCCAGAGATATCCGGCACCCAATCAACCCACAGATCCCACCATGCGATCCCGCACGTCAACGTTCGGGAACAGTGGCCCATGTCCAAAAAAGAGATACACATGCCACTTCTCAGCAATTTCGTCGTCAAGCATATCCGACCCTTCGGCGAAGCGGCTATGATGCTTTCGGCAATGCGCAGACCATCGAATTCCTCTCAAGCCTCGGCTCAGCACGGGGATATCGCCAATATCTTCGCCGCATGGCGCCTGGCGGCCCTGGCCGATCCCGTCGGTGAGAGCAATCTTCTCGTTGCGGCAGCGAATGCGCTGGCGCAGCCCGATGGGAAAACCTCTATGAGACGCAGATGAGCACGGTGCTTTTCCTCGACGATGTCCAGCTCGAATCCCTCAGCCATCTCGAGCCCGGGCGAACCGCAACTTTTCGTGGCGATCCCCAACCCCCATCGCCGCCGCGGTGACCATTCATAACGCAGCAACAGGCATCACATCATCTGGGAGGCAACGGTTTTTCCGGCGGCACCGATGAAAATGGCTGGATTTCGCACTTCGCCACCTGTTGCCGACTGGCGATAGGCTCTTCGCCGGATAATCGCCAGACGACGCCGGAATGTTATCGCAACGTTTCGGCGTCGATGCCGCCAGCCCCTTCATATCCCTGTCATAATGGTGTCTGATACCGAAACCGTTTTGAGGCTGATATGTGTTGACGACGAGCCGTTGCACGCAGGAGTTCTTTGGTGAAATCGTCAACGCGAAGCATAGAGACCGAAGTGCACAGCCAGAGACACGGCACGCCCGGTGAGGTTTTTGCGGCCTTCCTGAAGCTCGCGTCACCTCCTTCGGCGCCCCATCGCCCATCTCGGTTATTTTCGCGATGAACTTGTCGTGCGGCGCAAATGATCGACGAGGCCGTTATGCCGATCTCGTGCGCTCTGCCAGTTTCTTCCCGGCCCGCTTCCAGTCAGGTGGGTTTGCGCTTGGCTGCTGCGGGCAGCCCGCTCGGTGCGCTGGCGGCCTGACGCCTTTACCCTGCCATCCGCCATTCTCCTCTTTTTCTTCGCCATGGTCGCTGCCTCCATCGAAGGCCGGTCGGCACCGGCCTGCTGCATGGCTGAAAATCGTCGCCGTCGCCGTCGTGGCGCAGGCGGTCTGGGCATGGCAAAAAGCCTTGCGCCGGATCGTGAGCGGCCAGCATCGCGCTTGCCGGCATCGTCTGCGTCGTGTTTGTCGCCGGCGCCTTCGGGCAGATCCTGGCGCTTGCCGTCGCGCGCTCGCCGGGCTTGTCTTCTGTCGTGCCGATGCGGCGCGGCAGGCCACCCATCTTGCCTTCCGGGTGCCGAAAAGCGCCGGATACATTGCGCTCGCCACCTTCGCCCTGCTTCTCGTCCTCCTGCCGCTGCTTGCGGCAGTTGCGGCGTCACAGGCCTTTCTTTGTTCGATGCCTTTTATCGCGCCGGCGCGCTGGTCTTCGGCGGCGCCATGTGGTGCTGCCGCTGCTGCAATCGGAAGTCGTCGCGACAGGCTGGGTCACGGAAGATGCCTTCATCGCGGGTTATGGCGCAACCCAGCCGTTCCCGGCCCGCTTTTCACCTTCGCCGCCTATCTTGGCGCGTGTGGGGCCGCAGCCCAATGGCGTCGCAGGCGCGGCCGTCGCCCTTGTCGCGATCTTCCTGCCGGGCATGCTGCTGCTCGTCGGCGCACTGCCCTTCTGGAAGGGTTCCGCAAGCACCTTGTGGCGCAGGCCGCCATGCGCGCGCAAATGCCGCCGTTGTCGGCATTCTGGCGCCGCACTTTATGATCCGGTCTGGACAAGCGCCATCTTCACCCCGAGGGATTTCACCCTGGCGTTCACTGGCTTCATCCTGTTGACGATCTGGAAAACCCCGCCATGGCCGTGTGTCCTCTGCGCGGCCGCGGCGTTCTGCTCGCCCTGCATAAGCCTTATCCCGCAGCGCCTATGCTGTCGAACATCCAGTCGAAAAGCCTGCATGCGGGTGTCGGCGGTTTCGATTGCAGCCGGTCAGCCAATAGCTCCCGAGCGAAATGGTAACCGGAAAAGGCTGGATGATCGCGCCAGAGGCCAGATGCCGCGAAAACATCGATGCGGCGCCAGCGCCACGCCCAGCCCCTGCAGGGCCGCCTCCATCATGCCCAGAGACGTATCGAAAACGATGCGGCATTCACCTGCGCCGCGGCATCACGCCGGCCGCGGCAAACCAGTTGCTCCATTCATCGGCCCTGTAGCTGCGCAGCAGCGTCGCTTCCATCAGATCAGCGGGCGTTTTCAGCGTCTCCGCCAGCTCCGGCGTGCAGAGCGGGAGAGAGGCGCCTCGAATAACCGAAAGGCATCCGTGCCATGCCAGGAGCCCTGGCCGAAACGAATGGCGAAATCCAGCCCTTCAGCCGCCATATCCACCCGGTTATTATTGTGGAGACCCTGACATCGATGAAGGATGCTGCTTCTGAAACGCCTTCAGCCGGGCAGCAGCCAGCCCACGGCAAAGGTTCCCACAACACCCAGAAACAGCAATTCACGCACCTGCCCGCCTCGATCCGTCGAGCGTCGTCGCCATCTGGTCGAAAGAGCTGGTTACCGTCGGCAGCAGGCCTCGCCTTCGGCGTAATCTTCAGGCCGCGGAAGCCGCTGAAAAAAGCGAAACGCCAAGCCGCTTTTCCAGCCCTTTCACCTGCTGGCTCACAGCCGCCTGCGTCACACACAATTCGATGGCCGCGCGGGTGAAGCTCAGGTGCCGCGCCGATGCTTCAAAAGCCCGTAAGCCGTTCAGGGAAGAAATTGCCGAACCATTCAAGACTAGATTTTCTTGTGTCTACTCGAGATATCATGATTTGTTCGCGCAATGTAGGCCGGTTAAACGTCTTTCGCTGGAACGGCCCACGGGCTGAAAATCCACCCAAGGTTTTGGAGAACGCGAAAGATGAAACTTAATCGCAGACATATCGCACTGGCCACTTTGCTTCGACGGGCCTGTTCACGCAGGCGCTTGCCGCCGATGATGCCAGGCTGAAAGCGATAACGGATGCCGCGATCAAGCCGTCATGGAGAAAAACGGCATTCCGGTCTGGCCGTCGGCATCAGTATTGATGTGAGAACCACGTCTTCACCTATGTGTCATGTCCAAAAGCACAGGCCAGCCCGTCACCCCGCAGACGCTTTTCGAACTCGGCTCCATCTCCAAAGGCATTCACGGTCACCCTCAGCACCTATGCTGAAATGAACGCCAGCTTTCGCTTTCCGGAAAGGTCGAAGATTATCTTCCTTCCATGAAGGGCAAGCCCTTCGCAATGTCGCGCTGATGCATCTCGGCACCCACACCGCCGGCGGCTTTCCTCTGCAGGTGCCGGATAACGTCAAGACGGAGCAGCAGTTGATGCCTATCTCAAGGCCTGGAAACCCTCATACAAACCCGGAACACACAGAACCTACGCCAATCCAGCATCGAATGCTCGGATACATCACCGCAAAGGCCATGGCCAAAGCTTCGATAGCCCATGCAAGACATGCTGTTTCCCACGCTGGGCCTGAAGAACACCTTCACCGTGGTGCCAAGGCAAAGATGGCCGATTACGCGCAAGCTATAAGAGAACCGGCGAACCGGCCCGCGTGACACCCCCATCCTCTCTTCAGAGCTTACGGGGTAAGATCGACAGCGACCGACATGATCCGCTTCGTCAGTGCTAATATGGGTCTGGAAAAGCTGGACGGAAAAATCCAACAGCGGTCACCAACACCCATACGGGATATTCAGCGTCGGCGCCATGATGCAGATATGGTCTGGGAGCAATATGCCTACCGGCCGCCCTGAAAACGCTGACCGAATTGAACTCCGGCGCCCTGCTCAAAACAGTCCCGGTCTCCGAAATCTCACCGCCTATAAACCGCGTCAGGATGTCTTCATCAACAAGACCGCTCCACCAATGGTTTCGCGCTTATGTCGCGTTTATACCCAGCAGAAACTCGGCATCGTTATTCTGGCCAATAAAAACTATCCCAATGAGGAGCGTGTCTCTGCGGCCTATGAGATTTGACGGCGCTAGGCGAAGGAAGTAACGGTCGCTTTGCTGCGAAACATACGGCCAAAAGTGATTGGCGCAGGAGGAGGCCACTCTTGCGCCGAATCCTGCGCTTACGCTGAAAGCAGTCAACGTCGTCCCTACCGCAATAGTCTTACAACTTGACAGAATATGATGACCGCCAATCCGCCGAGACTGCCGTCACTGCGAGCGACGAACCGATACCGATCCCTGACATCGCCAGCGCTAGCATGAACGCGCCAGAGCAACAGAATCAGCGGCCGCCATCGTCTTTCCTTGGAGGTGCCATAGCCCTCGCTTCCAAATAGGTATAGTGCAGCGACCGTGACGATGCTGAGCAGGCCATTGCCCATACCAAAAACTACCGCAAACAGCATAGCGCCTGCACCGAAGGGGCCGTCAACAAGAGGATGATTACACCGCTGGGGATCATTCCGCAGCGACCAAGGCGAGATGGTGCTTTAACGTTCTTTCCAAACACCATGTTGATCAGGCGACTCGCAACTTGTGATGCCCAAATAGTGTTCCGACGACTGCCGCCGTTGCTCCAAGCCCAAGTCCCGACAGTATTGGACCATGTGACAATACAGCAGAGCTGGCCAGCGACATGAGGAGAAGCCTGAGACCATCAGGAGAACCCAACCCTACGGCTTGCCATTGGCAAATGCCCTTCGACCTGAGCAGAAGTCTTTCGTCCAACAGCTTGATATCTTGAGGCACCGTGCGCGAGCCAAGCGTGGATCGGCAGACATACCAGCAGGTTGAGACCAGCGAACGCTAAATAGACCTGCTGCCATGACATATATGTGTGCAGGCCGTTGTGATCGGCCAGAACAAGTAGATGCAAACCCGGCTATAAGCGTCAGATATGTGATGCTACGCGATGCGGCTTGAGGCTGAAGTTGAACGAGAAGCGCAAACGCGGCCCCGTACTGGACAAGATTTGCCGCGACTTCCACGGCGATCAAGGCCACGACGAAAGACTTCTATCCGGCGCGTAAGCACATGCCACCAAAGCTGCAGCGGCTACCGCTGAGCCAATAGTCATACCCGCCCGCGCCGAGCCGGTCGAATAGCTTTCCGAGCCAAGGCGCTGTTAGCCCACCGATCAACAATGCGGCCGACAATGCGCGAATATCCACTCGGGCGATAGCGCAAAGTGATTGCCATGTTTGGAGCAAGGATGCTGAAGCTGTAGTAAAGGTGCCGTAGCCAATGTTTTGGGTTATACCCAATAATAAGACCGCAACTATCGCACTCGCTCAGACATAATGGCCTTCGAGCGCTTGAGCGATCAGACAATGCGTGAAACTTTTCATTAGATATTGTCCGTCGAGGAGTGCGGCAGTGCAGCGTTGCCGGAACCATAATTTGGGGTGTCCGCTACAACAGTCTTCCATTAGGAAGCGCACCAATTCACTCAAGGCGTCGTAGTTTGCTGTGTATATGATTGAACGAGCTTCTCGTCGTTGATCGATAAGTCCCGCGCGTCCAGCTCCTTGAGGTGGAACGAGATATTTGACGGCGAGACTTCTAGCGTTCTGCTATAGAACCCGCTGACATTCCATCAGACCGGCCACCACCAGCATCCTGACGATTTGTAATCGCGTCTCCTGAGACAAAGCACCGAATGATGCCAGGGCTTGACGTTCTTCCATATTCATAATCCTTTAAATATTGAAGCAAGGAGTAACGTAGATGAGTGCAATTGACAAGGCCCTATCTTCCGACATCAATCTTGGGTTTCTATTCGACGCGCTGGCGAAGACGCCTAACTTACCGCTCATCTTCCTCTATGATGGGTACAGTGAAGCCGGGATACCACGTCACTGAAGTTAAGCCGGCAGTTCTCTGCGCTGACTGCGGTGCGAATCCGGAGGCATGGGCTGAGATATTCGTGCAGCTTTGGATATCGAAGAAGTGAGCGACGCACATGCTCGCCAGTAAGTTCGTGACGATCATTCGCAAGGTTTCCGAGCATATGCAACTCGACGGTTCGGCTCGACTGACGTTCGAAGTCAGCGATGGCGCGCGCCCATTGCAACTCTATTACGCAGCTTCTCCGACGTCTGGGAGGGGCGGTCTATGTTTCTCTTGAACCCCGGCCTGCCAGTTGCAAACCGCGTGATCGTTGGCTTACAGAACGGCTCATTCCTACTTCATCGTCGTGCTGCGCGTCGATACCGGCGTGCTGCGGTTAAATCCATCGAATTCATAATCGCTTTATTCCGTCTGGTTTTGCAGGGCTTTATTTCCCTTTTATCCCCACCCTATTTGCCTGAGCTATACTGCCCCTGTTCGCAATGAAGCGGAACCGGCGCCGGCTGTGAGAGAGGACGTCACTCTCATATTTCGGGTCTGACAAGAAAGTCCTCTGTCAATGAACGAGAGAGATGGATTGGGTTTGTGGTGAGCCTTTCTCTTTCTCGAAGGTTTTGCTGGTGGGCTGGCTTTGCCAGGCATAAGCCGCTGATGCGGGCACTGATAAGTGTCTTTATTTCCCTAGTGGCAATTTTCAGTGCCCCGTTGCAATGCCCATCGAGCTGAAAAGGCTGATGGGAAAAGAGATGAAGCCATGACACGGTCGCAACTGCGTCGCGTGATAGGAAAGTGTGTTCAATGGTATTTATGAGATGTACGTCCTTGCTGCTCGTGCAGATACAGCCCTGATGAGGCGAAGAGTGACGAAGATTATGAATCGTCTGCTCAAGAAGCAATATTTGCACAACCAGAAGAAGAATTTGAATTTGGAGGTGAGCCGAATAGGGAGCCACCTGCGATCCGGGAGGATTCCATAAACGTATATTTATATAAATACCCAACGAAAACATATAAAATATATGTTGCGATGAATTATATATGAATAATTGAGGCAGATGAGAATCTGCGCGCAAAAATTTGCTTTTACGGCCTGCAATTTGCGGATTGCGGACGGTGGCGTGTAAATATATGATTTTTATATTGAAATTGTCAGCTTGGCTGGGAAAGATTATATGTGGAAACTATATGAGTGAGATGATTTGATTGGAGCGAGATCATATTTGAGCGGCGATCGATCATAATAACAATATCATGATATGTTATTATGATCGATCGCCGCTCAAATATGATCTCCGCTCCAATCAAATCCATCTCACTCATATAGTTTCCACATATAATCTTTCCCAGCCAAGCTGACAATTTCAATATAAAAATCATATATTTACACGCCACCGTCCCGCAATCCGCAAATTGCAGCCGTAAAAGCAAATTTTTGCGCGCAGATTCTCATCTGCCCTCAATTATTCATATATAATTCATCGCAACATATATTTTATATGTTTTCGTTTGGGTATTTATATAAATATACGTTTATGGAATCCTCCCGGATCGCAGGTGGCCTCCCCTATTTCGCTCACCCTCCAAATTCAAATTCTTCTTCTGGTTGTGCAAATATTGCTTCTTGAGCAGACGATTCATAATCTTCGTCACTCTTCGCCTCATCAGGGCTGTATCTGCACGAGCAGCAAGGACGTACATCTCATAAATACCCATTGAACACACCTTTCCTATCACGCGACGCAGTTGCGACCGTGTCATGGCTTCATCTCTTTTTCCCATCAGCCTTTTCAGCTCGATGGGCATTGCAACGGGGCACTGAAAATTGCCACCTAGGGAAATAAAGACACTTATCAGTGCCCCGCATCAGCGGCTTATGCCTGGCAAAGCCAGCCCCACCAGCCAACAACCTTCGGAGAAAGAGAAAGGCTCACCACAAACCCAATCCATCTCTCCTCGTTCATTGACAGAGACTTCCTTGTCAGACCCGAAATATGAGAGTGACGTCCTCTCTCACAGCCGCGCCGGTTCCGCTTCATTGCCGAACAGGGCAGTATAGCTCAGGCAAATAGGTGGGATAAAAGGGGAAATAAAGCCCTGCAAAAACCAGACGGAATAAAGCGATTATGAATTCGATGGATTTAACCGCAGCACGCCCCGGCTATCGACGCGCAGCACGACGATGAAGTAGGAATGAGCCGTTCTGTAAGCCAACGATCACGCGGTTTGCAACTGGCAGGCCGGGGTTCAAGAGAAACATAGACCGCCCCCTCCCAGACCGTCGGAGAAGCTGCGTAATAGAGTTGCAATGGGCGCGCGCCATCGCTGACTTCGAACGTCAGTCGAGCCGAACCGTCGAGTTGCATATGCTCGGAAACCTTGCGAATGATCGTCACGAACTTACTGGCGAGCATGTGCGTCCGCTCACCTTCTTCGATATCCCAAAGCTGCACGAATATCTCAGCCCATGCCTCCGGATTCGCACCGCAGTCCAGCGCAGAGAACTGCCCGGCCTTAACTTCAGTGACGTGGTATCCCGGCTTCACTGTACCCCCATCATAGAGGAAGATGAGCGGTAAGTTAGGCGTCTTCGCCAGCGCGTCGAATAGAAACCCAAGATTGATGTCGGAAGATAGGGCCTTGTCAATTGCACTCATCTACGTTACTCCTTGCTTCAATATTTAAAGGATTATCGAAATATGGAAGAACGTCAAGCCCTGGCATCATTCGGTGCTTTGTCTCAGGAGACGCGATTACAAATCGTCAGGATGCTGGTGGTGGCCGGTCCTGATGGAATGTCAGCGGGTTCTATAGCAGAACGCCTAGAAGTCTCGCCGTCAAATATCTCGTTCCACCTCAAGGAGCTGGACCGCGCGGGACTTATCGATCAACGACGAGAAGCTCGTTCAATCATATACACAGCAAACTACGACGCCTTGAGTGAATTGGTGCGCTTCCTAATGGAAGACTGTTGTAGCGGACACCCCCAAATTATGGTTCCGGCAACCGCTGCCACCTGCCGCACTCCCTCGACGGACAATATCTAATGAAAAGTTTCACGCATTGTCTGATCGCTCAAGCGCTCGAAGGCCATTATGTCTGAGCGAGTGCCGATAGTTGCGGTCTTATTATTGGGTATAACCCAAAACATTGGCTACGGCACCCTTTACTACAGCTTCAGCATCCTTGCTCCAAACATGGCAATCCACTTTGCGCTATCGCCCGAGTGGATATTCGGCGCATTGTCGGCCGCATTGTTGATCGGTGGGCTAACAGCGCCTTGGCTCGGAAAGCTATTCGACCGGCTCGGCGCCGGGCGGGTAATGACTATTGGCTCAGCGGTAGCCGCTGCAGCTTTGGTGGCATGTGCTTACGCGCCGGATAGAACGTCTTTCGTCGTGGCCTTGATCGCCGTGGAAGTCGCGGCAAATCTTGTCCAGTACGGGGCCGCGTTTGCGCTTCTCGTTCAACTTCAGCCTCAAGCCGCATCGCGTAGCATCACATATCTGACGCTTATAGCCGGGTTTGCATCTACCTTGTTCTGGCCGATCACAACGGCCCTGCACACATATATGTCATGGCAGCAGGTCTATTTAGCGTTCGCTGGTCTCAACCTGCTGGTATGTCTGCCGATCCACGCTTGGCTCGCGCACGGTGCCTCAAGATATCAAGCTGTTGGACGAAAGACTTCTGCTCAGGTCGAAGGGCATTTGCCAATGGCAAGCCGTAGGGTTGGGTTCCTCCTGATGGTCTCAGGCTTCTCCCTCATGTCGCTGGCCAGCTCTGCTGTATTGGTCCACATGGTCCCAATACTGTCGGGACTTGGGCTTGGAGCAACGGCGGCAGTCGTCGGAACACTATTTGGGCCATCACAAGTTGCGAGTCGCCTGATCAACATGGTGTTTGGAAAGAACGTTAAAGCACCCCATCTCGCCTTGGTCGCTGCCGGAATGATCCCCAGCGGTGTAATCATCCTCTTGTTGACGGCCCCTTCGGTGCCAGGCGCTATGCTGTTTGCGGTAGTTTTTGGTATGGGCAATGGCCTGCTCAGCATCGTCACCGGGTCGCTGCCACTATACCTATTTGGAAGCGAGGGCTATGGCCACCTCCAAGGAAAGACGATGGCGGCCCGCCTGATTCTGTCTGCTCTGGCGCCGTTCATGCTAGCGCTGGCGATGTCAGGGATCGGTATCGGTTCGTCGCTCGCAGTGACGGCAGCTCTCGGCGGATTGGCGGTCATCATATTCTGTCAAGTTGTAAGACTATTGCGGTAGGGACCGACGTTGACTGCTTTCAGCGTAAGCGCAGGATTCGGCGCAAGAGTGGCCTCCTCCTGCGCCAATCACTTTTGGCCGTATGTTTCGCAGCAAAGCGACCGTTACCTTCCTTCGCCTAGCGCCGTCAAAATCTCATAGGCCGCAGAGACACGCTCCTCATTGGGATAGTTTTTATTGGCCAGAATAACGATGCCGAGTTTCTGCCTGGGTATAAACGCGACATAAGCGCCGAAACCATTGGTGGAGCCGGTCTTGTTGATGAAGACATCCTGACGCGGTTTCATAGGCGGTGAGATTTCGGAGACCGGGACTGTTTTGAGCAGGGCGCCGGAGTTCAATTCGGTCAGCGTTTTCAGGGCGGCCGGGTAGGCATATTGCTCCCAGACCATATCCTGCAACATGGCGCCGACGCTAAAATATCCCGTATGGGTGTTGGTGACCGCCTGTTGGATTTTTCCGTCCAGCTTTTCCAGACCCATATTAGCACTGACGAAGCGGATCATGTCGGTCGCTGTCGATCTTACCCCGTAAGCCTCTGAAGAGAGGATGGCGGGTGTCACGCGGGCCGGTTCGCCGGTTCTCTTATAGCCTTGCGCGTAATCGGCCATCTTTGCCTTGGGCACCACGGTGAAGGTGTTCTTCAGGCCCAGCGTGGGAAACAGCATGTCTTGCATGGCGCTATCGAAGCTTTGGCCCATGGCCTTTGCGGTGATGTATCCGAGCATTCCGATGCTGGGATTGGCGTAGGTTCTGTGTGTTCCGGGTTTGTATGAGGGTTTCCAGGCCTTGAGATAGGCCATCAACTGCTGCTCCGTCTTGACGTTATCCGGCACCTGCAGAGGAAAGCCGCCGGCGGTGTGGGTGCCGAGATGCATCAGCGCGACATTGCCGAAGGGCTTGCCCTTCATGGAAGGAAGATAATCTTCGACCTTTCCGGAAAGCGAAAGCTGGCCGTTCATTTCAGCATAGGTGCTGAGGGTGACCGTGAATGCCTTGGAGATGGAGCCGAGTTCGAAAAGCGTCTGCGGGGTGACGGGCTGGCCTGTGCTTTTGGACATGACACCATAGGTGAAGACGTGGTTCTCACCATCAATACTGATGCCGACGGCCAGACCCGGAATGCCGTTTTTCTCCATGACCGGCTTGATCGCGGCATCCGTTATCGCTTTCAGCCTGGCATCATCGGCGGCAAGCGCCTGCGTGAACAGGCCCGTCGAAAGCAAAGTGGCCAGTGCGATATGTCTGCGATTAAGTTTCATCTTTCGCGTTCTCCAAAACCTTGGGTGGATTTTCAGCCCGTGGGCCGTTCCCAGCGAAAGACGTTTAACCGGCCTACATTGCGCGAACAAATCATGATATCTCGGAGTAGACACAAGAAAATCTAGGTCTTGAATGGTTCGGCAATTTCTTCCCCTGAACGGCTTACGGGCTTTTGAAGCATCGGCGCGGCACCTGAGCTTCACCCGCGCGGCCATCGAATTGTGTGTGACGCAGGCGGCTGTGAGCCAGCAGGTGAAAGGGCTGGAAAAGCGGCTTGGCGTTTCGCTTTTTCAGCGGCTTCCGCGCGGCCTGAAGATTACCGCCGAAGGCGAGGCCCTGCTGCCGACGGTAACCAGCTCTTTCGACCAGATGGCGACGACGCTCGACCGGATCGAGGCCGGGCAGGTGCGTGAATTGCTGTTTCTGGGTGTTGTGGGAACCTTTGCCGTGGGCTGGCTGCTGCCCCGGCTGAAGGCGTTTCAGAAGCAGCATCCCTTCATCGATGTCAGGGTCTCCACCAATAATAACCGGGTGGATATGGCGGCTGAAGGGCTGGATTTCGCCATTCGTTTCGGCCAGGGCTCCTGGCATGGCACGGATGCCTTTCGGTTATTCGAGGCGCCTCTCTCCCCGCTCTGCACGCCGGAGCTGGCGGAGACGCTGAAAACGCCCGCTGATCTGATGGAAGCGACGCTGCTGCGCAGCTACAGGGCCGATGAATGGAGCAACTGGTTTGCCGCGGCCGGCGTGATGCCCGCGGCGCAGGTGAATGCCGGCATCGTTTTCGATACGTCTCTGGGCATGATGGAGGCGGCCCTGCAGGGGCTGGGCGTGGCGCTGGCGCCGCCATCGATGTTTTCGCGGCATCTGGCCTCTGGCGCGATCATCCAGCCTTTTCCGGTTACCATTTCGCTCGGGAGCTATTGGCTGACCCGGCTGCAATCGAAACCGCCGACACCCGCCATGCAGGCCTTTTCCGACTGGATGTTCGACAGCATAGGCGCTGCGGGATAAGGCTTATGCCAGGGCGAGCAGAACGCCGCCGGCCGCGCAGAGGACCACCACGGCCCATGGCGGGGTTTTCCAGATCGTCAACAGGATGAAGCCAGTGAACGCCAGGGTGAAATCCCTCGGGGTGAAGATGGCGCTTGTCCAGACCGGATCATAAAGTGCGGCGCCCAGAATGCCGACAACGGCGGCATTTGCGCCGCGCATGGCGGCCTGCGCCACAAGGTGCTTGCGGAACCCTTCCCAGAAGGGCAGTGCGCCGACGAGCAGCAGCATGCCCGGCAGGAAGATCGCGACAAGGGCGACGGCCGCGCCTGCGACGCCATTGGGCTGCGGCCCCACCACCGCGCCAAGATAGGCGGCGAAGGTGAAAAGCGGGCCGGGAACGGCCTGGGTTGCGCCATAACCCGCGATGAAGGCATCTTCCGTGACCCAGCCTGTCGCGACGACTTCCGATTGCAGCAGCGGCAGCACCACATGGCCGCCGCCGAAGACCAGCGCGCCGGCGCGATAAAAGGCATCGAACAAAGAAAGGCCCTGTGACGCCGCAACTGCCGCAAGCAGCGGCAGGAGGACGAGAAGCAGGGCGAAGGTGGCGAGCGCAATGTATCCGGCGCTTTTCGGCACCCGGAAGGCAAGATGGGTGGCCTGCCGCGCCGCATCGGCACGACAGAAGACAAGCCCGGCGAGCGCGCCGACGGCAAGCGCCAGGATCTGCCCGAAGGCGCCGGCGACAAACACGACGCAGACGATGCCGGCAAGCGCGATGCTGGCCCGCTCACGATCCGGCGCAAGGCTTTTTGCCATGCCCCAGACCGCCTGCGCCACGACGGCGACGGCGACGATTTTCAGCCCATGCAGCAGGCCGGTGCCGACCGGCCCTTCGATGGAGGCAGCGACCATGGCGAAGAAAAAGAGGAGAATGGCGGATGGCAGGGTAAAGGCCGTCCAGGCCGCCAGCGCACCGAGCGGGCCTGCCCGCAGCAGCCCAAGCGCAAACCCCACCTGACTGGAAGCCGGGCCGGGAAGAAACTGGCAGAGCGCCACGAGATCGGCATAACCGGCCTCGTCGATCCATTTGCGCCGCACGACAAGTTCATCGCGAAAATAACCGAGATGGGCGATGGGGCCGCCGAAGGAGGTGACGCCGAGCTTCAGGAAGGCCGCAAAAACCTCACCGGGCGTGCCGTGTCTCTGGCTGTGCACTTCGGTCTCTATGCTTCGCGTTGACGATTTCACCAAAGAACTCCCTGCGTGCAACGGCTCGTCGTCAACACATATCAGCCTCAAAACGGTTTCGGTATCAGACACCATTATGACAGGGATATGAAGGGGCTGGCGGCATCGACGCCGAAACGTTGCGATAACATTCCGGCGTCGTCTGGCGATTATCCGGCGAAGAGCCTATCGCCCAGTCGGCAACAGGTCGGCGAAGTGCGAAATCCAGCCATTTTCATCGGTGCCGCCGGAAAAACCCGTTGCCTCCCAGATGATGTGATGCCTGTTGCTGCCGTTATGAATGGTCACCGCGGCGGCGATGGGGGTTGGGGATCGCCACGAAAAGTTGCGGTTCGCCCCGGGCTCGAGATGGCTGAGGGATTCGAGCTGGACATCGTCGAGGAAAAGCACCGTGCTCATCTGCGTCTCATAGAGGTTTTCCCATCGGGCCTGCGCCAGCGCATTCGCTGCCGCAACGAGAAGATTGCTCTCACCGACGGGATCGGCCAGGGCCGCCAGGCGCCATGCGGCGAAGATATTGGCGATATCCCCCGTGCTGAGCCCGAGGCTTGAGAGGAATTCGATGGTCTGCGCATTGCCGAAAGCATCATAGCCCGCTTCGCCGAAGGGTCGGATATGCTTGACGACGAAATTGCTGAGAAGTGGCATGTGTATCTCCTTTTTTGGACATGGGCCACCTGTTCCCGAACGTTGACGTGCGGGATCGCATGGTGGGATCTGTGGGTTGATTGGGTGCCGGATATCTCTGGCAATCGAGGGGAACGCGGCCGGCTTGCCAACCTAGCCGAAGGTGATGGCGACGCGGGCCGGCATTGCCAGAAACTCCTGCAGGCCGATGCGGGTTCTGGCGCCGCCCCGCCCGGCCGGCCATGGATCGAGGATATGAAGTTCGAGATCCTTGCCGTTCACGGTGTAGCCGTAGACGAGGTAATAGTGGTACTCCGTTCCGATCACGAAGACGCGGTTGTTATCGATCTCGTGTCTGACGATATCTGCCGTCAGGCCATTGACGAAGTGGCCGCCCGTCGTGGTGTGATCGAAGGCGTTCCACTGGCTGGAAACCAGCTTGACGACATTGCTGTTCGGATTTGCCCCGCCCTGTTCATCGATGCCGGCGGATTGATCCAGAACCTGCGCCAGCTCCCAGCGTTCCTGAACCTGCAGATCGACGGTGGCAAGCGCTTCGGTGTTGCGCCTTGCAATCTCGTATTGGGTGGCGGCGGGAAGCCCGTAATAGGCCCGCACCATCTGCTCGACGGCGGCAAAGCACCAGGCGGGGGTGTCCTGAGGCACCAAAACGGGAGGTTTGTTGACTGTCGGCATGGTCTTCTCCTTTCTGAAAATGACGTGGCATGGGGCGCTTCGATGGCGGCCGGATGCCTGTCGTTGATTTGGTGAATGTCAAAGTTTCGGCGGCCGTCCTGCCGGCATATGCACCGGCAGGACATTGCCCATGATCCCATGCCCGAGGGGACGTGTTCGGCCGGGACCATGGAAACTCTTCCTGCCGGGCCGGGACAGGAACGGCAGGCTCTCAGGGGATCAGGCGGTCTTGCTCAGATCCTGACGATAGGCCTGCAACGACGCGATTTTTGCGTCCGCAGCGGCCTCGCGTTCGGCGACGATGGCCGAGAGCTTTTCCGCGACACCCGCCAGATAAGCCGGCAGATGCTTCTCACCGATATATGAGCCCTGCAACGTGTTCAGCTTCGACCATCCTTCAGCAAAGCTGCGGTTGAAGCGGTCGGAGACGATCACCACCGCGTGCCACTGGGCGGTTTGCCTGACGAAGAACTCGTCGACGGAGCGGATGAGCTGCGCGAAGCGGTTCTTTCGCAGCGTCTCCTGCCCGGCGACATTTTCAATGCCGGTGATCTGATGCTGGGCATCATCTGCAACCGCCTGCATGAAATCGGCGAAGCCCTTGAAGAAGAAGGCGATTTCTTCAACGATTTCCTTCATGCGTTTCAGCGCCGAAATGCTGACATTGAGCGATTGCACCGCAAGCTTGATCTTGTCATCCTCGGCCTGCTTTCCCTTCAGGAGAGCGTTGATCCTGATGAGCTCGGCCGCCTGGGTACGGCGCTCCTTCTCATAGGCCTCCGCCTTGTCGATCATCTGCATCTGGATTTCGCGCAGGCTGGCCGCCTGTTGCTGCTGCTCTTCGGAGAGCTTGCCCAGCCCCTTGTCCAAAGCATCGAGCGAAGCCTGCAGGCTGGAAATAACCGTTTGCTGAGCGGCGATCTTTTCTTCCTGCGCCTTGAGTTCCGCGGCACGTGCAGCCAGACGTTTATCGAGTTCGGCAAGTTCGATGGCCTTGCTCGATTTGGGGTCGGCGCTTTCCGCGTCGTCCGCAAGCTTCGCCTTGGCGTCCTCGAGCGACTTGACATCTCCCTTCAGAGCGTCGCGTTTTTCCTCGCTCTTGCGAAGCTCGGCTTTCTTTTCGGAAAGCTCGCTCTGCTTGGCGGCCGCATCGGCCTTGCTTCCGCCGCCTGACGGGGTGCGGGAGCCGCCGCCCTGCCCCTGACCATCCGCATCCTGTCCGGCCTTGGACTGTCCCGAAAGCGCGCCGCCAACCGACGAGGCCAGCATGGAGGCGGGACCGCCCGCCACCATGGCGATGGCGGGAATTGCGCTTGAAATCATCTGCGCGCCGACCCGGACGATTGACATGACAAAAGCACGCTGCTCGGCCGTATTGGCCCGCTGCTCATATTCCCGGGCCTTCTTTTCGAATGTCGCGACCTGTTCCTTGAGATCGTTGACAAGCGATTCGAGCTGTTCCCGCCGTGCGTCCGCCTCCCGGATTTCCCGTTCCATCACCGCTTTATCGGCGAGGCGTTTGCTCAAGGCAGTTTCGCTCATATCCGTGGTTTGCGCCGTGTCCCTGATGATGGCGTCATAGGTCGCAGCAAGGGCAAGAAGCTCGTCTCGAACGCTGAGAGCCCTATCCCGGATATTCGTTGCGAGCTTTATCAGATCGTTGGAGACAAATGCCTTGATTTCGGCCTGATCGTTTTCTTCCCTGACATCGAGCCAGTCCGGGAAAAGATCGGCGATGGACAGGCCGATGCGGGTGGCTGCCTCCATCGCGTTCTTCATGACTATTTCGCTTTTCTGCTGGGACGTGATCAGCCTGTTCATGATAGCGCTGATGCGGACGCGAATATCGCCGTTTTCCTGCGGCGTGGTGTTATAGGCGATGTAAAGCAGATCGATCGCATTGTCGGTGTCGCGCTTGGCGCGCTCGACATCATAGGTCCCCTGGATCTTATCGACATAAGACCGGACAAGCGCCGTATCCGACTTGGGAAGGCTGAAATTCGGTTGCGAAACGATAGCGTCGACGCCGGCGTCGATTGCGCTGTTGATCTGGGCGGTCCGGCTTTCGAAAGTCACGACATTGTTCATTTTCATGCTCCTGTTGATGGGTGGTTACGGAGAGTCATTTTTTTGGGGGAGTGATCGTTCACGATCCGCATTGTTTCTTCGCGTCGTCCGGCAGTCCGGCCTCGGTGGAGGAAATGAACTGCGGCACGTCTTTGGTCAGGCCGTCGATCTCGGCGGACAGCCGCGTAACCTGACGTATTTTCGCGTCGTCAGGATTGACCTCGCTCGCTTCCTTCAGTGCGCTGGTGAAGTTGCCGACCTGAATGTTGAAGTCTTGAACCTTGACGTTGATGGTGGAGATCGCCGCTTTGAGCTTGGTGATTTGCTCCTCCAGAGTTTTCACCGCCTTCTGGTTTTCCGCGTGGCTCTGCTGTGCCGCCGCAAGCTGGCGGCGATTGTTTTCGAGCTGGTTGCGAACGCCTTCAAGAGCCGCCCGGGCATTGTCCAGCCGTGGCTGCGCGGTCCGGTATTCCCGCTCCGCATCATTCATCCAGCCCAGCGCCTTCACCGCGGCGTCACCGGCCTGGCAAATTCCCGGCAGGAAGAAGAGGACGCCGCTGCATATTTTTACTCGCTTGGCCTGCTCGTCCCTTTCCTTCCGGGCTTTTTCGAAGGTGGCCTGGCGCGCCTTAACGTTCTCGTTTTCGGACTGAACCAGCTCCTCGTAGCCCTTCACGCTGGTTTCGGACTGCACCACCTGCCGCTCCAGCTCGATCTGCAGGTACATGGCCTCCCCCAGCGCCTTCTCGCGGTCGGCGCTGAGCTGCTGTTGCGCCGTCAGATGGTCCATCAGGCACACGGATCGGCGGCCGAGCAGCTCGCGGCTCGCTTCCGCCTGTTCCAGTTTCGACTTGAAAGCCGCCGTCTGCTCGGCGGTGAGGGTGGCCGCGTTCGCAATGGCCGGCTGGCCCATGGAAGGGATATCGAATTCCATTGCGAAGGCCGCAAGGCCGGCAAAAACAACGTGTTTAAGTTGCATCATTTCAACCTCCTCTGGAGAATTGGGGATGAATAAAAGGCATGACGGGCTCCATGCGCCGCCCGGCATCGCTGCCGGCCCTGCCGGAGACATGGCAGTAACATTCGGATATCAGGCGGTTTCGGACGCATCGTCTGCAACGTCGTCAAGACCTAAAAAGCAACCATCAAAGATTGCATTCCGGGAAAATGGACGAAAGATTCCACATCCGACGCTTCATTAAATTATGCAATAAAAACAGCATATAACGCTATTGTCAGCGTTACTCCCGCAAACCGTTTCAAAAGGGAACACATTTTTACGCGCCCCTTAACATTCAATTTATGAGAGTATTTTTTAATACCGCTCAACAGGGCCTCGGGGGAGTGCAACAAAATGCACGCATCTTACGGAGGGGAACCTTCCGGCTGTCACGACTGCCCTGCACGGCCGTTGTCAGCGAACAGAACTCACGTTTTCGAATTCGCCATAAAGTAGCGATGCGCAAAAAACCACGGGAGAAAGGTATCCGGAAAAGCAGGCGCCCCAGCTTCAAAGACGCACCCGAGGAGGGACTTCGCCCGGCCTCGGCCGGACATGCTTCGAGAGAGGCTGGACCTACTTGCGAACCGAATCCTGAACGACGATGCCTTTGGTGATGCTGTCGCCTATCTTTGCACCCACCTATCGAACGCCTTCAAACAGGAGCAGCGCCTCGTCCGTGCGCTCGGAGACTTCGGCGCATTCGCCACCGTCATGTGCGCCGTGGGTATCGCATCGGTCCATGGCGGGCAATTTACGCTGGCGGCGGTTCAGGCAGTCGTCGTTCCACCCGGCTGGGCATCCAGCCGCAGGACACGCGCCTTGATCGACTGGCTGGAACTGGAAAATACCGCGCAGCGTCACCCGCCCGGCGGCGATAACCGTGAGCGGCCATGGTCGCTAAATGGCTGGATTATTTCGGCAATCGAGAGGCTTGCCAGCACCTATTGCGTCGCGGCCTCGCCATGGCAAACCCTCCCGGCAACGGAGACGCCTGCGGAGGAAGCCATCGGAACGGGCGCGCTGATCGACGGTGTGAGCTGGTTTCTGCGGCACGCGCAGGATTTGCCTTTTCTCTCAGAGGGAATGCGGATGTTCCTTGGGCATGCGCCTGGTTTCCTGATCCTGTTGGACCTGCTGTCCGCCGCGAAGACGGACGCGTGCGATGCGACGGGTTGCGTGTTCTCCCGCAAGGCGACGGCGCGCGCCTATGGGGTCAGCCGCGCCCATGTCACGGCCATACTCGCCAGGGCCGAGCGGTTGAACATCTTGCAAAGAAACGGACCCAGAATAGTTCTGAGCGAGCTGGCATTGCAGAACGTCCAGCGCGATCTGGCCTATCAGCTCGCCTTCGTCGTTTTATGGGCGGAAGCGGTGAGAACGTCTCCGCCGTCTGCTGATGCCCCGGAGAGCCGGTCCGGCCGGAATGGCTCCAGCAATCCGCGATAGGGCTTGGCGAGCGGCGTGGCATAAGCGCCGCGCTTGGCGGTGGACAACCCCATGGACACCAGCGATTCCGCCTGCTTGACGGCCGCCGCGACGCCATCGACAACCGGGACGCCGAATTCATCGCGCAGTTCGGCGGCAAGGTCCGCCATGCCGGCGCAGCCGAGCACGATCGCCTCCGCCCTGTCCTCTTTCAGGGCCAGCGAGATTTCCTCGCGCAGCCTTTCACGAGCGTTCGAGGCGGAATCTTCCAGCGACAGAACCGGAATATCGGCGGCGCGCACATTGCAGCGGGCGGACATGCCATAACGATGGACGAGATGTTCCAGCGGTAGCCGCGAGCGTTCCATCGTCGTGACGATGGTGAATTTCTGGGCGATGAAGGCGGTGGCGGAGACCGCCGCCTCGCAGATGCCGATAACGGGAATATCGGCGAGAGCCCGAGCGGCATCGAGCCCGGTATCGTCGAAACAGGCGATGACCGCCGCGTCGGCTCCAAGCGCCGGCGCTTTTGCCAGTTCCAGCAGCAGGCCGGGCACGGCGAAAACCTCGTCGTAATAACCTTCGATGGAGACAGGCCCCATGGAAGAGGTTACGGCCAGTATGTCCGTATCGCGGCCGGCTATCCGCGTCGCGGCGTCGGCAATGGTCGCGGTCATGGATTGCGTGGTGTTGGGATTGATAACGAGAATGCGCATTTTACGTTTCTTTATCCGCGTGAATGGCGGCGATTGAGCGTGACGATCAGGCCGAGCGTGGCCGCAATCACCAGGAAGGAAAACAGGGTTGTAACAGCACCGAGCGCATAAAGCACCGGCGTCGTGACATTGGTGGTCATGCCGTAGATTTCCAGCGGCAGCGTGTTGTAGGTGCCTGACGTCATCAATGTGCGGGCGAACTCATCATAAGAAAGCGTGAAGCCGAAGAGGCCGACGCCGATCAGGCTCGGCGCGATCATCGGCAAGACCACATGGGCGAAGGTCTGCCAGGAAGACGCGCCGAGATCGCGGGCCGCTTCCTCATAGGACGGCGAAAAGCGGTTGAAGACGGCCAGCATGATGAGCACGCCGAAAGGCAGCGTCCAGGTGAGATGCGCACCGAAGGCGGACGTATACCATGACGGCTCCAGCCCGAGCTGCTGGAACAGAACGCCGATGCCGAGCGAAATGATGATTGACGGCACCACGAGGCTTGCGACCGACAGATAGAACAACGGCGTCGCACCGATGAATTTGCGCCGGAAGGCAAGGCCCGCCAGCAGCGAAACCAGCACGGTAACGGCCATGACCATCAGCCCGAGAGCGAAGGAACGGCGGAAGGAGCCGCCGAAATCGCCGACGGCCTGCTGTTCGAAGAGATTGCCGAACCAGTGCAGCGAAACGCCGTTCAGCGGGAAAGTCAGGCCGCCATTCGGCCCCTGAAAGGCGAGGATGAGGATGGCCGACAACGGACCGTAAAGGAACAGCACGAAGAGGGCGAAAAAGAAGGCGAGGATGTAGAATTCGCGGCCGCGTTTTTCCTGATGCATGGGATCAAAGCTCCTTGCGGATATCGACGATGCGCAGGATGCCCGCGACCATCAGAAGAACGAGGATGAGCAGGATGACGGCGTTCGCAGCGGCGGCCGGATATTGCAGCAGCGACATCTGGTTCTTCATCATCAGCGCCACCGAGGCGCTCTGGCCGCCGGACATGACCTGAACGGTGGAGAAATCGGCCATGACCAGCGTGACGACGAAGATGCTGCCGATGGCCATGCCGGGCTTGGCAAGCGGAATGATGACGTTACTGAGCGTCTGCCAGCCCGTCGCGCCGGCGTCCCGCGCCGCCTCGATCAGCGATTTGTCGATGCGCATCAGCGTGTTGAAGATCGGCGTGACCATGAACAGCGTATAAAGATGCGCCATGGCGAGCACCACGGCGAAATCCGAATAAAGCAGCCATTCGATCGGTTCGGGAATGATGCCGGTGCCGACCAGGGCGCTGTTGACGAGGCCGTTTCGCCCCAGCACCGGAATCCAGGAAATCATGCGGATGATGTTCGACGTCAGGAAGGGCACGGTGCAGACGAGGAAGAGCACCATCTGCATGGTGGTGGTGCGGATGTGGAAGGCAAGGAAATAGGCGACCCAGAAACCGCAGAACAGCGTGATCGCCCAGACCATGGCGGCATATTTCAGGGTGTTGAGATAGGTCTGCCAGGTGACCGAGGAGCCGAGCGTTTCCAGATAGTTGAACGTCACGAAATCCGGATACATCTGGGCGAAATCGTAATCCCAGAAGCTGACGACGGCGATCATGAGGATCGGCAGAGCCAGGAAAAAGCCGAGGATCAGCAAAAGCGGCGCGGCCTGAACATAGGACACAAGCTTTTGCGGCAACGCGAAGCTGCGGGGCGGCCTGTTCTTTTTATCGCTGACGCCGATGAGTCTGACCGTCACCATCATGAAGCCTTTCGCTGTTTGTGGGCAGGCACCGGCGGCATTGACCGCCGGCGCCGTCTTTTCAGGACATCAGGCCGCGATGAATTCGTTCCAGCGGCGGACCATGTAGCGGTCTTCATCCATGACGGAATTCCAGCACGCGACCTTGCCCATGCGTTCCTCGAAGGAGCCGCCATCGCGCACCGCGCCGGCCTTTTCCATGACCTTGCCGTCGGGCGCGATGATATCGCCCTGCGCCGGCTTGCCTTCGACCCAGTAGCCCCACTCGTCGGCGGTCATGTGCTCCTTGGCCGTTTCCATGGCGGCGGAATAATAACCCTGACGGTTGAGGTAAGCGCCGACCCAGCCCGAGGTGTACCAGTTGATATATTCATAGGCCGCATCGAGTTTCGCGCCAGAGAGGTGCTTGGCAAGCCCGAGACCGCCGCCCCAGGACCGATAACCTTCCTTCAGCGGCTGATATTTGCAGGCGATGCCCTTGGAACGGACCGCCGCGACGGCGGGCGACCACATGGACTGGATGATGACTTCGCCCGAGGCCATGAGGTTGACGCTTTCGTCGAAGCTCTTCCAGAAGGCGCGGAACTGGCCGTCCTTCTTCGCCTTGATGAGGAAGTCGATGGTCTTGTCGATCTCCTCCTTGGTCATGTTGCCCTTGTCGGCATATTTGATGTTGCCCATGGCTTCCATGATCATCGCCGCATCCATGATGCCGATGGAGGGGATGTTGAGAATGGAGGTCTTGCCCTTGAACTTCGGGTCCATGATATCGGCCCAGCTGGAGATATCGCGGCCGACGAGATCGGGGCGGATGCCGAGCGTATCGGCATTGTAGATGGTCGGGACCATGGTGAAATAATCGGTCTCGCCCTTGGCAAATGTCTTGTCGCCGGGCTTTTCGACGAAACCAACGGTGTGCGGGGCCGTGCCCTGCGCCACGACGCTGTCCGGCTTCAGCTTGCCGTTTTTGAACAGCGGCACGATCTTGTCGTAATATTTCAGCTTCTTGATTTCCATCGGCTGGATGACGCCGGCCGGATAGACCTTCTTCAGAATCCAGTATTCGATATCGGCGATGTCGTAGGAATTCGGCTGGGTGACGGCGCGCTGGGCGGCGGCGTCGGAATCCGTCGCCGTCATTTCGAGCGTGATGCCGAGATCGGCCTTGCACTTTTCGGCAATGGCGTTGAGGTTCGACACACCGGTGCCGAACTGGCGGATGGTGATCGGGTTCTGCGCCCAGATGGTCGGGAAGCCGGTAATGAGGCCGGAGCCGATCGCCGCACCCGTCGCCGCCGCACCGGCCTTGAGAAGGCCGCGGCGGGAAAGGCCTGTTTTGATCTTGGAGGTATCGGTCATTTCAAAGTTCTCCTCTGGTTATTTTTGGGGTCACTTCTCTACCCGGCCGAGCACGATGGCATCGGCCGCATTCCATGAAAGCGGTATGGCGTCGCCGGTCCTGACCGGATTTTCGAAGAAGGCGGCATCGCTGAGGATGACGTTGAAATCCTCGATGCCCGCGCCGGTTACGGCGATCTTCACGCTTGCGCCGCGATATTCGACATTCGAGACGATGCCGGTGAAACCGAGGCCCGGCTGGTCTGCTTCACCGACGCGGACGCGGTCGGTGCGCACGGCGATATCGACCGCGCCGTCATCCGGGGCGACGCCGCTTGCCGTGAAAGTGCCGCCGCCCGCCACTTCGAGCGTGACGAGATCGTCCGTTTTTTCCCGGTAACGCCCGGAAATGACATTGTGGTCGCCCATGAAGCGGGCAACGAAAGCGGTGGCGGGACGCTCGAACACCTCGCGCGGCGTGGCCGCCTGTTCGATGCGGCCGTCATTCATGACGACGATGATATCGGCCAGCGCCATGGCCTCTTCCTGGCTGTGGGTGACGTGAACGAAGGTAATGCCGAGCGAGGTCTGCAGCTTCTTCAGCTCGGCGCGCATGCGGATCTTGAGGAACGGGTCGAGCGCCGAAAGCGGCTCGTCCAGCAGCAGCGCCTCGGGATCGGTAATCAGCGCACGCGCCAGCGCCACGCGCTGCTGCTGCCCGCCGGAAAGCTGGGCCGGACGGCGGCTGGCATAGGGTTCGAGCTGCATCAGCCGCAGCATCTCGAGCGCCTTCGCCCGGCGGCTTTCCTTGTCCACGCCCTTCATCTTGAGGCTGAAGGCGACATTGTCGACGAGATCGAGATGCGGAAACAGCGCATAGGACTGGAACATCATCGCCGTGCCGCGCCGGGCGGGCGGCAGATCGGTGACGACTGTATTGCCTAGCCGGACATCGCCGCTGGAGATGCTTTCGTGGCCGGCAATCATCCGCAATGTCGAGGTCTTGCCGCAGCCCGACGGGCCGAGCAGGCAGCAATAACTCCCGGCCGGAATCTTCAGGCTTATCGCATGCACGGCGGTGGTGTTGCCGTAAATCTTGGATACGGACGCGATGTCGATTGCTGCGGCTTTGCTCATAAACACTCTCCTGCGACGTCTTTGTCATGCAGGAGGCGTGCCAATCGGCTTAGCCATTGATGTAAAATGATATTTTTCTGCGCTTTGGAGACCCTTGCGCGGACCTGCCCAATTTTACAGCGATTGTTTTCGATTCATTGCAGAAATTGTATGCAATCTGAAAACCCGAAATGTCCCGCGCTTCACCCGGCCTTGAACCGGTCGAAAGCGGTGAGATATTTGACGGTGGGATCGGCGTCCCAGCGGTAGATTTCGGTCCGCAGGAAATGCAGCTCCTCTTCGAGCTTTTCCTCCGGCAGTTCCACCCACCAGGATTTCGGCCGGCCATCGGAGCCGTCCGACCAGCGATAGCCACGCTTTTTCAAGTGGTCCTTCATGTCGAACGGGCTGTTTTCCGCGTAGAGGCGCACCCTTGAGCGCCGGCTCGCGTCATGGAGTTCGGCAAAGGGCGTGCTGCTCTGGCCGGGGCGCGTCTGCTCCAGCACCTCCAGCAGGGCGAAACAATCGTCCACCGCGCGATGGCCATCGTGGAAATAGCCGGATTGCCCGATCAGATAACCGAGCTTGTTGCCCTCGAAACCACGCGCGCGCCAGTCTATTTCCGAAACGGAGCAGGCCCACGCCTTGTCCCTGAAGATCGGCGAGAAGGCCTCGCAAAAGGGGCGGTCGAAACCGGCATTGTGGGCGATGATCAGATCGGCATGGGCAATGAGGGAGGTCAGCCGGTCCATGTCTATCGACTGTCCCGCGACCATCTCGTCGGTAATACCGGTCAGGCGGGTGATTTCTTCGGGAATGGCGATACCCGGCTGCCGCAACCCGCCATAGATGCCGGTGACATCGCCGATTGCGCCACTATCGTCGAATGTGAAGGCGATGACGCCTATTTCGATGATCTCGTCGGTGCGATGGTCGAGACCCGTCGTTTCCGTATCGAGGATCACGCCCTGACGGGCAAATTCCGGCCTTGGCCGATCAACGACCGCGCGCGGTTGCAGCCGCCGCAGGACACGATAATTACCGGTGGATTGAAGATATGCGGCAAGGGCCTCATCGTCCGTACCGGTCTTTTGGGCCGTTTCGCGACCACTCGCTTTTCGCCCTCTTTCAGCCTGCGGAAGCCGCGCTGCCGCGGGTGCAAAAAAATCCAACTGGGAGGTCATTATGCGCCTGTCCGCCTTGCCCGGAAATCAAGATTGAGTATTCCAGCATATGCGCACAGGCTCACGGTAACAACAGCGGTCGCTCTCATCCACAGAAACGGCATATCTCACGGGGTACAGTTAAGGGTTGCGGCTTCAATTTACGATGGTAAAAAAAGCGCACCGTTCCCGTTTTTCAGGAGAGAAGAAGAATGCCGCTTCCATCGCCTTCCAACCCGAAAACGCTCGCTGACCAGAGCCGGCTGAAGCTGTTTCCGCTGCAAAGCGGGCCGCATTTCGCCAATGCAGGCCTCACCAACGGGGCAAGCGGCATTGTCTTTACGGGCTATACGCGCGATGCGAGCCTCGACAATGAAGCCTTCTCCTGCTGCGGCAGTTACACCCTGCGCAATTCCGTCCACGCCGCGATTGCCGGCACAACAAGCGACAATTGCACGGTCTTTGCCCTGAAGAGCATCATCAACCAGCGCCCGTGCCTGGCGGTCGGGAAGTTCGACCCGGATGGCAAGCCGCTGGCATTGTCGACGTCGGAATTCGAAGAGGTCACCAAACCCCTGTTCCAGTTCGCGGACAAGGTTTCGCCGATCCTCGGCAGCGAGCCCGCGCCGGGCATCCAGATCCGCAGCGGCGACGCCTCCTATAATTATCAGGTGGACGCACGCAGCGGCCGCTTCCGCTTCACCTATAAGGATGCCATGAACGGCGGTCGTTTCGGACCTTCGGCCGATGGCAATTTTTCCCTGGAACATGACGGCCATCGCCTCGCCAGAATAAGCGCCGGCGGCAGCTATAGCAGCTCGGACAATTCGATTGCCGCCTCGGCCTATCGCGACCTCGAATCCCGCGGTTTCGAAACGACGGTGCGCAGCGGCCAGGCTTCCGCCATGTTCGGAAGAACCTACACGGAAAACGCCATTACCCGCAAAATCGGCGTCGGTTACGGCGACACCTCGTTCCGGCGCGAGGATACGCCGGGAGGAACGATCAAGGAAACCCTTGGGCACAAGATGGATAAGGTCACGCTCGAAGTCTCCCGCACGCGCGACCGGGCGAAGGGCACCGAATATATGCTGACGATCAAGATGGAGCTTTGAGGCTTCGGGAAGCGGAGCGGCCGCGACAGCAGTTCCTCAGGTGGCCTGGCTGTCGAGAAGGTTTTCGCAATTGGCCGGATTGCCGATGATCTCGCTTGTCCTGATGATGGAGGCGGCATCTGCGGTTATCTTGATGATGCAGTCGCTGCGATGTTCCTTGATCTTCATGCCCTCGGTTTCCGAGACCTGCGGCTGCCCGTCGACGGTCTTGATTTCGCGCCTGTTGCTGAGGCCGGCATAGGTCTCCTTATCGACTTTCAGCCAGTAGGATTCGGTTTCGCCGTTTTCGATGATGACCTTGTTCGGACGGCCGAGTCGGGCGACTGCGGCCTCGCGCGGTTGCCCGACGAAACCGGCGACAGTGCGGGAAATCTCCGTCTCGCCGGCGCTGGTGCACGCCGCAACGACGACCAGCACGGCCGCCAGACATCCTCTTTCAAGCCATCTCATTTCCAGATCATTCCCTACAAAACGTCACCGGCCCCGGCTCTCGGCCGGCGTCCGGGGCAAATCTAGGCACGATCATTTTGCACGGAAAGATGGAACGGCCGCAAAGCCGATCAACTTCTTATGATCAGCCCTGTCGCGGGAAGCCGATTTACCGGTCCGGCGCGCGCCGTTTTTACCTGTTGCGGAACACGGTGCAGGGAACGCCCGCCCGTCGGATATCGCCACAAAGCGCGTTAGCTTCGGCTCTGGTTTCCCGGCCGATGCGGGCGGCGTAACGCGGCCGCGAACCGAAATTCCCACCCCGCTGCCGCACGATCAAAGCCCGCTCGGCATTCAGCGGTTCCGAAAGCTGCAGGATCGCCCGGGTGAAAAGCCGGTTCGCCACGGCCGGATTATAATGCGCCGCAAGCTGCACGCCCCAGGGCGCCCAGTCGGCCGATGCAATGAGAACGGGATCGTTCATGGTGCGGGTGTCGGCGAGACGCACGCAGGCATCGAGGAAGGAACGGTTGTCATCCAGCGCCGGCGCCGCCTTTTCCGGCGGATTGTCCTTCCATGTCTCCACCGGATAACCGGTGATCGCGAACACATAATCGCGGGTTTCGGTGGGCAGGCGGCCGTTGGCGATGAAGTTCCGCAAGCCCGCCTCCCCCGCATTGTAAGCTGCGGCGGCAAGGCCGAAATTGCCGAACTGCACGTTCAATTCGGAGAGATATCGGGAAGACGCCTCAAGCGCGGCGATGATGTTGAAACTGTCTTCGAGACCGCGCAACCGCGCCGTTCCCGGCATGAACTGGGCAATGCCCTCCGCCCCCTTCGGACTGACCGCATTGGGCCGGAACAGGCTTTCCCGCCAGATCAGCCGGGCGAAATAGTCCGGCGGAACGGCATGGCGGGCGGCGAGCACCTCAATGGCATGGCAAAGATCGTTATTGTAACTGCCTGCATTGATGCACAGGTCCGGCGCGACATTATGGCTATAGGCGCAGGCGGCTTTTTCCCTGGCGGGCTCTTCGGCTTGCGCCACGCCGAAGGCTGCGGTCAGCAGACACAGGGCAAGAGCCATGCGGCTTGTCGATATCCCTGCCAAGCGAAAGCCCCCGAAAACTCCAGACCCGATGTGCCGATTATCGGCCAAACCGGAAGATATGCCCAGCTTTGCGGCTTGTCATCACGTATCGAACATCGAATGGACTGACGTGATCGGATGGGGCGCGGACGGCGGGCAGCCCCTTTTAAAGTCAGTCGTGGAGGGCCAACATTCTCTCGGCGTCATCCTCGGCCCTGTGCCGCGGATGTAATCACGTCGAATAAAATCAATACGTTGCAGATCCTCGGGACAAGCCCGAGGATGACGTTGGCGTGATTGGCTCGGCTTGCTGAGGCCTCACCCTAAAAGTCCTGCCACTCCTCATGCTTGACGGCAACCGCGGCGGAACCGCGCGCCGCAAGCGGGCGGGGTGCGCTGCGATGCGAGCTCACCGGCGCGGATTGCTGCTCGAAGCCGCTGCGCGCTGAGGCGGAGGATCGGGCCATGTCCTCGAACCGGAATTGCCCGAGAAGTTCGAACAGGGCCGCCGCTTCCCGCGCAAGGCTGTGGCTTGCGGCGGTCTGTTCCTCGACCATGGCGGCGTTCTGCTGGGTGCCCTGATCGACGGTGTTGACCGCCTGATTGATTTCCGCAAGCGCCGTGGACTGTTCGCGCGCGGCATCGACAATCGCCACGACATTGGTGTTGATATCCCGCACCTGCTCGGCGATTTCCTGCAGGGCCGAACCCGCCCTGGTGACGAGGCCGACGCCGTTTTCCACCTGCGCGCCGGAGGCATTGATCAGGCTCTTGATTTCCTTGGCGGCCGTTGCGGAACGCTGCGCGAGTTCGCGAACCTCCTGCGCAACCACGGCAAAACCTTTGCCCGCCTCACCCGCGCGCGCGGCTTCCACGCCTGCATTCAATGCCAGAAGATTGGTCTGGAAGGCGATTTCGTCGATCACGCCGATAATGTTGGAAATTTCACGCGATGATTTTTCGATCTGGTCCATGGCGCCAATCGCATCGCGCACCACTTGGCCGGAATGTTCCGCATGGTCGCGGGCGCGGGCGACGATCTTGCCGGCCTCTTCCGCGCGGCGGCTTGAATCGTTGACGGCGGTGGTGATTTCTTCGAGCGCGGCTGCCGTTTCCTCGATGGAGGCGGCCTGCTGCTCCGTGCGTCTGGCGAGATCGTCGGCAGCGGACCTGATCTCGTTGGAACCGGAAGAAATGGCGCCGGCATTTTCAGACACCAGCGTCATGGCCCTTTTCAGCTTTTCCGAAGCCGCGTTGAAATCCGTGCGCAATCTTTCAAGCGAGGGGATGAAGGGTTTGTCGATGCTCTGGGCAAGATCGCCCTCGGCCAGATCGGTGAGACATTGCGCCAGCTTTTCGACGTTTTCGACGCGGCCGGTCACGTCGGTCGCGAATTTGACGACCTTGAACACCTTGCCGTTGAGATCGAAGATCGGGTTATAGGACGCCTGAATGAAGACCTTGCGGCCGCCCTTGCCAAGCCGCATGAACTCATCCGCCACGAGATCGCCGCCGGCCAGCCTTTCCCAGAACTGCTTATATTGCGACGACTGCGTATAGGCCGGTTCGCAGAACATGGAATGGTGCCTGCCCTGCACTTCCGCCAGCGAATAACCGAGCGCGGCCAGAAAATTCTCGTTTGCGGTCAAAACCTCGCCGTTCGGGGAGAATTCGATGATGGCCTGCGCCCGTGACAGGGCGTCGATCTTGCCCGCATCTTCCGCCGCCTTCAGCTTGCGGTCGGTAATATCGGTGGCGATCTTGACCACTTTTACCGGCTTGCCGCGGCGAAACACCGGGTTGTAGGAGGCCTCGATCCAGACTTCCCGGCCCGCCTTGCCGATGCGCTTATATTGCCGCTGATCGAACTGGCCGGCCGAAAGCCTGGACCAGAAGGATTTGTAGTCCGACGACGACACGACGGAGGGCTCGACGAACATGCTGTGATGCCTGCCGACAATTTCCGAAAGCTCGTAACCGAGCGCCCGACAGAAATTTTCGTTGGCGGTGAGAATCTTTCCCGAAAGGTCGAATTCTATAATGGCCTGGGATTTTGAAAGCGCGGCAAGAACCGCGAAAGCATTGGCACCACGATCAAGAATACTCACGCGCAATCCTCCGATGGAAAATGGATGATTTTTACCGCAAATCATTCGCGAATATTATGATTACATTGTTAAATAATATTTAAGGGTAAGTTTGATTTCATTCAATCTATGGTTGAACTACGGAGCCGGAAGGCAGGCAATTCCGCTACTTGCCTGCAAAATTCCGCACACGGCCTGAAGCCGTATAACCGACGTCATGGCGACGCAATACTCGTGCCTATAGTTTGAGTTTCGAGTCGGAGGCTCGCTGTCTCCGGGGATCGCAGGGTTTGACAATGCTTTTGGGGGAAACATGATCGACATGATAGCCGTGCTGGCGGTGTGGGCCTATATCGGCGGATTTTTAGTATTGACGGCCCGATTGGCAAAACAAACGGGCGCGCCGATCTGGCTTTTCGCCAAAGGCCGTGAACGTCAAGCTGTTCCCGCCATGCTTTTCCGTGTCGCCTTTCTTCTCGGCGCGCTTCTGCCGCTTGTCACCCTGTGGCTCGAACCGCAACAGCCCGGCTGGCTTCTGGACCGCCGCGATGCCGGCGCAGCCATCCGCATCCTCGGCGTTGCAATGGTACTGGCGGGAAGCCTGCTTGCGCTCTACGCCCAGCATTACATGGGCAAATCATGGCGCATCGGCGCGGCGGAAGGCCATCTCGGCGCCATCGTGGATACCGGGCCTTTCGGCCTTTCCAGAAACCCTGTCTTCGTCGGGCAGATCCTTCTCTTTGCGGGGCTGGTGCTGGTTTTCACCTCGGTTGTGCAGCTTGCCGTCGCCATCGCCCTGATCGTCGCTGTGATGCTGCAGGTCAGCATCGAAGAACGCGTGCTGACCAAAGAGCTTGGCCCGGCCTATGATGCCTATCGGCAAAGGGTAAGGCGCTGGCTTTGACATCAGGCGGGACGGCGTTTTCGGAACGTTTGTCCCACAGCCGCATTTTATGCCTGATGGGGAACCGGCAACCGGCCGTCGGGTTTCCCCGCCGGCAGGGGAAAATTTCAACTTGGGAGGACCACGCACATGGAAAAGAATACGATCTGTATCTGGTACGACAAGGATGCCGAGGCCGCCGCCAGATTTTATGCCGAAACCTTTCCGGATAGCGCGGTCACGGCTGTCCACCATGCGCCGAGCGACTATCCCTCCGGCAAGAAGGGCGATGTGCTGACGGTGCAGTTCACCGTTGCCGGTGTATCCTGCATCGGCCTTAACGGTGGCCCGGTCTTCAAACAGACCGAGGCTTTTTCGTTCCAGATATCGACCGAAGACCAGGAAGAAACCGACCGCTACTGGAACGCCATCGTCGGCAATGGCGGTGAGGAAAGCGCCTGCGGCTGGTGCAAGGACAAATGGGGCGTCTCCTGGCAGATCACCCCGCGCGTGCTGATGGACGCCATGGCGGCAGGCGGGGCGGAAGCCAAACGCGCCTTCGATGCCATGATGGATATGAAGAAAATCGATGTCGCCGCCATCGAGGCTGCACGTCGCGGTTGACTGGCGAAAGCTGTTCAGCAGCAAGTAGCGAGGCAGGCTAAAAAACCGTAAGCCACTGATAAATAATCTTAAAATCCGGTTTTTTCGTGTTTGTCGCCCATTTTTTGCCGCGCAGAATGGGCTGCGCGGCCAGTCATCATAAAACGTTCAATAAACTGTAAGCCATCCGTCAAAGACGGCTGTTAGCAGAGCCTCCGTGGCTTCGTGCCGGGGACGTGAAGTCCTTGCCGAGCAGGCCATCATTCCAGCAACGGGGCTCAACTCATGAAATCTTCCGCTCTGACTTCCTTCGTGGCCGGCGTCGCCATCGCCGCCGCCTTCGGCGCCACCGCCGCCCAGGCAGAAAAGACCAAGTTCGAATTCTGGTACGGTCTTTCCGGCGATCTCGGCGACCGCGTGCAGGACACCTGCAAGAAGTTCAACGACTCCCAGGCCGAATTCGAGATCGTCTGCACCTCGCAGAACGATTACGAATCCACCCTGCAGAACACCATTGCCGCCTATCGCGCCAAGAAGCAGCCCGCCATCACCCAGATTTATGACGCCGGCACGCTGGACATGATGCTGTCCAAGGCTTTCGTTCCCGCCAAGAAGCTGATGGCCGACAATGGCTACAAGATCGACTGGAACAATTATTTCCCCGGCATCGCCAATTATTACGCCACGGCTTCGGGTGAATTGAACTCCTTCCCCTATAATTCTTCGACCGCGATGTTCTATTACAATGTCGACGCTTTCGAAAAAGCCGGCATCACCTTCAAGCCCGACACATGGGAACAGGTCGAAGAAGCTTCCAAGAAGCTGAAAGCCGCCGGTTTCGAATGCCCGCTCGCCTTTAACTTCGACACATGGATGCTGATGGAGCAGTTCTCCGCCATCCACAACCAGCCAATCGCCACCAAGGCCAACGGTTATCAGGGTCTGGACGCGGAACTTGCGATCAACAAGACCAAGTTCGTCGACCACGTGAAATTCTTCAAGAAGATGCAGGACGAGAAGCTGTTCGTCGTCAAGACCAAGCAGCTCGGCATGGATATCCTGCCGGCCTTCACCTCGCAGACCTGCCAGATGTTCATGACTTCCATCGCCAACCACGGCACCGTCGGCAAGTCCATGCCGGAAGGCGTGAAGTGGGACGTCGCCATGCTGCCGATCTGGAAGGGCACCGAACGTCACAACTCGCTGGTCGGCGGCGCTTCGCTGTGGGTCATGGCCGGTCGTCCGGAAGCCGAATACAAGGGCGCTGCCGCATTCCTGAACTTCATCGCCCAGCCCGACATGGTTGAGTGGTGGTCGACGGTCACCGGTTACATCCCGGTCACCAAGACCGGCTTCGACGCCATGAAGGCCAATGGTTTTTACGACAAGGCCCCCTATAAGGGCCGCGAAAAGGCCATCGAGAGCCTGACCTTTACGCCGCCTTCCGAATATACCCGCGGTATCCGCCTCGGCGGTTTCACGCAGATCCGCAAGGAAGTCGCCACCTCGCTCGAAGCCATCTTCATGCAGAACGCCGATATACAGGCTGAACTCGACAAGGCCGTCGAGCGCGCCAATACAGGCCTGCGCCGCTTCGAAAAGACCTATGAAGGCGCCAAGCTGAACTAAGCGTTCTTTCCTCGCCGTCAAAGGCCTGTCCGGACAGTCGTTCGGGCAGGCCCGCCGAAATCTCGAACTCTGCCGGACTCCAATGGAAAAGCGTACCGTCTTTAAAAGCACATGGCTGCCTGTGCTCTTCGCCCTGCCGCAGTTTCTGCTTATCCTTCTGTTCTTCTATTGGCCGGTTGCGGCGGTGCTGAACTGGGCATTCACCCTGGAGCCGCCCTTCGGCGGCAAGGCGGAATTCGTCGGTTTAGCCAATTTCATCGAAACCTTCGGCGATCCGCTCTATTGGCAGTCGATCCTCACCAGCCTGATCTTTGCGGTCGCCGGGCCGTTTTTCGCGATCCTCATCGGCCTTGTGCTCGCCCTTGCGGTCGATCGCCAGCTTCCCGGCTCCGGCTTTTTTCGGGTGCTTTATATCCTGCCCTACGCGATTGCCGGTCCCGCCGCCGGCATGGCCTTCCGCTTCATCCTGTCGCCGGAACGCGGCATCGCCGCATCGCTGAATTCCTGGTGGCCCGATATCTGGAACCCGGCCAAATATGGCGAGCACGCGCTCATCCTCGTCATCGTCATCTTCATCTGGAAATGGGCGGGCTACACCTTCATCTTCCTGTTCGCCGGCCTGCAATCCGTGCCGCGTTCGCTGACGGAGGCCGCCGCCATGGACGGTTCCGGGCCCATTCGCCGCGCCATCGACATTCAGGTGCCGCTGCTTGCACCCACCCTGTTCTTCCTCACCGTCATCATGATGACCGAGGGTTTCGTCGGCGCCGATACGTTCGGCATCGTCGCCTCCACCACCGAGGGCGGCCCCAACCACGCCACCGAAGTGATGGTCTACCGCATCGTCAGCGAGGCCTTCGAGGGGCTGAACTATTCCGGCGCCTCTGCCCAGAGCCTCGTCCTCATCGGCCTCATCATGGTCTTCACCTTCATCCAGTTCCGCTTCGTCGAGCGGCAAGTCCATTACAAGTGAGGCGGCGATGATCCAGCGCACACCCTATGCCGACGCCCTGACCTATGCGATCATGGTGGCCGGCTTCTTCCTGCTCATCGGCCCCTTCATCGTCGTCATTTCCGGCGCCAGCCAGTCGGTCCAGCAGGTCAACAGCGTCCCCTTCAACTTCATGCCGCAGGGCGAATTCTTCACCAATGCGCAAGCGGCCTGGCAACGCGCCAATCTCGGCAACGCCCTCCTCAACAGCATGATCATGGCGACGCTGGTGACCGTCGGCAAAGTGGCCCTTTCGGCTTTCACCGCCTTCGCCATCGTGTTCTTCCGCTCGCCGCTCAGGCACCTGTTCTTCTGGACGGTGTTCATCACCCTGATGCTGCCGCTCGAAGTGCGCGTGGTGCCGACCTATTCCGTCGCCGCCGATCTTTTCCAGCCGTTCCGCTCCATCCTCGGCCTGTTCGGCATCGAGGTCACGCTGGAATGGAACCTCCTGAACTCCTATGCCGGCCTCACCCTGCCGCTGATCGCCACGGCCACCGGCACCTTTCTCTACCGGCAGTTCTTCATGACGATCCCGGACGAGCTGGCGGAGGCCGCGCGCATGGACGGTTCGGGTGCCGCGCGTTTCTTCGTGGACATGCTGCTGCCGCTGTCGCGCACCAACATGCTGGCGCTCACCACCATCATGTTCGTTTATGCCTGGAACCAGTATCTGTGGCCGCTGCTGATGGTCACCGACCCGTCCTACAAGACGGTGATGATGTCGCTGCGCGCGCTTTTACCCGCCGATGACGGCACGCCGGACTGGAACGTCACGCTGGCCGGTTCCCTCATCATCATCCTGCCGCCGCTTCTCGTCGTGGCCTTCCTGCAACGCTGGTTCGTCCGCGGCCTCGTCTCGTCCGACAAGTAACAGCGCGGCTTTCAACAACAAGGTTTCCCATCATGGCTCAGATCGATATCCGTCAGGTCCGCAAATCCTATGGCAAGACGCCCACCCTGCACGGCGTGGACCTCACTTTCGACTCCGGCGAATTCGTCGTCATCCTCGGCCCGTCGGGCTGCGGCAAATCCACGCTTCTGCGCATGATCGCCGGTCTGGAGGACATCACGTCGGGCGAGATCGCCATTGGCGGGCGGGTGGTCAACACGCTGGAACCGCGCGAGCGTGGCTGCGCCATGGTGTTCCAGAACTACGCGCTTTACCCGCATATGTCGGTGGCCGGCAATATCGGCTATGCGCTGAAGGTCGCGGGCGTTCCGAAGGCCGAACGCCAGCGCCGCATCGAGGAAACCGCAAAGATCGTCGGCCTTTCCGATTATCTGGAGCGCAAGCCCGCGGCCCTTTCCGGCGGCCAGCGCCAGCGCGTCGCCATGGCCCGCGCCATCATCCGCGAACCTGCGGTGTTTCTCTTCGACGAGCCGCTCTCCAACCTCGACGCCAAGCTGCGCGTGACCATGCGCGCCGAAATCCGCAAGCTGCACCAGCGCCTCTCCGCCACCTCTATCTTCGTCACCCACGATCAGGTGGAGGCCATGACGCTGGCCGACCGGCTGGTGGTGATGAACAAGGGTAATGTCGAGCAGGTCGGCCATCCGCTGGATATCTATCACCGCCCGGCCAGCACCTTCGTGGCCTCCTTCATCGGCTCGCCCGCCATGAACCTGTTCAGCACGAGGGTAGAGGTGGAATCCCCCGCCGTGATG
Organism: Agrobacterium sp. T29; assembly: GCF_006970545.1. Classification (NCBI taxonomy): domain Bacteria; kingdom Pseudomonadati; phylum Pseudomonadota; class Alphaproteobacteria; order Hyphomicrobiales; family Rhizobiaceae; genus Agrobacterium; species Agrobacterium sp. T29. The sequence goes on from NZ_CP040641.1 coordinate 43,188, forward strand.
CTGCATGGCACGCCCGTAAAGCTCTTCCCCGAAACCGCGCTGGAACTGCGCGGCCGCGACGTGACCGTCGGCATCCGCCCGGAACAGTGCGTGGTCAGCACGGATGGCGCCGGTGTGCCGGCGGTCGTGGATTTCGTCGAAGAACTGGGCTCGGGTCGCATCGTCCATGCCGATATCGCCGGCGAGACCTTCTCCGCCGCGATCGGTGAGGACCTTTCGGTAAAACCCGGCCGGCGCATCCACCTCGATCTCCCCGCCGCCCACCTTCATTTCTTCGATCCGGCCACGGGAAAACGGATCGAAACCGAGGGCGCCGTCGAAACAACCCGCATCGGCAACGAGAAACTGCTGGCGGTCTAGAAGATTTCCCGTGAACGGGGGTTCGCGGGGGAGTGCACTGGCCTTCTGTTTTAACGCATTGTCCGGACGTGAAAGCGATTTCGCTTTTTACTCAAAAATGCTCCAGCGGCCGCGCAAGGCGCGTCCGCTGGAGTCTCGGATATAGTCCGCCGCACGGGATCGGATTGGGCCGGGCCGAGTCCGGCCGGATTTGGGAACATTATACTACTGGCGGCTTTCGGCTTGCGGCTTGCGGCTTGCGGCTTGCGGCTTGCGGCTTGCGGCTTGCGGCTTGCGGCTTGCGGAACGCACAAATTACATCAGGAAATTCAATCAAAATTTTGAATTTGCGATATTTTATCGTAAATAATTGCTTGGGGAATATCCACCACCAGCCGTCTTGCCGTGGCCACGAGCTGCTCCACCTCGAAGATAACCGGCCGGCCGGCCGCCGTCACGAGGCCCCACTGGAACGGGATGTGGAACGAGAGCGGTATGACGCGAACACCCTCCACCGGCAGGCCCCAGAGGGTAATCGATTCGACAATTGCGACACCGAGACCCATGCGCGCCAGCGAAAGCGAAACATAGGTCGCATTGCTGTCGATCACGGAGGAAAGGTCGACGCCGAGGCTGGAAAGCACATCGTTGATCCGCATGCGCAGGCGGAAGGGGTTTGCCGAAGCGATGAGCCGGTTTCCGGCAAGGTCTTCGGCCGAGATGACCGCTTTCCGGGCGAGCGGATGATCTTCCGCCACCACAGCCACGCACGGCACCTCCCCCAGCCAGTGAATGTCGACACCGGGATTGTCGAGTGGAAGGCTGACGGCGCCAAGATCCGCCGTGCCCGCCATCACCGCCTGCACGACATTTTCCGAAGAAATGCTCTGGAGATGCACATGATCGGGAAACCGGTCGGCCGGCAGGGCGGCGAGCGCCCGTGGCAGGAGACTTGCGGCAATCGCCGGAATGGAAGCGACCTCGATAGCCGTGCGGCGCGCGGCGTGAATGCGCCTTGCGCTTTCGCTGATCGTTCTGAGACCGCCGAGGAACAGCTCCGCCTGCGCGAAAAAGGCCACCCCCTTTTCGGTGGGCGTGATGCGGGGGCCGTTGCGGTGCAGCAGCGCAAAGCCGATTTCACCCTCAAGGTCCTGAATGAGGCGTGTCACAACGGGTTGAGACTTGCCCAGCGCCCTGGCTGCGCCGGTGATGCTGCCGATAGACACCACGGCCACGAAAGCCTCGAGCTGCCGCGTATCGAGATAATCAGACGCCATTTTCCACTCCGCCCCAAGACCTGTATTCAAGGCCTGTGTTCAAGACCTGTGTTTCTGCCTCATCGTCACCAAGCGCTATACCGGCCCGCGATCCTCATGGCCAGCCGGCAGCCAAAGCGCCTCGCGCCCGTCGAAAGGATCGGGATTAGCGCCAAACCCGGCCGGACCCGCCCGCAGAACCATTGGTTTTTCGGCACGATATTGCGGCCACTCACCATTCGGGGCACGGGGCCGTTCGTCCTTTATGAAGGAGGCCCACAGATCGTGGATCGCTCTTGCAAAGCCCGCATCCGCCACCCGCTGGCGCTCGGGCAGTTCGCGGCCATTCGAACCATCGCGATACCAGACCGAGCCGACCTCCGCCCCGTGCGGCGCACCCAGCTCATCGGCCTCCAGCGGGCCGTAGAGATATTTATAGACCGGATTGAAACGGGCATGCAGCCCGGCGAAACGGATCGCCGGAAGCTGGAAGACGAGATCGCCGGCAACCGCGCGCCAGATGCCGCGTGGGCTGTGGCTCGGCAGCGCCCTGCGATAACGCTCGACAATAAGGGAGCCGGTGAGGCCACGCGGCAGAACCCGCTCATGCAGCAATTCCGCGCAAAGCGCGAAATCCATTTTCGGCTGCGCTGTCGCATGGGTCACATATTCTCCCGTCGTGCAGCCGATCATCATCGGCACGGCGGCGGTGCGGCCTTCGCGTGCGGCAGTTTCCGGATGTTCCGGCAGGCTTACTCCATCGATAACCGGGACGAAGGGCACGCCGAGCATCGAGGCTGCGCCGTCGCGGGCAAAATCATGCTGCTCATAGGACTGGTTGCAGAGATCGCGCTGAATTTCGAGCAGCCGGTGAATGGGCAGGGCTGCAAGCGAAGCCTCATCGGCATTTGCAGCCGCCAGAAACCGGCGCGTCAGTTTGGCGGCATCGTCCATCGAGGCGATGCCCGTGCTTGCGCCGCTCTGCGGCATGGCCCGGTGGAAAAGCCCCTGCGCGCCCGGCATGGCCATCAGCGCCGCGACGGCAAAGCCGCCCGCCGAACGCCCGGCCAGCGTCACCCGGTCAGGGTCGCCACCGAAGGCGGCAATATTGTCGCGCACCCATTCCAGTGCGGCGACAAGATCGAGCAGACCGCGATTGTCGGGCCTGCCTTCAAGATGGAGGAAACCGAGCGCGCCAAGGCGATAATTGACCGTGACCTCAACGATACCGCTTGCCGCAAAAGCGCCGCTCTGCAGCACCGGTTCATTGGCGGAACCGACCGCGTAACCGCCGCCATGGATCCAGAACAGCACCGGCGCCCTGCCCGCCGGATCGGGCGTGCGGATATTGACGGTGAGGAAATCCTCGCCGAAGGCCAGTTTCGAGGTCGCGGCGGTGCCCACCGGGCCGTAAGTGGGAATTTGCGGGCAGACGGGGCCAAGCCGGGTGGCATCCCGCGCGCCCTGCCATGGCGACACGGGCTGCGGCGCTTCGAAGCGGCGTTCGGGCGTGACGGGCGCGGCATAGGGCACACCGAGAAAGGTGTGAATTCCGTTTTCCAGACTGCCCCGCAATGCACCGGCTGCCACTTTCACCATCGTCATGTCACAACACCTTGCGCAGCCCGATCAACCGCTCGACCGCCACCACGACGATGACCGAAATCAGGATGAGGATAACGGAGAGAGCAGCAATCTGCGGATCGGTGGAATATTCCAGATAATGATAGATTTCCGTCGGCAGCGTCGAGGATTTGACCGAGACGATGAAGAGCGAGATCGTCGCCTCATCGAAAGAAATCAGGAAGGCGATGACGGCACCGGCGATGAGGCCGGGTCGGACCAGCGGCAGGGTGATGCGCCACAGCACCATGGCCGGCGATGCCCCGTGAACGCGCGCCGCCTCCTCGACACGGCGATCCACCGCCATCAGGCTCATGGTGATGGTGCGCACCGTATAGGGCGTGGTGATGCCGAGATGCGCGAGGAAAATGCCGGTATAGCTGTCCAGCAGGCCAAGCGGCCCGAGCACCAGCATGACGCCGACGGCGAGCACGATATGCGGCACGAGGAAGGGGGCGAGAATGAGGAAATTGATCGCGCCCTTGCCGCGGAATTCGTGCCGTGAGAGCGCCAGCGACAGAAGCAGCCCCGCGAAGATCGAGACGAAACCGACAAGAAGACCGATGCCGAGGCTTCGCCAGAAGGCGGAGATGAATTTGGCATTGGCGAAAACCTTGGCATAGGAGCCGAAGGACAGGCTTTCCGGCGGAAAAGCCAGATATTGCCGCGTATCGAAGGAAATAATCAGGACGACGATGATCGGCGCCAGAAGAAACAGGTAAAGCAGTGTCAGCAGAAGCGCGTGGGCAAGACGTCCGAATTTCGCATCCATGGCCGGCCTCACGTCTCAAGCGCGCGCATGGCGCGCTGGTAAATTACGATCACGCTGCCGAACAGCACGAGCAGCAGCACCGAAAGTGCAGCCGCCAGCGGCCAGTTCAGCGTCACCGTCGCTTCGTTATAAACCTCCGTGCCGATGACAAAGACACGGCCGCCGCCCATCAGGCGCGGTGTGACGAAGGAGGAAATCGCCAGCACGAAAACGAGAAGTGCCGCGGTGAGAACGCCGGGCAACGAAAGCGGCAGCACGATGCGGGTGAACACGCGCAGGCGGTTCGCGCCGAGCATGGCGGCGGCTTCCTCCATCTGCGTGTTCAGCCGGCCGAAACCGCTCAGCATCGCCAGGATCGCATAGGGCATCAGGATTTCGATCAGCGCGACGGTTGCACCGAAATAATTATTGGTGAGCCGTATGACACCATCCGTCAGCCCGGAAGATTGCAGCGCGGTGTTGATGACGCCCCGATCCCCCAGAATGACCATCCAGCCATAGGTACGCACCACCGAGGAGGTGAGAAGCGGCGCGACGGCCAGCGCTGTCAGCACGCCGCGCCAGCGGCTTTGGGTGCGGGCAAGGAAAAGCGCGATGGGATAGGAAAGAACGACCGCGAAAATGGCGACATTCACCCCGAGATAAAGCGTGTTCCAGGCGATCTTCCAGTAAAACGGATCGAACAGCACGGTTCTGTAGGATTCGAGCGTCCAGTCGCCGCCGCGAAGGGCGGCCATGGACGAGGAGGCGAAGGAGGCGCGCACCAGCCAGATGAGCGGCAACAGAAACGTCGTCAGCAGTGCGACGAGGCCCGGCAGAAGCAGAAGAAGCAAAACGCCGCGATGCGACGTGCCGCCGCCGGAAGCATGGCTTGCCGCCGCCATCAGGCCGCCTCCCCGATCAGCGTCACATCCTCCGGCGCAACCGACAGCGTCACGCGCTCGCCCTTTGCCGGCAAAGCGGCGGCATGGGTGGGCAGATCGGCCTGCAGGCGATGATCGCCCGCACGCACGCCGAGCGTCAACATCTGCCCGCGATAGGTGACGTGCTCGACAATGCCGGAGAAAGCATTGACGCCATCGCCGAGGAGAAAGCGGTGCGGGCGGACCAGAAACCGCGCTTTCTGGCCGACCGGGACAGCGCCCGAGAAATGCAGGAAGCCGAGACCGGGAATCTCCGCACGGCCCGGCGCAACCACGGTGCCCGTAAGGAATGAGCCGGCGCCGATGAAGGAAGCGACGAAATCCGTTTTCGGCCGGTCGAAAATCTCGCGCGGCGTGCCGATCTGCTCCAGCCGGCCTTCGGACATGACCGCGAGCCGGTCGGCCATGGACAGGGCCTCGTCCTGATCGTGGGTGACGAAAATACTGGTGACGCCGGTGCGGTTCTGGATATCGCGGATTTCATCGCGCATCTCGTCGCGCAGCTTGGCATCGAGATTGGAAAGCGGCTCATCGAACAGCAGCAGAGCGGGTTCGATGACGAGAGAGCGGGCAATCGCCGCCCGCTGCTGCTGGCCGCCGGAAAGCTGGGAGACGCGCCTTTCGCCGAAGCCGGAAAGCTTGACCAGATCGAGCGCCTTCGCCACCCGCTCCTTGCGCTCGGACTTCGCAATGCCGCGCATTTCCAGCCCGAAGGCGATGTTTTCGGCGACATTCATATGCGGAAACAGGGCATAGGCCTGAAAGACCATGCCCATATTGCGCCGGTGGACCGGGGTTGCGGAAATATCGCGACCGTCCAGCCGGATTTCACCCGAGGTTACCGGAATGAGGCCGGCGATCATGCGCAGGATCGTCGTCTTGCCGCAGCCGGAAGGCCCCAGCAGCGCCAGCATTTCCCCGCGCGGCAGGGAAAGGCTGACGTGATCCACGGAGGGCTTGAGGGCGCCCGGATAGGTCTTCACGAGATTGTCGATCTCGACATGATGATCGGCCATGGCGTCCTCTGCTTCCTGTCTCAATTCGCCGCGATGACCTCGCGGTTGATCCGCTGTATCCACGCCGAATATTTGTCCGCCACGAAGTTCCAGTCGAGGGAAGACTGCGCGGCCTGGGCTTCCTTGCTGCCATAGATGCGGGCGGCGACGGGTTCGCTCAGCGCAACCTTGCTGTTGACCGGACCGTAAAAGCTCTTCTCGGCGAATGTCGCCTGCGCCTCGGCGCTCAGCGCATAATTGACGAAGAGTTCGGCGGCCTCTTTGTTGGCGGAGCCTTCGACCAGACCGATCGTGTTGGTCTGGCCGATGGAACCTTCCTTTGGCAGCGCCACGCCGATCTTGCCGCCCTGCGTGTCGTGCAGATATTGCGCGCGGCCGTTCCAGCAGATGGAGAGATCGACTTCGCCGCTCTGCACCACCGCATAACAATCCGGCGCGGGTTCGAAGGTCGAGACGCTCGGTGCAACCTCCTTCAGGAAATCGATGGCCGGATCGATGGAGGTCTTGTAGTCGCCGCCCTTCAGCTTGGTGAGGATCGGCAGGAGAATGACGCCGCGCGTATCGGAAAGCTTGGCGGCGATCTTTCCCTTATATTTCGGATCGCCGAGATCGGCCCAGCTGGTCGGCGGCTCCTTCACCGCGTCGGTATTGTAGAGGATGGCGAGATTGTCCTGCGAGAAGGCGACGGCGCGGTCGCCATCGATGCGCGCCCATTCCGGCTGTTCGGCAAGGTTCGGCACCTTTGCGGCATCAAGCTTGGTGAACAGCTCCTCCTTGTTCGCCTTGATCGCCACCGAAACGTCGATCAGGGCGACATCGACCTTCGGCTCGGCGCGCTGAAGGGTGAGGAGCGCCAGCGTTTCGGCCGAATTCTTGCTCTGCTGATAATTCACCTCGATGCCGGGATGTTTGGCCTTGAAGGCGTCGATGATGAATTTCTGGTAGTTATCCGCAAAAACGCCGGAGAAGCCGACGATGTTGACGGTGCCCTTCGTCGCATCCTGTGCGAAGACGGTGCCCGAGAGCGATGCGATTCCGGCGGCAACGATGCCGACGACGAGAGCGGCCTTGCGGCGCTGATGAGCATTTTTCATTTCAGTTGCCTCCGTTTGTTTTCGATATTGTCAGTTTGCGGGCCGCCAGGCGGCATCCAGCACACGCAGCCAGTTCTGGCCGAGAAGTTTGAGAACGAGCGTTTCGCTCCAGCCGCGCGCCAGCATGCGGGCGGTGATGTTGGGCACCTCGCCGATGCGCTCGATGCCCTTCGGCTTGGAAATCTTGACCGTCGCGAATTCCGTCAGCGTGCGGGCCGTGCCCTTGTCGCGGTTGGCCCAGAGCTGCCAGGGGCCGGGACGCGGCCGTTCCTGCGAAAAATCCGTGCCGATGCCGACATGATCCTCGCCAACGAGATCGATGACATAGGCCATGGCGTCGAGATAATCCTCGACCGTGGCGTCGTTTCCGGCAGCAAGTCCCGGCGCAAAAAGACTGATGCCGATGATGCCGCCCTTTTCCGCGCAGGCCTTGAAAAGTTCATCCGGCTTGTTGCGCTTCACATCGCGCAGCGCCCGCGGCAGCACATGCGAGATGCAGACCGGCGCTTGCGAGCGGGCGATGACATCCGCCGTCGTTCTGTCGCCGACATGGCTCAAATCGCAGAGCACGCCGACGCGGTTCATCTCCGCCAGTACCTCGCGGCCGAAGCCGGTCAGGCCGCTGTCGTTTTCCTCCAGATACCCGGCGCCGGAATAATTCTGGGTATTGTAGGTCAGCTGCATGATGCCGACGCCGAGATCCTTGAAGATTTCGACGTAATCGAGCTTGTCCTCGAGCGGCGAGGTGTTCTGCCAGCCGATGATGATTCCGGTCCTGTTCTCGGCCTTGGCCGCATGAATATCGGCGACCGTGCGCACCGGGCGGATCAGGTCGTCGTTTTCCCGCAGGAAACGCTTCCATTCGCTGACATAACCGATGCCCTCGCGGAAGTTTTCCCAGATCACGCTGGAGACATTGACGGCGGTGAGGCCGCCGGCGCGCATGTCCTCGAATATCGACCTGCTCCACTGGCAGGTTTGCAGACCGTCGATGACGATGGCGTCATTATGGAGTTTTGCGGCATCGGTCATGCGGATGTCCTCACTGCGGATTGCGAAAGCTGCTGCTTGAGCGCCCCAAGGGCGCGGCTGACGAATTCCAGACGGTCCTGCCCCCAGAAAAGCTCGCCATTCACCACATAGGTCGGCGCGCCGAAAATCCCGAGACGTTCGGCCTCTGCCAGATTTCCCTGCCATTCCGCCACGATGTCTTCCGGCTGCGGATCGCGAACGAGGGCTGCACCTTCCGAGCCGAGGACGGCCTGTGCGATGGTACGCAGTGTGTCGAGATCGGCAATGTCGCGCTCTTCGCTCCACAAGGCGCGCTGGATGGCGAAGGACAGGCTGATCGCATCGAGCCCGGCCTTCTGCGCGGCGATGACGAGCTGAGCGGCCCGTTCGATGGTGGCGCAGGGGTAAAACTTCGGCGTCAGGTTGAGCGGCATGTCGAGATAACGCCGCCACCGGTCCAGCTCCACGGCATGATAGCTCTGCCGGGCGTCCGGGCGGCTGCGCAGCGGAATGCCGCCATTGGCCTCGATGATGCGGATGGGGCGCAGCACGATTGCGGCGCCATGTGTGCGGGCGACTTCCACGGCCCGTGGCGCGCCGAAATAGGCCCATGGCGAAGAAATGCCGTAAAATATCTCCAGTTTCAGCGCCGCTTCAGCCATTGGCATGCTCCTTGATCCTGTCCTGCGCGTCCGCATCGCGCCATTCCTCGCCGGTGATTTCAGCGGCGTCGTGGTTCATGAAAGTTTCGAAATGACGGGCACGGTCTTCGACGAAGAGAGACCGGGCGATGCCCTGCGCCAGACGCTCCGCGCCCGGGCTGACGGCCGGAATGCCGCTGGTGATTTTCCCGTGGGAGGGAACAGCCGGATAGGCGAAGCAATGGATACGGGAAATCGCCTCCGCCTCGGCGGCCGGCAGACCCGGTTTCGGCAGAAACTCGAAAGCCGGCCCGAGATAGGGATAAGACCCCAGCGCGTCATTCTCCTCACCGGCCGGCGGCTGATAGGCGTCACGCCAGAGCAGAACGCGGTCGCTCAAGGCGGTAAATTCCGGCCGCCGGGCGAAATCGACATCGAAGCCGGTGGCGAAAATGATGAGATCGGCCGGATAGCGCCCCTTCGGGGTCTCGATTTCCACCGCATCGCCCGCTTCCGTCAAGCTGAGAACGGGACTGCTCAGATGGAAGAACGCATTGTCATGGCGCGAGACCCGGAGGACGCTGTGGCGCGGCGGCGGGATCTGTGTGCGCTCCGCCTCGACCATAAAGGCCCAGCGGTCGGCATCGGGCAGGCCGATATAACCGTGGGTCATGCCGAGGCTGGCGATACCGCCGAATTTTTCGACCCGGGGGATATCGGTCCTGCGAATGAAAAGATCGACGCGGGCCGCCCCCGCCTCCAGTGCTGCGGCTGCATTGTCCATCGCCGAAGCGCCGGCGCCGACCACCGCGACACGTTTGCCGCGCCAAGCGCCCACGTCGAATATATCGCCGCTATGGCGCACGAAGCGGGCGGGAACCGTTTTCGCCACATCCGGCAGGCGCGGCGCACCGAGGCCATCGAGCCCCGTCGCCAGGATCACCCGACGCGCCAGAACTTTTGCTGGACCTTCCGGCCCCAGAAAATCGAGAGCGAGCAGGCCATCCTCGCGCAGAACGAGACCGGCAAGTTCGGTTTCGTTGCTCACCGGCAGCGCCAGCACATTGCGATACCAGACCATATAAGCCATCCAGGCTTCACGCGGTATGAGCACCATCTCCTCATAGGCGCGCGCGCCGAACTGCGCCTCGAACCATGCGCGGAATGTCAGCGAGGGTACGCCGAGCGCCGGCCCGGCCAGCTCCTTGCGGGTGCGCAATGTCTCCATGCGCGCACTGGTCACCCACGGGCCTTCCCGCCCGCTGGGCGCCCTGTCAAAAGCGCGGATATTGTCGATCCCGGCAAATGAAAGAGCCGCAAGCGCGGTCAGCCCGCAGAGCCCGGCGCCGATGACGGCGACATCCAGCACCTCGGAACCGTTGAGAGAGGTGCGCGGCACCCACGGCTTTGCCGGTCGCTCAAGCAGGGCGAGTTCCTGCGCAAGCCTCGCCTCCAGCGCCGGCAAGCCGCCCGCATTCACAGACACTGCGTCGGTTTTGCGATCTTCCATCATGTTATTTCTGAATTAATGAGCGTTAAAAATTCTATTTAAGCATTATAAGAAACACAGAAGCGGAAATCCGGAAAGCAAAAATCTTCTAATCATTCGCAGTTTTCGGCAAATTTTCGCGCGAGCGGCAGGGAGTGAAGCTCGACCCGCCGATTCTTCCGCGCGACGGGATGGAAACGAGACCGGCGCGGGTGACGGGATCATCGCCAAATGCAGAATTTCAGCAAAAATCTTTCGGTTCGGAAATCATAATCGGAATAGTCTTTGCCGCGCCAATCCCCCGGCGGGGATATCGTCGCGACGAGCAAGGGCCTGCCTGCGGCTGAAGCCTTCCGCAACGCACCGCGCAAGCCAAAACATCGATGAAAGTGAAGCCCAATGGCAAATGATCGCAAACTGCATCTCGGCGCCTTCATGCGGCCCGTCAGTCTCCACACGGGTGCATGGCGTTATCCCGGCGCCTTCCCGGATGCGAATTTCAATTTCGCCCATCTGGCGCGCTTCGCACAACAACTCGAGGCCGCGAAGTTCGATGCATTTTTCATGGCCGATCACCTGGCGGTGCTGAATATGCCCACCGAGGCGCTGCGCCGCAGCCACACCGTCACCTCCTTCGAGCCCTTCACCCTGCTTTCGGCGCTCGCCGCCGTCACCTCCCGCATCGGGCTGGTCGCCACCGCCTCCACCACCTTCGATGAGCCCTATCACGTCGCCCGGCGTTTCGCCTCGCTCGATCACCTCAGCAACGGTCGCGCCGGCTGGAACATCGTCACCACGTCAAATCCCGACGCGGCCCGGAACTTCGGCCGCGAGGAACAGCCGGATCATGCCGAGCGCTATGGCCGCGCGCGGGAATTTTACGATGTCGTCACCGGTCTCTGGGATTCCTTTTCCGACGACGCCTTTATCCGGGATGTCGATAGCGGGCTGTTCTTCGATCCCGAAAAGATGCATGTGCTGGACCACAAGGGACCTGAATTTTCAGTGCGCGGACCGCTCAACATCGCACGCCCGGTGCAGGGTTGGCCCGTCATCGTGCAGGCCGGAGCTTCCGAGCCGGGACGCCAGCTTGCCGCCGAGACGGCAGAGGTGGTTTTTGCCGCAACCCCCACGCTTGCGGCGGGCAAGGCTTTTTATAAGGACGTCAAGGACAGGACCGTCGCCGCTGGCCGTTCGCGCGACGGAATTGTCATCCTGCCGGGCGCTTTCGTTCTCGTCGGCGACAGCGTCGAAGAGGCCAAGGCCAAACGCGCCAGGCTCGACAGTCTCGTCCATTATGACAGCGCAATCGCTTCGCTCTCGATTGCGCTCGGCCACGATGTTTCCGGCTTCGATCCCGATGGTCCCCTGCCTGATATTCCGGAAACGAACGCCAGCAAATCCAGCCGTGAAAGGGTGATCGAGCTTGCTCGAAGCGAGGGCCTGACGGTGCGCCAGCTTGCCCAGCGGCTGGGCGGTTATGCGGGTCTTGCCTTCGTCGGCACGCCAAAGACCATCGCCGACGAGATGGAGCAATGGCTCCATGAGGAGGGTTCGGACGGTTTCAATGTCACCTTCCCTTTCCTGCCTGCCGGCCTCGACGACTTCACGACGCAGGTAGTGCCGGAACTGCAAACGCGCGGGCTGTTCCGCAAGGACTATGAGGGGCCGACATTGCGCGACCATCTTGGCCTGCAACGACCGGCCAATCGTTTTTTCAGCTGAATAAAGCGCCGTCGCGCCGATCGCGCTCCCGGTAGGGAGATTTTCCACGCGGCTCGCAAAGTTTGGCATGTGGTTCCAGAAGGGCGGATTGACCTCGAAAACACCCGCCCATACCCTTTAAATACACAAAATACATAAATTAGGTTAATTAATATGAAGGCTGAACATTCCCGCCGCCAGATCCTCAAATTCGGCATTGCCGGCGCTCTTGCCGCGCCGCTTGCCACGGGCAAGGCGCTGGCCCAGAGTTCCCCGGAGTTTCCTGCCGAGCTGAAGCTGGACTGGGGATTTTACTCCTCCCATACGCTGCTGATAAAGAACAAGGGCTGGCTTGAGGAGGCTTTCAAGGATGTCAGCACGAAGATCACCTGGGTACAATCCCGCGGCAGCAACAATTCGCTCGAATTCCTGAAGGTCGGCTCGACGGATTTTGCCGGCTCGGCCGCACTTTCCGCCTTTCTCGCCCGCGCCAACGGCGTGCCGCTGAAGGTGATCTATGTGGCGAGCTGGGGCGGTTCGTCCATCATTCAGGTGCGCCCGGATTCACCCATCAAAACCGTCGCCGATCTCAAGGGCAAGACCATTGCGGTCACCAAGGGCACCGCGCCCTATTTCACCCTCGTCCGCGCGCTTGACCAGAACAAGCTGTCCATCGACGACCTGAAGGTCGTGAACCTGCAGCATCCGGAAGGGTTCAACGCGCTTCAGCAGGGTCAGGTGGACGCCTGGGTCGGCATCGATCCGCACACATCCCAGGCCGAGCTTGCCGGCGACCGGGCGATTTTCGACGAGCGTAGCTGGCGCGACGGCAGCGTCTTCAGCGTCTCCGAGGAGTTTCTGGCCAAATATCCGAAAGCGGTCGACAGACTTCTCGGCGTCTGGGTGCAGACGCAGAAGTGGATTCGTGAAAACAAAAGCGAATTCATCGATTTCGTCGCGCAGGTCACCGGCAACGATCCCAAGATCACCCGGCTGACAATCGAGAAGCGCGACTGGAACAATCCCGTTCCGGGCGAGGAATTGCTGAACTCGATCCGCATCGTCACGCCGCTTCTGGGTGACGACGTCCTGCGCCCCGGCGTCAATGTCGACAATGTCCTGTCCTCGCTGAGCGATCCGGCACCGGCGAAAAAGGCGCTTGGCGCATGAATTCCCATCCGCGCGAATTCCAGCGCGTGAAACAGACTGCGGGACAATTCCCTTCCCGATTGCCGCCTGTGCAAAGGGTGGGGAATTTCCTTGGCCGTTTCGACCTGCGCGGCGCAATCGTGCCCGTCGGATCGCTGTTGCTGCTTGAGCTTTTCGTTCGCCTCGGCTGGGTCAGCCCCTATGTGCTGCCGCCGCCTTCCGAACTTTACGATACGTTCCTGCGGCTTGCGGAGGGTCCGCTGTGGACGAATGTTGCGGCCAGTACCGCCCGCGTCTTCGTCGGCTTCGTCATCGGCTCCCTGCTCGCCATCTTCGTCGGTTCGCTCGTCGGTCTGGTGATTGCCGCCGAACGTTATCTCGAGCCGACGTTTCAGGCGCTACGGGCGGTTCCGAGCCTTGCATGGGTGCCGCTGCTGATGATCTGGTTCGGCATCGGCGAAACCTCGAAAATCGTGCTGATCGCCAAAAGCGCGTTTTTCCCGGTCTATCTCAACCTCTTTTCCGGCATCCGAAATGTCGACCGCAAGCTGGTGGAGGTGGGCGAGATGTATCGCCAGCCGCTGCCCGTGCTGGTGTGGCGGATTTTCATTCCCGCCTCGCTGCCGCATCTCTTCACGGGCCTGCGTTACGGGCTGTCGCTCGCCTGGCTGAGCGTCGTCGCCGCTGAACTTCTCGCTGCCTCGGAAGGTATTGGCTACATGCTCTCCGACGGGCGGGAGCTTTCCCGGCCCGATCTCGTCATGATCGCCATCATCTGCCTTGCGGTGCTGGGCAAGATTTCCGACAGCCTCTTCAAGATCGTCGAAGACCGATGCCTGCGCTGGCGCGACACCTATCCGCTTCAGCAGGGAGGACGCCTGCGATGAGTTTGCTTAATGTCGATGTGCGCGAAAAGGCTTTCGGCGACGCGGTGATCCTTCAGGATATCCAGCTGACGCTGGGCGATGGCGAAGCGGCGGTTCTTCTCGGCCCCAGCGGCTGCGGCAAGAGCACATTGCTGCGCATCGCCGCCGGCCTCGACCGGCGTTTTTCAGGCGCGGTCAGGGTTCAGCAGGACAAGGAGCAGGCATCGAACTCACCGCCCATCGCCTTCGTCTTTCAGGAACCACGCCTGATGCCCTGGCTGACGGTTGCCGAAAATATCGGTTATGCGGCGGGGAGGAAATATGATGTCGGGCGCGTGGAAAGGCTAATCGACGATGTCGGTTTGAGCGGCCATGGCGGGGCGCTGCCGAAGGCCCTCTCGGGCGGCATGGCGCAACGTGTGGCAATCGCAAGGGCGCTCTATACCGAGCCGCGCATTCTGCTGCTCGATGAACCCTTCAGCGCGGTCGATGCTTTCACACGGATGAAATTGCAGGACCTGGTGCTGAAGCTCGTCGAACAGCGCGGCATCTCCTTCCTGCTCGTCACCCACGACATCGACGAAGCGCTCTATCTCGGCGACCGGATTTACATGATGGGCGCCCATGACGGCCGTATCCAGCAGCGGATAGAGGTGGACGTACCGCGCCCGCGCGACCGGCGGTCTCCGCAGCTCGCAAACCTCAAGAACGAGGTGCTGACCGCCCTGCACAATGCCCACGTCATCTGACGGCTGCGGTTTTACCCGAGTAATCGGCGTGAAGCTGGCAGGCGAGGCTGAGCAGCGTAAAATCAGCGGCATCGGCAAGCCTGCGGCCGGTCAGCGTCTCCACGCGCTGCAGCCGTTGGTAAAGCGTGTTGGAATGAATATTCAGCGCCTGCGCCGTGCAGGCGACGGACTTCCCCTCCTGAATGTAACGCGAAAGCGTTTCATGCAGGGTGCGATGTTTGGGATCGCGCAGCAGCGGTGCGAGAATCTGCCGCGTGAATTCAAGAATATCCTGCCGCGCCCTGCCCTCCAGCAACAGCTCCACCCCCATGTCGCGGTGGCGCAAAAGCCCCGATTGGCCGCGTCGCAGCAAGGCCTCGCTTGCCTGCGCAGCCAGATCGCGCGCGGCGAGATGACCTTCGTTCGCATCGTAGATCTCGCTCGTGCCGATGCAGATGGCCTCTTTACCGGCAATCTCGGCAACCGCCCGCAGGTTTCGCTCGAGCGCAGCTGCGGTGGAGGCGGAAACCAGCATGACGATCTGCTCGTCTTCGTGAAAGATGAGGGAATTCGACGCCGTCATTGCCTGCTGCAAATCGGATTGGGACTTGTAGAGGGATAGCTGCGGATTGGCCGAAACATCGCGCCGCGGACCACGCGCCACAAACACCTGATGGTAACGATCAAGCCGAAAGCCATGATGGCTGCGACGGCCATCGGGATCGACGCCGGCGGCCAGTGCCTCGAAATGCGCTTTCCTGCGGGCATTCAGCACATCCATCCGCGACATGTCATGCACGAAATCCAGCGCCACGAATGTCGCCAATGTGCCGAAAAGTACCTGATGGAAACCGGCATCGCCCGAGGCCCTGAAATGAAACTGGCCGACGGGGGCCTCCGCGACTTCCACCGTCTGCCGCAGCGTTTCACCGTCTTCCGTCCAGCCGGCGGAGCGATAGTCGAGACCAAGTACATTTTCGAATCGGAAATCGACGCGAAACAGTCCGGCAACGGCATGAAGCTGCTCCGTCATGCCGCTGCCCGCCGCAAAGATACGCAACAGCGCCTCATGCAATGCGACGGCACGGTCCAGTTCGGCATTCTTGCGGGCAAGGTCGCTGCGCATCTGCTCCAGCCGGCGCGAGGTGGCGACGGCGTTCTGATAGGCGAGCGAGCGCTGATAGGCGACCGCGATCTGCGTCGCCAGCGATTCCAGAACAGTCCTGTCGAAGACCGAAAAGGCGCCGTCGCTGGAAAAACACAGCGTCGTCAATGTGCCCAGACGTTTGCCGTCCGCCATGACGGGAACGCAGAGCAGGGCATTCGCAATCTCCGATCGCTCCATGAAAGACTGGCTTTCGGGACGCATGACGCGGTGGGCGGCGATGATGTTCTGCCGGCCATTGTGAATGGCCGGCTGACCGGTGGCGAAAACTTCGCCCGAAACGGACTCGTTCGGCTGGACGCGATAATGGGTATAGTCGTCGGGCAATCCCTCATGCGAGACCGGAATGAGAAAACCGCTCTCCTCGTCGAACAGGCGAAAGACCCCGGCATCGCAATGGGGCAGCACGTTCATCACTTCCCGAAGGACGTTATGCACGATCTCCTTTTCATCCAGCGAATTGATGACCGCGGAATTCACCGAAGCCAGCATTTCGAAGGTTCTCGTCTGAAGGCCGATGACCGCTTCGTGTACAGCCTGAAGAATTCGGCCCACGACCTTCTCGCCGTCACCGTCGCGGATCTCAAACTCCGTTCGCTTGGCGGTATAATAGGAATGATCGACCGAAAGATGCCGATTTCCTTCTTTTATTTCAATAATATGGGATATCCCAACCGACAATTCCCGGCCGTCGGCATCGATGGTTCTGAGCTGAACGGCCTGCGATTGCACCATTTCACGCAGGATGGGATGCGCATGGAGATCGATTTTCAAGCGCGAAGTCTCCTGTGTTAATGCACATTAAATTTCAGATTTTTATGGCGCTTTCAACATATGAATTTTTCGTGACGGTGACACAAACTTAAAAATCAAAAATAATGGGAACCGTTAAAATGCTTTCTGCGATAAAACGCCGCCATATTATCATTGGAATGCTGTTCGTCTGCTGGGTCGTCGGCTTTCTGGACAAGACCGCAATCAACTATGCGATCATCCCGATCAGCGAGGAATTCGGCCTTGGCACCGATCATCAGGGCATGATCATCAGCGCCTTTTTCCTCGCCTATTCGATGACACAACTGGTTGGCGGCTATCTTGTCGATCGCTTCGGTTCGCGCCGGGTATTAAGTTCGGCGGTAGCCGTCTGGTCGTTCGGCACGGTCGCCTCCGGCGTCGTCACCAGTGCGGTTGGACTGGCCGCCGCGCGGGCGATCACGGGTTCGGGGGAAGCGATTTTCCCGGCCGGAGGATCGGTCGCGATCACCGAGAATTTCGAGAAAACCCAGATGGCCCGCGCCAAATCGGTGCTGCAATCGGGCGCCTCCGTCGGCTTCGCGCTCGGCGCGATCATCATCACCACGCTGATTTCGTTCTATAGCTGGCGCATCATGTTCTTCGTTCTGGGTTCGGTCGGCGTCATTCTGTCGATTGCGCTCTACACCGTCATGAAGCCGCGCTCGCAAACGCTGGCGGCACGAGACGCCGGCCCCAGGGTTTCCGAAAAGCAGCGCATCGCCGGATTGCTGAAAAATACACTGACCTGGAAGATCGCCTCGGTCTATTTCTTCACCAACATCGTCTTCTGGGGCCTGCAATCCTGGCTGCCCTCCTACTGGGTGAAGGTCAAGGGCATGAGCATGGTGGAAATGGGCGCATATTCCATGATCCCGCCAGCACTTGGTTTTGTCTCCTTCCTCACCTGCGGCTGGCTGCTGGACCGCTTTTTCCACCAGAAGGAAAAATACCTCATCTGCATCGGCTCTGCCGTGTCGGCGATCTTCATCTATCTGATGGCGAACGCGCAATCCATTCCGCTGGCCTTTGCCTATCTGTCGGTTTCGAACGTGTTCCTCAACGCCATCTCGATCAGTGTCTTCGTCAGCATCATGAAACACTTTCCGCAGAATTCGATCGGCACGGCCACCGGCCTCATCAATTCGCTGGCGCAGCTTGGCTCGTTCGCCTCGCCCATGCTCATCGGCGCCGTGCTTTCCGCCACCGGACAGAATTACGGCATCGCCTTTGCGGTGATCGTCGGCTGCGCCGTGATCGTCTGCGCCATCGCTGCCACCTTCCCTGCCATTCACGGCAACAAAACCGTCGAACAGACCGCCTGAAGGAAGACCATGACTTATATCGACATCATCGAGCGCACCGTCGCCACCCATGCGGATAATCTGAAATCCGTGGCGGATGCCATCTGGTCTTTCGCCGAAATCCGTTACGAGGAAACAAAGTCGGCGGCCCTGCTGGCGGACGAGCTGGAAAAGGCGGGCTTCGCCGTCACCCGCAATGCCGGCAATATCGAAACCGCCTTCGTCGCCAGCTATGGCGAAGGCCAACCCGTCGTGGCTATTCTCGGTGAATTCGATGCCTTGACCGGCCTTAGCCAGGAAAGTGGTGTCGCCAGCCACACGCCGATCACCGAGGGTGGAAACGGCCATGGCTGCGGCCATAATCTTCTCGGCACCGGCGCGCTTGCGGCAATCCTCGCGCTCAAGGCCTGCAAGGATGAACTGAAGCTTGAAGGCACGATCCGCTATTACGGCTGCCCGGCCGAAGAAGGCGGCGGCGGCAAGGCCTATATGGCCCGCGAAGGCCTGTTTGCCGATGTGGACGTCGCCTTCACCTGGCATCCATGGGACGAAAACCTCGCTTACAATGCGCGCATGCTGGCCACCAACCAGCTCTATTTCACCTTTCGCGGCACCAGCGCCCATGCCGGGTTCGAGCCGCATCTTGGCCGCTCGGCGCTCGATGCGGTCGAACTGACCAATGTTGGCTGCAACTACCTGCGCGAGCACATCATTCAGGACGGCCGCATCCACTATGCCATCACCGACACGGGCGGGCGGGCGCCCAATGTGGTGCAGTCGCAGGCGCAGGTGCTCTACAAGGTCCGGGCGCCCAGAATGGATCAGGTCCGCGACATCACCGAGCGGGTCAAGGATGTCGCGCGCGGCGCGGCGCTGATGACTGGAACCGAGCTGCAGATCACCTTCGACGCGGCATCGGCCGATCTCGTGCCGAATGTGACACTCGCCCGGATGATGCATCGGGAATTCGAAAAGATCGGCGTTGCCGCCTTCTCCAACAGCGAGAAGGATTTTGCCGGATCCATTCAAAAGACCTTCTCGGCCGAAGTGCAGACCCGCATCGCCAGACGCGGCAAGGTCCTTTCGGAAGACCTGAACGGTTTTCAGGAAGAGCCAACCTTCCTGCATGGTTCAACCGATGTCGGCGATGTCAGCTGGCTGGTGCCGACCGGTCAGGTCTATGTGGCGACCGAGGCCTATGGCACACCGCCCCACACCTGGCAGATGGTGGCGCAGGGAACCTCGGGTTACGCCCACAAGGGCATGTTGCAGGCCGGCAAGGTCATGGCCGCCTCCGCCGTGCAGGCCATGCTCGATCCGGCAATGATCGCCGCGGCGAAAGCCGAGCATCGCGAGCAGTTGAACGGCGAAAGCTATGTGCCGCTGATACCGGCGGATGCGATGCCGCAGCGCCTGCGCTGAGGCGGAGGAGCGGCGTTTTAGCCGCCCTCAGCCCTTCACACCCGACGAAATCATGATCGCCTCCGTCACGCGCCGCTGGAAGATGACATAGGCGATGATGACCGGCAGGGCCGCCAGCATGGCGACAGCCATCAGCCGCGCATAGGCGACACCGAAAGCATCGTTGACCTGGGTGATACCGACCGGGATCGTCATCATGTTTTCGGAGGTGACCACGAGGAAGGGCCAGAAGAAGGCGTTCCATACCGTAATGAAGGTCACGATCGCCATGGCGGTCGTGATGCCCCAGTTGAGCGGCAGATAGACCCGGAACAGGGTCGTGTATTCGCCGCCGCCATCCAGCACCACCGCTTCGCGCATCTCCTTCGGCACGCTGTCGAAAAACTGCTTGTAGACGATGATGACGATGGGCGTGATCAACTGCGGCAGGATGATGCCCGCCCAGGTGTTGATGAGGTTGAGGTTCTTCATCAGGATGAACTGGGTAACGACCAGCGTTTGCGCCGGCACCATGAAGCTCGCCAGCACGATGCCATAAAGCAGCCGCCTGCCCGGAAAGCGTATCTGCGACAGCGCATAGGCGCAGAGCATGGAAATGAACAGCACCGAGATCGTGACGATGACCGCCGTGCCGATGGAGTTCACATACCAGGTCATCAGCCGGGTATTGAATATCGCATTGAAATAAGCGCTGAGGCGGAACTCGTCCGGCAAAAGCGACATGTTGCCCGCAACGTTCTCATCGGCACGAAGCGAGGTGACGAAGCTCCAGTAGAGCGGAAAAATCCAGACGAGGGCCGCCGAAAAAGTCAGCAGCGTCAGAACGAGGTTCTCGAATTTTCTCATCGGGCTCATGAATTCCTCCGGATGCGCAGCAGCTGGAACTGGAAAACGGAAACGATGACGATCAGCAGGAAAAGCACCGTCGCCACGGCAGACGCATAACCGCCATTGTTCATCTGGAAGGCCTCGCGATAGACCTTGAGGAGCAGCACGAAGCTGGAATTGAACGGCCCGCCGCCGCTTAAGAGATAGATCTGATCGAATATCTTCAGTTGCAGGATCAGTTGCAGTGTCAGCACCAGCGCCGTGACCGGCCACAGAAGCGGCCAGGTGACGCGGCGGAAGCGCTGCCAGGTCGTCGCGCCATCCAGAGCCGCCGCCTCATAAAGCTCGGCCGGTATGTTCCGCAATCCGGCGATGAAGAGCAGCACATTAAAGCCGTTCGTCCACCAGATGGTGACGACGGCGACCATCGGCATGACCCAATAGGGGTTCTTGAAAACGGCGACGGGTTTGCCCGCCAGCAGCGATATGACCGGCTGGAGAATGCCGAACTGCAGATCGAGCATCCACGCCCAGATTTCCGTGACGACCGAAACCGGAAGCACATAGGGCAGGAAAAACAGGCTCATGGCAATCGTCTGCTTCACGCCCGAGAGGCGGCTGACGGCGAGCGCGATCATCAGGGCGATGACGGTCGTGGGCACGACGGTCAGAAGCACGAAATAGCCGTTGTTCTTGAGCGAGGTGACGAACAGGCGGTCGCCCAGCAGCTTCGCGTAATTCTCCAGGCCGACCCAGTTTCCCTCACCGATCAGCGGCGCATCGGTAAAACTGATGCGCACCATCTCTATCAGCGGATAAAGAAAGAAGGTGGTGAAGACCAGAACGAACGGCGTCACCATCGACAGCGCGATCAGCGATTTCTTGCGCCGGTTTTCAATCATAGCCATGGAATGTCTCCGCGAGCTTGCGAATTGCACTCTGCCCTCCGGCCTCAAACCGGAGGGCAGAGTGCCGATTACCTGAGCTTGCCCTGCAGCTCATCCTTGATCTGCTCCACGGCGTCGGTGCTGCTCATGAAGCCCTGAATGGCGGGGGCAATGACGTTGAGCGCCGCATCATAGGCGGGCGAAGCGACCCCGGTTATGGTGGTCTTCGGATCGAACACCGCCGCTTCCGCCAGCGAGGCATAGGTGGCATTCGGCTGCATCGCCCTGTATTCGCTGCTTTCGGTGATGGATTTGTAAGCCGGAATATGCCCGGCATCGGCCCAGCTGATGGCGTGTTTCTCCATCCAGCCGATCACCTTCATCACCGCAGCGCGTTTTTCGCCGGAGACCGTTTTATCGCCTTCATTCGGAATGGCGAAAGCATGGGAATCCGCCCAGGTGGCGCGCTTGCCCATCAGGGGCGGCACTTCCACCGCACTCCATTTGAAGCCGAGCTTGCCGTTCTTTTCCAGATCCTTGTAGGTCGGAACTTCCCAGACGCCGTTCAGCTGGAACGCGGATTTGCCGGCGGAGAAGAGCGCCACCGAGGCTTCATATTCCGCCTGTTCCGGGGCCCAGCCGTTTTCCCGCCATCTGGACAGGGTCTCGATGGCTTTTGCCGCCTTTTCGGCATTGTCGCCGGCCAGAACCTCCTTTTCGGTGACGAGTTCGCCGCCCTGTTGCGACAGCAGCGTATAAAAGACGCGCCACACCCCGCCTTCGCCACCCGATTGATAGGTGATCGGCGTCTGCACGCCATTGTCCTTCGCCCAGGCCAGCGCCTTCTCGAAATCCTCGATCGTCTTGATGTCGGTCAGCTTGCCCTCGGCATCGAGATAGGGCGAGCCTTTGAGAAGATCGGCGTTGTAATAAAGGACAAGCGCATGGATATCGAACGGCACGGCGTAGAGTTTGCCGTTCTGGGTGGCCGCATCCACGGGTGCGCTGAAAAAGTCGCCGGTCTTCAGCCCCGCATCATCGAGATCCTTTTCGGTGATTTCGCTCAGCACTTTTTCTTCAAGGCCGAGCGGCGCGCGTGACAGGTGATAGGTCATGATATCCGGCCCCTCACCCACCGCGGAGGCCGTGCGCACCTTGGTATAAAAGGGCACGCCCCATTCGAGCGTCGTTCCCTTGATCTGGATGTCGGGGTGTTCCTTGTTGAAGGCATCGATCAACGCCTTCATGCGCACGCCGTCACCGCCCGACAGAAAGTCCCACCAGACGATATCCTGTTTCGCGAGAGCCGGCAGGGCGCTGAGACCCAGAGCCGCACCAACAAGCAATGTCTTGATCAGTCGCATCGTTCACTCCTCCCGTTTGATCGAACATCCCGTTGAGGGATGGTTTGCTGTTTCGAAAGACGCCTCCTCGCGCCTATCGCAACCGTCTGCCGTCATCGTCGAAGACAAGGACATGGTCGGGCGAGGCGGTAAGCGATACCGACCGGCCATCCAGCCTTTCCCGCGTGCCCTGCCGCTGCACGATGATTTCTTTCCCGGCTCCGGTGCGGGTATAGAGGTAGGAAAGATCGCCAAGCTCTTCCGCGACCTCAACGACGACCGGCAGGGCGCCCTGTTCCGTAATCGTCAGATGCTCCGGCCGAATTCCGATCTCGACCCGCTGGCCGGGGGAAACGGACTGGGCAAGCCGGGCCCTTAGATGCCCCGCCCCGCCCTCGGGCGCGAGCGTCACGATGCCATCCGCCTGGGAGACGATATCGGCCCGCAGGAAGTTCATCGCGGGCGATCCGATAAACCCCGCCACGAAGCGGTTGTCCGGATCGTCGTAAAGGGTGAGCGGTGCCCCCGCCTGCTGCACGATGCCGCCCTTCAGCACGAAAATCCTGTCCGCAAGCGTCATGGCCTCCACCTGGTCATGCGTGACATAGATCATCGTCGCGCCCAGCTTGCGGTGAAGCCGGGTCAGTTCCAGCCGCATCTGCACCCGCAGTTCGGCGTCCAGATTGGACAGCGGCTCATCGAACAGGAATACCTTCGGCTGCCGCACGATGGCGCGGCCGATGGCCACGCGTTGCCTCTGGCCGCCGGAAAGCTGCGAGGGCCGCTTGTGCAGATGCTCCTCAAGCTGGAGGATGCGCGCGGCCTCGCCCACCCTCTCCGTCACCTCCGCCTTCGGCCGGCGGGCAAGACGCAGGCTGAACGCCATGTTCTCGAACACCGTCAGATGCGGATAGAGCGCATAGTTCTGGAACACCATCGCAACGCCGCGATCCGCCGGTTCGACCGCGGTGACATCACGCTCATCGATGGCGATGCGCCCGCCGCTGGTTTCCTCAAGGCCTGCGATCATGCGCAACAGGGTGGATTTTCCGCAGCCGGAAGGCCCCACGAAGACCGCGAAGCTGCCGGCTGGAATTTCCATCGAAACATCCCGGATCGCCGTGAAAGATCCGAAGGACTTGGCGACATTGTTGAGACGGACACCCATGGCCGCCTCACTGAACCTTCAGCCGCAGCACATGGTAGGACAGCGCAGGCACCGAACCCTTCAGCGCCCCGTCCTCCACGGCGACGCCGCTGCCCGGCACGGGCACGACGCGATCCGGCTGATCCGGGCCGTTGCCGAGGCGCAGATCATATCCCGCCATGGCAAGATGCAGGCTGAGAGTGGCGGATGAATAGCCGGTGAGGCTGACATCGATCTCCGCCGCTTCTGTCAGATGGCGGTTGAGCACGAACAGCGTCACGACGCCTTCCGCTTCGTCATAAACACCGGCA
This sequence comes from Agrobacterium sp. T29, assembly GCF_006970545.1. Classification (NCBI taxonomy): domain Bacteria; kingdom Pseudomonadati; phylum Pseudomonadota; class Alphaproteobacteria; order Hyphomicrobiales; family Rhizobiaceae; genus Agrobacterium; species Agrobacterium sp. T29. Next base: position 66,998 of record NZ_CP040641.1, read on the forward strand.
ACATCGAGATATTTGACGTCGTCGGCCGCGTTGCAATCGTAAGTCGGGCAATCGACGGCGACATTCAGCGCGACGCCACGGCCATAAAGCGAGGCGAACTGATAGGGATAATAGATCGTCTGCCGCCAGGCCGGCCCGTTCTTTTCCGCCCGGATGGGGGCGATGACATTGACGAGCTGGGCGATGCAGGCAATGCGCACACGGTCCGAACGGCGGATGAACTCGTTGAGCAGACCGGCGACAAAAAGCGCATCTTCGAAGTTGTATGTCTCCTCCAGAAGTGCGGGCGCTTCCGGCCAGTCCCAGCTCTTGATGCGTTTGCCGTCTTCTTCGCGGATATGATACCAGACGTTCCATTCGTCGAAGCAGATGGAGACCTCGTTTTTGGCGCGCTTTTTGGCCTTCACGTAATCGATGACCCCGGCAATCGTCTGGATATAGCGCCCGGTTTCCTCGATCTTGCCGAAATAATTCAGCGTGTCGCGGCTGTTATTGCCGAAATATTTGTGCAGCGAGATGTGGTCGACATTCTCATAGCACTCCTCCAGCACCTCGCGCTCCCATTCGGGATAGGTCGGCATGCCGTCATTGGAACTGCCGCATACAATCGCTTCAATCGTCGGATCGAAACCCTTGAAGGCCTTGGCGGTTTCATTGGCCAGACGGCCATATTCCACCGCCGTCTTGTGACCGATCTGCCAGGGACCGTCCATCTCGTTGCCGAGGCACCACATTTTCACACCGTGGGGCTTTTCCGCGCCGTGGCTGCGGCGCAGATCGCTGAGCGTGGTGCCGCCCGGAAAATTCACATATTCGAGGAAATTGCGGGCGTCATCCAGACCACGGGAACCGAGATTGACGGCGAGCATCATCTCGATGCCGGCCATCTGCGCCCAGTCGGCGAATTCGTTGATGCCGATCTGGTTGGTTTCCTTGGAGCGCCATGCGAGATCGAGACGGATGGGGCGCTGGCCGCGCGGCCCAATGCCGTCTTCCCAGCGATAGGCCGAAACGAAGTTGCCGCCGGGATAACGGATGGCCGGAATTTTCAGGTCCTGCACGAATTTCAGAACGTCCCTGCGGAAGCCGTTCGCGTCCGCCTGCGGATGGCCGGGCTCATAGATGCCGCCATAGATGGCACGCCCCATATGTTCGATGAAGGCGGAATAAAGACGATCGTCGATACGCCCAATCCGGAAGTCCCGGTGGACTGAAACCCGCGCTTTCATAAGGCTCTCCTCCCCTGCGCATTTATATCTTAAAATATGATATGAACCATATTTGATAATATAGTTGCCGAGGGAATCCGCGCCTGTCAACCGCGAAAATCATACTTTTGAAAATTGGCTGGATCAGCCTGCGGTGCGCAGGCGCAGAACGATGTCCTGATCGTAATTCCCGAAGCCGCGGCCAAAAATATTCAGCCCGCCCGGATGTTTTGCATCGGCCTTGACCTCGATGCGCAGGCGGATGGAACGGTGGCTGGTCAGATCGATATCCGCCAGCGTCACATCCGAAATCCGGGTTCCATCGACATAGGTTCCCTGCGCGGTGATGCGCCAGGTCTTGAGCATGCCATATTGGGAACCGGAGAGCTTCCACCAGTCCGGCGTAAACGCACCGCGCTTGTCGCCGAAGTCGCCGGGCGAGGTCCAGACGCCGATTTCCCGGCCGTTGACGGATAGTGTAATATCGGACGGCCAGTTGCTGTGCGTTCCCGGCACTTCCGAGCTGACCTCCATCGAAAACTCGATTTCTTCGACTTCCCGGCCTTGAATCTTGGCATTATTGGGAAATTGATATTCCACGAAGCCGGATGTCAACCATAGCAGCGCCGCCTTCATGCGGTCCGGATCCATGAATGTATCGGGCACATCGAGAAGGCCGATGATGCCCTCCGGCGAGCAAATGCCGCAGGGCGCGGTTACCGAACTTTGGGTGTAGAGACCGAGCGGCATAGCGACCGCGATGTAATTTGATGCGGCCGGCGCCTCGGGTTTTCGGAAGGAAACAATCAGTTCGTCACAGGTGGCGAAACAGATTTTCTGGTTGCCCTTGCGCGCCTTGCGCGTTTCGGTTCGCAGCAACCCCGCTTCCTCGAGAACGGCCACTCCGGCGGAAACGGTGGACTGGGGAAGCTCCAGTCTCTGCGCAATTTCGTTGACGTTGAGGCCGCTCGCCTCATGCAGTAACTTCAATATCTGCACGCGGATCAGCGACGCCGCCGCTTTCAGGACATCGAATTCTTTTTCAGCATCAACGAGGAGGAAATTGGGCGCCATATTCTAATCTTCAGATTTATCGATCCAGATCAGAATTTCTGGCTTAAATGCCATGCACTTGTCCAGTGCTGTTTGTCATGCTGGTGCTTTTGAAAGGCGTGAAGCGCCATTCACCCCTGACACTTCACAAAAAAGAGCACCGCCACACGGTCTCGATGCCGCGTGGCGGTGCCCGTTTCGTCGTCAGCCGCGCTTGCGCAGGGTCCGCGTGCCGGTGTCGACGAGGTTTTGCGCCGCTTCATCCACGCTGGCGCGGCCGAAGGCGAGCGAATCGGCAATGGGGCGCATCACGCCACGGTCGAACTCATTGGCGCCGATCGGCGCGGGTTCCGGATAGGTATCGAGCTTGCCCGACAGGCTCTCGATATAATCCACCGTCTTGCGCTCGGTCTCGTTGAGGCTCGGCAACAGGGCCTCACGCACGACCTTGGCCGGCGGCACGCCACGCTCGACGCCGAGCACCTTGCCGGCTTCCAGATCGTTGACGAAGAAATTGATGAATTTCGCCGCCGCTTCCGCATTGGTCGAGGTGGACGAAATGGACCAGATGAGGCCCGGCCGGTAATAATGCCCGGTCGGCTTGCCCGGCCCCTCACCTGGCAGCATGCCGATGGACAGCGTTTGTTTATTGAGCTTCTGATAACCGACAAGCTGGTTGGAATAAGCAAAGCCGATAGCCGAATTGCCGAGCGTCAGGGCGTTGGATTCGATGGTATTGTCGTCACGCGTCTGGATATCGGCGGAAACGCAGAGCTTGTTCTCGCGCAGATCCTCCCAATAGGCGAACCATTCCTTCGCATCTTCCTTGTTGAAGCCGATGGTGCCGTCCTGAAACAGCAACTTGCCGCGCTGGCGCAGCCAGACATCGAAAACATAATGATAACGCGCGCCATAGGGCACCGCCCAATAATTCCGTTTTGCCGGACCGTTCTTCTTGAAATCGCGCGCCAGTTCCGAGAGCGCCTTCCAGGTGATCTGCTCCTGCGGCACGGAAACGCCGGCTTCCTTCAGCGTATCGGCGTCATACATCATGCAGAAGGAATTCAGCCCAAGGCCGACGCCGTAAAGCTTGCCATCGATGCGGCAGAGATCGACCTCGCTTTTGCCGAAGGTGGAAAGATCGAGCGACTTGCCGACGAACTGGTCCAGCTCCATGCAGGCGCCACGGCCGGAATAATCGGCAATAGTGGAAGGTTCGAGCTGGAAGATATCGGCGACGTTGCGCCCCGCCATCGATGTCGCAAGCTTGGTCCAGTAATCGGAACCGGCGATCATTTCGCCGCTGATCTCCGTTTGCGGGTTAGCCTTCTGGTAAAGGGCGATCACGTCGTTGGTGCGCTTGCTGCGGTCGGCCGATCCCCACCATACGCAGCGAAGCCGGGTCTCAGCCGCGGCCGCGCGAAAACCGCCCCCCACTGCACCAAGACCGACCACGCCGAGACCGGCCAGCGCCGCCGTCACCAAAAATCCACGTCTGTCGATAGTTTGCATCTGCTCCTCCCGCGTTTTGCAAATTTTTCACTGACTACTTAAATTCTTGCAAATTTTCTTTGTTTGCAATATTTGCATCATATTAGATTTTTTTGCAAGCGCAGGAGACGATATGAACGATACGCCCGACATCAGCCGCCCGCGCCAGTCGGATATCGCCCAGCGCGCCGGCGTTTCCATCAGCACCGTCTCGCGTGTTCTTGCGGGAGAGAAAGGTATCAGCGCGTCGATCCAGACCAAGGTTCTGGGGGTGGCGGCGGAGCTTGGCTATCCGTTGCGACCGGTCGCAAACCAGACCGGCGGCGTGCCGCTGGAGGGCAAGAAAATCCTCGCGCTCATGTCCGCCGAAAGGGCGACCGGCGATATCGGCGCTTTTTATCACGATATTTTCGACATGCTGCGCAGCCTTGCCCAGACGGACGGTTTCGAACTCGACATCCGGCTCTTGCACCAGAAACAGGTGGATGATGCGCTGACCCAGCGGGTCTGCGAGGTGGACGGCCTTCTCGCCATCGGCCTCGACCCGGAGGATGAAATCATCCACCGCATCACGCAGGGTGTGCTGCAACCGGTTCTGGTCAACAGCGCCGATCCCTCGATGATGCTGGACTGCGTCTCGCCTTCCAATTTTTATGGCGGCGCGATGGCGGCGCGCCGGCTGCTGGAACTCGGTCACCGCAAGGTCGCCTATATCGGCCCGCACCATCGCCACACCATAAGGGAGCGTATGCGCGGCTTCCGCCACACGATCCTTGAGGAAGAGGGAACGACCTATGAGGAGTTCCTGCTTTCGACGGCGGATAGCGGCTTCGGACAGTCGGGCGATGCGGTTCGCCAGCTATTGGCCAAAAACCCTGAACTCACCGGCATTTTTTGCATGAATGACGCGATTGCGCTCGGTGCGCTGGGGGCGGCGCAGGAGCTTGGCCTCGCCGTGCCGGACGATCTTTCCATTATCGGCTTCGATGATCTGCCCTTTGCCGAGCTTTCCACCCCCCGTCTCAGCACGATCCGTGTCGACCGTCGCGAAATCGCCCGAGAGGCGGTGGAACTGATGCGCCGCCGGCTGACGGAACCTTCCGCCAATGCCCGCCAGGTGCAACTTGGCGTGCAGCTGGTGGAAGGACAGACGGCCGGCAAGGCGAAAAACACGGGAAAGGCGGCACGCGATGCATGACACCATGACCAGACCCAATATGGCGAGATTCAATCCGCTGCACGGCAATTCGCTCAAAAGCCGCGCCGATGTCCGACGAGCGCTGGATGACAGTTTCGCGCCGCTTCTTGCCCATTTTTCGCCGGGCGGCGCAAGAGTGACGCTGAGCGGCACCGCCGCGCATTTCGACCGGGCGGCGGCCGATCTGGAAGGTTTTGCCCGGCCGCTCTGGGGCATCGCACCGCTTGCGCTGAGCGGCGATCATTTCGACCATTGGCCGCTTCTGGCACGGGGAATAGCCAACGGCACCGATCCTTCCCATCCCGAATATTGGGGCGACGTGCGCCAGAGGGATCAGCGGCTGGTAGAGCTTGCAGCCCTCGGTTTTGCGCTGCGGCTTGCGCCGCAGCACCTGTGGGAACCGCTATCCGACGCGCAGAAAGACAATGTGCGCCGCTATCTGCTGACGGCACGCGAGCGCAATTACGCCGACAATAACTGGAAGTTTTTCCGGGTGATGGTCGATATGGCGCTGGATCATCTCGGCATCGATTTCGACCGCAGCCTGACCGAAACATTCCAGAAGGAACTGGACGAATTCTATATCGCCGACGGCTGGTATCGCGATGGCAATTACCGCCGCATCGACCATTACATCGCCTTCGCCATGCATTTTTACGGCCTGATCTACGCGAAACTCAGCAAGCCTGACGATGCCTACGCCGCACGCTACCGGGAACGAGCGCGCCTCTTCGCCGGCGATTTCGCCAGCTGGTTCGATGAGGATGGCGGCACGCTCGCCTTCGGCCGCTCCATGACCTACCGCTTCGCCTGCGGCGGCTTCTGGGCCGGCCTTGCCTTTGCCGATGAGGAGGCGCTGCCCTGGGGCGAGATCAAGGGGCTTTATCTGCAACATCTGCGCTGGTGGGCGAAAAAGCCGATTGCCGATCGCGACGGCGTGCTTTCCATAGGCTACGCCTATCCGCAGCTCACCATGTCGGAAAGCTATAATTCGGCGGGCTCGCCCTATTGGGCCTTTAAAGCCTTCCTGCCGCTCGCCCTGCCGGAAAGCCATCCCTTCTGGCAGGCGGAGGAAAAGCAGCCCGAAACATCCGTAAAACCAAAGCCGCTCATTCATCCCGGCATGGTGATGATGCGGACCAGCGGCAATGTCACGGCTCTTTCCAGCGGCCAGGAAAACCTTTCCATGCGCGGCGGGCCGGAGAAATATGCCAAATTCGCCTATTCCTCCCGTTACGGTTTCGGCGTCGAAGTAGACGAACGTGGTTTCAGGACCAACGGTTTCGACAATATGCTGGCCTTCTCCGAAGATGGCCTGCACTACCGCGTGCGCGAGACCAACCAGAAGGTTCTGCTGGCCGGGGAAAGCCTGCGGGCGACATGGAAGCCCTTCCCGGATGTGGCGGTTGAAACGACGCTGGTTGCGGCTGGCGGCTGGCATATCAGGCTGCACCGGATCACCTCTACCCGCCCCCTTTCGGTGACCGAAGGCGGCTTCGCGATCAATCGCAACGACGGCGACCGCGATGCCGTGCGCGAAGAGACCGGCCGGGCGACCGCCGATTGCGGCACAGACATATCCGCCATCATCGATCTCGGTTCGAGCGTTACCCGCCACGGCGCGGCACTGAAGGCTCTGCCCAACACCAATCTCGTCAACGCCAAGACCACGGTGCCGCAACTGCGGGGCGAGATTCCGGCGGGCGAAACCCTGCTTGCCTGCGCGGTCTTTGCCGGGGTGACCGGGCCAGAAAGCGAAACAGCGTTGGCGACAGTTCCCGCACTTCCGGATATGGAGGCGCTCGACCGCCTGTTTGCGGAACGGGGCGTTCCGGTCAGCAGCATGGCGGCAACGGGAGAGCCGCAATGACGAGCCCGCTTCCGCGTCTCAGCCTTGCCATGGAGCCGGAGCGAACCCAGCATGTGCTGACACCGCAGGCGCTCGAAAGGCTGTCGCAGAGCGTCGATATTCTCGACACGGGGCGGATCTGCGATTTCCACGCCGCTTCCGTGAAGGAGCAGCTGGCGCGGACGGATATTCTTCTGACCGGCTGGGGCTGTCCGGATATCGGCGCGCGGGAGCTGGCGCTGATGCCGCGCCTCAGGCTGATTTCCCATGCCGCCGGGACGGTCAAATATTTCCTGTCGCAAGCGGTGTTCGATCGTGGCGTTACCGTGTGCAGCGCAGCGGAAGCGAATGCGCAGCCGGTCGCCGAATTTTCGCTGGCGATGATCCTGCTGGCCGGCAAGCGCACCTTCGGCTTCCGACGCCTTTATCTGGAACATCGCGACCGCGCCCCTGTCGAGCGATTGCAGGCGCAGGCCATCGGCAATCTCGGCCTGACGGTCGGCATCGTCGGCGCATCGCGCATCGGACGTCGCGTCATCAATCTGTTGCAGCCCTTCGATCTCAACCTCATCCTTTTCGATCCGCTTCTAAGCCCTGCGGAGGCGGAAAAGCTCGGCGTGCAACTTGTATCGCTCGAGGAGCTGATGGCGGTGAGCGATGTTATTTCCCTGCATGCGCCCTCCCTGCCGCAGACGCAGCATATGATCGGCGCAGCAGCACTTGCCCGCATGAAGGATGGCGCGACGCTGATCAATACGGCACGCGGCGCGCTGGTGGATGAAAACGCGCTTCTGGCCGAACTGAAAACCGGACGCATCGAAGCCGTCATCGACGTGACCGACCCGGAAGTGCCGCCGCGGGACTCACCCTTTTACAGCCTGCCGAATGTGTTCCTGACGCCGCATATCGCCGGCGCCACCGGCCTTGAACGCGCAAGGCTCGGCGACATGGCGATTGCCGAAATCGAACGCTTCTGCCGCGCTGCACCCCTGCAACAGCAGGTGCGGCCGGAACATCTGGAACTGATCGCATGAGATTTTTCGAGCCGGGCCTCTGCTCCGTCACCTTCCGCTCCCTGTCGCCACAGGCAGTTATCGAGCTTGCCGCCGCAAACGGCATCAGGTCCATCGAATGGGGTGCGGATATCCATGTACCGCCCGGCGATCTCGAAAATGCAAGGGATGTGGCGGCGCGGACGGCGGAAGCCGGCCTCTCCGTCTCGTCCTACGGCTCCTACATCTTTGCACCGGATTTTGCGCCGGAAGATGTGACCGCCGTGCTGGAAACAGCAAAAGCGCTCGGCACCGGCCATATCCGCATCTGGCCCGGCAGCCGCAAACGTCCATCTGCCGATTACTCCCCCGGCGAACGCCGCGCGGCAACGGAAGCGCTGGCGACAATCGCCCGCCAAGCGCACGACTATGACATCACAATCGGCCTCGAATATCACCCCAACTCACTGACGGACACCCTGCCCTCGGCCCTGCAACTCATGCAGGTTTTGCCGATGCCCAACCTCTTTTTCTACTGGCAACCCGCCCCCGGCCTACCGCTGGAGGACGCACTCGCGGAAATATCCGTTCTCGGCCCACGCATCTGCCACCTGCATGTCTTCGCCTGGCTCGCCGACGCCAGCCGCCTGCCGCTTCACGAGCGCGCGGATTTTTGGCGGGCGTGCGTGGATGCATTGCCGGAAGGCGACTGGAAAAAACCGGCTTTCGCGATGCTCGAATTCGTCAAAGGCGACGATGTCGGGCAGTTCGCGGAAGATGCGGCGGTTCTCAGCGACATTCTTTATAGAACATAGAACCCGCCCTCTGACTGCCCACTGACCGGAAATATGCTTCTTTGCTCCCTTCACATAGTGAAATTTATGCACTATGTTTTATTGGTGCCGTGGAGGCTGCATGGGCAAACTGGTTCAGATCGGGAACATCATCATACGCGTCTATGCGAACGATCATTTGCCACCGCATTTTCACATCATAACACCGGACGCCGATGCCCTTGTCGACATCGAAACTCTGGAAATCCTGCGCGGCAAGCTATCCCGCAGGGCTGAAGCCGAAGCTTTGGCATGGGCGAGAAGCAATGGGAACCTGATTGTCGATGAATGGAATCGGACGAACCCGCGTTTTCCCATTGTAGGAAAGGGAAAGAAGTCATGACACCACGCATCAAAACCATCCTGCCCAATCCGCCTTGCACGCTCACCATCGACTGGGCGGACGGGAGCCAGTCGACCGCCGATCTGACCGGATGGATAGCGACCGGAGGAGAATTGCTCAATCCGCTCCTTTCGGCAGATATCTGGCAGACCGCGACAGTCGCCGACTATGGCGCGACTGTGGAATGGGACGGAGACGACCTGGCAATCGATGCCTATCATCTCTACCAGATCGCAGAGGACCAGCGGGACTTCGATGTGGAAGACCTGCGTAAATGGCAGGAGGAAATCGGCCTTTCCAATAATGAGGCGGCGGATTTTCTCGGCGTCACTTTACGGACGTGGAACAACTATCGTGCGGGCACGCCCGTAAGCCACGCGGTCAAGATGTTGCTGCGGGCCACCCAGCGCGACCCGCTTCTCATGCATGCGCATTTCCGTCCCCGCCGGCCAGGACGCCCGAAACACGCGGCGTAAGACGGCTGCCGGCAGCGCTATATCCGCCGCCCATCCGCCCCGAACAGATGCGTCTTCGAAAGATCGAACGCAAAGGGAATGGTCTCGCCGATGCGGATATGGCGCTGGCCGTCCAGCAGCACGGTGGCGGGCTGGCCGTCGGGGGTCGCGGTGTAGACCACCGTTGAGCCGCCGAGATGTTCGACGAGCTGGATGGAGGCCTCACCCAGGGAGGCGGATTGCGCCTGCGGGTTCACATGTTCCGGGCGCACGCCGAAGGTGAGCGGTTCGCCCTGTTGCGCCGCCACCGGCTTTTCCAGAACGATGCGCTGACCGGCCACCTCGATGGTGCGGTTGGAACTGTCGCCTGAAGCCACTTTCGCGGAGAGGAAATTCATCTTCGGCGAGCCGATGAAACCGGCGACGAACTGGTTGGCGGGATTGTTGTAGAGATCGAGCGGGCGGCCGACCTGCATGATGCGGCCGTCGCGCAACACCACGATCTTGTCGGCCATGGTCATGGCCTCCACCTGGTCATGCGTCACATAGATCATGGTGCTGCCGAGCGTCTGGTGCAACTTGGCGATTTCGACGCGCATCTGCACGCGCAATTCCGCATCGAGGTTGGACAAAGGCTCGTCGAACAGGAAGATTTTCGGTTCGCGCACGATGGCGCGGCCGATGGCGACACGCTGGCGCTGGCCGCCCGAAAGCGCCTTCGGCTTGCGCTGCAAAAGCGGGCCGATCTGCAGGATATCGGCGGCCTTCTGCACCCGTGCCTGGACTTCCGGTTTCTTGTAACCCGCCGTTTCCAGACCGAAGGCGAGGTTCTTGTAGACGCTCATATGCGGATAAAGCGCATAGGACTGGAAGACCATGGCGATGCCGCGCTTGGAGGCGGCGGTTTCGTTGACCCTTTCGCCATCGATACGCAGATCGCCTTCGGAGATTTCCTCAAGCCCCGCGATCATGCGCAGAAGCGTGGATTTTCCGCAGCCCGAGGGGCCGACAAAAACCGTGAACTCGCCCGGTTCGATCTTGAGGTCGATACCGTGAACGACCGGAAAAGCGCCGAACCGCTTGACGATTTTTTCGAGCGTAATGCTGCTTGCCATGCTGTTTCTCCCGACTGTCGCGCCGCATGCAAGGCGGCAGCGACAGTATTGATTGTCTTAAAATGCGTTTCCGATGCGGGTTCCGTTCAGCGTTTCATTCCGGTGGTGGCGATGCCTTCGATCAGCAGCCGTTGGAAGAACAGGAAGAACAGGAAGACCGGCACTAACGACAGGTTGGACATGGCGAAAAGCGAGGTCCAGTCCGAGCTGCCGGTGGAATCCACGAAGGATCTGAGGCCGAGCTGCACGGTGTAGGTGTTGATGTCGTTCAGATAGATCAGCGGACCGAAGAAGTCGTCCCAGGTCCAGATGAAGGAAAAGATAGCAGCCGTCGCCAGCACCGGCAGCGACAGGGGCAGCATGATCTTCCAGTAGATGCGGAAGGGCGAGCAGCCATCCATGACAGCCGCCTCGTCCAACTCCCGCGGAATGCCGCGGAAGAACTGCACCATCAAAAAGATAAAGAAGGCGTCAGTTGCGAGGTATTTCGGCACGATCAGCGGCAGCGAGGTGTTCACCCAGCCCATTTCCAGAAACAGGATATATTGGGGAATGAGCACGACGTGATAGGGCAGCATCAGCGTGCCGAGCATCAGCGCAAACCAGAAATTGCGCCCTCCGAAGCGAAGCCGGGCAAAAGCGAAGGCCGCGAGCGAGCAACCGACCACGTTTCCTATGGTGGCCAGCACCGAGATAAAGAAGGAGTTCCAGAAGAACTGCCCGAAGCTCACCTGCAGCCCGGTCCAGCCGCGAATATAACCGCCGACATCCACCGCCGAGGGGATGAGCGAGGAAGAGCCGAACAGCTCGTCCTGCGGCCGGAAGGAACCCGAGATCATCCACAGGATCGGATAGAGCATCGCGAAGGACGCGACGATCAGCGCCGTGTGGAGCATCACCGATTTCAGCGGCGAACGTTGCGGGCCCTGGCCCGGCCGGGGGGCGGTAACAGCATCAGTCATCGTAGTGCACCCAGTATTTCGCGCTGAGGAACGAGAAGGCCGTGAACAGCGAGATGATGATCACCAAAATCCAGGCAAGCGCCGAGGCATAGCCCATGCGGAAGAAACCGAAGGCCTCCTGGTAGAGATAAAGCGTATAGAACAGCGTCGAGTTGATCGGCCCGCCGGTGCCTTCGGAAATGATGAAGGCCGGCGTGAAGGCCTTGAAGGCATCGATGGTCTGGATCACCGCGTTGAAGAAGATCACCGGCGTCAAAAGCGGCAGGGTAATGCGGAAGAACTGCCGCACCTTGCTCGCACCGTCGATTTCGGCGGCCTCATACATGTCCTGCGGGATTTGTCTCAGACCCGCGAGGAAGATGATCATCGGCGAACCGAACTGCCAGACGGACAGAATGACCAGCGTGTAGATCGAATAATCCGGATTGGAAATCCAGCTCGGCCCTTCATAACCGAAGGCCTGCCACAGGATCATGTTGACGAGACCATCGGAGGCGAAAAGCTGGCGCCAGAGCACGGCAATCGCGACGCTCGAACCCAGCAGCGACGGCAGATAGAAGATCGCCCGATAGAGCGTCAGGCCCTTGATGCCGCGATTGAAGGCGAGCGCGACCAGCAGCGCGAAGATCAGCTTCAGCGGCACCGACAGCAGCACATAGGTGAAGGTGACCTGCATGGCTGCGGCGAATTTGGGGTCTGCCGTGGCGATGCGCACATAATTGGCCGCCCCCACCCAGTCCGGCGACTGCAACAGGTCGTAATTGGTGAAAGACAGATAAAGCGACGCGAGCGCGGGACCGAGGGTGAGGCCGAAAAAGCCAATCAGCCAGGGCAGCAGAAACAGGTAGGCGTGAATGTTGCGGTCGAAAATCCGCTTCACGCCGCCCCGCTTCGGGAGAGCCGCGCCACGGCTCTCCCCCACAAGAGTTTCAGATCGAAAGGCCATAAACCATCACTTCCGTTTGATAACGGTTTCGGATTCCTTGACGAGGCGGTCACCGCCCTCTTCCGGCGTGATCTTGCCGAAGCCGATTTCTTCCGCCGTGCGTTTGAGGACGAAGGCGAATTCGCCCGCGCCCGGAGGCGGCGCCGGCGGCAGATCGCCGACGCCGGGGGTAATCTCGGCAATATAGTCCACCATCGTCTTGCTCACCTCGTCGAGCTTGCTGCTCAACTGGCTACGCATGGATTCCGAGGCCGGAACGCCGCGCTCGACGCCGAGAATATCGATGCCCTGCGGTTCAGCCACAAGGAAGTTGATGAAACCGACGGCCTGCTCGATGCCGGCGCTGCCATTGGCGACGCTGATGAGCATGGAGGGTTTCAGATAATGGCCGGAAGGGCCATCCTTCGTGCTCTTCGGATAGGAGCTTATGGCAAGCTTGGACTTGTTGAGCTTCTGATAACCGACGAACTGGTTGGAATGGGCGAATGCCGTTGCCGCCTTGCCCGTCGTCAAAGGGTTCGTTTCGATGTTGAGCTGGTCGAGCGCCTGCACATCGGCCGGCACACAGGCGCCGCTCTTGCGCAGATCCGCCCACAAAGTGAACCACTTGGTCGCATCGGCAGGATCGAAGCCGATGCCGCCATCCTGCGTGTAAAGCGACTTGCCGTTCTGGCGCAGCCAGTTCTCGAAGCTCGGCTCCACGCCGCTGGCATCGGCCGTGGCGTAATAGCCGGGCTTCGGCTTGTTCTTGCTGAGCTTGGCGGCGTTTTCGGCAAACTCTTCCCAGGTCTGGCCGATGGATGGCGGCGTCGCGCCGGATTTTTCCCAGGCCGCCTGGTCGAAGAAAACGGCGCTGGAATTGACGCCGAGATTGATGCCGTAAAGCTTGCCATCGACCCGGCCGGAATCGATGTTCATCTTGCCGAAATCCTCGATCTTCAGGCTCTTGCCGATATAATCGTCCAGCGGCGCCAGCGCGCCGCGGCGGCCATATTCGAAGATATAGCGATAATCCATCTGGATCAGGTCGGGCGCATTGCGGCCCGCAACCTGCGTGGCAAGGCGCGGCCAATAATCGCTCCAGCCTGCGAATTCACCGGCAATATCGAGATCCGGCTTGACCTGCTTATAGGCTGCTATCGCCTTGTTGGTGCGGTCGGCGCGCTCCTGCGAACCCCACCACAACATGCGAAGGCGCGCGGCCTGGGCCTGCGCTGAACCACCTCCCAGTGTTGCAAGCGACAGGGCCGCAAGCCCCGCTGAAAGCACACCTCTCCTCTGAAGCATCACGGGCATTGGCAACTCCTCCCTATTGACTGCCAATTGATGATGAACGTAAACGACACTTGCCGTTTTATAACTAATTGGTTACATGGGAACACTGATCGCAAACATTGTCAAGCGGGTGCTGAAATGGAAGAAACGACAAAAAACCAGCCGTCCGATCCTGCCCCCGATGCGGCCATGGAGAAAACGCCGTCACCCAAGCGCAAACGCGCGACGACACAGGTGCGAAACCCGGAAAGAACGCGCGCCGCCATTCTCGAAGCCGCCCGCCGCGAGGTGGCCGCCAAGGGGCTGGCAGGGGCGCGAATCGATGTCGTCGCCCGCCGCGCCGGCACCAACAAGCGGATGATCTACCATTATTTCGGCGACAAGGATGCACTTTATCTCGCCGTTCTGGAAGACGCCTATCGCCATATCCGCCATACCGAGAGACGGCTTGACCTGGCCCGCAAGGCCCCCTCGGAGGGCCTGCGCGAGCTTGCACTTTTCACCTGGCATTACTTCCTCGACCATCCCGAATTCCTGAGCATCCTCGCCACGGAAAACCTCAATAAAGCCCGCTATCTCAGGCAATCCCCGACGATTACGGCGATGCATTCGAACTTCATTTCCGAGCTTGAGGACGTGTTGCGGCGCGGCAGCGACGCCGGCGAATTCCGTGACGGCCTCGATCCGATCGACGTCTATCTGACCATCGCTTCGCTCGGCGCTTTTTATCTTTCGAACCGGTTCACGCTGTCGACGATCTTCCAGCGCGACCTGACCGACCCCGCCGAGCTGGAGCGCTGGGGCCAGCATATCGTCGATACCCTGCTTGCTGCAGTGCGGCCGGTCTGAGCCGGCCAAACCGAATTCCTCTTTAACAACAGCGACGACGCGCCATTCGCATCCGCGAAGCGCGTCGTTTTCTTTTGCGGCGCGGTGGAAACACGAAAACCCAACCGTCGTCAGGTCACGAATTTTTCCTGTCAAAAACACCTTGACAGATCGCATCCTTCGCGACCACAAATAACCAAATGGTTACAAATTTCCATGTTTGACGGAAGCGGCTTTCGGGAAGAGACCGCCTTGGGAGGAAATTCATGAAACGTATCGGCGTCATCATGCACGGCATCACCGGCCGCATGGGTTACAACCAGCATCTCGTGCGCTCCGTTCTCGCCATTCGCGATCAGGGCGGCGTGGTTTTGAAGAACGGCGAAAGGGTCATGCTCGACCCCATTCTGGTCGGCCGCAACGGCGCAAAGATCGAGGAAATCGCGAAAAAACATAATGTCGCGCGCTGGACGACCGATATCGATGCGGCGCTGGCGAACCCTGACGATACGCTGTTCTTCGATGCCGGCACGACGCAGATGCGCGGCAGCCTGCTGGAGAAGGCCATAAAGGCGGGCAAGAACGTCTATTGCGAAAAGCCGATTTCCGACACGATGGAAGAGGCATTGGCCATTGCCCGGCTCGCCGAAAGCGCTGGCATCAAACATGGAGTGGTGCAGGACAAGCTGTTCCTGCCCGGCCTGCGCAAGCTCGCCATGCTGCGCGACAGCGGCTTTTTCGGCAAAATCCTCTCGGTGCGTGGCGAATTCGGCTACTGGGTTTTTGAAGGCGACTGGCAGCCGGCGCAGCGGCCCTCCTGGAATTACCGTCTGAAAGATGGCGGCGGCATCATTCTCGATATGCTGTGCCACTGGCGTTATGTGCTCGACAATCTGTTCGGGCCGGTGAAGTCCGTAAGCTGCCTCGGCGCCACCCATATACCTGAACGTTTCGATGAACAGGGCCGCGCTTATGTGGCGGATGCGGACGATGCGGCCTATGCCACCTTCGAGCTGGAAGGCGGCGCCATTGCCCATATCAACTCCTCATGGGCGGTGCGGGTGCGCCGCGACGACCTCGTCACCTTCCAGGTGGACGGCACCCATGGTTCGGCGGTGGCGGGCCTGACCAAATGCTTTACCCAGCACCGCACCAACACACCGAAGCCGGTGTGGAACCCCGACCAACCGCAGACCATCGATTTCTACAAGACCTGGCAGGAGGTGCCGGACAATGTCGTCTATGACAATGGCTTCAAGGCGCAGTGGGAAATGTTCGTGCGCCACCTCGTCGACAACGACCCGTGGCCCTATGGCCTCATGGAAGGCGTGAAGGGCGTGCAGCTTGCGGAGCTTGGACTGAAATCCTGGAAGGAACGCCGCTGGCTCGACGTTCCCGCCCTTTCCTGAGGAGGCGACGGTGAGCGAACTCGAGCTTCCGAAGGACGACCGCAGCATTGAGGTCTACAAACTATCAGGCACGCCGGTCGCCGTTGAAAAACGCAGTGCGGCGGATTTCAATCGCGTCGCCTTCGCGGCCGCCCATGTGGTGGCCGATCCCCTTGCCGATAACGACCCATGGCTGACGCCCGCCATCGACTGGGACGCCACCTTACGTTTCCGTCACCGCCTGTGGGATCTCGGCCTCGGCGTCGCCGAGGCGATGGATACGGCGCAGCGCGGCATGGGGCTCGCGTGGCCGCAGGCGCAGGAACTGATTTCCCGTTCGCTGAAGGAGGCGGCCAGTCGCAAGGATGCGCTGATTGCCTGCGGCGTCGGCACCGATCATCTGAATGGCGGCGGTTACGACCTGAACCAGATTGTCGACTCTTATCTCGAACAGCTTGATTTTGTTCAGGGAGAAGGCGGGCGCGTGATCCTGATGGCGAGCCGCGCTCTGGCCGCTGCCGCCCGTTCGCCGGATGATTATCTCAAGGCTTATGCACGGGTTCTCTCCCATGCCGATCAGAAAGTGGTGATCCACTGGCTGGGTGAGATGTTCGATCCCGCGCTTGAGGGTTATTGGGGTTCCGGTGACCACATGCAGGCCATGGAAACCTGCCTTGCCATGATCGAAGAGAATGCCGACAGGATCGACGGCATCAAGATTTCGCTTCTCTCCAAGGAAAAGGAAATCGTCATGCGCCGCCGCCTGCCCGCAGGCGTGCGCATGTATACCGGTGACGATTTCAACTATGCCGAACTGATCGCCGGTGACGAAAAGGGCCATTCGGATGCGCTGCTCGGCATTTTCGACGCCATAGCGCCTGCGGCTTCGAAAGCGCTGGCCTGCCTGAAGCGCGGGGCGGACAACGAGTTCTTCGATATACTGGAGCCGACGGTGGCGCTGTCGCGCCATATCTTCAAGGCCCCGACCCGCTTCTATAAGACCGGCGTGGTGTTCCTCGCCTATCTCAACGGGTTACAGGACCATTTCACCATGGTCGGCGGACAGGAAAGCACCCGCTCCACGCAGCATTTCGCTGAGCTTTTCCGACTGGCGGACAAGGCCAATGTGCTGGCCGAGCCGGATCTGGCGACGCAGCGCATGAAGGCGTTTCTGGCCGTCCGTGGCATCGGGTGAAGCAAAACAAGGGGAGATACCGAGATGAGCCTTGAAGGCCTTTCCATCAATTTCGCCACCGTGCGGCAGGGCGGCGATTTCGGCGCAATCGTCGATGCCTGCCTTGCGCATGGCATCACCGCCATCTCGCCCTGGCGCGAGCAGGTGCATGGCGTTGGCCTTGCTGAAGCCGCCCGCATTGTCGAACGGAACGGGCTGCGTCTCAGCGGCCATTGCCGTGGCGGCTTTTTCCCCGCCCACGATGCCGAAGGCCGCCGCATCGCCATTGAGGACAATAAACGCGCCGTCGATGAAGCCGCCGCAATGAAAGCCGATTGCCTTGTGCTTGTCGTGGGCGGCCTGCCCGCCGGCTCACGCGATCTGAAAGGCGCGCGGCAGATGGTGGAGGACGGCATGGCCGAACTTCTTCCCTATGCGCGGGCTGCCGGCGTGCCGCTCGCCATCGAGCCGCTGCATCCCTTCTATGCCGCCGACCGCGCCTGCTTCAACACGCTGAAACAGTCGCTCGATCTCTGCGACAGGCTGGGGGCCGGCACCGGCGTTGCCATCGACGTCTATCACGTCTGGTGGGATCCGGAACTGGAGGAACAGGTGGCGCGTGCGGGCAGGAACGGGCAAATTCTCGCCCACCACATCTGCGACTGGCTGGTGCCGACCACCGATCCGCTCAATGATCGCGGCATGATGGGCGACGGCGTGATTGACCTCAAGGCATTTCGCGCCATGATCGAGGCCGCCGGCTTCCACGGCCCGCAGGAAGTGGAAATCTTTTCGCATCGCTGGCAGGCGCGCCCGATGGACGAGGTCCTCGCCACCGTGGTCGAGCGTTTCAAGACTGTTTGTTGATTATCCGGGAGAGAGACGATGCCTGAAAAGGTGAAACGCAAACGCTATGCGCTGGTCGGCACCGGCAATCGCGGCACCACCATGTGGGGCCGCGAACTTCTGGCCGGCTGGAGCGACTATGTCGAACTGGTCGGCATTTGCGACCTGAACCTGATGCGCGCCGAACGCGCCCGCGCCATGATGGGATCGAACGCGCCGCTTTACGACGATTTCGACCGGATGATGGAGGAGCAGCGACCGGAACTGGTGATCGTCTGCACACCTGATGACACCCATGACGACATCATCATCCGCGCGCTCGAAGGCGGGGCCGATGTCATCAGCGAAAAGCCCATGACCACCACTCCGGAAAAGATCGACCGCATCCGCGCGGCGGAAGCCAAAAGCGGCCGCCGCGTCGATGTTTCCTTCAATTACCGTTTTTCGCCGACGGCGGCACGCATCAAGGAGCTGATCGACGACGGCGCAATCGGCACCATTACCTCCGTCGACTTCCACTGGTATCTGGATAATCACCACGGCGCAGATTATTTCCGCCGCTGGCACGCCTTCACCGAACATTCCGGCAGCCTGTTCGTACACAAGGCCACGCACCATTTCGATCTGCTGAACTGGTATCTCGATTCCGACCCCGTGGAGGTGAAGGGTTTCGGGCAATTGCTGCATTATGGCAAGAACGGCCCATTCCGCGGAACGCGCTGTCGCACCTGTCCGCACAAAAGCGAGTGCGATTATTTCATGGATCTCGGCGCCGATCCTTTTCTCGATGCACTTTATGAAGACCCTTCGGCGGTGGACGGTTATGTGCGCGATGCCTGCGTCTTCCGCGAGGAGATCGACATTCCCGACACGATGAGCGCCTCGATCCGTTATGCGAGCGGCGTGCAGGTCTCCTATTCGCTCAACACCTATATGCCGATCGAGGGCCATCACATCGCCTTCAACGGCCACAAAGGCCGCATCGAGATGCGCCAGTATGAAAAGCAACCCTGGACGGAACCGCCGGCCGATGAAATCCTGCTGGTGAAAAGCTTCGGCGGCGGTGTCGAACATATCTGGGTGCCGCATGAGCCGGGCGGCCATTATGGCGGCGACAACCGCATGCGCGACATGATCTTCAAGCCCGGCTCCAACGACCGGCTGCGGCAGCGGGCGGGTTCGCGCGCCGGCGCCATGTCCGTCCTGACAGGGGTGGCGGCGCTGAAAAGCGCCCGTGAAGGCGGCACGGCAGCGGTGAAATCGCTGCCGGTTTAACCGCCTTCGTCTGCGGCCCATCGACAACTGGGCCGCAGATGGCAATTGCCAAAAAAGAACGGACGATATTCCACAGATTACGCGCTTCTTCCATGCCGGTAAAATGGTCGCCGGGGGAAGAAAGAGTGAGTCATGTCCAGTTTTGAATCCTTCGTTCCGCTCATAATCATCGGCCTCAGCCTCGTCGTATTTTTCAAATGGGTGGGGCGAGATATGAACCGGGAAGAGAAAAAGCCGCGTTCCCGCCGCTGACGGCGGAAAAGCGCGCCCGCGCGGCGTGGAAACGGAACCCGCGCCTTTTCCCCTGCGTTTTCCCAGTAAAAGGAGGACGCGACATGACCAAGAAAACGAAGCCGAAAACAGTCGACAAAGGGCCTTCCAGCCCGAACGACACTCCTCCCGCCGGCCCGCACGCCAAACCGTCCCTCACCGACTATGACAAGACGCCGGGCGCAGGCAGCCTGCCGGATGACCGTGCGAAGGACGTGGCTCCCGGTGGAGGTTGATGCGCGCGAAACCAAAGGCTGCGCCAGACCGGGCGCACGATTGGGTCAGCGGGAAATAGCACCGTGAACCAGATACTTAGCCAATGATCGGTCGCTCGCCAGTGCTTTTTCCTTCAATGCCCATTGCAAAATCAAAAATTGCGCCTATATTTTCTTTATCGACCATTGCTTGTGACGTCGTTCTGGAACAGACTGTTCCCCGTCGGATTTCCTCTCAAATAATCGATCTTATCCCGCAAGGTATCGCGGGAACCACAACGATTCTACGAAAGGAAATCGTTATGAACACTGGTACTGTAAAGTGGTTCAACGCCACCAAGGGCTTCGGCTTCATTCAGCCTGACAATGGCGGCACGGACGTTTTCGTTCACATCTCCGCTGTTGAGCGCGCTGGCATGCGTTCGCTGAACGACGGCCAGAAGATCAGCTACGAGATCGTCCAGGACCGTCGGTCCGGCAAAAGCTCGGCTGATAACCTTCAGGCAGCTTGATATTCATCATTTAACCCGCAGACCACGGATGTACTGGCTGCAGGTTAGAATGGTTGTGAGAGGTCGGGTCAAAGCCCGGCCTTTTGTTTTTGGGCCAGGGAAAAAGCGCGTCCGCGAAGAAGCCTAAGCCGTGCGCCACCGCCGCAAGAGGGCAAAGAAGAAAATTCAGCGCGAAGGGCTGCTGCCTGCCCCCAAAAAGGTTACCCGCCCCCGACAGCCTTCCGATACCGCTCTTCCATAAAGGAGAATGCCATGGCCGCGTCAAAGGAAGCTTTTTTCAAACCCGGCAAACTATCCGCACAGGACAGGGCGTCATTGACGGATAACGCCGCAAAGCAGATCATAAAGGCCGAGGCCGACCAGCGCGCCCGCAAAACGGAACGCCTTCGCCAGCTTCGCGAAGCACAGGAAGCGACGATCATCGCCGACGCGCCGGTTTCCGCAAAAAAACGATCCGGCAAGAACTGACTGGCCGGATTTCCAGCATCGCCCGAGCGAAGGGCCTTGAACGGATTGTCTCATAGCCGCTCGAGGCCGTATCGATCCAACAGGAGGAGGACACCATGGCCAAGGGTCAATTGCGCAGCAACAAGGAAATCCGCAAACCGAAGAAGGACAAGACGAAAGCACCTGCCGCGCCGCCCGCCGGTTCGCAGGTCAAGTTCGCAAACGCCACGACAGCGGATGCCAAAAAGAAATAAGCGTCGTGCGGGCCGGCATGTCATGGCGAATAAAAGTATCACCATGGATACCGGACTTGTTTTGGCCACATTGCCCATTTAGACAGCTCACATGGCAACTGCTGGTGAGCGCGAATGAAATCGACGTTCGCAGTTGTTTTAGTCGCTTCAGACTTTTGACCACGGATGTACTGGCACGGGTGTTGAGAGCGATATGAGGAAGGTCGGTGCAATATTGCCCCGGCCTTTTTTGTTGCCTGCGGCAGCGGCTACCGCATCTTCCGTCCGGGTTAGTGGAATTAACTTGCCTATTCCCCCTAAACGGCGCACGCTTTTTATCGGTAATTAAAGGGCGTTGCCGCCGTCAGGCCTGCTGCACTCCAAGCCCTGTCCCGCCCGCTGTCCGGCGGGAACGATCCGGAATTCACGCGACATGCATGACGGCACGGGCCGGGAACGGTTTCCCCGACCTCGCCCGCGTTTCAAGGCGTTGAAGCGTCCCCGCACCGCCTCTGGATGGTGGCGCGACGCTCCGGCTTTTGTGAACCTCACAGGAAAGGAGGGCGTCATGTCTTCCGCATATGAAAATTGCATCATCACATCGCAGGACCTGAAAATGCTCCAGTCAGTGCTGGAAGGTCTCGGTTATGATAGCCACACCATGGATGACGAAGTCATTCTCTACAACAATGCCGCCCGCAAGGTGATCCAGCTCTTTCAGGATGGCTTGACCGACCCCGCCGATATTTCGGAGGAAATGCTGTTCCTGTTCGGCGTTCACAAACATGAACGCGTCAAACCGTGGAAACCGCTGCCGCGTTACGCCATTCAGGGCCTGCCGCCTCTTTACCGGTGATTGGGCTTGCCGCCTTTTCGTGGCGGCCTTCAAAATCACCGATGAAAATAACGGCTTGGCAAAAGCCGTATATCAGGCAACACTGAAATTGAGCGTCCCGCGCGTGATCAGGCGCGTCCCGGGAAGCTTGGGTATGGAATGTGCACCCTGTGCGTTGCGGGACCATGACCGGTCCGCGCAAAGCTTCAGTTGTTTCCCATGCCGGTAAGTTTTGCGTCTGCGTGGAGGTGAGTATGACGTATGACTGGAGCGGCCGCAAAATGCGCCGCATGCGAGCGGCGAAACTGACGATCATCAGCCTCGTCGCAGCTTTCGTGCTGACTGCCCCGATTTTCGCCCATTATTGAGGTTTTCAGCCGCGCGGCAGGGTCATACCGGCTGGCGGATTTCGCTCCGCTTTCTCAACCGGTCCTTCAGCCATTTCTGAACAGGCTGATCGTAATGGACCGTCAGCCACCATGATAGGCACGTCGTGCCAATGAGGAAAACAATGCCGGCCGGCAAAGCGAGGTTTTCCCGGTGCACTGCGGGGATCAGAAGCTCCGTCCAGGCCAGAAGCGGAATGTGCAGCACATAGACCGCATAGGACGCCGTGCCGAGAAACACCGACACCATTCCCACCCCGCGCCCCGGAACCGTCTTGCTAGCGACGAACAGCAGCAGCGGCCAGACGATGAGGACAACCGCAAGATCGAAGAACGGCCGAAGCTCGCGCGACATCGGCACGGCCAGAATGAAACAGACCAGCAGAAGGCAAAGCGCCGCCTGAAAGGGTTTCAACTGCGGTACGCGATTGCGGAAACGGTAAATCAGCACGCCGGCAAAAAACGAGAAGAACACCCGCCCCATGCCGGCATACATTTCATGCCAGCGAAAACCGGCATGCAAACGGCCGAACTCGGCGGCAGCCACCATCAGCACAAGGGCGCTGACAATGAGCACCGCGGCGGTCTGTTTCGTCGTGGCCCGGACACCGAAGCGGGCGTAAAACGCATTCACCACCAGTTCGTTGAAAAGCGACCATGCCGGGCTGACGAGAAACAACGCACCGTTCAGGGTGAGCGTGAAGGGTGCCGGCAAAAAGAGCAGCCCCGTTACCAAGGCGAAAGCAAGCTCGCCGGGATCGATGGGACGATGCAGATCGTCGATCGGCGTCGGCAGGCCCAGCACGTAGAGACAGATGAAATAGGCCGCCATCAAGGCCAGCGCCAGCCCATAAAGAGGATAAAGACGTGCGAAGCGCGCCTTCATGAAAAAGCCTGGCGTAATCGCCCCTTCGGCCAGTTTCCGGCTATAGGCATGCGCGAGCACGAAACCGCTGAGCGCAAAGAACAGATCCACGGCGAGATAACTCGAAGCCGTGCTTTTCCCGAACAGATCCTCGGCGTGGCGGTGGACGATGAAAAGAGCGGCCACGCCCCTTATGCCGTCGAGCAATATGAAGCGTTCCGGAGACGACTGGACCATGGCATGAGGCTCGGTGTGGCTGACGGATTTAAGGTTCACAGGCAACGAGCTTTACCGCGTTGCGGTTCACCGCTGCCAGTCACAAACTGTTTAACGTGGCGAACGTCCCATATTATTATGGAATACTAACGGGTGACCGACACCCTTTCGCGGCTGCGAAAGGCGTGCTACGTCCGGATGTCATCGATCTTCCGAACCTTTGACTCTGTGCCCTGTCCTTTCGAAACTTCAGCTTGATTTCGCTTGGATATCTTCGGCGCAAATTCAGATGTGGCGGCGTTCGACGGCAGGCAACTTTCGCGGAGTCTCACCATGTCCACCATTGCAGAACGTATCAGAAAAATCATCGTGGACCAGCTTGGCGCAGACCCTGCCACCATCGTGGACGAGGCCAGTTTTGCTGACGATCTCGGTGCGGATTCGCTCGAGACCGTTCAGATCGTCATGGAAATCGAAGAGGAATTCGGGGTGGAAATTCCAGATTCCGCCGCAAGCACGATCCTGACCGTTGGCGACGCCATCCGCTTCGTCGAAAAAAACAAGGCGTGACGGGCGGGGGATTTACCCCGCAGACAAAGCCGCGACGGGATCGAGCTTCGACGCGTTGCGCGCCGGCAGATAACCGAAGACAACGCCGATCAGCGTCGAGCAGACGAAAGCGGCGATGATCGACGCCGTGGAATAGACCATGGCGAAATTGCTGCTGAAGGCGGAAAAAAGCGCGCCGAAGCCGAGGCTGCCGAGCACGCCCAGCGCACCGCCGATGATGCAGACCAGCACCGCTTCGATCAGGAACTGCCGCAGAATATCGGTGCGCCGTGCGCCCACCGCCATGCGCACACCGATTTCCGATACACGTTCGGACACAGAAACGAGCATGATGTTCATCACCCCGATGCCGCCGACCAGCAGCGAAATCACCGCAATGGCGGCAATCAGAAGGGTCAGCGTCTGCGTGGTGCTGGTGATCGTCTGGCGGATATCGTCGGTGTTGAGAATGTAGAAATCCCGTGTGCCGTGCCGCTGGGTCAGAAGCGTCGTCACCGCCTGTTCGGCGATTGAGGCATCGACATCGTCGGCCACCTGCACCGTGATGCTGCGCAGCGACAGGCTGCCGAGAAAGCGTGACTGGACAGCGGTATAGGGCAGGTAGAGCGACAGATTCTGGCTTGAGCCGAAACCACCCTGTTGCGCCTGCGTGACGCCAACGATGCGGGCCGGCACCTTGCCGATGAGAATGACCTGGCCGACAGGGCTACCGTCGAAATCCGCAAACAGCGATTTGCGGGTATTTTCGTCGATCACCACTTCCTGCGCCTTCTGCGCGACGCTTCCTCCATCGAAAAAGCGGCCCTGCGACAGCTTGGTGCCCTTGGCGACGAAATAGCGCTCGCTGACGCCGTTCACCAGCGCATTCGCCTCCTTCGCACCGAAACGCACCGTGCTGGAGGTCGAGACCGTCGGCGTCACTGCCGCGACATAGGATTGCTTGGCAAGCGCTTCGGCATCGGAAACGACGAGCGTGGTGATCTTGCCCGACCTTATGTCGCCGAAATCCTTGCCGGCGAAGATTTCCAGCGTGTTGGTGCCGAGGCTCGATATGTTCTGCAGCACCCGCTGCTGCGAACCCTGCCCCAGCGCCACGACGCTGATGACCGAGGCGATGCCGATGATGATGCCGAGCATGGTGAGAAAGGTGCGCAACTTGTGCGCCCGCATCGACAGAAGCGCCATGCGCAACGCCTCGCGCAGAGACGAAACGAGACCCGCGAGACTGGAAGACCCGCCGGAAACGGCAGCGGGTTTGGCATCGTTCTGCGGTACGGGCGTTGCATCCGTCCTGCGGTCGGAAATGATCGTGCCGTCGCTGATTTCGATGATCCGCCCGGCGCGTCTGGCAATCGACATGTCATGGGTAACGATGATGACGGTGCGGCCTTCGGCATGCAGCTCGCCGAGGATGCGCAGCACCTCGTCGCCGCTGGCGCTGTCGAGCGCGCCGGTCGGCTCGTCGGCAAGAATGATCTCGGCACCGTTCATGAGGGCGCGGGCGATGGAAACGCGCTGCTGCTGGCCGCCGGAAAGCTGGCCGGGACGGTGATCTAGGCGTTCCGCCATGCCGAGGCGGCCGAGCAGCCTTGCGGCATTGTGCCTGCGGTCGCCCTGCGTCTTGCCGGCATAGATCGCCGGAATTTCGACATTGCCGAGCGCCGTCAGTTCGGCGAGCAGGTGGTAGCGCTGGAAGATGAAGCCGAGATTTTCACGCCTGAGCGCCGAAAGCGCGTCGGCATCGAGATTGCCCGTTTCCCGGCCCCTGATGCTGTAGCTACCCGATGTCGGGCGGTCGAGGCAGCCGAGAATATTCATCAGCGTCGACTTGCCCGACCCGGACGCGCCGACGATCGCCACCATCTCACCGGCCTCGATGGTGAGGTCGATATTCTTGAGCACGCTGATCGTGCCTTCGCCGGAGGGATAATCCCGCCGCACGGATTTAAGCGAAATCAAAGGTTCAGCCATGGTTCAAAGCCCCATCGGCGGGCCGCCCGGCCCCGGCATGGCGTTTGCGGTGGTGTCGGTGGAACGCTCGCCGGTCACCACGTGCTCATTCTCGGCAAGGCCGGAACGCACTTCCGCCGTGACCTTGTTGTTGAGCCCGATTTCGACCTTGCGCTCGGAAACCCTGCCATCGGCGCCGGCCACACGCACCGCATAGCTGCCGTCGCTGTCCATGCTGCCAAGGGCCGCCGAGGGGACGGTCAGCACGTCCTTCGCTTCGCCGAGAACGATATGAACCTCCGCCGTCATGTAGGTGCGCAGCTTGCCTTCCGGGTTCGGCACTTCGAACACGCCATTATAATAGATCGCCTCGGAGGACGACGTGCTGGAAGAGGATGAGCTGGAGGATGAAGAGGTCGAGGAACTGAAGCTGGAATCGCTGCGCACCGATTCCGGCGCCGGCTCTATCGAGGCGAGCGTCGCGTTGTAACGCTGCTGCGGCTCGCCGAGCACCGTGAAATAGACCGGCAGGTCCGGCCTGACCCGCGTTACATCCGCCTCGGAAATTTCCGTGCGCACCGTCATCCGGTCGAGCTGACCGAGGATGACGATGGTTGGCGCGGATTGGGTGGCATTGACGGTCTGCCCTTCCTGGCTGACGATCGACAGAACCGTGCCTTCGATGGGCGCGGTGATCTTGGTATAGCCGAGATTGGCCTCGGCCGTTTCCACCGCGACCTGCGCTTCCTCGATCTGGGCGTCGATGGCTTCGATCTGCGCCTCGGTGACGGCAAGGGCTGCGGTGGCGCTTTCGAAATCGGCGCGGGAGGCCGCGTTCTTCGACACCATCTCCTGCTGACGGGCAAGGCTCTGGCGGTTGAGAAGAAGCGTCGCCTGCTTCTCCACCCGTTGCGCCTTCACATTCGCCAGGGCCGCCTGCGCCGTGCGCAGACTGTTCGTCTGGGTAACGGAATCGATTTCGGCGATCAGATCGCCCGCCTTGACCGTATCGCCGAGCGCCACCTTGACGGCGGTGATGCGGCCCGAGGCCTGAGCGCCGACGGCGACCAGGCGAACGGGCTTCAGCGTTCCCGTCGCCAGCACCGTCTGCTCGATATCGCCGCGCGTCACCGGTGCGGTGATATAGCCGGGTGTGGCCGCCCGCGTATATTGCGAGGACAGCCAGTAGCCGCCCACGGCGAGAGCGACAACCGCCAGCAATGCACCTGCCTTGCGTGCCGTTTTCATATCGATGTCCTATCCAGCCGGTTCACTCGAAGGAAGAAACCGGCGTCATCTCGTGTTTTACGAGGATGAAACCCCTCTCCGCTTCGATCCATTCATAGGCAGAGGCCGATTTTCGCACCGCGGCCTTGCGGCAGGTGCTGCGAAGACGTCTGGAATCCGTTTTTCCGCGCTGATCCTTCGCACAGGCGGGCTGACGCCGCTGTTCATCCTGCCGGGATTTGGCTGCCGGCTGTTGCACGGGCTTGTCCTTTGCCACGGCCACCGACCAGGCAAAGCTCAAACCAAAAGCCGTTGCTAGCACCAGATAGAAATATCTCATCATCATCTTCCTGCTTGAAAATCACGCGGGGGATCGCAGGCGTGCGATCCCCCGGCTCCAGCCGTTGCCGGCTGATTTCCTCCTTTACTGGGGGGCAGATTAAAGGAGGAAACTTCGAATAGTTGCCTCAGCCCCGTTCCGCCTCGGGAACCGGCGGCCTCATATCGCCATGCGGGGGAGCAAAGCCGCCGCGCTCTGCGGGGCCATGACGCGGACCGGGAGGCGGAGGCGGCATCAGCGCACGCTCGAGTTCGGCAAGCTTCAGCACCTGCTGCGGCGAAAGCTTCGGTTTCAGCGCCGCAACGGCGTCCTGCAAGGCTTTGGCCTTTTCCGCCTTCTGCGCGATAATGCCTGCCAGCTCCTCTCCCGCAAGACGCGGCTCGGGCTTGGCCTTGCCTTCACCCGCCACCGGCGGACGCGGATTGCGCTCCGGACCGGGGGAAACGAGATCGATCAGCGCCGTGGTATAGGCGCGCCATGGACCGAGCTGCTCTGGCGTGACGCCGAGATAGATTTCGGCCGCCGAAAGCTTCGTCGCCAGCCCGAGAACATCCGGGCCGGGCATTCTGCGCATATGGGGCGGCAGCGGCCTTTCATCCGGACCACGATCCGGGCCGATGTCCGGGCCGAGATCGAGATTGGCGGGCGGCGGCGCAGCCTGTTCGGTCGCCTGGGGTGCGGGCGCATTCTCTTCCGTTGCCTGCGCGGCGGCGGAAACGCCGATAATTGCTGTCGCGATGACGGCGGTGGCCAGTAGCGAGTTTCTCATCTTACCTTCCTTCCGTTTTCCAACATGGAAGGACGATAGGTGCATCGCGTTTCCGGCTTTGGTCCGAATGTTTCCGGGCTGCTTCCGCAAACCGCCTATTTGTAACCGAATGTTGCCAGAACGGCCCCGGAAAGCTTTCGTTGCAAAAATCCGCCGTTTCTTTTCAGCGCTTATGTATAGTGGCATCAAAAGGTTGGACGATATGACGACAGTTTCGGTGACACATATATTGATCGTCGATGACGATCCGGAAATACGCACATTGCTCGCGAAATATCTCGGCTCGCAGGGGTTTCGCGTGTCGATGGCCGCCGACAGGCGTGAGTTCGAGGAAAAGATCGCCAGCTCCAATCCCGATCTCATCGTGCTCGACGTGATGCTGCCCGATGGCTCCGGCCTCGATATCTGCCGCGATCTGCAGGGTCGCCGGCCGCGCACGCCGGTCATTCTCCTGACTGCGCTGAAGGAAGATGTCGACCGGATCGTCGGGCTGGAAATCGGCGCCGACGACTATCTCGGCAAACCCTTCAATCCGCGCGAACTCACGGCGCGCATCAAGGCCGTGCTGCGCCGCGCCACGCCGCAGGAAGCCCCCCGCCCCTCATCCGCCGCCTATGGTTTTGCGGATTTCACCGCCGATCCCGAGCAGCGCTCCGTCATCCGCGCCAGCGGTGAAAAGATAGATTTGACGGGAGCGGAATTCGATTTGCTGAAAGTCTTTCTCGACAGGCCCGGCCGGCTGCTTTCCCGCGATCAGCTTCTCGATCTCACGCAGGGCAAGGATCGCGGCCCGTTCGACCGCTCCATCGACGTGCTGATGAGCCGGTTGCGCAAGAAGCTGGACGCCGACACGCAAACGCCGATCTTCAAGACCGTGCGCAATGGCGGTTACCAGATGACGGTTCAGGTCAAAACCCTGCCGGTGCAGCGATGAGCTCGCTTAAAAACCGCATCACGGCGCTGATGATCGTCTCCATCATCGCGGTCATCGCGCTTGCGACTTTTGTGGCCGACCGGACATTGCAGCCGCCGCCGCCCGACGCCACCATCGAGCCGCTGGCCCGCAGCCTCGCCTTTGCCGTGACCATGGCCGAGCGCGATCCCTCCCTGCAGCAGCCCGGCTATTTCCAGATCGAACAGAAGCCGCCGGAAGGCGATCTCGACGGCATGCTTTCGGAATTTCTGGAAAAGGCGCTGGCCCGCGTCGGAGAGCCGCGCACCGCCATGGTCATCCGCTCGCCGGGAAACCCTGCCCCCGTAGCGGCTATCGCGCTGGAAAAAGGCGGCTGGC
The DNA here is from genome assembly GCF_006970545.1 of Agrobacterium sp. T29. Lineage (NCBI taxonomy): Bacteria > Pseudomonadati > Pseudomonadota > Alphaproteobacteria > Hyphomicrobiales > Rhizobiaceae > Agrobacterium > Agrobacterium sp. T29. Next base: position 96,355 of record NZ_CP040641.1, read on the forward strand.
TGGTTGCGGAAATTCCGCATATGGGTCCGCCGCCGGGCGGCTGGAAGATTTTCGGCATGTGGATCGGGCTGATCATCCTCGGCAGTGCCGCCGTTTCGATCTTTGCCGCCAGCAAGATCACCCGCCCGCTCGACATGCTGGAAAATGCCGCCGCCAGCATCGGGCCTGACGGTTCGCTGCCGCACCTACCGGAAACCGGACCGGGCGAAATCCGCGCCACCGCGCGGGCGCTGAACGAACTCGCGACCCGCCTGAAGGCGGCGATGGAAAGCCGCATGCGCCTCGTCGCCGCCGCCGGCCACGATCTCAGAACCCCGATGACCCGCATGCGGCTGAGGGCGGAATTCATCGAGAACGACGAGGAACGGGCCAAATGGCTGGCGGACCTCGAGGAGCTGGACGCCATCGCCGACAGCGCCATTCTTCTGGTGCGGGAAGAGGTCAGCCAGGACAGCGTCAAGACGATCGACATCGGCACGCTTCTCAGCGAAATCGTCAGCGATGTTTCCGATCTTGGTCATGCGGGCGCGCTCGACTTCATCGAGCCGGAAGCCGCCATGACCATCAAGGCGGCACCGCTGGCGCTGAAGAGAGCCCTGCGCAACCTCATCCTGAACGCCGTTACCCATGGCAAGAAGGCGCATATCGATCTGACCGGAGACGACAGCGAAATCGTCGTGACGATCAGGGACGAGGGCCCCGGCATTCCGCAGGAACTGATCGGGCGGGTTTTCGAGCCCTTCTTCCGGGTGGACCTCGCGCGGCGTAAATCAATCCCCGGCGTGGGTCTTGGTCTTGCCATCGCCAGGGAAATCATCGAGCGCTTCGGCGGCACGATCACCATTGCCAACCACAAGAAACAGGGCCTGATCCAGACCGTGATCTTCGCAAGGGCGGCGTGACGTCACGCCGCTGAAACAGCCTGCGCCTGCGGCTTGGCCAGAAGCAGGCTTTCGGCATAGGCCATCATCAGCGGCCCGACGCCCTTGGCATCGTCGGACACCACCGGCTCGGTCAGATAATATTCCGGCGTTCCATCGCGATAATTGCCCTCGAAGCCGCCGAGGCCCGCGACATGAACGATGCCGGTGAGGCGGGTCACGCCCTCTTCATCGGCTTTCAGCCGCGTTTCCAGAAGCGCCTCAAGCGCGCGACGACCCGCCGAAAGGGCGGCATCCGCCTCTTCGCCCTGCACGAGCTTCAACCGCACTGCGTGCAGCAAGGCATAGGCAAACATGGCCGAGGCGGATGTTTCCTCGTAATTGCCCGCAAGGCCCGGATTGTCGAGAACCTGCATCCAGAGCCCTGTCTCGGTCTGCCGTGCGATGATGCCGGCCAGAAGCGACTGCGTCTTGTTGCGAAGCGCCGCCGTCGCGCCGTCATCCGGCAGGATGGCCAGCGCGTCCACCAGCGCCATGGCGAGCCAGCCGACCGCACGCGCCCATATGGCGGGAGACTTGCCGCTTTGAGGATCGGCCCAACGCTGGCTGCGGCTGTCGTCGTAACCATGGGCATAGAGCCCCCCGCTATCCTCCGTCGCCGCGAGCGCCGCTGAAAACTGCCGCAGCGCATCGTCGATCAGTTCCGCCCGGCCCGTCGCCTGCGCATATTCGATCTGGAAAGGAAGCCCCATGTAAAGCCCGTCCAGCCAGACCTGATGCGGATAACGCTTCTTGTGCCAGTAATTCCCGGATGCGATGCGCGGATGGCTGCGCAGTTGCCCTGCCAGATGTTCCGCCGCAGCGAGGTAACGCGGATCGCCCGTTTCCGCCGCAAGGGGAAAGAGGATACGGCCGGCGAGGATATGGTCGATATTATATTCCTGCGGATCGTAACCGGCGAGCGTGCCGTCTGGCGCTATCTGCGCATCGGCGAGACGATGCAGATGGTCGTTCCAGCGCGCTTCCCCGGTCGCCTCGAACAGCTGCTGCAGGCCACGATAGACGCATCCATCCTCATAACACCAGCTTCCGCCCTTGTAATGTTTATAGCGACTGGAGAATTGATCAAAATATTCAGTGGCTTTCATCGGTTCTCTCAATCGGAATCTGACACAATGGAAACGGAAGCGTCGCTCAAAAGGGCGGGATTATCGCAGACTATATGCGCCTGCTCGAAAACAATCGCCTCATGGCGCATGGGACGCACCCGGTCGGCCATGATCGGTGGCGTTGCGATGGCCGAAGGATCGCGCGAGACGATGGTGAGATTGCGGATGGCGATGTTGCGGATGGGCGCTTCGGCAAGACCCAGAAAAGCGCCGGCCGCATGGGAGAGATTGCGGATTTCGACATCCTCCACCGTAATGCCGTCGATAAAGGGCGTGCCGCCATCGACCGGCGCCGGGTTTCGCGACTGCACCCAGTCATCATGTCCATCGGCATCGCAATGGTAATGGGCATTGGCGGAAAGCGCGGTCTGCACGCCATCCAGCAGCACCCGGCGCATGGCGATGTTGCTGACGGTGCCGCCGCGCCCGCGCCGTGTCTTGAGACGCAGGCCACGATCCGTGCCGACCATGTCGCAATCCTCAACCGCCACATCATGCACGCCGCCGGACATTTCCGAACCGATCACCAGCCCGCCATGGCCGCGCTGCATCAGGCAATGGCGCACCCGAATGCCGCGCGTTTCCGCAAGATGATCGTCCTCGCCATCGGGGCCGCGCTTTCCCGCCTTCACCGCGATGCAATCGTCGCCGACGGAAAAGCGCACGCCTGATATCGTGACGTTACGGCAGCTCTCGGGGTTGAAACCATCGGTGTTCGGGCTGTCATGGGGTGCGACGATGCTGAGGCGGGCGGCGATCAAGTCTTCGCAGCCCTGCGGATGGATCGTCCAGGAGGCGGCGTTTCGGATGGTGAAACCAAGCAGGTTTGTCTTCCGGCAGGAAACGAGATGCAGGCCGCGTGGCCGGCGCGCACCATCGCGGGTTTCTTTCGGCCAGCTCCACCAGTCGCCGCTGTCGCCCGAACCATCGAGAACGCCCCTGCCCTCGATGACGAGATTGTCTGCCGCGATGGCGTGAACCGGCGCGGCGAAACAAGCGTCCGGCAAGCCTTCCCAGCTTCCGAGCACACGGCCTGCCTCATCGCGGGCAGGCAGGATCGGCCAGCCCTTGCGGGTGGAGGGCGCGCGCAGCACGGCTCCTTCGGCAAGGTGGAAGGTCATGTTGCTTTTCAGGCGAACGGGAAAGGCTGTCCAGAGACCGGCCCCGAGACGCAACGTGGCGCCGTGCGGCACCGCGGCCACGGCCCTTTCCAGCGCCTGTGCATTGGCGCGCGCGCGTGTCTCATCATCGAGCGCAACATCCGGCATCAGGGAAAATTCCGCAGCCTCGACAAGCCCGGCACAGGGGGCGGTTCTGAACTCCAGCCGTCCAAACCCCTCCGCTTCGAAGACATAGCGCGTATCCGGGGAAAGATCATGCAGCAGCGTCACCACGGTCGCGGTTTCACCGCGCCGCTCGTCGCCATCCGCCGACGTCAGACGCCATGCCGTTTTGGACGGAAGGAAATAGCGAGCGCCGGGAGCGGCAAGGCAAAGCGCTGCCGTTCGCGCCGAAGACGCGATGATAAGGGGTTCGTTCATGCTCTTTTCTCGTCTTTGGTGCCTGTCCGGCCAAGCCCTTGGCGGACATGCCTCACATCATCCGGCAGCCGGATAGGGAGCCCGCCGCCATGGAGGCGGCAGGCCATTGTCGTCAATCGAACTTGGCAAGAACATCGTTGGTCGTATCGATGATCTGCTCGGCCGCCTCTTCCGCCGTCAGCTGGCCATAGGCATATTCCTCAAGCGTATCGATGAAGCCCGAGCGGATTTCAGGATGTTCGTTGAAGGGTGACACCACCGGTCCCGATGCCGCCATGACGATGGCGTTGGCGGCCCGCACTTCCGGCTCGCCCTTGTCCCCCAGACGCGCCGCAGCGGCCTTCGAGGCGGGCAGGCCACGCGAGGTGCCGAGCGCATCGATGCCCTCAGGTTCGTTCAGCAGGCAGTTCAGGATTTGCGCGGCCGCTTCCGGGTTCCTGGAGTTTTTCGAGATCGAAAACACCATGGAAGGCTTGCGATAAACGCCTTCGGTCACGGCATCGGCAAGCTTCAGCATCGGGAACGGTTTCAGAACCTGCCCTTCCTTCAGCGGATCGGCATATTTCGAATAGGTCGAATCCCATTCATATGATCCGGCGATGCGGCCTTCCGACCAGGACGGCTTTTCATAGAGATTGACGTTACCATCGGCCGCTTCCTCTTTCTGCGAGCGGATGGAGCCGGTTTCGACCAGCTTGCCGACGAAAGAGATACCCTCGGCCAGTTCCTCCGGCGTCCAGGCGACGCGGTTGGTCCTGGGATCGACCAGATCCTTGCCGGTCTTCTGCACGACAGCCAGCGTCAGCAGAAGCTGGGCAGTCTCCTTCACGGCATTGAAGGTGTAATAGTCCTTGCCGAGCTTTTCCTTGATGGTCTTGGTTGCCGCGAAAAATTCGTCCCAGGTCTTCGGAATTTCCACGCCGGCCTTTTCGAAAGTGGTGGCGTTGAAGAAGAAGACGCGGCCGGTAGTGGAAACGGAAAGCCCCTGCAACACGCCGTTCATCGAACCGGCGTCCAGATCGCTCTCGGCCCATTGCGAAAGATCCAGCGGCTTCAGTTGGCGCAGATCGGCAAAACCTTCGCCGTTCTTGGAAAACAGCGGCAGCCAAGGCCAGTTGACCTGAACGATATCGGCCTCCGTCTTGCCCGCCATCTGCGTGGTGAGCTTTTCCAGATAGCCATCGAAGCCGGTGAATTCGCCCTTGACGGTGTGACCGTATTTCTCACCACAGGCGGCAATGGCCTTCTGGGTGGCGACGTGGCGGCTTTCGCCGCCCCACCACGACATGCGCAGTTCCGCAGCACCCGCCGCCGGAGCCGTCGCTATCGCCACATAAGCGGCGCCGGCGAGCATCGCCATCATTCTTGTCATCGTCTTCATTGTTCTTCTCCTCCTCGAAAAATCAGGCACGCCCGTCCCCTCCTCACAGCGAGACGTTGCGGCCATCGGCCTTGTCGAAAATATGCAGCTTCTCAGGGTCCGGCTTCAGCCGCAGGATGCCGTCGCGCCCGAGCGCCTCGAACTCTGCCGCACCGACCACGCTCACCAGCTTCTGGCCGCCGAGATCGGCGTGCAGATAGACCTCGTGGCCCATGAATTCCGCATTGGTGAGTTTCGCCTGCAGCGCCGGGCCATCGGCTTCTCCCGCCAGCGAAAGATGCTGCGGGCGGATGCCGATGACGGCGTCTGCAGGTCTGGCCGAGAGCCGTTGCTCCAGATGCGTACCGATGGGCAGCCGCTGGCCGGCGATGACGAATTCCGCGCCGTCGATTGCCACATCCACCAGGTTCATTTCCGGCGTGCCGATGAAACCGGCGACGAAAAGATTGGCGGGATGGTTATAAAGCTCCTTCGGCGTCGCGACCTGCATGATGCGACCCGCCTGCATGACGCAGATACGGTCGCCCATAGTCATGGCCTCCGTCTGGTCATGGGTGACGTAAATGACCGTCGAAGACAGGCCTTCCGCTTTCAACTGGCGATGCAGATCGGTGATGCGCACCCGCATGGAGGCGCGCAGCTTGGCATCGAGATTGGACAGCGGCTCATCGAACAGGAACACGCCGGGCTTCTTGATGAGCGCGCGGCCCAGCGCCACACGCTGCGCCTGTCCGCCGGAAAGCTGTTTCGGCAGACGGTCGAGCAGCGGCTCGATTTCGAGAATGCGCGCGACATTGTCGATTGCCTTTTCGATCTCTGGCCTGGCGACACCGGCGATCTTTAGGCCGAAGGCGAGATTGCCGCGCACCTTCATATGCGGATAAAGCGCATAATTCTGGAAGACCATGGCGATGGAGCGCTTGCCGGGCGGCAGGTCGTTGACGCGCTGGTCGCCGATCAGGATTTCGCCGCCGGTGATTTCCTCCAGCCCCGCCACCATGCGCAGCGTCGTGGATTTGGCGCAGCCGGAGGGGCCGACGAACACCATGAACTCACCATCCTCGACCTCGAGATTGATGCCGTGCACGGCCTTGAAGCTGCCGCCATAGACTTTTTCGAGATTTTTAAGTTGAACGCTTGCCATTTTCAGCCCTTGACCCCGCCAGACGAGATCCCTTCAATGAAATACCGTTGCGCCGCGAAGAACACGATCAGCGCAGGCGCGATCGTCAGCACCGACATCGCCAGGATGCGGTTCCATTCGAAGGCTTCGGTGGTGTCGATGGAGAGTTTGAGCGCAAGGCTCACCGGATATTTGTCGACCGAGGACAGGTAGATCAGCGGCCCGAGGAAATCGTTCATCGTCCACATGAACTGGAACAGGCAAACCGAGATCAGCGCCGGCGCCAGCATTGGCACGACGATGTAAATCAGCGTCTGCAGGCTGTTGGCGCCATCCACCCGGGCGGCCTCTTCCATGTCCGAAGGCAGCGAGCGCAGGAACTGCACCAGCATGAAAACGAAGAAGGCATCGCCGGCGAGCGCCGAGGGCACCCAGAGCGGCAGGAAACTGTCCAGCCAGCCGAGATCGCGAAACAGGATATATTGCGGAATGCGGGTGACGACATTCGGCAGCAGCAGGATGGCGATGACCGAGCCGAACAGGATCTTCTTCAGCGGAAAATCGAAGCGGGCAAAGGCATAGGCCGCCATGGTGCAGGAAATCGCCGTGCCGATGACTTTCGGCAGGATGATCAGGAACGAATTCCAGAAGAACCGACCGAATGTATAGGGCGTCGAGGTTTCCCAGCCGCGAATATAGCCGTCCAGCGTCGGATTATCGGGGATGAAGCCGGCGCCGGAGAAGATTTCCGAATTGGTCTTGAAGCTCGCGCCCACCAGCCAGATCAGCGGATAGAGCATGACGAGGCCGACTGCGAAGAGAAGCACGTAACGGACAGAGGTGGAGACGAGCCTCAGCCGCGCCCGGCGGGCCGCCTGCATGTCGTTCAGGGTTGCGATATCGGTCATGGCATCAGTTCCGCTTGTCGCCGGCGTAATAGACCCACTTCTTCGAGGACCAGAAGGCCACGAGGGTCAGCACGGTGATGATGGTGAAGAGCACCCAGGCGATGGCGGAGGCATAGCCCATGTTGAACTTCTTGAAGGCCTCGTCATAGATGTAAAGAGGCAAGAGATAAGTGGACTTCAGCGGCCCGCCCTGGGTGATGATGTAAGGCCCGTTGAACTCCTGGAATGCCTGAACCATCTGCATGATGAGGTTGAAGAAGATCACCGGCGTCAGAAGCGGCAGCGTGATGAAGAAGAATGTTCTCACCTTGCCCGCGCCATCGATGGCCGCGGCCTCGTAAAGCGACTTGTCGATGGATTGCAGCGCGGCGAGAAAGATCACCATGGCCGAACCGAACTGCCAGCAGCGCAACAGCGTGATGGTGAAAAGCGCGTTGCCCGGATCGCCGAACCAATCCACCGGCGACAGGCCGATGGCGGCCAGCGCCATATTGGCAAGCCCCTCGCTTGCGAAGATGTAGCGCCACAGAACCGCAATCGCGATGGAGCCGCCGAGAATGGACGGCACGTAAAAGGCGGTACGGAAGAAGTTGATGAATTGCAGCTTATAATTGAGTATGGCCGCAATGAACAGCGCGAAGGCAAGCTTCAGCGGCACCGTCAGAAACACGTAGAACAGGGTAACGTTCAGCGATTTCATGAAGGTGCGGTCGCGGGTGAACAGCCGCTCGTAATTGGCCAGCCCCGCCCAGCTGGGATCGCTCATCAGGTCGTAACGGGTGAAGCTGAGATAGAGCGAGCCGAGGAACGGGATGGCCGTGAAGACCAGAAGCCCGACGATATAAGGCGTCAGATATCCCAGCCCGAGGAAGCGCTGAGATTTCATAATGCTCCTCCCCGCGTCCCGGTGGAACGCGAATGACAGAATACAATTTCGTACAAGTGATTCTCCCGGAACGGCCGGCGGCACGCGCGCGATGGCGCAATCTCTCGCCGCGACCGATCTCCTCCCTCATTGATACGGCGCGTAAAAGCAATTTATGCGGTGACAAAACCAAATTTCCGCGCCAAGGTGAATTAACAAAGATGAGGAAAAAGATGGACGAAATCGAAGGTGGCATTCTATCGTCCGTTCCGCCTGCGGCGCTCAACCTCAACCTGACGCGCGCAACGATCAAGATGGAGCATTCGCGCACCTGGCAGATCGACAAATCCAACCAGGTGGACGATCTCATCATCTGCCTGGAAGGGCGCGGGCATTATCTCGTCGATGGCGAGGCGCGGGTGCTGGAGCCGGGTGACGCCATGCTGATTTTCCGGGGGCAGCGCTTTGTCGGCTGGAACGAGCAGGCCGTCACCTATCGCGGCGTGGCGCAGCATTTCACGCTGGATATTTACGGCCGCCACAACCTGATCGCGCAGATGGACCTGAAGCCCAAAGTGAGGCTGAGCCGCTGGCCGCTGCTGGAACCGCTGGTGCGCCACTACCGGCAGAGCGCCCCGCCCTCCTCCGTCACGCTTGGCCAGCACCATCTTTTCATGGTGCTTCTCATCGCCTTCATCGACGACGCCTTCCTCGGATGGGTCGACCGGCCGAGTTTCCAGCCGGAGGGCACGGAAGGCCTCGACCTTGCGGTGATGAAGGCGATCACCATGATTTCGGCCAATCCGCTCGACCCCGACATTGCCGGCCGGGCAACCGAGGCGGCTCCCTATAATCGCGATTATTTTCTGCGCGAATTCCAGAAACGGGTGGGACGGACGCCACGTAAATATCAGGAGTTCAAACGCATGGAACGCGCCATGCATTTTCTCGAGGCGGGGCTTTCGGTCTCGGCAGCGGCCGCCGAAGTGGGCTATGGCGATCCCTATTATTTCTCACGCATGTTCAAACGGACATTGGGTTTAAGCCCGCGCGACCATATGAACCGCATACGCCGCAGCCGGCATGGCAATCTGATGGCCTTTGACGAACACGAACAGCAGCGGCTGCTTGCCACTGAAACGGAAAAGGCCCCGGCATAGCGGGGCCTTGCTGCGATGGAGTCCGGTCATCCCGAATTGACTTATGCCGCCGTGACTGGCGGCAGCTTGAACAGCGCTTCCGGATTTTCCACCAGCGCGCGATGCCGCGTCGCCTCATCCGGCAGCCAGCCGAGTATGAGTTCCGCAAGGCGGGCATCGTCGGGATAGGCCGCCGTCTCGCGGATGGAATTATGCGGCCAGTTGGTGCCCCATACGATGCGCTCCGGCGCATGGGCGGCGATGACGCGCGAAAAGGCGGCGACGTCCTCATAGGGCCAGCTCTCGCGTGAGCTTTCGTAGACGCCGGCGAACTTGAACCAGAGATTGCCGCGGTCGATGAGTTTCAGAAGCGCCGCCATTTCCGGGCCATCGGTTTTGATGCCCTTGAAGAACTTGCCGTGGTGATCGAACACCCAGCGCGAGCGGATATTCTGAAGGCGCGGCAGGTGATCGAGCAGCGTATTGCCGTCGAATTGCACCGCCACCATCCAGTCGGCCGCATGCGCGCGCTCGTCCACGGCTTCCAGCTCGGACAGGTTTACCGCACCGCCCGGCAAATCCATGATACGCGCACCGACGGCGCCTGCGGCGGCAAGCTTTTCCATGTCCTTTTCGGTCGTGGTCGCATCGATGATGACCACCGCGCGGGCCGCCTCGCCCATTTCCGCGACACAGGCGAGTGTGTTGCCATTATCGCGCTGATGGGCGTTGCCCTGGGTGATGATGACCCGGTCGATGCCGAGCCATCGCATGAGGCTGCGATAATCCTCCGGTCCGGGCAGAGCGCCCGGCGGCAGGCCCGGTCCACCCGGCAGGGCGGGATAGTGGCGCAGATAGAGATGCATCTGCGTATCGACGGCGCCTTTCGGGAAAGCGGGCCGAGGCGCTGTGCCGCTCAGTTTTCTGACAAGTTCGCTCACGGGTCTGGCATCCTGAATTCAATCAAAGCGTCGCGGTTGATCTCGATGCCGAGGCCGGGGCCGTTCGGGATCGTGACGACGCCGTTTACCGCCTCTATCGGCTCGCTCAGCACGGCCTGCCGGAACGGATTATAGGTGCGGTCGAATTCCATGATCGGCTCGATGGGATTGACCCGCACCGGATCTGGCGTCATCGCCGCCATGAATTGCAGGGCTGCCGCAATCTGCACGCCGGTGCCCCAGACATGCGGCACGATGCGCACGCCGTGCAGCGTGGCGAGCGCCGCGATCTTCTGCGTTTCGGAAAAACCGCCGCAGCCGCAGAGATCGGGCTGGAGAATATCCACGGCGCCGGCGGAAAGCGCCTGCCACATGCCATAACGCCCGTGCCAGGTCTCGCCGCCCGCAACCGGTATCGGCTGGCCGGCCCGAACCCGGGCATAGGCATCGAGCTGTTCGGGAACCACCGGCTCCTCGAACCAGTCGATACCATAGTCGGCGGCGCGGTTGCCGAGCGCGACGGCTTCGGTGACGGTGTAGCCGTGATTGGCGTCGATCATCAGCCGCATATCCGGCCCAATCGCCTCGCGCACGGCGGCGATGACGCGGAGGTCCTCCTCGATGCCGAAGCCGATCTTGATCTTGCAGGCGTGAAAGCCGTCTGCCCGGCGCTCCGCCATCTCCGAGGCATTGTCGGAAACGCGGTCGACGCCATCGCGCTTGAAGCTGCCGGTGGCATAGGCCCGCACGCTTTCGCGCCAGCGCCCGCCGAGCAGCATCGAGATCGAAGCGCCATAATGCTTGCCCTTGATGTCCCACAGCGCGATATCGATGCCGGACAGGGCCGTGAGGCTGAGGCCGCGCTGGCCCTGATCGCGCAGGGCGTTATAAAGCACGGCCCAGATCTTTTCGGTCTCACGCGGGTCCTGGCCGATGAGCCAGCCGGAGTAAGCCTGAACCACGGCGGCGTTGGGCCGCGCCGGGCCGAGGCATTCGCCCCAGCCGACGGTTCCGTCGTCGCATTCGATTTCCACCAGAATATGGGCGCGGCGATCAAAACGCATGGATGCGCTTTCGAACGGCGTGTCCAGGCAATGTTCGAGCAGATGCGTGCGCACCGCTGTGATCTTCATGGCTCCCCTCCCGCTTGTCTCGATCAGGCCTCCAAATCAGGCTTTGCGCTTGTGCGTGCCGATCAAGGCGTCGAGCATGCCGATTTCCTCATTGGTCAGGTCCTTCAGCGGCGCGCGCACCGGACCGGCATTGAAGCCCTGCAGGCGAACGCCGGCCTTGACGGCGGAGACGGCATAACCCTTGGCGCGGTTGCGGATCGCCATGAACGGATAGAAGAATTCCGTCAGGATACGCTCGCAGGTGGCGCGTTCGCCGGCGCGCAAGGCGGCGTAGAATTCATTGGCAAGGCCCGGCACGAAGTTGAAGACAGCCGAGGAATAGGTGGTGAAACCGGCGCCGAGATAGGCTTCGGCAAACAGTTCCGCCGTCGGCATGCCACCGAGATACATCAGGCGGTCGCCCATCTTGGCGGTGATCTGGCGAACGAGACCGATATCGCCGGTGCCGTCCTTGAAGCCGACGAGGTTCGGGCATTCGTCGCAGAGACGCGCCAGCGTATCGGCCTGCAGCACGGAATTGTCACGGTTATAAACCATGACGCCGATACCGACCGACTGACACACCTTCTTGATGTGGGCGTAAAGGCCTTCCTGCGGCGCATCGATGAGATAATGCGGCAGAAGCAGGATGCCGTCCGCGCCGACCTTTTCGACCGAGCGGGCGATATCGACGGCTATCTCGGTGCCGTAACCGCAGCCGGAAACGATGGCGGTTTCACCGGCCACATCCTTGGCGGCGGAAACGATGGTCGGAATTTCATCCGGCTTCAGCGAGAAGAACTCGCCCGTGCCGCCAGCGGCAAACAGCACCGGCGCCTTGTAACCGGCAAGCCATTCGACATGCGCCCTGTAACTGTCCTGAGCGAAACGGCCCTCGGAATCGAAATGGGTGACCGGGAAAGACAACAGGCCGGAGCCGAGCGCCGCCTTGATTTGTTCAGGGTTCATGTTTGGTATTCCTTTGCAAATTCATTGACTGGAAGCCACCTAACCCGGTTGCCGCATACTTGTCAACAATTCATCATACATCTTGTATGATGAATTGTTGAAATCTGTAATAGATCAGCGCGCCAGCCAGCCGCCATCGACATTGAGAATGGCGCCATGCACATAATCCGCCGCCGGCGAGGCAAGGAAAACCGCCGCCCCGGCTATGTCGTCGGAATGGCCCCAGCGGCCGGCCGGAATACGCTCGAGAATGGCCTTGTTACGGGCCGCATCCGCACGCAGCGCCTCGGTATTGTTGGTTTCGATGTAGCCGGGCGCAATCGCATTCACATTGATGCCCTTTGCCGCCCACTCATTCGCCAGTAGCTTGGTAAGGCCCGCGACGCCATGTTTCGCCGCCGTATAGGACGGCACGCGAATGCCGCCCTGAAAGGAGAGGAGCGAAGCGATATTGACCACCTTGCCGGACCGGCTTTTCGCCAGCAACTCTTTCGCAAAAGCCTGGGTGGTGAAAAACAGCGCCTTGAGATTGACGTCCATCACCTCGTCCCAGTCGAGTTCGGAAAACTCGACGGAATCGGCACGGCGGATGATGCCGGCATTGTTGACGAGAATATCGAAACCGGCGCCGGCAAAACTGTCCTTCGCCGCCAGCGGATCGGCAAAATCGATAGACAATGCGCTGGCCTTGCCGCCGTCCCTGGCGATCATCTCCAGCGTTTCATCCGGCGCGCGGCGGGCGGCGCAGACCACCTCCGCGCCGGCAGCGGCGAGCCCCACCGCAATTGCCTGGCCAAGCCCTGTATTCGCGCCGGTGACGAGCGCCTTACGCCCCTGAAGCGAAAAGGGATTCTTCATTTCAGATCTCCCGGCTGGATGAAGTCCATGTCGGTGTAATCGACATTGTCTCCCGCCATGGCCCAGATGAAGGTGTAAGAACCGATGCCGGCACCGGAATGGATGGACCAGGGCGGGGAAATCGCACCCTCTTCATTCGAAATGAACAGATGCCGGGTTTCCTGCGGCTCACCCATCAGATGCAGCACGCGCGACTTCTCATCCATGCCGAAATAGAGATAGGCTTCCATGCGGCGGTCGTGAATATGGGATGGAATGGTGTTCCAGACGGAACCGTCCTCCAGCGTGGTATACCCCAGCACCAGCTGGCAGCTTTCCATGACCAGCGGATGGATGAACTGGTTGATGGTGCGCTTGTTGGAGGTTTCGGTCGCGCCGAGCTTGACCTCCTTGCTATTGGCCAGCGTCACGAGCTTCGCCGGCAGGCTGCGATGCGCCGGGCAGGAGGTGATGTAGAATCGCCCTGCCCCGTCAAAGGTCACCGCGCCGCTGCCTGCACCGAGATAAAGCACGTCGCCGCGATTGAGGGTGTAAGTCTCGCCGCCGGCGCTGACCGTGCCGGTCTCGCCGATATTAACGATGCCCATCTCACGCCGGTCGAGGAAGGACGGCGTTTTGGTTTCTTCCACCTTGTCCAGCGTCAGCGGCGCACCGTTCGGCACCGCGCCGCCCATCACGAAGCGGTCATAATGGGTATAGATCAGCCTGATTTCGCCGGAACGAAACATGTCGTTGGCGAGGAAATGCCGGCGGAGCCCTTCGGTATCCAGCGTTTTTGCATATTCCGGGTTCACGGCCTGCCTTGTTTCGACGGTCAACATCAAACTCATCCTTCATGATTGTTGCGTATGGCACATAATATATGTTATCCGCTTTTTGTACGATCTGTATGACAAGGTCAAGAGGCATAGGCATATCTCGACCACGCCAGGGACGTGCAACGCTGAGGGAGAATGGCAATGAAACGGCTTCTTGTTACCGGTGCTGCGGGCCAGCTTGGCCGCGTTATGCGCAAACGCCTTGCATCGATGGCCGAGACCATTCGCCTTGCCGATCTCGCCCCGCTCGATCCGGCAGGCCCGAATGAGGAATGCATGCAATGCGACCTTGCGGATGCAGACGCAGTGGATGCCATGGTTGCCGGTTGCGACGGCATCGTCCACCTCGGCGGCATATCGGTGGAGAAGCCTTTCGAACAAATCCTTCAGGGCAACATCATCGGGCTTTATAATCTCTACGAGGCAGCCCGCGCCCACGGCCAGCCGCGAATTGTTTTCGCCAGTTCCAACCATACGATCGGCTATTATCCCCAGACCGAACGGCTTGGTCCCGACGTTCCCTTCCGCCCGGACGGCCTCTACGGCGTTTCCAAATGTTTCGGCGAAAACCTCGCCCGCCTGTATTTCGAGAAATTCGGACAGGAGACGGCGCTTGTGCGCATCGGCTCCTGCACGCCGGAACCCAACAATTACCGCATGCTGTCCACATGGTTCTCGCATGACGATTTCGTCTCGCTGATCGAAGCGGCGTTCCGCGCACCCGTTCTCGGCTGCCCGGTCGTCTGGGGGGCCTCCGACAACGATGCGAGCTGGTGGGACAATTCGCATCTCGGCTTTCTTGGATGGAAACCGAAGGACAATGCCGAGACCTTCCGGGAGCACATCGCCCGGACAGCTCCCAAACCGGACCCGAGTGACGCGGTAGTCCGCTTTCAGGGTGGCGTGTTTGTCGACAACCCGATCTTCAAGGAGACGTGAAATGTCGCACGGACCTTTCCCGCTAAAAAGGCGGGATTGCATGCCAGGCCGCGAATGACGTATCGAGGAACGGTGCACGCAACCGACATTTTTTAGAACGGCGACCAAGATGACAAAAGCGACAAGCTCCGAACCGGCAGCTCCACAAGGCAGAACGCTTGTGGTGAAGGTTTCGGAGGAACTCCGCAGCCAGATCGCCAAGGGCCGTTACAAGACGGGCGAACGCCTGCCGTCCGAAGCGCAGATGACGCAGGAATTCGGTGTCAGCCGTACCGTGGTGCGGGAGGCGATCGCTTCGCTGCGATCCGACGGTCTGGTCGAGCCGCGTCAGGGCGCGGGTGTTTTCGTACTGGAACCAGCCCCCACTGAGCGGCGTCCCTTCCACAATGTCGATCTTGCGCGCGTCTCGTCGCTGATCGAAATGCTGGAATTGCGCACCGCCGTTGAAGGTGACGCCGCCGGTCTTGCCGCCATTCGCCGTTCGCCGGCGCAGGAGGAAAAGATCATTGAGGCCTTCGATGCCTTCCGCGCCAGCGCCACCAAGGGCGTGCCGACGGCGGAGGCCGATTTCGCCTTCCATCTCGCCATTGCCGAAGCGACCAACAATCCCCGCTTCAGCGAATTTCTGCAGGTGCTCGGCCCCACCCTCATTCCGCGCCGCGCCGTGGCCGAAAACGGCACGGAAACCGTGCTTTCGCCCGCCGATCTCGCCCGGCTCGTCGGTGAACATGAAGCGATCCTGATCGCGATACAGGACGGCGACGAGGAGGCGGCGCGCAGCGCCATGCGCAGCCACCTGAAAAGCAGCCAGACGCGTTATCGCTCCATGCTGCGCGCGCCGCGCTGAGACTACCTGTTTAAACCGCATTGCATGACTGAGGAGAACGATATGCAGCAGCTTCCGACCTTCCCCACCGTTTCCCCCGACGATGGCGTGGAGCGCACCGTGCTTTCCGAAGCGCCGGAACTGATGGTGGTCTCCTTCCGCTTCAAGACCGGCGCCGAAGGCAGGCTGCACAGCCATCCGCATGTGCAATCCACCTATGTCGCCAGCGGCAGCTTCCGCTTTTACCGCGACGGTGAGGCCTACGACCTTCAGAAGGGCGATAGCCTCGTCATTCCCGGCCATATCGAGCATGGCTGCCTGTGTCTGGAAGAGGGCGAGCTGATTGACTGCTTTACCCCGCGCCGCGACGATTTCCTCTGATGCGGCGCTCAGTCCGCCGATAAATCCCGCAGGGTGCGCGGCAGGCTGTTCATGCATTCCGCGCCGGAGGAGGTGACGAGGAACTGGTCCTCGATCATCAGCGCGCCGAGCCCTTCGCCATAAAACGGCGCTTCGAGCGCCACGACCATGCCGGGAAGAATGATTTCCGGATTGTCATGGGAAAAGAACGGCCACTCCTCGATGCCCACGCCACCGCCGACGGAATGGCCGAAATGGCCGCGATAATATTCGCTGAAACCTTGCCCGCGCATCGAGGCCAGCATGGCGGCGTGCACAGCACCGAATGTATTGCCGGGACGAAGCGCTTCCAGCCCACGGGCAAAGGCCACTTCCAGCGCGCTGAAAACATCGGCGGCCAGCGGCGAGACCGGCCCCCACGAAAAACTCCGCGCGCCATCCGATGAATAACCGTCGACCAGCGTGCCGACATCGGCCTTGATAAGCGCACCCGGCGTAACAACCGCCGCCATATCCGACAAAGCGGGCCCGACGGATATGTAGTCCCAATGGCCGCTCAGCGAAAACCCGGATTTCGCGGCATGGGCCTGTGCGCCGGCCTTCCAGGCGGCAGAAAGCCCGCCGAGTGCAGCGCCGGGCCTGACGGCAGCGGCCATCGCGACCAGCCCGGCCTCCGCAGCCGCTGCCGCGCGCCTCAGAAGCTCGATCTCACGCTCGGATTTCACGGCGCGCAGACGGCGCAGCACGGCCGATCCGTCAACCCAGTCCACATCGGGCAGCGCCTGACGCAGCGCCAGAAAATCGGCGGCGGGCATGAATTCGAGGTCTGCGCCAATGCGCGCCGCCGAAAGCCCGCGCTCCCGCAGCAGGTCGGCCAGCAGGCCGAAACAGGCGGCGCGATCGAACGTCTCCGGCCTCGGGCCACCGGAATTGTTGCGGCGATAGGCATCGTCCACCTGCGGGACGGTTTCGACGCCCGACAGATCGACCATATCGATCCAGATGCGATGGCAGCGCAGATCGATCTCCGGCGCGGCCTTCCTGACGAGCGGAGCGGCATGATCGCTGACGATGGCCGCCAGCCCCGCCCCGGCATCGGCCGGCACCAGCGCAATTGCCGAACCCGCCCTGCCCCACATGGTCGCGACGCCGGCATGGGCGCCGACCGCATAACGGAAGGCCTCGGGCTGGAACAGCACCAGCGCGTCGATGCCCGCTTCCCGCATCAGCTGCTGGGCACGGCTTCGGTCGATATCGCTCATGGGAACCCCGGTGATTGTTTGGCTGCGGTGTTTCGCTGCAGGTTTATGGACCTACGCTTTAGCAGTCGCCGGGAGAGGAATGAAGGTGGAAGATGACATCTCCACCCCGAAGATCGTTAGTACGAGCGAGCGGTTACCGCCTGTTTCTTCTCCCCGCCGGGGAGAAGTCCGCGGCAGCGGGATGAGGGGGCGACGTTAGCGATAGACCGACAGCTTGCCCCCTCATCCGACCCTTCGGGCCACCTTCTCCCCGGCGGGGGGAAGAAACGGGCGGCAAGGTCTTGCCCAATGTCGTTGAGACGGCGGATAGATCCGCCGTCTCATTACCTTTCACGCCTCCAGCCACTTTACCTGCTCATCCGTCAGCGCAATATCCAGCGCCGAAAGACTATCCTCCAGCTCCGCAATCGTGCGCGGCCCGATCAGCGGGATGACCGGGAAAGGCTGGGCGATGACATAAGCGAGCGCGATATGGATCGGGTGCCGCCCAAGTTTTTGCGCAAGCTCGATCGCCCGGTCGCGGCGCACGAAATTGCGGTCGGAATACCAGACGCGGACGATTTCCTCATCGTCATGCTTGTCGCGCCCTGCCCGGTCGGTGAAGAAACCGCGCCCCTGGCTGGACCAGGCGAAATTGGGGATCTGGCGCGATTGCAGCCATGCCTTCCACTCGTCGTCTGATGCCGCAACGCAGCCTGCCCAGATGGGATCGAGCATTTCGGCAAGCGAGAAATTGTTGGAAAGCGCGCCGGGCGCCTGCTTGCCGTTCTTTTGCGCGTAAGCCGCGGCCTCATCCATGCGCTCGCGCGTCCAGTTCGAGCCGCCGAAAATGCCGCGAATGCGCCCGCGCCGGACTTCGGCATCCATGGCATCGACGAACTCGCCGACCGGAACATCCAGATTATCGCGATGCATGAAATAGGCATCGACATAATCCGTTTTCAGCCGCTCAAGCGACTGATCGAGCTGCTTTGCGATCATATCAGGATAGCAGAGCGGCGAATGTGCGCCCTTGCCGATCAGCACGATCTCTTCGCGCGGCACGTTGCGGCTGGTGTGCCAGTCGCCGAAGATCGTCTCCGTCCTGCCTGCGCCATAGACATAGGCCGTATCGAAGAGATTGCCGCCCGCCTCGTAAAAGGCATCCAGCGTCAGGGATGCGGAAGCGAAATTGGGGAAGAATTCGAAACCGAGCGCGACCACGGAAGCGGGTTTGGCAAGGCCCGGAATCTGCCGCTTCGGCACTGCGTTTCCGGCCACGACCTTGCCGCCGGCAATATTGGCAACGCGGGACGTTGCTTTTTCAATGCTGTATTCGAGCCCGACGGAAGCCCGCCATTGATCCATGACACGCAGATTGCCGAGGCTGTCCGCCCAAGCCATACCGGGTGCATCGAATTCCTTTTTACCCTGCCGGATCGCCTCGCCAGCCGCGTCGACCTCGAAGGAATAAAGCCAGCGATCCTCCGGCAGCTCGATGGTTTCCACCTTGTCGCCCCTGATGATATCGATCCGGCCGGTGCCGCCCTTGTGGCCGGCGGCGAACCAGAAATCCTTGACCTCGATACGGCCCTCCGAGCCGATGATGCGCAGCACATTGTCCTGCGCCGCCATGATCGAGCATGAGACTTCGGCGACGATGCCGTTTGCGAATTTCAGCACCGCCGAGGCCCATTCATCGACGCCCGACTGGCCGAGATGCGCCGCACCCGCAACCTTTTCCGGCTCGGCAAAGGGTTTGCCCTCCACGGCGCCGGCAATCATCCGCACCATGGAAACCGGATAACCGCCGACATCGAGAATGCCGCCGCCCGCCATTTCATTGGCGAAAAGCCGGTGATCGGCCCGGAACGAGCCCATGTTGAAACCGAAGCTGGAGCGGATGATGCGGATATCGCCCACCGCACGACTCTTGACCAGTTCCAGCAATTTCGCCGTCTGCGGGTGCAGGCGGTACATATAGGCTTCGCCCGCGAAGACGCCCGCCTTTTTCGCCTCGTGGAAAATGGCGTCGGCATCATAGGCGGAAAGCGCGATGGGCTTTTCCACCAGCACGTTTTTACCCGCCCGGATGGCCTTGATCGCCCATTCGGCATGGCCGGTATGGGGTGTGGCGATATAGACGGCGTCGATATCGGGATCGGCAAGCAGCGCATCGTAACCATGGATGATGCGCGCACCGGCGAAGGCCTCGGCAAGGCCGGGCTTGTCCGGATTGCGGGTGGCGATGGCCTCTAACCTGCCGGTGCGGGAATGCGCGATACCATCGGCAAAGGTTCTCGCGATGGTGCCCGGGCCGATGATGCCCCAGCGGATCGGTTGTTCGGTCGTCATGAAATCCTCGTCTTTCATATCAGTCTTGGGTGCTTGGGAAAGGGTTCAGCGCAGGCGTTCGCCCTTGCTGTCGAAAAGGAAAGCCCGGCGGGCGGAAAGGCCGACCGTCAACCGGTCGCGATTGCCGACATCCCGCGATTCCGGCCGCTCGATGATGAGCTGCTCGCCGCCTTCGGTTCGGGCATAGACATAGCTGGTATTGCCGAGATGTTCGGCGACATCGACATGAACGGTGAGATCGGCATCGCCCGCGCCCGCATCGGCAAAATGTTCGGGCCGGATGCCGAGCGAGACCCTGGCTCCCTCGTTCAAACCGGCCGTGACCGGCAGGTTCAGCCGCACCGCGGGATCGCTGTTGAGGGCGAGCGTGACGCTGTCGGCCCCACTGCCGATGATGGTAGCGTCGAGAAAATTCATCTTCGGCGACCCAACGAAACCAGCAACGAAGCGGTTGGCGGGATCGTCATAGAGATCGAGCGGCGCGCCGACCTGCTCGATATTGCCCGCGCGCAGCACAACGATCTTGTCGGCCAGCGTCATCGCCTCGGTCTGGTCATGCGTCACATAAATCATCGTGGTGCCGAGCTGCTTGTGCAGGCGCGAGATTTCCACGCGCATCTGCACCCGCAATTCGGCATCGAGGTTGGACAATGGCTCATCGAACAGGAACACCTGCGGTTCGCGCACGATCGCGCGGCCGATGGCGACGCGCTGGCGCTGGCCGCCGGACAGCTGTTTCGGCCGGCGCTCCATCAACTCGTTGATCTGCAGGATTTCGGCGGCGCGGTTGACCCGCTTTTGCGTATCCGCCTTGGGGTTGCCGTTCATTCTAAGGCCGAAGGAGAGGTTTTCGGCCACCGTCATATGCGGATAAAGCGCATAGGACTGGAACACCATGGCAATGCCGCGATCGGCCGGATCGGCATCGCTGACCGTCCTGCCGCCGATCACGATATCGCCGCCGGAAATATCTTCCAGCCCGGCGATCATTCTGAGAAGCGTGGATTTGCCACAGCCGGACGGGCCGACGAAAACGACAAATTCCCCGTCTTTCACCTCGAGATTTGCGCCATGGATCACCTCCAGCGCGCCATAACGCTTGACCACGTTGTTGAGCGAAAGTTCCGCCATGCGGCCCCCTTACTTGACTGCGCCGGCGGAAATGCCGGCGATGAAGTGGCGCTGCAAAGCCACGAAAACCACGAGGATGGGTGCGGTGAGCAGCACCGCGCCGGCCATGATGCCGCCCCATGACACCTTGGTGAGCCCGATGAGGGTGCCAAGCGCCACGGGTGCGGTCATCATTCCTGGGCGGGAATTGATGAGAAGCGGCCAGAGATAATTGTTCCACGAGGCCAGGAAGAGAATGATGGAGAGCGCCGCCATGGTGGGCCGCGCCAATGGCAGGGCGATGCGCAGGAAGATCTGCCATTCCTTGACGCCCTCCACCCTTGCCGCATCGAAAAGCTCCGTCGGCATCATCGAGAAGGATTGCCGCATGAACAAAACGCCGAGCGAGTTGAACAGCGGCGGCACGATCAGCGCGACCCAGGTGTTGGCGAGCTTGAATTCCCGTGCCACCATGATGAATTGCGGAATGACAACGACGGCAAAAGGCAAAGTGATGGTGCCGAGAATGATGGCGATCACCACCCCGCGTCCGGCAAAGCGGTAACGCGCCAGCGCCCAGCCGGCCATCGACGTCAGGAACACCGAAAGCACGGTGTAAATGACGGCGACGGTGATCGAGATGAACATGGCCCTGAGGAAATTGGTATCCGCCTGCAGGTTGTTGAAATTCTCGACGAAATTGGTGGACGGGACGAGCACGATGTCGGGGCTGAAAATGCCGTAATCCGGCATGGTCGAGAACACGAACATCATCCACAGCGGAAACAGCCAGATGATGGCAAGCGGTGTCAGCACCGCATGCAGCGCGATCTTCTGCCAGAAAAGCGATCTCGATTTCGATCTCATTTCGGCTCCCTCCCGACCCAGAGATTAAGCAGCGAAATGGCGATGGCGAGCGCCGCCATGGTGTAGGCGATGGCCGAGGCGTAACCGAAATTGAGCGAGGTGAAGCCCTGCCGGTAAAGGAACAGCCCCAGCGTTTCCGTGCCACCACCCGGCCCGCCGCGATTGGTGATGAGGAAGGGTTCGGCAAACAGCTGCATGGTGCCGATGACCGACAGGACGACGCAGAAGAGGATGATGGGTTTGAGGAGCGGCAGGGTGATGTGGAAGAACTGCTGCCGCTTGCTCACCTTGTCCAGCGTCGCCGCTTCATAGACATCGCCGGGGATGGATTGCAGGCCGGCCAGAATGATGATGGCGTTATAACCCGCCCAGCGCCAGGTGACAGCGATGATGACGAGCGCCATGGCCGCATTGGCATTGTCGAACCACGAGATGGGCGAAAGACCAACTGACGTGATGAGCTTGTTGATGATGCCGAAATCGGCGCTGAACATCAGCCGGAAGACAGCCGCATAGGCCACCTCGCCAACGACGACAGGCGCGAAAAAGGCAAAGCGGTAAAGGGGCCGCGCTTTCAGGAGCGGCGAATTCAACAGCACCGCCATGACGGTGGCGAGCGCGATCATCACGGGCACCTGAATGACCAGAATGATCAGCGTATTATAAAGCGCATTATAAAAGGCCGGATCGGAAACGAGCCGCCCCCAGTTCATGGAAGGCGCGAACCGCCATGGGTTGATGCGGGTATTCTGGAACGACAGCATGAACGAGCTGATGATCGGCCAGACCCAGAAGGTGGCGAAAATCAGGAGATAGGGCGCAAGGAACGCATAAGCGATCCTGTTCCTGGACGGCATGACGACCTCCATGTGCCGGACGGTGGGCCGGATAAATGGAAAAGCTTCAGAAAGAGCTTCCCCCGTTGAGGGGAATGCTTTTGCACAACGGTGCCGCGCGTTTCTTCTCCCCGAGGGGGAGAAGGTGGCCCGAAGGGTCGGATGAGGGGGCTAGCTCACCGGATATCGCTACCCTCGCCCCCTCATCCCGCTGCCGCGGACTTCTCCCCCTCGGGGAGAAGAAATTCGTGGCACCCGCGCGGTCCATAAACAGCCGCCGGCTTACTCCGCGACCGGCAAACCGGTGGCCGTTTCGATCTGCTTGGCCGCATCGTCAAGCGCCGCTTTCGCATCGGGATATCCGCCGGCGAAATATTTCGTCTGCGTCGCCTTGTAGATCGCATCCGCATCCGACTGGAAAGCCGTGCCCCGGCTCGGCACGATCTTCGGCAGAGTGGCGAGAATATCGGTCCACACCGCCTGCCCGCCCCAATAGGCCTGCTTCTCCTTGACGAAAGGATCATCAATGGCTGAGAGCAGCGACGGAACGAGGCCGAAGGATTTCAGCATCGTCACCTGGCCTTCATTGGTGGTCAGCGCGTAGTCGATATATTTCCACGCCGCCTCCTTGTGTTCGGATGTCGAGCTGATCGCCAGCGACGAACCACCGAGATTGGCCGCATGCGGGCCATCCGGCGTCAGGCTCGGCATCAGATAGACACCCCATTTGCCGGAAAGATCAGGAGAGCCGGAACGAACCGTACCTTCATACCAGGCGCCATACATCTGGCTGGCGGCCTTGCCGGCCGTATTGGCCTGGATTTTTTCATCCCAGATCGCCGCCGTGATGATGCCGACGTCCTTCATCTCCTTGACCTTTTCAAGGGTCGCGACACAGGCGGGCTGGTTGATGGTGATGTTCTGGCCATCGGTCGAAAAGTAACCGCATCCCTGCTCATTGGCGATCATGCGAAACCATTCGCTGTCGCCGTTGAAATCGGCCTGCGCCATGACGGTGCCGGGATTGGCGGCCATGACCTTCTTGCCGGCGGCGATGAAGTCGTCCCAGCTTTTGATGGCGGCCGGATCGACACCCGCCTTCTCATAGAAGTCGCGGCGATAGAACACCGCCACCGGACCGGAATCCCACGGAACCGCATAGGCGACGCCGTCAACCTCCAGTTCCGTGCGCTTGAAATCAGGGAAAAGCGCCTGTTTCTCAGGCGTATAGCCAAGCTCGGTCAGATTGGCGAAACAATCGGGAAACCGACTCCAGAACAGTTCCGCCTCGAAATTTTCAATGGTGACGATATCAGGAAGACCATCGCCCCCGGCGGCGCAAGCAGCCAGCGTCTTGTCAAAAACCTGATTGTTTCCAAGGTCTTCAACGACGATCTTGATATCCGGATTCTGCTTGTTGAAGCCCTCTACCGTGGATTTCAGCGCGGAAGCCGCGACATTCCAGCTCCAGATGGTGACGGTTTCTGTTTGCGCGAAAGCCGGGGCTGCGAGAAGCAGCATAGCCGTAGACGCGCCAAGAAATTTCAAGCACATTGAAAACCTCCCTTTTTCAATTGCCGTTCTTCAGCGAACATGGGCACATTAGCGGCGGCAGGAAATCTGTCTCGTAAAAAGGGAACATCGATTTGGCGGAAAGTAAGATTGCCGAAAGAGCCTTCTACCAGCCGGGTGCGAGCAGCATCGAAGGCATGCCGACGACGCTTCAGCTTTTTCACAATCATCCGCCCATCATGCTCAGGCCTCACTGGCACGCGCAGGTGGAAGTGAATTACGTGATGTCGGGATCGGTGCATTATCGCATGGGCGATCACGACCTGACGCTCGATGCCGGCCAGATGTGCATCTTCTGGGGTGGCCAGCCGCACCAGATGGACCATTCCTCCGACGATTCCTTTTACGCCGGCGCACATCTGCCGCTGGTGCACTTCTTCCGCATGCGGCTGCCCGCCACCGTCTCCAGCCTGCTGATGGGTGGTGCTACGATGGTGAGCGCTGAGACCGACCGGGCAGATGCAGAAAACTTCGGCCGCTGGTTTCGTTACGTCACTTCGGGCGAACAGGCGAAAGCCCAGCACGCGGTGGAGGAATTGCTGCTCAGGGTCGAGCGGATGTTCCTTGAACCCTACTCCGTCATATCATCCGCCGCCAATGGCAAACGCAGGGAGGATGACGAGGGCATGGCGCCCTCGATCGGCGTGGTGCGCATGTGCGACTTCATCGCCGCCAATTTTCTCGACGATATCGACGCGACGGAAATTGCCCGTGCCGCCTCGCTGCATCCGAAATATGCGATGAACCTGTTCCGCAAATCCACCGGCATGACGCTGATCAAATATCTGACCCTGCTGCGGCTTTCGCGCGCGCAAGCGATGCTGATGACCGGCAAGGACAATATCCTGCAGATCGCCATGGAAAGCGGCTTCGGCTCCGTCAGCGCCTTCAACAAGGCGTTCCGCCAAATCGCCGGCATGTCGCCTTCCGATTTCCGCCGCGACATGCGGGCGACTGCGGCTTAGGGTACCCTCATTCCTGTGCTCGTCACAGGAATCCAGCCGACGCGCGTCTGCGCGGCGAAAAGAGTCCTTCCAGCCCAAGGACTTGGTCTGGCTGGATCCCTGTGATGAGCACAGGGATGAGGGTGAGTGAGCACCCTAACCCTAACCACCCATCTCTTCAAAATCGGAAAAAGCAGCGCTGCGCTGCCGCGCCGCCTGCCGATAGGCCCTTGGTGAACTGCCCAGCATTCGCCGGAACATGGTGGTGAAAGCCGGGATGTTTTCATAACCGGCATCCAACGCCACATTCGTCACCGCTTCGCCGGCCGCCAGTCTCGGCAGGGAGGCGAAGATACAGGCCTGCTGGCGCCAGGTGACGAAACTCACCCCCAGTTCGTTGCGGAACAGCCGCGTAAAAGAACGCCGGCTGATGCCCATGGCCGCCGCCCAGTCATCGATCTCCACCCGCGCCACCGGCTTTTTCAGGAAATCGCGGCACAGCGCCGCCAGACGCTGATTATCTGGAAAAGGCAGTCCGAGCGGCCTTTCCGGCAGGCGGTTGACCTCGTCCAGCAACAGCGCCCGCACAAGGCCCTGCCGGTGAAAAGCCGTCGGCTGGTGTTCTTCACCCAGCAATTCCGAAATCAGGCTGGAGGCGAGATCGGTTATTTCCACCACGCGCGGTGCGCCCGCATGAAACAGGTCCGGATGGACGTAGATCGAATGCATCTCCACCGTCGAGATGGTTTCCGCCTCATGTTGCAGCCCGGCGGGAATGAGCAATCCATGACCGGGCGGTATCATCCAGCGACCATCCGCAGTGCTGACAAGCACGACGCCCTGACGGGCGCACCAGATCTGCACGCGGCTATGGCTGTGGGGCGGCGTCCGGTGCCCGGTGGGGTAAACGCGGCAAAGCGCCAGCACCGGCTCATTGGTACCATCGATCAATTTCAGACTGCGTTCATGCTCGTCATGCGTCAGTCCTGAAGGCTGCCGCGATTTGATTTTAGCCATTTGGCCCACTCACAAAGAAAATCGTCCAGAACACAAATGCAGGCCAGAAACAATATGAATAAAAGCGGGAAGAAATAAAGACATGTTTCCCGTCTTCCGCCGGGAACCCGAGAGGACTTCATCATGGCCACTGTTACCAGCGCCGGCAACAGCTTCAATCCGCAACGCACGGCGTTTTCGATCATCGCAGCCGCCAGCTTCTGCCACATGCTGAACGACATCATGCAATCGCTGCTGACGTCGCTTTATCCGCTGCTGAAGGCGAATTACGCGCTCGATTTCATGCAGATCGGCCTGCTTACCTTCGCCTTTCAGGTCACCGCCTCGCTGCTGCAGCCGGTTGTCGGCATGGTGACGGATCGCTGGCCCATGCCGTTCTCCCTGCCCGTCGCCATGCTGTCCACCTGCGCCGGCCTCATCACGCTTGCTTTTGCCCATAGTTTCGAGGTTCTGGTGATCGGCGCCTGCCTCATCGGCATCGGTTCGGCGATCTTCCATCCGGAAGCTTCCCGCGTCGCACGCCTGGCATCCGGCGGCCGTCATGGTCTGGCGCAGTCCTTCTTCCAGGTGGGTGGCAATACCGGCACGGCCATCGGCCCGCTGCTCGCCGCTTTCATCGTCATCCCGCTCGGTCAGACGAGCCTCAGCTGGTTCTCGCTGATCGCGCTCGTCGGTTTTGGCGTGCTTTCCTGGGTTGGCGTCTGGTACACCCGCCACCGCCGCGCAACGGTCGGTAAGGCCCCGGCCAGCCGCACCCTTCCCCTTGCCCGTGGCACGGTGATCATGACGCTACTGGTGCTGGTGGTTCTGACCGCCACCAAGAATGCCTATCTCGCCAGCCTGTCCAGCTACTTCACCTTCTACACCATCGACAAATTCGGTCTTGGTGTTCAGGACGCGCAGGTTCTGCTGTTCCTCTTCCTCGGGGCTTCGGCGCTCGGCGTGTTCTTCGGCGGCCCGATCGGCGACCGTTTCGGCTCACGCGTCGTCATCTGGTTCTCGATCCTCGGCGTCATCCCCTTCGCGCTGATGCTGCCCTATGCCAACCTGTTCTGGACGGCGGTTCTGGTCGTCGTCATCGGCTTCGTCTTCTCCTCCGCTTTCTCGGCCATCGTCGTGTTCGCGCAGGAACTGGTGCCGGGCCGTGTCGGCCTCATCGCCGGCATGTTCTTCGGTTTCGCCTTCGGTTTCGGCGGCATCGGCGCTGCGGTTCTGGGCGTTTATGCGGATAAGGAAGGCATCGAGTTCGTCTACCGCATCTGCTCCTACATGCCGCTGCTCGGCCTGCTCACGGTGTTCCTGCCGAAACTGCCGAGCCACCGCTAAAAGCTGAGCCTTCAACGCTTTTCAACACGGCGGTCACCTGTGATACTCAGGTGACCGCCGTGATCCGTTGAGCAAAGCCCCACCCATGCAAATCCCGATAAAATCGATCCTCGTTTTCCACGCCGCGGCAAGGGCGGGCAGCATTTCACGGGCGGCGGAAGAGTTGAGCGTCACGCCTTCGGCCGTTTCCCAGCAAATCCAGCTGCTGGAAGGCCAGCTCGGCACGACCCTGATGGCGCGAACCGGCCGCAAGGTGACGCTGACCGAAGCGGGCGAGCGGTACTTCTCGATGATCACCGCCCAGATCGAACAGATCGCGGATGCCACTGACAGCATTCGCGGTTTCCGCTCGGTCACGACATTGACGATCCGGGCGACGCCGACCATTTCCAACAAATGGCTGCTGCCGCGTCTCGGCTCGTTTCTGGAGGAGCATCCCGAACTGGAAGTGCGCCTCGACGGCACCAACGAGCCGACCGATTTTTCGCAGGAGCTTGTCGATATAGAGCTGCGCCACGGCGATGGGCGCTGGCCGGGCCTCTTCGTGGAAGGGCTGGTGGAGGAGGAATTCCTGCCGGTCTGTTCGCCGAATTATAAGGGTGCGGGTAAATTCCTGCCCGAGGAATTGCAGAACCAGCGGCTGATCCATTCGGTGAAGGCGCAGGCGCAATGGAACCACTGGTTCCCGCTGGCCGGTGTCACGGCTGAGAAGCGCTGGCGGCGGGTCCTGTTCGACCGCAGCCACATGGCCATCGATGCCGCCGTTCTCGGCATTGGCGTGGCGCTGGAAAGCACCTTGATGATGGAGCGGGAGCTGCAGGACAAGATGCTGGTGCCGGCCGTGACGGATGCGCCGCGCATCAAGCTCGTCACCCAATGGATCGTTTGCCCGCATTCCCATCTGCGGCAGAGAAAGGTGACGCTGTTTCTGGAGTGGATGCGAAAACAACGCGACGAGTGGCGTGCCCGTCGCGTTGTCTGATTTTTCAGTTCTGCTCTTCCCGTTTCAATAAAGCCCCATCAGCCGTATCGGCCCGAGCGTCAGCACCGGGAAAAGCACCAGCGCGAAGATAGCGAGCGTCAGCACCATCATTGGCGCCAGCGAACCGCGAATGACATCCTCGATCTTCATATTCGCCACCTGTGCTGCTGCAAACAGGCAGACCCCCACCGGCGGCGTCACCAGCCCGAGCGTCAGCGTCATGACAGTCACGATCAGAAAATGGATCGGATCGATGCCCAGTGCCTCGACCGGCGGCATCAGCACCGGGATGAGGATGAACATCGCCGGAATCGCTTCCATGAAGATGCCGATGATCAGCAGGAACACGAAGATGACAAGCATGCCGGTCATTGGCCCGAGATTCATAGCCTTCAGGAGATCGGCGACCTGCTCCGGCAGGCCATCGAAGGTGAAGACCCATGCAGCAAGCTGCGAGGTGGCGGCGATGAACAGGAGGGTGCCGGAAATGCGCGCCGTCGAGATCAATATTTCCGGCAGTTCGCGTACCGGCAGCGTGCGATAAACGATGACGCCGAGCACCGCTACGTAAACCACCGCGATGGCTGCAGCCTCCGTCGGCGTGAACAGGCCGCTGGCGATGCCGATGATGAGGATCAGCGGCGTCAGCATCGGCAGGATGGCACGAAGACCCGTGACGACAACCAGACGGAAATTGAACGGCGTCGGCGGATTGTAACCGTAATGCACCGAATAGAAGTGGTTAAAGACCAGAAAGGCGAAGGCGATGAAGAGGCCTGGCACCAGACCCGCGATCAGCAGCGTGCCGATGGACACGTTGGCGATGGAACCGGCAATCACGATCAGGATCGACGGCGGAATGATCGAGGAGAGCGTGGAGGCGCAAAGCGTCATGCCGACGGCATAACCCTTTGGAAATCCATGCCGCTCCATGGCCTTGATCTCGATGGCGCCGACCGAGGCGATATCGGCAACGGAGGAGCCGGAGACGCCGGAAAAGATCACCGATGAGATGACGTTGACGTGGCCGAGCCCGCCGGGAAGCCAGCCGACCATGGCCTCGGCGAAATCGAAGATACGCTCCGCCACACGCCCCCGTTCCATGACGGTGCCGACGAGGATGAACAGCGGCACGGCGACGAGGAGGAAGGAGTTCATCGACGAGAACATCGTCTGCGACAGCAGGTCCATGGGCATGGAGGTGAAGAGCCAGAGCGTGCCGACACTGGCGAGCGCCAGCGCGATGGCGAGCGGCACGCCGAGCATGCTGAGACCGAAAAAGGCGACGAGAAGAAAGACCGACATGGCTCAATGTCCTGCTGAAATGGAGATATCGGCATGGGCGATCTCATCCGCCGGCAGGCCAAGTTCGGGAAGCGCGATGAGCTCCCGGCGGCTGCGCAGCGATTCGATGATGGCCAGCACGGCGATGATGGCGGAGACCGGCAACACAATGCCGATGGTCCACATGGGGATCGGCAGGGTGGCGGCAGTCTCGTTCATCATGATCTGCTGGCGCACCAGGGTCAGACCCGTCCAGCCCATCATGCCGAAAAAGAACACCGAGGAACCGACATAGATCGGCACCGCCAGCCGCCGGAAGAAGCGGTGAAACAGCACCAGAAACACCACGACACGCGCGCTTTCAACGGTGCGGAAGCCGGCGGCAAGGCCGAGAAACACCATCCAGATGAAGAGGAAACGCGTCGCCTCCTCCGTCCAGGGAAGCGGGCTGCCGGCAAGGCGGCCGATGACCTGAAGAAGAACGACGATGAGAATGCCGGCACAGGCTGCCCCTGCGGCCACATCGGCGATGAGTTTAACGATGGTGCCGAGCACCGAAGGTTTCGTATCGTTCATGACAATACCCTTCCACTGCTGAAACCGGATATCCGGTAAAACGAATGCCACCCTGCCCTAACGGCGAGACAACCCTGCCTGACGTTCGGAAAGGCCGGATAAAAATCCGGCCTTCCCTGTGCGAAAACGTCAGTTCGTCTTGAGAAAAGCCTGCGTCTTGTCGAAGAACGCCTGATCTTTCACCAGCGCGGAGAACTTCGCCGAAAGCCCGGCCGCCACCGCCACGAAAGCCTTGCGCTCGTCGTCCGTCAGCGTGTTCACCTCCATGCCGTTCTTCTTCAGCGTTTCGAGCGACTTGTCGATATCGGCAGCGTCGTTCTGCGCCTTCCACGCTTCGGTCTCGGTGGCGGCTTCCTTCAGCGCGGTCTTGAAGTTCTCATCGAGACCTTCGAAGCGGGCCGGGTTCATTCCCAGCACCCAGGCGTCGGCGATGTGATTGCTGATCGTCAGGTACTTCTGCACTTCGTAAAGCTTGGCGCTGACCGGCACGTTGACCGGATTTTCCTGCCCATCGACGACTTTCAGCTGAAGAGCGTTATAGACTTCGGCAAAGGCCATAGGCGTCGGAGCAGCCCCCATGGCGCCGAAGAATTCGACCCAGAGCGGATTGTTCGGAACGCGCAGCTTCATGCCCTTGAGATCGGCCGGCGACTTGATCGGCGCCTTGGAATTGGTGATCTGGCGCAGCGGCCGCGACCAGAGATCGAGCCCGAGAATGCCTATTTTGCTGAGATCGGTGGAAAGTTCCTTGCCGAGATCGCTGTCGAGATAGACCCTGAGCTGGTCGATATCGCGGAACTGGTAGGGAATGGCGATGGCTGTGAACTTGGGATTGAAGGTCGCGTAAAGCGAGGTCGAATTCAACAGCATGTCCAGCGAACCACCGGCCAGCTGCTTGACGCCCGCTGAAGGGTCGCCGCCATAAAGTGTCCCGTTCGGAAACACCTTGATCTTGAGCTTGCCATCGGTCTTTTTCGAAACGATCTCGGCAAACTTGTTGGCGGCAAGCGTAATTTCGGACGTATCCGCATCGGGCGTCGAAAGTGTCAGCGTTTCCGCCTGTGCGATGGATGCCACGAGCATGGTGGCGGCCAGAGCCAGCCCGTAAAGTTTTGAAATTTTCATGTGTTCCTCCCTTTGTTGTATCTCAAACAGTTTCGAGCGTTCCTCCGAACGCATTCATGCGCTTAATCTCAAGGATCACACCGCTGTGATCAAGGTCGCCCGCGCCATGCTCGACCATGGAGCGGAACAGCCGGTCAACCTCCTCGCCGACCGGTAGTCTGAGGCCCCGGCTTCTGGCGAAGGCCAGCGCCGTGGACGTATCCTTCACCTGATATTTCGCCGGCCCGCCGGGACGGAAATCACCCTCCACCATGCGTTTTCCGTGCTGACGGAAGACGGTGGACTCTGCAAAACCGCCAAGCAAAGCCCGGCGCACCTGCGCCGGGTCGGCTCCCCCTGCTTCGACGAGGGTGAGAGCCTCGGCGACAGCGCAGATTGTCGAGGCGACGATCAGCTGGTTGGCGAGCTTGGCCAGAGAACCGCAGCCCACAGGCCCGACATGGGTGACGCGGCCGAGGCAATTGAGGAGTGGTCGCAATGCATCCACATCCTGTTGTTCGCCGCCGGCCATGATGGCGAGCGTTCCTTCGATCGCTCCTTTTTCACCACCGGATACGGGCGCATCGACATATCTGACCCCGCATGCCCTGGCCGCCTCCGCCTGTTCCATCGCGGTCTCGACGGGAATGGAACTCATGACCAGCAGAACCGCGCCGGGCTTCATGGCTGAAACGACGCCCGAGGAGCCGAGCAGAAGCTCGTTGCAGACCGGCCCGGAACTCAGCATGCAGAGCACGGCATCCGCTTCGGACACAGCATCGGCAGCCGTTGCCGCCGCCAGCACGCCCTTCTCCGCCAGAACCGCAGCTTTTTCAGCGCTGCGGTTCCAGACCTTGACGGAAAATCCGGCCTCCGCCAGACGCGCCGCCATGGGAGCACCCATGATACCCGTTCCGATAACGGCGATCCGGCGGATGTCTGCCATCGTCCCCATCCTTCAAAGCCATTGCCGGTTCAGGAAACGTACCGGCAGTTCTTCTTCGATAAGGACGGGAAACGCCTCGCGAAACCGGTCCAGATGCGGTGTTTTGAGATGATCGTCGAAAGCCTGACGGCTGTCATAGACCTCATAAAACACCACGTTGTTTCCCGTTTCCGGCCGCACCACATCGAATTGCCGGCAACCCGGTTCATCCTGAACCGAATGCCTGGCGTCATCGCGCGCGGCGTCGAGAAAGGCGTCCATCGCGTCGGGCTTCACCCGGAATTCCGCGATTACCACGAAAGCTCCCTTCGACATGTCCCGTTCTCCGCCCATCACGCGGCTGCGTCTTTTTGCGGACGGAAGCGGTTTTCCATGTCCTGACGCAGCTTCACCACATCGAGGTCGTTCACCAGCTCCACATCGTCGAAGCTGACGATCTGGTCTTTTTTGATGGCGCGCTTCAGCTTGACATTATGCGCAAGGCCAATCGGTAGCGCCTTCATATCGAGGCTGCGGGTGGCGGGAATGGCATTGGCCCAGACCGCGTAACCGCCCTCGCCGTCAAGCATCTCGCCGGGCTGCATGTCCTTCTTCGCGGTCGCAACCGCATCGCCGCGAAATTCTTTCGAGCAACCGGTGGCCTCGTTGCGCAGCACGGCGGAGAGCACGCTGATCGATGTTTCGAGACCGATAATGTGGAACGGACGCCACATGGAGGCGTACCAGCCGGATGGGTCGGTCAAGAGGCCATATTGCTTGAAGCAGGCGCGGGCATATTCATTATGCGCCTTGAAGGTGACGAAAACACCGTAGCGGATGTTGTTGAACACCTCGCGTCCATCCGGCTCCTGGCTTGCGGCAATGTCGACGAGACCGGAGCGCGCCATGCGGCCGCCATCGGCAGCGGGACGGAAGACGCGGGCGAGATCGTGCAGGCCGGCGGGCGGGAAGGCCAGACCGTCATCCGGGCAATCCAGCCCCGTGCCGTTGGCGACGGCCGCCATTTCGATGGCCGCCTTGGTGCCGTCGGTGAAGGAATTGTACATTTTCGGATTGAAGTCGCCCTTGGCCACTTCCTCGTCCGTCCAGCCGAAATAACCCCAGACCGTGTCCGGCGTCGAATAACGGTAACGCGGCTCGAAATTCATGCCCTTGCCGGCGGAGACGACCTCGAAACCGGTGGCGCGCGCCCAGTCGACCAGCTCGCAGATCAGCGCCGGCTGATCGCCATAAGCCATGGAATAGATCAGGCCCTTGGCGCGGGCCTTCTCGGCAAGGATCGGCCCGACCATCACGTCGGCTTCGACGTTGACCATGACGACGTGCTTGTTGTGGTCGATGGCGCCCAGCGCATGGCGCGCGCCGGCCAGCGGATGGCCGGTGGCCTCGATCACGCATTCGATCTCGCCGCAGGCGAAAAGCTCGTTCACGTCGTCGGTCACATAGGTCTTGCCGCTCTTCAGCGCCTCGGCGCAGCTCTTCGCATCGTAACGCTCCTTCGGCCAGCCGACGCGATCCAGCGATTCCTTCGCCTTGCCGACATTGAGGTCTGCGACCGCGACCATGTGGAAACCGGCAATGCGCTGCGCCTGCGCCAGCACCATGGAGCCGAACTTGCCCGCGCCGATGAGGCCGACCCGCACAGGCCTGCCGCCGGCTGCACGCTCTGACAGAAGAGAATAGAGATTCATGTTTTGACATCCTTCGCTGGGGAAATTGCTGGCGAGAATGTCCAGTCAGCCCGGCGAAGGCCATGCGATACCGAGGCAGCGAAGGCTTGTCCCTCGCGGCACCGATGGCATGACGATCTAACGTTCCTCCCGGATACCGGCACGCCTTTGCGCCGACTCTCGCGGTCGCCTCCCAAAGCAACCTTGAGAACAGAGTAGGAGCGTTCAAATATTAGTTCTATTTAGAAAATCAGATTCTTTGTTTAGCTTATCTAACAAATAATCAGGCCGATTTGCGCAGCATCAGATCGGCGCTGAGGAGAATGCGCTCGCGCATCCGCGTCGTGTCATCCGCCTCCTCGTCCAGCTTCTGCAACAGAAGCTCGATCGACAGCCTGCCGATCTCGTTATAATTCTGCGCCACCGTGGTAATCGGCGGGCAGGCATAACGCGACAGCGGATGATCGTCATGGCCGGCGACCCTGAGGTCGTAATCCGCACCATGGCCGACCCTGATGCCCTTCTGAAAGGCGGCGGCGATGACGCCGAAGGCGATACGGTCGTTGGCGCACAGAATGGTGCGCGAGGGCAGAGACCCCGCCCCTTCCAGCAGTCGGCCGGCCTCATCGAAAGCGAAACGCTCGAAATCCCAGGTGACAATATCCGGAACGTTGATCACCTGCGGCTCGAAACCAAGGCGCCGCATGGCCTCCTCATAGGCTGTGCGACGCGTGGCGGCATTGGTATTGACCTGCGGCATGTCGAAGAAACAGGGCGGCTCGCCCGAGCGGCAGAGATAGTCGACCATCAGCCCGACGCTCTGGCGGTTGTCGGTGCCGACAAAGGCCGAGGTCTCGTCGAGCGGCGAATCGACATAAACGATCGGAATGCTGGCCGCGAGCTGCTCCAGCGTGGCGCGGTGGGATTTGACGCCGAGCGGCGCGATGATCGCGCCCGCCACATTCATCGACTTGAAGGTGCGGATGGCGCGGTCTTCGATTTCCGCCTTGCCATCCGATGACAGCACGAAAGCAAGGAAGCCCGCCTCGTTGGCGATGAGCTCGATGCGGCTCGTCAGCGCCATATAGAAGGGATCGGTGGAATTCGGGATGATGATGCCGATGATATTGGAGCGGCGGCGGTTGAGATTGACGGCGAAAATATTGGGCCTGAAGCCCGATTTCTTCAGCGCATCCTCGATGGCATCCCGCGTCTTCTTGCGGACCGAGGCCGGATCATTGAAGTATTTCGAAACAGTCGGGCGCGAAAGGCCGACGAATTCCGAAAACTCTTCCATCGTCCTGATAGATTTGGCCAAAGTGCTTGCCCCCATGAGATATTACATGTGGTACTTTATATCGACCGGCCTTCGCACGAAAAGCCGGTCGACTGCGGTTATCAACCACCAAACGATCATTCGGCTGCAAATTGCACTTTCATGGTGGCCGGATCGGATGGTTTCTTCGTAAAGAACGGCAGCATCTCCGAAAGCGGCAGCCGGTGCGAGACGAGCCGCGCCATGACATCGCCATCCGTTTCCAGAATGGCGAGCGCCTGCGGTATGTTGCGGTTCAGCGAATGCGAACCGACAAGCTTGAGCTGACGCCTGAAGATTTCGAAGGGCGCAACCGAAATGCGGGCATCAGGCGCGCAAACGCCGAAGAACAGCGCCGTGCCGCCATCGGCAACCAGCGGGATCATCGCTTCCGCAACGGGTGCGATACCGGTCGCATCCGCCACAACATCGAAAAACTTCTGTTGCCGCAGGAGCGTTTCCGAGCCGGAAACCGCCACCTGAAGCCCGAGACCTTCGGCAAAAGCCAGCCTGCTTTCGTTGATGTCGGCAATCGTCACCGTCTCGATGCCGCGCGCTTTCAGCGACAGCGCAAGCAGCAGGCCGATGGGACCGGCGCCAAAAACCAGCGCATTTTCAGCCACCGTTCCGTTCTCGCCGATGCCCGCGCTCTGCATGCCGTTGACGACGCAGGCGAGCGGTTCGGCCAGCGCCGCGACATGATAGGGCATGGAGCCGATGCCATGCAGGTGATCGGCGTGTACGACGCTGAATTCCGCGAAACCGCCATTATGGGAAACGCCATAGGCCTTCAGCGTGCTACAAAGATTGGTCAGCCCCTTACGGCAGCTCGGGCACGTGCCACAGGGCAGATTGGGATCGACCACCACCCGGTCGCCGGCCTTTATGCCCGTCACATCGGCGGCCACGGCCGCGACTTCACCGGCATATTCATGCCCCGGAATGACCGGAAAGGCGCCGTCGCCGTAACGCGCGTGGAGAACGTCGATATCGGTGTGGCAAAGCCCCGAAGCCTTGACCCGCACGAGCGCGTGGCCCGGCGGCAGATCGGCAACCGGAACGTCCGCCAGAACGGCCTGTCCCTTCTCGACGAATTGAATGGCATGCATGGTCATCTCCGGCTTTTCAGCTCATCCAGTTGCCGCCGTCGACATTATATGTCTGGGCGAGAATATAGTCGCTGTCGGAAGAGGCGAGGAAAACCGCGAGACCCTTGATGTCATCGGGCGTCGCAAAACGGCCGATCGGCACGGATTTCGCCACCGCCGCCTTCTTCTCGCCCGGCTTCAGGCCTTCCCATTTGGCAAATTCCGCATCGACCACTTCCCAGTGCTCACCATCCACCACGCCGGGTGCAATGGCGTTGACATTGATGCCGTGCTTGATGAGCGCCAGCGCCGCCGACTGCGTGGCGGAAATGATCGCCGCCTTGGAAGCGCAATAAAGCGTGACGAGCGCTTCGCCGCGACGGCCGGCCTGGCTGGCCATATTGATGATCTTGCCACCGCGCGCCCGCTCGATCATCACATTGGAAACCGCCTTCATCATGAACAGCGGCCCCTTGAGATTGATGTCGAAGACCCGCTCATAACTCTGTTCGGTAATGCCATTGATCGGCGCCATATCGAAGATCGCGGCATTGTTGACGAGAATGTCGATACCGCCGAATTCCTGATCCACCGCCTTCACCACGGCGTCGATCTCGGAAAGATTGGTCACATCCAGCTTCACGGCCTTGGCTGCAGGGCCGATGGCGGCGGCGGAAGCCGTCGCGCGGGCAATATCGATATCGGCGA
This sequence comes from Agrobacterium sp. T29, assembly GCF_006970545.1. Taxonomy (NCBI): domain Bacteria; kingdom Pseudomonadati; phylum Pseudomonadota; class Alphaproteobacteria; order Hyphomicrobiales; family Rhizobiaceae; genus Agrobacterium; species Agrobacterium sp. T29. The sequence goes on from NZ_CP040641.1 coordinate 133,126, forward strand.
TAATCACCTTCGCACCTTCATCGGCAAAAGCCTGCGCGAAACCAAGGCCGATGCCGCGGGCGGCGCCGGTGATCAGCGCGACCTTGTTATTCAATCTCATGTCGATCTCCGTGATGCATGGTGGGGAATCTGGCCATGCTCGCTTGTTGTTAGATACTGTTCTCACCGGCTTATTCCTGTGCTTGTCACAGGAAACCAGCAGACGCGGCTCCCACGCGGCGAGAGAGTCCTTCCAGCCCAAAGACTTGGACTGACTGGATTCCTGTGACAAGCACAGGAATGAGAGTGGCGGGTGTGTGAACCCACCCATGCCGCCCGCCCCCGAAAGGCGAACGGGCGGCACGCCGGGAGGACGCGGCTACTTGATGTAGCCCGCGCGGGTCATGTCACGCTCGACCTGCTTCTGTGCGCCTTCGAGCGCCGCATCGACGGTCTGCTGGCCGGAAAGTGCTGCCGCGATCTGCTGGCCGACAACCGTACCGATGGACTGGAACTCCGGTATGGCGACGAACTGCACGCCGGTATAGGGCACCGGATCCTTGGTCGGCTTGGACGGATCGGCCGACATGATGGCTTTCAGCACGGTATCCGCAAAGGGCGCGGCCTTCTTGTATTCCGGCAGCTCATAGGTGGATTTGCGCGTGCCCGGCGGCACCGCCACCCAGCCTTCGCTTTCACCGACCGTCTTCACATAGTTCTTTGACGTCGCCCATTTGACGAAGGACTTGGCGGTTTCAAGCTTCTTCGTGGTGTTCGGAATTGCAAGGTTCCAGGACCAAGACCAGCTCGAACCGTTCGGCGTTGCCTCCACCGGAGCACGCGTAAACGCGGTCTTGTCGGCAACCTGGCTCTGCTTGGGGTCGTAAACGCGGCCCGCCGCCGAGGTGGCGTCGATCCACATGGCGCAACGGCCGGATGAAAACAGCGTCTGGTTCTCGTTGAAGCCGTTGGCGGCCGCACCGGGCGGGCCGTAGGAGGTCATCAGCGCCACATAATCCGAGATCGCCTTTTTCCACGGCTCGCTCGTCAGCTGCGGTTTCCAGTCCATGTCAAACCAGCGGCCGCCATAGGTGTTGATCATGGTGCCGAGGAAAGCCATGTTCTCGCCCCAGCCCGGCTTGCCGCGCAGGCAGATGCCATATTGCTGTTTCGGCTTGTCGGTCAGCTTGGCGGCGAAATCCTTGATCTGGTCGTAGGTCGGATTGTCCGGCATCTTCAGGCCGGCGGCGTCGAACATGTCCTTGCGGTAAAGCGTGAACGAGCTTTCAGTGTAGAACGGCACGGCGTAAAGCTTGCCGTCCACCGTCAGGCCCTTTTTGATCGGGTCGAGCAGATCGGCATAATCATAGTCGTCGCCGAGATCGTCGACCGGCGCCAGCCAGCCCTGCTTGCCCCAGATCGGCGCTTCGTAACCGCCGATGGTCATGATGTCGAACTGCCCACCATTGGTGGCGATATCGGTGGTGACACGTTCGCGCAGGACATTCTCTTCCAGCACGATCCAGTTGATCTTGTTGCCCGTCTCCTTCTCCCAGGCGCTGGAAAGCTTCTGCATGATGATCATGTCGCCATTGTTGACGGTGGCGATGTTGATTTCCTCCGCCTGCGCCAGACCGGCCAAAAGGCCCGCTCCCACGACAGACGACGACAGAATTCCAATGAATTTGCTCATGAGACCCGCTCCTCCTTTACGGATGTCCACGCATAACAATACATGCGTAAATTTTTTATCTCGCGAAATTCGCTCTCTTGTCAACATCTGAAAATAAATCGGAGCATGGAGATATCGTCACCCGTGCCGATAAGCCGCTGTTTTAAAGCGAATAATACCATAAAAAATTATTTCCAGAGGCGCCTCTCTTGCTGCGATGCAACAAAATTTTCATCATCCAATATATTGACGCGCGTAAATTTTTGAATGATATCCGAAAACCAGAAGCCCTCGGGACGGTGGATTTGCATCCGCCAAAAGGACGGGAGCCGAATGCATATGGAGGAGACGATGAGGCAGACATCCGCACTGGCGCCGCACACGAAAGGCCCGACCATCACGGCGGGGGAAATCCTCGTGGAAATCATGGCGACGACGGTGGGCGACGGCTTTCTGGAGCCGCAGGCACTGATCGGCCCCTTCCCGAGCGGCGCACCCGCCATCTTCATCGATCAGGTGGCGCGCTGCGGCGGAGCGGCCGGCATCATCGCGGCGGTGGGTGACGATGATTTCGGCCGTCTCAATGTCGAGAGGCTGCGCGGCGACGGCGTCGACGTATCTGCCATCGCCACCATAGCCGACCGGCCGACGGGCAGCGCCTTCGTGCGTTACCGGGAAAACGGCGCAAGGGACTTCGTTTTCAACATTGCCCATTCGGCGGCCAGCGAAACGCATATGACCGATGAAGCGCAGGCTCTTATCGAAAAAGCCGGCCATGTGCATGTCATGGGATCGGCCTTCGCGATTGCCGGCATTGGCGACATCATTCTCGAAGCCATCAGAAGCGTCAAGGCGCGCGGCGGCTCGGTCTCCTTCGATCCCAACATCCGCAAGGAACTGGCGCAGGGCGATGCCGGCCGCAGGCTGATCGACGATCTGCTTGGTGTTACCGATCTTCTCCTGCCCTCCGGTGAGGAGCTTCAGGCAGCCTCCGGGCTGGATGACGAGGACGCGGCTATCGAAAAGCTGCTGGCCTCCGGTATCGGCGAAATCGTGCTGAAGCGCGGCGCGGATGGCGCAAGCCATTTCAGCCGCGCCCATGGGCGCATCGACGTCCCCGGCTTGCGGGTCCGCGAAATCGACCCGACCGGTGCCGGCGACTGTTTCGGTGCGACCTATCTCACCTGCCGCCGCCTCGGCATGCATCCGCAAAAGGCGCTCACCTATGCCAATGCCGCCGGTGCGCACAATGTCACCCGCCGCGGCCCGATGGAGGGCGCCGCCAGCCTTTCCGAACTCGACGCCTTTCTGGCCGCGCAACTGTCGGAGGAAATCCTGTGACCGGTATACTCGAAAATCTCGCCGCCGCGCGCCGCTCCGGCAAGCCCGCCGGCATCACCTCCGTCTGCTCCGCCCATCCCGTTGTTCTGCGCGCCGCAATCCGCCGCGCCGCCGCCGGTAGGACACCGGTGCTGATCGAGGCGACCTGCAATCAGGTCAATCATCTCGGCGGTTATACCGGTATGACGCCGCGGGACTTCGTCAGCTTCGTCAACAGCATTGCCGAGGAAGAAGGGTTGCCCCGCGAACTGGTGATTTTTGGCGGAGACCATCTCGGCCCCAATCCCTGGCGCAAGGAACCGGCCGAGGAAGCGCTGACAAAAGCCGCCGCCATGGTCGAGGCCTATGTGACGGCAGGTTTTCGCAAGATCCATCTCGATGCCTCGATGGGCTGCGCCGGTGAACCGGCGGCGCTGGACGACGACACGATAGCCAACCGCGCCGCCAAACTTGCGGCCGTCGCCGAAAAGGCCGCCGCGGCTGCCGGCCTGCCGAAACCGCTTTATATTCTCGGCACCGAGGTGCCGGTGCCAGGCGGGGCTGACCATGTGCTCGATACGGTCGCGCCGACGCAGCCGCAGGCGGCGCGCCAGACCATCGACCTTCACCGCGAAATATTCGCGCGACACGGCCTTTCCGATGCGTTCGAACGGGTCATCGCCTTTGTCGTGCAGCCCGGCGTGGAATTCGGCAGCGACAATGTCGTCGCTTACGATCCGCAAGCGGCCACCGCCTTGAGCGCCGTGCTGGACGCCGAACCGCAACTGGTCTTCGAGGCCCATTCCACCGATTACCAGACGCAGGCCGCCCTCACGACACTGGTATGCGATGGATATCCCATCCTGAAAGTGGGCCCCGGCCTGACCTTCGCCTATCGCGAGGCGCTTTACGCTCTCGATATGATCGCCTCCGAGATGATCGGCGATTATGGCGACCGTCCTTTGGCGCGGACCATGGAGGAGCTGATGCTCTCCTCACCCGGCGACTGGCGCGGACATTACCATGGCGATGACATCACGCTCCGATTGCAGCGCCACTACAGCTACAGCGACCGCATCCGCTATTACTGGACGCGGCCGGAAGCGCTTGCGGCCGTTTCCGCCTTGCATAAGGCGCTGGATGGGAAGACAATTCCCGAACCCCTGCTGCGCCAGTATCTCGGCGAATTGCCGCTCGCGGCAGTTGCAGGAAAGGATATGGAGGAGGTTCTGGTCGCGGCAGTGGATCAGGTGCTGGCGACCTACCATGCGGCAACCGGCGAAGATCGTCACTAAGACAATCGTTAAATTCGGATACCCCGGCGGGAGACGTTGCGGGTATCGGTCAGGGAGGGGAAACTCATGGCAACCCGAAACACAAGCGGATTAGCGCGGGTTATGCTAGCGCCATCGGTGCTGTTGTTGCTGGTGTGGATGATCGTGCCTCTGGCGATGACCCTGTGGTTTTCGTTCCAGAACTACAATCTCCTCAACCCGGCCAATGTCAGCTTCGCGGGTCTCTTCAATTACCAGTATTTCTACACCGACCCGGCCTTCTTCCAGTCGATCTGGAACACGCTGCTGATCGTCGGCGGCGTCCTTCTGATCACGGTGGTTGGCGGCATCGCCATTGCGCTTCTGCTCGACAATGACATTTTCGGCCAGGGCATCGTGCGCATCATGATCATCTCGCCCTTCTTCGTCATGCCGCCGGTGGCCGCATTGGTGTGGAAGAACATGATCATGCATCCCGGTTACGGCGTTCTCGCCGATCTCTCACGCTTCTTCGGTTTCCAGCCGGTCGACTGGTTCGCGCAGTTTCCGCTGCTCTCCATCATCATCATCGTCGCCTGGCAATGGTTGCCGTTTGCGACACTGATCCTCTTGACGGCGCTGCAGTCGCTCGATGGCGAGCAGAAGGAAGCCGCCGAGATGGATGGCGCCAACTTCGTCAACCGCTTCATCCATCTGACCCTGCCGCATCTGTCGCGCGCCATCACCGTCGTCATTCTCATCCAAACGATCTTCCTGCTCGGCGTCTATGCGGAAATCCTCGTCACCACCAATGGCGGCCCCGGTTATGCCTCCACCAACCTCGCCTTCCTCATCTATCGCACGGCGCTTCTCGGTTACGACGTCGGCGGCGCTTCGGCCGGCGGCATCATCGCCGTCATCCTCGCCAATATCGTCGCCATCTTCCTGATGCGCGCCGTCGGCAAGAACCTCGACCGGTAAGGGGGAAACATCATGGCCCGCAAGACAACCACACGTGCGAAGATCGGCTTTTCCATCGCGGCCTGGGCCGTGGCGCTGCTGCTGTTCTTCCCGATCCTCTATGCCTTCCTCACCTCGATCAAGACCGAACCCGAGGCAATCGCCGGCTTCAGCCTCATTCCCTCGGGCACGCTCGAGAATTACGTGACGGTGCAGACCCAGCGCGATTACTTCAAGCCGTTCATGAACTCGGTGGTGCTGTCGCTCGGCTCGACGATCATCGCGCTGATCATCGCCATTCCCGCCGCCTGGGCCATGGCGTTCTCGCCGACCAAACGCACCAAGGACATTTTGATGTGGATGCTCTCCACCAAGATGATGCCGGCCGTCGCCGTCTTGGTGCCGATCTACCTGATCTTCCGCAATGCCGGCCTGCTCGATACCCGCATCGGGCTCACCATCATGCTCACCTTCATCAACCTGCCGATCGTCATCTGGATGCTCTACACTTACTTTCGGGAAATCCCCGGCGAGATTCTGGAAGCCGCCCGCATGGATGGCGCATCCTTGTGGAACGAGATCGTGCATGTGCTGACGCCGATGGCGGTTCCGGGCATTGCCTCGACGCTGCTCCTCAACGTCATCCTCGCCTGGAACGAAGCCTTCTGGACGATCCGGCTGACGACCACCAATGCAGCGCCGCTGACGGCCTTCATCGCCTCCTTCTCGAGCCCACAGGGGCTGTTCTGGGCAAAACTCTCGGCCGCCTCAATGATGGCGATCGCCCCCATTCTCGTCATCGGCTGGTTCTCGCAGAAACAACTCGTGCGTGGCCTGACCTTCGGCGCCGTGAAATAAGGAACGACAAACATGGGCAGCATTTCCCTTCAGAACGTGTCCAAGCTCTTCGGTGAGGCGAAAGTCATCCCGTCGATCGATCTCGATATCAACGACGGCGAGTTCGTCGTCTTCGTCGGTCCCTCCGGCTGCGGCAAGTCCACGCTTTTGCGCCTGATTGCCGGGCTGGAAGATGTCTCCGGCGGCAAGATCGTCATCGATGGCAAGGATGTCACCGAAAAGGCGCCGGCCGAGCGTGGCCTTGCCATGGTGTTCCAGTCCTATGCGCTTTATCCGCATATGAGTGTCAGGAACAACATCGCCTTTCCGCTGAAGATGGCCAAGCTCGACAAGGCCATCATCGATAAAAAGGTCGAGGACGCCGCCCGGGTGCTGAACCTTACCGATTATCTCGAACGCCGGCCCTCGCAGCTGTCGGGCGGCCAGCGCCAGCGCGTCGCCATCGGCCGCGCCATCGTGCGCGAACCGAAAGCCTTCCTGTTCGACGAGCCGCTTTCCAACCTCGATGCGGCGCTGCGCGGCACCATGCGGCTGGAAATCTCAGAACTGCACAACACGCTGAAAACGACGATGATCTACGTCACCCACGACCAGGTGGAGGCCATGACCATGGCCGACAAGATCGTCGTGCTCAACCGCGGCAATATCGAGCAGGTCGGTTCGCCGATGGAGCTTTACCGCTCCCCCGCCAACCTCTTCGTCGCCGGCTTCATCGGCTCGCCGCGCATGAACCTGGTGACGGGCGACTTTGCCCGCCAAAAGGGCGCCACCACCGCCGGCGTGCGGCCCGAGCATCTGCTGCTGTCGAAGGAAAGCGGGCTGTGGCAGGGCAAGGTCACGGTGGCCGAACATCTCGGATCGGATACCTTCCTGCATCTCGAGGTCGACGGTATCGGCCCGATCACTGCCCGCACGGACGGCGAGTTCGAATGCAAACACGGCGATACTGTCTTCATCACGCCCGATGATACCAAGATCCACAGGTTCGAAGAAAAGGGTAAGGCGATATGACGGGAAGACTGGAAAGGATAATCTGACGCCAGATTCGCGGCGTTTGCGACGGCTCCCAACACCCCCAACTTTCCGTCATTCCGGCCTTGAGCCGGAATCTAGCCAGCCCAAGTCCTTGGGCTGAAAGGGGTCTCTCGCCGCGCAGACGCGCGTCGTCTGGATTCCGGCTCAAGGCCGGAATGACGGAGGTGGGTGTGCAACCGCACAGGAAATATTCCTGCGTACTATGCCAAACCTCACGCCTCCCCGATCCTGACGCCATTCCTGTCGAAGACATGCAGCCTTTCCTGCGGGAAACCGACCCGCAGGGATTTACCCGGCTGCAACAATGCCCGGTCTGACGAAAACAGCTTGAACGGCAATCCATGCACGGTGAGGTGCAGGATGACGCCGAGGCCGGTTGGCTCGACCAGATCCACCGTTGCCTCGACGCTGCTTTCGGCGGGTGAGACGGCGACATGTTCCGGCCGGATGCCGAGCGTGACCGGCTCGCCATCGGCAAGCTTCACATCGCGACCGAGTGCGAGGCGCGTGCCATCGCCCAGCACGACGAAGCTGCCGCCATTCTCTCGCCCGATCCGGCCTTCGAGAAAATTCATGCCCGGCGAGCCGATGAAACCGGCGACGAAGAGATTGGCGGGGCGATCATAGAGATCGAGCGGCGCGCCGATCTGCTGCACATGGCCGGCATTCATGGCGACGATACGTGAGGCAAGCGTCATCGCCTCGATCTGGTCATGGGTGACGTAGACCGAGGTTGCGCCAAGATCGGCGTGCATGCGTTTGATCTCGGCGCGCATCTGCTCGCGCAGCCGGGCATCGAGGTTGGACAGCGGCTCGTCAAACAGGAAGGCCTTTGGCTGCCGCACGATGGCGCGGCCCATGGCGACGCGCTGGCGCTGGCCGCCGGAAAGCGCCTTCGGACGGCGGGCGAGATAGGGATCGAGGCCGAGTTTCGCGGAAGCACCGGCCACCGCCGCAGCGATGGTTTCTTTCGGGCTGCGGCGCAGGCGCAGGCTATAGCTCATATTGTCGGCGACGCTCATATGCGGATAGAGCGCATAGGACTGGAACACCATGGCGATATCGCGATCCTTCGGCCGGCGATCATTGACACGTTCGCCATCGATGGACAGGTCGCCGGATGTTATCTCTTCAAGGCCTGCGATCATGCGCAGCAGCGTCGATTTTCCGCAGCCGGAGGGACCGACGAGGACGATGAACTCGCCATCCCTGATATCAAGATCGACGCCATGCAGCACGGCGAGGTCGCCATAGGTCTTGCCGACATTCTTCAGCTCGATGGAAGCCATGGGATTATCCTTTCACCGCGCCGGCCGTCAGGCCCTGCACGAGATAACGTTGAATGAGCAGGAAGAAGAGGCAGGCCGGAATGAGCGCCAGAACGCCCGCCGCCATCATCTGCCCGAAATCGACGGAGAATTTCGAAACGAAGGTCAGAAGGCCAACCGGGAAAGTGGCACTCTGGTTGCCGGAAATCAGCATCAGCGCAAACAGAAGCTCGCTCCACGCGGCGGTGAAGACGAAACCGAGCGTCGCGGCGATGCCCGGCAGCGTCAGCGGCAGGATGATCTGGCGGAAGGCCGTAAACCGGCTTGCCCCGTCGATCATCGCCGCCTCTTCCAGATCCTTCGGAATGCCATCGAAGAAGGACTGCATCAGGAAGGTGGCGAAGGGAACGTTGAAGGCGGTGTAGACGATGACGAGGCCCGTCAGGCTGTTGGTGAGGCCGAGCGGCGACAGCATCTTGAAGATCGGCGCGACCAGCATGACCAGCGGAAACATCTGGGTGATCAGCATTAACGCCACGATCCAGTATTTGCCCTTGAAACGGAAGCGTGACAGTGCGTAACCCGACAGCGACGAGAGTATCGTCACGGCAATTGCCGTGGAGCCCGCGACGATGACACTGTTCTTAAAAAACGTCGGGAAGGCACTGTTTTCTATGACGAAACGATAATGATCCCAGGTCGCCCGCGATGGCCACATCCTGACACCTTCGCTATAGAGCAGATCGTTCGGCGTCACGGAAACCTTGAGCAGCCAGAACAATGGGAACAGCGCAAAGGCGATATAGGCAAGGATCGCCAGACGATGGGCAAGGGTAAGAAATATCCTTGAGGTCATCGGTCAGTCCTTCTCGATCAGGCGCTGGCGCAGCAGCACGATCAGCATGGAATAGGCAAGCAGCAGCACCAGCAGCACCAGCGCAATGGCCGAGGCATAACCGAAATCCAGACGCCGGAAGGCCTGGGTGAAGATGTAGCTGGCGACGATCTGCGTGCGGTCGGCCGGCCCGCCATTGGTCATGACGATGATGAGATCGGCGAAATTGGCGATCCAGACGGTGCGCAGCAGGATGGTGATGGCGATGGTGGGCGCCAGAAACGGCAGGGTGATGGAGGTGAAACGCTGCAACGGGTTCGCCCCATCGATTTCCGCCGCCTCATAAAGATCGCGCGGGATGGCCTGAAGTGCTGCCAGCAAAGTGATGGCGAAGAAGGGAATGCCCCACCAGACATTGGCGATGATCGGCCCCCACATGGCAAGCTGCGGATCGGCGAGAATATTGTTGGGTGCGGATAACAGCCCGAGCGAAACCATCCAGTGCGGCAGCGGCCCGATGACCGGATTGAACAGCCATGCCCAGTTGAGACCGGCAAGGAAGGTCGGCACGGCCCATGGCAGGAACACCAGCGCCTGTGCCAGCCCCCTGCCCGCAAAGGGTTTATCGAGCAGCAGCGCCAGAATGAGGCCGAAGAAGAATTGCAGGAAAACCGAAGCGCCCGTCCACCACAGCGTGTTTTTCAGCGCCCGGTAAAAAGCCGCATCCTGCGACAGCGCCTCCAGATGTTTGAGGCCAACAAAACCGCCGGAAAACGGATTGAGCAGCTGCACATCGCGAAAGGCATAAGAGAGGCCGAGCACCAGCGGCACCAGCATGACGGCGACGATGAGCACCAGCACGGGCGCGCTGTAAAGCCACGGTTCGGCCCAATCAGCAAACCGCCGCATCGCGGGCTTGCCAGCCGGTTTGCGCGCAGCCACCGGCCCGGCGCCATGGGCATAGGACATTGTATCGCTCCCTGATCGGACGACGGAACGGACGGGTTTTCCAGCCTCTCGGCTTACCGATCCGAAAAATTGCGAGGAAACGGCCTGTCGCAGCGAAGGCCGGCAAGACCGCCGCACGGGCATTTGCGCCCGCACGGCTGGTCAATGTCGTTACTTGGACGCCAGGAACTTCTGCTGCGCCTTGGTCATGTAATCAGCCCATTGCTTGGCAAGGTCTTCCGGCGTGATGTCGCCGAGCAGCGCTTCCTGCGATGTCTTGATCACAAGCGAATCCTTGAAGAAGGCGAATTCCTCAAGATAGGTCGGCATCGTCGTCGGCACGGCGTTCTTGTCGGCCAGTTCGTCGAACCAGCCCTTGAACTGCTCGCTGGCATAGAAGGGGTCCTTCTCCGCCGACTTGTGCACCGGCAGCGCACCGGTCTTCTTGTTCCACTCGATATTGCCTTCCGGCCCCTCAAGTGTCTCGATCAGCTTCCAGGAAAGGTCCTTGTTTTCGGATTTCGACATCATCGACCAGCCGGCGAAACCGATCGTCGGGAAGGTCTTGCCGTCAGGTCCCTTGGGCATGGTCATGACGCCGAAATCTTCCGGCTTCATGCGCTGTGCAATAGCGATAAGCGCATCCGGGTCCTGATCGAGGAAGGCGCAGGTGCCGGAATAAAAGCCGGCGACGATCTCATTGAAGCCCCAGTTGACGCTGTCCTTCGGCGCGTAACCGTTCTTGTAGAGATCGACCACATAGGTCAGGCCCTTCACCCAGCCGGGGCTGTCGAAGGTGGAGGTGCCGTCCTTGGTGAAGAACTCGTTCGAACCTGCCATGGATGCGCCGAACATGACCCAGCCATTCAGCCCGCCCGGACCGCCGCGCAGGCAATAGCCATATTTGCCGGGAAGGGCCGCGACCTTCTTCGAGGCATCGGCGAATTCGTCGAGCGTCTTCGGTGGCTCCTTCACGCCCGCCTGTTCCAGCAATTTCTTGTTGTAGAACATGGCGCGGAGATAGAAGCCGTAAGGCAGCATATAGGCCGTGTCCTTCACGTCGCGGCCGAGTTCCAGCGTGCGGTCGCTGAGACCCGCGGTGTGCTCCCATTTGGCGAGATATGGCTCGAGGCTTTCGAGCATGCCGTTATTGGCATAGAGCGACAGCCAGGTGTCGGGCATTTCCATCACGTCCGGAATATCGCCCGCAGAGACCATGGTGGCGAATTTCTGGAAGGCCTCGCTCCAGGGAAGCGAGATGATTTCCACCTTGGTGCCGGGATTGGCGGCCTCGAATTTCGAAACGATGCCCTTCAGCGTTTCGGTGCGTTCCGGGCTGGTGATGACTTCCACCAGCTTCAAGGTCGTGTCCGCCAGCGCCGTTCCGGTCATCAGGGCGGTGAAGATTGCTGCTGTTACCAGTTTTTTCATGTCTGTTCTCCCCTTTTTTGTGGTCAGTTTAAAAATGCGTCAGGCGGCAGAGGCCGCCTTGATCGCGGGTTCGAGATCTCTCCAGAGGGCTTCCGTGCCCTCCAGCCCGACATGCAGGCGCACCGAACGCGCGCTGATGCCGAAGGTGTGAGCGGAGTTCGGCTGCGCCTTCTGTTCGAGCACCACTTCCCCCGGAACGATCAGGCTTTCATGCCCGCCCCAGGAAACACCCAGTTTGAAAAGCTTGAGGCGGTCGGCAAAAGCGCGCACATCCACCCCTTCCTTGAAGATGAAGGAAAACAGGCCCGACGTGCCGTTAAGGCCGGGCGGCAGGCGGTTCGCCAGTCCCGGATGGCAGACCTTCTCCACCACATCCAGCGCCTGCAGGCGGGTTGCGATCTCAAGCGCCGAGGCCTGATGCGCCTTCATGCGCAGCGGCAGGGTGCGAAGCCCGCGAATGAGCAGCCAGGCATCGAAGGGCGACATCTTGCCGCCGAGATAGGGATAGGTTTCCGCCCGGATGCGGTCGATCATCGCCTTCGAACCGGCCACCACGCCGGAGACCACGTCGCTATGGCCGCCGAGATATTTCGAGGCGGAATGCACGACGAGATCGACGCCGAGCGAGATCGGCTGCTGGAAGACCGGGCTTGCCCAGGAATTGTCGATGACGGTGACGGCGCCGTGCCGCTTGGCAATGGCCGCCAGCGCGCCGACATCATGGGCCTCCATCACCCAGCTCGTCGGGCTTTCCATGTAGAACAGCTTCGCACCCGGCATCGCCTTTTCAACCGCCGCCTCGTCGCGGCCGTCGACATAGACCACCTCTATATTCATGCGCTGCATGAAGGTGCCGAACAGGCGGAACGCATCGGGATAGACATGGCGCACCGCGACAATACGGTCGCCCGGCGAAACGAAGGAAAGCACGGTGGAGGAAATGGCCGACATGCCGCTCGCAAAACCGAGCGCATCTTCCGCCCCTTCCAGCTTCGCCAGCATCTCCTCAAACAGCCGCACGGTGGGGTTCAGCCCGCGCGTATAGACCGGCCGCACCTTCTCACCGCGATAGGTGGAGACCATTTCGTCATAGCTGGAAAAGGTGAAAAGCGAGGTCTGCACGATGGGCGGCACCACGGCTTCGAAGGCGTGGGCCTCGTCATGCGCAACGATAAATGAGGCGGGATCGAAGAGATCGTTGCCATGGTTCATTTCGACATGTCCTTGATATCCTCCTCGACGACAGCGAGGATTTTCAGTGTTTCTTCACGCGCACCGGCCGCATCGCCGGCGGCGATGGCGTTGAACAGCGTGCGGTGAAAGGGGAAGGAGCGGCCGGCGAAATCCGGGCGGTCGAACGGCTTCGACCAGAAACGTTCGAAACCTTCGCGCATCTGCTCCAGAAGCTGCTTGAACAGCGTATTGTGGGTGGCGTCATAAATCGACAGATGGAAGGCGAGATCGGCCTTGCCGGAGGTGCCTTCGGCCAGATGCACCCGCTCCATCTCATCGAGCCGCGTTTCCATGATGGCGATATCTTCTGGAGTGCGGCGGCGGGCGGCGGCCATGGAGGCCTCCACTTCGATGCCGCGCCGTACCTCCAGCGTCATCAGTAGCGCATCGCGCAGGCTTTCGGCATCGATGGAAATCGGCATATGCACGGTGGCGGCGGAAATCGGCTTCAGCAGATAATTGCCGCTACCCTTGCGGCTGTCGATGACGCCCAGCGCCTGAAACTTGCGGATGACTTCGCGGATGGTGGAGCGGCCGACGCCGAGCGCCGCCATCAGTTCCCGCTCGGCCGGCAGCCGGTCTCCCGCCTTCAGCCCCGCCCGCTCCACATAGTCGGAAAGCGCGGCCTCGACCTGGCGCACGCGGTCGCTCGGCGGAATCGGCTGCATGAGTTCCCGGCTGGACCTGTCCAAGACGCACCCTCTAAATTGGTCTGACATCTTACCATTTCAAACGGGATGTCGATTGTCAACCGGCAAGCGGCCGTGCGTGCACACCATTCGGTTGGAGTCGCGAAAGAGTACCGGCGCGACCGCTCGATACGGAAAAAGGTCGAGACGGGAGATGGCTGAAGTGAAGAGATTAAAGCGCCGAATCACGACGACTGACGGCCGCCGGCTAAAGCACCGTCGCGCGGGCCACTCCACGCGCCAAAGCATCGGCATGCTCGTTGCCGACAGTGCCGGAATGCCCTTTGCACCATTCTACAACCACATGGGGATGCCGCTCCAGCAGGCTGTCGAGCTGCTGCCAGATGTCCCTGTCGGGGATCGGTCTTCGGCGAGTGCGCTGGTTGGGCGTGATCCGCTTCCAGCCGTTGTTGCGCCAGATCGCCCTATATCGGCGGCAGCCTTCGATGACATGAACGGCATCCGTCCAGAGTGTGACTGCCCGCGTTGGCGCCTCGACAGCGATCCAGGATAGTGCATTGAGGACGGCGAGAACCTCGAACGTATTGTTCGATGTGCCGACAGTCCTGCCTGAAGCGGAATGGACTTGGTGACCCGCTTCATGAACCACGAACGCCCATCCTCCGGATTTGGAAGCATCGTCGAAGGAGCCGTCGGTGAAGATGTGAAGCGCATCGGACATGAGGAGGCTTTGTAGCACCGATATGGAAATCGCTAAAGGAAGAGTTCCAGGGCCATTGCATGAACACAAAAGCAGAGAGGGCGGCACAAGCCACCCTCCCCGAACTCACAGCGATATGGTCGAACTTACTGGCCGAGCACGGCCGCCGTGATCGTCTCGATATTGTGGTTGATCATGTCGATATAGGTTGCAGCCGGGCCTTCGGCAGTCGAAAGCGCGTCGGAATAGAGCGTGCCGCCAACCTTCAGGCCGGTTTCGCTGGCGATCTGGTCGATCAGCCGCTTGTCGGTGATGTTTTCGACGAAGATCGCCGAAGCCTTGTCGTGCTTCACCTGATCCACCAGCTTGGCGACATCGGCGGCCGAGGCTTCGGATTCCGTCGAAACGCCTTCAGGTGCGAGGAAATTCAGGCCATAGGCATGCTCGAAATAACCGAAGGCGTCATGCGAGGTAATGATGACGCGCTTTTCCGGCGGGATGGCGGCGATCTCGGTCTTCACCTTCTCGTTCAGAGCGGCAAGCTTGGCAATATAGGCATCCGAATTGGCGGTGTAGGTCGCGCAACCGGCCTTGTCGACCTCGCAAAAGGCGCCGGCAATGTTCTTCACGTAGATTTCAGCGTTCTTGATCGACTGCCAGGCATGCGGGTCGAACTCGCCGTGATGGTGATGACCCTCATGGCCATGGTCGTGATCGTGGGCCTCGGCGGTCTCATGGCTGTGGCCGGCTTCTTCTGCCTTGTGGTCGTGACCTTCCTCTTCCTCGGCTTCCGGATGGGCGTGACCGGCCGGCTCTTCGGAAAGCTTGAGCGGCTCCACACCCTTGGTCAGCTCCACCACCGGCGCCTTGGTGCCGCTGGTGTCGATCAGCCGCTTCAGGAAGCCTTCGAATTCCAGACCGTTGACCAGCACCACATCCGCCTTGCTGACGGCGACGGCATCGGCCGGACGGGGTTCATAGACATGGGCGTCGCCATCCGGCCCGACCAGCGTGGTGATTTCGACGCGATCACCGCCAACGTTCTTCGCGAAATCGGCGATGATCGAGAAACTGGCAACGACCTTGAGTTCGGCGGCGGACGCCTGCGCCATCAGAACCGGGGAGAGGGAAAGAAGGCTGGCGCAGGTGGCCAGACGGAAGGTTTTGAACATGAAGGTTCTCCTTTTTCGAACGCTGTTTTCAGGCCGTCCTGTGACGGCCGGAACCGAGAAGATCGCTGAGCACGCCACGCGTGCCGATGAGGATGGAGAGCGCATAGATGACGCCCGCGGAAAGGATGATCGCCGGGCCGGATGGCAGCGACGCGTGATAGGACAGAAGCAGGCCAGCGAAGCAGGACACCATGCCGATGCCGATGGAAATGAAGCACATGGGCGCGACACGGTTGGACCAGAAGCGGCTGGCGGCGGCGGGCAGCATCATCAGCCCGACCGAGAGCAGTGTTCCCAGCGCCTGAAAGCCGCCGACCAGATTGAGCACGACGATGGCAAGGAAGAGGAAATGCACCGGGCTGCCCCAGTTGCTGACCGAGCGCAGAAACAGGGGATCGAGGCATTCCGCCAGCAGCGCCCGCCAGAAGGTTATCATCACCACCAACGTCACGATGCAGATGCCGCCGATCAGGCCGAGCGCCTCATTGTTCAGCGCCAGCACGGTGCCGAACAGCACATGCATCAGATCGACGCTGGAACCGCGCCATGAGACGAGCAGCACGCCAAGCGCCAGCGAAATGAGATAAAAGGCGGCAAGCGAGGCGTCTTCCTTCTGGATGGTGAAGCGTGACACAGCGCCTGCACCCAGCGCGACCAGAAGGCCGACGGCCAGCCCGCCGATGGTCATGGGCAGGATTTCCAGCCCGTAGAACAGAAACCCGACCGCCGCTCCCGGCAGGATGGCGTGGGACATGGCGTCGCCCGTCAGGCTCATGCGGCGCAGCATCAGAAACACACCGACCGGGCCACAGCTGACGGCAAGGATCAGCGCACCGGCAAGCGCGCGCTGCATGAAGACATATTGGACGAAGGGTTGGATGAAGATATCAGCCATGGACATTCGAATTCGCGTGGGAGTGGGCATGGGAATGGGCGGATGCCGCCTGCGGGCTTGCCCCGACGATCTGCAGCGAGGGCGCCTCGGCCGG
The DNA here is from genome assembly GCF_006970545.1 of Agrobacterium sp. T29. Taxonomy (NCBI): domain Bacteria; kingdom Pseudomonadati; phylum Pseudomonadota; class Alphaproteobacteria; order Hyphomicrobiales; family Rhizobiaceae; genus Agrobacterium; species Agrobacterium sp. T29. The sequence continues at coordinate 149,429 of NZ_CP040641.1, forward strand.
TTCGCACCAGGGCGCATTTTCCTCCCACGCCTCGTGGAAATGCCGCGCCTGCCGGATGTTCTCCGCCTTCAGGACTTCGGCCGTCGGACCCAGCCCGACAAGCTTTCGGGCAAGGAACAGGGTCTCCGGAAAATGCTGCCGCACGAGCTGGAAATCATGAAGGACGGCCAGAACCGTGCGCCCCTCCGCCACCCATGATTTGATGAGGACCATAAGGTCGGAAACGGTGCGCTCGTCGACGGCGTTGAAGGGTTCGTCGAGCAGGATCAGCTGCGCATCCTGCAACATGGCGCGGGCAAACAGGGCGCGCTGCATCTGGCCGCCGGAGAGCGAGTCGATATTGCGCTTTTCAAAACCGGAAAGCCCGACCGCCTCCATCACGCGGCCCATCGCCGCCCGGTCTTCGGGACGGTGGCGGCCAAGCAGGCCGCGTTTCGGCCAGAGACCAAGCGCTACCAGATCCCGCACCTGCGCTGGAAAGGAACGGTCGAGTTCCGATTGCTGCGGCAGATAAGCGACGGACAGATTTGGGCTTACCCGGCATTCGCCGCCGAGCGGCTTCAAAATGCCGGCAATGCCTTTCATCAGCGTCGATTTTCCAGAGCCATTGGCGCCAACCACCGCAGTGAGCGAGCCTCTGGCAATATCGCCGTTCAGATGATGCACGGCCGCGCGGCCGGCATATCCAAGCGTCAGGTTTTTGAAGGCGAGGCACGGATCGCTCATCGATCCCTCCGGGGCAGGATGTCATTCGATGGCCCTTGATATGTAATGTTATTACATTCGTCAAACGAATATGTAATGAAATAACATTAACTATCGGAAAGATACGTTGCGCTTCGCATAAGCCGCAGCTCCGCATTGCGGGGACGCTTTTTTTCTGTCGCCCGTTGACAGGCGGCCAATATGTAATGTTATTACGTTACAAAACAAGGACGGGGCAGCACTGAACCCGTCGTTTCCAGATCGTGCGCATGGCCGCCATGAGGTCCACGCGAGCGTTGCCAAAGAACGAGGTCCATATGTCGCAAAAACTTCCCGTCACCGTGCTTTCCGGCTTTCTCGGCGCTGGCAAGACGACGCTTCTCAACCATATTCTCGCCAATCGCGATGGTCTGCGCGTGGCGTTGATCGTCAACGACATGAGCGAGATCAATATCGACGCCGCATTGGTGCGCGATGGCGGCGCCAATCTTTCACGCACCGAGGAGCAGTTGGTGGAAATGACCAATGGCTGCATCTGTTGCACGCTGCGCGACGACCTCCTGACGGAGGTGCGGGCGCTGGCCGAACAGGGTCGTTTCGATTACCTGCTGATCGAATCCACCGGTATCGCCGAGCCGCTTCCGGTCGCGGCAACCTTCGATTTTCGCGATGAAAACGGCCGCAGCCTTTCCGATGTCGCGCGTCTCGACACCATGGTGACGGTGGTGGATGCCGCCAATCTTCTCAACGATTACGGCTCGTCCGATTTTCTCGCCGACCGGGGCGAAACGGCGGGCGATGGCGACAACCGCACCATCGTCGACCTTCTGGTGGAGCAGATCGAATTCGCCGATGTCGTCGTTCTCAACAAGATCGGGACTGCCACACCGGAACAGCGAGACGCCGCCCGCAAAATCATTGTCGGGCTGAACCCGGATGCGAAATTGATTGAAGCCGATTTCGGCAAAGTGGTGCTGAAGGAGGTTCTGGGCACGGGGCGTTTCGATTTCGCCAGGGCCGAAGAACACCCTCTGTGGTTCAAGGAATTGCACGGCTTCAAGGACCACATTCCCGAAACCGAGGAATATGGCATCCGCTCCTTCGTTTACCGCGCCCAAAAACCCTTCGACCCCGTGCTGTTCCAGCGCTTCATCGACCGCGCCTGGCCAGGCGTGGTGCGCGCCAAGGGCTTCTTCTGGCTGGCGACGCGTCCGCGTTACGTCGGCGAGATCAGCCAGGCCGGCGCATTGGTGCGCACCGGCAAGATGGGCCTGTGGTGGTCCGCCGTGCCGAAGGAGCAATGGCCGCGCGAAAAGCAGTTCCTCGATATGATGAAGCCCTATCTCGATCCGGTCTTCGGCGACCGCCGACAGGAAATCGTCTTCATCGGCTCCGATCCGATGAACGAGGCGCGCATCCGCGCGCAGCTCGACGCCTGCCTGATCGATACCGAGGCATTCACGCCGGATGCATGGCGGCACCTGCCCGATCCTTTTGCAAGCTGGGACCGGCAGGCGGCTTGATCGATAGCTACCGATGCGGAGCATCCGTAAACCGTCACCCCGGACTAGGTCCGGGGTCCAGCGCGATCAAGTACCTGATCGCGAGAGACTCCTTTCACGGCGCAGACGCGCCGTGGCTGGATGCCGGATCTAGTCCGGCATGACGGAGGAGAGGCTTCATAGAAAATTCAGCGTCACCAGCGCCAGAACGAGATAACGCCCGACCTTGGCGATGGTGACCAGCAGCAGGAAGACCGGCAGCGGTTCCTTCATGATGCCGGCGGCGACAGTCAGCGGATCGCCAATCAGCGGCGCCCAGCTGATGAGCAGGGACCATTTGCCATAACGACGATACCAGTTCTGGGCGCGCTCCAGCGCCGCCTCCCCGACGGGAAACCAGCGTTCATGCCGAAAGCGCTCGATGCCGCGGCCAAGCAGCCAGTTCGCAAAGGAGCCGGCGACATTGCCGGCGCTGGCCACGACGACCAGCAGCCAGACGGGCTGTGATTTCAGAAGGATGAGGCCGGCCAGTGCCGCCTCCGACTGCATGGGCAGAATGGTCGCCGCGATAAACGCCGTCAGGAACAAACCCGCATATACCGCCAGATCGGCCATCGCCCGCCCTTTATCATCCGCGAATCCCGTCACTGCCCCTGAAGTGGCGGATGAGGGCGTCGGCGGTCAAGCGCATCTTGAGCCTGAAAACGGGTTCTCAAGCCGAATTCGCGGCAATGGCGCGCACGATATCGTCATGATCCACCGCGAGAAGCGGCTTGTGGACGGATAGTTGCCGGCTTGTGCCGGCAGCTGACAGGATGACGATCACCGTTTCCCGCGGCGGACAATCCGGCAGGGAGCAGGAAAGCTCGCTGACGGTGATAATGTCTTCGGGGTGGAGATGCAGCAGATCGCGGGACCATTGCTTCAGAAGACGGGCCTGCGAGACAATTGCGGAGCCGCTGCGCGCAAGCGGATTGTTCATGCCCTGCCCTTTCGCCCCGCCTGCGAGGCCAATGTCTCGAAGAGAGCGCGGATCGGCTGCTGCGGCATGTCCATGCCGATCAGCACGATGCGCGTGGAACGATTGCCATCCGGCCAGCGCTCCAGGCGGGTCAATGGATAAAGCCGGTGCTGCACCGCATGGGCGACAACCGGCCGCTCCGGGTCATCCGTCGCACCGAAAATTCCCTTGAGCCGCAGCAGGCCGGAATGCACATTGCTTGTGACGAGCTCCAGAAACGTGACGATCGCCTGCGGATCGAAAGCGCCGTCAAAGGTGAGATCGAAAGCCTCGACCCCGACGCCATGGCGGTTGATATCGTGCTGGTGGGCGGCATGAAGGCTCAGCCTGTCGGCCGCAAGCCACCCCGGCGCATCCTCCGGCTTGCCGCGCAGCGAATAATCCGAGGCTGCAAACAACGACATCAGATCGAAATCGGCGGCATTACGGTCGTGAAACAAGGCCGCAGGATTGAGATCGGCGAGACTTTCTCGGTCCACGGCTGCGGCATCGGCAAGATCGGTTTTCGTTAGAACGATATGGTCGGCAAAGGCAAGCTGTTTCCAACCTTCGATAAAGCTGTCGAGCATCGCCGGACCGGAGACAACGTCGAAAGCCGTGACCACGCCTGAAAGGTGGAAATGCCGGGCGACGATGTGATCGCGCAGGCCAAGCGCCGGCGTGCCACCGGCGATCAGGCTGTTGATGATCGGCGCGGGATCGGCAAGGCCGGTGGTTTCGATGACGACCCGCGATACTTCCGGCATCATCCCTTCCAGAAAGGCCTGATGCAGCTCATAAAGCGAGGTGCGGATATCGCTGGTGGCCGTACAGCAGATGCAGCCCGTCGTCGTTCTGAAATATCGTTCAGAACCCGTTCGCACCAGACCGTGATCGATTGGCACCGAGCCGAATTCATTGACGATGACCGCGGCATCGCGCATGGACGGCTCAGTCAGAAGCGCGTTCAGCAACGTCGTCTTGCCCGCTCCCAGAAAACCGGTCAGCAGCGTAACCGGCACCGTGCGGACAGGTGGCGCGACGGCCGAATCGTCCCTGGAATCGACCGCCTTCTTCCGCTTCATTCCGAACACATCCGCACCTTCGCCATCCATAAATTCGCCGCACCATAATACGTAATGTAATAACATATCAATGACGATTATTGGATTTCCGGCGGGAGCTGATCCCGCGCCGGCATGCCCCTAACGGTCGGGCGCATGAAAAAACCATGGAACGAAGGAAATGGAATAATAAATCCGTTTCCTTCACTTTCGTTTTAATCGTTCCACGTTCTCTTGCATTTTCGTTAGAGTTCGCTTTTAATCAGATCGCTAGTACAGAAAAGATCGCCCGCAGCCGGATCGAGGAGGAACGACTGCAATAAGGGGCTGTATCTTTTACTGTTTTCATAACGGGAGGAATGACCTTGAAAAAACTCAGCTACCGCCTCGCCGCGGCATCCGCGCTTTCGTTTTTTGTCACATCGAATGCATATGCAGTAACGGACATTCAGTGGTGGCACGCCATGACCGGCGCCAACAACGAGGTCGTGGATACGCTTGCCAAAGAATTCAACGATAGCCAGAAAGAATACAAGATCACGCCCGTCTTCAAGGGCACCTATCCGGAAACGCTGAATGCCGGCATTGCGGCGTTCCGCGCCAAGCAGCCGCCGGCGATCATTCAGGTCTTCGACGCCGGTTCGGGCGTGATGATGGGTGCTGCCGGCGCCATCAAGCCGGTGGCGGACGTGCTGAAGGAAGGCGGCTACACTTTCAACAAGGCCGACTATCTGGCCGGCATCGTGGCCTATTATTCCAAGCCTGACGGCACCATGCTGTCCTTCCCTTACAATTCGTCCTCGCCGATCCTCTATTACAACAAGGATGTCTTCCAGAAGGCCGGCCTCGACGCCGCTAACCCACCGAAGACCTGGCCGGAAGTTTTCGAAGCCGCCAAGAAGATCAAGACCAGCGGTGCGGCGCAATGCGGTTTCACCTCCACCTGGCTTACCTGGATTCAGACCGAAAACTTCGCCGCCTGGAACAACGTCTCCTATGGCAGCAATGAAAACGGCCTTGGCGGCACGGATGTGAAGCTTGCGGTCAATGCACCGCTCTTCGTCGAGCATTTCCAGGCGATTGCCGATCTCGCGAAAGACGGCACCTTCCGTTATGGCGGCCGCACTTCGGAAGCCAAGCAGCTGTTCATGTCCGGCGAATGCGGCATCCTGACCGAATCTTCCGGCGGCCTTGGCGATATCGTCAAGACCGGCATGAATTACGGCATCGGTCAGCTTCCCTATTACGAGGGCCATGGTCCGCAGAACACCATTCCCGGCGGCGCCAGCCTCTGGGTCTTCGGCGGCAAGAGCGATGCCGAATATAAGGGTGTGGCCGAGTTCTTCCACTTCCTCTCCCAGACCAAGATTCAGGCACGCCTGCATCAGGTCTCCGGCTACATGCCCGTGACCATCGCGGCCTATGAGGAAACCAAGAAATCCGGCTTCTACGACAAGAACCCCGCCCGTGAAACGCCGCTGCTGCAGATGATGGGAAAGCCGCCGACAGAAAACTCCAAGGGCGTGCGTCTCGTGAACCTGCCGCAGGTGCGCGACATCATGAATGAGGAGTTCGAGGCGATGCTGGCCGGCAAGCAGGACGCGAAAGCGGCACTCGACAAGATCGTCGAGCGCGGCGATGCGGCCATCAAACAGGCTGCCGGCAACTAAGAGATCCCCTGCCCCGCCCGCATCCTCGACAGGGTGCGGGCGGCATTCCCATCTCATCAGGAGATCGCCGTGCAAAGCGTCGTATTCCCCAACAAGATTCTGCCCTATCTACTGGTCGCGCCGCAGATCATCCTCACGGTGATCTTTTTCTTCTGGCCGGCAAGCCAGGCGCTTTACCAGTCGACCATGCGCGAGGACGCCTTCGGGCTGAACAGCAATTTCGTCGGGCTGGCGAATTTTTCCGCCGTGCTGTCGGATGAAAGCTATCTGAACTCGCTGCAGGTCACCGTCATCTTCAGCATCCTGACCGCGCTCGTCTCCATGGGGCTGGCGCTGCTTCTGGCGACGGCGGCGGACCGCGTGGTGCGCGGCAAGGGCTTTTACCGCACCATGATGATCATGCCCTATGCCGTCGCCCCTGCGGTGGCCGGCATGTTGTGGCTCTTCATGTTCAACCCGGCCATGGGCACCTTCTCCTACATTCTGCGCCGCAACGGCATCATGTGGGACCCGCTGCTCAACGGCGATCAGGCCATGCTGCTCGTCGTCGCGGCTGCCGCGTGGAAGCAGATCAGTTATAATTTCCTGTTTTTTGTCGCAGGCTTGCAGGCAATTCCTAAATCATTGCTGGAAGCGGCCTCCATTGATGGCGCGCGCGGTTCGCGGCGCTTCTGGACCATCGTTTTCCCGCTGCTTGCGCCGACAACCTTCTTCCTTCTGGTCGTCAACACGGTTTACGCCTTCTTCGATACGTTCGGCATCATCCATGCCGTCACCGGCGGCGGCCCCGCCAAGGCGACGGAAACGCTGGTCTACAAGGTCTATAATGATGGTTTCGTGAACCTCAATCTCGGCTCTTCCGCCGCGCAATCCGTGATCCTGATGGTGATCGTCATCGCGCTCACCGCCTTCCAGTTCCGCTTCGTCGAGAAGCGCGTGCATTACGGCTGAGGATTTACTGATGATTGAAAATCGCCCGGTCGCCCGCGTGATCGCCCATCTGATGCTGGTACTCGGCATCATCATCGTGGCCTTCCCGATCTATTACACCTTCGTCGCCTCCTCCATGACGTCGACGGATATCATCCGCCCGCCCATGTCGCTTTTGCCCGGCGATCATCTGAGCGCCAATTACACCGAGGCCATGGTCGGCGGTGTCGAAAGAGTGGTCGGCGTCAGCCTCGAACGGCTGCTGTTCAACAGCTTCGTCGTGGCGTTCGCCATCGCCATCGGCAAGATCGTCATCTCGTTCCTGTCGGCCTTCGCCATCGTCTTCTTCCGCTTTCCCTTCCGCATGGGCTTCTTCTGGATGATCTTCATCACGCTCATGCTGCCGGTGGAAGTGCGCATCCTGCCCACCTACAAGGTCATCGTCGATTTGGGCCTGATTGACACCTATGCCGGGCTGACACTGCCGCTAATGGCGTCGGCGACCGCAACCTTCCTGTTCCGGCAGTTCTTCCTGACCATTCCCGGTGAGCTGGTCGAGGCGGCGCGTATCGACAATGCAGGGCCATTCCGCTTCATGCGGGATATTCTGCTGCCGCTGTCGAGAACCAATATCGCCGCCCTTTTCGTGATCCTGTTCATCTATGGCTGGACCCAGTATCTCTGGCCGCTGCTCGTGACCAACGACGCCAAGATGAACACGATCATCATCGGCTTGAAGCGCATGGTGGATTTCACCGACGCTTCGACGCCCTGGAATTATGTGATGGTGACGGCGATCCTCGCCATCATCCCCCCGATTATCGTTGTGGTGCTGATGCAGCGCTGGTTCGTCAAAGGTTTGGTGGAGACCGAAAAGTAATGGCAAAAATTGCGCTGAAAGACGTCCGCAAGGTTTATGGCGGCAATGTCGAGGCCATCAAGGGCGTATCGATGGATATCGCCGACGGCGAAATGATCGTGCTCGTCGGCCCCTCCGGCTGCGGAAAATCCACCCTGCTGCGCATGATCGCCGGGCTGGAGGGCATTTCCGGCGGCCAGATCGTCATCGGCGACCGCGTCGTCAACGATCTCGAACCCTCCGACCGCGATATCGCCATGGTGTTCCAGAACTATGCGCTTTATCCGCATATGACGGTGCGCCAGAACCTTGCTTATGGCCTGAAGAACCGCAACACGCCGAAGGAGGAAATCGAACGGCGCATCACCGAGGCGGCCAAGGCGCTGGAGATCGAGCAGTTCCTGGAGCGTAAGCCGCGCCAGCTTTCCGGCGGCCAGCGCCAGCGCGTGGCCATGGGCCGTGCCATCGTGCGCAAACCGGCGGCCTTCCTGTTCGATGAGCCGCTCTCCAACCTCGATGCCAAGCTGCGCGTGCAGATGCGGGTGGAAATCCGCCGCCTGCAACGCTCGCTCGCCACGACCAGCGTTTATGTCACCCATGACCAGATGGAGGCCATGACGCTGGCCGACCGGCTGGTGGTCTTGAATGCAGGCCGCATCGAGCAGATGGGCACGCCGATCGAGCTTTATGAAAAACCGGCGACAACCTTCGTCGCCACCTTCATCGGCTCGCCCTCCATGAACCTGCTGAGCCATGGCGCGACATCGGCAAACGGCTCTTCCGGCTGGTCGGTGCAGGGAACCGAGGCACTGCCGCAGGGCGTCGCCACGCTCGGCATTCGCCCCGAAGACATTACCCTTGCCGATGAAGCCCCCGCAGACGCCGCCTTCACCGGCACCGTGCAGGTGGATGCCGTGGAACTGGTGGGTGCGGAGAGCTATGTGCACGGCTCCTTCGCCGACGGCACCACCATCGTCTTCCGCGTCCACGGCCGCTCTCAGCTTCGCATCGGCGAAACGCTGAAGATCGCCGCACAGGCGAAGGATTTTCACCTGTTCGATGCGGCGGGGAAGAGAATCTAAGCCTGCCGACGAAAAAGGGACACCCGCCACTCGGTGGGTGCTCGCACTATAGCTAGAATCTCCGACGGCTCGTTACCAGACGAGTTCCACCTGCGGCCGACCGTTGGAGGTTTTCTCCACGGTGCGGCCGGATGTGTCGACATTGCAGTGGACGCGCTGGCGGAAGGCGGAAAAGCTTTCGAAAGTCACCACATCCACCGGATCGTCGAGATGCAGGGTCAGCCGGTAGCGTTCGGGATCGCCGCCGAGCGCCTGCACGCCCAGAACGGAGGCCACGAAAGGCTGGCCGAGGTAAAAACCTTCCACCCTTGAACCCAGAAGATAGGGGTTGAAGGCGGGGCGGTTGCCGGCCGATGCGTGGAGGGTGTTCCAGTCGCGGAAGCCATATTGCGCGGCGATGAGTTCCAGCGCTTTCGAATGGGTGATTGCCTGCCCCTGATCCTCAAGGGCGGCGCGCAGGCGCTTTGCCTGTTCTTTCAGCCCCTCAAGTGCGGGAAGCGGTTTGGACACGTTCATAACGGTTCTCCAACATGCGCATGCCGAATGTTCCGAAGGGGGTCCGCGTTGCCATCGACGACATGCAAAACATGGGATGACCGTTATTTAAGAAAGAGCTTCACCAGGGGCGCAAACGCCTGCGGACGGCCGGGGCTCTTATGCCCGTGGCCGTCCCTATAGCCCAGAAAGCGCCGCCCGTCAAAGGGAGCGCCCGGCACCCACGCAATCAGAAGCGATAGGTGATACCCGCGCCGATCAGCCATGGATCGAGCTTGGCCTTGCCGCTGATCGGCGTGCCGCCGAGTTCCGCCGTCCAGTCGGTCTTGATGAAGATCTTCTTCACGTCGAAGTTCACGCCCCAATGCTCGTCCAGCATATAGTCGAAACCGACCTGCACGGCTGCACCGACCTTGTTCTTGACGTCGAGATTGCTGAAACCGGGCTTTTCCGTCTGGTTATAGAACAGCGAATAGTTCACGCCCGCGCCGATATAGGGCTTGAAAGCACCGAAATCGGTGAAGTGATATTGCAGCGTCAATGTCGGCGGCAGCAGCCAAGTCTTGCCGACCGGCGTGCCGGCCAGCAACCCCTCGCCATTGATCTTGGCATAGGTGGTGCCGAGGATAAGCTCTGCGGCGAAGTTTTCGGTGAAGAAATAGCTGATGTCGAGTTCCGGGATCACGGTGTCCGAATAGGACAGGCCCGCTCCCGGCAAACCGTCGACGCTACCGCTGTCATGGGTGATGACGCCGAGGCCGCGCACGCGCAGCATCCACGGGCTTGCCGCCGCAATCGCCTCTTCGGCGGTGGGGGCCGGCGCTGCCTGGGCCAGATCGGCAGCCATGGCATCGGCGGATACCAGCATGGCCGCAACACCAACTGCGACACTGGCAAGCAAGGCGGTTTTTTTGTTTCTGTTCGTCATTCCATCTCTCCTATAGCGCACCGCAGCCGGGCAAGTCCCCGGAACCGGCTGATGACGGCGGGCTTTCGCGAATCTTCGCCTGCCGCAACCGCTTGGGGCCACTATGACGAAGGGAGAGGCGGGCCGATTGAGATGGATCAAACCGGGACCCCGATCATGGATCGGAACGATTAACCGGCAAGCATTGTGACAATTGCGCAACAAGTGCCGTCCAGCAATCAAAGAGCGGGTGCACAACGCGCCCGGCAGATGTCGGAAAAATACAAAAAGGCCCGCATTTGCAGGCCTCCTTCCAGTGCATCACCTCTATCACGCGGCCTGGGGCGTCAGTGTTGCGGAACCCGGCTTGCGCAGAAGCAGAACCGAGACGGCTGCGATCATGCACATCAGACCGGCAATCTGCAGCGCGGGCATATAGGTATCGAAGTCGCTCTTGAAGAAACCGGCGCCGAAGGCGGCGGTGGCGGCTCCCAGCTGATGGCCGGCAAACACCCAGCCGAAAACGAGACCGGCCTTTTCGCGGCCGAAATTCTCGGCAGCGAGCTTCACCGTCGGCGGCACGGTCGCCACCCAGTCCAGCCCATAAAAGACGGCGAAGACCGAAAGCTCCACGAAGCTGAACCCCGAGAATGAGAGATAAAGCAGGGACAGGCCGCGCAGACCGTAGAACCAGAACAGCAGGAAGCGATTGTCGAACCGGTCGGAAAGCCAGCCGGCGAAGATGGTGCCGAAGAAATCGAAAATGCCGATCACCGCCAGCGTGCCTGCCGCCGTCACCGCAGCCATGCCGAAATCGCCGCAGATCGAAATCCAGTGTGTCTGGATGAGACCGTTGGTCGAAAGTCCGCAGACAAAGAAGGTGCCGAAAAGTACCCAGAAGACGGGGTTGCCCGAGACGCTCTTCAGGGTCACCAGCGGCGATACCAGTGTGGCAAGAAGATTGTGATCCTGCTTGACCGGTTTTGCCACCGCTGTCTCGCCATAGGCCGGCAGGCCGACATCGGCAGGATGGTCACGCATCAAAAGCAGGACGAGGACCATGGCGGTGGCGATCACCGCAACGGACAGGGTCAAGGCGGTTCGCCAGCCATAGGCTTCCGTCAGCGCCGCCAGCAGCGGCAGGAAAACCAGCTGGCCGGTGGCGTTACTCGCCGTCATGAGGCCGATCACCAGTCCACGGCGCTTGGAAAACCAGCGTGTCGCCACGGTGGCGCCCAATACCAGCGCGGTCATGCCGGTGCCGACGCCGATCACCACGCCCCAAAGCAGCAGCAATTGCCATACCTCGGTCATGAAGAAGGAGGCGACAATGCCGCCCATGATCAGGGCAAGCGCGGTGGAAACCACCTGCCGGACACCAAAATGATTCATGAAGGCGGCGGCAAAAGGCCCGAGCAGGCCAAAAAGCACCAGCCTGACCGCCATTGCAGAGGAAATATCGGCAATATCCCAGCCGAATTCCTGATGCAGCGGCTGGATCATCACCCCGGCGGACCCCATGGCACCGGCGGTGGCCAGCATGGTCAAAAAGGTGGTTGCGGCAACGAGCCAGCCATAATGCAGATTTCTGCCAGCCATCCAGCTGGCGAGGCGTGTGGAGAGCATGTTCAAATTCCCTTTCCAGCGGCCGCGGCCGATTTACGGGTATATACCCTGTATTGCGGGCAGATACCCGCTTGTGTCCCCAAAAAATCACAGGGCTGCGAGCAATTCCTGCAATTGTGCTGTCTTCTCAGGCCCAAGCCGGGCCTCGATTTCATCCTGCACCCCATCCCAGAGCGGCGCGCCCGCTTTCAGGATAGCATGCCCTTCCTTCGTCACGGTCAGCATCGCTTCCCGCTGATCCTCGCCGTGACCGATGGCCACCAGACCCATGCGAGCCAGCACCTTGGCGTTGCGGCCGACGGTGGAGCGATCCAGTTCCACCCGCGCGGCCAGATCGGTCAGCGAGACAGGCGCGGTGCGATTGATGTTCCGCAACAGGCTGAACTGACCGATATTCACGCCAAGCGGCGCCAGGGCCTCGTCATAATAGGACGAAACCTTGCGGGATGCTTTGCGCAACAGGATGCAATGGCAACTATCGTTTGGCATTTGTCTCGGGTATATACCCGTAAATTTCTGCGCGCAAGATGCGCTGGGAGAAATTATCGGCGGGCAACGGCCGACCCCATGGCCATAGAGCAGAAACAATAAACCCCGGCTTTGGCCCGGGGTTTGATATCAGCAGCGAGGCCAGTCTCAGGCCGAGAGCCTGCGCCCGCTTGCCACCAGCAGGCCGGCAGAGCCTTCAAGCCAGCCGGCTTTCAGTTCCAGCGCCAGAAAACGGCTGCGCTCGAACGGGCCGGGCATGATGAGGTGCTGGGCCTTGTCGGCGAAAAAGCCGAAGCGCTCGTAATAAGGTGCATCGCCAACCAGAAGAACGGCGCCGTGGCCACGCTTGGTGGCCTCGGCAATGGCGGCGCGCATCAGCGCCGAGCCGATGCCCTTGCCCTCATGGGCGGCATCGACGGCCAGCGGGCCGAGCAGAAGCGCTTCGACGGCGCGGCCTTCGCGCGAGATGCCGGCCTCGACGTTCCACAGGCGCACCGTGCCGATGACATGGCCATCCTCATCGCGAGCGACGAGCGCGAGACCTTCGGCCGGAATGCGACCCGCGCGCAGCTTTTCGGAAGACTTGCGGCGGCGGCCGGCGCCCATGGCGCGGTCGAGCAGGTTCTCACGGGCGACGACATCGCCCGGATTTTCCTGATCGACATGAAATGTCTGCGGCGTGAAAAATGCCCGTACCGAATTCAAAAGAGCGGCCATCCTTGGCCTCCCGTCACACTACCGCCCACACGCGGCCCTTGATGAAAAATTGGTGGAGCCGTTCCGGCCCGCCGACACGCTTTCCTCGGCTGGAAGAGGTGCAGCAAGCAGGGATTTGCGCATCAGCAAAATCGGCAAAGCCGGAACGGAAGCTTGGTCGAGACGCCGCCCTGCTCAGCGGACGGCGTTCGGACTTTTAAGGAGCATCGGATTTTCCGAAAACCGCGTAACGCTTTTCGGTTCGATGCTTTAGATGACGTAGGCCTTCAGCGGCTCGAAGCCGTTGAACGCGACCGCCGAATAGGTGGTCGTGTAAGCGCCCGTGCCTTCGATCAGAACTTCGTCGCCGATGGTCAGCGAGACCGGCAGCGGGTACATGTTCTTTTCATACAGCACATCGGCGCTGTCGCAGGTCGGACCGGCCAGAACACAGGGCTCCATCTCGTCCTGATCGCGCTCCGTGCGGATCGGGTAACGGATAGCCTCGTCCATCGTCTCGGCGAGACCGCCGAACTTGCCGATGTCGAGGAACACCCAGCGGTGGTTGTCATTGTCGGACTTGCGCGACACGAGAACGACTTCCGCCTTGATCACGCCGGCATTGCCGACCATGCCACGGCCCGGCTCGATGATCGTCTTCGGGATCTGGTTGCCGAAGTGCTTGCGCAGCGCCGTGTCGATCGCCTGGCCGTATTCTTCGGCGGCAGGAACGTCACGCAGGTACTTGGTCGGGAAACCGCCGCCCATGTTGACCATCTGCAGGTGGATGCCCTGCTTGGCAAGCGAAGCGAAGACGCGCTTGGCGTCGGCCAGCGCCGCATCCCATGCGTCGAGATTCATCATCTGCGAACCGACATGGAAGGAAACGCCGTAGGATTCGAGGCCGAGCTGATGTGCATAGACCAGAACGTCGACAGCCATCTGCGGAACGCAGCCGAATTTGCGCGACAGCGGCCACTCGGCACCTTCGCCATCCGTCAGCACGCGGCAGAAGACGCGCGCGCCGGGAGCGGCACGGGCAACCTTCTCGACTTCCTCATGGCTGTCCACGGCGAAGAGATCGATGCCGAGCGCATGGGCGCGTGCAACATCGCGTTCCTTCTTGATGGTGTTGCCGAAGGAGATACGGTCGGCCGTCGCGCCCGCATCGAGCGCCATCTGGATTTCAGCGACGGAGGCGCAATCGAAGTTGGAGCCGAGCGAAGCGAGCAGCTTCAGGATTTCGGGAGCCGGGTTTGCCTTGACGGCGTAATAGATGGCGCTGTTCGGCAGGGAATGCCGGAAAGCGTTGAAATTGTCGCGCACGACGTCGAGATCAACCACGAGGCAAGGGCCTTCGGGACGTCGGGTCTTGATGAAGTCGAGAATGCGTGCAGTCGTCATCGATGTATTCCCTGTTAAACCGGCTCCGGAAAAATCCGGAGGACAAAGGACGCTCGAGATATGCATTCGAATCAGCCGGTGGAGGCGCAGAATCGATAGCATACGCTCAAGGCGCGAATGTGAACGATGCCCTGCCAGAGCATCATTCGGCTTTGTCTGCCATGGATTGGAGGGAATGACCCGACCGCACTTCAGGCAATGATGGTGTGCCTCTTTAGTACCCCGGCTGATGGAAAGCCGGCAGAGAACCAGAAAGGCCCGCACCGTCGTTGCTTCGTATGTCCTCGCATTTTCCGGTTGGCCGGAATAGCGACTGGAGGGGTTAGTTCCAGGTACCTTACCTAAATCCTCACCACATCGAGGAATCGGCGGACACACATGGGCACGTGCGACTTTGGGCAGCACGGGAAATAAGAATATTCGCAGTCATAATCAAGAGGATTTTTTCACCAAAGAGCGGATTTTTTCGGCAATGAATTAAGGGTTGAACAGTCCGCCCTCGCCGTTCAATTATATGGAACGAACTGGAGGATTTTCATGGACACGCTCACCCGCATCCGCGCCTTTATCGATGTCGTCGAAGCGGAGGGTTTTTCCGCCGCTGCGCGCAAGACGGGGCGTTCCAAGGCGCTTCTGTCCAAATATGTGCGGGAACTGGAGGACGATCTCGGCGCGCTGCTCCTCAACCGCACCACCCGGCAGTTCTCTCTGACGGAAGCCGGGCACACCTATTACCGCACCGCTTCCGATATTTTGAAGGAGATCGACAATCTCGCCGATCTGGTGCGCGAAAAGAATGCCGATCTGAAGGGCAAGCTCAGGATTTCCGTTCCCCGCACCTTCATCGATGCCGATGTCGGCCAGAGCCTGATCGACTTCGCCAAGGAAAATCCAGAACTGTCGCTGGAAATCGTCGCCGAGGACCGGTTCGTCGACCTGATCGAGGAGGGTTTCGATCTCGCGGTTCGCATAACCCGGCTGGAGGATTCGGGCCTCATCGCCCGCAAGCTTTCCGATTTCCGGGTCTACGCGGTGGCGACGGCGGATTTTGTGGCCCAGCATGGACCGCTCGACGGACCGCAGGATTTCTCCCGCGTTCCCTTCATCATCGACACCAATACGCGTTTCCACAATACAGTGCGCTATCTCGAACCGGATGGCGGCTCGAATTCGGTCACCATCAGTGGGCCTATCGAGGTCAACAGCCCACAGGCGACGCTGCGCGCCGCCCGCGCCGGCCTCGGCATCGCCATGGTGCCGGATTTCATCGCCCGGCCCTATATCCAGTCCGGCGAGCTGGTGACGCTGTTCGACGATTATATTTCCAAGGACAGGGGTATCTATGCGGTCTATCCGCATCGCCGTTACCTGCCGGCCAAGGTGCGCAGCTTCGTGGATTATCTCTCGGCCTGGTTCAGGAAGAACGGTTGAAGAGCCGCATGGCATTCGCCGAGCATCCCTCCGTCATGCCGGACTTGATCCGGCATCCAGCCACGGCGCGTCTGCGCCGTGAAAGGACTCTCCCGCGATCAAGGACTTGATCGCCCTGGCCCCCGGATCAAGTCCGAGGTGACGGAGTGGGATGCAGCCGTCTCGCCAAATCCAAACCTCGGCAAACTTTTAGCAGCATCGACGCCCGCGTTTCAGCGGGCGTCGCATGGCAGAAGCCAGCTCGTCAGAACGGCGAATCCGGGAAGTAGAACTGCTCGGCATTGTCCTTGGTGATGAGCGTCGCATCGAGGATATATTCACCCGCAACCGGCACCTGATCGTAGAAATGCCCGGCCGTCAGCTGCATGGCGGTCGCCACCATCGCCGGCGGATAGAGCACGTCGACCGGCACTAGCTTGTCGCCGTCCATGACCTTCTTGATCATGTCCTTGGAACCGGCGCCCGCAACGATATACTGGATATCGGTGCGTTTCGCCTGCTGGATGGCCTCCAGCACGCCGATAGCCATATCGTCATCCTGACACCAGACCACGTCGATCTTCTTGTATTTGGTCAGATAGTCCTGCATCACGCGGAAGGCGTCGTCGCGGTTCCAGTTGCCATATTGACGGTCGAGAACCTTGACGCTGGAACCGGCGATACCCTTGTCAAAACCATCCTGGCGCTGCTGGTCGATCGGGATCGGCAGGCCGCGAATGACCACGACTTCGGCGTCAGGCGTGGTCTTCTTGATGTATTCGCCGGCCACCTGGCCAAGTGCGGGGTTGTTGCCGGCAACATAGAGATCGCGGATCGAATTGTCGTTGACGCTCGGCGCGCGGTCGACCAGCGCGACGAAGGTGCCCTTGTCCTTGATCTCCTTGATGGCGTTGACCAGCGGATCGGGATCGGACGGCAGCACGACCAGCGCATCAAGCCCCTGCACGGCAAGGTCCTGCAGCGCATTCGCCTGATTGGCGGCGTCCGGCGACGTCTTGACGATGACGTTGAGCCCCGGATGTTCCTGCATCAAAAGCTTCGCCACGCGCTCGGCATGGTAGACGACGCCCGCCGTCCAGCCATGGTCGGCCGCTGGAATGGATACGCCGATGGTGACCTTCTTGTCCTGCGCATGCGCTGAAGCGGCAAGCACCGTGGCCAGCGCGGCAAAGGCCACGCCGATGAATTTACTACGCATAGTCTCTTTCCTCCCAAGACTGGGGCGTTCCTCCTTCGACCGCGCCTGCCCCACATGGCGCGGCGTGATACGTCACCTGCGGCTGAGCGAACGCTGCACCAGCATGGCGATGATGATGATGGCCCCCTGAATGGCGCCGATCAGATATTCGCTGACGAAGTTCGACAGGATCATGATGTTGCCGACGATCTCCAGAATGAAGGCGCCGCAGATCGTCCCCCAGATGCGCCCTACCCCGCCTCTCAGCGCCGTGCCGCCGACGACGACGGCGGTGATGGCCTGCAGCTCCCACAACATGCCTGTGGTGGCCGACGTGGAAGCGAGGCGCGGCACGTAAAGCAGCACCGCAACGGCGACACACAGCCCCTGCACCACATAAGCGATGGTGCGCACCCGCGCGACCGAAATACCGGAATAACGCGCCACATCCTCGCTCGACCCTACTGCGGTCAGATGCCGCCCGTACCGGGTGCGGTAAAGCACGAAGGCGGCTATCGCAGCGGTGACGAAGATGACGATGACCGGCACCGGCACGCCAAGGACATTGCCGAAATAGACCGGACGATAAAGCGTCTGGATTTCCGGATTGCGCAGCGTGATCGCCCCGCCCTGAGACAGCCATGTGGTCAAGCCGCGATAGATGCCCATGGTGCCGAGCGTGGCGATGAAGGGTTCGATGCGGCCGATAGTTGTGATGAGGCCGTTCGTCAGCCCGCAGGCAGCCCCGATGGCGAGCGCCAGCGCCATGGCGGTGAGCAGCATCAAAAGCGGACTGGCGATGACGCCGCTATTCATGAACAGGATCATCAGGCTGGCGACGAAAGCCACCATCGCGCCAACCGAAAGATCGAGCCCGCCCGAGGTTATGACGTAAGTTGCGCCGAGCGCGATGATGGCGATGAAGGCGCTGCGGGTGATGACGTTCAGGAGATTGTCGATGCCGATGAAATTGGGATTGGCGATGGTGCCGAGAACCAGCAGCAGGGCCAGCGCCACGAAAGGCGCGACGGCGCGCAGATCCCAGTCCTTCGAGGTCTTCGGCGTTTTGCCGTTGTCAAATGCGGCCTCAGTCATGTTTCCCCTCAGTCTCTTTTATCAGGCCATGTTTCCCGGCACGCGGGCGCTCAGGCGGGTTCCTGCGTATGAACGCCCGTCGCCAGCGCCACGATGTCGTTTTCAGTCATGCGCTCACCCGTCACCTCGCCGACGATCCTGCCCGACCGCATCACCAGAATGCGGTCGCAGATGCCGATCAGCTCCGGCATTTCCGAGGAAACGACGATGATCGAGCGCCCCTCATCCGCGAGCCTGGCGATGAAGCGGTAAATCTGCTCCTTGGTGCCGATATCGATGCCGCGCGTCGGTTCGTCGATGATGACGATGGACGGATCGATGAGCATCATCTTGGCCAGCAGCAGCTTCTGCTGGTTGCCGCCGGAAAGCTGGCCCGCCAGCAGATCCTTGCGGCCGGTGCGGATGTCGAAATCGCGGACCGCATCATCGAGCGCCGCCGTTTCCCGGCGGGTATCGATCTGGAACAGCCGGCTGAATTTCTTGAGCGAAGCAAGCGTGAGATTGACACGCAAATCCTTGGTGAGCAGCAGGCCCTTGCCCTTGCGATCCTCGCTCAGATAAACGATGCCGGCCTTCAGGCTGTCTTCCGCCTTTGCGAAATGCACCGGCCTGCCGTGATGACGCACCGCTCCTCGACCGGCGCGCAGGCCGAGTATTCCTTCCATGAGTTCCGTTCTGCCCGCGCCGACCAGACCGGCAAAACCGAGGATTTCGCCCCTGCGCAGGCTGAAACCGGCATCCTGAGCATAACCCGGTACGGTAAAATGCTCCACCTGCAGAACCGGCTCGTGCTCGCCGCCGGCGGCGCGGTCCGGATAAAGCTTGGCGACATCGCGCCCCACCATCAGCCGCGCCATATCGGCAGGCTCCAGCGCCGATGCCGGATGGGAGGCGACCAGCCTGCCGTCTCGCAGAACCGTCACACGGTCGGCGATCTCCTTCACCTCCGGCAGACGATGCGAAATGTAAAGCACGGCCACGCCTTTCGCCCGGATGTCCCTGATGACATTCAGCAGCGCATCCGTTTCGATGGGCGTCAGGCTCGCCGTCGGTTCATCGAAAATGACCACGCGATGCGGCACGAGCAGCACACGGGCGATCTGCACCAGCTGCCGCTGGGCAATCGACAGGCTGCCGACAATGGCGTCCGGATCGATCGTACCGCCAAGATCGGCGATTGCCTTGCGGGCGCCGGCACGCATGGCGCGGTCGTCCACCATGGCGCCCCGGCGCACTTCGCGGCCGAGATAGATGTTCTGCGCCACCGTCAAATCCGGGGCCAGCAATATTTCCTGATGCACGAGAACGATGCCGCGATGTTCGGCATCCACCGGACCGCTCAGCATAACGGCTTCGCCATCGATGCGGATTTCGCCGCCCGACGGCTTTTCATTACCGGCCAGCAGCTTCATCAGCGTCGACTTGCCGGCGCCATTCTCGCCAATGATCGCGTGGACCTCACCGGCGCGCACCGCGATCTCTATATCCTTGAGAACCTGTACCGGCCCGAAAGACTTGGACAGCCCAACCGTCCGGATAAGGGCGTGGTCTGGAGATTCGTCAGCAAAAGCCATGTGCCGTCACCGGAATCCGGCGTGAACGGACGGCGCTTGCCCCTTGATTTTATCTGAAACGACCATCTGCGAACTCCTCCCAAAGCTCGAGGAAGAAGCTAGCCTTCGTTTTGAGGTACGTAAAGCAAATTTCGTTGGTGTTTTAGAATACACTCAAATTTGAGCGCCGCGCGGGTCCGGGAAATCCGGTCGCTATGCCGGGGAGCGTCGAAAAGCCTTCATGAGACGATGCACCGCTTCCGCACCCTCGTTGGCCAGATCGAAACGCTTGCCGAACAGCAGCCAGTCCGAGCACATGCCTTTCAGCAGCCAGTAGAGCGCCCCGAGCGCGGACTCGGCTGTCCAGTTATCGTTGAAAGCCCCTTCCGCCTGCGCCCGTTCGAAAGCCTCCTCGAGCAGCCGCTTGTGGTAACGGTCCAGCTCCTCCTGCGCGCGCAGCACGGGGGCGAATTCATCGGAATAATTGGTGCGCAGGCTGATGGTCATGATGCGCTGGCGCTGTTCGTCTTTTGAAAGAAGCGAAAGCCAGTTGCACGCGGCGTCCTCGATCTTGGCCAGCAGCGCTTCCCCCTTGAGGTCCGGATCGCCGAAATCGAGCAGGTCCGATTCCGGCAGCGCCACCGATTCGTAAAGGCCGATGAAAAGGTCGCTCTTGCTGGAAAAATGCCAGTAGATCGCCCCGCGCGTAACGCCGGCCGCAGCCGCCACCTCATCCAGAGAGCTGTTGGCCACGCCCTTCTTGAAGAACACCCGCTCGGCAGCGGCAAGGATCGCCTGACGGGTCTCTTCTGCCTCGGCCTTGGTTCGGCGCATGCTGATGTCTCCTTCCAGTCGCGGCACGGCGCTTTCGCACCGTGCCTTGTTTGCTTTGCCGGGCTGTCAATCAGATGAACGCATTCACGTGACTTTTCGCCCAGCCGTCACACCCGTTTTATTCCGCCGGCGATACCGCGTCAGCAGCAATCTCATTCTCCTTCTTCCGATCCCCGAAAATCTTCATGACGAAGACGAAGAAGACGGGAACGAAGAAGATCGCAAGGATCGTCGCCGAGATCATGCCGCCGAGAACCCCGGTGCCGATGGCGTTCTGGCTCGCCGCGCTGGCGCCCGACGCAATCGCCATCGGCAGCACGCCGAGCGAGAAGGCGAGCGACGTCATCAGGATCGGCCGGAAGCGCAGGTGCGCCGCCTCCACCGTCGCATCATAGGTGGATTTTCCTTCCGCCCGCAAATCCTTGGCGAATTCGATGATCAGGATCGCGTTCTTGGCCGAAAGCCCGATAATCGCGACGAGACCCACGAGGAAGTAGACGTCGTTCGGCATGCCGCGCAGCATCACCGCCGCCACCGAGCCGATGACGCCGAGCGGCACCACCAGCATGACGGAGAGCGGAATGGACCAGCTTTCGTAAAGTGCTGCAAGCAGCAGGAAGACGAACAGAACGCTGAGCCCGATCAATACCGGCGCCTGCGACCCGGACTGGATTTCCTGCAGCGACTGGCCGGTCCATTCGAAACCGAAGCCGCTCGGCAACTCACCCGCTAAGCGCTCCATTTCGGCAATGGCGTCACCGGAGGAGTAATCCGGTGCGGACTGGCCGCCGATACGGACCGCCGGATAGCCGTTGTAACCGACCACCTGCGAGGGACCGCGCACCCATTCCACCGTGGCGAATGAGCTCACCGGCACCATGCCGCCATTTGCATTGCGGACGTTGAGGTTCAAAAGATCCTCCGTCTTCATGCGCTGGCCCTGTTCCGCCTGCACCGTCACGCGCTGCATGCGGCCGGCATTGGGGAAGTCGTTGACGTAGGACGACCCCATATTGGCAGAGATGGTGGCGTTGATGTCGCTGAAGGTGACGCCGAACGTATTGGCCTTCTCACGGTCGATGATGAGATTGACCTGCGCCGCATCCGGCATGCCTTCGATGCGAAGACCGGCAAGGATGGGGCTCTGACGGGCGGCGGCCATCAGTTGCGCACCGGCGGCGCTGAGAGCCGCCTGTCCCGCGCCCGAGCGATCCTGCAGGCGGAAGGTGAAGCCGCTGGAATTGCCGAGGCCCTGGATCGGCGGCGGCGACAGCGCAAACGACATGGCGTCCGGAAGACCCCACAGCTTGGCGTTGACGCGCGCCGATATGGCGGCGGCGGAATCGTTCGGTCCGCGTTCGCTCCAGTCTTTCAGGGTGGCGAAGGCGAGACCCGCATTCTGGCCGGAGCCGGAGAAGGAGAAACCCGAAACCGCAATCACACGATCCACCGCCGGCTCTTCCATGAAGATCTTTTCGATCTGCTGGATGGATTGCAGGGTGCGGTCGCTGCTGGCTTCCGCCGGCGCCTGAATGTCGACGATCAGATAGCCCTGATCTTCGTTTGGAAGGAACGAGCTCGGCAATTGCATATACGCCCAGCCAAGACCGACCAGCAAAGCCGCGTAGATGACCATGAAGCGACCGGAACGCTTGATGATGCTGCCGACGGACGAGGAATATTTGTGTGACGCCTTGTCGAAGCCGCGGTTGAACCAGCCAAAGAAGCCCTTCTTCTCATGGTGTCCGGCCTTGATGGGCTTCAGGAACGATGCGCAGAGCGCCGGCGTGAGCGACAAAGCAAGGAAGCCCGAAAACAGGATCGACACCACCATGGTCAGGCTGAACTGCTGATAGATGATGCCGACGGCGCCCGGGAAGAAGGCCATGGGCACGAACACGGCGGTCAGCACCAGCGTGATGCCGATGATCGCGCCGGAAATCTGGCCCATCGCCTTGCGGGTGGCCTCCTTGGGCGACAGATGCTCCTCTGCCATGATGCGCTCGACATTCTCGACGACGACAATCGCGTCATCCACCAGAATGCCGATGGCGAGAACCATGGCGAACATGGTCAGAACGTTGATCGAGAAACCCGAGACATACATGATGGCGCAGGTGCCGAGCAGCGCCACGGGCACCACCAGTGTCGGGATGATGGTGTAGCGGATATTCTGCAGGAAGACGAACATCACCACGAAGACGAGGATGATCGCCTCCACCAGCGTGTTGATTACCTTCTGGATGGAGATTTTCACGAAGGGGCTGGTGTCATAGGGAACTTCATATTCCAGACCCGGCGGGAAATATCGGGACAGCTCTTCCATGGTGGCGCGAACGCCCTCGGAGGTCTGCAGCGCATTGCCGGTGGGCGAAAGCTGCACGCCGATGGCGGCGCTCGGCTTGCCGTTCAGGCGGCTCGAGAAGTTATAGCTTTCGCCGCCCACTTCCACACGTGCGACATCGCGCAACCGCACGGATGAGCCGTCCGGATTGGCGCGCAGCACGATGGAGCCGAATTCTTCCGGCGAGGTGAGCTGGCCCTGCACGTTGACGGTTGCGGAAATCTGCTGCCCGATGGGATTTGGCGACGCGCCGATGCGGCCGGCGGCAACCTGCGAATTCTGCGCCTGAATGGCGCCGATGACGTCGTTCGAGGTCAGGCTGAGGCCCAGCATCTTGTCCGGGTCCATCCAGATACGCATGGAGCGCTGGGTAGCGAAGAGCTGCGCGCTGCCGACGCCGGGAACGCGGCGTAATTCGCCGAGCACATTGCGGCTGAGATAATCGCCGAGACCGATGGCGTCCGTGTTGCCGTCGACGGAGGTGAGCGCCACCATCATCAGGAACGACGTACCCGCCTGCTCCACGCGCAGGCCCTGCTGCGTCACCGCCTGCGGCAGGCGGGGTTCGACGCGGGCGATGCGGTTCTGGACCTCAACCTGAGCTTCACCGATGTTGGAGCCCGGCGCAAAGGTGACGTTGATGGAAATGCGGCCCGAAGATTCCGACGTCGATTCGAAATAGATCAGGCCTGGAACGCCGTTCAGCTCTTCTTCGATGGGACGCGTGACGCTCTGGTAAATATCCTCCGGCGATGCGCCCGGATAGGTCGTCGAGACGGAGATCTGCGGCGGAGCGACATTCGGATATTGCGCAATCGGCAGCATGGGAATGGCGAGCAGGCCCGCCAGCATGATGAAAATGGCGACGACCCAGGCAAAAATGGGCCGATCGATGAAAAAACGTGCCATGAAATCGGTCCTTATTGCTTCGCAGCCGGAGCCGCGCTCTCGCTGTCAGCGGCGGTGGCGACATCGGCCTCATCGGACCACGGTTCCGGCTTCACTTTCGCGCCCGGAGCGGTCTTCTGGAAACCTTCGGCCACGACGCGGTCGCCATCCTTCAGGCCCTCGGAAATCACCCAGCGATCGCCGATGGAGCGGCCGACGCTGACGCGACGCTGCTCGACCGTGTCTTCGGCATTGACGACAAGCACGCTCGCCTGCCCGCCGGCATCGCGCTGAACCGCCTGCTGCGGCACGGCGAAGGCCGCTTTCTGGATACCCTGCTGGATCTGTACGCGGACATACATGCCCGGCAGCAGATCGCCGTTCGGGTTCGGGAACTCACCGCGCAGCGTCACCTGACCGGTGGTTTCATCCACCGCCGCTTCGGAAAACAGCAGGCGGCCGGGCAGCGGATAACGGCTGCCGTCATCGAACAGCAGGTTGACTTCTGCCTCGTTCGGGCCAGTCATCAGCTTGCCATCCTGCAGGGCCTTGCGCAGACGGATAAGATCGGCCGCCGGCTGGGTGAAGTCGGCATAGATCGGATCGAGCTGCTGGATCGTCGCGAGATTTTCAGAGCCAGTGGCGCTGACGAGGGCGCCTTCGGTAATACGCGCGCGACCGATCCGGCCGCTGATCGGGGCTTTGACATCGGCATATTGCAGATTGAGCTTCGCTTCCGCGACACCGGCTTCGGCCACGGCCACCTCGGCATCGGCCTGCGCCAGCTGGGCGATGGCGTTATCGAATTCCTGCTGGGAACCGACATTGGAACGGCGCAGCTGCTGTTGTCTATCGGCCGTCTGCCGCGCCTGCAGCTGCGCGGCCTGCGCCCGACGCAACGTGCCCTCGGCGCTGTCGACACGCACCTGGAACGGCGCGGGATCGATCCGGTAGAGAACATCGCCTTCCGTCACCAGCGAGCCCTGTTCGAACACCCGCTCCACGATAATGCCGGAGACACGCGGGCGCACTTCGGCAAGCCGCGTCGGCGCAATGCGTCCTGGCAATTCGTTGGTGATGGGCAGTTCTTCCTGGCTCACCGTCACGACCTTCACCGCACCGGGCGGCGGCGCGCCGGGCGCAGACGCCTGCTCATCGCTACATCCGACAAGAACGATGCCCGTCAACAACACCGCCGCGATCTGCCCCAATCTCTTCGCCATACTGCGCTCCGAATCCATAAAAAATGTCACATTTACATACATACTAAGACGTATGTAAAACTTCGGCAATAAAATTGTTGCAGCGCAAAAGCCGTCTCACGCGCTTGTGAAGTTGCGTGCAAACGGACGGAAATTAGCCGGAATGATGCGGCGAGGCCGGGGGGACAGGGCAGGTATCCAACCGCAGCCGGAGGCTTACAGACGGTGCGGGGCCAATGAAAACCGCCCTGCCCCGCAGGCTGCACAGAATATCTGCGACCTTCCTCTTTTCCCGGCGTGGGGCAAATCCCCGGGACAGGCCCGAGGACGACGCCGAGAACGGAGACGCTTCTCGGCGTCGGAGGCTGCCCGATGGCAGCGCCGAAACTGCCTATCCGGCCCGGAAGATGTGCGCCGCCATGTCAAGGCAGCGGCAGGCATAGCCCCATTCATTGTCGTACCAGGCGACCAGTTTGGTAAGACCGCCTTCCGTCTGCATTCCGGCCAGCGCATCGAAGATCGAGGAATGCGAATTGCCACGCATGTCGGTGGAGACGACGGGTTCGTCGCAGTAGGCGAGAATGCCGCGCATGTCGCCCGCCGCCTGCGTGCGGATCATCGCACAGATATCCCTGTAGGAGACCTTGTCCCGGAGCCGGCATGTCAGGTCGATCATGGAGACATCAGAGACCGGCACGCGTACCGCCAGGCCGTTGATACGCCCGTTCAGTTCCGGCACCACTCGGCCAACCATGCGGGCAGCGCCGGTCGTTGCCGGAATGATATTGTCCAGAATGCCGCGACCGAAACGCCAGTCCTTGCGGGCCACGCCATCCACCGTGTTCTGTCCCGAGGTCGTTGCATGCACCGTCAGCATCAAAGCTTCTTCGATACCGAAGGCGTCGTTCAGCGCCTTGGCGAGCGGCGCGACGCAATTGGTCGTGCAGGAAGCGTTAGAAACGATGGCTTGCCCGGCATAATCATTCGCGTTGACGCCCATGACGAAGACCGGCGTGTCGTCATCGGGAGGCGCCGAGATCAGAACCTTGCCGGCACCGGCGGCGAGATGTGCATCCGCTGCCTTTTTCGCCAGGAAGAAACCAGTCGATTCGATGACGACATCCACGCCAATCCCGGCCCAGCCGATTGCGCCCGGCTCCCGTTCGCTGAAGGCCCTGACCGCCCTGTCATCGATGGCAAGCGCACTTTCCGATGCCGCCACCCTGCCCGGGAAAGCACCGTGCACGCTGTCATATTTAAGCAGGTAAGCGAGGTGGTCTATCGGCAGCAGATCGTTGATCGCCACGATCTCGACATCGCCCCGCGCCGTCGCCGCCCTTAAAACCGTGCGGCCGATGCGGCCGAACCCGTTAATGCCGATACGGATTTTGTCAGTCATCGATTGTCCTTTTGATCGAGAAGAAAAGGCAGGAATTCTCCCGCCCGCGCAGCCCGAATGGCACGCCGCGCATGTGCGCCGCCGCCCTCCCCGAAGGGATTGTTTTCCATGTCGCTTATTTTTATACTAGACCGCACAAAAATACGGCGCAACAAATTTATTGCGAAACGGTACAAAAATGAAACAGAAGTCCGCCAGAGGGCGCCCCCGCCAATATGATACCGACGCCGCCCTCGACGCGGCCCTCACCGAATTCCGCCGCCACGGCTACACCGCCACCTCGCTCGACCATCTGTCGGAGGTGACAAAAATGGCGCGGCCAAGCCTTTACGCCGCCTTCGGCAACAAGCGCGCCATCTATCTCAGAGCCATCGCGCATTACATCGCGAAGAGCGGCGAAAGTCGCCGCCACGCGCTCTTTGCCGCCGTCTCGCTCGCAAAGGCGCTCAATGACTATTTCATGATGATTGTTGCGATCTATTCGCAAGGCGACGATTACCCGCTCGGCTGCCCCGTGCTCAGCGTCATCACCGGCGAAGCGACGACCGATCCGGTGATGGGAGCGGAACTCTCCACCGCCCTCGATCGCACCGATGCACGGTTTCGCGAGCGGATCGCGATGGCGTACGACAACGGCCAGCTGCCGCCCGACACCGACATTAATGCCGTTGCCGACATGCTTGCCGCCCTGCAGCACAGCCTTGCGCAACGCGCCCGGGCCGGCACGGCGCGAGCGGATCTGGAGCGCATCGCCCGCAGCAGCATAGCACTGGTTCTCAGGGCGGCGGGTGCTGGCGTAGCATCCTAATCGCCGTCACCCGCCCGTTCAGAACTGACGCTTCAGCGAGGAGGCTTCCGACTGCGGGCCAGGTTTCGTCGTGTCGTTATTGTCGGCGGATCTGTTGCGCAGGGCCGCATAATAGGCGTTCTTCTGCTCGTACATATTCATATCGGCACGACGCACCAGCGATTCCATCGTCTCGCCGGCCTCGCTGGTGGCCACGCCCAGCGACAGGCTGAGCGGCGCGCTGGAATAGAACTGGTTGTTGATCTTCAGCAGCTCATAAACGGTCTCGACCATGGCGGCGGCCACCTGCCTGTCGGCGCCGGGAAGAAGGATCGCGAATTCGTCGCCGCCGATGCGCGCGGCATGGTTCGGCGCGGTCACCACGCCGTTCAGCACCTCGCCCACACGCCGCAACAATGCGTCGCCGGCATCGTGTCCCAGCTTGTCATTGGCGTCCTTCAGGCCGTTGAGATCGATGACGATGGCCGAAACCGGCCTGAGCGCGCTGCGCTCCAGCCGGTTCAGCTCGTCCGAATAGAAGGCACGATTGTGCAGCTTGGTCAGCACATCGTGCTTGCCGAGATATTCGAGATAGGCTTCCGCCTTCTTGCGCGCGGTAATGTCCGTCAGCGCCACCTGCACCAGTGACCAGTCGCGCTCATGGCCGGGGAAGACGGAAAAATGCAGGAGCACATGCCGCTCCGAACCGTCAAGCGCGTAATTCACCACCTCGCGATGGTGGGTGAGATTGCCGTTCCAAAGCTCCATCAGCTGTTCCCGGAACGGTTTTTCCATCTCGCCGCGGAAAATATCGCCGAGCCGCTGCAACAGAACCTGCCGGTCCGGCGCGCAGAACAGGTCGAGCGTGGCGCGGTTGACGTCGATGACGCGGATTTCGCTCATGCATTGCCGCACGAATTCGGGATGCACATCCATGAACACGCGGAAATCGATGATACCGCGCTCCCTGACCTCCTCGATCAGCCGCCGCACCCGGCTGAAATCCTCCACCCACAGGGAAACGGGCGAATGTTTGAACATGCCTTCGGCGTAACGGCGGTTGAGAAGCTCCTTGCGGCGCGCCTCCTCCCGCTCCGTCACATCCTCGGTGGTCAGAAGCAGCCGCCCAAGGGTTTCTTCATGGCCGGGTATGACCGCGCCGCGCAACTGGATATCCAGCCGCTTGCCGCCGATTGAATAATTGACCGCGTTGCTGGTGAATTCCGTCTTGCCCGCCCAGAGTTCGGAAAGCTCGTTCACATGGCTTTCCAGCATGTCGTCACGAAAAATCCGGTGGAGATTGTCGATGAGATGCGCCTGATCGCGGGCCTCGAACAGTTCCAGCGTCCTGGCGTTGACCTTGATCACGCGGATTTTCTGCGAGCAGGCCGCCACCCTCGATAAATCTTCCAGAAGAAACGCCCGGATATCCTCGACGCCCTGCGATCGCCAGATATCGAACTGGCTTTTCACCTCGCTGAAATCCTCGATCCACATCGCCACGGGGGCAAGATTGAAGACATTGGTATCGATTATCTCATTCATACGGGAGGTCTTCTCAAGGATAGCAGGCGAATGCCGAAACGGTGCGCAACGGCGATAGCCGCCCACATAACCGGATTTATTAGAGATATTCGATTTAACGCAAGCATTTATCGCGCAAACCGCCGGATTGCGCGATAATTCATGGGTTTTGCGGATATGACGCCCGTTACCAGAGCTTCACGTGCCGGTTCACATCCTTGTAGAGCAGGTAACGGAAGCGGCCCGGCCCACCCGCATAGCAGGCCTGCGGGCAATAGGCGCGCAGCCACATGAAGTCGCCCGCCTGCACTTCCACCCAGTCCTCGTTCAGCCGGTAGACGGCCTTGCCTTCCAGCACATAAAGGCCATGTTCCATCACATGGGTTTCCATGAAAGGAATGGTCGCGCCCGGCTCGAAGGTGACGATGTTGAGATGCATGTCATAACGCACGTCTTCCGGATCGATGAAGCGGGTCGTCGCCCATTTGCCGTCCGTATCCGGCATGGCCGACAAAGCGTGCTCATCCTCATGCGTGAAGATCGCCGGCGGCGGCTCCAGCCCGTCGACCGCCTGAAACGCTTTGCGGACCCAGTGGAACTTGACGGGCGCCTTGCCCGAATTGCGAAGCTGCCAGCGGGAGCCGGCCGGCAGGAAGGCGAAGGAGCCCTCCCGCAACGCATGCTGCACGCCCTCGAATTCCACGGTCATTTCGCCGTCGACAACGAAGATCGCCGCTTCGGCCCGTGCGTCCGGTTCCGGCCGGTCGCTACCGCCGCCCGGCTGCACCTCGACGATATATTGCGCGAAGGTTTCGGAAAAACCCGTCATCGGCCGGGCGATGATCCAGGCCCGGGTGCCAGCCCAGTGCGGCAGCACGCTCGTTACGATATCGGACATGACGGTTTTGGGGATGACCGCATAGGCGGTCTTGAACACCGCCTTGCTCGACAGAAGTTCCGTCTGTCCCGGCAGACCGCCCATATCCGAATAATATCTCTTCATTTCAGCCATTCCATTCTGCAACGCATTCGGCGCGGATTCTTAGGCCCGCGCCGGCGTTTAATCAAATGGTTATTGGCAAGCAGAGACTGGCCCGAAGGATGTCACACCTTCTTACGCATCGTGGCGTAGACGATATTGTGGTTCTCGCCGAAGAACACATCCGCCTCGATGCTTGCGGGATCGGCGCTGGCATTGACGATCCGCCACATATCCGCCTTGGAGCGCAACAGCAGCGCCCAGTTCATGAAGGTTTCCATGTAACCGTCGACGACGATGTCTTCCGAGAAATTGGCGAAGAGGAACATGCCGCCGGGCTTCAGCATTTCCATGCAGCGCCGCGTGAGTTTGATCGCCACGCGGTCGTTCAGATAGTCGTAGAGACCGGCCGCGTAGATCAGGTCGAAAGTGCCGAGTTCCTGCGTGCGCAGGACGATATCGCGCACGGAACCGTCGATCGCCTCGATGCAGCTGCCGTTGAAATCGCGGGCGACGGAACCGACGCTCAAGGGGTCCTGATCGAGCGCCACCCAGCGCTTGATTTTGCCCTCTTTCAGCGCAACGGAGGCATCCGCCTCGCGCAGATGGCCGGAAGCGATGGTGAGGATTTCCGTCTCATTACCGTGCCGGGCCGCAGCCTCATCGACGAACCGTGTCAGCAAATCGCGCCGCTCGCGCACGGCAACCGAGGAGCTGGCATCCTTGGTGTAGTCGTAAAGGGCCGCACCGAGCGGCGTGGCATTATTTACCAGTTCGGCAACACTGTCGTGGCCATAAATGAAATCGAGCAACTGCGCATCGCCCGAATAACCCCGCGGCTTTTCGAAAGACCAGCGCGTGAACGGGTCCTCCAGAAAATGGACCGAAACAGGGTGATTCTGCACCAACGGAATCAGTTCAGCCCACACGCTGGAGTGGAGCTTCTCACGCAGACCATGCAGTGCGCCCGCCGTTCTATGTATTATCTCACGTGCTGAAATACGATTGTCGAACTGCTGCTGTGCCAATTCGAGAATGAGCGCAATCTCTGCTTTCGCAACGGCGAACTGCTCATCGAATGTTTCCGTTCTGCGTGCAAAAATCTCTTTTGCGACAGTATCCGGGGTAATCAGACTTGCCCCGTCAAGATTTTTCTTCTTTACCCGCACCACTTCAGCCTCCAGTATTAACGCATTGTTAACTATACGTTTCTGGGAGGTGGAAGGCCACTCGCTTTCGATTTTTGAGCGGTGTAGGGATACATTAGTAAATTAGCGTATTTTTTTGGTCACACTCGTGAGGACGGGAGAAAGCAGATACGCGATTTAGTGAAACTTAATGTTGCGAACGTATGATGCGTTCTTCCTTTCCATGTTCTCCGCACACATCGGCAGAGATCGACGGGAACCCGCACTGGGTGCGACAGCACACGGAAAAGTGGAATAAGCAGTTACTTAATAAAGTATACGCAACACTATGGGAAAGTGCATGAAGCACACATTGGGAGAGGTGAGTGGACAGCAAGACTATCGGCGGCCGGACTCCCGGTTTTCTGATGAACTCCTTGCCCTTTACCAGCAGGAAGGTGAGCGCAGCCGCCGCGGTTCTATCCGGCGGGGCCTGTGGACCGCTGTCTTCATCTATCTGCTGTTTGCCGCAACCGACATCATTCTGATACCCGACGTCGCTTTTTACACCATTATCGCACGCCTGATTGTTGTGCTGTCATCCCTGCTGACGCTGGAGATTCAGCTAAGCAAGGGCGCCAGCACCACGGCGCTCGATCTCACCTGCGCCACCGCTCTCGTCATGGGCTAT
Organism: Agrobacterium sp. T29; assembly: GCF_006970545.1. NCBI lineage: Bacteria > Pseudomonadati > Pseudomonadota > Alphaproteobacteria > Hyphomicrobiales > Rhizobiaceae > Agrobacterium > Agrobacterium sp. T29. The sequence goes on from NZ_CP040641.1 coordinate 180,889, forward strand.
ATCGGCTGGCTGCTGCCGTCGCTGTTGACCGACAATACCGAAAACATGTCCTATTACATGGTTTTCGGGGCGATCTTCATGATGGGCGCCAATCTGTTTTTCACCTTCCGCTTCCATCTGTCGCTGGTGTCTTCTGGCATTATTCTCGTCACCTATTTTCTGGCGGCAACGCAGTTTCCCGAAGACAGCTTCTACAAGTTCGCCTTCGGCACCTTCTACATATCCTGTTTCGTCTTCACATCTTACGTAAACTGGAATCTGAACCGGGAGCGCTACCATGTCTTCGTCAATGGGCTGGAGGCGAAGGCCCAGCAGAAGGCGGCTGACGAACGTGGCCAGGCGCTGCTGCGGCTTTCCAATACCGATTCCCTGACGGGCCTGCAGAACCGCCGCGCCATCGACCACCATCTGCGCCTGCTGTGGGACAACTGGATCAGGAAGGAAGAAGGCTTTGCCGTTTTCCTGATAGATGTCGACTTCTTCAAGAAATACAACGACCGTTACGGCCACCAGGAAGGCGACAAATGCCTGGTGACGGTGGGCAAAGCCCTGCAGAATGCGATCACCGAACATGGCGCTTCCATCGGCCGCTATGGCGGTGAGGAATTCATCGTGCTGGCGCCGTTCAAATCCAAGCAGCAGGTGGGTGAGCTTGCCGAGACGATCCGCCACACCGTTGAAGACCTGTCGCTTGCGCATGACCAGCGCCGGGATGGCACCTTCATCGTCACCGTCAGCATCGGTGCGTCCTTCACCCGCCCCAATGCGGACGGCAAGCTGGAAAAGATCATCAACGAGGCCGACCGCGCGCTCTATATCGCCAAGGGCAATGGCCGCAACTGCATGAAGCTGTTCGATCCGGACGACCCGCAAACCAGCGACGAGACGGAGAATATTGCCGCCCTGCTGAAAATCGCCGTCGCGGAAGATCTCGTTTCCCTCGTCTATCAGCCTATTCTCAACATTTCGACCAACGAGACCGCGGGGGTCGAAGCACTGATGCGGCTTCGCCTGCTGGATGGCAATCCAGTCGCACCCGGTATTTTCATTCCGATTGCCGAACGCACCGGCACGATCATGGAACTGGGCCTGTGGACCATCAAGACCGTCTGCAAGCAGATACTGGCCGATGACAAGGTGGCCGTCGTCAGTGTCAACGTGTCGCCGATGCAATTGAAAAATCCGGGTTTCGCCACCTCCGTGGCGGCCATTCTCGTGGAGGCGGGAATTGCCGGCAACAGGCTTGCCTTCGAAATCACCGAAGGCGTCGACATGGAAATGCATTCGGACGTGCTGCGTTGTCTGAACGACCTGAAAACGCTCGGCATCAATATCTGGCTGGATGATTTCGGAACGGGTTTTGCCGGCCTTTCGTGGCTGCGCATGACGGATTTCGATACCGTCAAGATCGACCGCTCCTTCCTGCACGACAGCAAGACCCCGCGTGGCCGGGCGATGCTGCAGGACATGATCCGCCTCATCCGCAATCGCGGCCACAAGATCCTGATCGAAGGCGTAGAGACCGAGGAACAGTTGAGGCTCGTGCGTCAGATGGAGATCGACTACGCGCAGGGTTATTATATCGGTCGCCCCATCGGCGCCGAAAGGCTGGGCGCGGCGGCAGCGCCCTATCCGCGCCCGAATATGCTGCTACGCCCCGCCTGATCGCTGGATGACGGCGGAACGCCGCCGTCAGCTGCGGGCCGCTTTAATGATAAGCGGGCGGGTTGAGCGAGAATTTTGCGGCAAGCTCCGAGAAGGCCGCCCGCGTGACGGGATCGACGGGAGCCCCTTCCCTCTCCCGCCTTGCCGCCACCGCCCACTCCCGGTCACCCGGCGCCATGACCTTGCAGTCTTCCCGCACGGGGGAGCCGCGCAGGACCTCGAGATAACGTTTCATGCCCTCGTCGAACACCTCGCGCTCCAGGAAGGCTTCCGGCTTCAGCACCAGAACGAAGGCCCCAAGCCCGCGCGGCGTGGAAAAATCCGGCCCGCCCATGGGAGCGATATCGAAGCTGAGTTTCATGCCCGTTAGAACAGCGCTGAAAATCTCGACCATTCCCGCAAGTGCGGCCCCCTTGAAACCGAACTCACCGCCGACCGGGGCAAGCATTTCAACGGCATGGGGATCGCGGGTATCGATACCATCACCATCCGAGGCGACACCTTGCGGCAATTGCTGGCCAAGGCTCCGGTAAAGCAGGACACGGTTATAGGGCACCGCGCTGGTGGCCATATCCAGCAGCCAGGGCATGTCATCCGCTGCCGGCACACCGATGGCGATGGGATTGGTGCCGTGGAAACGCATGGCGCCATCGTGCAGGCGCACGAAACTGTCGGAATTGCAGAAGGTGAGGCCGATATAGCCCTGTCGCGCCGCTTCCAGCGCATAAGCGCCGGCCGGGCCGAAATGCGATGAGTTGCGGATCGCCACCGCGCCAATGCCGAATTTTTCCGCGAGCGCCATGGCGCTGTCCATCGCCGCATAGGTGGCGCGGGCGCCATGGGCGTGGTCGGCGTCGATCGTCTCCACCGCGCCGAAGCCCGAAACGCGGCGAATCTGCGGCCGCCGATTGAGACGCCCGCCTTCGAGCGCAGTAATATAATGTGCGAGCAGGCGCACACCGTGGCTGTCTACACCGAGCCTTGTGCCGTGCATCATGGCGCGCGTCGCCGCATCGGCCGTTTCGTCATCGGTGCCGGCGGCCAGGAAAACGGTGCGGCAAAACCGCTCCAGCTCATCCAGACTCGCCAGAACGGTGGCTTTTTCATTGCTGTGCGCCATGAGGGAATCCTCCCAATTCCAGAATCCATGCCGCACAAGCTATTCACGGGGCGCGTTTTTGCAATCGAATATCGCGCGCCCGAAGGCTCAATCAGTCTTCCGCTCCCATGGCATCGTAAGAAGAGCGTTCGCCGGCGATAATCGCGCGTTTGCCGACATGGTTGGCAGGCCCGACGATGCCTTCCTGTTCCATACGCTCGACCAGCGAAGCGGCACGGTTGTAACCGACGGACAGGCGGCGCTGGATATAGGATGTGGAGCACTTCTTGTCGCGCATCACCACCTTGACGGCCTTTTCATAAAGATCGTCGCTATCGTCCTCACCCATGGCGGTCTTGTCGAAAACAGCGGCTTCCTCTTCCGCCTCTTCGTCGGTTTCGTCAGCGTCTTCGGTAACGGTGCCGAGATATTCCGGACGTCCCTGCGTCTTCAGATGCGCGACCACCTTTTCCACTTCCTCATCCGAAACGAAGGGACCGTGGACACGGGCGATGCGGCCGCCGCCCATCATGTGCAGCATATCGCCCTGGCCGAGCAGATGCTCCGCGCCCTGTTCACCGAGGATGGTGCGGCTGTCGATCTTCGAGGTCACCTGGAAGGAGATACGGGTCGGGAAATTCGCCTTGATCGTACCGGTGATGACATCGACCGACGGGCGCTGGGTTGCCATGATGAGATGGATGCCGGCAGCACGCGCCATCTGCGCCAGACGCTGGATCGCGCCTTCGATTTCCTTGCCGGCCACCATCATCAGGTCTGCCATTTCGTCGACGATGACGACGATATAAGGCATGGCCGTGAGGTCCATTTCCTCCTGCTCGTAGACCGCCTCGCCGGTGGCGCGGTCAAAACCACTCTGCACGTTGCAGAACACCGTCTCGCCCTTGGCGCGGGCGGCAGCGGCCCTTGCATTGTAGCCGTCGATATTGCGCACGCCTAGACGCGACATCTTGCGATAACGGTCTTCCATTTCGCGCACGGCCCACTTCAACGCCATGACCGCCTTTTTCGGATCGGTAACCACAGGCGTCAACAGATGCGGAATACCGTCATAAACGGAAAGCTCGAGCATCTTGGGATCGACCATGATGAGACGGCACTCTTCCGGCTTCAGACGATAGAGCAGCGACAGGATCATGGTGTTGATGGCGACCGACTTGCCGGAGCCGGTGGTGCCGGCGACCAGCAGATGCGGCATCTTCGCCAGTTCGGCGATGACAGGTTCGCCGCCGATGGTCTTGCCGAGGCAAAGTGCGAGCTTCTGGCGGGTCTCGGCATAGTCTGTCGCTTCGATCAGTTCCCGCAGATAAACCGTCTCGCGCACCGGGTTCGGCAGTTCGATGCCGATGACATTGCGGCCGGGCACAACGGCGACACGGGCCGAGAGCGCCGACATGGAGCGGGCGATATCATCCGAGAGACCGATGACGCGCGAGGACTTGACGCCAGGGGCGGGTTCGAACTCATACAGCGTGACGACGGGGCCGGGGCGGACATCGATGATCTCGCCCTTGATGCCGAAATCCTCCAGCACGCTTTCGAGAAGCCCGGCGCTCTGCTCCAGCGCTTCCGGCGTCATGGTCGTGGTCTGCTGGACGCGGGCCTCCTGCAGAAGATCGATCGAGGGATATTCATATTCCCCCTCGGCGAAGACAGGCGCTTCGCGGAACATCGGCTGCGAGGCCTGGATGGGCGCGCGCGGCGTGAAGCGCGGCTCGGCCGCAATTCTCTCAACCGGCTGAACCTGCTCCACAGGTCTCGGCGTCTCGACAACCATCGGCGCTTCAGCGACAGGCAGCGGCGCGACTTCCTGTTCCACGACCGGAAGCGCGGCAGGAATGGCGGACTGACGCACGCCGATCTCGCGGTAAAGCCGGATTGCAGAACCGCCCGGCACGGTGACGACAGGAGGTTCGGACGAAAGCACGATCGCAGCGGCTGCCGGCGACACGACGGCGACCGGCGCGATTATCGCTGGCGCCGTGACGACCGAATTTGCAAGAACGGCGCGCGTGGACGCGGAAATGCCCTCGCCGGCACTGCCCGGCAGATCGAGCGTCATCACTTCCCAGAAAAGCTCATCCGGCAGATGGGCGGCGAAAGCAGGAATGACAGCCTGAGCGACCTCGACAGCAGGCGCGACGGATTGCGGCTGAACCGACGGGAATATCTGCGGCACAGGCGCTTCCACGGCTACGGAGATACCCTCCTGAACCGGCATCTGAGCAGCGGCAGCCGCCTCTTCCGCTTGCTTGCGGGCAAGCTCCAGCCGCAATTTGTAAGTCAGCGCCCTGGCGCCCCGGGCCTCCGGCGGCTGCGGCAGAAACGGCATGCGCGGCGGCGGCACGCGCTGTTCAGCCGGCTTCACGACGGGTTGAGGGACAGAAACCTCCTGCTGCACGGCGTGTTGCTGCGCCACCGCTTCCTGCTCCACCGTTTCAGGCGGGGCAGCATCCAGAATTTCCTCTTCCGGAATATTGGGTGTCTCGACCGGCATGCGCCGGGCAAAGGCGCTTTCCGGCGTGCGGGTGAATCGCACATTCGGGCCGAGCACGAAAGCATTCTGCCAGCCGGGCATCTCGGCGCGGCCTTCAATGGCATCGGCTGCGCTGACATCGGCATTCGGCCGGGGTGCCGCGCCCGCCTTCATTCCCGCCGTCTGCTGAGCGGCAACCGACTGGCCGCCGGCATGACGAGCCTTCTCGCTCCCCTCCCCTACGCTATTGGACGAATTCTGGAATCTGGATCGGGAGAAACTCATGGCAGCGTGCACACTCATCATAAACGTACATATTTCGGTCTCCCTGAAATAGAAAATAAAGGTTAATTACCCCTTTCCAAACGGGGTCACCGCGGCAGATTTTCGCTCCGCCCACAGGGGCAACGGGACACACACGGCCGAAACGCCGGCATCCCAACCACCTAATTTCATTGCGTTAAATCAATTTTCCGGAACATCGTCGCCGGTAGCACCGCAGCAGGAGAAAAGCGCATTGCCGCCGGAAAGCATATTGTTTCCGCAAAGGCCCGCGCAACGTAAAATCATTGCTGTAAAGCCCGCGAATTAACGTGGACACTGCCGAGGTTGCAGTCTTAAGATCGGCCGCCGCGGACCAAGTGGAAAGGCCCGCCCAGCCCTCATTTCCGGAGTGAATCATGTCGCCTGTCCACCTGTCCCGCCGCTCGCTTCTCAAGACGTCACTCCTTCTTGCCGCAACCACGGGTTTGGCGGGCATCGCCGCCGCGCAGCAGGCGGCACCCGGCGGAAGGCTGATCGTGGCGGCCGATTCGGAACCGAAGAACCTCAACCCGGCAATCGTCGCCTCAAACGGCGTGTTTTATATTGCCAGCAAGATCGTCGAGCCGCTGGCCGAGGCCTCCTTCGATGGCAAGGACGGGCTCACGCCGCGGCTTGCGACCGAATGGCAGGGATCGGATGACGGTCTCAGCGCCACTTTCAAGCTGCGCGAAGGCGTCTCCTGGCATGACGGCAAGCCGTTCACCTCGGCGGACGTCGCCTTTTCGGCGCTCTCCATCTGGAAGCCGCTGCAGAATCTCGGACGGCTGGTCTTCGCCAATCTCGAGAAAGTGGATACGCCGGATGAACACACGGCGATCTTCCGCTTCTCCAAGCCCACGCCCTTCCAGCTCATCCGCAACGCGCTGCCGGTCGTTACCAGCGTCGTGCCGAAACATCTTTATGAAGGCACCGATATCGCCACCAACCCGGCCAATACCAAACCGGTCGGCACCGGGCCTTTCGTCTTTGCCGAATACAAGCCCGGCGAATATTATCGCCTGACCCGCAATCCCAATTACTGGGGCAAGGACGAACCGCAGCTCGAAGAGATCATCTACCGCGTCCTGCCGGACCGGGCGGGTGCGGCCTCCGCGCTCGAAGCAGAGGAAATCCAGCTCGCCGCCTTCTCCGCCGTGCCTCTGGCCGATCTCGACCGCATCTCAAAGGTGGCGGGCATCAAGGTCATTGCCGATGGTTACGAAGCGCTTACCTATCAGCTGGTGGTCGAAATCAACCATCGCCGCAAGGAACTGGCCGATCTCAAGGTCAGAAAGGCCATCGCCCACGCCATCGACAAAAAATTCGTCATCGACAAGGTCTTCCTCGGTTACGCCACGGCATCCACAGGCCCGGTGCCGAAGAACGCCCCTGAATTCTACACCGACGATGTCGAGACCTATGATTTCGATGTGGCCAAGGCCAATGCCCTGCTGGACGAGGCGGGTTATCCGCGCGGCCCGAACGGAACACGTTTCTCGCTGAAACTTCTGCCGGCGCCCTATTTCAACGAAACCAGACAGTTCGGCTCCTATCTTCGTCAGGCGCTGCAGGAAATCGGCATCGATGCCGAGTTGGTCAATAATGATTCAGCCGCTCACCAGAAGGCTGTCTACACCGATCATGCTTTCGATCTCGCCATTGCGCCGCCGGTCTTCCGCGGCGATCCGGCAATTTCCACCACCATTCTCGTGCGTTCCGGCATTCCGGCGGGCGTCGGCTTCTCCAACCAGGGCGGTTACGAGAACAGGACGCTGGACGAATTGATCGACAAGGCGGCGATAACGGTCGACACCGCCGCGCGCACAGCGCTTTACAAGGATTTCCAGAAGCAGGTCGCCGCCGATCTGCCGCTGATCAACGTTGCCGAATGGGGATTCATCACGGTGGCGCGCGATACCGTCAAACATGTCGCCAGCAATCCCCGCTGGGCCGTTTCCAACTGGGCGGATACGGCGGTCGATACGTAAGGACGCATCGTGAAGCGTGCAGTAACATTGCTGAAGCGAAGGGCAGTCAGCGCCATTCCGGTGCTGCTGATCGTTCTCATCTTCACTTTCGTACTGCTTGAAAATGCATCTGGAGACGCGGTAGACGCCTATCTCGTCTCCATCGGCGGCGGCGATGCCGGGCTGCGGGATGTATTGCGCGAGCAATATGGCCTGAACGGTTCGGTGCTGGCCCGTTTCTGGCTCTATGCCAGCTCGGTGCTGCGGCTCGATCTTGGCTGGTCGCTTGCCTTCGACCGGCCGGTGCTGGGGCTGATCCTCGAGCGGCTGCCGAACACGCTTCTCCTGATGGGCAGCGCCACCGCATTCGCCTTCATCCTCGGCACCGGGCTTGGCATCGTGGCCGGTGCGCGTCCCGGCGGGCTGACGGACCGCGTGCTTTCAACGCTTTCGCTGGCGCTTTACGCCACGCCCGGCTTCTGGCTCGGCCTCGTGCTGGCCATCGTCTTTGCCGTTCAACTCAAATGGCTGCCGACCTCAGGCATCGAAACCATCGCCTCGGGCAAGCAGGGATTTGCAAGGGCGCTCGATATTGCCCGCCATCTCGTGCTGCCGGTCGCCAGCCTCGGCCTCATTTATCTCGCGCTGTTCCTGCGCGTCATGCGCACTGCCATGGCTGCGGTCTGGCCGCTGGATTTCGTGCTTTTTGCTCAATCCAAGGGGCTTTCCAAACGGCGGATCGTGCTGCGCCATGTCGCGCGCAATGCCGCTCTTCCGCTTGTCACCGTACTTGGCCTGCAGGCTGCGACCATGCTGGGCGGCAGCGTGGTGATCGAAAGCGTCTTCGCGATTCCCGGCTTCGGCCGGCTGGCGCAGGAGGCGGTCAGCGGCCGCGATACGCCGCTTTTGATGGGCATTATTCTGACAAGCGCCGTCTTCGTCATCCTCGTCAATCTCGCCGTCGATATTGTCTATGCCGTCCTCGATCCGCGCATCGGCAGCGGAGAGCGACAGGCATGAGTTTCGCTCTCCGGCTGCTGCGCAGTTTCGAAGGCGCCACGGGCACCATCATTCTGGTGCTGCTTGCCATGACGGCGCTTGTCGCCCCCCTCCTCTTTCCGGGCGACCCGCTGGCCATCGTCGGCGAGCCGCTGATTGCGCCCTTTACGGATGCCGCCCTGCCGCTGGGCACCGACCGGCTGGGCCGCAATGTGCTGGCCGAGCTTGCCCATGGCGCGCAGGCCTCCCTGCTCGTCGGCATGGGTGCCGCCGCCGCCGCGCTGGTGATCGGCACCGTCATCGGCACCATCGCCGGTTTTGCCGGCGGTCTCGTGGACGAAGCATTGATGCGCGTCACCGATGCCTTCCAGATCGTGCCGAATTTCCTGCTCGCGCTCGCCTTCGTCAGCACCATCGGCCCTTCCATGCCCATCGTCATTCTCGCCATTGCGCTCGGCGCATGGGCGGATCCGGCGCGGCTGATGCGGGCGCAGGTGTTGAGCATCCGCGAGCGCGACTACGTGCAATCCGCCCGCGCCATCGGCATGCATCCGCTGGAAATCGCCTTCCGGCAGATTTTACCGAATGCCCTGCCGCCGGTTCTGGCGCTGGCCGCCATCATCGTCGCGGCCGCCATCCTCACCGAGGCCGCGCTGTCCTTCCTCGGGCTCGGCGATCCCAATATCGTCACCTGGGGTTCGATGATCGCCGAAGGACGCAACGTCCTGCGCTCGGCCGCGTTTTTGTCCGTTATCCCCGGCATCGGCCTTCTGGTCACCGTTCTCGGCGTCTACCTTCTCGGCGAAGGCATCAACAGGGCGATGGCGACGAGGAGGCAAGCGCCATGAGCGGAAATGCGCTGTGCCGGATCGACGATCTCAGCGTTTTTTATGCGGCAGGCGATGCACCGGCCTTGCAGAATGTTTCGCTGACGATCCGGCAGGCGCAGAGGCTGGCGATCATCGGCGAAAGCGGTTCGGGAAAATCCACGCTCGGCAGAGCCATTGCCGGGCTTCTTCCCGGCAATGCGCGGGTTTCCGGCGATATTTCCTGGAGCCGCGATAGCGGCCTGTTTCATGGCAGACCGCTGCCGGGGCGCGATATCGGCACGATCTTTCAGGATATCGGCGCGACGCTGAACCCGGTTCTCACCATCGGCGAACAGGTGGCGGAAGGCGCCGTGCGGCATCTCGGCCTGTCATGGAGGCAAGCGCGCGATCTTGCCCGCGATCTTCTGGACCGGGTGCGGCTGCCGCATCCTTCCTATCTGCTCACCGCCTATCCGCACCAGCTTTCCGGCGGCCAGAGGCAGCGCGTGGCGATTGCCGCCGCCATTGCCGCCAGTCCTTCGATCCTGATTGCCGACGAGGCCACGAGCGCGCTCGATACGGTCAGTCAGGCCGCCATCGCCACGCTGCTGGACGATCTGGTGCGGCAGGAAAACAAGACGCTGGTCTTCATCACCCATGATATCGGCCTTGCTTCCAGCCTTGCCGACGAGATCGCGGTTCTGCGCGCGGGGCTGCTGGTGGAACACGGCCCGACGCGGCGGGTGCTTTCCGCACCTAGCCATGACTATACGCGTGCGCTGCTTGCCGATTATCTCGATCTCTCCACCCCGCCGCTCATCGGCGAGGCCGCGTCATGAACGAAGCCCTTCTGAGTGTCGACGGACTGTCGAAAACCTATCGCACCGGCGCAAGAACGGTGGCGGCGCTTTCCGACATCTCCTTTTCGCTTCAGCCCGGCGAGACCATGGGGCTAGCCGGTCCCTCCGGCTGCGGGAAATCGACGCTGGCGCGCATTCTGATGCGGCTGATCCCGGCCGATGAAGGCACGATCCATTTCAAAGGCCGTGACTGGCTGGCGCTTGACGGCGGCACGCTTCGCGCCGCCCGCCGGCACATGCAGATGGTGTTTCAGGACACGCATGGCGCCTTCAATCCGCGCGCCAGCGTCGAGGATGCCATCGGCGAACCGTTGCGCATTCACCGCACGGTCAAAAGACGCGAGCGTGCAGCGGAAATACACCGCCTTCTCGAGCGCGTGGGCCTGCCCGCCAGCTATGCCGGCCGCTCGGTCTTCGAGCTTTCCGGCGGCCAAAGGCAGCGTGTTGCGATTGCACGCGCCATTGCGCTCAAACCGTCGCTTCTCATTCTGGACGAAGCCGTCTCCGCGCTCGATGTTTCGGTTCGCCGACAAATCCTCGAACTGCTGGTGGAAATACAGCGGGAGACGGCCGTTTCCTGTATTTTCGTTTCCCATGACCTCGCAGTCATCCGGGCCGTCTGCCACCGCGTCGCCATCATGGAAGCGGGGCGGATCGTTGAAATCGGCAGGACGGGAAATATCGTCTCGGCGCCGCAATCCTCGACCGCCAGAACTCTGATCGACGCCGCACCGCGCCTGACCATTGCCACGTAAGGAAAAGACATGCCCGTTCCGGATTATGCATTGCTGCTCGACCCACCCGCTTTTCCCGCGGAGCGTTACGCCATTCTTTCTGACCGGCTGGCAGCCTTGATGGGCACGGGGAACGACGTCCTTCTCATGCAGGCGGAAGCCGTGCTGGCGCTTGAGGCGGCGGCGACGAGCCTTGCCCGACCGGGCCTTAGAGCGCTCAACATCGTCACCAGCCCCTATGGCGCATGGTTCGGCGGCTGGCTCGCGAGAGGCGGCGCGACGGTGCGCAACCTGACCGCCAGCCCGGCAAAGCCGGTCACGCTGGAGGAGGTGGAGCGGGCGCTGAACGAGGGTCCGGGCTTCGATCTTCTCGCCATCGTCCATGCGGAATCGGCAAGCGGCATTCTCAACCCCCTGCCCGCCATTGCCGCGCTCGCTCGGCAAAGGGGCATCGTGACCCTTGTCGATGCCGTCGCCTCCATCGGCGGCCATGCCTTCGAGGTCGATAGGCTGGGCATCGATATCGCCGTGATCGGCCCGCAAAAGGCGCTGGCCGGCCCGGCGGGGGTTTCCGCCATTTCCGTCAGCGAAAAAGCGTGGGAGCTTCTTTCCCATGGTGAGGCGCCGGAAAACTCCATGCTCTCGCTTCTGGACCAGAAGAAACTCTGGCTCGATGCCGGCCGCGGCGCACTGCCCGGAACGCCCGCTCCGCTGGAATTCTACGCGCTGGAGGCCGCCCTCGACCGGATAGAGGCGGAAGGTCTGGCATCCGCCAACGAACGCCACGAAAGAGCGGCGGCGGCCACCCGGAACGGCATCAGGGCGCTCGGTATCCCGACCTGGGTGGAAGAGGCACACGCCTCCGCCCTCGTTTCCACGGCGATCCTGCCGGATACCCTAGAAGCCGGAGCGTTTCTCGCGGCTGCATCCCAAAAGCAGGGCGCTGATCTTTCCGCCGGTGTCGGCCCCGGCGCGGAACGGCTGATAAGGCTCAATCACACCGGTCGGAGGGCGCATCCGGAGGCGGTGAAAGCCAATATCGCCGCCTTCTCCAGCGCCCTGAAAAGCCTCGGCCATGCCGCAGATACCGATTCCGCACTGGAAGCGACTGAAAAAACCTATTCTGACGCCCCTGCGAACGGCGTTTAATGCGGCTAATAAACGTTCATTGCGCCAAATCCGGCAGCGTTGGAATGTCAGTCACGACATTGTTGTTAAAAATGGTAGACAAATTCCTCGGCCAATCTTGACGAAATCATGGCAACGCGCGAAACTTAACGCTACGTTAACTCGCGTGAAGAAGGGAAATGGCCATGGTAGCAGGGTTCAATATGCTCTCCTTTGACCTCTTTGGCATCGGCCGAAGGATGCCCGTCGTCAATGAGCGGGTGGAGACCGAGTTTCAGGACAAAACACCGCGCAGACCCGATGACGAGTCGCACGATGACGACCGCGATCAGGAATATGAACTGTTCTTCTGGTCGCTTTACCCGGTGATCTGAGCCACTCACAGCGGCTTGCAGGCATGAACCTTGCCAAGGACCGCGGGTTCATTCAATGATTGCCGCATGCGCCGGCCCGAAAAGAACTCTGCGAACAGAGACTTGCAACTGTTGCGCCGCCTTCTGCGGGCCAAGGATCATATGGACGCGGCGCCCCATGAGGCGTGGCCTGTTTCACGCCTTGCAAGTGTCAGCGGCGCCTCGCAGGCGCACTTCGCGAGATCGTTTCGCGATGCTTTCGGCATACCTCCTCACCGTTATCTGCTAACCCGCCGGGTGGAGCGCGCCGTGGCGCTGTTGCGTGACACGGACCTTCCGATCATCGACATCGCGCTGCAAACCGGCTGGAACAGCATCGGCACATTCGGCCGTGTTTTCCGCGACGTGACGGGGGAAAACCCGAGTGAATTGCGGCGCAGGATGCGGCTTTTGCCTGCCGACCTTGAGCAGGTTCCCCATTGCTTCGTCAGCGCCGCGCATCGTCCCCATCTCACAATCGCAGTTTCGGAGAAGCGCCGGCGATCGGAAAGCGGTAGGCACGGTGAGTGAAAGGGAGATAGCTCATGAAAAATGGTGTTCAACTTGTCGGGCTTTATGTTCATGATCAGGACGAAGCGTTGCAATTTTATGTCGAAAAAGTCGGATTTCGTCTGCATACGGACGCACGCAACGGCGATTATCGCTGGTTGACCGTGCAGCACCCGGACCAGCCGGATTTCCAGCTGGGTCTGTTTCGGCCGCAGGCCCCGACCGTTGACGATGCGACGGCGCAGGACCTGAACGAAGCCGTGGCCAAAGGCGCCATGCCGCCGCTGGTTCTGGTGGTCGAGGATTGCCAGAAAGCCTTTGACGCCATGCACAAACGCGGCGTCGAATTCACCCAGGAACCGATCGCCCGCTACGGCTCGGTGGATGCGAGCTTCCGCGATCCTTCCGGCAATGGCTGGAAGCTCGTTCAGGCCCGCTGAAGCGCCGATGTGTCACATTCCATCATGGATGCTTTTTCTTGGGGGCGACTTTGATCTTGCGAAACTGGATAAGGCAGGGCCATCGGTGGCTGGGCATTCTGCTGACCGTCACCATTCTGGCGAACTTCGCTTCGATGGCCTTCGGCCCGACGCCGCCGATGATCGTCTATGCTCCGCTGATTCCGCTGACTTTGCTTGTTTTCAGCGGGCTGTACATGTTCTTCCTGCCATATCTGGGAAAGCCGCCAGCCCCATCGGGGAAGTAGGCAGGTAAGCAATGATGCTATCTCGCTCTTCGGCCGCCCGCACGGTTTACGCGGTTGCGAAGCACGGTGTTCAAAATGTTTCGGCCCCGGGTTTTACCCCGGGGCCGATTAAAAAGCGGTCGGCCGAAACGGCCTTGCCTTAGTGGTTGTCGCGCGGCAGGCCCTTGGTCTGGGCGATGCGCTGATACTTCACGGCCGGCTCCAGAACCGCGCCGGTTTCCATCTGGCTGACGATACCGCGCTGGATTTCCTGCCATGGCGTCTGGTGATCGGGGAACTTGTAACCGCCCTCGGCGGAAAGCGCCTCGTAACGCTTGGCCAGTTCCTCGCCGGAAATCAGGATATCCGCCTTGCCGCGACCCACGTCGATGCGGACGCGGTCGCCCGTCTGCAGGATGGCGAGACCGCCGCCGGCCGCCGCTTCGGGCGAAGCATTGAGGATGGACGGGCTGCCGGATGTGCCGGACTGACGACCATCGCCGATGCAGGGCAGCGAATTGACGCCTTCCTTCAAAAGATAATCCGGCGCGCGCATGTTCACCACTTCCGCGGCACCCGGGTAACCGATGGGACCGGCGCCACGCATGAAGAGGATGGTGTTGGCGTCGATCTTCAGCGACGGATCGTCGATGCGGTGATGGTAGTCCTCCGGACCGTCGAACACCACGGCGCGGCCCTCGAAGGCTTCCGGATCGTTCGGGTTGGAGAGGTAACGGTTGCGGAACTCTTCCGAAATCACGCTGGTTTTCATGATGGCGGAGGAGAACAGATTGCCGCGCAGAACGCGGAAGCCGGCGCGCTCCTTGAGCGGCTGCTCATAGGGACGGATGACCTTTTCGTCTTCGATGATCGCGCCACGGCAGTTTTCGCCGATGGTCTTGCCGTTGACGGTCATGGCGTCTTCCATGATCAGTCCCTGGTTCATCAACTGGTTGACGACGGCAGGAACGCCGCCGGCATGGTAATAATCCTCGCCGAGATATTCGCCGGCCGGCTGCAGGTTGACGAGCAGCGGCACGTCTTCGCCATAGGTCTGCCAGTCATCCACCGTCAGCTCGACGCCGACATGGCGGGCAAGGCCGTTCAGGTGGATCGGCGCGTTGGTGGAGCCGCCGATGGCGGAATTGACGCGGATGGCGTTGATGAAGGCATCCTTGGTCATGATGTCTGAGGGCTTCAGGTCTTCCTTGACCATTTCAACGATGCGCAGGCCGGTCAGGTAGGAGACTTCCTGACGGTCGCGGTAAGGCGCCGGAATGGCGGCCGAACCCGGAAGCTGCATGCCGAGCGCTTCGGCAAGCGAGTTCATGGTCGTCGCCGTGCCCATGGTGTTGCAGTAACCGGTGGAGGGAGCCGACGAGGCGACGAGCTTGACGAAGCCCTGATAATCGATCTCGCCCTTCGCCAGCAATTCGCGCGCCTTCCAGACGATGGTGCCGGAACCGGTGCGCTCGCCACGGAACCAGCCGTTCAGCATGGGGCCGACGGAAAGGGCGATGGCGGGAATGTTGACGGTGGCCGCCGCCATAAGACAGGCAGGCGTGGTCTTGTCGCAGCCGATGGTCAGGACGACGCCATCGAGCGGATAGCCGTAAAGCACTTCCACGAGGCCGAGATAGGCAAGGTTGCGGTCGAGACCGGCGGTCGGGCGCTTGCCGGTTTCCTGGATCGGATGCACCGGGAACTCGATGGCGATGCCGCCCGCTTCACGGATGCCTTCACGCAGGCGGTTTGCCAGCTCCAAGTGGTGACGGTTGCAAGGGGAAAGGTCAGAACCCGTCTGCGCAATGCCGATGATCGGGCGGTCGGACTGAAGCTCGGCCTGGCTGAGACCGAAGTTCATGTAACGCTCGAGATAAAGCGCGGTCATATCCGCGTTGGCGGGATTGTCGAACCACGCGCGCGAGCGAAGCTTGCCTCCCTTGCCCTGGGTTGCGGGAAGATTGTCGGATGTAGTCATGATGCGGGTCTCCAGCCGGAAGTGGCCAACGGTAAAATATTACGAAATGCGACAAGCTTATGTTGTGCGCAAGGAAAATGGAATCAGCTTTCGGAGATCACGCATAACCGACAGAGCAGCCCCAGACGAGTGATTTGGAGCTGTTCTTCGGCTTTAACCGAATATTTTTCGGCATTTACGATGATACCGGTGTCGCGCAACGGCCTCTTCCTCCCTGCCTTGCCGGAATGCGTCTGGCCCGATGGCCCGGCACTCCGCCTCAGTCTGATCTCTTTATTTGTATTACTATTAGATGCCGTCATTGGCTGTCAAGCCACATCACAGGCCATTTTCGGCGTGTTCAAACAGAGAAAGAGTATAATTGATTTCTGCACAAACCATTGATTCATTGTATTTTATGACAAAATTTAGTCACAGTTCGTGAAAGCCAAATTGCAAAAAGGCCAAAAAACCACTTTTCAAGAGTATTACTATATGCTCATAGTATCGCCGTCACGCTGACATCATCTCTGGGAGGATAAGATGAGAAAAGCTCTTGCGGCATTCACTGTCGCCGTTTCCGCATGCCTTGCATCCAGTGTTTCCGCACAATCGCTTACCGTCGGCTTCTCGCAGATCGGTTCGGAATCCGGCTGGCGCGCGGCTGAAACCACCGTCACCAAGCAGCAGGCGGAGAAGCGCGGCGTCACGCTGAAATTCGCCGATGCGCAGCAGAAGCAGGAAAACCAGATCAAGGCCGTTCGCGGCTTCATCGCGCAGGGCGTCGATGCGATCCTGATCGCTCCGGTCGTCGCAACCGGCTGGGACGCCGTACTGAAGGAAGCCAAGGAAGAAAAAATCCCTGTCATCCTGCTCGACCGCCAGATCGAGGCTTCGGACGATCTTTACCTCACCGCCGTAACCTCCGATCAGGTTCATGAAGGCAAGGTTGCCGGCGACTGGCTGGTCAAGGATGTCGGCTCCAAGGACTGCAAGGTCGTTGAATTGCAGGGCACGACCGGCTCTTCGCCCGCCATCAACCGCAAGAAGGGCTTCGAAGAGGCGATTGCCTCGCACAAGAACATCAAGATCGCGCGCTCGCAGACGGGTGACTTCACCCGCACCAAGGGCAAGGAAGTGATGGAAAGCTTCATCAAGGCCGAAGGCGGCGGCAAGGATATCTGTGCGGTCTACGCTCACAATGACGACATGGCCGTCGGCGCGATCCAGGCGATCAAGGAAGCCGGCCTGAAACCCGGAACCGACATCAAGGTCGTTTCCATCGATGCCGTGCCTGATATCTTCAAGGCCATGGCGGCCGGCGAAGCCAACGCCACCGTCGAACTGACGCCTGACATGGCCGGCCCCGCTTTCGACGCGCTCGAAGCCTATCTGAAGGACAAGAAGGCGCCGCCGAAGTGGATTCAGACCGAATCCAAGCTCTATACGGCGTCCGACGACCCGATGAAGGTCTACGAGGCGAAGAAGGGTCTGGGTTACTAACAACCCATTCTTCGGAAGGAGCGGCGCGTCGTTCGTGCCGCTCCATCATGGCATTCTTCATGCGGAACCTGCTCAATGTCCGAAACGGCACCACTTCTGGAAGCACGCGCCATCGGCAAATCCTTTCTGGGGATCACGGCGCTCGATGGCGTCGATTTTTCGCTTGGACATGGTGAAATCCATGCCCTGCTCGGCGAAAACGGCGCGGGTAAATCGACGCTCATCAAAATCCTGACCGGCGTTTATCACCGCGACAGCGGCTCGATCTTTCTGGAGGGCAGCGAGATTTCGCCCGCCAATGTGGGCGAGGCGCAGGCGCTCGGCATCGGCACGGTCTATCAGGAAGTGAACCTTCTCGAAAACTTGACGGTTGCCGAAAACCTGTTTCTCGGCCGCCAACCGCGCCGCTTCGGGCTGATCGACCGCAACACGATGCAAAAGAATTCGCAGGCGCTGCTTGCCCAATACGGGCTTTCCATCGATGTCAACGCGCTTCTTTCAAGTTATTCCGTCGCCATCCGGCAAATCATCGCCATTGCCCGCGCCGTCGATCTTTCCGGCAAGGTGCTGGTGCTGGACGAGCCAACCGCCAGCCTTGATGCCCATGAGGTCGAGATGCTGTTCGGGGTTTTGAAAAACCTGCGCGCCCGCGGCATCGGCATCGTCATCATCACCCACTTCCTCAACCAGGTCTATGATATCGCCGACCGGGTGACGGTGCTGCGCAATGGCCGCCTCGTCGGCACCCGCGACATCGGCAGCCTGCCCCGTTCCGAACTGATCTCGATGATGCTCGGCCGCGAGCTTCAGCACATCACGCATGACCATCAGGCGACCGAAGATACGGTTGCCGAGGGTGAGCCGCCGATCCGTTTCGAAGGTTACGGCAAACGCGGCAGCATCGCGCCTTTCGATCTCGGCATCCGGCCGGGAGAAATCGTCGGCGTCGCCGGTCTCCTTGGCTCCGGCCGAACCGAAACCGCCTTCCTGCTGTTCGGCATCGACCGGCCCGATACCGGCACGGCGACAATCGACGGAAAGACGGCGGCGATTTCGTCTCCTGAAGCCGCCATCTCAGCCGGGTTCGGCTTCTGTCCGGAAGAGCGCAAGACGGACGGCATCATCGGCGACTTTTCCGTCACCGACAATATCGCGCTGGCGCTGCAGGCGCGACAGGGTTGGGCACGGCCACTCTCGCGCCGGCAGAAGGCTGAGCTTGCCGAAAGCTTCATCAAGTCGCTCGATATCCGCCCGGCCGACTCCGAGCGGCCGATCAAATTCCTGTCCGGCGGCAATCAGCAGAAAGCCATTCTGGCGCGCTGGCTCGCCACCCATCCCCGGCTGCTGATCCTCGACGAGCCGACACGCGGCATCGATATCGGCGCGCATGCGGAAATCCTGAAAATGATCGAAAAACTCTGCAGCGAGGGCATGTCGCTTGTCGTCATCTCCTCCGAACTGGAAGAGCTTACCGCCGTCGCCCATCGTGTGATCGTGCTCTCCGACCGCCGCCATGTCAGCGAATTGAAGGGCGGCGAAGTGACCGCCGACAACATCATGCGGGCGATTGCCGATGCGGCGAAAACGGAGGCGGCGTGATGGCAGCAGTGACACGACGCCTGAAAAGGCTTGCTCCCCAGCTTGCCGCGCTCTTCATCATTCTGGCAGCGATTACAATCATTTCGCAGGGTTTCCTGCATGTTTCGTTCCAGAACGGCCGGCTCTATGGCAGTCTGGTGGATATTCTCGTTCGCGCCGCACCGGTCGCGCTGTTGACCATCGGCATGACGCTGGTCATCGCCACCAAGGGCATCGACCTTTCCATCGGCGCCGTCATCGCCATTTGCGGCGCGGTCGCAGCCACGCTCATCAGCAATGGCCATTCCATTCCCTTGGTCATCGTCATCTCGCTTGCGGTGGGCATCGCCTGCGGCCTCTGGAACGGCGTGCTGGTCGCCCTTCTCGACATACAGCCGATCATCGCCACCCTGATCCTGATGGTGGCGGGGCGCGGCATCGCCCAGCTTATTACCGAAGGCGTCATTCTCACCTTCAACAATGACAGCTTTGCCGCCATCGGTTCCGGCGCATTCGCTGGCATTCCGCTGCCCGTCATCATCTGGGTGGCGGCCGCACTGCTGATCGGCCTTCTGGTGCGCAAGAGCGCGCTCGGTTTCCTGATCGAGGCGACCGGCATCAATCGCCGCGCCGCAGCCTTGGCCGGCGTGAGGGCGCGCTTCCTGCTGTTTTTCGTCTATGCCGTTTCCGGCCTCTGCGCGGCCATCGCCGGCATGATCGTGACCGCCGATATTCGCGGCGCGGATGCCAACAATGCCGGGCTTTGGCTGGAGCTGGACGCCATCCTCGCCGTGGTCATCGGCGGCACCTCGCTGAACGGCGGGCGCTTCTCCATCACCGCCTCGCTGATCGGCGCGCTCATCATCCAGACCATCAATACCGGCATTCTCGTCTCGGGCTTTCCGCCGGAATTCAACCTCATCATCAAGGCCGGCATCATCATGGTGGTGCTGACACTGCAATCGCCGGCAATCATGACGGTGCTTGGCTTCGTGAAAGCGCCCAAGCCACACGCTAAACCGGCCGCCGCCAATGGCATGACCAAGGAAGGAACCGCGCGATGATCCACAGCCGCAACTTGCCCTTCCTCACCACGCTGACGATCTTCGTCATCGCCTATCTCCTCTGCGTGCTGCAATATCCGGCGATCTTTTCCACGCGGGTAATCGGCAACCTTCTGACCGATAACGCCTTTCTCGGCATCGCGGCCGTCGGCATGACCTTCGTCATCCTGTCTGGCGGCATCGATCTGTCCATCGGTTCGGTCATCGCCTTCACCAGCGTCTTCGTGGCCGTGATGGTCGGCACCTATAATATCCATCCGCTGCTTGCCTTCGCCATCGTGCTGGTTGTCTCGACATTGTTCGGCTGCCTGATGGGGGCGATGATCCGCTTCCTCGCCATCCCGCCCTTCGTGGTGACGCTGGCGGGCATGTTTCTGGCACGCGGCGCGGCTTACCTCATCTCCACCCAGTCCGTGCCGATCTCGCATCCCTTCATCGATGCGATACAGGGCTTTTATTATCGCTTTCCCGGCGGCGGCAGGCTGACGGCGCTGGCCCTGCTGATGCTTCTCGTCTTTGCTGCCGGCATGCTGATCGCCAGCCGCACCCGCTTTGGCGCCAATGTCTATGCGCTGGGTGGCAACCCGCAATCGGCCGAGCTGATGGGCGTGCCGATCGGGGCGACGACCATCGGCATCTATGCGCTTTCCGGTTTCCTGTCGGGCCTCGCCGGCATCGTCTATACGCTCTACACTTCGTCAGGTTATTCGCTGGCGACGGTGGGCGTGGAACTCGACGCCATCGCCGCCGTCGTCATTGGCGGCACGCTTTTGACCGGCGGCACGGGGCTGGTGGCGGGAACCTTCATCGGCCTTCTGATACAGGGCTTGATCCAGACCTACATCGTTTTTGACGGGACGCTTTCCTCCTGGTGGACGAAAATCGTCATCGGTGTGCTGCTTTTCATCTTCATCGTGTTGCAGCGCGCAATCATCTGGTATTCAAACAGGAGACTGGCCGGACCGCATCCGGCATAATTGCCAAGGGAGGCTTGCTTGGGGCTGCTCGAAACGACGATAAGCGGGCGAAAACGCCGGAACAGCCACGCCCATGTGGTCTCCGAACTCGGCAGCGCCATCGTTTCGGGCAGAATTGCGGAAGGCTCCCTGTTGCCCAATGACGCGGAACTTTCCATGCGCTTCGGCGTCTCGCGCACCGTGCTGCGCGAAACCATGAAGACGCTGGCGGCCAAGCGGCTGGTCGAACCCAAGGCGAAGGTCGGCACCCGCGTTCTCGACCGCTCAAGCTGGAACTTCTTCGATCCGGATGTGCTGGGCTGGCGCTGCGAGGCCGGCATAGACCAGGAATTCGTCACGCATCTGGCGGAGATCCGCCTGGCGCTGGAACCGGCGGCGGCAGCGGCAGCGGCCCTGCAGGCCTCCAATGACGATATCGTTTCGCTTTACGTCATCGCCGCCAAATTCGACAATCCGAAACATACGCCCGAAAGCATTGCCAAGGTCGATCTCGAATTCCACCTTGCCGTGGCGCATATGTCCGGCAACCCCTTCATGCGCTCGGCAAGCGGGCTGATCGAAGCAGCACTTGCCATTTCCTTCCAGCTCTCTTCGCCGGCCGCTTCGCCTGGCACCATTGCCGAAATCGCGTCCAATCATCTGCGCATCGTGCATGCGATTGCGGCGCGTGACGCGGATGCGGCGGTGAAAGCCATGCGCCACGTGATCGAGGTCGGTAAAGACCGGACGCAGAAGGCGATCAAGACGGTTTGAGGAGTAGTAGGACCCGCAGGAATGCGGGGCCGTTTTTCTTCGACCAATTACCCCTGCTATGCCTCGACCTGCGGCACCACGCCACGGCGCGACGCCATCAGCGATGCGCCGAGAAGGGCGGCAATCGCTACGAAGACGAAGACCATCGTCGCCCCTTGAAGATCGATCAGCAGGCCGCCCAGAACCGCACCGCTGGAAATGGCGATCTGGAACGTGGTGAGCAGCAGCGCACCGGCGCTTTCTGCTTCATCGGAAGCGGCCCGCGTGATGAAGCTCTGCACACTGACCGGAAGCGCACCGAAGGCAAAGCCCCAGGCAGCGATGGCAAGGCCCGCAACGAGGGGCGACGCACCCGCAACGACCAGAACGGAGGCCGATGCCGCGATGAGAGTCGCGGCGAACGTCACCGCCCATGCCGTGTTTTTCTCGGAGAGGAAACCGCCGAAAAGATTGCCGAAAAAGCCGCCGACACCATAAACCAGAAGGATGAGGGAAATCGCCTCGACGCCAAGAAGCGTCACATCTTCCAGGAACGGACGGACATAGGTGAAGCCGGCAAAGTGACCCGCAACGATGAACAGCGTCGTCAGGAGGCCGATCCGGACCTGCGGCCGCTGCAACAGGCGGAACATTGTGGAAAGACCGGGTGCGCCAGCCGGCGGCAGCGACGGAACGGTGAGCAATTGCACGAGAAGTGCGATGACACCGAGCGCACCCGCAACGACAAAGGCCGAGCGCCAGCCAAGCGTCGCGCCGATCCACGCGCCCACCGGCGCTGCACAGACGGTGGCAACCGAAACCCCTGTCAGGATGATGGCCATGGCGCGCGGCATCTTCTCAAGCGGCACCAGCCTCAGCGCCAGCGCCGCCGACATGGCCCAGAAACCGCCAAGGCCGATGCCGAGCAGGACACGCGAGGCGAACAGCATGAAAAGACCGTTGGCGAAGGCGGCCAGCGTGCTGGAAATGATCAGCAGCGTGGTCAGCCCAAGCAATGTCCAGCGGCGGTCGATGCTGCGCGTGCCGATGACGACGCCGGGGCCGGCGACCGCCGCGACCAGCGCCGTAACGGTGATGGATTGACCGGCGATGCCGGAGCTGACGGCGAGATCGGCCGAAAGCGGCGTGAGCAGGCTGACCGGCAGGAACTCCGCCGTCACCAGCCCAAAAACGCCGAGCGAAAGCGAAACCACGGCCGCCCATTTCGCATCCGGCTCTGTCTTGCGCGGCACATATTCAAGCTCGTTTATGGTCCGGTTGTTCATGAAAATCTCCTGATGCGCATTCCCGGAATGCGTCCTGAAACGGAAAGGCGAAATGGTGAAACCGGTGGGAGCCCGGTTCAACAACCGCAAATCGATGCACATAAGCTATGCGTGACATCCCGGCGTTTCCATGCTAGAAAATCCATATTCCTTAACCAAAAATCCGAATTTGCGAGCAAGCCATGAACGATGCCCTGACCGAAATGTTGCGTGGCCTGAGGCTCGATGGTGTCGAATACGGCCGGTGCCGAATGGCCACGCCCTGGGCAACGGCCTTTCCCGAACAGGAAGCCGCGCGGTTTCATTTCATCGGCGTCGGTCAGGCGAAATTGCTGAAACCTTCCGGGGAATGGCTGACGCTGACCTGCGGTGACGCCGTGCTTCTGCCGCGAGGGCACGCCCATGTGCTGGGCAGCGGCGAGGATGTGAAGCCCACCCTTTTCGACCGCTTCGGCAAGAAGGAAGTCTGCCAGGGCATCTTCGATATGGAATGCGCGAGCGCCGGCGGCGATACCGTCGCCTTTACCGCTTCGATGCGTTTCAACATGGACAATCTGCACCCGCTGCTGCAGCTGATGCCGGATGTGATGCTGACCAGCGATCTGGCCAAAAGCGACCCGGCTATCCCCCATCTGCTTGAAGCCATGACGCGCGAGGTGGAACTGAACCGCGTGGGCGCGGGCGGCATTCTGGCACGGCTTGCCGATGTGCTGACCGCGACGTTGATCCGCACATGGGTGGAATATGGCTGCGGCGATTCCAGCGGCTGGCTGGCCGCCGTGCGCAATCCCGAACTCGGGCGGGTGCTGGCCGCCATCCACCTCAACCCCGAAAAGGACTGGAGCGTGGAGGAGCTTGCCTCTCTGATGGGCGCATCCCGCTCCAGTTTCGCAGAACGTTTCACCCGCGTGGTGGGCGAAAGCCCCGCCCGTTATGTGGTGCGCGTGCGCATGCATCAGGCGCGGCTGTGGCTGCGCGAAGGCATGCGCGTGACGCTGGCGGCGGAAAAGCTCGGTTACGATTCCGAAGCCTCCTTCAGCCGCGCCTTCAAACGCGTGCTCGGCGCGCCGCCCAGCCAGTTCCGCAGGAAGGACACGGCCGGGTTGGAGGATGCGGCTTAAAAGCTTCAAATAAAACAGATATGAATATCGGGTGAAATCAGATCCGCGTGACGCGAAAGCGTGGGGTTCGGGGAACATCCACCATGAGCATTGCCGACGACGCCCGTTTCTGGAACCGGTCTGCCCGGAAATATGCCGGGGGCAGGATTTCGGACGAAACCGGATATGCGCGCACGCTGGAACGGACCCTTGCCCTGCTGAAACCGGATGACAGGGTACTGGAACTGGGCTGCGGCACCGGGACAACGGCAATCCGGCTGGCAGGCGGTGTCAAAAACTATCTTGCGACGGATATTTCCACCGACATGATTGCGATTGCGCAGGAAAGAAAACACGCCGCCGGCTCTCTCACCAACCTCGTTTTCAGCATGGCGACCGTGGAAACGCTTGTGCCCGACCCCGCGCAGTTTAACGCGGTTCTGGGTTTCAATTACCTTCATCTGGTCCGCGATCTGCCCGGCACATTGCAGCACATCCATTCCCTGCTCGCCGCGCAGGGGCTTCTCATCACCAAGACACCCTGCGTCGGCGATATGAACCCACTCATCCGCCTTGTGTTGCCGGCCATGCGCGCAATCGGCAAGGCGCCCTATGCCGGCATCTTCACCGCCACCGAGTTGAGCCGACATATGACAGCCGGAGGCTTCGACATTCTGGCCACGGAATTTCACGCGACAAAGGGCAATGACAAGCGCCCTTATATCGTGGCGCGTAAAAGATAATCTGAACCGCCTTTTCAATGAAAATTGCGGGAAATGACCTTTATCCGCTCCACCTCATCGTCATCATCGACCGTAGCCGGCGGGCGTTTCCTAATAGTGCGATGATCTTCCGGCGGCATGCCGTGGTGGAACTCATCGCCCCGCCCATGCGGCAGGGGGAATGCGTGGTTACGCTCGCCCACACTTGCCAGCGCTTCCGACAGATCGGTCAACCGGTGGGCGACCAGATGCACCACCTCGCCCTCCCGCTGGATCTTGCCGTAAATGCCGACCATGCCGGCGGACAGCACCACACGCCGGTATTTTTCGAAGGTCTTGACCCACAGCACCGCATTGGCAATGCCCGTCTCATCCTCCAGCGTCATGAAAATCACGCCCTTGGCCGAGCCGGGGCGCTGGCGCACCAGCACCAGACCCGCCGTTTCCAGCCATGTGCCGTCACGCACACGCACCGCCTCCGCACAGGTAACGATGCGCCGGCGGGAAAGATCGCGCCGCAGGAAGGTCATGGGATGTTCGCGTAGCGTCAGCCCCACATGACCGTAATCCTGCACCACCTCGCCGCCATCCGTCATGGGCCGGAGCGCGACGGCGGGTTCCTGAAGCTCGTCCACGACAGTATTTTCCCGGCTGGCGGCGGCGGCGAAAAGCGGCAGCGGCTCATCCCGCAAAGCCTTGATGGCCCAGAGCGCCTCGCGTCTGGCAAGCGAAAGCGACGGCAGAAAGGCATCGGCTTCGGCAAGACAGACCAGTGCGGCGGCGGGAACGCCCGCCCTTCGCCAGAGATCATCCACCGAGGCAAACGCCCGGTCCTGCCGGCCGGCGACGATATCGGCAGCATGATTGTTGGAAAGCCCCTTCACCAGACGCATGCCGAGCCGCACGGCATAACGTTCTTTGCCATTGGCATCCCTCTTGCCAGTCGGTTCCAGTGTGCAATCGAAGCGGCTGTTATTGACGCAGACCGGGCGCACCTCCACGCCATGATCGCGCGCATCGCGCACGATCTGCGCCGGGGCGTAAAACCCCATGGGCTGTGAATTGAGAAGCGCCGTGCAGAAAATATCGGGATGGTGGCATTTAAGCCATGAGGAGGCATAGGCGATCAGCGCGAAGGATGCCGCGTGGCTTTCGGGAAAACCATAGCTGCCGAAACCTTCGAGCTGTTTGAAGATACGTTCGGCGAATTCTTTTTCATAGCCGTTCGTCACCATTCCGGTGACCAGTTTTTCCTTGAATTTGGAAATAGTACCGACATTCTTGAAAGTAGCCATGGCTCGACGCAACTGGTCCGCCTCATCTGCGGTGAAACCGGCGCAATCCATGGCAATCCGCATGGCCTGTTCCTGAAACAGCGGGACGCCCAGCGTCTTTTTGAGAATATTTTTAAGCTCCGGTTTTTCATACCGAACGGGCTCTTTTCCCTGACGCCGCCGCAAATAGGGATGTACCATATCTCCCTGAATGGGGCCGGGACGGACAATGGCGACCTGAATAACAAGATCGTAAAATTTGGCGGGCTTCAAACGCGGCAACATCGACATCTGCGCCCGGCTTTCGATCTGGAAAGTGCCTAGCGTGTCTGCTTTTTGGATCATTGCAAACGTTGCAGGATCATCCGGTGGCATCGCAGCAAGATCGTATTTTTCTCCTGTACGAGCCTCCAGCAGATCGAAGCCACGCTTCATGCAGGAAAGCATCCCAAGTGCCAGGCAATCCATTTTCATGAACTGCACGATATCGATATCATCCTTGTCCCATTCGATGATCTGGCGATCATCCATGGCAGCAGGTTCAATCGGCACGAGCTCATCTAGCCGATCATGGGAAAGTACGAAGCCACCCGGATGCTGGCTGTGATGGCGTGGCGTGCCAACAAGCTGGTTGGCAAGCTCGAAAGCCAGTTTCAGGCGGCGATCATCCATATTGAGGTTTAGTTCCCTTACCTGTTTTTCATCAACACCTTCGCTCCAGCGCCAGACTTGCGAGGATAGAAGTTTGGTCAGGTCCTCCGGCAGACCCAGTACTTTACCAACATCTCGCAATGCCCCTCGACCACGATAGCGGGTAACGACTGAACAAAGCGCGGCTTTATCGTGGCCATAGGTTTTGTAGACCCATTGAATAATTTCCTCACGACGCTGATGCTCAAAATCGACGTCGATGTCAGGCGGTTCACCCCGGTTTTCGGAAACGAAACGCTCAAAGACGAGATTGCTGAAACGAGCAGGATCAATGGCGGTGATACCAAGTACAAAACAGATAACTGAGTTTGCCGCCGAACCGCGTCCTTGGCACAAGATATCCATCTTACGTGCCTGTCGGACGATAGCACTCACGGTCAGAAAGTAGGGGGCGTAATTTAATCTGCCGACAACATCCAACTCATGATGCAGTGCCTTTTCCACCTTCTCCGGCAAACCATGCGGATATCGCCCCGGCACCGCATCCCAGACGAGCTTTTCCAGCGCCTGCTGCGCCGTCAGTCCCGGCAGCGTGCGCTCCTCGGGATATTGATAGACCAGTTCTTTCAGTGAAAAGGTGCAGCGCTTCGCGATTTCGAGACTGCGGGAGAGCGCTTCGGGGTAGCGGGCAAACAGCCGATGCATCTCTTCCGGCGGCTTCATATAGCGGTCGGCATGGCGTTCGCGCCGGAAACCCGCCTCGTCGATGGTGCAATTGTGCCGGATACAGGTGACGACATCCTGCAGCATGCGCCGCTCGGGCACATGGAACAGCACGTCATTGGTCACCACGGTCGGCACACCAGCCGCTTCCGCCATGTTCGACAGTTCGAAAAGCCGCATCTGGTCGTTGGGCCGCCTTCTGAGGCTGAGCGCCATATAGGCCCGGTCCGCAAAGGCTGTCTTCAGCCGGCGCAGGCGAAGCGCGCAGAGATCGTCGGCCAGATCGGCGAGCAATACGACGATCAGGCCTTCGCCATAGGCAACCAGATCGTCCCAAGCCAGCCGGCATTTGCCCTTGCCGCCTCTTTTCTTGCCGACGGAAAGCAGCCGACAAAGCCGCCCGTAAGCCGCGCGATCCATGGGATAGGCAAGCACGGAGATATCGTCATCCAGATCGAGACGACAGCCGATGACGAGGCGGATGCCAAGCTTGTTCGCCGCCTCGTAAGCGCGGGGAATGCCCGCAAGACTGTTGCGATCGACAATGCCGAGCGCCTCGATGCCCAGATTTTTGGCCTGTTCAAACAGTTCGTCGCAGGAGCTTGCACCGCGCAGGAAGGAAAAATGCGTGGTCACCTGAAGTTCGGCATAACGCGGCGCGCTCATGCGAAGACCCCGTGAATGAACCAGCCCTGAGAACCAGTCTCGATATGTTCGCCGTCGCCGGAGCGGAAAATCCAGAAGCGCTCGCCGCTTTCATTTTCCACCGTGAAATAATCGCGCACGGCGGCCTTTTCCCGGTCGCGTTTCCACCATTCGCCGAACACCCGCTCCGGCCCGTCGGCGCGCCGCACATTGTGGCGCACGCCTTTCCAGAGGAAATAACGCGGCGGATGGTCCGGCAGCAGCGCCAGCGTCTCGATGGGTTCCGGCCTTGCAAAAAGCCTGACCGGGCGCGGCCAGTGGCCGGGCCAGCCGAGCCTATCCTCTGGCGCAAGCGCCGCAACGGGGGCAACGGAGCGTTCCGGCACATCGCTCGCCACCGCCGCATAACGATAGACCCGGTGGCCGCGATTGAGAATGACATCGACCGTATCGGCGATGTCCGCACGGCCTTCCTCCAGAAGCGAGGATCGGGCCTGCGCGGCGACAAGCGGCTCGGCATGGGTGGCGGTCAGCACCATCATCTCGATGCCGAAACCGGGATCGATGGTGTCGATACGGTCGGTCAGAAGCCGGACAAGCTGTTTAATGTCTCGCACCGGTCTGGAGGTGCCGGCCCGCACCGCCTGCAGGCCGCTATCGACCCGGTGCAGCACCAGATCGACCCGGCGTGCGCCGAGGCCGCGCTTTTCCAGCGCGATACAAAGGTCAGCAACCAGTTTTTGCGTATAACGGGCAATCGTCTCCGCCGCTGCAATGGGTTCGGGAAAGGCGCGCCGCACCTCCACCAGCTCGGCCACGCGCACCGGTTCGATGGGTTCACCGATCTCCCCCAAAGCCTGGGAAAGACGGCGCACGAGTTCGGGGCCGAAACGCAGGGTCAGCGGCGCACGCGGGGCATCGGCCAGCTCGCCGATGCTGCGGAAACCGAGCACCTTCAGCCCGGAAACAATACGCTCTTCCAGCCTGAGCGCGGCCAATGGCAAGCCGCTAACCGCCACCCGCTGCCCGCCCGGTGGCACGATGCTGATTTCCTCACGGCCGAAACGGGCCAGCGCATGGGCCGCCCCCCAGCTATCGGCAATGGCGGCGCGGGCGGCAAAGCCTGCGGCATGCAGGCGGTTGACCATGCCGCTCAGCATCAGCGCCTCATTGCCGTGCAGATGGTCCGCCCCCGCCGTGTCCAGCACCAGCCCGTCCGGCGGGTCGGCGGCAACGATGGGGGCATAGATGCGCAGGAAATGAAAGGCCAGCTGCTGCAGGGCGCGGGCATCTCCAGCCGTATCCATATCTTCCACGATAAGGCCCGGCACCAGCGCCTGCGCCTTGCTGACCGGCGTGCCGGGCCGGATGCCCGCCGCCTTTGCCGCCTTGTCGAGCGCCAGCACCAGCCGGCGGCTGCCCTGGCGGCCGATCATGACCAGCGGCTTTTCAACCGGCGGCGCGTCCTTGCCCGAAAGACGCCGGAAACGATCCGTCGACCATGTCGGCAGGTAGAGCGAGACGACCCTTTGCATCACAGGCTTCCACTTCAAATTCGGCACTTTCGCCGCCGCGACATCGCAAAAGTTCCAGAAACCAGCGCGGCCTGCCCACCCCCGGCACCGGCAAGGGGGATGAGGGCCGGACAGAGATGCGCCAGCGGGTCACCGCCGCCGTCGGCTCGCCGAACAGCGCCGCATCGGCCGCACGCCGGAAGCGGCGGATGGCGATGCCGGTAACACCGGAGGTTTCCGCCGCCAGTTGCAGCCGCCGCGAGGCATTCATCGGCAGCTTCGCCAGCTCGCCCATCACCGCGCCGAAACCGTTGCAGCGTAAGCCCTCCTCGAAACAATCGAGCACGCCTTTCTCATCGCGGCATTCAACGATGATGACCCGGTTCTGCGACAGGCCGGCCTGCGTCAGCCCCGGCATGAACAGATCCCGGCGGGTGACACACCATAAAACCTTGCCGGAAAGCCGTGCCGCCACACCGGCCGCAAAAAGGGCGGCCGCCGCGCCATCGGCAGCGCCATTGCCGCCGCCGCTCACCTCATGCAGGCAACCGAGCTTCAGCCCGCCTCCCGGCAGGCGATGGTCGATGGCATCCACGCCGAAAGGCAAGGTCTCGTGCAGGCGCGGAGCGCCGTTACCGATCCTTTCCAGCCTTTCACGCAGCTCTTCGACAACGAGCAACTGATCCGCGCGCTTTTGCATGGCATGACAGGTTTCAATTCCGGTTATTCATCTTTATTGTTCCTGTTTTGTTCCTATTTCAGCAAAGAGTCAAGCAATAGGCTGCCGGTCTTCAACAGTTTGCACGGGAAGAGAGGATTCTGGCCTTGCGGCCCTCTGCCCTGCCGTTAAAACGGAATTGTCCGCTCGCCACCTGTTTTACTCTGACAGCCGCCGGCAACGGACATCATGGTTTGGAGGAAACCGCCGATGATCGCCAGCATTCTGATTGCCGTGGTTGCGGCCATCCATATTTACATCGTCATTCTGGAAATGCTGCTGTGGGAAAAACCAGCCGGCCGCAAGGCCTTCGGTCTTTCGGCGGATTTTGCCCGGCAGACGAAAGTACTGGCCGCCAATCAGGGACTTTATAACGGTTTTCTCGCAGCGGGGCTGATCTATGGGCTGATGCAGGGCGATGAAGGGCTGAGCTTCAAGGTTTTCTTCCTGACCTGCGTTCTGGTGGCCGGTATTTTCGGCGCCATCACCGCCAATATGAAGATCCTGTTCATTCAGGCATTGCCGGCATTGTTCGCGCTCGGCTTCCTCTGGATCGGAGCATGAACCGATGAGCGCATGGAACGATCACAGCGCAAAAGACGCTCTCAACCGGATTTTCATGGCGGCAGTCGCAAGCGCCGATCCGGCAAAGGTGCTGCAACACCACCTTCCCTCCCCGCCCAAAGGCCGCTGCGTGGTGGTGGGCGCCGGCAAGGCTTCCGCCGCCATGGCTGCCGCGCTCGAAGCGGCATGGCCGCATGTCGATCTTTCCGGCGTGGTGGTGACGCGTTACGGCCATGCCGTCCCAACCACACGTATCGAGATCATCGAGGCCTCGCACCCCGTGCCCGACGATAAAAGCGCGGAAGCGGCAAAACGCATTCTCGCCGCCGTTGAAGGCCTGACCGCCGACGACATGGTCATCGCACTGATTTCCGGCGGCGGTTCGGCGCTGATGGTCGCGCCGGCCGAAGGCATGGCACTTGCCGACAAGATGGCCGTCAATCGTGCCCTTTTGGCCAGCGGCGCGACGATTTCCGAAATGAACGCCGTGCGCAAACATCTCTCCCGCATCAAGGGCGGGCGGCTGGCGCTGGCTGCCAAACCGGCCAGGGTCGTTTCGCTGCTGATTTCCGATGTGCCGGGAGACGATCCCTCCGAAATCGCCTCCGGCCCGACGGTTGCAGATCCGAGCGATATTGAAACCGTGCGGGAAATCGTCTCCCGTTATGCGCTCGATCTTCCCGAAAACGTGCGCAAGGTGCTGGAAAAAGGCGAGGAAACCCCGAAGGCGGGCGATATCGAGGAAGATATCCGGCTCATCGCCGCCCCCTCGCTCGCCCTGCAGGCCGCGGCGGATGAGGCGGTGAAACTCGGGCTTACGCCGCTCATCCTCGGAGATTCGCTGGAAGGCGAATCCAGGGATGTCGGCGCTGTCATGGCCGGCATCGCTCTTTCCGCCAGCCGCAAGGGTCTGCCGGTCAAAGGTCCGGCCGTACTGCTTTCCGGCGGCGAAACCACAGTGACGATCGGCAAGGGGCCGGCCGGCAAGGGCGGACGCAATACGGAATTCCTGCTGAGCCTTGCGCTGACGCTCAAAGGTGCGGACGGCATCTGGGCCATTGCCGGCGATAGCGACGGCATAGACGGCGTGGAGGATGCGGCAGGTGCGGTAGTAACACCGGACACGCTTGCCCGTATGCGCAAAGCCGGTGTCGATCCGCGTCAGTCGCTCGTGGGCCACGACAGCTACACCGCTTTCAGGGCAGCAGGAGACCTTGTCGTGACGGGGCCGACGCTGACGAATGTGAATGATATCCGCGCGATTTTGATCGGGTGATAGCGGGGGAGTTCGCAGCGATTACGGGCTTTCCGGCGTGGATCGCGGAGGGAAGACGTTTTGACTATGCCCTCGGACAGGAGTAATCTGGCTGGAGATCCTTTGGAGCCTCAGCCATGCGACCTGGAGTGCTCATACTTGGCCTGATCTTGGCCCTTATTCCGACTTTGGCGGATGCCCACAATTGCAAATGCCGAAATCGCGGCGTCATGTTCCAGCTCGGCCAGACATCCTGCCTGAAGGTCGACGGCGGCTCTTATCTTGCGCGCTGCGAGATGAAGCTCAACGTTTCGTCCTGGACCAAGCTTCAGGACGGTTGCCCCATAACGGATAGGGTTCAGACGCAATCAACCCGCGTCAATTGATC
The DNA here is from genome assembly GCF_006970545.1 of Agrobacterium sp. T29. Classification (NCBI taxonomy): domain Bacteria; kingdom Pseudomonadati; phylum Pseudomonadota; class Alphaproteobacteria; order Hyphomicrobiales; family Rhizobiaceae; genus Agrobacterium; species Agrobacterium sp. T29. The sequence goes on from NZ_CP040641.1 coordinate 213,191, forward strand.
CCATCGGCAGATGACGCCAAGGGCATCTTCTCCCCGCCATCGGGGAGAAGAAATACGCGGCAACCCAGTCTTACAGCTTCACCCAGCCACCATTCTTCTTGCCGGACTCGATGCAGGCTGTGACGAAAGCGACACCTTTAACCCCGTCGTCCACGGTGGGGTAAATCACCGCCTTGTCGAGCGCCGAGCCGCTGCGGCGGGCCTCGATGGCATGCGCCGCTTCGGTATAGATGGTGGCGAAGGCTTCGAGATAACCTTCCGGGTGGCCGGACGGAATGCGGGTGACGCGCGCTGCGGCAGCCCCTGCCCCGGCGCCGCCGCGGGTGATCAATTGCTTGGGTTCGCCAAGCCTCGTGAACCAGAGATAGTTTGGGTCCGCCTGCGTCCACTCGATACCGGCCTTGTCGCCATAAACACGAACCTTCAGCCCGTTTTCGTGGCCGACCGCAACCTGGCTGCACCAGAGCAGCCCCTTGGCCGCCTGCTTGCCGCCCTTTTGCTTGAAGCGCAGCATCACATGCGCATTGTCGTCCAGTCGACGGCCTTCGACAAAGGTGTGCACATCTGCCGCCAGCTCATCCGCTTCCAGACCGGAAATGAAGCAGCCGAGATTATAGGCATGGGTGCCAATATCGCCGGTGGAGCCGCCGACGCCCGATTGCGCCGGATCGGTACGCCAGACAGCCTGTTTCGCACCGGTCTGTTCCACCGCTTCCGTCAGCCAGTCCTGCGGATATTCCATCTGCACCAGACGGATATTGCCGAGTTCACCGGCCTCCACCAGTTCCCGCGCGTGCCGCACCATGGGATAGCCGGTATAATTATGCGTCAGGATGAACAGCGCATCGGCCTTGTCGGCCACCTGCTTCAGCTTTTTGGCGTCTTCCAGATTGGAGGTCAGCGGCTTGTCGCAGATGACATGGATGCCGCGCTCCAGAAACGCCTTGGCGGCCGGATAATGCACATGGTTCGGGGTGACGATCGCCACCGCCTCGATGCCATCCTCGCGCAGCGCTTCCTTTTCGGCCATTTCCTCGAACGAACCGTAGCAGCGCTCGGGATCGAGCCCCAGCTCACGGCCGGAGGCTAGCGATTTTTCCGGCGTCGAGGACAGGGCCCCCGCCACGAGATCGAAACGATTGTCGAGTCGCGCGGCCATGCGGTGAACGCCGCCGATAAATGCGCCCGAACCGCCACCCACCATGCCAAGGCGAATCCGCCTGTTCGCCTTGTCGGTTGTCTTTCCTTCAATAGCCATAATATCTCCCCTGAAATGCTTTTAAAGCCCGAGCATACGGCGGTTGGCCGCATCGTCCGTGCCGCTCGATGCGAAATCGTCAAAGGCTTTTTCCGTGACGCGGATGATATGTGCCTTGACGAATTCGGCTCCTTCCCGGGCACCGTCTTCAGGATGCTTCAGCGCGCATTCCCATTCGACCACGGCCCAGCCATCGAAATCATTGGCCGCCATCTTGGAGAAGACCGCACCGAAATCCACCTGCCCGTCGCCCAGCGAACGGAACCGGCCCGCGCGGTTGACCCAGCCCTGATAACCGCCATAAACGCCGTGCCGGCCGGTCGGATTGAACTCCGCGTCCTTAACGTGGAACATCTTGATGCGGTCCTTGTAGATGTCGATATTGTCGAGATAATCGAGGCATTGCAGAATGTAATGCGACGGATCGTAGAGCATGTTGGCGCGCTTGTGGTTCCTCACCCGCTCCAGGAACATCTCGAAAGTCACGCCATCATGCAGGTCTTCGCCGGGATGGATTTCGTAGCAGACATCCACACCCTGCTCATCGGCATAATCGAGGATCGGCGTCCAGCGTTTCGCCAGCTCATCGAAGGCGGTTTCCACCAGACCGGCCGGACGCTGCGGCCACGGGTAGACGAAGGGCCAGGCGAGCGCGCCCGAAAAGGTCGCATGCGCCTTGATGCCGAGATTTTTCGACGCTTTCAGCGCCAGCTTCACCTGCTCCACCGCCCATTGCTGGCGGGCTTTCGGATTGCCGCGCACTTCAGGTGCTGCAAAACCGTCGAAAGCCTCGTCATAGGCCGGGTGAACGGCAACCAGCTGGCCCTGCAAATGGGTGGAAAGCTCGGTCACCTCGACACCGTTCTGGCGCGCCACCCCGGCAAATTCGTCGCAATAATCCTTCGATTCCGCCGCTTTTCTGAGATCGATCAGCTGTCCTGCCCATGTCGGCACCTGCACACCGGCATAGCCCTTTTCCGCCGCCCATTTGGTAATGCTGTCCCAGCTGTTGAAAGGGGCGACATCACCGGCGAACTGGCCGAGAAAAATACCCGGTCCCTTGATCGTTCTCATAAAAACTCCTCCCTGTATCGATACAGTTAAGCGGTAAAACCGCTTTGGCTCCCAGCGCCAAGCTAACCGGTCGTAATTTTCAAACAAGCCCCAAAAGCGGAGGGGCGAGAGAATTTCGCTATTTCACTAAAAAAGCGAAAACCGGCTAAAGCGCCAGCCCGCTCGCCCTGTCGAACACATGCACGCGCTCATGATGCACGGTCGCGGCAAAGGGGGTATTGACCTTGACCGGCTGCTCGCCATCCACCACCGCCGTCACCTGATCGCCCGCCAGTTCGAAGACCACATGGGTCTGCGCTCCCGTCGGTTCCACCAAAACCGTCCGGCCGGACAGCGATATATCGCCGCCGATGGTCGAACCGATATGTTCGGGGCGGAGCCCGATCGTCACCGGCTGGCCGCGCTTGACCTTGCGTGTCGCGGCAATACGGATCGCGGTTCCGTCCTTCAGCCGGGCGGCAGGCTGATCCCCCTCGCCATCGACAACGCCTTCGATGAGGTTCATGGCCGGCGAGCCGATGAAGGCGGCGACGAAGAGATTGGCGGGCGTCTTGTAGAGCTCGAGCGGCGTGCCCTGCTGTTCGATGCGACCGTGATTGAGCACCACCACCCGGTCCGCCAATGTCATCGCCTCGATCTGGTCATGGGTGACATAGATGGAGGTGGTGCCGACCTTCTGGTGAAGCGCCTTGATTTCGCTACGCATCTGCACGCGAAGCTTGGCGTCGAGGTTGGACAGCGGCTCATCGAACAGGAAGACGGCCGGATTGCGCACCACGGCGCGGCCCATGGCGACGCGCTGGCGCTGGCCACCGGAAAGCTGCGAGGGCTTGCGGTCGAGAAGCTTGCCGAGATCGAGCATACGAGCGGCTTCCGCCACGCGCTCCTCGATGATGTTTTTCGGCTGGCCGGCTAGCTTCAGGTTGAAGCCCATGTTTTCGGCCACCGTCATATGCGGATAAAGCGCATAGGACTGAAACACCATGGCGATGTTGCGCTCACGCGGGGTCATGCCATTGACCACCTTGTCGCCGATGAGAATATCCCCATCGGTGATTTCCTCCAGCCCGGCGATCATGCGCAGCAGGGTGGACTTGCCGCAGCCGGAAGGCCCGACCAGGGCGATGAATTCGCCGTCCGCAATATCGAGCGAGATGCCGTGAATGACATCGAGGGCGGCATAGGACTTGCGGATATCCTTGAGTTCGACGGAAGCCATGTTTTGCTCCTTTCACGTCACGATTTGACGGCACCGGCCGTCAGGCCCGCGATGATGTGTTTCTGTGCGAGGAAGAAGACGATGACGGTCGGCAGGATCGTCAGCGTGATGAAGGCGAGAACGAGCTGCCATTCGGTGCCGAATTCACCGCGATAGACCATGATGCCGAGCGGCCAGGGATATTTCGATTCCGAATTTAGCATGATCAGCGGCAGGATATAGCTGTTCCAGCTGCCGACGAAGGAAACGATGCCGACGGTCGCCACGATCGGCCGCGAGAGCGGCACGGAAATGTGCCAGAAGAAGCGCAGATAACCGCACCCATCCACGAAGGCGGCCTGAAACAGCTCCTCCGGCAGATTGCGGAAATAATTGCGGAACAGGAGAATGCTCATGCCCAGCCCGAAGGCCACCTGCGGCAGCACCACACCCCAATAGGTATCGAGCAGGCCCAGATCGCGAATGCGGATGAACAGCGGCAGGATGGCGGTGGCCGCCGGGAACATCAGCCCCAGCAGGAAATAATTCAGCAGGAAGGACGAGCCGAAAAACTTCACATGCGCGAAGGTGAAGGCGGCCATGGCCGAGACGGTCAGCGTCAGGAACACCGTCAACAGCGCGATGACAAGCGAGTTGAAGATTTGCAGCCAGTAGCGTTTGCCGAAAAGGATATCGCCGTAATTGGCCCATTGCCATTCGGCCGGAATGCCGAACGGGTTGACGCGCAGGTCTCCCAGCGTCTTGAAGCCGCCAAGCGCGGTGGTGAGCAACGGGATGAGCACAATGGCCGCAATCAGGCTCAGCGATATATAAAGATAAAGCTTGGTTTGCAGCGGCATGCGGACGGAGGTGGATGTGTCAGTCATGGCGCATGAAAATCCTTTTGTAACCGAAGGCGAGCGTCACGCAGATGACGAAGAGAACGACGCCGACCGCGCTGCCAAGCCCCACCTGCATGCGCATGACGCCGTAGGTGTATAGGAAGGTGACCATGGTCTGCGTGGAGTTGGACGGCCCGCCGCCGGTGAGCGGCATGATCATGTCGAAGAGCTGCAGCGAGCCGATGACCGCAAAGAAGACGGAGAGGCGAACGGTGGAGCCGAGCATCGGCAAGGTGACGTATCGGAATTTCTGCCAGCCGGAAGCGCCATCGATTTCGGCTGCTTCCAGCACATTCTTGTCGACGGATTGGAGGCCGGCGATGAACAGCATCATGTGAAAGCCGAAATATTTCCAGACGATGACGCCGAGCACGGCATAGATCGCCACATCCTTATCGGCCAGCACATAGGGATTGGCGAAACCGAAGAAATTGGAAATGGCGGCAAACAGGCCATAATCGCCATCATAAACGAAACGCCAGATCAGACCCGCCGCGACGTCAGCGAGAACGTAAGGCAGAAAGAACACCAGGCGGAAAGCGACGACACCGGGAATGCGGTGCGCCAGCATCATGGCGAGCCAGATGGCCAGCGGAATCTGGATCAGGATCGAAATGAGGATGATGAGGCCGTTATTGATCAGGGCCTGCGAGAATGCGGCATTGCCGAAAAGCACCTGGAAATTCTTCAAGCCGACAAAATCGGTCGGCGTGCCGTAGCCGTTCCAGCGGTAAAGACTGTACCACGCCGCCTCGCCCATGGGCAGGATGACGAACAGGGTAAAGAGCAGCAGTGCGGGCGGCAGGAAGACCAGAAGGGTCAGCGCCCGGTCGTGCGCGACCGAGCTTTGCTTGCGCTTTGTCTTCGCCGCGCCGCGCGCCGGTATGGACGCAGAAGTCATGGAAATATCCGTCATCTCTATCCGCTTTCGTGGAGGCAGATAAGCAGCGCCGCACATTCGCGGCGCCGCCATGGAAACCAGATCAGCGCAGTTCGAATGCGTCCTGAATCTGCTGGGCACCCTCTTCGGCAGTCATCTGGCCGGAAACGATCTCAACCGAGATATCGTTGACGACACGACCGACGGCAGCGCCGAGCGTCTGGTCGAAGAAGTTCTGGTGCCAGGTGGAAGCAGCCAGCTGCTTGGCGGAATCCGCCAGCAGCGGGTTCTTCACCGCACCGGCAGCCCCTGTGGCAACCGGCAGGATCATACCGGCGGTCGCCATTTTCTCTTCGCTTTCCTTGCTGGTAAGGAAGGTGGCGAAATCGATCGCTTCCTTGGACGCGTTTTTCGTGACAGCCCAGCCGTTCAGGCCGCCCAGCGTATCTGTGGCCTTGCCCGCACCGCCCTCGACAACCGGGAAGGCGAAGCGGCCGATATTGTCTGCGGCCAGCCCCTTGCCGTCACCGGCATTCTTGCGCTGGTTGGCTTCCGTATTGTCGAAACCGAGAATAATCGCTGCCTTGCCGTCACCGAAGACACCGAGCGCCTGTGGCCAGGTGGAGCCGAGATAACCGGGCTGGAAGGGTTCGAGCTTGCCGAACTCGGCCAGCTGTTCACCCGCCTTGATGATCGCCGGATCCATGAAACCTTCGCCTTCGCCCTTGCGGGCGGCATCGAACACGGCCTGCCCGCCATTGCGCATGACGAGATAGCTCCAGTAGAAATGGATCGGCCATTTTTCACCGCCGCCACCGGCAATCGGGACGATGCCCGCTTCCTTGATCTTCTTGACCGTGGCGCTGAAATCGTCCCAGGTCTTGATGTCCTCGGCCTTCACGCCGGCCTTGGCAAACAGCTCCTTGTTGTAAAAGAAGCTGACGAGGCTGACACGGTAAGGCACGGCCCAGACCTTACCGTCGAAAGACAGGCCGTCGATTGCGGATGCATTATAGGCCTGCCGCAGCTTGCCGCCATTGGCGTCGAAAACCTCGGTCAGATCCTTCAGCGCACCGGTCTTGGACTGTTCCTCAAGGACGCCGCCACCCCAGCTATAAAAGAAATCCGGCACGTCGTTGGATTGCAGCAGCGTCGGCAATTTCGCCTTGAAAGCCTCGTTTTCGAGGAACTGCAGCTGAATATCAACATCGGGGTGCTTGGCCTCGTATTCCTTGGCGATCTCCTCCCAGACAGCCACGGATTTTGGGTCCAATTCCACATGCATCCATTTAACAACGGTCGCCGCCGAGGCGCTGGCCGCGCCGAGCATCAGGGCTATGCTTGTCGTTGCGGCAAAAGCGATCCGCCTGCCGCTCAGGCTTGCGCCTGCGTGCCAATAGGTCATGTTCGTGATCCTCCCTGGGGTTCCTCACCATTTATTCCCCAATGCGGATTAATTCACCCCACACCCTGCCCAATGTCAAGGCGGGTTGCTGATTTTTTACCCTGATGGCTTGACACACCCCTCCCGGCAGACGTTATTTAATCCGCAATCCGATATAAATTCGTTTTAGATCGAAGCCGATCGCAGCAGGACCCCATGAAGACCGCAGACCCAGAATTAATGCGCGCGATCAACAGGCTGAGCGTGCTGGACAGCATCCGCCGCCATGGGCCGATCTCGCGGGTGGAAATCAGCGAAAGAACGCAGCTTTCCACCACCACCGTCTCGGCGATCACCGCCTCGCTGCTCGATGACGGGCTTATCCTCACCCGTCATATCGGCGATATCCGCACCGAAGGCGCACGCGGCAGGCCGCGCGTGATGCTGGAACTGAACCCGGATGCCGCCCGCGTGGTGGGCGCCAAGATCGCCGCAAGCCGCATGGTCTTCGTCGTCACCGATTTCTGCGGCAACGTGCTTTCAACGCTTGCACTACCGATCCGTGTCGACCGTCAGCCCATCGGCGTCATCGCCGATCTGGTGGAGGACGGGGTGCGGCGCTGCGTCGTCGATGCCGGGCTTTCGCTGGAAGATGTGGACATGGTCTGCCTCGGCCTGCCCGGCGTCATCGAGCATCGCACCGGGAAAATTCGCAGCAGCCCGATTTTACGCGAAGTGAACGTCAATTTCGCCGAGGAAATGACCGCGCGGCTGAATTCGCCGACCATCATCGAAAGCGACGCCCACGCCATCACGCTCGCCCATCACTGGTTCGGCCATGCCCGCGATCTGGAAGACATGGTGCTGATTTCGCTCGAACAGACGCTCGGGCTTGGCGTGCTGCACCAGAACCAGCTGTTTCGCGGCGCTGGCGGGCTCAGCCACAATCTCGGCGACCTCGTCATCGGCCTTGCCAATGAGGGCACGGTGCGGCTGGCGAGCCAGGCGGGCGAAAACGCCATTCTGGGCTCCCGCCCGGCGGATGGGCGCTTTGCCGAGGCGATCCGGCTCGGCCGCGGCATGCAGCATGCCCATGCATTGATTGCGGCGGAAGACCACGACCTCATCGCGGCAGCCTTGCGCGCCGGCGCAGCGCTTGGCCTGACGCTTGCCAATATCGTCACACTGTTCGCGCCGCCACGGGTCATCATCACCGGCTCCAGCCTCGAGCTCGGAGAACCCTTCATCGCCAGTATTCGTGACAGCTACAATGCCGCCGTGCCGCCTTCGCTGGCCGGCGTCGCCGCGCTGGTTTTCGACATTGCGAGCGACGAATTATGGGCGCAGGGGGCTGCGGCCGTCGCGCTTTACGAACTTTACGAATCGCCATGGAACACCACGGGACCGGCGCTTTAGCCCACGGGTTGAGCACGGGCTTCGGCATTTCTGATTTACGGGAGGAAATCACATGAACAGGGTCGGTATCGGCATCATCGGCTGCGGCAACATCTCCAGCGCCTATCTCAAGGCCATGGCGTCGTTTCCCATTCTCGACATTCGCGGTCTTGCGGATATGAACGAGGCGGCGGCGAAAGCCCGTGCCGATGAATTCGGCCTTCAGGCAACCAGCATCGACGCGCTTCTCTCCGATCCTTCCGTAGAGATCATCGTCAACCTCACCATTCCCAAGGCGCATGTGGAGGTGGGGCTGCGCGCGCTTGACGCCGGCAAACACGCATATTCCGAAAAACCGCTCGGTATCAATTTCGCCGAGGGCAAGCGGCTTGCGGATGCGGCAAAGGCAAAGGGTCTGCGCATTGGCTCGGCCCCGGATACTTTCCTCGGCGGCGGGCACCAGACCGCACGCTGGCTGATCGATGAGGGCGTGCTTGGCCAGCCGGTCGGTGGAACGGCCACATTCATGTGCCCCGGCCACGAGCGCTGGCACCCCAACCCGGCCTTTTATTACGAGGTTGGCGGCGGGCCGATGCTGGATATGGGCCCCTATTACATCACCGATCTCGTCAATCTGTTCGGCCCGGTCGCCAAAGTGGCGGGCTTTGCCATCGCCCCGCGCAATGAGCGCCTCATCACCAGCGAGCCGAAGAACGGCGAAAAAATCCCTGTTCATGTCGCCACTCATGTGTCCGGCGTGCTGGCTTTTGAGAACGGCGCCGTGGTGCAGGTGGGCATGAGCTTCGATGTGGCAGGCCACAAACATGTGCCGCTGGAACTCTATGGCACTGAAGGCACGCTGATCGTGCCCGATCCCAACCATTTCGGCGGCGAGGTGCAATTGCTGAAGAAGGGCGGCCAGTTCGAGCCGCAGGCCCTGTCATCCCCCTATGCGGACGGCAATTACCGTTCGATAGGCGTAGCGGATATGGCCCATGCGATCCGCGAAAACCGCCCGCATCGCGCCAATGGCGATCTTGCCCTGCATGTGCTGGAGGTGATGGAAGCCTTCCAGACCGCATCGGACAGTGGCACCGCCGTTTCCATCACCACCAAGGCGGAGCGCCCGGCTCCGCTCGAAACATCGCTGGTCGACGGCCAGCTCGGCAAATAATCCGGAGGAGGAAATAATGCGCGAAGCACTCATCGTCTGGGGCGGCTGGAGCGGCCATGAGCCGCAGGAATGCGCCACCATCGTCAAGGACATGCTGGAGGAGGACGGTTTCAAGGTCTATGTAGAGCACAGCACGGAGGCCTTCGCCGATCCTTCGGTGCATGATCTCAGCCTCGTGGTGCCCATCGTCACCATGTCGAAGATCGAAAAGGAAGAGATCAAGAACCTGACGGCCGCCGTGGAAAACGGCGTCGGCATTGCCGGCTTTCATGGCGGTGCGGGCGATAGTTTCCGCGAATGCGTCGAATATCAGTTCATGATCGGCGGCCAATGGGTTGCCCATCCCGGCAATATCATCGACTACCACGTCAACATCACTCGTCCCGACGACCCGCTGATGGAGGGGATTGCCGATTTCCCCTATACGTCGGAGCAATATTACATGCATGTCGACCCCTCCAACGAGGTGCTGGCGACGACGAAATTCACCGGCGATCATGCCTGGTGGATTGACGGCGTGGTGATGCCGGTTGTCTGGAAACGCAAATACGGCAAGGGCCGCGTCTTCTATTCGGCGCTCGGCCATCAGGCCAAGGAGTTTTCCGTGCCGCAGATGAAAACCATGTTCCGCCGTGGCGCGAATTGGGCGGCGCGGTGAGGTTATGGGAGTAGGCGGCCAAGTACTCTCTCCGTCATGCCGGACTTGATCCGGCATCCAGCAGCCGCGCGTCTGCGCGGCGTCAGGAGTCTTTCACGATCAAGGACTTGATCGCGCTGGACCCCGGATCAAGTCCGGGGTGACGGAGTATGGCTGTGTGAACCGCCTTCTCCTCAGCCCCGAATGATCTCTTCCGCCGTCATCGCGACACCCAGCACATGGTTATCAGTGCCGTGCAGGCCGGAAAGCAGCAGGCCGACCGGCATGCCCGCATCGCCCGTTCCACATGGGATCGAAACACCGCAGAGATCGAAAAAATTGCCGATCTGGGTGTTGCGCAGGGTCTTCGCATTCATGGCGAAAAAGGCATCGTCACTCTCGAGAAGCGGCGCAACCTTGGCCGCGACATGCGGCAATGTCGGCGACACCAGTAGTTCTTGCCTGCCAATCATGCCGGAAAACGCCGCCGTCATCCGTTCGCGCGCCTCGATGATGGCGATATAGTCCGGCATGGAAATATTCGCGCCGAGCCTCGCTCTGGCCACCACGCGCGGGTCCATGCGGGCGGCGTCGGCACCTTCCAGCCGGGTCTTGTGCAGGGCGAAGGCCTCCGCCGTCACCAGCGCACCCTTTTCCCTGATAAGATCGAACAGTTCCGAAAAAATCGGGAATGCCTGCCGCCGCACCGAGGCGCCGGCGCGGACGAGACGTTCCACCGCCTGCTCGAAAGCGGCTGCGACGCCATCCTCGATGCCATCGAAAAAGACCGTTTCCGGCACCACCAGCGACAGGCCGGAAAGAGGCGCGCGCGTGAAATCGGCAGCCACCTTGCCGCGCATGGCGGCATCCACCCAGACGGCGTCCTGTACGGTGTGCGTGAGCGGTCCGAGCGAATCGAGGCTTTTCGCCAAGGGATAAACCCCGCGCATCGAATAACGGCCACGGCTTGCCTTGTAACCCACCACGCCGTTGAAGGCGGCGGGAATACGCACCGATCCGCCGGTATCGGTGCCGACCGCTACCGGCACCAGACCGGCAGCCACGGCGACGCCCGCGCCCGATGAAGAGCCGCCCGGCAGACGGTGACCATCCGTAGAAGCAGGATTGCGTGGCGTACCGTAATGCGGATTGATGCCGAGACCGGAGAACGCGAACTCGCTCATATTGGTGCGGCCGATACAGATCATGCCCGCCTGTTTCAGCGCCGTCACCACATCCGCGTCGCGCGATGCAGGCTTATCGTTCGCAAGCACCGTCGATCCCGCCGTGGTCACCATGCCTTCAAGGTCAAACAGGTCCTTCCAGGCCACCGGAATACCATCGAGCACACCACAGGAACGGCCCTCACCAATGCGTTTTGCCGCGGCTTCCGCCTCCGACATCGCCCGCGCTGCCGTCAACTCGACAAAAATCGCCTGATCGTCCTCTCCGCCAACCGCATCCAGCGTCTCTTCCACCAGGGCACGCGGATCGAGATGGCCGCTCTGGAGGAGAACGGAAAGCTGCGCGATGCTTTTGCCTTTATGAGCCATGATATCTTCCCTGAAAGCGGCATGTTGCGCACAACATGCCGTTTATCGGCCAGTTGGCAAGGCCAATCGCCGCGCTATCGATGAGAGACATACCGGATCGGGAAACATGGCGGAGATCGCAGAATTTTGGAGTTTATCCTTGACGATTCATTTCTAACCTCCGATTTTTTCAACCTGAGGTGCAGGAACGCCATCTCTTATATAAGCTACGACTATAAAAAGACGGATTAATTCTTAATCGCATCTAAACTTTGTTGAATTATTTAGCAGACAGCATTGAAATGCATGCCCTATAAAATTCCATATAACAATTATAACGCGACATCGCGGGGGACTATCGCGAATGGAAGAGACTGCCTATCGCGGGACAGATAGACAGGTTGAACCGGGCCACACGCTTCGCTCGCCAACGCAGCCGGAAACAGGCCGGTTTTCGCGGCGGCGTTCGCTCGCCAACAAGATAACCCTGATATTCCTCGGCGGCGTGATCTTTTCCTACAGCATCGGCGCACTTGTCGGCTGGTATATGTTCGTCGCCGCCGCCAGCGAACAATGGCTCAACCAGGCCCGCGTCAATTCGCAGATCGCCAGCGCCACGCTTCGCAGCATCTACACCTATGTCAGCGTCACCGCCGATGCCGACGGGCAGGTCAACGGCATATTGACCGACAAACCCATCGGCGACGACGAATCCATTCTCGTCACCGGCTTCAACCCCAGCGACGTTCTCGCGCTTATCGGCGCACAGACCAAGAATGCCGTCTGGCTTTTCCGTTATGACGAGGCAGATTCCGGCTTCCGGCAGATCGCGGCGGCTTTCGACAACGCCACCGACGACGATGAAAAGCCGCTCGCCACCGATCCCATCTTTTCCCGGGATGCGGTCGCCGCGCGTTTTTCCACCGGTTTTGCGACCATCGGCGAATCCAGCCATTATATCGGCCTGCTGCCGATCATCAGCACGGAAACGAAGAAACCCATCGGCGCGGTCGCCGTCAGCATCGGCGGCTCGGACGCGCTTTATGGCGCGCAGCGCAAGCTCATCTATAATTCGCTCGCCGCGCTGATCGTGGTCTTGACCGTCACCGGCGTGCTTGTGACCGTCATCGCCCGGCATTTCCTGAAACCGGTCCCGGCGCTGGTGCAGGCGACGCTTCGGATCGCCCGCGAGGAAACGGATGTCGCCACGCCGTTTCAGGAGCGGCGGGACGAGATCGGCGACATGGCCACCGCTATCGAGACGTTGCGCGAGGCGGTTCTGGAACGCGGACGCCTGCGGCAGATTCGCGATATGGCGCAGCAGTTGGAACATATGGCCCATCACGATGCGCTGACCGGACTTCCAAACCGCGTGCTGCTGATGAAGACGCTGGAAAACCGTCTCGAACAGCTTGCCGCGTCAGGCCAGCCGTTCAATGTCATGCTGCTCGATCTGGACCGCTTCAAGGCCGTCAATGACACACTCGGACATGCCGCCGGCGATGCCTTGCTGGTGGCGGTGGCCTCACGGATTTCCTCCGTGCTGGGTGAAAACGACATGGTGAGCCGTCTCGGCGGCGACGAATTCGCGATCATACAATCGGCAAACGGCGACTGCGAGAGCGACGCGGCGATGCTGGCCGCGCGGGTGGTGCATGCCGTCTCGCGCAGTTTCAGTCTCGAAGGCAGCGATATCAGCATCGACACCAGCATCGGCATCGCCTGCGCGCCGGGCCACGGCACATCCGCAACGCAGCTTCTGCAACATGCCGATCTCGGCCTTTACCGGGCGAAATCCATGGGCTGCGGTTATTTCGTCTTTTATGAGCCCGGCATGGACATGGCGGCGCAGCACAAGCATGCGCTGGAAATAGACATGAAATCCGCGCTCGAAAACCAGGAATTCGAGCTGCACTACCAGCCGGTTGTCAATCTGCAGAGCGGTCGCATCGTCGCTTATGAAGCGCTGGCCCGCTGGCGGCACAGCAAGCTTGGCCTCATCGCACCGGACCGCTTCATCGCGCTTGCCGAAGAAAACAACTTCATCAAACCGTTGGGCGAGTGGGTTCTGGCGCAGGCCTGCAGAGATGCGATGACATGGCCGAAGGATATCAGGCTCGCCGTCAATCTATCCGCCGTTCAGCTCAGCAATGACGACATCGTACCGATTGTGGACCGGGCGCTTGAAACATCCGGCTTCCCGGCGGAACGGCTTGAACTGGAAGTGACGGAAACGGTCATGCTGGAGCGCGACAACAGCGCCCGAGCCCTGAAACTGCTGAAGGAAAGGGGCGTTCGCCTCGCGCTTGACGATTTCGGCACCGGCTATGCGGGCCTCAGCACGCTCACCCATGTCGCCTTCGACAAGATCAAGATCGACCGGGAATTCGTTTCCGGCCTGCCGTCCAATCCCATGTGTTCCGCCATCGTCAACACCGTCATCGACATGGCAGAACAGATCGGCCTGAAGGTCACCGCTGAGGGCGTTGAAAACAGGGAGCAGGTCGAAGCGCTCAAGCTTTCCGGCTGCGACGAAGCGCAGGGCTATTATTTTGCCGAGCCCGCGCCGCTTGCCCGCATTCTCAAGAACCGCGCCGTCATCGCTCCGATTGGGAAGGATGAATTCGGCGATATCGGTCGACCGACACAGGAAACCTATTGCCCACCGCAAAAAGCCATTTGAGAAACCGGCCGCCGGCCCAGAGGACATAAAATGCGTCTTTCAGTATTTTGCCTTTTCCTCACATGCCTTGCTCCCATCACGCCTCTCCAGGCTGCCGGCGAAGGCGACACGCTTCAGCAGATCGCCAAAACCGCAAAGATCCGCATCGGCTATCGCGAAGCCGAACCGCCCTTTTCCTATCAATTGCCGAATGGGGAGGTCACCGGTTTCTCGACCGATCTTTGTCGGGCGATCAGCGAAGATATTCGCAGGAAACTGAAGCTCGACAGGATCGAACTCGAATATGTCAAGGCGACGCCCGCGACCCGCTTCATCCTTGTCCGCGGCGGCCAGATCGACATTGAATGCGCGGCCACGACCAATAATAGCGAACGCCGCAAGATCGTGGATTTCTCCTATCCCAACTTCATGACCGCGACGCAGTTTCTCTCCCGCAAAGAGGACAATCTGAAAAGCCTTGCCGATCTCGCCGGGCGGTCCGTCACATCCGCTTCCGGCACGGTCAATATCGAGCAGCTCAACGCCGTCAACCGGGCGAAGAACCTCAATATCTCGGTGATGCCGACGAAAACCAATGAGGAAGCCTTCGAACTCGTGGTTTCCGGCAAGGCCTCCGCCTTTGTCATGGATGGCATATTGCTCGCGGCGCTGGCGGCAACATCAGAGAATCCGGACCTCTATGCGCTTTCTGAGGAAACGCTGAGCGCCCCCGAGCCTTATGGCCTGGTTTTCCGGCGCAACGATCCGGGTTTCAAGGCGGCGGTCAATGAGAGCCTTCGGCATATTTTCACCGGGCCGGTTATTCATGGCCTTTATGAAAAGTGGTTCACCAAGCCCATTCCCCCAAACGGCATGAACCTGAACCTGCCGATGGCCGCCTCTCTGAAACAGGCATACGAACATCCGAGCGAATACCAGGACTGAGAGCGCAAGGCGTCCACCCGTATCGATTTTCATGAAAATGTTTTGACGGATTCTTTGGCTGGAGATGCGCGATGCAGAGATCGACATTATGGCTTATGCTCGTTTTTTCAAGTCTTCTTCCCGCCCAGGCGGTGAGCGAGGATGCCCAACCGCCGACACTTGAAACCATTGCCAGAACCGGCACCATCAAGCTCGGTTATGCAGATCGCAATATTCCCTTTTCCTATCTCGGCGCCGGGCCGGAGCCTATCGGCTACAGCATCGAGCTATGCCTGAGAGTGGCGGATTCCATCAAGAAAAAGCTCGGCCTGCCGGAACTGAAGGTCGAGTTCGTCAAGCGCACGCCCAGCAACCGCATCATGCTTCTCAATGACGGCACGATGGACATGGAATGCGTGGCGAGCACGAACACGGAAGAGAGACGCAAGGCCGTGTGGTTCTCCTACAGCCACTTCATCACCGGCACCCGTTATGTGGCGCTGAAATCGAGCGGCCTGAACACCGTCGCCGATCTCGCCGGGCGAACGGTGGTGGTGACGACGGGAACCATCAACATCACCCAACTCAACGTGCTCAATCGCAAACTGGGGTTGAACGTCGCGGTTCTGCAAAATGACAGCACCGAGGGCAGTTTCGACATGGTGACGGAAAACCGTGCCTCGGCCTTCGTCATGGACGATATACTTCTGCGATCCTTCGTCGCCGAGACCGGCAAGCCGGAAGACTACGTCATCTCCGATGAATATCTCGCTCCGCCGCAACCCTATGGTTTGATGCTCCGCCACGGCGATACCGGCTTTCGCGACGCCGTCAACGAGGCGCTCGGCCAAATTTATGAGAGCGGCGAAATCGATAAAATCTACGACAAATGGTTCAACGCGCCGATCCCGCCAAACGGCATCAACCTGCAGCGCCCGCTGCCCGGCGATCTGGCCGAGGCATTTCGAAAACCCGTCGATACGACAGCGGAATAAAAACGCCGCCCGGTGGCGGGCGGCGTTTTTCGACACGTATCTTACGCGGCGCGCAGATCGGCACCCAGAGGAATCTCGACATCGATCTCCAAGATGGAGACATGCTCGTCGCGATCCATCTTCACATGCACCCGATCATTGTCGATCTGCACATGTTTGGCGATGACGCCGAGAATTTCTTCCCTGAGGATGGCGACCAGATCGGAGCCGGAGGATGCCCTTTCGTGGGCGAGCAGCACCTGCAGGCGTTCACGCGCAAGCGGTGCCGACTTCTGTTTGCGGAAAAGACTGAAGATGCTCATGCAGCCCTCCTTGCGAAGATCTTGGAGAAGATGCCACGCTTCTCGCCCGGAATGACCACCGGAATATCCTCACCGGACAGGCGGCGGGCGGCGTCGAAATAGGCCATGGCCGGCGCGCAGCGGGCATCCGCCAGCGTAACAGGCGCACCGACGTTCGAGGCCCGCAGCACATCCGTGCTTTCCGGAATGATGCCGAGCAGCGGAATGGAAAGGATTTCCAGAACGTCGTCGACCTTCAGCATGTCGCCACGCTCGGCGCGGGAAGCGTCGTAACGCGTCAGAAGCAGATGCTTCTCCATACGCTCGCCGCGTTCCGCCTTCAGCGTCTTGGAATCCAGCAGACCGATGATGCGGTCGCTGTCGCGCACCGAGGAGACTTCCGGATTGGTGACGACGACGGCCACATCCGCATGGCGCATGGCCAGCGTCGCGCCGCGTTCGATGCCGGCGGGGCTGTCGCAGATCACCCAGTCGAAGTGCTTCTTCAGCTCGTTGATGACCCATTCGACACCTTCCGGCGTCAGATTGTCCTTGTCGCGCGTCTGCGAGGCAGGCAGGAGGAACAGCGTCTCGAGGCGCTTGTCGCGGATCAGCGCCTGCGTCAGCTTGGCATCGCCCTGGATGACGTTGACGAGATCGTAAACCACGCGGCGTTCAGCACCCATGACGAGATCGAGGTTGCGCAGGCCGACATCGAAATCGACGACCACGACCTTCTCCTTGTTCTGCGCCAGTGCGGCGCCAAGCGCTGCGGTCGAGGTGGTCTTTCCCACCCCGCCCTTGCCGGAAGTTACAACGACTACCTTCCCCATATGGCTCTCCTGTTCCTGTGTTGTTTCTCTGTTATCAGCCAAGCTTTGCGGCCTTGATCGTATCGTTTTCCAGCCAGAGCTGAACGGGCTGGCCGCGCAGCTTGTCGTCAATGTCCTCGGCCACCTTGTAGACGCCGTCGATGGCCAGAAGCTCCGCTTCGAGCTTGCGGCAGAAGATGCGCGCCGAAACATTGCCGAGCGAACCGGCCATGGCGCGACCGCGCAGGGCGCCGTAAATATGCACCGAACCGCCGGCGATGATTTCCGCCCCCGAGGCGACAGAACCGATGACAGTCACGTCACCCTCGGGAAACATGATCGACTGGCCGGAGCGAACCGGCTCGTTGATGACCAGCGACGGCACGACGGCCCTGACCTCGCCGGCAGCGCGCGGCTTTTCCTCCGGCAGTTCGGCGGCGATGGCGACCGGCTCAACCTCGACATCGGAAGCGGGCTTTCCGCCCTTCAGCGACGGCGGCATGCCCGGCTCGATCATCGAGGGGCGAACGCCCTCTATACCCATGATGCCGACATTGCGCTCCGTCAGCGCCGCCAGCAGCTCCTTCAGCCCCGCCTTGTCGAGCGACAGCTCCGACACATCCAGAACCACCGGACGCGACAGGAAGAAGCCCGCCGAACGGGCGGCGAGATCATCGAGCCTTTCCAGCCATTGATCGACCGGAGATTCGGGGGACAGGACGACTGCAAGGAAGGAGCGGCCTTTGATACGGATCGAACGCTGGTCTGTTAGCACTTTGGTCATCTTGGTAAACAAATCGTTGACAATTAGGTACCTCGAATATGGTTAACAAATGGTTAACGCCACCCCTGAAGCGGCGGATTCGTTAAGAAAATTCCGCCCCGAAAAACTTCATGCGAAACATTCAAAATCCCTCATTACCTTTTGATTTAGCGCGTTTCCGGCGCTCGTGAAAACTCACGATAGCAGCTCATCCTTGCTGCAACCTGACGCCCGGCATCGCGAGATGGGCACGCCTTCTCCCCTACCCCAACCCGGCGAGTCGCGGAACACGCGAACGTCCGATTCCGGGACAATATCCGCCTTCGGCCAGATGAGCGCATTATGCCTTCAAGGTGGAAAAGCGATTCCGTTATGTCCGCCGATGCTGTAGAGACAGGCGGTCCCGACAGCTTCAACGGAAGAATGAGATGCACAGCAAAGTCCCGCCGCAGAACCAGATATTTTCGCAAGACTATGCGGCCTTCCTGTTCGACATGGATGGAACATTGCTCAACTCGATTGCGGTGGTGGAGCGGGTCTGGCGCGAATGGGCCGTGGACAACGGCATAGAGCCGAACGCTTTCCTGCAGCGCATCCATGGCATGCGCGCGTCGGAAGTGGTGCGCCGCGAGGCCGTTCCCGGTCTCGATGTCGCGGAACAGGCGGCGATGCTGCTGCAGAAGGAAATGGACGATGTCGACGGCATCCTCCAGATTCCCGAGGCTGCGGCATTTCTCGAAAAATTGCCGGCCGGCAAATGGGCCATCGTCACCTCCGCCGCCCGCGCGCTCGCCGAGCGCCGGCTGGCCGCCGCAGGCCTCACCCCGCCTCCGGTAATGATCTGCGCCGAGGATGTGGTGAACGGCAAGCCTGATCCGGAAGGATATAAAAAGGCGGCAGAAAAGCTCGGCGTCGCGCCTGAAAACTGTGTCGTCTTCGAGGACGCCCCCGCCGGCATTCAGGCCGGGGAAAGTATGGGCGCAACCGTGGTCGTCATCAACGCCACCCACTCCCATCTCATCGAAACGCCGCATCTTTCCATTGGGGGTTATGGTGAGCTGGAGGTCGTCATTGGTGAGAATGGCGGCCTGAAGCTCGCGGGCAACAGAGGCTGAAAGCCCCTTTGACCCAACGGCTTGGGTTCATTGCGCTGACAACATCCCCAAATGCGCCGTCATCCTCGGGCCTGTCCCGAGGATCCAACCACGTATCGTAAAGCCGATCGGCTGCAGATGCTCGGGACAGGCCCGAGCATGACGGAGGAGACGTTTTCGGACTTTGCCATAACCCTCGGCCCAAGGACTTGGGCTGGCCGGATTCCGGCTCAAGGCCGGAATGACGGAGACGGCAAAGCAGTAAACTAAAGCAAATGCCGAGCCTGCCGTACTGACCTCAAGCCAGGCCCCGCACACTTTTCCACCAGCGGCCAATTGACAGCACCGCATAAATGCGCCCTAATAAAATTGGTAAGACCATCTTACCGCTTGCGCGATCGGGGGAGACTTTCGCGCTGGGAGGATATCATGTTTGTGGCTCTGGAGCCGCGCCGCCTTTACCGGCTGGTCGCGGAACAAATTCGTTTGCTCATCGAAAGCGGGGAACTGACCGAAGGTCAGCGCCTGCCGGCGGAACGGGATCTTGCCGAACGTTTCGGCGTATCGCGCCCGACGGTTCGCGAAGCGCTTATCGTTCTGGAAGTGGAAGGCCATATCCATATCCGCATGGGTTCGGGCGTCTATGTCAGCGCAGCCGGCAAGCAGGCCAAGGAAAAGCCGCCGGTGCCGGATGCGCATGGGCCATTCGAAATCCTGCAGGCGCGCTGCATCATCGAAAGCGCGATTGCGGAGGAAGCGGCAAGGCTTGCGACGCCGGAATGCATCGCCAAGCTCGATGATATCATCGAACGCATGGCCGGCGCGCTCGACAACTCGCCGCAGGCGCTCAATTTCGACCGGGCCTTCCACACCGCCATCGCCGATATCATCGGTAACTCGGCGCTCAATCGCTTTACCGGCCTGATCTATGACGAGCGCAGCCTGTCACCCTTTTTCGAAAAGCTCGCCAGCTATTTCGAGGGGCCGCACACCTGGAGCCTTGCCGTTCAGGAACACCGCGCAATCCGCGACGCCATTGCCGCCAACGACCCGGAAGGCGCACGCGAGGCGATGCGGCAGCATCTGACGCTGTCGCAAAAGAGATTTTCCGAAAGTTTCGGGGAGGAAACGATCGGAGAAGAGTGACCGCGCCGCAACCGGCGACGGGAAAAATGAGAAATCTGGCTTTAATTCGGGAGGAGTTAAGAATGAAAATCAGATTGTCGACTTTGATGGGCGCAACAGCCGCCATCCTGCTTTCCGCCATGGCGGCACAGGCGCAGACCACGCTGAAATGGGCGCATGTCTACGAGACCTCTGAACCTTTCCATACGGATTCGGTCTGGGCCGCGGAAGAAATCGCCAAGCGCACCGACGGCCGCTACAAGGTGGATGTTTTCCCCGCCTCGCAGCTCGGCAAGGAAGCCGATATCAACCAGGGCCTGAAGATCGGCACCGTCGATATCATCATTTCCGGCTCGAGCTTTGCCGCGCGTGACTTCAAGCCGATCGGCGTCACCTATTTCCCTTACATTTTCCGCGACCCGAGCCATCTGATCGCCTATACCAAGAGCGATATCTTCAAGCGTCTCGCCAAGGGTTACGAAGACAAGACCGGCAACCACATCGCCGCCGTCAGCTATTACGGCACACGTCACACCACATCGAACAAGCCGATTGCCGCCTGCGCCGACATGGCGGGGCTGAAGATGCGCGTTCCCGACGTTCCGGCCTATCTCGCCATGCCGCGCGCCTGCGGTGCCAACACGACCCCGATTGCCTTTGCGGAAGTCTATCTGGCGCTCCAGAACGGCACGGTCGACGCACAGGAAAACCCGCTGACCACCATCGAGGCGAAGAAGTTCTTCGAAGTGCAGAAGAACATCGTCCTGACCGGCCATATCGTCGACCACCTCAACACGGTGATCTCCAAGAACCTGTGGTCGCAGCTCTCCGATGAAGACAAGAAAATCTTCACCGAAGTCATGCAGCAGGCCGCCGAGCGCACCACCAAGACCATCGAAGGCCGCGAAAAAAGCCTCGTCGAAGACTTCAAGAAGCGTGGTCTCACCGTCGCCGAGGTGGACAAGGCCGACTTCGAGAAGAACGTTCTGGAGAAGGTGAAGTTCGAGGACTTCGGTTACGACAAGGCCGACTGGGAAGCCATTCGCGCCGTCAAGTGAGCCAAGATCCGGTGCGGCCCCGTTGCCGCACCGCCCTTTCTCTCCAGACGGGATATCTCAATGTCGCAGGAAATCCATACTCAGGTCACGCCTGAGGAACTCGCCCATACGTTCGACGAGGCGCCGCCGGAAGTCGATCTCAAGGTCTATTCATTCGAAGACTGGGTCACGCTCGGCCTCTTCTGGCTGATGACAGGCTGCGTGTTCCTTCAGTTCTTCACCCGCTACGTGCTCAACGACAGCTACGCCTGGACGGAAGAAATCGCCGTCAACTGCCTGATCGGCGTCGTCTTTTTAGGTTCGGTCATGTGCGTGCGCATGTCGCGCCACATCCAGGTGGATGTGCTTTATCATTATGTGCCGCCGCAGGTGGCCCGCGCCATGTCGATCCTCGTCGACGTGCTGCGCATCCTCTTCTTCGCCTACACCTCGTGGCTGATGTGGCGGTATATGGAAATCGTCGCCGATGAGGAGATGGTCACCGTGGCGCTGCCGCGCAACATCGTCTTTTATACGGTTCTGGCCGCTTTCGTTCTGATGTTCTTCCGGTCGGTGCAGGTCTTCATCGCCAATATGCAGCGTGGTTATTCCGTGCTCGAGCGGCCTGAAGAATTCCAGAGCGCGGGAGATTGATCATATGCTGCTTCTTATCGGCTCATTTCTTCTCCTGATGCTGATCGGCCTGCCGGTCGCCATTTCCATGGCCTCGGCCTCGCTGCTCTACATCGTGTTTTACAATGTCGCGCCTGACATCATCGCCGCGCAGCGCCTGATTGCGGGCGTGGAAAGCTTCCCGCTTCTGGCCGTTCCCTTCTTCATCCTTGCCGGCAACCTGATGAATACGGCAGGGGTGACGGGACGCATCTATTCCTTCGCGGTCGCACTCGTCGGCTGGATGAAGGGCGGCCTTGCACAGGTCAACATCATCGGCTCGGTTATCTTTTCCGGCATGTCCGGCACAGCACTTGCCGATGCGGCCGGTATCGGCACCATCGAAATCAAGGCCATGAAGGATCACGGTTATCCGGTCGAAGCGGCCGTCGGCGTCACCGCCGCTTCCGCAACGCTCGGGCCGATCTTCCCGCCGTCGCTGCCCTTCGTCATCTACGGCATGATGGCCAACGTCTCCATCGGCGCACTGTTCATGGCCGGCATCGTTCCGGGCGTCGTCATGACGCTTCTGATGATGATCACGGTTGCGGTCTTCGCCTATATCAAGGGCTGGGGCTCCGATACGCCGTTCAGCCTCAGAACCATCTTCGGCGCGTCGATCGAAGTCTTCGTGGTGATGATGGTGCCGCTCGGCATCTATATCCTCACGGCGTTCGGCCTGTCGCTCAACCTGTCGATCCTGATCGTGCTGGTTATATTGCTGGCCTGCGACTGGTATTTCGACTTCTCGGCCGTGATGGCGCTGATGACACCGGTGATCCTGATCGGCGGCATGACCATGGGCTGGTTCACACCGACGGAGGCGGCTGTCGCGGCCGTGTTGTGGTCGCTGTTCCTCGGGCTCGTCCGTTACCGGACGATGACCTTCAAGACGCTGGCGAAATCGACCTTCGACACGATTGAGACGACCGCTTCGGTGCTCTTCATCGTCGCGGCGGCATCGGTCTTCGCATGGCTACTGACGGTCAGTCAGGCGGCACAGCTTCTCTCGGCGGCGATCCTGACGATCACCGACAGCAAGTGGATTTTCCTCGTGCTGGTCAACCTCCTGATGCTGTTCGTCGGCTGCTTCCTCGATACCATCGCAGCCATCACCATCCTCGTGCCGATCCTGCTGCCGCTGGTGCTGCAGTTTAATATCGACCCGGTGCATTTCGGCCTCATCATCACGCTCAACCTGATGATAGGGCTGTTGCACCCGCCGCTCGGCATGGTGCTGTTCGTGCTCTCGCGCGTGGCGAAACTCTCCGTCGAACGCACGACAATGGCCATCCTGCCATGGCTGGTGCCGCTGTTCGTGGCGCTGCTGCTGATCACCTTCGTTCCGGCCATCACTTTGTGGCTGCCGACCGAAATGGGCCTGATCCGCTAACGCCAACATCATCGCCCGCGCGGTTTCCCGCGCGGGCTTCTTCATCCCATACACATATGAGGGCATCGTCATGCAGACACGCGTGGCACGTCTATACGGCCAGAAGGACATTCGCGTCGAAACGCAGGACCTTCCCGCACCGGGACCCGGCGAAGTGCTGCTTGCCATGGCGGCGGGCGGCATCTGCGGCTCCGATCTGCATTATTATCAGGATGGCGGCTTCGGCCCGGTCCGTGTGCGTGAGCCGATCATCTGCGGTCACGAGGCATCCGGCCATATCGCGGCTTTGGGCGCTGGTGTCAGCGGGCTTGCCATCGGCCAGCTTGTCGCCGTCAATCCCTCCCAGCCCTGCGGCCATTGCCATTTCTGCCTGAAGGGCCAGCCGATCCATTGCCTTGAAATGCGCTTCATGGGCAGCGCCATGCGCCTGCCACATGAACAGGGGATGTTCCGAGACCGGCTGGTGGTTCCCGCCAAACAATGCGCGACATTTTCAGAGGATACCTCACCCGCCGAAGCCGCCTGTACCGAGCCGCTTGCGGTCTGCCTGCATGCGGTGGCCCAGGCCGGCGACCTGAAAGGGGCAAACGTACTCGTGACGGGCGCCGGCCCCATCGGTCTGTTGACCATCGCCGCCGCTCGCCATGCCGGTGCGGCCACCATTGTCGCCACCGACCTCACCGATGCGGCGCTGGAACGCGCTCCCGCCATGGGTGCCAACCGCACGATCAATGTCGCGAAAGACGCCGAGGCGCTTTTGCCCTATCAGGACAATAAGGGTTATTTCGACGTCATTTTCGATTGCTCCGCAGCCGGTCCAGCACTTCGCACCGCCTTTACCTGCGTGCGCCCGCGCGGCACCATCGTGCAGGTCGGTGTCACCGGCGACATCACCATTCCGCTCAACGCGCTGGTCGGCAAGGAAATTCTCTGGCGCGGCTCACAGCGTTTCCACGACGAATTCGCCATTGCCGCCGGGCTGATCTCCACCCGCAGGATCGATGTGCGACCGATCATTTCCCACAGCTTCCCGCTTGGCGAGGCGGAAGCGGCATTCGAACAGGCCGGAGACCGCTCCGCCGCCTGCAAGGTGCAACTGACATTTTCCGCAGACTGATATTTGAGGATTAAAGATGAGACATACATGGCGCTGGTTCGGCCCGGTCGACAAGGTCACAGTTCAGGATGCGGCTCAGGCGGGTGCGGAAGGCATCGTCAGCGCGCTGCATCACATCGCCACCGGCGATGTCTGGCCGGTGGATGAAATCGCCAAACGGCATGAGGCGATCAGGGCCGGTGGTCTATACTGGGACGTGGTGGAAAGCGTGCCGGTCTCCGAGGATATCAAGACCCAGACCGGTGACTGGAAAACCCATATAACCAACTGGCAGGAAACGCTGCGCCGCCTCT
Organism: Agrobacterium sp. T29; assembly: GCF_006970545.1. Taxonomy (NCBI): domain Bacteria; kingdom Pseudomonadati; phylum Pseudomonadota; class Alphaproteobacteria; order Hyphomicrobiales; family Rhizobiaceae; genus Agrobacterium; species Agrobacterium sp. T29. The sequence goes on from NZ_CP040641.1 coordinate 237,793, forward strand.
CCGCCTCCGGCATCCGCACCGTCTGTTACAATTTCATGCCCGTGCTGGACTGGACCCGCACCGACCTGCGCTGGGAAACGAGGCACGGCGCAAAGGCGATGCGTTTCGACCTCACCGATTTCGCCGCCTTCGACATCCACATCCTGAAACGCCCCGGAGCAAAGGCCGATTATCCGGACTGGCTTGCGGAGGAAGCGGCAAAACGTTTCGCCGACATGTCGGACACGAAAATCGCCGCCCTCGGGCGCAATATCGGCGCGGGTCTGCCCGGCTCGGCGGATGGTTACACGCTTGCCCAGCTTCTGGAAAAGCTGCGGTCCTATCACGGCATCGACCGCGAAAGGCTGCAACAGAACCTCATCGACTTTCTCTCGGAAGTGACGCCGGTTGCCGAGGAAGTGGGCATCAACATCTGCGCCCATGGCGACGATCCGCCATGGCCGCTGCTCGGCCTGCCGCGTATTCTCTCCACCGAAGCCGACTACGCCCATATGCTCTCAAAGGTCGACAGCCGCGCCAATGGCGTGACGCTCTGCACCGGTTCGCTGGGCGCACGGGCGGATAACGATCTGCCCTTCATCGCCAGCCGTTTTGCAGATCGCATCCATTTCGTACATCTGCGCAACGTGACGCGCGACACAGACACCGTGCCCTGCTCCTTCTTCGAGGATGAACATCTGGAAGGCGGAACCGACATGGTCGCCGTCATCGCAGCACTCCTCACCGAAGAGGCGCGCCGCCGGGCGGAGGGCCGCGAAGACCACACCATTCCGATGCGGCCCGATCACGGTCAGGAAATCCTCGACGACCTGACGCGCGGCGCACAGCCCGGTTATCCCGCCATTGGCCGGCTGAAGGGATTGGCTGAGCTGCGCGGCATCGAACGCACGTTATCGCACAACCGTTTCGGGCTGGCGAAGGGTGATCGCTGAGCAAAAGCGAAAGCACGGCGCGTTTGATCGGCTTCCTATCCGTCATTCCGGCCTCGAGCCGGAATCCAGCCGACGCGCGTCTGCGCGGCGAAAAGACTCCTTTCAGCCCAAGGACTTGGGCTGGCTGGATTCCGGCTCAAGGCCGGAATGACGGATAAGAGAACCTGCGGTCAATCGCGCCTTGAACTGAAGCCAGGAAAAAGCCCCTAGCCCGCCGGCAATGACGCCGGCGGCTTTCACGGCGGCGTCCATCAGATGCGGATGGCGGGTGGGCGACAGGAATTGCAGCGCCTCGATGCCGAAAGCCGCCGCAATGCCTGCCACGATGATCGCCAGCCAGTAACGCGGATAGGCGAGCACGAAGGCGGCCGAGCAGAAGGCGAAGGCCGCGGCGCGGTCCATGCCCACCGTCGTCAGCGTGTGCGGACGAAAGCCGATAGGGCAAACTGTAACGATCACGATCAGCAGAAAAACCGACCAGGCGACATATTTCGGAAGTCTATTTGTCATCATGGCGTCACAATAGAGCGCCGTACGCGTAAACGGAAGCGGGTCTTTTTCACGCCTCGCCCAATTAATCACACTTTTCGGTCAGATAGTTGAAAAACCGGCTTTCGCTCAGGCCCCACACGGGCTAAGGCAGAAGGCAACCGGGCGAGGATCGCGGCTGATGGCGTTTGCGCTGTCGCCCTTCGGTGCAACGTCACGGTGTCGGGTGGATTTTCCACACAGGATCAGATTTTCAGGGAAGAGCAAAATGAGTTTCAAGCCGCATGGCAAACATCTGGTTGCAGGAGAATGGGTCGCAACGGAAGCTAAATTCCGCAGCGAGCCTGCACATGGCGAAGCTTTCGATTTTTCGGTCGGCACCGTCGATCTGGTGAATGCGGCCTGTGAAGCAGCCGAAGACGCCTTCTGGAGCTATGGTTATACCACCCGCGAAGAGCGCGCCGCATTCCTCGACACCATTGCCGATGAGATCGAAGCCCGCGCCGACGCCATCACCGAAATCGGCTCCTCCGAGACCGGCCTGCCCGCAGGACGCCTGCAGGGCGAACGCGGCCGCACCGTTGGCCAGCTGCGCCTTTTCGCCTCGCATATCCGCAAGGGTGATTATCTCGACCGCCGTCACGACGAGGCGTTGCCGGACCGCCAGCCGCTGCCGCGCCCGGATATCCGCCTGATGCAGCGTCCGATCGGCCCCGTTGCGGTCTTCGGTGCCTCCAACTTCCCGCTCGCCTTCTCGACAGCCGGTGGCGACACCGCCGCCGCTCTGGCAGCCGGCTGCCCGGTCGTCGTCAAGGGCCATTCCGCCCATCCCGGCACCGGCGAAATCGTTGCCGAAGCCGTTCTCGCCGCCGTCAAGAAGCACAATCTGCATCCCGGCGTCTTCTCGCTGATCCAGGGCGGCCGCCGCGATGTCGGCTCCGCGCTCGTGCAGCATCCGCGCATCAAGGCGGTCGGTTTCACCGGCTCGCTCGCCGGCGGCCGCGCGCTGTTCGATCTCTGCGCCCAGCGCCCCGAGCCGATCCCCTTCTTCGGCGAACTCGGTTCCGTCAACCCGATGTTCCTGCTGCCGGAAGCCGTTGCCGCCCGCGGCGAAGCCATCGCCAAGGGTTGGGCGGGTTCGCTCACCATGGGCGCGGGCCAGTTCTGCACCAATCCCGGCATTGCCGTCATTCTCGCCTCGCAGGCGGATGCCGTTGCTGAAACCGCCCGTGCAGCCCTGTCGGAAGTCGGCCCGCAGGTCATGCTGACCGACGGCATCGCTGCCGCCTATCGCGACGGCCGCGACCGCATCGCCGCCGGCAATGGCGTACGTAACGTGCTGACCACCACCTGCAACCTGCGCAACGCCACGCCTTATCTCTACCGCGTGTCCGGCAAGGACTGGATTGCAAACCACGCGCTTGCCGAAGAGGTCTTCGGACCGCTCGGCCTGATCGTGACGGTCGAGAGCCCGGAAGAGATGATCGCGGTTGCGAAAAGCTTCGAAGGCCAGCTGACCGCCACCCTGCATCTCGATGCTGGCGACGCCGAACTCGGCCGCAAGCTGCTGCCGATCCTTGAGCGCAAGGCCGGCCGCGTTCTCGCCAACGGTTTCCCGACCGGCGTTGAAGTCTGCGACGCCATGGTTCACGGCGGCCCCTACCCGGCCTCTACGAACTTCGGCGCAACTTCGGTCGGCACCATGTCCATCCGCCGCTTCACGCGCCCGGTTTCCTACCAAAACATCCCTTCGGACGTTCTGCCGGAAGACATTCGCTAAATTGAACGACGGCAGGCGCGGCAACGCGCCTGCCATTCTTTCAGCCGGCCTTTAAAGAGGGCTATCGGCCTTTCGAGAGATGCGGCCCAACGCCGGCGCGTCATCTACTTCTTCCAGCCTCTTCCAGATTTTCCACATTGCGACGTTCTGCTCGGTTGACACTGGCCCTGCACGTAATGCTAATACGTAACTCGTAACGTAATAACATTACAATCATCCTCAAAAGACCGCTATCGGTTCAACTCCGCAAGAGGATGACAACGTCTGGAAGGAACACCATGAGATTTTCCCTTCATCACCATCTCGGCATGAGCACGCTTGCAACATGCCTTGCCCTCGCCATGCCCCTTGCCCCAGGCATGGCGCTGGCCGAAGAAAGCAGCGACAGCGTCAAGGAATGGCGGCTGTTCGTCGCCGATCACAGCCAGCCGGTGGTGCGCGCAATTGATTTCGAAACCGGCAAGGAACTCGGACGCTACGATCTCAAGGGCTATGCGGCGCTGACCGCCAGCGCCTCCGGCAAGACGGTCTTCGCGACGCAATCGGATGCCGACATGGTGCATGTGATCAAGACCGGCATCGTTTTTTCCGATCACGGCGAGCATCGCGATCTGGATGTGGAAGATGCAGCGCTTTTGCCCGTCACCTTCGAAGGCAAGCGCCCTTTCCACGTCGTGCCGCATGACGATCATGCAATCCTTTTCTATGACCGTGGCGGCAAGGCGGAGATCATCGACGAGGCGGCCCTGCTGGACGGCAAGGCCAAGGTCCGCACCGTCGATACGACCGCCCCGCATCACGGCGTGGCGGTGACCATGGGCCGTTACGTTCTGGTATCCGTACCCAACACGCAGATCGAAACCAAACCCGACACGCTGCCGCCACGCATCGGGCTACGTGTTCTCGACAGGGAGGGCAAGCAGGTCGGCGAACAGGCGGCATGCACCGATCTGCATGGCGAGGCAACATCCGCGCGGCTTGTCGCTTTTGGCTGCAAGGAAGGCATTCTCGTTGCCCGCCCCGGCGGCACCGATGGTCCCAAGCTTGAAATGCTGCCCTATCCGGAAGATTTCCCGAAAGCCTATACCGGCACGCTGCTGGGCGGCAAATCCATGCAGTTCTTCCTCGGCAATTACGGTGAGGACAAGGTTGTCCTGATCGATCCGGATAGCAAGGACGCCTTCCGTCTGGTGGAACTGCCGACCCGGCGCGTCGATTTCATTCTCGATCCCGCCAATCCGCGCAACGCCTATATTCTGACGGAAGACGGCGACCTGCATGTGCTTGACGTGCTGGAAGGCGCCATCACCCGCAAGGCGAAGGTGACCGAGCCCTACAGCAAGGACGGCCACTGGCGCGATCCGCGTCCGCGCCTCGCCGTTGCCGACGGGCAGGTCGCAATTTCCGATCCGCGCCATTCGCTGGTGCGCGTGGTGGATGCGGAAAGCCTGAAGGAAAACCGCACGGTTGCGGTGGAAGGCCAGCCCTTCTCCATCGTCGCCGTCGGCGGTTCCGGCGCTTCGCACTGATCCTGAACAAAGAAAACCCCGTGCGCCGACTGGTGCCCGGGGTTCTTCAATTTCAAAGACCCTATCCTCTGGCGGACTGGATCGCCTCGATCTTGTCGATGCCGCCGACGATGCCGGCAAAATCCTGCCAGACGCCCTGAGCACCCCTGCGCCATTCATCCAGCGCTTCCGGCTGCAGCACCTTGCCGCCCTTGGAGAGCGCAAGCTCAACGGACTTCGTTTCGTCTTCGACGATCAGCTGGTTGAAATATTGTGCGCCCTCGCTGGAGGCTTCCGAAAGAACCTTCTTTTCTTCGTCGTCCAGCTGGTTCCAGAAGGTCGCGCCGTAATAGACGACGCCCGAGGCCCAGATATGGCCGGTCTCGGTCATATAGGGCACGACCTCGTAAAGCTTGAAGCCGGCATAGGCGGACTTGGTAAGGTCCATGGCATCGGCCACCCCGGTCGCCAGCGCATTATAGGTCTCTGTGATCGGAATACCGACCGGCGTGGTGCCGAAGGCGCTCCAGAGCTTGGTGTGCAGCGGGCTCTGGATGACGCGGATCTTCTTGCCCTCCAACTGCTCCGGTCGGGTAACAGGCTCCTTGGTCAGAAGATGGCGAGCGCCGTAATTGATGAAATCCGCGGCGACGAATTGCTGCGCACCGAGTTTCGTCTTCAGCTCGTTGCCGGTCTCACCCGTCACCACCTTGCGCACATGCTCGGCATCGCGGAACAGGAAGGGCAGATCGAGAATCTGCAATTCCGGCACCCAGCCGGAAAGCGAGGAGACGGTGGAAAGGCTCGCCTGAACCGATCCGAGCCGGATATTTTCCGCCACTTCCTTTTCACCACCAAGCGCACCGCTCTTGACGATGTTGAAACGGAAACGGCCGGGCAGCTTCGCCTCCACCAGCTCGCTGATCTTTACCCAGATTTTCGTTTCCGGCTTGTCGTCGGCGAAAAGCGACGCCACGGTGAGGCTGCGCGTTCTGGCATTGGCGGTGCGAATGAAGGCGGGTGCAGCAAGTGCGGCAGCGCCCGCGGCAGACAGTTTCAGGAGATTACGGCGATCGATAATAGTCATGAATAAAACCCCGGATTTAGAAGAAAATGGCCCAGGCGCACAGAATGGCGAGGGAAACGAGAAGGGAGACGAGATAGGGAGTGACGGCCCGGAACAGCGCCGTCGCCGGAATGCGGGTGACGCCGCTGACCACGAAGATCAGCATGCCAAGCGGCGGTGTCAGGCCATGGATCATCAGATTGACCACGAGGATGACGCCGAAATGGATCGGATCGATGCCGGCGGCCACGGCCGCAGGCAGCAGGATCGGCCCGAACAGCAGAATGGCCGCGCCGATATCCAGCACCAGTCCCACCACGAGCAGGATGAGGTTCGAGAGCAGCAGTACCGCGATCTTGCTGCCGCCGAGCAAAGTCACGAAGTCGGTGACGAGGCCGGAGACATTGTCCACCGCCAGCAGGAAGGCGAAAGGCCCCGCCGTGCCAATCAGAAGACCGATGGCCGCCGCCTCACCCGCCGACTGGCGGAAGGTCGCGAAAATGCGGCCCGCGCCCAGCCGGTAACCGAAACCGAGAAACAGCGTGTAGAGGGCGGCAAGAGCCGCAGCCTCCGTGGTGGTGACAACACCGATGCGGATGCCGACCACCACGATGACGCCAAGCCCGAAGGCGGGTATCGCGGCCACGGCCGAACGCCAGCGTTCGCTGCCTGTCGCGCGCGGCAGGGTATCGACGCTGCGCACGCTGAGATGGATCGCCACCGCAAGGCAGATTGCCATCAGCCCGCCGGCAAAGAAACCGCCGACCAGCAGCGAGCCGACCGACAGGTTGGTGGCCGTTGCGAGGATGAGAAAGGCGATGGAAGGTGGAATGACATTGTCCAGCACGGAGGTGGCGGCAATGATCGCGCCCGCCTGCGCCGGGGGATAGCCATGTTTCACCAGTTCCGGCTGGAAGGTGGAGGCCCCGAAGGCGGCATTGGCGACCGATGAGCCGGACGCGCCGGAAAACAGCACGCTGGTCAAAAGCGTCGTCTGCGCCAGCCCTGCCCGCCGGTGCCCGACCATGGAGGTGGCGAAACGGACGAGCTGGTTGGCGACGCCCGATTCCGTCAGCAGGCTGCCGGCCAGCAGGAAGAAGGGAATGGCGAGCAGCAGGAATTTCGACATGCCGGTCACGGTTGACGAAACGATGGCCGGTTCCGGCAAAGTGCTGCCGAAGGCGATCGCCACATAAGCGGCGGCAAGGAAGGCATGGGCAAGCGGTGCGGCGAGCACCAGCCCCACCGCCGCCGTCAGCGCCAGAAACAGGCTCGGGGGCAGGCTCGTATCGACGAAAACTTCCGGCAGGCCGACGTAAGCCACAATAGCGATGGCAAGAGATGCGAGAACGGCAAACAGCTTGCCTTCACTGACACGCTGAAGTGCCAGATAAAGAAGGATAAGCGCACCGCCTGCACCCAGAAAGCCGAAACGCACCCATTCCGGCAGGCCAAGCGTTGGAGACGTGCCGCCGAGCATCGCCGCGATCTCCACCCCGCCGAAGGCGAGGATGAGTGCTGCGACGAAGGAGAAGGCATCGGCCAGAATTTCGGTCGCCGCGTGAAATCGTTGCGGAAGGAACCGCACAAAGACATCGAGTCGCATGGCGAGCGCGCTTTTGAGACTGAGCGGCGCACCGACCGCGATCATGGCCACATGCAGCCAGATGCCGAGGTCTTCCGCGCCGATAAAGCCGGTATGGAACAGGTAACGCAGGGTGACGTTGACCAGCACCACCACGAGAAGCGTTGCAAGGATCGCGGCGGCGACTGCGCCGAGCGCCTTGTCGAGAATGGCAAGCGCCCGCTCCGCTGCGAGCTGCGGGCCGATGCGCCGTTGCGCGATTGTTGTTGCCGGACTTGCCGTCATGTCTTGTCTCTCCACTCCCGCACCATGCTCAGGAGGCCTTGGCCGAGAGGTCGCGATCGAACAGGGTCGACCAGGTGAATTGTTTTGCCGTCGAGACCTCACGCGATACGTCAAGACGCGGCAGAACCTTTTCGCCGAAGCGGAAAGCCTCTTCCAGCAATGGCATGCCGGAAAGGATGAAGGTATTCACGCCCGCCTTCTTATAGGCCTCCAGCGTGCGGATGATAGTATCCGGCGAACCGACAATCGCGGTTCCCGGCCCCGGCCGCACGAGGCCGATGCCCGCCCAGAGGTTGGGCGCGATTTCAAGATCGCGCAGGTTCTCCGGTTTCTGCCCGCCATGCATCGCCGTCATGCGCTGCTGGCCGACGGAATCTGTCTTGCCGACGAAACGCTGGTTGGCGGCAATGGCACGCTCATCCATGCGCCCGTAAAGATCGGCGGCGGCGGCCCATGCCTCTTCATCCGTATCACGCACAATAACGTAAAGGCGAATGCCGTATTCCAGCTCACGACCGAGCTTTTCCGCCCGCGCCTTGACGAGATCGACCTTCGCGCCGATCTGGTCCGGTGTTTCCCCCCAGGAAAGATAGGTCTCGACATGTTTGGCCGCGACGTCGATGGCCTTGTCCGAGGAGCCGCCGAACCACAAAGGCGGCGGCTCTATGCCCTGCCCAACCGGCAGCGCCAGCTTTGCGCCCTCCGTCTGGAAATGCCGGCCCTTGAAATCGACCGTTTCGCCGGCAAAAAGACGGTGCCAGATCTGCAGATACTCATCCGCCATATCGTAGCGCTCATCATGCGGCATGGTCATGCCGTATGCGCCGAGCATCTTGGCATCGCCCGAGACGACATTGATCAGCAGGCGCCCGCGCGAAAACTCCTGAAGCGTTGCCGCCATCTTGGCGAGCAGCGTCGGCGCGACAAGGCCCGGATGAATGGCGACCAGAAACTTCAGCCGCTCGGTATAGGAAAGCAGCGCGCCCGCCAGAACCCAGACGTCATGCGCGCCTGTGGCAAACAGCGCACCGGTGTAACCCAGCTGGTCGTAAGCGAGCGCCAGCTGTTTGTAATAACCGAGATCGACCTTGCGGGACCCTTCCGGCTGCCAGGGATAGGCGCCATCGGGCGCGCACATGTACCAGAAAACATTCATCTGCCGCCTCCCACGCTGGCTGATTGCCCGGTCAGAACCGGTAAAGAGAAATGACCGTGCCTGTAAAGCGTATCGGCCTCCTCCTGCTGTTCGGCAAGGATATTTTCGGCAGCGGCCACGACCGAAAGGTCACGCGACCTCAGCACCTTGGCCCAGGACTGTGCATCACCTTCGCTGCCCGGTTCCGCGGCGAGAAGGGCGGCGGCTTTGTCGATATCCGCCATCACGGCCCGGCCGACGCGATCCAGTTCGGTTGCAATTGCCTGCCCTGTCTCGCCCCCTATGTTGTGGCGCGAAAGCGTCCAGAATAGCGAACGGTTGGGAATGGTGGAGCCACAGCGAACCAGAAGGCTGATCTCCTCATGGGTCAGGGCCTTTTCCAGCCGCGGCGACATCGTCACCCAGGCATCGACACGGCCTTCCACGAGATCGCGCAGGCTATCGCTGTCGCCGCTTTCGATACGGGTCACATCCGCAAGACCAAGCCCCGCCCCTTCCAGGCTGCGCGCCAGAAGATAGGTATGAAACGATCCGTCAATCAGCGATATGCGCTTTGCCGCAAGATCGGCGGCGGAGCAGATCGAGCTATCGCGCCGCACGAGGATCGCGCCATTGGCGGGCCGTGGTGCGGAAGCAGCGATATAGACCGCTGAAAGTCCGCGCGCATCCGCCTCGATGGGCGGCGTCGAACCCGTACCGCCGAAATGGATTTCGCCCTTTTCCAGAAGCGCCGCCGTATCTCGGCCTTCACGATAGGCCACGAATTCCGGATCGAATTCTTCAAAGGCGCCGGGCCAGAGCCGGGCGAGACGTAAATGCAGATTGTTGGGATGGACCCCGATTTTCATGTCGACACCTCATTTCGCAATCAATCTACTTTTTTATAGAATGTTTTCGAGGAACGTTTTGGCGATCCTCGGCCGGAAAGCGAAAGAGAAGTCTACCAATCCTGTAGATTTTGAAAAATGCTTGATCGAGTCGAACTAGCTTTCATCAAGCCATTGAAATTTATCGTCATACATTCTACTTTTTTGTAGTTTGAAAAATGGGCCTGTAGTCGTGACGAAACCGGTTTCCAATCTCATCTGCCGCAGCGTGGTGGAAGCGAGCGAGCTTTTGAAGCTTGTCGCCAACGCCAATCGTCTGGCCATCGTCTGTTATCTCATGGAAACGGAGGCTTCCGTTTCCGCGCTGGAATATGAACTCGGCATCCAGCAGCCAACGCTTTCGCAGCAACTTGCCGAATTGCGCGACGCTGGTGTGATCGAAGGCTCGCGGGAAGGCAAAGCAGTGATCTATCGTGTCACCGATCCGCGAATTATTGAGCTCGTTCTGACATTGCGCGGTCTTTACACGGACCTTTCCGATGTGACCGGCAAGAAAGGCAGACGGGCACTGCCGCTTGATGAGGCGATGTTCGACTAGCATGATCGACCTTTATACCTGGATCACGCCCAACGGCCTTAAAATCTCGATTGCACTGGAAGAACTTGGCTTGCCCTATCAAAGCCATGCCATCGACATCGAAAAAGGCGAGCAATTTGCCGCCGATTACGTCCGCATCAATCCCGGCTCGAAAATCCCTGCGATTGTCGATGATGAAAACGGCACCGTCCTGACGGAATCGAACGCGATCCTGATCTATCTTGCCGAAAAGGCAGGCCGGCTTCTGCCCGCCGCCGCGACCGAGCGACTGGTCGTCACCGAATGGCTGATGTGGCAGGCCGCCAATTTCGGCCCGACACTCGGTTATGCCCATTATTTCCTGACCTACCATGCCGGAAAGGCCCCCTTTGCCGAGACGCGTTTCGCGACGGATGTGGCGCGGCTTTACCGGACATTGAACGACCGCTTGAACGAGCGGGAGTTCGTGGCCGGCGATTTTTCAATAGCCGATATTGCCATCTGGCCATGGGTCTCGCGTTTCGCGCGCCACAGGATCAACCTCGACGACTTTCCAGCCGTGCAGACATGGTATCGCCATCTCGGACAGCGGGAAAGTTTTCAGCGCGGTTACCGTATACCTTTCGCGACATCGGACGTGCCCGGCCTGTAACCAGCTTCAGCAGGCAACGAGGTGGCCGGGCGAAACCTCACGATATTCACGCGGCTTGACGACATAATCGACGGCGCGGATCGGGCTTTTCAGCTCGTCATTCGCAGCACCCCGACGCGTGTTGCGGCGATCCGGGTCCGGCACCGGAACGGCGGCCATCAGCTTGCGGGTATAGTCATGCTGCGGATTGTCGAAGACAGCCGCGCGCGGCCCGATTTCCACGATCTCGCCGAGATACATCACCGCCACCCGGTGGCTGACGCGTTCCACCACCGCCATGTCATGGCTGATGAACAGGAAGGCAAGGTCGAGGCTCTGTTGCAGGTCCAGCATCAGGTTGATGACCTGCGCCTTGATGGAAACATCCAGCGCCGAAACGCTCTCATCAGCGACGATCACCTTGGGCTGGAGGGCGAGCGCGCGGGCAATGCAGATGCGCTGGCGCTGGCCGCCGGAAAATTCATGCGGGTAACGCGAAGCCATGTCCGGTGAGAGACCAACCTTTTTGAGCATGTCGGCCACCACATCCTTCGCCTCGCGGGCGCTTCCCATGCGGTGCTCCAGAAAAGGTTCGGCAATCGCCGCACCCACCGTCATACGCGGATTGAGCGAGGCGAAGGGGTCCTGAAAGATCATCTGAACCGTCTTGCGCATGTCCCGCATGCCCGTCTTGTCGAGCGCGAGAATGTTTTCGCCATTGACCATGACCGAACCGGCATTCGGCTCTATCAGCCGCATGATGGCGCGTCCGGTGGTGGATTTGCCGCAGCCGCTTTCGCCCACCAGCGACAATGTTTCACCGGCCCTGAGATCGAAGGACACGTTTTCCACCGCATGCACGCGGCCACTTAGACGCCCCAGAAGACCGGAGTGAATATCGAAGCGCTTGGTCAGCCCCTCCACCTTGAGCACGGGCTGTGCAGCGGCGTCGACGGTATCGGCCGGACGCGCCGGCTCCTGCGTTTCTCCCGTGGTGGTGTTGACGATGGGAAAACGGAGCGGTCTTTCCTCACCTTTCATCGACCCCAGAACCGGAACGGCGGACAAAAGTGCGCGCGTATAGGGATGTTTGCCGCGATGGAAAATATCGGCCGTCGCACCGACCTCCACCTGCTCGCCGCGATACATGACGACCGTACGGTCGGCGATTTCGGCCACCACACCCATGTCATGGGTAATGAAGAGGACCGACGTGCCCTCCTCTTCCTGCAGCGTCTTGATGAGGTCGAGAATCTGGCCCTGAATCGTCACATCGAGCGCCGTCGTCGGCTCGTCGGCGATCAAGAGTTTTGGTCGCGAGGCAAGCGCCATGGCGATCATCACGCGCTGGCGCATGCCGCCGGAAAAGCGATGCGGATATTCATCGAAGCGCGAGGCGGCAGACGGGATACGGACCTTTTCGAGAAGGCGGATCGTCTCGGCCCGCGCTTCAGCTTTCGACATCGGCTGATGGCACAGCAGGGCCTCGGAAATCTGGTCGCCGATGGTGAAGAGCGGGTTGAGGCTGGTCATCGGCTCCTGAAAGATCATGGCGACCTCATTGCCCCGCACCCGCCGCATGGCGTCTTCGGAAAGGGACAGCAGATTGCGCCCGCCCAGCAGGATTTCACCCTGAACCCTGCTGCTCTCCCGATCCAGCAGCCGCATGATGGAGAGCGATGTTACGCTCTTGCCGGAGCCGCTTTCGCCGACGATCGCGACCGTCTCTCCCGGTCCGACATCGAAGGAAATATCACGCACCACCGGCTTCCAGCCGCCATCCACGTGAAAGGACGTGGTGAGATTGCGGACGGAAAGCACGGCATCTTCGGCACCAAGCGGTGCTGCCTGCGGCATGGTCATGATCGTTCCCTTCTTTTTATGTTTCAACTCAAGCACGGCGTTGCGGCAAATTTCTTCTCCCCGCCGGGGAGAAGGTGGCCCGAAGGGTCGGATGAGGGGGCAACGCCGGAGATAGACCGCACCCGTGCCCCCTCATCCCGTTGCCGCGACCTTCTCCCCCTCGGGGAGAAGAAATACGCGGCACCCGCTCGCTTCGCTTAATCCGGCCAGCGCAGCATGCCGTCGAAACGGTGACGGCTGCGGTCCTCGAACGGCGTCGCAATCACCTCGTTGGAGGCGCGCGCCTTGTCCAGTTCCTCGGCCAGCCGGGAAGCCACGATGGTTTCCTGGCCGGGATGCAGGTTGCAGGGATCGAGATAGAAATAACGGTGTTCCACCTCGTGATCGCGGGCAATGATCGGCGGGCTGCCTTTGGCGAGCGCCGTCGTCAGGTCCCAGGCGGTGATATGGGCTTCTTCGGCATCGATGATGACGCGCAGCCGGTCGAGCGGGTTATTGGTCGGGTCGGGCTCGATTAGCGCCGTCACGCCGGGGCGCCCGTCCAGCGTCTTTTTCCAGAGGTTGAGATAGCCGGTTTCACGCTCGCGAATACCGGCATGATCGCGCTTTTCCCAGGCTTCCAGCGCCGCCATGACGCCATAGATGCTTTCCTTGCCGACCTTCATGCCGCGGCCGATACCCATATTCTGCAGGAAGGCGTTGCGCACCAGCTCCTTTTTGCCGGCGACGATGCCGGAAGTCGGGCCGCCGAGGAACTTGTGGCCGGAATAAAGCACCACATCCGCGCCCGTTGCCAGAAACAGCTTCAGATCATATTCGGAAGCCGCATCCACGATGACAGGCACGCCCTTGGCATGGGCGATCTCGACGAATTCGGAAAGATGCAGCAGGCCGTAATCCACCACATGGTGCGAGACGACATAGACCGCCGCCGCCGTCTTTTCGGTGATGGCGTTTTCCATATGGAAACGGTGGGTCGATGTTGCCTGCCCGATCAGCACCACCTTGCCGCCGCCGAGCCGGATTGCCTGATCCACCGGCGCGCCATAGCTCACCACATGGCCCATCTGGACCAGAACCTCATTCTTTTCCGGGGTCACATCGGGCAGTTTTTCGATGGCCAGCAGATTGTTGCCGGTAATCGCACCCGCAACCGCAAGGCTGATGCCCGAGGAGCAGGAGGCCGTGACGAAACCGGCCTCGCCGCCCGTCAACCTTGCAATGATCGCGCTTGCCTTGCGTTGCAGATCGTTGATCTCGACGAATTGCGGCAGGATCGCCGCCATGGCCTCGACCGCTTCGGGAACGACGATAGAAGCGCCGAGCGAGGTCATGGTGCCCGAGACGTTGATGACCGGGCGAAGGCCGATCCTGCTTCTGATATCCTCGGTCATGTCTTTCTCCTGTCTTTGCGATGCGATGGGCATCGACATATATGCCATAATAATGTAATAGCTTCTCAAAATTCATGAGGAGCCAAAATTGGACGCCCATAAACTGGACGAAACGCCTTCAACCGCCCTGTCCGACGCCGACGAAAACGCGGACGCGAAGGCGGCCAAGCGCTCGCGCGTCAGCGGCATCGACCGCGCCCTTCAGGTTATTGATTACCTTTATGAAACCGGATCGCCGGCCGGCGCTTACGCCATCGCCAAGGCGATCAAGGCGCCGCTTTCCACCGTTTATGTGATCGTCGACGATCTCGTCGAAAAGAACATGCTGGCGCGTAATGCCGACGGCAACATCTGGCTCGGCGCGCGGCTTTATCATTATGGCCTCGCCTATGCCCGCTCGCTGGACTTCATGGGTGTCGCCACCCACGAAATGCACGATCTGTGCCGCCATGCGGGCGAAACCGTGCAGCTTTGCGGCCGCGATGGCGACCATATGCTGGTGTTGGCCATGGCCGATGGTCCGAGCCATTTTCAGGTCGCCTCGCGCGTCGGTACCCGTGTTCCCCTGAACTGGACGGCCTCCGGCCGCCTGCTCGTCGGGCATCTGCCGGAGGCAGAACGCGTCGAGCTTTTCCGCCGTTGCGCCCGCACCTCGCCCACGGGCCGTGCGGAAATCAACCCGGAGACCCTGTCGCAATCGGCAGGCGCCGCCTTCCATGACCGGCTGTCGATACAGGTCGCCGAATCCGATTACGCCGTCGCCTGCATCGCCTCGCCGATCTGCGACAACAGGGGCGAATGCGTGGCGACGATTTCCATCGTGCTGCCGGAACAAAAGGTGCTGGCGGACGAAAACCATTATACCGAACAGGTCAGGGTTTCGGCGGAACGGATCGAAAAGCTGATGGGCTGGCGCAACCATTGAACGGCCTCAATCCTTGAGCGCGACGATGGCTTCTATCTCAACGGTGATGTTACCCGGCAGCGAGCCGAAACCAACGGCGGAGCGGGCGTGCTGTCCCGCATCGCCGAACACATCGATGAAGAGATCGGAGCAACCATTGATGACGCTCGGGTGATCGCGGAAATCGCTGACGGCGTTCACCATGCCGAGCAGCTTGACCACCTTTTTCACCCGCGACAGATCACCCAGCGCCTCATGCATGACGGCAAGCAGGTTGATGCCGGTGAGCCGCGCGTGGTTATAGGCCTCTTCCAGCCCGATTTCCGCGCCCACCTTGCCGGCGTAAAGATGGCCGTTTTCCTCCCGCGGTCCCTGGCCCGAAAGATAAAGCATGTTGCCTTCCACCACATGCGTGACGAAATTGGCAATCGGCGGCGGCGGCGGCGGCAGGGAGATGCCGAGCGCGGCGAGCCGGTCATAGGGCGAATGGCGTCCCTCTGCCTCAAGCGAAGACTGTTTCACGCGAATTCCTCATAATACAGGGACGGGTATCCCTTAATCTCTGCGGAAGACGGAGGGGATTGCCCTCCTCCGCCTTGTCCATTTGGGTTCAGCGCCAGGAATAACCATGGCTGTGGCGCACCAGCTTGCGCGCTCTTGGAATATAACGGCTGGCAGCAATCGCTTCCGCGCCGATGACCGCGTAACGCGGCTCGAACAGACGCGTCAGGCGCGCCACATCGCCGTTGGAATCGGTCGCTTCCAGATCGGAATCCACTAGATCGAAAATGGTGAAATCGGCGCGTTGGCCAACATCGAGACGGTTTTCCATATCGAGGCGGATGACGGAGGCAGGATTGCGGGTAACGGCCTCGACGACATTTTCGAAGGGCATATCAACCGACAGCAGCTTCGACATGGTCGTCGCCAGATCCCAGACCGGGAAATTCATCGAGTGCCCATGCAAATCCGTCGAGATCGAGAACGGCAGCAGCCCGCGTGCAATCGCCGCTTCCGCCACCTTGAAGGAGAAGGATGCGCCACCATGGCCGATATCCAGCCGGATGCCTTCGCCCGCGCAGCGTTCGGCAAGGTTGAACAGGTCCTCGTCTTCCATGATGCTGGAACCCGACTTACCGTTGAAGCAATGGGTCACGACATCGCCTGGGCCGAGAATTTCCAGCACCTCATCGTAAAGTGCCGGCGGTTCGCCCACATGCACCATCATCGGGACTTTCAGGATCTTGGCGATCTTCTTGCCGAGCTTGACCGGTGTGACACCCCAGGAGCCGGTGATGACGTGGCTCGCCCGCACCTTGAGGCCGACAATATGTTCGCTGTTTTCGGCGTAACATTCGATGATACGATCGAGATCGATATCCTTGATGTCGCGCAGTTCAGGCACGCGGTTACAGGCGACGAGCCCGATGGAGCCGAGATTGAGGAAGGCCTTGATGCGTTCCCTCGAGGGCTCGATGATATATTCCCGGAAACCGTGGAAATTCGCCTCGCCCGCCGAACCGGCATCCACCAGCGTCGTGACGCCGCGTCCCGCCCCGCACTCGGAGGGGCGGATGGAAATATCGGTGCCGCCGTGCCAGATATGCACGTGCAGATCCACCCAGCCGGGCGAAATGAAGGCGCCTTTGGCATCAATGCGCTGCGCATCAGCAGGCGCCTGAATGGCAGGCCCAACCGCAGCGATCTTGCCATCGCCGCCGATCAGAATATCGGTCGAGGCTTGGGATGCCCCCTTTCCAAAACCGACGGGTTTGACATTGGTGAGAAGAATGGGAGCTTGAAGAGGCGTTTTCGCCTGTTCACCGGACGTCATATTACAAATCCCTTCGCAGTCTTGGGTCGAGCATGTCCCGCAGCCCGTCACCCACCATTTGCAGCGACAGCACGGAAAGAATGATGGCAAGGCCGGGGAAATAGGTCATCCAGTCGGCCTGGCCGATATATTGGCGGCCGGCGGAGATCATGGTTCCCCAGGTCGGAATTTCCGGGCTGACACCGAGCCCCAGAAACGACAGGCCGGCCTCGGCCAGCATGGCGCTGGCGAAAAGGAAGGTGCATTGCACGAGGATCGGCGAGACCAGATTACGCAGCACATGCCGCGTCATGATATGGAAGGTGGAAATGCCGAGCGCCTTCGCCGCCTCCACATAGGGCAATTCACGGATCACCAGCGTCGAGGCGCGCACGATGCGGGCAAGGCGCGGCGAATAAACGACGGCAAGCGCGATGATCACCGTCGTCAGCGACGGACCGAGCGCGGCCACCAAAGCGATGGCGAGCAGAATATCCGGAAAGGCCATCATTGCGTCGATCAACCGGGCAATCGGTGTATCAAGTTTCTGGAAGAAACCGGCGAGCAAACCGAGCGTGATGCCGATCAGCGCCGAAAGCGCCACCACGGCTGCACCCACCAACAGCGACAGTCTTCCGGCATAGATGGTGCGCGAGAAGACGTCGCGACCAAACTCGTCGGTGCCGAACCAGTAAAGCTCGCTTGGCGGCTTCAGGCGGTTCACAATCGACAGTTTCGATGGCAAATACGGCGCAATCATCGGCGCGAAAACCGCGAGAAGCACGAAGACGAGCAGCACGATGAGACCGGCAGCGACCGTCTTGCGCTTCAGGAGACGCCGAATGAACAGGACGGTCGGGTTGCGTGCCGGCGGGGCGGTGGAAACAATATCGGCCATCAGTAACGAACCCTCGGATCGACCAGCAAATAGAGCATGTCGATTGCAAAATTGATGAGGACGTAAAGCCCGGCGATGACGAGAAGCGCGCCCTGAATGACCGGATAATCCCGCCGGAGAACGGCCGAGACGACGAGATTGCCGACGCCCGGCAGGCCGAAAACGGTTTCCGTCACCACTGCGCCGGAAATCAGCACGGCGGCGGTGAGCCCGAGCACGGTGAGGATGGGGATAAGCGCGTTCTTCAGCGCATGTTTCATCACCACGCGGCGCTCCTTGACGCCCTTAGCACGGGCGGTCCGGACATAGTCGTCGCCTAAAACATCCAGCATCGAGGCGCGGGTGAAGCGCAAAATAAGGGCGGAGGAAACGAGGCCGAGCGCGATTGCCGGTAGGGTCAGGTGATACATGCGCTCAAGGAAGCTCGCGCCCGGACCGCCATAACCCGACACCGGGAACATATCGAGCCGCACGGCGAAGACCTGCATGAGGATAAGGCCAAGCCAGAAGCTCGGAATGCTCGCCGCCAGCATCGCCACCGTGGTCGCTGCCTGATCGACAAAAGAGCCACGACGGTGAGCGGCATAAATACCGATGGGAAGCGCGATGACGCTGGCGATCAGCAGCGAAAAGATCGTCAGGAAGAAGGTCGGCTCGGCCCGGTCCAGCAGCGCTGAGCCGACCGGCATGTTGAGAAAGATCGACTGACCGAGATCGCCCTTCAGCAATTGCCCGATATAATAGACATATTGCACGCCGAGCGACTGATCGAGGCCAAGCCGGCTGCGCAACTCGGCAATGTCCTGCGCCGAGGCATCCGGCCCCAGCATCACGGCCGCCGGGTCTCCGGGTGTTACGCGCAGGATGACGAAGACGATGGTGACGACAAGGAACATCACCACAATCATTCCCGCAAGTCTCTGGAAAATATACCGTATCACGTATAATAGCTCCGAAGCGCGTGATTGCCGCTATCAGGCGACGGTTGAACCGGGTTGCTTAAAGATCGACTGCTCACTTCCGTCATGCCGGACTTGATCCGGCATCCAGCCACCACGCGTCCGCGTGGTGAAAAGGTCTCTTGCGATCAAGGACTTGATCGCGCTGGACCCCGGCTCAAGGCCGGGGTGACGGCGTGCGGTGCCGGCCTTATTTCGTAACCGAAGCGTTCCAGAAGTAAGGCCATGGAGCCGGATCGACGCCTTCCAGCTTGTTGGACTTGGCCGCCACGGCATTGAAGTCGCCGATCTTGATGAGCGGCAGCTCGGCATAGATCGTTTTCTGCACATTGGCCCAAAGCGCGATACGCTTGTCCGGATCGGCTTCGGAGGTGAAGGCATCAACCGCCGCCTTGCGCGCCGGCGTATCCCACCAGCCCGGCGAGCCGGTGGAGAGCGCGCCGATCAGCGCCGGCTCCGGCAGGAAGGGGCTGTGGGTGATGTAGATATCCCAGAGCTTCGGGTCGGCGCGGCGCTGCGTCAGTGTCGCCCAGTCCACCACCTGCATATCCACCTTGAAACCGGCAAGCTTCAGATATTCCGCCGCGACCTGCGCCATCTTGTAATGGAACTCATACTGGCGGCTGGTGAGGATGCGCAGCGGCTCGCCGTTGTAGCCGGCCGCCTTCAGCTTTTCGGCGGCGGCTTCCGGGTTGCCGAGATTGTAATTGCCCTCGACGCCCTCTTCCGAATGCCAGGAGAAATTATCGGGATAATAGGCGCCATCGAGCGCATAGAAATCCGTGCTGCCGAATGCAGCCGCCAGCATATCCTCCGTGTTCAGCGCTTCGGTCACCGCCTTGCGGACCTCCAGCTTGGAAGAAAGCCCCTCCTTCGTGTTGAACACGAAGACCGGATAACCGAAAGGCTTCAGCATCAGCGGCTGCGAGGCCGAGGAAGACTTCACCTTGTCGAAGGATTCGACCGGAATGGAATCGACGTAATCATACTGGCCGGAAACGGCGGCTTCGACGCGGGTATTCGGATCGGGCACCGGAACGAAGCGGATTTCATCGAGATACTGATGGCGTGCGCCGCCATAACCGTCGCTTTCGCCATCGCGGGACTTGTAGCCATCGAAACGGACGAGCTGGATATACTGGTCTGCCTTGCGCTCCTTCAGCATATAGGGGCCGGTGCCGATGAATTCGGCCATCGGCTCCGCCTGCTTTTCGGCCGGCAGAATGATGGCTGCGGAATTGTTGAAGGCGAGCAGCGAGGCGAGCGGCGCATAGGGCTGCTTGAGGGCGATCGTCACCGTTCCGGCATCCGGCGCGGAGATATTCTCGATAAAGCCGGCTGCCTGCTTGCCGCGCGAAGCGATCTTCATCCAGCGGCCGAGCGAGGCGACGACATCTTCGGACGTCATGTCGCTGCCGTCATGGAACTTGATGCCCTGCCTGAGCTTGATCGTGTAGGTTTTGCCGTCCGCACTGATCTCGGGCAGGCTTTCCGCCAGAAGCGGTGTCACCTTCCAGCCCTTGTCGAAGGTATAGAGCGTTTCGAAAATATGCTGCGTGACGATGCCGACGAGATCGGCAGTAGACGCCATGGGATCGAGGGTCGGCGGCTCGCCGATGGTGGCGACATTGATGACGCCACCCTTCTCCGCAGCCATCATTACACCCGGCGCAAGCAGCAAAGCGGCGGTGGCGAGAAATGCAAGTTTACGTCTCATGGTCAAGCTCCCAGCTCTTATGTGTTCCATTATTATGTTATATGCATCTTTATAACAGAATATCTCGATAAGACGCCTTGTCAATGACAATGCGGCACGATGATGGGTTTCCATGATCGGCGAAACGCAAGACAGGTCTTTGCGAAAGAAAGCGGCACCGTTTAAGGCGATGAAAAAATGGGAGTTTCGCCAAAAATGCGGCGTGCTGTGATAACCATCTCTTCCGGCTGGGAGAGAGGGAATGACGACCGGCGCTTGACTGCAAAGGAAGAAAGGGAATTAAGAAGGTTGGATATTTCGCATTTGCGAACAAAGTGCTATTAAAGAGCGGACTAACGCTAGGCCACCACAGACATACCCGCATATTTTTATTAATCGTTACGCTATTTGACGCCGCCAGCCGTATTTTCAAGGGCTGCAGACAGACCTGATATTCTACACCGCCAAACTTTATTCCATGGCGGAACATTAATTTTTATTACGTTGAAATTATTGAGGAAATTATGAAGACGGCAATCGTGCATGACTGGCTCACCGACAGAGGCGGGGCCGAAAAAGTGCTTCACAACCTTCTTGAAATTTATCCTCACGCGGATCTGTACTGCCTTGTCGATTTCATGAGCGAGCGCGACCGGGGGTTTCTCGGCGGCCGCCCCGTCAACACATCCTTCATCCAGAAGCTGCCTTTCGCCCGGAAAAAATACCGCTCCTATCTGCCGCTCATGCCGCTCGCCATCGAGCAGTTCGATCTGAGCGGCTACGATCTGGTGATTTCCTCGAGCTATGCGGTCGCCAAGGGCGTCATCACCGGCCCGGGCCAGTTTCACGTCTCCTATATCCATAGCCCCATCCGCTACGCCTGGGACCTCCAGCACCAGTATCTCAAGGAAACCAGACTGACGCGCGGCTTCACCTCATGGATCGCGCGCGCCATTCTTCACTATATCCGCATGTGGGACATCCGCACCGCCAACGGCGTCGACCTGATGACGGTCAACTCCAAATTCATCCGTAACCGGGTGCGCAAGTGTTATGGCCGCGATTCCACCGTGATCTATCCGCCGGTGGACACGTCCCATCTTTCCCCGTCCGAGCTTAAGGGTGACTATTTCGTCACGGCATCGCGGCTCGTGCCCTACAAGAAGGTGCACCTGATCGTTGAAGCCTTTGCAAAGATGCCCGACAAACGGCTGGTCGTCATCGGCGACGGACCGGACATGAAACGCATCCGCGAAATCGCCACGCCGAATGTCGAAATCCTCGGTTTCGTCGGCAATGAGGAACTTCACAAATACATGGCCGAGGCCAGGGCCTTTGTTTTTGCAGCAGAAGACGATTTCGGCATCGTGCCCGTCGAATCCCAGGCGCTCGGCACACCGGTCATCGCCTATGGCAAGGGCGGCGTGCTGGAAACCGTCGTTCCGCTCGGCGCCTCCAACCATCCGACCGGCCTTTATTTCGGTGAGCAGACACCGGAGGCGATCTGTGCCGCCGTACAGGAGTTCGTCGACAATTCCGACCGCTTCGACAAGAACGCCTGCATCAACAATGCCGCCCGCTTCTCACGCGAGCGCTTCCTGCGGGAATTCGCGGATACGGTGAATTTCGCACTGGCTGAGCGGGCGTAATAAAGAAATGCCTTCGGCCAACATCTACACATGAAAACTTCCATTGAGTGCTTGGATGAAACCTAATATTCCGCGTGACTATAGTTATGATGTCGCCAAAGGTCTGTGTATATTCCTTGTTGTTTTCGGCCATGCGGAAAGAGGCCTAAATGGTTCCGTTGCGCCGCCGCACTTCAGCCTTATGGGCTTCGCCGACTATGCAATTTACACCTTCCATATGCCGTTTTTTTTCTTCGTATCGGGACTGTTCTTCTCTGGACAAGATACCGCACCTAGGGATTTTTTCGCCAAGCTCGTAAGAAATATCGTTTATCCCTATCTATTCTGGTCAGTCCTGCATGGCAGCCTGATGGTGGTGATGGGGCGTTTGGGTCTTACAAACACGACCATCGATTTTACCAGAGTCCTGGAAATCCTATGGAGCCCAATCAGCCCCTTCTGGTTTCTTTACTCACTATTTTTCTGCCAACTTGCCTCTCATGTATTCCTTCGGGTGCCTGCCCTCGTCCGAGCGGCGTTCGCGCTTATTCTGTTCATTTTCTTTTATCTGCAGGGCCAACAGGTCCCATGGGACATTGCGTATGGCTTGATCTATTTCACACTCGGCATTGTCGCAAAACAATACGGCTTTCAGCAGAAGCGATACACGACGCCCTCATTTCTCGCGCTTTTGGCAGCCTTTGCGATTTCCGCCTATGTCTCGTGGCAAATTGAAATCCCCGAACGGTTTCCTTTCTTATCGGCGGGTCTCGGCATAGTCTTGATGATCGCAATTTCGCAGGCACTAGTTATTCGCGAAAGCCCTATTTCATTGATGTTCAAGACACTCGGCCAGTTGTCCGTCGGAATTTATGTGATGCATATCATCGCCATCGGTTTTGGCCGGGCTGTCGCGGTCAAGTTGCTTCATGTAACGGACATAGCGAGCCTGTTGGCAATCACGACAATCATTGGCGTTGCCCTGCCTGCCATTGTTCAGATGGCCGCAATACGTTTCGGGATACATGAATGGGTGGCTCTGCCCGCTTCGGCATATCGCCGACATAATGCCAGTGCTGCATAGCAGTCCAAGGGTCTGACGATTAGCGTGGACGCGAACCTCGCAATTCCGGGAGTTAAAGAACGACTTGAAGTCGCGGGCAGGCTCTTTATTTCAGAAGCATTTATACTGAAATAGGAAAAATTATTTTATAAAACAATTGATTAGTCTTCACGTCAGTCAACAGCAAAAGAAACCGCGCAAGCGTGACAAAACTGCACTAGCGCAATGCAGCAATCAAAGAGATTATGGCATCCAACTGAATATTGAAGCGCAACAATACTGACACCATCAGAAGGTTCGAACACCGTGCCCCGCCCGGAATTTTTCGGCGCAGTTGAGCGATGATGAACTTGAAGCATCGTCTGAAATTGGGCATATGCCTGATAGGGGAGGTAAACATCCAGGGATGCGATTCCGCTGAACGGATGTAATGCCGGTTTGGATTTCCTTTACCGGTGTCATTTATGAAGTGCTTATTTTTAAAAACTTATACGATGTCCGGATTATTTCTGCTTTTCGGACGGCATTCATTTCGAGGACCAAATGCGTTTATTGAATGTTTCGATTCTGCTTGCCTCTGCAGCACTGGCGGGTTGCACGGTGACCGCGGCCTCCGGCCCCGATGCAGCCTCGATCGAATCTAACGCTTCGGTGAAATTCGCCTCCAAGGATAAGCAGAAAACCGCCGGTGTCGACTACGCACTGCTCGACATCAACAGTTCCGTCCTCAATTACGTCGGCGACACCACAACCACCACCCTGCTCGGCAGTTTCGGCGGCGGCAAGGGCGGCGTTCCGGCGCTGCCGATGGGCGTCGGCGACGTGGTGCAGGTTGCAATCTTTGAAAGCCAGGCCGGCGGCCTGTTCATTCCGAACGACGCGGGCAGCCGTCCCGGCAACTTCATCAGCCTGCCGAACCAGACCGTGGACCGGGAAGGCAATATCAGCGTCCCCTATGCGGGCAAGATTCGCGCCACCGGCCGCAATGTCGAGGATGTGCAGAGCGAAATCGAGGAACGGCTCGCCAACCGCGCCATCGAGCCGCAGGTTCTCATCACCAAGATTTCCAGCCGCTCCGCACAGGCCTCCGTGCTGGGCGACGTCAAGGAGCCAACAAAGGTTCAGCTTTCGGAAGCGGGCGATCGGGTTCTCGACGTCATCTCCTATGCAAAGGGCCTCAGCGCCCCGAATATCGAGTCCTATGTCACGCTGATCCGCCGCGGCAAGACCGCCCGCGTCAACTACAACCACCTCGTCAGCACGCCGTCCGAAAACATCTATGTGGTTCCGGGCGACACGATCATGGTGGAACGTGAGCGCCGCACCTACCTTGCCTTCGGCGCTTCGGGCCTCAACGGACGTTTCGAGTTCGAGGATGCCGATCTCAAGCTTTCGGATGCACTCGGCAAAGCGGGTGGACTGCTCGATTCCCGTGCCGACCCGGCTCAGGTCTATGTTTATCGTATCGTCAAGCGCGATCTTCTCGTGAAGCTCGGCATCAATACGTCGAAGTTCCCCGGACAGGACGTTCCGGTCATCTTCCGCGCCAATCTGCGCGATCCGTCGACCTTCTTCGCCGCCACGAAGTTCCCGATGCAGGATCGCGACATCATCTATGTCACCAACTCGCAGGCCACCGAACTTTACAAGTTCCTGGATCTCGTCGGCTCCGTACCGGCAACGACGGGCAATGTCGCCGAGGACGTGCTTGCGACCCGCAACGCCATCCGGGCCTTCTAATCGGAGGCTTTTCACCATCCATGCCAGAGCCGCCCCGGAAACGAGGCGGCTTTTTCTTTGGCCGGAACCAGTGGCGAAAGGGAACATGGTCAAGCATTGCATGGGGCAGGAACCGAAAACGTCAGTTCCCCAAAAGACAGGGCATATAGCGACGGTCATTGTCGCCGCCATTACAAAAGTTTAAGGTGATTTCGCAGCGCATTGGGTGTCTTGTGGGGGAAAGCTGCTCCCAAGGCTTACCGCACATGTTCGGGAAACATGTATCGCTCTCATTACGCGGAATCGTCAGATGAAACGTTTCTGGACCGCTCTCAGCGTTCTTGCCATCGCAGCCGCCGGTGCCTGGTATTTCAAGGATCGCCTGCCGCTCGATCAAGTCCCCTATCTCAAACAATTTGCCAGCGTGTCTCCCAGGGCCGACGCCGAAACGGCGACGCAGTCCTCCCAAAGCGGCCAACCAGCCCGGCAGCAGGGACAAAGACAGGGCGGAGGGCGGCGCAATGGCGGGCCACCCACCGTCAGCACCATCGCCGTCGGCAAGGCGACGCTGCCGATGGATGCAACGGCGACGGGCTGGGCGGTTGCGGCCGACATTACCAATATCGCGCCGCTTCAGGCCGGCCTCGTCATGGAAATCGAGGCGAAGGACGGTCAGCATATCAAGGCGGGCGACCTTATCCTCAAGATGGATGACCGCATCGCCCGCGCCGCTGTCGACAAGGACAAGGCCAATATCGCGGCCGATCAGGCAACGCTGGAGCAGACGGAGGCCGCCTTCCAGCGCGCCGCCAACCTCGTCAAGCAGAGCGCGGAATCCCAGCAGGTGCTGGATCAGGCAAGGGCGGCGCGGGATAGCGCCAGCGCCAAGATCGATGCCGACAAGGCAACGCTTGCCTCCGACCAGGTGACGCTCGAGCACATGGAAATCCGCGCCCCCTTCGATGGGCGGCTCGGCGATATCAGCGTCAGCCCCGGCGCCTATCTCAGCGCCGGCGTCAATATCGTGACGATCACCAAATACGATCCGATTTCGGTCAGTTTCCGGCTCTCGCAGCGCTATCTGCCGCAATTGCGCGAAGGCGTGGCGAAGGATACCGCAGTCGATGTCGACCCCGCGGCGACGGGGGGCGAACCGATGAGCGGCGTACTGCGGTTCTACGACAATACGGTGGACCAGACCTCCGGCACGGTGCTGGCCAAGGCGGAATTCAAGAACGATCGCGGTCTTTTATGGCCCGGCCAGTCCGTCAACGTCACGGCCCACTTCGTGTCGGACGATGAAATGATCGTCGTACCGACGGTTGCCGTGCGGCCGGGGCCGAAGGGCAATTTCGTCTATACCGTCGATAGCGAGCATCATGCCCATATGACGCCGGTGGAAGTCGCCCGCTCGAACGGCGATCTTACCGCCATCGCAAGCGGCCTCAATGGCGGCGAGCATGTGATTATCGAGGGTCAATCCGAACTTGCCGACGGCCAGTTCGTTGTCGAGCAATTTTCCGACAAGGGCGGCGCGGCCGGCAATCTGGCCGCCAATATTCCGCAGGAGAAGGTTGGCGACCAATGATCCCCAATTTCTGCATCAACCGGCCCGTCGCCACCACGCTTCTCGCCATCGGCCTGGTGCTGGCCGGGCTTGCCGGCTTCCGCCTGCTGCCCGTCGCCGCCCTGCCGAAGGTGGATTTCCCGACGATCAACGTTTCCTCGTCGCTGTCAGGTGCTTCGCCGCAAACCATGGCCACATCGGTCACCACACCGCTGGTCAAGCAGTTCGAGACCATTCCCGGCGTCAGCGAAATCAGCGCCACCAATACGCTCGGCAACAGCTCGATCGTGCTGCAGTTCGATCTCAACCGCGATATCGATGCAGCGGCAGCCGATGTACAGGCCGCGATTTCCCGCGCACAGCGGCAATTGCCGAGCAATATGACGACAACGCCGAGCTATCGCAAGACCAACCCGGCCGATGCGCCGGTGCTGCTGCTGGCCGTCAACAGCAAGGAGATGCCGACCAGCAAGGTCGATGAAATCGCCGAGAACATCATCTCGCCGCTTCTTTCCACCATATCGGGCGTCGCGCAGGTGAGCATCTATGGCGCGCAGACCTATGCCGTGCGTATCGGCCTCGATCCGGCCCAGCTTCAGGCAAGAGGGCTCGGCGTCGACACCGTCACCACCGCCATCGCCCAGGCGAATAATCAGGTGCCCGTCGGGGCGCTACAGAACGACAATCAGCGCCTGACGATCGAGGCCGATACCCAGCGCACCAATGCGGCCGCCTTCCGCTCGCTGGTCGTCTCGACGAATAATGGCGCGCCGATCCATCTCGGCGATATCGCCAATGTCACCGACAGCATCGACAACACCAATGCCGGCAGCTGGTTCGACGGCGAACAGGCCATCGTTCTCGCCGTGCAGCGCCAGCCGGACGCCAATACGGTCGACGTAGTGGACGCCATCAAGGCCAAGCTGCCGGCGCTTCACCAGCAATTGCCGCCTTCGGTCAATATCAACGTCATGAATGACGCCTCGACCGCCATCAAGGACGCGATTTCGGACGTGCAGTTCACGCTGTTTCTCACCATCGGGCTGGTGGTTGCGGTCATCTATCTCTTCACTGGGCACCTGACGGCGACCATCATTCCGGGTCTTGCAGTCCCCCTGTCTCTCATCACCGCCTTCGGCATGATGTATGTTCTGGGCTACAGCATCGACAATATCTCGCTGCTCGGCCTGACGCTTTCGGTGGGGCTGGTGGTGGACGACGCCATCGTCATGCTGGAAAACATCCTGCGCCTGCATGAAAAAGGCCTGCCCATGCGCGAAGCGGCCCTTCAGGGCGCGGCGGAGGTCAGCAGCACCATTCTTTCCATGTCCATCTCGCTGGTTGCCGTCTTCATTCCCATCCTGTTGATGGGCGGGGTTATCGGCAGGCTCTTCAACGAGTTCGGCATGGTCGTCACGCTCGCGATCATGGCCTCGGCGCTGGTCTCGCTGACGGTGACGCCGATGCTCGCTTCGCGCCTCTCCGGCCACTCCTCCAGACCACCGGCGATCATCCGCTGGTTCGATGCGGGTTTCGAACGCACGCTGCGTGCCTATGGCCGCGCCGTCGGCTGGTGCCTCTCCCATCGCCGCATCGTTTTGGCATCGTTTCTCGCTTCGGTCGCGGCATCGCTCTATCTCTTCGAAACCCTGCCCTCCAGCTTCTTTCCCCAGGAAGATATTGGCCGTCTTTCCGTTTCGACGCAGGCGCGTGAGGATATTTCCTATACGGCGATGCGCGATCTCCAGGCTCAGGTCGCCGATCAGATCCGCAAGAATCCGGCCGTGGTGCATGTCACCTCCATTGTCGGCGGCAATTCACGCAATCCGCTGAACAACGGCTCGATGTTCGTGGAGCTGAAGCCCAAGGAAGAGCGCGCGCCGCTCAGCCAGGTGCTGGCGGAACTGGGGCAGGCCACGTCGAAAGTGGCGGGCATCCGCACCTATATCAATCCGCAGCAGAGCCTGCGTTTCGGCGGGCGCAGCTCCGCCAGCCAATACCAGCTCGTCGTTCAGGGCCTGAACGCCGACACGACCAATGAATGGTCGAACAAGCTGATGGAGGCGATGCGCCGCGACCACACCTTCACCTCCGTCACCTCGGACGCCCAGAACGGCGCGATCGCCGCAACGATTTCCGTCGACCCGGAAAAGGCCGCCGCCTTCGGCATCACCAATGACCAGTTGCGCAAGACGCTGGAAATGTCCTTTGGCGGTTATACGGCGGCACAGATCCAGTCGACCGGCGACAGCTACGACGTGATTGTGGAATTCGACAGCTCGAAACCGTGGAATGATGATTTCCTCAGCGATATCAACATTCTTTCGGCGAAATCGGGCGTTCTGGTTCCGCTTTCAAACTTCGCCAGCCTCACCCGCACACAGGCGCCTGTTACCATCAACCAGACGGGCCAGCTCGTCTCCACCACCATCTCCTTCAACCTGCCGGATGGCGTGGCGCTGTCCGATGCCACAAGCCGGATCGATCAGATCAAGAGCACGATAGGCCTGCCGCAGGATGTGTTCACCAGCTATGGCGGCACGGCGGCGATCTTCCAGCAGAGCCAGGGCAATACCGGCATCCTCATTCTGGCGGCGGTGCTAACCATCTATGTGGTTCTCGGCGTGCTTTACGAGAGCTTCATCCACCCGCTGACCATCCTCTCCGGCCTGCCGGCGGCGGCCTTCGGCGCGCTGGTGGCGCTGAAGGTGATGGGCATGGATTTCTCGATCATCGCGCTGATCGGCCTGCTGATGCTGATCGGCATCGTCAAGAAAAACGCGATCATGATGATCGATGTCGCGGTGGAACTGATGCGCGAAAAGGCCGAACCGCCCGCAACCGCCATTCACGAGGCCTGCGTGCGCCGGTTCCGGCCGATCATGATGACGACCTTCTGCGCGCTGCTTGGGGCGCTTCCCATCGCGCTCGGCTCGGGCGCGAGTTCGGAACTGCGCCAGCCGCTCGGCATCGCCGTGGTCGGCGGCCTCATCGTGTCGCAATTGCTGACGCTGTTCATCACGCCCGTCATCTTCGTGGAAATGGGCCGGTTCGGCCATTTCCTCACCGGGCTGTTCTCCCGCCGGAAAAAGGCGGAAAAACACGCCGAACCGCAGAAGCCAGAAGGGACCGGCGAACCGGACTCCGTTGCCGCTTAACGCAGATTTTCGAGGCGCTTCAGCGCCTCGGCAAATCCCTTGCCCTGCAGCTGGAACGAAATGATGCGCCCCTCGAGATCAGGGGCCTCAATCGTCAAGGTCTGCTCCGCCTTCAAAGCCGACACGAGTTCCACGAATGGCGTGAAGGAAACAATGCAACCCACCGGCAGACAGGTGCTGACCTGTACTTCCTGCAGCCGAATATTTCCGGATTTCACCGAAAAAAGCTTCGTGACCGCCAGACCGAAAGGCATCACCAATGCGCCGGAAAGCCTTTCCGGCCTTGCCGCATCGTCCAGCCGGAATTCGGCGGACATGGCCAACTTTCGCGTTTTTTCCTCGAGCTGTATCTGGGCGATGGCGCAGAGCGGTATTGGGGTTGCAGCAGCATCCCCTTTTTTCGCAAGCGCCGCGCAGGCGACCTGCCAGCTACCATAAACCTCATGCAAGGGCGCAGCCGTCTTCGCAGCCTCCTGCGCAGTCGAACCATTCGCTCCACCGCTGGCGGCGAGAATAAGCAGGAATGCTTTCCAGAGCCGGTTTAGAGTGCACGTCATCAGAAACGAACTCCCAGCTCGGCAAAGGCGGATTGCTCCAGCACCCCCGCTCCGAAAACTGCGCCATAACGGAATGTCAAAGTGGCGAAGGGATTGAGATCATAGCTCAGGCCGACATTCAGCAATGCCGCATCGCGTGCCGTCGCAGCACTTGCGACGGAAAAGCCGCTGCCGCCATCATAAAACAATCTGCTCTCCAGGGTCCGATCGCCATAGCCATGTCGCCACGCCACGTCGAACATCGCCCGCCCAAGCCCACCCTCAACGGCGAAATCGCGACCGATGCGCGCGCCGAGCGTGGTATAGAGCTGGCCGTGGTTTGCCGGGCCGGACGAAACGGCGGCAATGCCGCCAACCTCCCGAAAAGCATCCGTATGGGTGTTCACGTAGCTGATATTGGCATAGGGCTCGACATGGGTCGGGTCGAAGTCGAAACGCCAGGCCGCTTCGGCAAAGGCCTGCGTGGTGGAGGCATCGTAACCGGCAGCGAGTTCCCCCTTCAGTGTCGAAAACGAAATCGCCCGTTGGGTTTCCACATTCTGGAAGGCGTGAATTGCGCCGAAGCGCAGGGAAGTGGGTCCAATCGCCGTGCCCGCATAAGCGGCGAGATAATAGCTGTCCACATTCGCCGAGGCGGCGAGGTCGATCTGGCTGACGGTGTCGTGACCGTAACCGGCGGCCAGACCCGTGCGCCAGCCGTTGTCCCAATCTCCATCGACACCGAAAAGAACGCCGCCACCCTTGGTCTCGACAGAAAAACCATGACCATCGCCACCGAGACGACTGCGCGAGCCAAAACCACTGGACCAGAAAGTGAGGTGGTCTTCGCCGATATTCTCTGGTTGCCTTCCGCCTGAACCGGCAAGGGGCAAAATCGGTCGCGCATCGATGCCGTTAAAGGCGCTGCGCATCCTGTCGAGAATAACGTCGCGCGTCAGCTGGCTACGGCTTATCAATGCCATTGCAAGCGAAGGCTGGAGTGCACCGGCAAGCTGCGAGAAGGCGGATTGGGCTTCTCCCTGCTGAAGAAACACGGCTGCCTGATAAAGCGGCGCAGCCTCCCCGAGCGCCTCGACAGCATTCGCCGCGCCCGCATTTTCCGTCGACGTCGCGGAGGCAAGGAGCCCTGCCTCCGGCGATGTCCGGGTGAAGGAGAGATAAGCGGTACCGCCATCGGTGCTCTTGGTTACGCTTGCGATCAAATAGGCGAAATTTTCATCTATGCTGGAAAAAACGCCGCTAACGCCGCCCGTCGCCGTTAAGATGGTGTATCGTGTGCCGAGACTATAGGCCGAATGGCTCGAAAGCGTCGTGACGACGAGATTGACATTGTTGCCGATGGTGATCGTGCCATTGACATCGAGCCTGTCGGAATTGCCGGACGCATCGATTTCGACCGCATAGACCGAGCCGCTGGCGAATGTCACATCGCCGGTGGAGGTGAGCGTGCCGACGGAATTGCCTGGCGAAAGCGTGCCGCCGGAAGCAACGGTCAGGCCGCCAATGGTGCCGGAACCGCCAAGCGTCGCCCCGTCATCTACGAAAACGGTGCTGACAAGCGAGCCGTTGACGCTGAGCTTGCCGGACGAAACCTCGGTAACGCCGGTATATGTGCTGTCGCCGCTAAGAACCAGATTGCCATCGCCCGTCTTCTCAAAAGCGCCGGTGCCACTGACGACATTCGAAAAAATCCCCGCACCCTCCACGACGAGTTGCGCATTATTGATGATTTCTCCCGAACCGAAGCCTGTCGCCCCTCCCGTCAATGTGCCGGCCGCAATCGCGGTGCCGCCGGAATAGCTGTTGTTCCCGGTAAGAACCAGATTCCCGCTGCCCGTCTTCTCAACGGTGCCGGAACCGCTGATGACATTCGAAAGCGTACCCGCCCCATCCACGACAAGCTGCGCATCGTTGGCGATCCTGCCCGAACCGAAACTCGTGGCGCTTCCCTTCAGCGTTCCGCCCGAAATCGTCGTGCCGCCGGAATAGGTGTTGTCACCGTTGAGGATAGTGACGCCGTTTTCCGCATCGACATGGCCTGCACCGGAAATATCGGCGGATAAGGTATAATTCGTCTCGGAATGGTTGAGCACGATGCGGCCGTTGCCGGCGCCGAAGGTGATTGTGTCAGCTTCCACGGTTCCGGCGGCGTAGGCCGTCTGTCCTGCGGTTGCACCAATATTCAGCACACCGGTCGAGCCTGCCTCGAAAGCGATGAAGATGGTCGTCGCCGCCAGTGAGCCGTCGCCCGCCACTTCCACTGTGCCGCTGCCGCTGGAGCCAATCGTGAGAGCATTGCCGATCTCAACGCGCGACCCCGTGCCGATCACATGCAATGTGCCGCTCGATCCCGCCTTCGTGCCCAGATAAAGCTGATAGGCATCGAGCGAGGCCGCGTCGGATACGATTAGGCTGCCGGAGCCATCGTAACCGACGTCCATATAGCCGGAGTAGGCAAGACTATTGTCGACCTTTACCGTAACCTCCGAGCCAGCTCCGCGGATCATCAGCGAGCCGGAGGAACCTTCAAGGGCACCCAGCGCGAGCTGTCCCGCCTGAATGCCGCCGCCATCGGTGACAGAAACGTCTCCCATGGTGCCGCTCTGATGGCCCACAATCAGGGTTCTGCCCAGCGTCCATTTTGACCCGCCCCCGGAGACGGTCACGGACGATATCGAACCGCTAAGCTGCGCAACATATCCGCTATCGCTGATGACAACGCCGTCCGCCTCGATATGGAGCGAAGCCTCGCCAGCGCCGCCGACATAGAGGTCGCCGGCATTGCGCAGGATGCTTCCGGAACCGGAAACCGTGGCGCTGCCGCTGCTGCCGGGGTTTACCGCGAGGACCGTGGTGGCGGAATCGACGACCCCGCCGCCGCTTACGCCCAGCGAGCCGATACCGTCGATGCCGACACCAAGACCGGCACTTCCGACCGTCCAGCCAGAACCGCCGCCATCCACGGTGACTGCTCCCGTCGCGCCCGTAACGATACCGAGGCGCGCGGAAGTGCTCTCCACCTTACCGCCCGTCGTGACCTCAAGCCTGCCGTTGCCTGCGGGTTCGGCAGGATCGGAAGCATCGCCGCCGATCAGCAAACCATCTGTCGTCCATTTCGTGCCGCCACCTTTTATTGTGACAGAACTCCCCGAATGGCGGCCGATAACCACGGTCCCGCTGAGAACGGCCGCCGCCGTGCCGACCGACATAGTTGCGGCGCCCATATTGCCTACGACCAGCGTGCCTTCCGTTTTCAGCAGGGAACCGGCGCCATCGATATTGAGCGCACTTCCGTCCGCCGATTCGAGATTGCCGACGATCGTGTTGCCCCGGCTCGTGACCGCCCCGCCGCCGACAATGGTGAAAATCCCCCTGCCGCCGTTGCCGATAACCATATTGCCGGAAGCGGTCAGGCTGCTGTCCTGCCCCTTCACGGTGGCTTGATTCTCCCCAGCCCCATCGGCCACGACCAGCTCGCCGGTTTCCAGACGGCTTGCATCCAACACCTCCAGCAGATTGAAGCTGCCGCCATACCCCACGAAAACCGTGCCGGAATTTTCGAGGCTGGACGAATTGTCCAGTACGAAGGCGCCCTGTCCCGTATTTGTCTCGCCGATATAGATATTTCCGCCGGAAACCGCCGAGCTGCCACTGAGACGGAGGTCGCCGATCCCTTTGCTACCCACCGACACATTGCTGTCATTCGACCATGTCGCACCGGAAAAATCCAACCTGCCGGAAAAGCCGGCCGAGGACCCGAGAGTAGTGGAAACTGTCGACAGCGCGCCATTCACCGACATCGTTCCTCCGGCGTCGACCCCGATGACCAAACCATCGAGATTTACGCTTGTTCCAGCCGCAATCGTCGGCCCGGCGGAGTTGATGCTAGCGGTATCGTTTGATCCAGGAACGCGCGTATAACCGTACCAACTGGAGGCCAGGAACCAGTCATCCGTCGGCGATCCGACCCAGACGACCGTTTCCGCCAGAGCGGACGGCGCAAGCACTGCGGAAAACGCGAGCGCGAAAAAGCTCGCCTGTCCCTTCCCCGAACAGCCCGACGTAACCGTCGCGCTCAGGCCGGTCTTCGGCGGCTTACCCCTGTCACGGCAAAAACAACCGGACATTCTATCTCCCTTACCGGCGCCTCGCTCCCGATTCGGCGAATCATCGTCACAATCAACTCAATTAGCCTATTTTTGAAAAATGATTGTCAGTAAAAACTGAACAAACTGTATTTTTACTGATGATAAAAAAACAAAAACGGAGCACGACGGGCGCGCTCCGCAATACTGATGAAATATTTCTGTAATAATATTCTTTTTAAGCAGCAGGTAAAATACTATCGGCCTCTGCCTATTGCCGTGAAAACCGGCCAAATGCTCCGCCCGAAAAGCACAGCGGGTCCCCGTCGCGATGGGCGGCGCGCAGCACCTCGCCGACGATGATGGTGTGGTCGCCCGCATCGTGGGACGCCGCCTGCCGGCATTCGAAACGGGCAAGCGTGCCGGGAATGACGGGAACGCCCTCGTCGTTCATTTCCCAGTCGAGGTCGTCAAAAGCGCGGCCGTTGCGGGTGAAGCGGGCGCTCAGCACATCCTGATCGGCGCTCAGCACGTGGATGGCGAAATGGGTGGCGCCGCTGAAGGCCTGATAACGCGACGAGCTTTTGGCCGGCGACCAGAGTACCAACGGCGGATCGAGCGACACGGACGCAAAGCTGTTGACCGTCATGCCGATCGGCCCTTCCGGCGTCGTGGCGGTCACCACCGTCACACCTGTCGTGAAAGCGCCGAGCGCATTGCGGAAGCTGCGGCTGTTTTCGCCGCCGGGAACGAATACATGCTCATTGGGCATTTTGATCGCCTCTGCCACTGTCATCACGGCACCTCTTTTCCAAGCGCAAGGGTGTAGAGTTCGAACCACGTCTGGCGGTCCATCGTCACGCGAAGCGCATCGGCCGCCGTTCTGATACGCTCGATATTGTTGGTGCCGAGCACAGGCACGATTTTGGCCGGATGCCGCAAAAGCCAAGCGATCGCCACTGCCGTGGCATCCACGCCCTGCTCATTGCCGATGCGCTGCAAGGCGGCCATGGTGCCGCCATGAGCACCGGAGAACAGCGAGCCGCCGCCAAGCGGCGACCATGCCATCGGAGAAACGCGCTTTTCCTGCAAGAAGGCCAGATCGCCATTGGTGAAGCAATCCGTGGCAAGAAGGCTCATTTCGATCTGGTTGGTCACGAGCCGGTTGCTCATCGCCGATTGCAGCAGGGAGAAATCCCACGGGCGAAAGTTGGAGACGCCGACGGCCTTGACCTTGCCGGATGCCACCAGCGCATCGAGTGCCTTGCCGGTTTCTTCCGCATCGATCAACGGATCGGGACGGTGAATGAGCAGCAGGTCGACGTGATCCGTACCCATGTCGCGAAGCGACGCCTCGACCGAGGCGTTGATGTGGCCGGCCGTCGTGTCGTAATGCTTGACGCGGGCGGCGGAGTGACGGCCTGCAGGTGCTACGATGCCGCATTTGGTGACGATTTCTATTCTGTCACGCAGCCCCGGAGCGGCTTTCAGGCCGGCCCCCAGAATGGCTTCCGCCGTGTATCCGCCGTAAATATCGGCCTGATCCATGGTGGTGATGCCCTGCGCGAGGCAAGCCTCGATCTTGGCCTGCACGTGGGCGGGCGAGGTATCGGCATCGTCACCGATGCGCCACATGCCGTAGACGATGCGGCTGAGTTCGAGTTTGTCGGAAAGAGCGATACGTTCCATCAGTGGCGTTCCCCGTTGCCGAGCGGCGTGGCCGGCGTTTCAGAAGGCACCCGGCCATAGGCATGTGGCAGGGAGCAGGTTTTCATCTGCGGCAGAACCTTGGTGCCGAAGTGCTCCGCCTCATCGAGATGCGGATAACCGGAAAGGATGAAGGCGCGAATGCCCATCTTCTGGTATTCCTCCAGCGCCGAAAGCACCTTGTCGGTGGAACCGACCAGCGCCGCACCGCAGCCCGAACGCGCCCGGCCGATGCCGGTCCACAGATTGGGTTCGACATAACCGAACTTATCGGCGAGTTCGCGGGCACGCGCCTGATGCGACACGCCGAGCGAGCCGCTGTCATGCGCGCGGTTGCGGATCAGCTGCCCATATTCGTCATCGAGCTTCGAAACAAGATGTTCGGCATATTCGCGGGCTTCCTGTTCGGTATCGCGCACCACCATATGGACACGCAGGCCATAATCCAGCGTGCGGCCATGGGCGGCGGCGCGTTCATTTGCGGCACGCATGCGGTCCGCAAGCTGGTCATTCGTTTCCGGCCACATCAGATAGACATCGCATTGCGCGCCGCAGAGTTCCAGCGCATCCGGCGAGTAGCCACCGAAATAAAGGAGCGGTCCGCCATTTTGCTGGTACGGCCGTGCCGGCTCGGTGGAGACGCCCTTGAACTGGTAGATTTCACCGTCATGGTCGATGGTGTCGCGCGTCCAGGCCTGGCGCAGAATCTCAACCACCTCATGGCTGCGCTTGTAACGAAACGCGCTATCAGCCACTTCGCCGGGGAAATCGGAGCTGATGACGTTGAGCGTCAGGCGGCCCTTCAACATGTGGTCGAGCGTCGCCACCGTGCGCGCCAGCATGATCGGCTGCATCTCGCCGCAACGGATAGCAGCAAGAAAATTGATGCGGTCGCTGATCGGCGCACAGCCAGCGACGAAGCTCAGCGTATCCTGCCCCACCTGATAGGATGAAGGGCAGAGGATGTTGCGGAAGCCGAGTTCTTCGGCCTTTTTGACGATATCGGAACAATGCTCGAAACTGGAACGCAGGCTGCCATCCGGCACGCCAAGATAGGCGTAGTCATCGGAACACAAAGCGGAAAACCAGGAGACCTCGGCAGCATCGAGATCAGCGGATGTAACGGGTACGACGGTCATGCAATTCCTCCTCAGGGCCGCTCTCGTTTTTCTTGCATAACATCAAGAAATATGTAAATCAATGATGTATCAATTTTTGTTTCGGGGGAGGAAACGGCATATGAAACACACTGGCGGCAGCCTGCCAATGTATATGCAGATCGCGGAAATGCTGGTGCGCGAAGTGGCCGCGGGTCGGCTGATCGATGGCGAGAAGCTCGCGCCGGAGCGCGATATGGCGGCCGATCTCGGCATCGCCGTTGGCACGTTGCGCAAGTCGCTCGCCGAATTGCAGGAGCGCGGCCTGCTGGAGCGGGTGCAGGGCTCAGGCAATTACATTCGCGCCGTCAGCGATCCGCAAAGCGTCTACGCCTTCTTCCGGCTTGAACTGATCGAGGGCGGCGGCCTGCCGACGGCGGAAGTTCTGGATGTGGCGCGTCTTGCCAAGCCCGCCGACCTGCCCGCTTTCGGCACATCGACCGAAGGACACAGGATTCGCCGCCTGCGGCGCATTGCCGGCAAACCGGCAGCCATCGAAGAAATCTGGCTGGACGGTTCTTACGTCGACACTATCGCCATCGAGAACATGTCGGAATCCCTTTATCTCTATTATCGCACCCGCCTCAACCTCTGGATATCGAAGGCGGAGGATCGCATCGATCTCAGCGAAGTACCGGAATGGGCGCCCGAGGTCTTCGGTCAGAAATCAGGCGCGCTGGTGCCGCGGGTGTTGCGTCTTAGCCAGGCGCAGGATGGTGCGGTGGCCGAAGTTTCATGGACCTGGTTCGATCATAGCGTTGCACGATACGTTTCCCGCATACGTTGAGACTGCACAAAATTCGCGTGTTCCAGATCGGCAGAGAAATTTGACGGGAGGCAAGCAAGCAGCGGCCTGTCTTGCAGGCTGTTTTGCGACTATATTTCTTTAAATCAATGACTTAATAGTTTTTGATTTCTGTCAGAAATAAAATTGATACACTATTGATTTCCTTTTTTTGAAAGGTAATATCACGTCCTCAGGGAGACAGGCGTTTCGCCATCCCACGATATCGCCAGACAATCGGGATCGATTTTCGACGATGCGATGCGTGGAACTTGAAGGTTGATACCGGCAATGGCGTCCATCCGAATTCTGGACGCGCCGGTCGTGAGGAGGAAAATATGGCTTCGGTCAGCCTGCGCAAGCTGGACAAGAGTTACGGTGCGCTTCGCATCGTCAAGGGCATAGACCTTGAAATCAACGATGGCGAATTCGTCGTGTTCGTCG
Organism: Agrobacterium sp. T29; assembly: GCF_006970545.1. Classification (NCBI taxonomy): domain Bacteria; kingdom Pseudomonadati; phylum Pseudomonadota; class Alphaproteobacteria; order Hyphomicrobiales; family Rhizobiaceae; genus Agrobacterium; species Agrobacterium sp. T29. Next base: position 276,025 of record NZ_CP040641.1, read on the forward strand.
GCCCTTCCGGCTGCGGCAAATCGACAACGTTGCGCATGGTCGCCGGGCTTGAAAGCATTACCGGCGGCGAAGTGAAGATCGGCGACCGCGTCGTCAACCGGCTGCCGCCGCGCGAGCGCGACATAGCCATGGTGTTTCAGGACTATGCGCTTTATCCGCACAAGACCGTGCGCGAAAACATGGGTTTCAGCCTGAAGGTGCGCGGTGTCAGCGCATCGCAGGCCAATGCCAGCATCGACGAGGCGGCGAAGATGCTCGGCATCGAGCACCTTCTTGACCGCAGGCCCGGCCAGCTTTCCGGCGGCCAGCGCCAGCGCGTGGCCATGGGCCGCGCCATCGTGCGCCGCCCGCAGGTGTTTCTGTTCGACGAACCGCTTTCCAACCTCGACGCCAAGCTGCGCGGGCAGGTGCGCACGGAAATCAAGCGGCTGCACCAGCAGCTCGGCACGACCATCATCTACGTTACCCATGACCAGGTGGAGGCCATGACGCTGGCCGACCGTATCGTCATCCTGCGCGGCGGCGATATCGAGCAGGTCGGCACGCCGGACGAGGTCTATAACCGTCCGGAAAGCGTCTTCGTGGGCGGTTTCGTCGGCGCGCCGGCGATGAATTTCGCCCGCGCAAAGGTGAGCGGCGACCGGCTGGCATTTTCCGACGGCAACTCCCTGCCGATGGCAGCCATCCGGCCATCCCGCGAAACGGGGCTTGACGGGCGCGAAGTCATCGTCGGCATTCGTCCGGAACATTTCGGCCCCGTCGAGGGCTTCGACACGCAGCTTGCGGTCAAGGTGCAGGTGGTGGAGCCGCTCGGCTCGGACACGCTCGTCCATTTCAGCCTTGGCGATGCGGCGCTGACCGCACGCATGCCGCCGCATCTGCGGCCTGCGCCGAATGAGGAACTGAAGATCGGCGTCGATCCGTCCAAGGTCCATCTTTTCGACGCCGCGACGGAACGCTCGATTCACTGATTGCCGGGCGAAGAGACGCTGCGGCCAACAGGTTTAATAATGGGAGGAACACATGACATTTAAAACCATCAAGGGCAAAGCCCTCATGGGTGCCGCGCTCTGCGCAACCATGCTCGCCTTTTCGGGACAGGCCTTTGCCGACGCCGAACTGAAAATCTTCGTTTCCAGCCAGCATCAGCCCGATGTCTGGCGCAAGGCGCTGGATCAATATGAGGCGAAAACGCCGGGCGTGAAGGTTGTCATCGAAACCGGCGGCAACACCTCGGAAATGCAGGCGCAATATCTCAACACCGTGATGTCGGCCAAGGATTCGAGCCTTGACGTGCTGATGCTCGACGTCATCCGCCCCGCGCAATTCGCCACCGCCGGCTGGACCAGCGATTTCTCCGGCAAGGACATGTCCGCCTATCTGCCGACCTATGCCGAAGCCAACACCGTGGACGGCAAGATCGTGGCGCTGCCCGCCTTCGCCGACTCCATGTTCCTTTATTACCGCAAGGACCTGTTGGACAAATACGGCATTCAGCCGCCAACCACCTGGGACGAGCTGAAGGAAGCATCCAAGAAGGTGATGGAGGGTGAAAAGAACCCCGAGCTTCAGGGCCTGTCCTTCCAGGGCAAGGCGATCGAGGGTGCGGTCTGCACCTTCCTGCTGCCCTATTGGAGCGAAGGCAAGTCGCTGGTCGAAAACGGCAAGCTGAATTTCGACAATAAGGCTGCCGTGGATTCGCTGAAGCTCTGGAAGAGCTTTGTCGACGAAGGCATTTCCAAGAAGAATATTTCGGAAGTCGCGACCGACGACACCCGCAAGGAATTCCAGGCCGGAAAGGTGCTCTTCGCCGTCAACTGGTCCTATGCCTGGACCCATTTCCAGGGCAAGGAATCGCAGGTGAACGAAAAGGTCGGCGTCGCCCGCCTGCCGGCCGTCAAGGGCGGCGAGCAGACGACCTGCCTCGGCGGCTGGGAATTCGGCGTTTCCGCCTATTCCAAGCAGCAGGAGGAAGCCAAGAAGCTGGTGGAATATCTCTCCGGTCAGGATGTTTCGAAGTTCATGGCCATCAACGCCGCGCTTCTGCCCACCTATGCCGCTCTCTACAAGGATGCGGATGTGACAAAGGCGATCCCGTGGTTCGCGGATGCCCTGCCCGTGGTTGAAACCGCCAAGGCCCGCCCCGTAACGCCGCGTTACAACGAGGTCAGCGAGACGATCCGCACCACCGTCAACGGTGTGCTTGCCGGCGTCATGACGCCGGAGGATGGCGCAAAGCAGATGGAAAGCCGTCTGCGGCGCGTTCTGCGCTAAGCTTTGGGCCGGAAAGCGGCATGCCTGCCATGCCCTTTCCGGCCGGAAAGCGGCATGCCTGCCATGCCCTTTCCGGCCGCTTCGACTGACAGGAATAAAGCCGCCTGAAGGGCGCGATAAACGGGCCGGATAAGAACCGGTCCGATCGGGAGACGACGACGTGAATCCAGTTGCGGGAGTGGCAGACGTGACAATGCCGGAAAGAACCATGGTTCGGGTGGACGAGAAACCGCAGCCGCGCTGGACGCGGTGGCTCGATCTCGGCGACCGGCCGCTGGCCGTGCTTCTGCTGGCGCCGGCGGCGATCCTGCTGTCGCTCATCATCGTCTATCCGGTGGCGCGGCTCGTCTACACCTCGTTTTTCAGCCTTTCGCTGACATCGGGCCTGCCAGCGGAATTCATCGGCTTTGAAAACTACACGGCGATGTTCGACGACCCGATCTTCTGGGAAACGACCAGGAATACGGTTCTGATAACGCTGATCACCGTGCCCGGCGCGCTCATCATGGGCCTTGGCCTCGCACTGCTCGCCAACCTGCCTTTTTCCATGCAGTGGCCGATGCGGCTTTCGCTGCTGATCCCCTGGGCGCTGCCGCTGTCCTTCGCCGGCCTCATCTTCGCATGGTTCTTCCATTACGAATATGGCGTCGTCAACGATGTGCTCAACCGTTTCGGCTTCGAAGGCATCATCTGGTTCAATTCGCCGAACTGGGCCTTTGCGGCCATCTGCCTGACGATCATCTGGAAGACATCCTCCTTCATGGCGCTGATGATCCTTGCCGGCCTGCAGACCATTCCACGTTCGCTCTACGAGGCGGCGGATGTGGATGGCGCCGGCAAAATCCGGCAGTTCTTCGAAATCACCCTGCCGCTTCTCAAACCCTCGATTGTCGTCGCGCTCATCTTCCGCACGATCACGGCGCTGCAGACCTTTGATATTCCTTACATGATGACCGGCGGCGGCCCCGGCACATCCACCACCACGCTTGCCATGTATATCCACCAGAACACCGTTTCCTTCCTCGATCTCGGTTACGGTTCGGCCCTGGCGGTCATGATGTTTGCCCTCTCCATGTGCATTACCGCCGTTTATCTCCGCATCATCAGGACGAAGGACTGATCCCATGAGCACCGTTGCGAATTCCGGTCTGTCCTCCTTCTTTTCCGGCAAGCCGCTACGCTTCATCGCGGCCTCCATTCTTCTGGTCAACGGCCTGTTTCCGGCGATCTGGATCCTTTTCACCTCGCTGAAGACCGAAGCGGAACTGACGGTCAAGCCGATCACCTGGTTTCCGCACGCGCCGACGCTGGCCAATTACATGCAGGCCTTTTCCGACCAGCCGCTGCATCTCTTCCTGTTCAACAGTTTCATGGTGGCGCTGCTTTCGACCGCGCTCACCATCCTGATTTCGGTGCTGGCCGCCTACGCGCTGGCGCGGCTGAACCTCAAATATCGCGCGCTGATCCTCTCGCTCATCATCGCCGTCTCCACCTTCCCGCTGGTGACGCTGCTGGTGCCGCTGTTCGAAATCATGCGGGCGCTGAACCTGCTCAACAGCTGGACGGCGCTTATCCTGCCCTACACGGTGCTTTCGCTGCCGGTCTGCACGCTGATGCTGGTCTCCTTCTTCGAAAGCATTCCGCGCGATCTCGAAAACGCCGCCATGATCGACGGATGCACCCGCATCGGCGCGCTGTTCAAGGTCGTCGTGCCACTCTGCGCGCCGGGCGTCTTCACCGCCGGCATCCTTGCCTTCGTGAATGCCTGGGATGAGTTCCTGCTGGCGCTGTCCTTCAATTCCAATCCGGCGCTCCGCACGCTTCCCGTTGGCATCCAGCTTTATCAGGGTGAATTCGCCTTCCCCTGGCCGGTCATTTCGGCAGCGCTGGTGGTTGGCATCGTGCCGGTCGCGATCCTGATCGTCATCTTTCAGGAACGGGTCGTCTCCGGCCTCACCGCCGGCGGTCTCAAGGGCTAAACAGGTACAGTCATGCATTTCGAAACGACCAAAGACGGCTTCACGCTCGCGATAGGCAATCGCACCATACTTTCCCATTCATCCGAAAACCCGGCCTTCTTCGCCGGTTTCGGCAAGGAGCGAATGGATATGTATCGCGGCAATTTCGATATCGAGGACTACCTTATCGAACGAACCGCCCTGCGCCACGCCGAGGTCAGCGGCGACAGCGTCACGCTCTCATCCGCGCAGGGACAGGCACCGCGCCTTCGCCTGACGCTCGACGGCAATGCGATGCGGCTCACCGCACTGGATGAGACCATCAACCGCCTCTGGCTGCGCGTCGTGGCGGAAACGGATGAGCATGTCTGGGGCGGCGGCGAGCAGATGTCCTATTTCGACATGCGCGGCCGGCATTTCCCGCTCTGGACCTCCGAGCCGGGGGTCGGCCGCGACAAGACCACCGAAATCACCTTCAAGTCCGATGTCAGCGGCAAGGCGGGCGGTGATTATTACAACACCAACTACCCGCAGCCGACTTACCTGTCGTCGCGCAGATACGCCCTCCATGTGGAGACAAGCGCCTATTCGGTGTTCGATTTCCGCAACGGCGATTTCCATGAGATCGAAATCTGGGCCATCCCCGAAAAGATCGAATTCTTCACCGGCGATCATTTCACCGATATAGTTTCCGCCCTGTCGCTGCGGTTCGGACGCCAGCCGGAACTGCCGGAATGGATCTATGGCGGCGCGATCATCGGATTAAAGGACGGCGTCAACTCCTTTGCGCGGCTGGAGAAAATCCGTGCGGCTGGAACGAAGGTGTCCGGCCTGTGGTGCGAAGACTGGGTGGGTCTGCGCCAGACATCCTTCGGCGCGCGCCTGTTCTGGGACTGGCAGGCGAATGATACGCGTTATCCGCATCTGCGCCAGAAGATCGCCGAGCTTGCCGATCAGGGCATCCGTTTCCTGGGTTATGTGAACCCCTATCTCTGCGTCGATGGCCCGCTGTTCCCGGTGGCCGAAAAAGCCGGCTATTTCGCCACCGACGCCGAGGGCAAGACGGCGCTGGTGGATTTCGGCGAGTTCGATTGCGGCGTGGTCGATTTCACCAATCCGGCTGCGGCCGACTGGTTTGCCGAGGAGATCATCGGCAGGAACATGCTCGATTTCGGCCTTTCCGGCTGGATGGCCGATTTCGGTGAATATCTGCCGATCGACATCACGCTTTCCAATGGCGTCGACGCCAAGCTGATGCACAATGCCTGGCCAACGCTCTGGGCCGAGGTCAACGCCAAGGCCGTCGAAAGTCGCGGCAAGACCGGCGAAGCGCTGTTCTTCATGCGCGCCGGCTTCACCGGTGTACAGGCCCATTGCCCGCTCATCTGGGGCGGCGACCAGTCGGTCGATTTCTCCCGTCACGACGGTCTGGTCACCGTCATCTGCGGGGCGCTCTCCTCCGGCCTCATGGGCAATGCCTATCACCATTCCGATATTGGCGGTTACACCAGCCTGTTCGGCAATGTCAGAACCGCAGAGCTCATCATGCGCTGGACGGAGATGGCCGCCTTCACGCCGGTCATGCGTACCCATGAGGGCAACCGGCCGCGCGACAATCTCCAGATCGATCAGGATGAGGCGGTTCTTGCCCATTTCGCCCGCATGACATCCATCTATGTCGCGCTGGCCCCTTATCTGAAATCGCTCTCGGCGGAAGCGGCCAGGACGGGCCTGCCAGTACAGCGTCCGCTCTTCCTGCACTACGAGAATGATCGGCGGACCTATATCATTCAGGACTGCTATCTCTACGGGGCGGACATGCTTGTCGCACCCGTCTGGAAAGCGGGCGAAACGCAACGCTCGCTTTATCTTCCGGGCGACGGTGAATGGGTGCACCTGTGGAGCGGCGCGCATTATCCCGGCGGACAGGACGTCATCGTCGAAGCGCCGCTCGGCGAGCCGGCGGTGTTCTATCGTGCCGATAGCAGCCATCGTTCGCTGTTTGAACAGCTTCGCACCATCGGCTGAACTAGTGGGTTCGTCCCTGCCATCACCCCGTCAGGCGGGGTGATGTGATGGCCTTTTTGAAAAGGGCGGTCATCGCATCGCTGATGCCCTGCGATGGGCTGACTTCGAAGAACAGGCCCGGCGAAGCGCATTGCTGCATACGTGCGCCGATTTCCGGCTGAAAGGGCGCGATCCAGCTATTGTACCAGCCATTGGTCGGCAGCGGCAGATAGGTGGTATAAAGCACGGCGATGCGAAAACCCTTTTCCTTCAGCTTCGTGCAATATTTGATATCGATCGGTTCCTGACAGCGGCCGCTGGTCGTTTTTTTGGTACAGGAGGATGGCTTGTAGCTGTCGCCGACGCCATCTGACACGAAGAAGACGATCTTCTCCGGGCTCGCCGAACTCGCACCGGTGCCCGAAGAGCCGATCCTGTCTCCAATCTGGGTCAGCGCCCGGTCGAAGTCGGTCTGCTGGTCGTTATTATAGCCCTGATAGGGAATGGACATCAGATCTATTTCGCCCGCTTTTTTCTTCGCGGTCGCCAGATCCGAGGTCAGGGGAACGACTTCGAGCAGCTTCGTGTCTTCCGCCTTCTCTCCGAAGGTATAGACCGCCATGCGATATTGATTGCTGCTTTTCCGCGTGGACTTTGCCGTATCCATCAGGCTTGCCGTGGCCTGCGCCACCACATTGATGCGCGTCGTGACCCCGAGGCTTTTGGCTTTGTAGTAATAGCTGTTTGTATCGACCACCCCGTTTTTCACGATGTGACAGGCGAAAGCACATTTGTCGCTCGTATTGGCAACCATGGTAGCAACGTCGGTCGGCGTCGCGCCGACACCCATCGAGGGGGTGTTATCCAGCAGGACATAGAAGTCGCTGAATGTTTCCGTCTCGTATTTGGCGGTCGCCTTGCCCGAAACGGTAATGAGATCCCCTCCGAGTATCCGTGAAAGCGTCGTGCCGACGGATGCCTTGAAGCTGACCGAGGATTCGATCGCGTTACCCTTCTTGATCACCGACACATCAAGAGACAGGAGCTTATAATCGGGATTGGCCCGCTCATTGCTTTCAAAGAATGCGGACGCTTCATCAGTGCCAAGCGAAATGACACCGTCGCCCGACATTTCCTTTGCTTTGTGAACGCTCGACGACGTATCGGCAACCACAGCAAGCGCCGCAGCATCCGCCGCCATCTGCAGGTCCGATTTGACGGCCATGCCATGCGTCACATCAAGGGCCACGCCGGCCGCCCCAATCAGCGGCACCATCAACAGGGCGCTGAGAATGCCGAAATTTCCCGATTTATCCTGCCAGATGTTCTTCAAATTCGCCCCCGGAACTTTTCCCCGGAGCGAAAGTTAGCCGAATAATATTGAAAGGCAGTTTCAAGAGATAACTAATTTTCGATAAATCTAATTTCCTCAATAACTAATACACCAATGGGAGATGCGCATCAGCGCAAACCCGTTCAGGCATTGACGATCACGCCTGACGACGGATCGCCGGCGGGACGTTGACATTTATGAAACTTGACCTACAAAACAAACTCTTCCGAGGGGAGCACCGAACGGTGCTGAGATGGCGATGAGCTGGACCCTTGAACCTGATCCGGGTCATGCCGGCGTAGGAACGGAACTGTCGCGCCAAGAGGCGCTGCCCTTTCTCTTCTCCGCTTTGCCTGATCTCCGGGATTGTCATATCTGGAGACGAATGATGATGCTGAAACCTCCCGCCCTTCGCACACGGTGCGTCTGCGTCTGAGGTCCGGCTCATGCGTGCCACCCATGCGCTGAACGGTGTCGGTCTTCTGCTGGTTTTCTGGCAAGCGGGTACATGGCTGTTTTCGCCGCCCCGCTATATCCTGCCATCGCCCGCCGATGTCGCTGGCGCTTTCTGGCGCCAGCCCGGCTTCCTGTTCGGGCAGGCACTGGTAACGCTTGGTGAAATGGCGCTCGGGCTTGCGGCGGGCATCGCCGCCGGCATTCTCGTCGCTTTCACGATTGCCGCCATCCCGCGCCTCGGCCGCCTTGTCTGGCCGATAGTTCTGGTGTTGCAGGCCTTCCCGGTCTTCGTGCTCGCCCCCATCCTCGTCCTCTGGTTCGGTTTCGGCATGGCTTCGAAAGTGGTCATGACGGCGATCATCATCTTCTTCCCCGTTGCCTCCGCTTTCACTGACGGGCTCAACCGCACCGATCGCGCCATCCTCGATGCCGCCTCGCTGACTGAGGCGAGCCACTGGCAGATCCTCACCCGGTTGCGTGTGCCGCTGGCGTTGCCCTCGCTGATTTCAGGCCTGAGGGTGGCGGCGCCACTCGCCCCGCTCGGCGCCGTCATCGGCGAATGGGTGGGCGCATCGGCCGGGCTTGGGTTTGTGATGATCCAGTCCAATGCCCGCATGCAGACCGACACCATGTTCGCCGCCATGGCCATTCTCGCCGTCATGGCTGTGCTGCTGCGGCTCATCGTAGATCGGGCGACCGCCAATCTGGCCCCCTGGGCCAAGGAAACAGAACACACCATTCCTTTCAGATCTTTACGGAGACTTTCGGCACCATGAAACGAACTCTTCTTTCCCTCGTCGTCGCGGCAGCAAGCGTGCTTTCACCGATGCAATCGCATGCGGCCGACAAGCTGACCGTGTTGCTCGAATGGTTCGTGAACCCCGATCATGCGCCGATGGTGATCGCCAAGGAACGCGGCCTGTTTGCCGATGCAGGGCTGGAGGTGGAACTGGTTCCGCCCGCAGACCCCTCCGCCGTGCCGCGTCTCGTCTCGGCCAAACAGGCCGATATCGGCGTGCACTACCAGCCGAACCTCTATCTCGATCACGATGCCGGCCTGCCGCTCGTGCGTTTCGGCACGCTGGTCGAAACCCCGCTCAACACCGTCACCGTTCTGGCCGATGGCCCGATCAAGAACCTGAAAGACCTGAAGGGCAAGAAGGTCGGTTTTTCCGTTTCCGGCTTTGAAGATGCGATGCTGAAGCGCATGCTGGAAAAGGACGGCCTTACGAAGGATGATATCGAACTCATCAATGTCAATTTTTCGCTCTCGCCGTCACTGATCGCCGGCAAGGTGGATGCCACGCTGGGCGGCTTCCGCAATTTCGAGCTGACGCAGATGAAGCTCGAGGGACATGAAGGCCGCTCCTTCTTTCCGGAGGAACACGGCGTGCCGGCCTATGACGAACTGATCTTCGTCACCCATCGCGATCTCGCAAAAGACAGCCGCCTGCCGCGTTTCCTCTCCGCCGTGGAGCAGGCTGCGATCTTCATCACCAACCACCCGCAGGAATCCTGGCAGCTTTTCATCAAGGCCTATCCGAACCTTGACGATGCGCTGAACAAGCAGGCCTTCTTCGACACGCTGCCGCGCTTCGCCAAGCGCCCGGCCGCACTTGATCGCACCCGCTATGCCCGTTTTGGCGCTTTCATGCAGGAGATGCAGCTGATCAAGCAGGCGCCGGCAACGGACGACATCGCCGTGGAGCTGCAACAGCCATGACGACGAATTTCCCGACAGCGGCAAAGGCCGCCGAGATTCTGGAGCGGGTGCGCAAGACGCGCCCGCGCGTGCATTGCCTGATGAACACCGTGGTGCAGAAATTCACCGCAGACGGCATCACCGTCGTCGGCGGCATTCCCTCCATGACCACCTCGCTCGAGGAAATCGAGAGCTTCGTCACCAAGGCGGATGCGCTGACCGTCAATCTCGGCACACTGGATGCCGAGCGGCGCAAGGTCATCCGGCTGGCGATCGAAATCGCCAATGCATCCGGCAAGCCATGGATCGTCGACCCGGTGCATTGCGACTATTCGCCGTCGCGGCTGGAATTCGCGCGCGAACTCATCGCACTTTCCCCGACGATCGTGCGTGGCAATCACGCCGAGATGAGCCTGATAGGCGATGTGCTTGGCGTGGTCAGGATCGAGACCGGGCCTGTGGATCATCTCAGCGACACGACCCGCAGCGTCAGGATCGTCAACGGCCATCCGTGGATGGCGAAGGTGACGGGAACGGGGTGCCTTTCGGGCGGCGTCATCGCCGCCTTCATGGCTGTCGAAAGAGACGCACTGACGGCGGCGGCCTCCGCCCTTGCCGTCACCGGCGTTTCCGCCGAACTTGCGGCCAAGCACGCCAGAGGCCCCGGCACCTTCGAACCGGCGTTTCTGGATGCGCTTTCCGAAATTTCCGGTGAGGACATCACAAATCACGCGAGGATAGAGCATGAACAAGGTTGATTACCGCCTCAACGCGCTGGTCGATGCGAGCCTTGGCGATGTCGCGCCGCTGCCGGAGCTTGCTCTCGCCGCCGCACTGAACGGCGCGACCATTCTGCAATATCGCGACAAGCACGGCTCGACGCGCGAGATGATCGAAAACGCCCGCGCCATTCACGAGGCCATCGCCGGCACCGGCGTGCCGCTGGTCATCAACGACCGGGTGGATGTGGCCCTCGCCTCGGGCGCGGACGGGGTGCATCTCGGCGCCGACGACATGGACGCCAAAACCGCAAGGCGCATTCTCGGCGAAAAGGCGATCATCGGCCTCACCGTCAAGAACCGTCCCGATGCCGAACGGGCGGCCTCCATGCCCGCCGACTACGCCTGCATCGGCGGCGTGTTCGAAACCGTTTCCAAGATCAATCCGGACAAGCCGGTCGGTATCGACGGTTTTAGCACGCTGCGCGCCCTGCTGAAGGAGTGGAAACCGGATATGCCGGTCGGCGCTATCGCCGGCATCGATCTTGCCCGCGTGCCACCCGTCATTGCCGCCGGCGCGGATGGTGTGGCGATCATTTCCGCCATTTTCCGCGCGGGCGATATTGCCAGTGCAACCAAGGACTTCCGCTCCAAGATTGACGCGGCGCTGAAAGCGAGACAGCCATGACAGCCATTGCATTGACCATTGCCGGCTCCGACAGCGGCGGCGGCGCAGGTATTCAGGCGGATATCAAGACCTTCTCCGCGCTTGGCGCCTATGCCGCCAGCGTCATCACCGCCATAACCGCCCAGAACACCAAAGGCGTGACGGCGGTGGAGGATATTTCGGTCGCCACCATTATCGCGCAGATGGATGCGGTATTCTCCGATCTCGCCGTCAATGCGGTGAAGATCGGCATGGTCTCGCGGATCGAAACCATCGCCGCCATCGCGGAACGGCTTCGGCGGCAATCGCAGCCGGTGGTGCTGGACCCGGTCATGGTCGCGACCTCCGGTGACAGGCTGCTGCATGAAGACGCCATCGAGACATTGCGGCGCGACTTGCTGCCGCTCGCGACCATCGTTACGCCGAACCTGCCGGAAGCGGCGCTGCTGACCGGGACTTCGATTGCGAAGACGGAGACGGAGATCGCCCGCCAGGCCGAGCTGATCCTGAAGGCGGGCGCAAAAGCCGTGCTTATCAAGGGCGGCCATGGTGATGGGCCTGAGAGCACGGATTACCTGTTTGCGGATGGCGCCATGCAGGCGCTTTCCGCGCCGAGGGTGAAGACGAAGAACGACCACGGCACCGGTTGCACATTGGCGGCGGCGATTACGGCTCATCTTGCAAAGGGTTGCGAGTTGCGGGAGGCGGTTGGGCTTGCGAAGGACTATCTGAATGGGGCGCTCGATGCCGGGCGGGGGCTTGCCGTGGGGCATGGGCGGGGGCCGGTGCATCATTTTTATCGTTGGTGGGGTTAGCGATAAGAGGGCAGAATTTGCCGCTTTACCCCCCTCTGTCCTGCCGGACATCTCCCCCTCAAGGGGGGAGATCGGATGGAGTGACCGCTCGTTCCCTTGCAACCGTCTTACTATCTATAAACTGTCCTACTGAATATGGCGAGCAAGCCACTTGTCGATCTCCCCCCTTGAGGGGGAGATGTCCGGCAGGACAGAGGGGGGTAGCCGCGAACTCCGATGCTACTTCGCCTTCGGTGTCGCCAACACATTCCGGATCGCAAAACTCGAATGAATGCGCGAAACCCCCGGCAGCTTCGACAGTATCTCCTTGTGAATCCGCTCGAAATCCCCAGCACTTTCCGCCTCGCAGCGCAGGAAATAATCCGAACCGCCCGTCATCAGATAACATTCGCGGATTTCCGGATAGCGTCGCACCGCATTTTCAAAACGGTTGAGAAAATCCTCCGTCTGGCGGTCGAGCGTGATCTGCACGATAACCGAAATCACCTCGCCGCCGGCAAGGCCGCTCGTCAGCGCCGTATATCCCCTGATAATCCCTTCCCGCTCGAGAATATCGACCCGGCGAAGGCAGGCGGATGCGGAAAGCCCGACTTCTGCTGCGAGTTTCGCATTGCTGATGCGGGCATTGAGCCGAAGCAGGCGGATGATGTGGCGGTCGGTCGCATCGAGTGACGACATAGAAGATTCCAATCAGCAAAAGAAAATTGCGCCATTGCGAATTCTATCGCATTTTCTTCGAACAATCGCCAAGAAATTCGACAATCGTTGCAATACCCTCATGGGATAAAAATGAGGGTGAACGACCATGGACATGCAGATCAGCCGCCAGCAGGCCGCCGGTGGTGCAAGCGGCCATTTAACCATCGATCTCGGCGCATTGCGCGACAATTATCTGACCCTTGCGGCCATGGCGCCCGCATCGCAGACGGCAGCGGTCGTGAAGGCCGATGCCTATGGTCTCGGCGCGGATATCGTCTCACAGGTCCTGTTCGAGGCGGGTTGCCGCAATTTCTTCGTTGCCCATATCGATGAAGCCTTGGCGTTGCGACTGCGACTTTCGGCAGAAGCGCGGATTTTTGTTCTCAACGGGCTTCAGCCCGGCAATGAGACCTCCTGCGCCGCCATGGCCATCACCCCGGTTCTGAATTCGCTGGAGCAGATCGCCCAATGGTCGGCCCACGCCAAAAAGCTTGGCAAGACGCTCACCGCCGCCGTGCAGATCGATACCGGCATGTGCCGTCTCGGCCTTTCCCCCGAAGAGCTCGGAATCCTAGCCTCCCGGCCGCAATTGCTCGATGGCATCGACATCGCCTTCGTCATGAGCCACCTCGCCTGCGCCGACGAACCGGACCATGCCTCCAATGCCGCGCAGCTTGCGGTGATGCGCAAAGCCGCCATTGCCTTTCCTGAAGCGCCCGTCTGTTTTTCGAATTCCGGCGGCATCTTTCTGGGCAATGATTATCACAACCACCTGCTGCGCCCCGGCATCGCGCTTTATGGCGGCGCGCCCTCCGTTACACGCCCCAACCCGATGAAGCCGGTCGTTCGCCTCGATCTGGCCGTCATCCAGACCCGTACCGTTCCCGCCGGTTCGCTGGTCGGTTACGGCGGCTCCTTCGAAGCGGCCGGGCCCACGCGTCTGGCGACCATCGCCGCCGGTTACGCTGACGGTCTGCCGCGTTCGCTCAGCAATCGTGGCGCGACGTGGTATAACGGCGTGCGCTTGCCGATTGCGGGCCGCGTTTCCATGGACAGCATCATTCTCGACATATCCGCCCTGCCCGAGGGAACATTGACCCAGGGCAGCCTTGTGCAGATGATCGGTCCTGACCAGACACTGGAAGACATCGCCGAGGATGCGGGCACGATCGCCTATGAAATCCTGACCGGCCTCGGACGCCGCTATCGCCGTAATTATATTCAACCGGGAGAAACCCCGGCAGCCGCTTCAACATCAGTCAATCACAAGTGAGACGATCATGAACGTCACTATCCTCGGAGCCGGCGTCGTCGGCGTGACATCCGCCTGGTATCTGGCCAAAGCCGGGCACAAGGTGACGGTGATCGATCGCCAGCCGGCGGCAGCGCTCGAAACCAGCTTCGCCAATGCCGGCGAGGTTTCCCCCGGCTATTCTTCGCCCTGGGCTGCCCCTGGCATTCCGGTCAAGGCGATGAAATGGCTGTTCATGAAACACGCGCCTCTCATCATCCGCCCGACGGCCGATCCGGCTGCATGGCGCTGGATGAGCCAGATGCTGCGCAACTGCACCTCGGCGCGTTACGCCATCAACAAAAGCCGCATGGTGCGCGTTGCCGAATATAGCCGCGATTGCCTGATGGCGCTTCGTGAAGAAACCGGCATCGAATATGACCAGCGCATGCAGGGCACGCTGGAGGTGTTCCGCACCCAGAAGCAGTTCGATGCCATCGGCAAGGATGTCGACGTGCTGACGGCAGGCGGCGTGCCTTTCGAGATTCTCGACCGCGACGGCTGCGCCGCCATCGAACCCGGTCTTTCTCCTTCGAAGGAGAAGATCGTCGGCGGCCTGCGCCTGCCCGGCGATGAGACCGGCGATTGCTTCATGTTCACGACAGAACTTGCCCGCATGGCCGAAGAGGCGGGCGTTACCTTCCTTTACGACACCGGCATCATGCGCCCCATCGTCGAGGCAGGACGCGTCAAGGCTGTGGAGACCACCCGTGGGCTGGTGGAGGCCGATATTTTCGTGGCGGCACTGGGCAGCTATTCGCCGCAATTCGTGCGCCAGCTTGGCCTTACCCTGCCGGTTTACCCGGTCAAGGGTTACTCCATCACGGTTCCGATCGTGAAAGAGGAGCGCGCACCCGTTTCCACGGTCATGGACGAAACGTTCAAGGTGGCGATTACCCGCCTCGGCTCACGCATTCGCGCCGGCGGCATGGCGGAGATCGCCGGTTTCAGCAAGGATTTGCCCGCCGCTCGCCAGGAAACGCTGGCCCATTCGGTGGAAGACCTGTTCGGCGGCGCGGGCGACCAAACCCAGGCGAAATTCTGGTGCGGCCTGCGCCCGATGACGCCGGACGGCACGCCTGTCATCGGCGCCACCCGCTATAGCAATCTTTATCTCAACACCGGCCACGGCACGCTTGGCTGGACCATGTCCTGCGGCTCCGCCCGGGTGCTTGCCGATCTCATCAGCGGCAACAAGCCGGAGATAGACACGCATGATCTGGCGATCAGCCGTTACGCCGCCTGACACGCAATCAACCCGCCATTCCCGTCCCGCGACGGGGATGGCGATCAATCAGAGCGCCAGCGCATCCTTCAGCGCCAGACCTTCCATCATGCGCAGGTCGAGATCGGCCTCGATGTGGTCGAGATGCTGCAACATCAGCGCACGCGCCTTTGCCGTATCTTTCGCCTCAAGCGCGTCCAGGAGATCGGCGTGATCGTTGTGGCCGCAGCTTGAAACACCAGAGCGGCCGTAAAGCGCAATGACCAGCGACGAGCGGGCGACCAGCTCGTCCATGAATTTTTCCAGAATGGCGTTGCCGGCAAGCGAGGCCAGCATCAGGTGGAAATCGCCCGATGCCTTGATTTCCGCGCGTCTGGCGCTCGGGCCGCGCTCATGCTGGTGGCGGCTTTCCTGCACCAGATGCTCCCGCAGCCGCTTCACCGCCGCAGGCGTGATTTTTTCGATTGCGGCATCCACGACGCCGGGTTCGATCAACCGGCGCGACGCGAACACCTGCCGCGCTTCATCCGGCGTGGGATTGGAGACGAAGGCGCCCCGGTTGCGTTCGGCCTTCACCAATCCCTCGTAGGCCAGCATCTGAAGTGCGGCGCGCACCACCGTACGGCTGACATCGAACAGCGTTCCCACTTCCGATTCCGACAGTTTGGTTCCCGGCGCCAGCCGCCGGTCGACAATGGCGTCACGCAGCGTATCGCGAATGGCCTGGGCACGGTCTTCATGCGAGGTGTCGGAATTGACGGTTATCTGGGAAAGGCTCATCGGTGCGTCCTGTTTGTTCTTGAGTTCTAGCGCGAAGTGCGTCGCGCGCAAACAGGAATTGCGGGCCGCCGCCGGTCTGCCACAATTCATTCAGCGCCCGTTCAGCAGCCGGGCTGTATTTCCTTAACCATCGAATTTGCAACTGGCAGCGCCCTGCCACCTGTATGGAAGAACACACCATGTCGTCCTTTGCAGCTAAAACCGTTCTGGCTGTCGCCGTCGCCGCCGCCACCATTGTTCCCTTGAGCAGCGCATCCGCTGGCGACTGGGACCGCCGCGACCGTCGCGACGCTGCCATTCTGGGTGGCGTGCTCGGCCTTGCCGCCGGTGTCGCCGTCGGCTCCGCAATGTCGCGTCCGGCGCCAGCCTACGATGAGCGCGTCTATGTCGACGAGCCGAGCTACGTCTATGAAGAGCCGGATTACCGCTATTACCGCGCAGCACCGCAGCCGGTTTACCGCCCCGCGCCTGTCTATCGCGCCCAGCCGGTTTACGACAGCCGCCCGGTTTACAACCAGCGCCGCACCTATCGCACCATCGAGCCCTGGACCAACGCCTGGTACGATTATTGCTCGCAGCGCTACCGGAGCTTCAACACCCGCACCGGCACCTATACGGATTATGACGGCCAGCGTCATTTCTGCGTCGCGGGCTGATCGGGAAGACCTTCAGCACGGTTATTACCGTTATTGTCAGGCCGCGGACGGAAACGTCCGCGGCTTTTTCATGCGCGCTTCGCGCCATCTTACGCCGTGCCGCTCCTCACATAATCCGCCCGGTTGATGCCGTGGCGCTGCAGCTTGTCGTAAAAGGTCTTGCGGGCGATGCCGAGCGTCGCGATGGTTTCCGCCACGTCGCCATTCGATTGTTCCAGCGTTTCGCGGATGATGCGCGCCTCGATCTCATCCATGCGTTCCGGCAAGGTGCCGGAGGCGGGGATCGCGGATCGCAGTGCAGGCGTCTCCGCTGGTTCCGTCTCCAGCCCCAGCACCACCCTTTCGGCGAAATGGCCGAGTTCGCGCACATTGCCCGGCCAGTCGTGATCATTGAGGCGGCGGGAAATGCCGGCGCTGATCTGCGGCACCGCCATGTTGAAACGGTTGGCTGCCTTGGTGACGAAGTGGGAAAACAACAGCGGAATATCCGCCTTGCGTTCGCGCAGCGGCGGAATGGACAGCGTCACCACATTCAGCCGGTAATAGAGGTCCTCGCGAAACGTGCCGCGTTCGGCAGGATCACCAAGATCGACCTTGGCCGCCGCGACCACACGAATATCCACCGGCCGCTCCTCATTCGACCCAAGCGGCGAGACCTCGCGCATTTCCAGCACACGCAGCATCTTCACCTGCACCGCAAGCGGCATGCTTTCGATCTCGTCCAGAAACAGGGTGCCGCCGCTCGAATGTTCGATGCGGCCGACGCGCTTTTTCTGCGCGCCGGTGAAAGCCCCCGGCTCATGGCCGAAAAGCTCGCTCTCGATCACCGTTTCCGGCAACGCACCGCAATTCAACGCCACGAAATTGCCCTTTGAGCGTTTCTTGCTCCAGCGGTGAAGGGCCGTCGCCACCACTTCCTTGCCGCTGCCGGTTTCGCCCGCCACCAGCACATCCACATCCGTATCGGCAATGTGCCGCAGCGTGGTTCGCAGGCGCTCCATGGCGGGCGTCTGGCCGATCAGCGGCAGATCGTCCTCCGCCTGCCCCGCAGCCCGGCGAAGCGCCCGGTTTTCCAGCACGAGGCGGCGTTTTTCCAGCGCCCGCCGGGCGCTTTCCACCATACGTTCGGCGGGAAATGGCTTGGCGATGAAATCATAAGCGCCATTGTGAAGCGCATCGACGGCCATCGGCACATCGCCATGGCCGGTGATGAGGATGACCGGCAGATCGGCATCGATCTTGCGAACATGGTCGAAAAATTCCAGCCCGGTCATGCCAGGCATACGTACATCGGTGATGACGACGCCGTCGAAATCCTCGTTCAAAGCCGCAAGCGCCTGCTCGGCACGGGAAAAGGAGGTGACCGGCAATCCGTCGAGTTCCAGCGTCTGCACCATCGCCTTGCGCAGCTGGGAGTCGTCGTCCACCAGGAATATGGTTCCATCCGCCGTCATGTCATGCTCGCTTCAGAAATACGGAAAAACATGTGCCCGCCTTGCTGCTCGCCACCTCGATACGCCCGCCATAATCCGAAGCAATATCGTTGGAGATGACGAGACCGAGGCCGAGGCCGCTTTCCTTGGAGGTATTGAAGGGCGAAAAAAGCTGGGCGCGGATGGCTTCGGGAATGCCCGTGCCATTGTCGCGGACGGAAAGCACGACCATGTCGCCTTCCTCGCGCACCCGAACTTCGACACGGGCCGCCCCAGTCTCTTCAGTGGCTTCCAGCGCGTTTTGCAGAAGATTGATGAGGATCTGCTCCAGCCGGATACGGCTGCCGAGCACTTTCAGGTCCTGATCCGGCAAAACGATATCAAGCGCATCCATCTGCCCGGAGAAGCGGCTGCGCAACAGCATGACCGCACCTTCGATAACCAGTCGAACACTGACAGGCTCGGCGGCGGTGCGGCCCTTGCGCGCCAATATCTTCAGGTCGCCGGTAATCGTGCCGATACGCTCGGTCAGCGCCGCGATGTTTTCGAGATTTTCGGTGGCCTCGGACATGCGGTCGCGTTTCAGCAGGGTGCGGGCATTGTCGGCAAAGGCGCGGATCGTCGCCACCGGCTGGTTGATCTCGTGCGCCACGCCCGCCGCCACCTGCCCCAGAATGGAAAGGCGGTTGGCCTGCACCAGTTCGTGCTGCACATTACGCAACTCGCCCGAGGTCTTTTCATGCAGGGCGATTTCGGCCTGTAGATGATCGCGGGTCTTGGTCAGATCGCGGGTCCGCTCCTGCACCTTCATTTCCAGCTCGGCGCGGGCGCGCTGCTCCTCTTCCTTTTCCTTGAGCGCCTTGTGCCTGCGCCAGAGCCACAGGGCCGAAAGCGCCATCAGCGGCATCAGCGTCGCCAGCGCCACCACCCTGCCCTCGCGGATGGCCGCGTTCAGCGCCGGCGCGACGGGTTGTAGATAATGCAGCGTCCATGAAGTGGTCGGCACCGGCACTTCCAGCCGCAGATAATCGCCGCGCTCCCTCCCCGGTTCATCGACATGAATGAGCGGAACACCCTCGCTCGCGCGCCGCGCCGCGCGAAACGGCAGCGTTGAAAGCGCCTCATTGCCGAATTGCAGGCTCTCGGAGATAATTTTCCGCCGCGCCTCATCGATCGGCGCAACGGTCTTGAAGCGCCATTCCGGCACGCTGGTCATCAGCACGACGCCGTTTCTGTCAACCACATAGACCGGCTTGCCGCCGATGTTCCAGTCGGTCTCCAGCCGGTTGAACTCGACCTTGGCAATGACGACGCCAAGCGGCCGCCCATCGGCGGCATCGATGCGGCGGGAGATATAAAGACCCGGCCGACGGCTGACATTGCCGAGAGCATAGTGCTCGGACATGCCGGTCTTCATCGCCGCCTGGAAATATTCGCGGAAAGCATAATTGGAGCCGACAAAGCTGTCGTCCTGCCGCCAGTTGCTCGACGCGATGGTCAATCCGGTCGGCCCGGTCACATAAATCACCGAGGATTGTGTGCCTTCAATCAGCCCCTCCAGCTTTCGGTTCAACCGGTCGAGGGCAGGAGCGCCGCCGCCATCCAGCGCGGCGGCAAGATCGGGATCTCCGGAGAGGACAAGCGGAATGGCGCGCGGCCGCTCCAGCGCGACATTCAGGAGCGCGATCTTCAGTTCGGCATCCGTGGCGGCCTCGGAACCGGCCATGCGCAGCGCCTGATTGCGGGCGAACTCATCGGCCACCAGCAGAACGCCAAGGCTGACGAGCAGCCACAGGCCCGCCAGCGCCAGCCATTGCGCCCGCCGCTTCGCATGGGAATGAGATGCCTGATCCTGATAGGTCATGGGACAATTGTGCGGATTTACACACAGACCGCAAGAGATTTTGTCCGGAATTCCGCACAAATGCATGTGGGCCAATGAAGCGCCAATAAAAACTACTTTTGAAATCAGCCAGTTACACCAAATAAGCAAGTCTGGCATGCGTATTGCACATGACTCCGCAATCGGCGCGAAGCCGTCAACGTCACGGCGATCCCGGGAGGCCAATAAAGGCAGGGTGAGGCCGAGGAGGAAAAAACATGATCGATACGACAGCCGTGGCCGCAGGCCACGCCAAGCAGCCATTCTACAAGCACCTGTATTTTCAGGTTCTGGTGGCCATCATCGCCGGTATCGCGCTCGGCCATTTCTATCCGGCCTTCGGCGAACAGCTGAAGCCGCTCGGCGACGGCTTCATCCGTCTCGTCAAGATGATCATCGCTCCCGTCATCTTCCTCACCGTCGCAACCGGCATCGCCGGCATGAACGACATGAAGAAGGTTGGCCGCGTGGCCGGCAAGGCCATGATCTACTTCCTCGTATTCTCCACGCTCGCGCTCATCGTTGGCCTCATCGTCGCCAACACCGTGCAGCCAGGCGCGGGCATGAATATCGATCCCGCCACGCTGGATGCCAAGGCAGTCGCGACCTACGCCGACAAGGCCCATGAGCAGACCATCACCGGCTTCCTGATGAACATCATCCCGACCACCATCGTCGGCGCTTTCGCCAGCGGTGACATTCTGCAGGTGCTGTTCTTCTCGGTTCTGTTCGGTATCGCGCTCGGCATCGTCGGCGAAAAGGGCAAGCCCGTCACCGATTTCATGCATGCCCTGATGTATCCGATCTTCAAGCTGGTCGCGATCCTGATGAAGGCCGCCCCCATCGGCGCTTTCGGCGCCATGGCCTTCACCATCGGCAAATACGGCATCTCGTCCGTCACCAACCTCGCGATGCTGATCGGCACCTTCTACGTTACGTCCTTCCTGTTCGTGTTCGTGGTTCTCGGCGCGGTCTGCCGTTACAACGGCTTCTCCATCGTCGCGCTCATCCGCTACATCAAGGAAGAACTGCTTCTGGTTCTCGGCACGTCGTCTTCCGAAGCCGCCCTGCCGGGCCTGATGAGCAAGATGGAAAAGGCGGGCTGCAAGCGCTCCGTCGTCGGTCTCGTCATCCCCACCGGTTATTCCTTCAACCTTGACGGCACCAACATCTACATGACGCTGGCGGCCCTCTTCATCGCGCAGGCGACCGGCATTCACCTCTCCTTCGGCGAACAGATTCTGCTGCTGCTCGTGGCCATGCTCTCCTCCAAGGGTGCAGCCGGCATCACCGGCGCGGGCTTCATCACGCTCGCGGCAACCCTCTCCGTTGTGCCTTCGGTTCCGGTCGCTGGTATGGCGCTGATCCTTGGCATCGACCGTTTCATGTCGGAATGCCGCGCCCTCACCAACTTCGTCGGCAATGCGGTCGCCACCATCGTCGTCGCCCGCTGGGAAGGCGAACTGGATCAGGATCAGCTTGCCCGCGTGCTGAGCGGCCAGGAAGAGTTCACCGGCATCGCCGATGTGGATCAGCTTCCGGCTTCGGTGCAGCCCGCCGAATAATAAGACCTCCCAAGGTCCGGCCTGTCCCGGTTTCTCCGGGCAGGCACATATGGAAAGCCCGGCGCATCGACTGGATGCGCCGGGCTTTCATTCTTCAGGCTCGCCCCATCAAACGGGGTTTTTATCGGCCGGAAGATGCGGTAGAGCCGAAGCGTAACCAATGCGATAAGCGGAGTGGCGGCATGAAGAACCTGTTTCTGGCCTGGCAATTCTGGGCGCTGCTCTCGGCGGCCTTTGCGGCGCTCACCGCCATCTTTGCGAAGATCGGCGTCGAAAATATCAATTCCGATTTCGCCACTCTCATCCGCACCGTCGTCATTCTGGCCGCCGCCGGCCTGATGGTTTACATCACCGGCAACTGGCAGCAGCCTTCCACCATCTCGGGTAAAACCTGGGTGTTCCTCGTGCTCTCCGGTCTGGCGACCGGCGCATCGTGGATATGTTATTTCCGGGCGCTGAAACTCGGCGACGCCGCCCGCGTCGCGCCCATCGACAAGCTGAGCGTCGTGTTTGTCGCCGTCTTTGCGGTGCTGTTTCTGGGCGAAAGGCTGTCTTTGCCCAACTGGCTCGGCGTGGTGCTGATCGCCTGCGGCGCGGTGCTTGTGGCCTATCGGGGATAGGCCGGCCGGATAAACCGGCCGGCACAATCGCTGGAGTTATCAGCCTCGGGCAGCCGCAACCTTGTCGAGACCAAGCTTCACACCGGCAAACAGCTCGTCCAGCTGTTCGGCCGTAATGATGAGCGGCGGGCAAAAGCAGATGGATTCGCCGATAGGCCGGGTGATGACACCCTCCTCCTCGATGGCGGCGGCAAGTGCGAGCGTCGTATCGCCCGGCTTCATGCCTTCCCACGGCTTCACCTCCAGCGCGCCGATCAGACCGATACCGCGCGAGGAATGAATGAGCGGGTGATCGGCCAGCGCCTTCAGATGATCGAGAAACTTGCCCTCCAGCCGGGCGACATTGCCGACCAGATCGCGCTCCTGAATGATCTTCAGGTTTTCCAGCCCCACAGCCGTCGCGACGGGATGGCCGGAGGCGGTGTAACCATGGCCGAAGGAGCCGATACGGTCGGATTCATCGGCAATCGGCTGGTAGAAATTGTCATTCATGATGATCGCCGAAAGCGGCATATAGGACGACGAAATCTGCTTGGAGACGACAAGCACATCCGGCTTGATGCCATAGGTCTCGCAGGCGAACATTTTGCCGGTTCGACCGAAACCGCAGATCACCTCATCCACCACAAGCAGAATATCGTATTTTTTCAGGATCGCCTGCACGCCTTCCCAATAACCTTCCGGCGGCAGAAGCACGCCGCCGGCGCCCATTACCGGCTCGCCCCAGAAAGCGGCGATGGTTTCCGGGCCTTCGCGCAGGATCAGATCCTCCAGCTCCTTCAGGATACGCGCGGTGAAATCCGCCTCGCTTTCCCCTTCCTTTCCAAAATGCACATAGGAGGGGCAGGCCGTATGCAACATGCGGTCCAGCGGCAGGTCGAAGCTTTCATGATTGCGCGGCAGGCCGGTGATCGAGGCCGAGGCGATGGTTACGCCATGATACCCCTTGATGCGGCCGATGATCTTCTTCTTGTCGCGTCTGCCCAGCGCGTTCGAGCGATACCAGACCATCTTCGCGACAAGATCGTTGGCCTCGGAGCCGGAGGAGGTGAAATGCACCTTGGACATCGGCACCGGTGAAAGCTCGATCAGCAGCTCGGCGAGATCGACCGACGGACCGTGCGTCTTGTAGGAAAAGGTGTGGTAATAGGGCAGCTTCTGCATCTGCTTCGTCGCCGCTTCCACCAGCCGCTGTTCACCGAAGCCGAGCGCCACCGACCACAGCCCCGCCATCGCCTCGATATAGCGCTTGCCGCTGCTGTCGGTGACATAGATGCCCTCGCCGCTCTCGATCACCAGACCGCCGGTCTTTTCGAATTTGCGCAGATTGACGTTCGGATGCATCTGATAGGCGATATCGCGTGCCTCGACGGAATTCGGCAGGATGGTCATCGATGAAGGCTCCATTTTCGGTTGATGCTCGGCGTGTCAGACGTGCTGGCCGCCATTGATGTGAATTTCCGCGCCGTTGATGTAGCTCGACTGCTCCGAGCACAGGAAATAGATGGTCTGCGCCACCTCGGCCGTGGTGCCGAGCCGCCCGAGCGGCACCTGGGCCTCCACCAGCTCCGCCGTTCCGGGGGAGAGGATGGCGGTGTTGATCTCGCCCGGCGCAATCGCATTGGCGCGCACGCCGCGCGGGCCGAACTCATGCGCCAGTTCCCGCGTCAGCGCCGCGAGCGCCGCCTTCGACGTGGCATAGGCCACGCCGGCAAAAGGATGCACCCGTGAGCCGACAATCGATGTGACGTTGACGATGGAGCCTTTTGCCGCTTCCAGTTCCGGCAAAAGCGTGCGGGCGAGCAGCGCCGTCGAAACGAGATTGACGTTCAGCACCCGCGTCCAGATTTCCGCCGTCGTATCCATGACACCGAGACGGCTTCCGCCCTCGCCCTTCGGCGAAATTCCGGCATTGTTGACAAGCGCCGCAAGCTTTCCCTCCGGCAGGCGTGAACGCACCTCGTCCGCCAGATCGTCGATGCGGGACAGGTCCTCCAGATCGGCCTGAATATGGCTCTCCCGCGCCGACGGCCAACGGCATTCCTCGGAGAAAGGTTGCCGCGATACGGTGAGAATTCTCCAGCCCTTTTCCTGAAACAGCTTGACGGTGGCGTGCCCTATTCCGCGGCTTGCGCCGGTCAGAAGCATATAAGGAACAGCCATGTGAGAACTCCTGTGCCATGCGGACCGTTGATCCGGCCGCGCATTCAGCCCCGCATGTTAGAGCGCTGCCACCGGCTGACAAGGTCTTTTTTGTCGCGGCGCAGCGATGGCGGATCGGCGACGGGCTAATCCCATTTGATGCACGGCTTTCACCCGAAGGGAATATTTGAAGCCGACCGTTTACCCATAAAATGAAGCCTCCCGAATGTGTGATCAGTATTGGGAGGGGGACGAATGCGCATCGATATCATCGACACGGACGCCGGCTTCGAGGCGATCCGCGAAAACTGGGATGCGGTGTTCATGGCCGATCCCCATGCCCGGCATTTTCTCTCCTGGGGGTGGCTGAGGGACTATATGCCGCGCCGCAGACGCTGGTTCATTCTTGCGCTGCGCGAACGGGCGGAAGGCTCGCCCTATGTGGCGTTTTTCCCGCTGCGCATCGTTACCGAACCGGACAAGAAAACCGGACGCTTCCACGACAGCATCGTCATGGCCGGCAATGCGGCGGCGGATTACACCGGTTTCATCACCCTGCCGGACTATGAAAATCACGCAGTCGCCGGTTTCTGTTCCTATATCCGCCAGCAGAACTGGACCGAGTTGAAGCTCGATTATCTTTCCGGCCCGCCGGAACGCCGCGAGGCGATGATCCGCGCACTTCAGGGCCCGCTCGTCATGTTTCGCGACAACATGCCGACCAACCCCTACAACATCAACAATTGCATCTGCCCGGTGGTGGCCCTGCCGGAGACGTTCGACGGCTATCTCGACAGCCATATGAGCAGCCAGACCCGGCAGAAGCTGAGGCGTTTCCTGAGAAAAGTGGAGGGCGGCGACGAATATCGCATCACCTTTGCAACGAGGGAAACAATCAAGCGGGACATGGACATCCTGTTCGATTTCTGGCGCATCCGCTGGGCGCCGCACAAGGGCAAGGAACGCACGGAACTCCTGATCGGCGCGACACGGCAGATGCTGATGGATGTCTATATCCGTGGCGATCTGGAAGTGCCGGTGCTCTGGTTCGGCGACCAGCCGCTCGGCGCGCTCGCCAATATCATCGACCGCCAGAAGAAATCGGTCCTGTTCTACATTACCGGCCGCGACGAGAACTGGAAGACCCCTTCCCCCGGCCTCGTGCTGCATGGCCATTGCATTCGCAGGGCAATCGAGCAGGGTTTCAAAACCTATGATTTCCTGCGCGGCAACGAGCCTTACAAATATTTCTTCGGGCCGGAGGAGCAGAAGCTGAGCTGCACGCTGTTTCGCACCCGCTCGGGCGACAATCTCGGCGGCACGCTTCACCCGCGCAGCATCCGGTTTGTCTACGAACAGGCCCTCAAACTCTATAAGACCGGCCAGAAGGCAGCCGCCAATATTGCCTTCGCGCAGGTGCTGACTGCGGCACCGGACCATCTCGGCGCGCAATTCGGCCTCGCCAATCTGTTGTTCGACCGGGGCGAATTCCGGGAGGCCGAAATCGCCTTTCTCAGCCTTCTGGCCGCCGGGCAGGAACCCGTCGTCCTCTGGCTGCGTATCGGCGAGGCCCGGCTGGCGCAGCAGCACTACCACGAGGCATCCGAGGCCTTCCGCCAGGTGACCAATCGCGCGCCCTTCCACCGGGAGGCGCTTTACAAATGCGCCGTAGCGCTAATTGCCGCCGAAAGAACGATGGAAGGCGCGGAAATCCTCGACAGGCTGCAGCACTATCATTCGGACGATGCGGCGCATCTGGAATACGCGGAAAAGGCCCGTGCAGCCCTTGCCCGGCTGGAACTGGCAAAAGCCAAGGTTCCGCTGCCGGCCGATGTCGTCACGCTCGCCATCAAGCCGAAAGCGGCGGGCAAACGCTGGCACCCGCCAAAGGTTTTGCATTAAAGGCAACGCCCTGTAAGTTGCGGCGGGAAAACCGGCCGGACGACTTGCAAGGATTTTTGATGTTTCTGACCAACAAGGACATGCTCGATCTCATTGAGCTTCGCCATGATCTTCACCGTCATCCGGAAATTTCCGGCGAGGAGAAGGAAACGGCGCGGCGCATCCGCGCTTTCCTCGAGCAGGCGCAGCCCGACCAGCTTTTCGCCGATCTCGGCGGCCACGGCGTGGCTGCGGTCTATGACAGCGGCAAAAGCGGCCCGACGATCCTGATCCGTTCAGAACTCGATGCCCTGCCCATTCACGAAAAGAGTGACGCCGAACACCGCTCCGGCACCGACGGCAAGGGCCATCTTTGCGGCCACGACGGTCATTCCACCATTCTGACGGCGCTGGCGCTTGGCCTTTCACGGCAGCGGCCCGCAACAGGCCGCGTCATCCTTCTGTACCAGCCGGCGGAAGAAACCGGCGCGGGCGCCGCCGCCGTCCTCGCCGACCCGCGCTTTGGGCAGATAAAGCCGGATTATTCCTTTTCGCTCCATAACCTGCCCGGCCTGCCTTTCGGCCATGTCAGCGTCGTGGAGGGACCGGTCAACTGCGCGTCGCGCGGGGTCAAAATCCACCTTTCCGGCAAGACGGCGCATGCGTCTTCGCCAGAACATGGCATTTCCCCGATGCGGGCAATATCCCGGCTGATGCCGGCCTTGGCCGAACTGGGCTCCGGTTTCCCGCCAGAGCCCGATTTTTCGATGGTGACGATCACCCATGCCGTGATGGGCGAAGCCGCCTTCGGCATTTCCCCAGCCGATGCTGAAATCTGGGCGACACTCCGGACACTGACCGACGACCGGATGGAAAAACTCTGCGAGGCTGCGGAAACTCTGGCTAGAAAGGTGGCGGACGAACAGCAGCTGACGCTCGACATCACCTATGACGATATTTTCCTGCATTGCGAAAATGCGCCTGACGCGGTCGGGCATATCCGGCGTGCGCTGGACGAGGAAAAAATCTCCCACGGTTCGGAGGGTCTGCCCATGCGGGCTTCCGAGGATTTCGGCCGCTTTCGCGCCGTCTCAGCATCGGCGATGTTCTTTCTCGGCGCCGGCCGGGATTATCCCAACCTGCACAATCCGGACTACGACTTTCCGGATGCGCTGATCGGCACCGGCGCGCGTATCTTCATGCGCATCATCCGCAACCTCACCGACGCGGGATAGCAGCGGCCGGCTATATCCAGCCGCGATAAGCCGCCCGTCAGCCGCCCTGGGGACCGTTGCTCGGCCGGGCGGCGCGCACCGCAGCCAGGCCCCGGATGCCATCCTTGTTTCCGATAGCCGTCAGGCTTTCGAAAATCTGGGCGGCCTCACCATAACGGCGCATGGCGAGGTAGGAATAACCGCGCAGCACCATCAGGTCCGTGCGCTCATCCGCCAGCCGCGCCCGCTGGTCGAGCAGGAGAAGCGTTTCGGCATATCGCTTCGACCCGAACGCAGAAACCGCTCGATCCGCAAGGATCGAGACCTGCAGTTCCGTCGCGCGTGGGCGATCCATACGCGATTTCGTCGCCGAGACGGCTGCATGGTCCGTCAAGCCCATGCGCAGATAGGCAAGGCTCTGGCCGTAGGCTGCGTCGCTTTTGACATTGGACTGACCGCTTTCAATCGCGGATTCGAAAGCTTTGAGAGCCTCCGCCGGCCGGTTTGTCTCCATCAGGCACCAGCCGAGATCGAGCGCCTGCTGTGGCGGCAGACGTTGCGGATCGGGATAGGCAGCGCAGGAGCGCGGGCGCGATGCGGCGCTGGTTTCCCTTTGCACCTGTGCGGGGCGGCGCGCCTGCTTGCGCGAAGGTTCAAGCTGCTGAACGACCGGCGGGTTATACACCACCGCCGTCTCACCCTGCGGTACATTGGTCTGCACGGGCGGCGCCGTCACCTGTGCGACAACCGGCGGCGCGGTTATGGGAGCAACCGCCTGCCCGGACTGGTCCACCATGCGCGCCGTTCCGACATCGGCGATACGTTGCGAACGGCTTCCCCATTGCTGCTGGATGCCACGCAGACCGGCGAGATTGCGAAGATCGTGATAGCTGACCGCCATGCCGTAGGCCGATGGCTCATCATCGGGTTTCCAGCCAAGGGCCGTGCTGAACCATTGCAAAGCAAGCGGCGTCTGCCGGAAGGCAAGCGAGTACCAGCCGAATTGCTGTGCCGTCGCCGCATCCTTGCGCGCCACCGTTTCGGCGGCGATACGTTGCAGCACCTCCGGCGGCAGAACGACCGGCGGCTCCAGCGCGAGAAGATTGGCCGTCGCGGCGAGATAGGTCGCAAGCGCATCGTCGGATGCCTTGCGCCATTTATACATGACGTCCTCGGCCTCACGCGGCTCGTTACGGTCGATCAGCGCCAGCGCCAGCCCCTGCGAGGCCGATGCGCTGTCTTCCTCTTCCCGCGCCTTGCGGAACCACTTCTCCGCCTCCGCCATGTTCTTCTGCCGGATATTGTACCAGCCGAGCAGCAGGGCGTCGCTTGCAAGCTTGTCGGTCTCGGCAAGCCGCTGAAGCCGCATCACATAGGTCGAAGGAACGGCAACGCCCTCCTTCTCCCCTGCCTTGGCCACGAATTGACGGGCGAGATCGTTCTTGACCGGTTCGAATTCCAGCTGACCGTCCGCACCCGGTTTTTCCTTGGCCAGCAGTTCGTCCATCATTTCCGCCGGCAAAAGCGCGGATGCCTTCTGCACGGTGGCGAGCCTGTCGCTGGCGACCGTGCAATTGTTGAGAATGTAGAGATAGGCGTCGCGCGCCCGTCCCATCCGGTCGGTATTGGCGAAGGCATCGGCAACCCGCCACAGCACATCGACCTCGCCACAGGTCAGCAGGCCGGGATTGTTGGCGGCCGTATCCACCACTGTGGCATATTGCTTGAGATCGGAAGCATTGACGAGCCGCTGGCGCGCTTCGGCAAGGGAAAGCATGCCCGTCAGATTGTCGGGCGGCTGCCAGCCGGGCTCCGCCTGCTGGCGGTCGGCAATCGCCTTCCTCACTTCGGCATAACGGCCGTCGGTATAAAGCTGCCACATGGCGTCGAGCCGTGGATCGCCGTTTTCGGGAATGGCGAGAGGATCGGCAGGCGGCGTCCAGTTGGGGTAAAGCGTGCGCAGGCGCGCGATTTCGGCCTGAAGACGCTGCGTATCGCCCCTCGCCGCGAAATAGCGCAAGGCACTCAGATCGACTTCGGGCATATCGGCCGATGCAGGCTGGGTGGCACGAGGGGCCGGCGCCTGCGCCGTCTGTGTTTGCGGCGCCTGTCCGCCAGCCTGCGTCACCGGCAAGGGGTCGGTCGCCGGCACCGTGACCGGCGGTGTCGCGGGCTGCGTTACCTGCGCCATTTCACGGTTCTTGACGAAAGCGTTGATCTGCGCCGGATTGGCCGCCGTCGGCAAAACACGCTGTGCCGCCCGGTTGTCGCCGACCGCCGAGGTATGCACGTCCGACACCCGCCCGAGAATGCTGTCGCGCCAATGGAAGGCGGCGAGCGCTATCAGAAGCAGAATGAGAGCCGAGGTCGACAGTGGCTTGTTCATCGGCATTCCCCGTTATTCCTTGCCAGAAACGACAATGCCAGAAGATGCAATGTGGAAGGATAATAAAGTGTTGGCTGGAAGTTTTTAAGTTCGGCGGAAACGGCCGGCCCGCCGCCGACACAGGCCGCGAGCGCCGGAATGATACGATAACCGGGATCGGACAGGACATCCTTGACCGCTCCACTCTTCAGATCGAAGGTTCCGGCAGCGCCGCTTTCAAGCGTCATGCCGCCTCTCAGCCGGGCGAGCAGCTCCGGCGAGCCCATATTCGCCCTTGCGAGATAAAGCGGTATGCGCACCGCATTATAGCCGAATTCCGGCGGGAAGCCCGATGCCGGCTGCGGCTTCGTCTTCACCGATACCCAGTCAGCCGGCAGTTTTCTATCGCTGAAAGCGAATGTGCCGATCTGCGCCACACCGTCATCGGCAAGCGCTTTCCAAAGCGGCGATGGCGCAACAAGATTGAGCACCGGAAAGGCCTCGAAAATCAGATAGGAAGGATTGACCACTGGCCCATCCTCCCGGTCATCCTCGTCGAAACCGCTGGCCGCCGGCAGAAGCAGCGTTCGCCCGCCGCGTTGCACCACCGTCTTCTTGAGAATGGCGGATGCGATGGCCGCGGATGCTTCGGCATAATCCTGCCGGTTCCATTGCCCGGCCGCCAGCGCCAGCGCATAAGCGATCAAGATATCGCCATCCGTAGCGTTGTTGATATCGGTTACATGCGGTCTGGTGCGCGGATCCCATTTCCAGGCGGAAAGCCCGTCGTCACGCACCAAAAGCTCGGTGCGCGTGAAACTCCAGATCAGTTCGAAGTCGGACAGGTTATCGGCAAGCGCGGCAAGCCACATGCCGTAGCCCTGGCCTTCGCTATGGCTGATATTGCCGTTGCCGGTATCGATGACGCGGCCGCCGGGATCGAGAAACGCGCCTTTATAGGCAGACCACGCCTCCGGCGAAACCGAAGCGGCGCGGCTGACGGAAATACCTGCAATCACCGTTATCATGGACAGGAAGAAAATACCGGCCAGTTTCGAGATCCCGTTCTTCATCGATGCCGTCCCATCATGCGCAGCATCGTGAAAGTGGCGAGGCCGAGGAGAGACACGAAACCGATGAACGCCAGCGAATAGGAAAGAACGTTGGAAGACAGCCA
The DNA here is from genome assembly GCF_006970545.1 of Agrobacterium sp. T29. Classification (NCBI taxonomy): domain Bacteria; kingdom Pseudomonadati; phylum Pseudomonadota; class Alphaproteobacteria; order Hyphomicrobiales; family Rhizobiaceae; genus Agrobacterium; species Agrobacterium sp. T29. Next base: position 306,886 of record NZ_CP040641.1, read on the forward strand.
GTTGGCGGCGACCAGCCTCCAGTTGGAAAGGGAAAACGCCCGCGTGACGTAAAAATACGGCCGCTCCACCTCCACCGTTTCAAGCTTTTCGGCAGCGGCATCGTAAGCGGCAACACGTCCCGTAACACCGCGCCAGCGGTTTTCCCGCGTCATCGCCGCCATGCCGTCAAGAAGTTCGGCTGACGTCGGCGCAGTGGCAAGCGTCCACACCCCTTCGCCGGAGGGGCTAAGTCCCTGAGCGAGCATGAAGGATACATTGCCTGGCGGCGCATAGAGCTGCTCGGCGGCCGGCAGGAAGCGCAGCGTATCCGAACTCAGGTCGAAATTCCGCTTCATCCATTCCTCGAGAGAAGACACCTGCCCCTCCCAGACACCGCCGTCCACCCGCTCGCGCCAATCATTGAAAAGGGTCTCGCTGCTCTGGGCGGGCGGCTGAACGCCGGTTCCCATTTTCCAGGATATCTGACTCGAAGGAACGAGATTGAACTGGCCGATCAATGCCTGCGGGAATTGCGAAATCGTGCCGACGAACAGCGCGTCGCGATCGCCGATCACCAGCGGCGAGGCGACAGTCTCGATGTCGATGGGATGCCCCGCCACGCTTGCCAGCCGGCTGATCAGTGTGGCTGCCGCAGACATGGTGTCGGTGTCGAAGCGGTCGAGCGACAGGGCAACAGGCGCTCCGCCGGTCCGATAGGGCTGTCCGGCCCCCGCCATCGCGGCAAGATCCGGCTTGCGGCCGATCTGCGCATAGTCCGGAATATGAAGTTCCGACGTGTCGAACAATGCAAAACGCGGCGTCGTGCTGGCGGGCGCGCCGGGGGCGCAAGCCTGATCCTGCGCCGTCATCAACACCGCCTCGATGGTCACCTTGTTCGGCCCGGGTTTGAAATGACGCATCGTCACATTGATCGGCAGATGCCGGAAAATGCCGCCGCCATTGTTGGAAATCGGCACGGTCGAGGCGATCTGGTCATTGACGTAGATATCGACGTGGCTGCCCGGCAATACCTGCGACGAATAGGCGGCATCGAGGAGAAGCGACGCCTCACCATAGGCGGACGCATAAAAATCGGCTGGCATGCCGACGTAAAACTCGTTGCGGAAACGTCGGCCGCCAAATTCGGTGCTTTCGAAACCAAGTTCGGAAAGCGCGATACGGCGATCCGACATGACGAGCGGCACATCCGGCGCATGCCAGCTTCGGGTCGAAAAAGTCGTTCTCTGCGCACCGGGTGTGCGCGATATCGACGAAAACAGCGTCTCAATTGCCGCCTGCACCGCCTGCGGGGTGGGGCCGCTGACGAAAAGCGGCGAAAGACCGCCCGGCGCGGCGGCGCCAAAACCGGCGAAAGCGCCCGCCGAAGCCTCGGGTGGCAGCGTTCCGGCAATTCCAGCAATCTCCCGGGCGGTGCCGACGAAGACCGTCAGCGTGCCCGCCTTGCGCTCAGCAGAAGGAGCAACCACGAAACGGATCGTCTGGTTCGGCATCTGGGTTCTGAGCGCCAGCGCCTGTGAAAGACGCAGGAGAGAATCCGCAAATGCCGGATTGGCGAGCGCCGGTGCGACAATCTCGATCGAGGTCATCGCCTTTCCGTTCGGCCCCGTCGCCTGAATATCGTCGATATTGGCAAAGCTTCCGGCGACATCCGCATTAAAGCCGATATAGGTATTGGCAGGGTCTATATCGGTCCACAGATCGTAGGTGGACTGGATCGTGCAGTCGGTTCTATGGCGCTGCTGTACACCCAGTCTCACGACATTCGAGCCGACCTGCAAGACGCCGGGCGGGATCTTCAAGGAGACATTGCCCTCGCTGTCGGGCGCTTCGATACGCGCTGGATCCAGCGCGACATTGTTCAGGCTGATCTGAAAATTCGAGCTCTCCGGTGCGACGACGATGGCGTTCTGATACCCGATATTGAGCGAAACGGCGGCATTCACCTGCTCCGGCGTCAGATAGATGCTCCATTGCCGCCTGTCCATCTCCCCGGAAAGGCTGAGCTTTTCATAGGGCAGGATGTATCGGCGGCGACTGTCGGCGTTGAGCGACGGAGCCCTTGCTGGAAGAGGTCTTGAGCCTTCCTGACTCGGAGGAGCCGCAACCGGCGGCGGCAACGGAACGGCTGGGCGCTGTTGCGGCTGCGGCGCGGGCTGAACCGCAAATGGCGGCGGGGCGGATGGCTGAGACGGCGTCTGGGCCGGAATTTGGGCCGGCATCTGGGCAGGTGGCTGCTGACGCGGCGCGGCAGGCGCAACGGCGGACGGCGGCACGGGTGTCGGAGCCGTCTGGGCGGGCCGTTCCGGCGACATGTCGAAGGGGGAGGACTGCGCCATAGCGCCCGTGGCGACGGCCCCCCATACCAACATTGCCAGAGAATCCCGGATGGGTTTACGGCCGATCATTTTACAGCTCCGACAGGTTTGGCGTCTCTGGGAGCAGGCCGAAGCGTTCGGACCAGATAATAAAGGCCGCGCTGCGTCTGGAAGAGCGATATGGCCAGGAAGATGGCCGTACCACGGATAAGGCCGGGGTTCTTGCGGCGCACCCGCTGGAATTCGCTCCATTGTTCCGAATTGGCGAAGATCAGGTCCGCAATCAGGCGGTGATCGACGGCACGTTGCGGCGAAAAGGTGCAGCCGATCGAGACGAAACCCTCGCCCTTCACCGTTCGCACGACGTTGACAGGCATGGTTTCCGGCACGCCCTCGCTATGCGGCTTGACCTTGACGATGGCCGTCGCGCCTTTTTCGATGGTTGTCGCGCTGTCGAAAAGATTGATCAGCAGGCCATGCACCGAGACGTTATCGATGGAAGCCGGCACCCAGGCCTCGCTACCCTCGAGCTTGACTTCGCAACGCCGTTTGACCGTGATGCGCCGCGACGCCGACTTGTCGCCGCGTTCGGAAACGACACCGAGCGCACAGCCCGCGAAGATGAGATTGAGCAAGTTCCAACCGCCGACCACGAGCGTGACATCCGCCTTGTAAGGCTCGCTGTAGATGCGCCAGGCGGCAAAAGCCATCGCCACCAGCAGCAGCGCGAAAATGACGAAGAACGGCCGGCTGATTTCCGAAAGCCGCGCCTCGGCAATGGATTCATCCTTCGCCGTCACCTTGAAGGTGGGCTTGCCGGGATTGAAAATCACCGAAACGACGGCGGGCAGGAGGTGAACCGTCTGCACATATTCGTAAAGTTCCGAAATCCACGGCCAGCGGAAGCTGCCATAGAGATAGTTCTGCATCATCAGGTTCACGAGCATATAGGCCGCCGTATAGGCCAAAAACTCGCCGCCCGAGGCCACGAAAATCTGCAGGTCGAAGAACAGGTAGAACAGCGGTGCGAACAGGAAGATGGTGCGCGGGAACGGAAACAGCCAGAACAGCGTCGACGACATGTAGCAGAGACGCTGCGTAAACGAGAGACCGCGCCGGAAAAGGGGCTGGCGGAAGATCAGGATCTGCATCATGCCCTGCGCCCAGCGGCTGCGCTGGCCGATGAAGCTTGCGAAGGTGGCCGGCTGCAACCCGGCGATCAACGGCTTGTCGACATAGATGCTGTTCCAGCCGCGCGAATGCAGCGCCAGCGCCGTTTCGCAATCTTCCGTGATGCTGACGCCGCTGAAACCTTCGGTATCCTGCAATGCCTCACGCCGCAGCACGGCGGCCGAACCGCAGAAGAAGGCACCGTTCCACTTGTCGAGGCCGCGCTGGATGATGCCGTAAAACATCTCGTTTTCGCTCGGCATCGTCTCGAAGGTGCGCAAATTGCGCTCGATGGGATCGGGATTGACGAAGAAATGCGGTGTCTGCACCAGAAAGAGCCGTGGGTCTTCTTCGAAATAGCCAACCGTTTCCAGAAGGAAGTCGCGGGCGGGCGCGTGGTCGGCGTCGAACACGGTCACGAGCTCGCCGGTCGAATGGGCAAGCCCGTTATTGAGATTTCCGGCCTTGGCGTGGACGTTGCGCTCGCGCGTCAGATAGCGCACGTCGAGGTCCTCGCAGAGCTTCTTCAACTCCTCGTGGCGGCGCTGCGCCGCCTGCGCCTCGACGATATTGCTGGCGTTGCGCTTCTGCACCGAGCCGCCATCGTCCAGCAGCCAGACGGTGAACCGGTCGGCCGGATAATCCATGTTCTTGGCCGCTGCGAGCGTATTGGCGAGAAGCTCAGCGTCCTCGTTATAGCTCGGCACGAAGACGTCGACCGTCGGCCGGTAATCGGGTGAACCGGGCCTCGTCTTGCGCGACGGCAGCGGCATCGACACGATGACGAGGCTGAGCGCCAGCATCACGACGCTGTACATTTCCGCCAGATAGAGCAGAAAGCCGGGAATGAAGTTCTCGAGCTGGTTGACGGGCGGCAAGGTGCTGGTGGTGCGCCAGTAGACATAGCGCAGCACGATGGCCGTGCCGAAACCGAGCGCTACCAGACGCCAAGCCCCCTGCCCGTTGAAGCTCTTGATCGTCGCCAGCAGAATGAGCGAAATCGCCGTGGCGACCAGATGAGTCTGCAGACTGACCGGCATCGTGACGATGGCCAGAACGCAAAGCGACACAAGTAACCAGACAATGATTGTGATGGCCTTGCTCATCCAGAAACTTTCCGTTGTCTTCCCCACCCGGAATTCCGGCCCGGAATTTTTGCGATCTGCGCCTTGGCGTGCTCTTTCCCGCTGGTTCCGGCGATCACCTGCATCCTGACGCCACCCCCGAACCGGACAAACATGCGGGCGACGGAATGGAGACCTGCGGGACCTGCGACGGTTGCCGGCCGCCATCCGCCGGCACACCATCCACGCGCCTGCCCGCCACCGTGGGCCTTACAGGCTGGAGGGGTGCGCCAGCCGATGCGGGCGACGGGATACTGACTGCAGCAACGGGTGGAAGCGGCTGCGGTTCCGGCTGGGCGGGCGGTGCAACGGCAGCCGTGCGACGAACGGGCCGGGGCGGCACGCTCGCGGTCACCTCGCCGCCGGGCCGCATCGGCACCTCATCCGCCTTTATGGGATAGACCGGATGGCCCGGACGCCCGAGATTTTTATCCACCGCCTGCGGCGTGCCGTAAGGGTTCCAGCTGGGCGAGGCATAGGTGCCGGTGATCGTGTAATTATACATGACCGCCAGCAGCCGCTCGACGCTGGCGCCCGACTGGCAAAGGCGCAGCCGCACCTTGATGCGCCCGAGGTTGCGGAAATCCTGCCGCATGCTTTCCGGCGAGCGTATGTCCTGCCAGCCATAAAGGCAGGTATCGTCGCCACGGCCGCTGCCGGCGGCATAGGAGAACGCGCCATAACCGTTCTGCAGGTAATTTGCCGACATGGCGATGTTTTCGCCCGGAAACTCGGCGCGGATTTCCCGCGCGACGGAAGATGCCCTGAAACCGGAAAAAGCCAGGGCATCGCCACCGGTATCGCCGGCCTGTTGCGGACCGAAAAACTCGGCCTTGATGTAATTTTGCCCGGGCGTGACGGCCTCCGAGCGCAAGATGACCTGCTGCGCCACGGCGTTGGAATAGGTGCGGTTGACCACGGTCACGATTTCGGGGCCACCGGGCGGCGGGAAAACCAGCGCCTCGGAAGGGGACAGCATCTGGGGTCCCCCGAAGGACCGAACGCCCGCGGGAGTATTGCAGCCCGACAGAACCGCAATGGAGAACAGCAATGAAGTATAGGCAGAAAAATTCACTGCCTTACGCCCCTTTATTTCCCCAACGCCGCCCAGGTTAAAAGGAGACCGAATCACTAATGACCAGACCATTGTTACGAAATACGTGAGGACTACGAATAAGCAATCTCAAATTTGCGTTGTAATTTCTGACACTTTATGGCTAGCGAATCACCATTGCCGCCCCATGTTCGCCATGGAAGAAGGTGGAACCAATCGCGCCGCCGGGGGTTGGCTTCCTGTCAGGTCGATAATTTTACGGTTGCAGCGCAATATGTCCCATGGTCTACTTGCCTCCATAATGACGTATTTTTATTGGTCCGCTTTTTATTCAACTGTAAAAACAGAGAGTTGACGCATGACATTGCCATTTCCGAGCATCGCGCAGACGCTTGCCGAAGAGATCGGAAGATTACGCAAATGGCTGGATGAGGACGCCCTGCCCCTGTGGTGGGAGGCGGGTTCGGCCCGGCCGGATGGTGGCTTTTACGAACGTCTCGGCCAGGATGCCAAACCGGTTTTTTCCGATGACCGCCGCGCCCGCGTGCAGCCGCGCCAGGCCTATTGTTTCGCCGCCGCCGGCCAGCACGGCTGGCAGGGACCGTGGAAAGACGCGCTCCTGCACGGGCTTTCCTGGTTCGAGAAGGTCTACCGCCTTGAAAACGGCCTTTACGGCAACCTTGCCGACCAGACGGGCCGGCTGATCGATCCCTCCTTCGATCTCTACAATCAGGCCTTTGCGCTGTTTGCCGCCGCACAGGCGGCTGCAAGCCTTCCCGAGCGCCGGGACGAGATGCGCGGCCGGGCGCTCGATATCCTTGCCATCCTCGAACGCGACTACAGACATCCGGTCGCCGGCTTCGAGGAAGCGAACCCGCCGCGCACGCCGCTCTGCTCCAATCCGCACATGCATCTCTTCGAGGCGATGCTGGCCTGGGAGGTGCAGGACCCGGACGGCCCGTGGTCGGCGCTGGCCGACGAGATCGCCGATCTTGCGCTTAACCGCTTCATCGATGGCGGCAATGGCGGCTTGCGCGAATTCTTCACCCATGACTGGACACCGCATGACAGCGACAAAGGCCGGATCATGGAGCCGGGCCACCAGTTCGAATGGGCCTGGCTTCTGGTGCGCTGGGGCAGCCTGCGTGGAAACGACGAAGCGATGGGCAAGGCAAAACGGCTGTTCGAGATCGGCGAGGCCTACGGCATCTGCCCGCGCCGCAAGGTGGCGGTGATGAGCCTCTACGACGATTTTTCGGTGCATGACGGGCTGGCGCGGTTATGGCCGCAGACGGAATGGCTGAAGGCTTCGGTGCGGCTTGCGAGCGTCACGGGCGGCGAGGAGCGTCAGCGTTACCTCGCCTCCGGTCTCAGCGCCATCGGCGCGCTGCAGCCTTTCCTCGACACGCCGGTCAAGGGCCTGTGGTTCGACAAATGGCCGGCCGACAGGCCGATGCTCGACGAGCCGGCGCCGGCAAGCACGTTTTATCACATCGTCTGCGCCATATATGAGGCGGAGGCCGTGCTGGCGGCAGCTAACTAATATTGGACCACCGGACGAGCGGCATCGCCGCTCGCCGGTTTTCGGCGTCGATCAGGCCTTGGCCGGGCGCACGACGCGCCAGTCCGGTCTGCCGAGATTGTGCGGCCAGGCATGAACATCCTTGTCGTTGAAATAGACGACCTCTTCCAGCTTCGGAAAATCCGCCTGTTTCAGCGTCACGTCATTCATCCACGGACGAACATAGGAATCGCCGCCTTCATAACCCAGTTCGGCAACCCAGACCGGCTTGTTGAAGGTTTCGACAAGTCCATAGCCCTTGCGCAGCAGATCGGTGAAGGTCTTCGGTCCGCCATATTCGATCTTGTCGTACTCCTCGAGACCGAAGACCGAGAGGCCCACCAGATCGGCGTAGCTGTCACCGGGGTAGTAGGCCCGCAGACCGTCCAGACCTTTCGGTGACCACATCACCTTGACGCTGGGAACCGCCTTGCGGGTCATGTCCACCATGCGTTTATACGCCGTGATGTAATCACGCGGGTTCCAGCCCGACCACGAGAAACGGCCGGACGTGTCTTCCATTTCTTGACCCCAGCGCAGGATCAGCGGACTTTTCATCGCCGACATGCGCGCGGCGATCGCCTGCATGTTCTGGTCATAGTCGCCTCTCATCACCTTGCGGCGCAACTCGTCGGAGGTGAGCCGCCAGTTAACGTCCCAGGACCAGGGTTCTACGGTGATCAGCACGTTGCGCTTGCGCTCCAGAGCGTAGGCATCCGCAAGCGCGAGACTGTCGAGATCCACGTCCTCCCAGGGCAGGAACAGATGTTCCGTCGCCACCCCGGTCTGGGCCGTGAAATCGCCGTGCGGATCGTAGGCACCGAAACGGATGCCGTCCGCATGCAATGTCGGTCTTTTGTCGGCAAGTGTCTTCATGCCCGTCGACGTCATGGGGGCGACACCCTGTGCGTCGAGCTTGAGCACCGGATACATGCCGGCGGTAAAGGCTGCGGCGGCACCACCTGCGAACAGAAGTTTTCTTCTTGTTATCTGCATGACACCTTACTCCCTACCTTGTTGCCGTCATCGCCTTGTCGTAAGCGGCGATCTGCGGCGTGACATCGTCCTTGCGGACGAGCTTGAGGAATTCATCGCCAGGGCGTGGCGGGTTGTGCCGGAACACGTACCATGGCCCGCCCTGCTTGCGCTGGTAGAGCACCTTGCCAATGCGACCGTGGTCGAAGCAGGTATCGGCCTTGCCGTTTCCTGCCGCGCTTTTCCAGGTGGCGCGCATGCACAGGGTGCCGTTGGCATCGACGGTCCAGCGGCCTTCACCGATGGACTTCTTGCCCTTTTCTTCCGTTGCGGCGATGAATTTGCGGTCTTGGGCGATGAAGCGTCCACCGCCCGTTTCCCATTTCCAGGTCTTGTCGAAGTACATGTCCACGACTTCGCTGGTTCTGAGCGGTTTCGGCGTCTTCGTGCCGCCTGCAGCGTGGACCGCGCTTGGCACGACCACCGCAAGACAGAGTACGAAAGCGGAGAATCCGCATTTGCTTATTGTTGTTTTCATCACAGCCTCCTCCTTCATTGTCCGACCCTATTGTCGGCCAGCATGATCTCTCCGGTCGCCACCGCCGGCGGCGGCGCCACGATGGGTTCCGCCTGCATTTCCTGCGGTCCGCGCAGTCCCGGTACGGTAATGCGCAGTTTCAGACGCACCGATCTCGCACCTTCCACGCCCGCCCCGGCGACCGTGAACCGCGTTTCGGTAAAACTGACATAGGACTGCCCGTGCGACAGGGCCTCCAGCCCGCCGATCGCATGGGAGCTGAGCTGTACGGCACTGCCCGCCACCAGCAGCAACGAACAGGCGGCGGCGGTCGCTCCCCCGCGCAATGCCGGCAGCTTTGGCAAGCCGTTTTCCATCGCATGGCGGATGAGCAGAAATACCGAAAGGCCCGCATAGATCGCCACATTGATGGCGGCGAAGACGAAGAAGCCCTCCGCCCCGTTTTCTCGCGGCGCCAGAACCATGGCCACGAGGCTGAGCGCCGCCAGAAGAATGTAGGGTGCCACGACCCTCAGCGGCAGCGGCGGTTTTGCCTGCGTGCCCTTGGGGGTGATGCGGAAATCGACGAAATCGCCACGGATCGTGTCCCGTATCGCCGCCAGCACGCCCATCAGCGACCAGGGCCAGCGCAGGAACAGAAATACCATGGACTCCCAGCTGAAGAGCTTCGCATCATGCGGACGGAACGCACCCGTTGCCCGCCAGAAGAAGGCAAACACGATCATGATCAGCGAAACCGGCAGGAAATGCGCCAGAAACGCCGGATAGGATGCGTTGACCAGCACGTCGCCGCGCATCAGCGCAACGGCGGGAAGCACGAACATCAGCGCCATGAAGCCGGAAAACAGCGGATACCAGAGCTGCGAAAACAGGAACTGGAACTTCAGCCGCGGCGACAGCTTCGGCACGTAGTGCCTTGAATATTGCAACAGAATGGTCATCAGGCTGCGCGACCACTGGAATTCCTGCACGATGAGATCGGCAAAGGTCACCGGCCCGTCGCCATGAGCGATGGCGTTGACGGCGTGAACACCGCGCCAGCCGCCAGCATTCATAAGAAGCGTGGTGGAATGATCCTCGGCAAGCTCCGGCCCAAGGCCGCCGACCTCCCGCAAGGCTTTCGTGCGCACGGCATAATGAGAACCGATGCAGAGCGGCGCCCAGCCATTATTGTAACCCAGTTGCAGCGCGCCATGCAGGCTCGCCTCGGCGTAAAGCCTGCCGCGCGCGGCCCAGCTTTCACCGGCATTGGCGTCGCAGATGCTCGGGGCCGAAACATATCCAACCTTCGGATCGGCAAAGGGACGGACGATCTCGCGCAGATAGTCCGGTTCCGGCACATGATCCGCATCGAACTGGGCGACGAAATCATAACGCTCGTAACCGTAGTGATCGTAGAAATAAGCGAGATTGCCTTCCTTGCAGCGTGTGCGCCGCGGCCAGGTCTTGCGATGATACTCCGCAACACCCTGTCGGGTGGAAACGAAAACGCCGTGCGCACCACACCATTTCAGCGTTTCCGCATCCGGTGCCTCGTCGGCAAGCCAGACGTCGAATTCGAGGCCCTTCTGTTCGAGCATCGCCAGCAGCGTCTTCTGCACCACCGCGAAAGGTTCCGACGGCGCCTTGGTGACGACCATCGCCACCCTGCCCCGTGGCAGAGGGGAGCGCCGGTCGACAACCTTCGCGTTCAGAAAGATGAAGATGAAATAGGATGGCAGAAGCGTGATCCACGCGAGCGTTATCGTCACGACGGTATAATAGGGCCAGTCGATGACGCGATCGCGATCGAGCCACCAGATCCAGAAATAGGCGAGCGTCACCAGCCAGCCGCCAATGCCGAGAAGATAGGCCGTGCGGTTCCAGCCGGCAAAGACCGGCAGCATTCGCAAGTCACTGGCGACTGCAACCGCACTGGCCGATGGAACGGAAGGGGTGGAATGGGCTTTCATGACCGCACCTCCAGTCCGAAACCGGGACCTGCCGTCCGGATGATGGTGTCGATATCCGAGCGCTTCGGGATAAAGCCGAGCGTCTCTTCAGCACGTTTGATATCCGCAAACAGGGCTGGCGGATCGCCGGCGCGCCTTGCGCCGAAATGGACCGGAACTTCCTGCCCCGTTACGCGGTGGATCGCCCGGATGATATCGCCGACCGATGTACCGTGACCGGAACCGAGATTGACGCGCAGCGTCTCTCCGCCCTCGGCAAGATAATTGACGGCAGCCACATGGGCATCGGCCAGATCGCTGACATGGATGTAATCGCGAATGCAGGTGCCGTCGCTGGTGTCGTAATCCGCCCCGAAGACATCCAGTTGCGGCAGCCTTGCGGCCGCAGCCATCAGCGCCCGCGGGATCAGATGGGTTTCAGGCTCATGGCGCTCGTAAAGCTCACCGTCCGGGTCGGCCCCGGCGGCATTGAAATAACGCAGCGCCACGAAACGCAGACCGTAGGCGGCGGCATAGTCATCCAGCGCCATTTCGAAGATCAGCTTCGTGCGCCCGTAAGGGTTGACCGGCATTTGCGCCGTTTCCTCGCGGATGGGCAATTGCGGCGGCACGCCATAGGTGGCACAGCTGGAAGAAAACACCAGCCCGCTGATATTCTGGTCGAGACAGGCATCCAGCAGCGCAAGACTGCCGCCGACATTGTTGCGGTAATATTTGCGCGGATCCTCGACGGACTCACCGACATAGGCGTTGGCGGCGCAGTGTATGACGAAGGCCGGCGAGAACTCCCTGAGCGTGGCTTTCAAAAGGCCACGATCCAGAATGTCGCCCTCGATGAAGGGACCCCAGCGAACCGAATCCGCGTGACCCGTCGAGAGATTGTCGTAAGCGATGGGCTTGAAGCCGGATTGGGCCAGCGCCTTGCAGATGTGGCTGCCTATGAATCCGGCCCCGCCCGTGACGAGGATTGTGCGGGGCATCTCATACGGCCTCCGCCACGGTTTTGCCGGCCAGCAATGCATCGAAATAGACGATGGTTTTTTCCAGGCCGATTTCGAGCGGCACGCGCGGCTGCCATCTCAACAGTTCCTTTGCCCGAGAAATATCGGGGCGGCGCTGCTGCGGATCGTCGATCGCGGCGGGCAGATGCACGATGCGCGAACGGGAACCCGTCATGCGGATGACGATATCGGCGAGCTGCCGCACCGGAATTTCGCTCGGGTTGCCGAGATTGATCGGCCCGGTGCAATCCTTCGGCTTGGCCGAGAAGCGCAGGAAACCGTCGATCAGGTCATCGACATAGCAGAAGGAACGGGTCTGGCTGCCATCGCCGTAAATGGTGATGTCGGCGCCTTTCAGAGCCTGGACGATGAAGTTCGAAACCACACGTCCGTCATCGGGTCGCATGCGCGGCCCATAGGTGTTGAAGATGCGTCCCACCTTGATATCGACACCGAAGCTACGGTGATAATCGAAAAACAGCGTTTCGGCGCTGCGTTTCCCTTCATCGTAACAAGCTCGCGGCCCGATTGTATTTACATTGCCGAAATAGGTTTCCGGCTGCGGATTGACGAGCGGATCGCCGTAGACTTCCGATGTCGATGATTGCACTACGGTCGCACCGCATCTGCGCGCCACTTCCAGCACATTGACCGCACCCAGGACATTGGTGAGCAGCGTGCCGACAGGGTCGCGCTGATAGTCTGGCGGAGATGCCGGCGAGGCGAAGTTGAAGATCAGCGAGACATCGATGTCATAGGGCTTGCGCACATCGTGCTCGACCAGCAAAAACCGCTTATTTTCAAGCAAATGCGCCACATTCGCGACGCGTCCGGTCGAAAGATCGTCGAGACAGACCACCTCATGACCGCAGCTCAGCAAACGCTGGCAAAGATGAGAGCCGAGAAATCCGGCGCCGCCATTGACGAGAACGCGTTGGCCAGGTCTCCATTCGGAGTAGATGGTGACGCCGTTGTCATGCTCGTTGGGAACGAAATTACGCATTACACACTCCTCCCCATGAGGAATCAGCACGGCTGATTCAACTAAGCTGGATCAAACTCCCGATTGTACGATATCTTGAATATCATCCTCCGGTTTTTACTTCTTCTGGAGGCTTAATATTTCGATCGGATAAATTTCAACTTTCATGATAGGCGCAGCAGAAAACAGGTCAACTTCATTTTATCAAAATATTACAATTGATTACCCAAAATTACTCAAAATAGCCCCTTGATTTAATACTTTTTAACTATGCCTCTATTATGCCTTTCTTATTGAGCATTAGCGCAAGCTTCGCTCAACCAGTCGGGGCTATCCTGGTTTTGTAAGGCTCGGTCCACCGGGAACAAAACCGCCCGGCGAGATGCGACAGACAGTCGATTTCAGGGGACACACATGACGAATGAAATGCCTTATTCCCATAGCGGCAAAGCAGCCCGCCATTGTCGCTTCGCGCTTGTTGCCGCAGCACTTGTAACTTTCACCTTCGCGACGGCTTCATGCTCCGTGGTCGAAGACGCCGTTCTCATCAAGACCGCGTCGGCCAATACCGCCACGACCAAGAGCCGGGTCGTTCCGGCGAAGGCGTCCTACGGTTATCAAAAAACCGGCAACGCGGCCGTTACGCTTGTTGCCGATGCCTCGGGCACACCCGCGGTATCGTGGCAGTCCTACTCGGGCTCCTCTCCCTATATCTGCTCACCGAGCGGATTCGGGCAGAAATCCCGCTGCTTCCTGAGGCCCTGAGCCTCCTGGAGAAATACCGGAGGGAACTGGCGTCCGGACGGCTCTAGCCGCCCTGACGCTCAGTTCTTCCAGCCGCCGGAGAAGGTCGTGTCTTCATCTTTGTTGAAGAAGCGCGACGCCGCCTCCGTGCGGTTGCGCACGTTCATTTTCTTATAGATATTGCGAACGTGAACCTTGACGGTGTTCTCGGACAGATGCAGCCGATCAGCGATGATCTTGTTTTGCGTTCCCTTGCAAAGCAGGTCGAGGATTTGCACCTCGCGTGTCGTCAGCGCCGCCACGTCGCTCCTGTTTGCGGCAAGGGCATCGGCGCGGTTGGCGATCACGGCATTGCTTTGAACGCTCTTGCTGTTGACGGAAGGCGAATAGGGCGTGAGCTTGCCGAGAAGAGCAGCAGGAAAATGTTCCCCGCCCTTCATGAGCAGATCGACGGCCGCCATGAACACATCGAGCCTGAGGTTGAGCGGCAGCACGCCATCGATGACGCGCATTCCCACCAGCCTTTTCAGCGGCTCCTCGAATTTATCGATGGTTTCGACGACGAGCGCGATCGGCGCATCGGGATGTTTTTCCCGAACCTCCGAAAGAACGGCATGAAGACGATCCCCCGACATCCGGTAAGGCAAAACCAGCCGTACATTGTTACCGTAGTCGTCCTCGATGCCCGCCGACGATCTTACGCTCACCACCGCGAATGTGGGGAACTTTTTGCCCAGCGCCTCCATGAGGCACTCGGAAAACAGGTCCGGATCCGCTATGACCAATAAAGTTCCATTTATAGGAGCAACGGCGTTTTTTTGTTTTGCCGCATAATCTGACGTTCCCATGAACATTGACGCCTCCCTCAAGCGCTTACGCATTACTTTCTTTTGGTTGTGCAGTCTGTTGTCCGCCGGCTATCTTTCCCCTGAATACTTGGGGGCGATTCTCCGCTTTAGACCATGTCAACTATCATTAATTACCCGTTAATTAACACACGCTAATACGAAAAGCTGTGTAAATAAATGGCCCAAACGGGTTATTTTTTACAATTGACATACAAAATAGGTTACGCCGAGATAGAATCATTCATTCTGCAACCGCTGCAAAAACAAACACATCGGAAAAGCTTTCGCTGCGGTTTTGCCTTCCGGGAAAATATAACTTTTAGTTGATATCCCTTTACATAGCTCGCCGGCGAAGCACGCTGCAGCCTGTTCCTTTTCGGGATAAAGACCTTTCTCCACCGAAATAGACCATGTTTCTCGAAAAAGCCGCCTTGCCCTGGCGAAGCGGCGTTTTTTTGAGGCCAAACCGGCGAAACGACCCGCCGGACAACCGCCTGCGACATATATATTCGGGTAAAGCACCGATAGGTTTAGCCCGAATTGATATCTAGGAAGCGCAATTTTTCTGCGGCACAGTCTGATCGTCGCTGGAAACAACGACCGATGGAAAGACACCTCCGGCCTTGACGTGTGTTTGAAAACGCCGGTCCCTTTTCAAGAAACATGCAAGCAAAAAGACGAAGCCACCGCGCTCCCCATTGGAGCGAGGAACGGATTTGTGCGCCGTTTTACCGAGTAGCGCACAAGGGCTGAACGAAAAGAGCCAGATCACGGGCCACTACCGAACCGCAGATGATGCGTACCGAGTGCATCTGCAAAACATCAATCTTCATGCGACCCGGGGCAAGCGCGAAAAAATCCCGTTTGAGATGAGAGGGATTTCGAAAGCTGCTCCGAGCTTTTTCGGAGGAAATCGAAATGGGTTACGATCATAAGGCATCCGGCAGCGACGACGACATCACCAAGATCGGCGCGCTTTCCGACGGTTTCGCCAACACGGCGACCAATGACGCCAAGGTGGAAGACAGCAATGTCGGCACCGCAAACGGTGAAAACCGCAACAACGACAACAGCGACAACAGCACCAATGTGGATGTTGACGCCAAGATCGATGTTGAAGCCAATAACGGTGACAATCGCGACAACGACTATGACTGGAGCTATGACAGCAAGTCCTATAGCGACAACGACACGACCACCAAGACCAGCACCGAAACCAACACCGATATCAAGGTCGACTACGACTGGAGCTATGAAAGCAAGTCGTACAGCGACAACGACACCAATGTGAAAACGATCACGGATACGGACACAAAGACGTCCAACTATTCCGACAACGACACCTCCACCAAGACCACGACGACCTCCGACAGCTTCAACTCCGCTGACAGTTTCTACAAGTCGGATGACGACTTCGGCAACATCACGGGCGTCAAGGATGTCGGCAATCTCGGCATCGCCGGCGGAGACCTCACCTTCAACCTGGGTGACGACTTCTCCTTCACTCTCGATGTCGACAATATCCTCAACGGTTCGCTTAACGGCGAAGGCAACGACACCGGCTTCAGCATGGTGCAGGCCAACCACCTGGCAGACCAGGATGAGGCCTACGACATCAAGATGCAGAATGGCGGTGCGGAAAACCACCTGAGCGCCAATGCCGGTGACGCCTTCGGCGCCGAAGGCATCGACGGCAAGGGATGGGACCTCAAGGCCGGCGACGACGCAGCAGGTACCAGCACTGCGGATGCATCGGCAATCCTTGCAAATTCCGGCTTCCATCTGGAACTGGTGCAGGGCGCCAACATGCTCTCCAACGCAGTTGATGTCACGATCACAGGCGGTAACTCGCATGTGTCTGATGTCGGTGAGGATCACTCCTGATAACCACCTCTTGACGAAAAGAGCTGCACCGGCACCCGCCGGTGCAGTTCGCGGTTGAAGGACCGGGGTTGCGTAAAACGAAGCACCGCCTCCAGGACGTGTGCCCTCCGCAGCCTTAAGGCTCTGCCGCGATGATCAGGGAGGGACCTCCAATGCATATCGACAAGATTTCGGACATGATTGCGCATTTCATCGGCCTGTTCGACACGGTGATCGAGGAAGCGCGTCTGAGAACCAACTACAGCGAAGGCCCGGCGCATTCCGATCCGGACCGTTTGCCGGACGATGAAGCAGCAAAGCTGCTCGACAAGAACTATGACGTTCCGCTCAAGGACTACGATCCCGGCGTCAACTACCGCGCCGGCTATTATGATTTCGATTATCTGCAGCCACATTTCGCGCGCATGGTCGAACACGACATGCAGCGGCTCGCAGATGCCATCCCTGTCGATATTTCCGGCGTCAATTTCCGTTTTCCCGGCCGTCTTTCCTTTGAGGAGGAATATGAGCTGGTGGTTCACACCGGTCCCGGTTCGGTCATCGCGCATGTGGCGCAGGTCAATATTCTTCAGGACGACGACTATCTGAACATGACGGACGGCCCCTATGTGTGGCGCGACACCAGCTTCGTCACAGAGCGCACCGTCGAGTTCTACAATGAAGCGTCCGTCTTCACGCCTTTCGCCGGTTTCCAGCGCACCGACAGTTACGACGCCCTGCAAGCGCTCGCCAAATCCGCGCACGACTATATCGATCATGCCCGCGAAAACGACGTGACGGCGCTCGGCACCGGTGCGGATCAGGATTTCGTTCTGGCCGGCAATGACATCCACGGGCTTTACATCAATGGCTCGATAGCCAGCGAAAAGCCGATGCTCGACGACTACATGCCCGATCGCGGTATCGCCAAGCCGGCGGAAGAGCCGGAAAAGAGCGATGTTTCGCTGCATGAGGACAGCCCTGCCGGCAACAGCCTCGACGTCGCCGCAGGCGCCAATGTCGTCGCCAACATCGCCACCCTGGTCAATACCGGCGTCATGACGTCGGTAACCGCCGTCATGGGCGACTATCACCAGATCGACGCGATCACCCAGGCCTATATCTATAGCGACCGGGACGAGATCGACTCCGTTTTCACACGGTCGGAAGATCAGGCGGCGACAGTAGCCTTCAATATCGCCAGCTTCGAGCGCAGCGTCTATCCGGGCGCGGAAAACACGGAGAACAGCAGCCAGGAAAACGGCGAACCGCCGATATTTCCGACCGCCTGGCGCGTCAGCGTGCTGGAAGGCGACGTTTCCTTCGTCCACTGGATCGAGCAATACCAGTTCGTCAGCGACAACGACACGATGACGATAACGACCTCGGGCGCCACCGTCAGCCTGCTGACCGGCGGCAACGCCGCCCTCAACATTGCGAATTTCCTCGGCATCGGCATGCAATACGATCTGATCATCGTCGGCGGCAATGTGCTGGACATGAACATCATCAGCCAGATCGCCGTGCTCTACGACAATGACTGGGCGCGCGCCAATCCCGATGCGCCGGAAGGCGCCACCATCCAGTCCGGCAACAACCTGCTGTGGAACGACGCCGCCATTCACAATGTCGGCAGCAACGACCGTTTCGAAACCATGCCGGACTATATGAACCAGACGGTGAACGCCATCAACGAGCGCGATCCCAACATGCCGGATGCGCTTGCCCATGACGTCAATTTCGCCGGCTATGAGGGTCTGAACGTCCTCTATATCACCGGCAATCTCTACGATGTCAGCATCATCAAACAGGTGAGCGTGCTGGGCGATTCCGACGATGTGACGCAGGCCGCGGCCAAGGTTCTCGAAAATAACGAGGGCGCCACCATTCATATCGATACCGGCAGCAACGCCGTGGTCAATCTGGCGCAGATCGTCGACTACGACAGCTTCGGCTCCACCACCTATGTCGCCGGCGGCGTTTATTCCGATGCCATACTGATACAGGGCGGCATCATCGAAAACGACACCTCGCAACCCCAGCAAGGCCAACTGGCGAACGAGGTCATCGCTTTTCTTCACGACGATCCCGCCACCATCGAAAACGAATCCAATGGCGTCATCAATGCCGGTCACGACCTTTCATGGTCGAACGGGCATTCGGCCGACGTCATGCAGGCGGTGACCGCGTAGATTTGGCTGGCGGGGCGATAACCGCGTCCCGTCACGGCCGAACCGCAAACACCGTGAGATCACCGAGGGGACAGATATAAAATGGATCATATTTCTAGAAAAACCATTGCCGACGGACGCTCGCTGGACTTGCCGCTGGATCAGGACGCGGAAGACAGCAAACTGACGGACGCCTGTATTTCAGCAATCAATGAAGCCGTCGAAAACCTGCGCCAATTATCCGGCGCGGAACAGACGGCAAAAGAAGTTTCCACTCCTGCACAGACCGCCTCCCCACAAGTTCTCTCCCAACCGCATGCAAAAACGGAGCAGGCGGAACAGTTGCGGGATGTTCCCGCAGAAAGGCCGGCGCCGCAACGGGACCGGCAACCCGCCTCCCCGCCGGAACCGCAGGCCAAGATCGACAATGCCGACCTGCCTTTCGTCAAGACCATCGACAATAATGACGGACCGATCCGTGAAAACGAACGCCGGCCGGTGACGGGCGGCGGCGGCAAGGAGCCGACGGACAATGGTGGCGGCGGCGGTGGTGGCGGCGGCGGTGGAAGCCAGAGCGGTTTTCACAAACGCAGCGAGCCGATCAATTTCGCCGCAAGCCTTGCCAAGGGCATCGCCGCCGTGCGGCGTAACATGGTGGTGGTGATGCTGTTCACGGTCGCCATCAACGTTCTGCTGCTCGCCATCCCGCTTTATCTGTTCCAGATTTCCGACCGGGTGCTGACCAGCCGCTCGATGGATACGCTGGTGATGCTGACGGTCGCCGTCCTTGGCGCGGTTCTGCTGCAGGCCTTCATGGACGCCATTCGCCGCTTCATCCTGATGCGCACGGCCGTCGAACTCGAGGTACAGCTTGGCGCGCCGATCCTGTCCGCCGCCGCCCGCGCTTCCCTGCATGGCAGCGGCAAGGACTACCAGACCTTGCAGGATCTCCAGCAATTGCGCTCCTTCCTCACCTCCGGCACGCTCATCGCCTTTCTCGATGCGCCGCTGATGCCGCTCTTCATCGTGGTGGTCTATCTCGTCCATCCACATCTCGGCATCATCATCATGGTCTGCTGCGCCGTGCTGTTCGGCATCGCCTGGCTGAACCAGCGCTTCACCGCAAGACAGTTCTCCGAGGCTTCCGGTTATTTGAGCCGCGCCAACTTTCACCTCGATTCCATGTCGCGCAACTCGCAGATCATCAATGCGCTCGCCATGATCCCCGAAGCGGTGAAGATGTGGGGCCGCGAAACCGCCGGTTCGCTGAAATCGCATGTGGCGGCGCAGGATCGCAACATCATGTTCTCCGGCGTCTCCAAGGCGGCGCGCATGATTACCCAGGTGGCGCTGCTCGGCTGGGGCGCGCATCTGTCGCTATCCGGCGAACTGACCGGCGGCATGGTGATTGCAGCCTCCATCATTTCCGGCCGCGCACTGGCGCCCATCGAAGGCGCGATAGAAGGCTGGCACCAGTTCAATAAATCTGCCGCCTCCTATGGCCGCATCAAGCAGCTTCTCATCAATTCGCCACTCAATTTCCCCCGCCTGCGCCTACCCAATCCGGAGGGACGTCTCGATGTGGAGCGCATCCTCTTCGTGCCGCCGCCGCAGAAGAAGGTGATTTTGAACGGCATTTCCTTTTCACTGAAAAAGGGAGAGTCGCTCGCCATCATCGGTAATTCTGGTTCCGGCAAAACCACGCTCGGCAAGATGCTGGTCGGCTCCATTCTACCGACGTCAGGCAATGTGCGCCTCGATCTCATGGATCTGCGCAACTGGGACCAGCGACAATTCGGTGAAAGCATCGGTTATCTGCCGCAGGACGTGCAGCTTTTCCCCGGCACCATCAAGGCCAATATCTGCCGCATGCGCGACGATATCGAGGACCGGCAGATTTATGAGGCGGCGGTGCTGGCCGATGTGCACGAGCTGATTGCCGGTTTCCCGCAGGGTTATGAAACCGTGGTCGCTGCCGATGGCGCACCGCTTTCCGGCGGCCAGAAACAGCGCATCGCACTTGCCCGCGCCTTTTTCGGCGATCCGAAATTCGTGGTGCTGGACGAGCCCAACTCCAATCTGGATACGCAGGGCGAACAGGCGCTGGCCAAGGCGCTGCTGCATGCCAAAAGACAGGGCATCACTACCGTCACCATCACCCAGCGGCCGGCACTGCTTCAATGCGTCGACAAGATCATGGTGCTGAAGGACGGATCGGTCGCCATGTTCGGCGAAAGAATGGACGTGCTGAAGGCGCTTTCCGGCAATGGCCGCCAAGCCAACCAGTCCCCGCAGATCGAGGGTTGAGGATCGTCATGTTCAAGAAGAAAAACGCCATTGCCGAAATCAAACCCCAGGGCCAGCTGGAATGGTATAGCGAAGTGCCGCGCTCGATCCGCCTGCACAGTTCGATCGGTCTTGCCGTGCTGCTCGCCTCCTTCGGCGGTTTCGGATTCTGGGCCGGCACTGCGCCGCTCTCCTCCGCCATCATCGCCCAGGGTAGTTTCGTCGCCACCGGCAACAACAAGGTGGTCCAGCATCTGGAAGGCGGCATCATCAAGGAAATGATGGTCAGCGAAGGCGACACGGTCAAGGAAGGCGACGTTCTTCTGACGCTGGACAAGACGACGGCGCTTGCCAACGAACGCATGCTGCAGTTGCGACGGCTTCGCCTCGAAACCATCGTGGTGCGCCTGCGCGCCGAGGCTCAGGGCGCAAAAAGCTTCAAGGTGCCGGATATCGTCATGAAGGAAGCCGGCGATCCGGATATCAATTCCATCATCCAGAGCCAGAACATCGTGTTCCACAGCAAGCTCATCAAGCTTGAGGAACAGATGAACCTGATCGACAAGAATATCCGGTCGCTGGAGTTCCGCTATGCGGGCTATGACGGCCAAAAACAGTCCTTCGACCGGCAATTGGCGCTTTTGACGCAGGAGCGCGACTCCAAGGAACGGCTCGCCAAGGACGGCGTCATCCGCAAGACCGACATGCTGGCGCTGGAACGCGCGATTGCCGACGCTATGGGCGATATCGCCCGGCTGAGCGGCGAAATGAACCAGAGCGAGGCGGAAATCGCCAAGTTCCGGCAGGAAGCGGTCATTGCCGTCAACGCCAACAAGCAGGCGGCGCTCGATGCGCTGGAAACCGCCGAATCCGATCTCGACAGCGTGCGCGAACAGGTGCGTGGCGCCGCCGAAGTGCTGGAACGTACCGTCATCCGCTCCCCCGTCAACGGAACCGTGGTGCGCGCCTATTACCACACGCCGGGCGGTGTCATCACCACCGGCAAGCCGATCATGGAAATCCTGCCCGCTCATGTGCCCCTTATTCTGGAGGCGCAGGTGCTCAGAACCTCCATCGACCAGCTGCATGAGGGCCAGACCGCCGCGATCCGCCTGTCCGCGCTCAACCGCCGCACCACACCGGTTCTGAACGGCAAGGTCTTTTACGTTTCAGCCGACAGCATCGAGGAAAATGCCGGCCTTCAGGTCAAGGACGTCTATATCGTGCGGGTGCAGATACCCGACGAGGAAATCGCCAAGGTTCACAATTTCCACCCCGTGCCCGGCATGCCGGCCGACGTGCTGATCCAGACTTCGGAGCGTACTTTCTTCGAATATCTGACCAAGCCGATCTCCGACAGCATGTCCCGTGCTTTCAAGGAAAGATGAAGAAATATCAGTAACCTACACTGTCTTTTCCGCAGCGGTCGGCATATAATATCCAAATATGTTTCGTCGGGGCGGGAGAAGCAGCATGGCGGCGATGTCGGATGTATTGCTGCTGGTCGGCAGGCTGAATTACGTGTGGACCAACACGGAAAGCCTGATGATCTATCTGATCGTTCATCTCCTGAAAGTGGAAAAGGAAGCGGCCATCGTCGTGTTCCTGACGCTCAACACCACGCGGGCGCGCATGGATCTGATCGAGCGCCTGGCGAAGCTTCCTTCCACCGATGCGAAGGACCGCAAGACCATCCTCTCCATCATGGCGCGGCTGAAGAAGGAAGCGAAGACGCGCAACAAATACAATCACTGCATCTATTCCTTCGACGAAAAAGGCGAAATCGCCAGCACGCAGCTCATGCGGCTGGTGGAGGATGACAGCCAGGTGCGCTACGGCAAGGTGGAGCGCATGGACGAGAAGGAAATCGGGCAGCTCGAAAAATCGATCGCCGACATCGTGGAGGTCAGCAAGGACATGTGGAGTTTCATCCATGCCAGTCCGCATGTCTCTGCGGATTATCTTTAGAACCACCTCGCCTTCGTCATTCCGGCCTTGAGCCGGAATTCAGCCGACGCGGCTTCGCGCGCGGCGAAGATGGTTTCTTTCAGCCCAAGGACTTGGGCTGGCTGGATTCCGGCTCAAGGCCGGAATGACGGAGAGAGAAGCCGCCACGAACTCCAGTTAGGTGAACGCTGCCCTCCGCAGCCCTTGCCGGGAGGCACAGTTTACCGGCCGCGAAGTAAAGCAGGAACGAGCCGATCTGGTAGGGGAAGATGATGTCGATCTCCACGAAGGAACGCACGACAAACAGGGCGCAGATCGCAAACAGGATGACGCCCTGCGGATCGCTCTTGCGCATCAGCACCGAGCGCAGATGCCCGAGCAACGTTCCGTAAAGCACCATGCCAAGCAGCAGCATGCCGACAAAGCCGTTTTCCACCACGGTTTCGATATAGGTATTATGGAAATGGAAGCCGCTGCGGCCGGTAATGAAGAAATCGTTCCACAACCGTTCGGCATCGGGAAAACCCGCGACCCAGAACCCCTGATAACCGACGCCGAGGATCGGCGTCTGTTTCGCCGCCTCGATGCCCTGCTGCCAGAGGTAAGTTCGGCCGGTCAGCGTCGAATCCTTGCCGAAAATGCCGAGAATTGCGTCCAGCAGGCCGAATTGCAGGGATGCGACAGCCAGCAATGCGCCGAGACCACCGAGCACAAAAAACGTCATTTTTCGGTTCGCCGGCGAAAGCATGCCGATGGGAATGAAACCGATGATGAGCGCGACCACCGCCGCCGTGGTAATAGTGGATGTGGCCGATTGGGACGCAAGGAGGCTATAGGCCGACAGGAGCCCGGTGACGCCGGCAATCGGCAACCAGATGCCCCTTTGCTTGAGCACCAGCACCGATGCGGCGGCAAAAATGACGCCGAGCGAGGCATAAAAGCCGAGCTGGTTCTTGGAAGAGAAAGCGCCGACGAAACTGTAGGTGCCATCCAGCGCATCGAAGAGATAAATGCCGAATAGCAGCGAATAGAGCAGAACGACGGCGATGCCGATCAGCGCACCGCGCGTCAGCGTCCGGATCGAGATCACCCGCATCGCGATCAGCGCGCAGACGATATGCGTCATATACTGGATGGAGGCGCGCATGGTCACCGACGCCGCTTCCGACCAGAAGCTGGACAGAACCGTCAAGATGCCGAAGGCGAATATCCAGAGATAGCGCGGATAATTGCCGAGCACGCGCCGGTAATCGACCACCACCAGCGGCAGCCACATGCCATAATAGGCCAGAACCGAGATTTGCCCGAAACGCGACGAGTAAGCGAAGACGAAGAATGACAGCGCAACCGCTGCCATTCCATAAATCTCATTGCGTTTGGGATCGATCAGCGCCGATTTGGCGATCCGCATTGAAACCTCACTGCATCAGGATTTCAGACGAGACCTTGATGACATCGCCGGGCTGGAGCATGGCGTTTTCATCCACCTTCAGCTCCTTCGGCTTGCCGTTTTCCTCACGCACCACGACGTAGCTGATCGTCGCTGATTTGCCCGAGGGATCGAAACGGATCGCCTCGGCCGATTGCGCCAGCGCTTCCGACATCAATTCGCGGCTGGTGGTCAGTTGCAGATTAAGCTTGTCCAGTTCGGCTTCCGTGTCCTGCAATTCCTTGGAGCGCTGCGCCACCCAGTCGTTACGCAGGTTGATCTCGTCCTGGGTCGCCTTGTTGATATCCTGTTTGGCGCGCAGCGACTGCGTATCGATATCGAGCAGGTTGGATTCCACTTCGGCCGCGCGTTCTTCCGCGGAAATACGCCGCTGCGACAACGCGAGCCCTTGCTCGTTCAGCCGGTTGACCCGGTCGCGGTCCTCGTTGGCAAGCTGGAGCTGACGATTCTGCGTCTCTGATTTCTTCTTCAGGGATTCGACTTCGCTCTGCAGAAGGGCATGCAGGTCCGTCAGCGCCTTGAGCTGCAGGGTGTAACGTTCGGTGCGCGATTTCATCAGCGCGCTTTCGCTGGCCAGCAGCACGTCGATCTCGCCGATCTTTTCCATTTCAGGCGTCTTGGCGATGGTCGCGTCACCCTTGACCTCGGCGACCAGCCGCGCCTGACGGGCGAGCAGCCTTGCACGCTGGTTGTCATAGACGGCGGCGTCACCGCGGGCATTGATGAAGTCGCGGGCAAAACGCTGCCCGGCATCCGAGCGCCGCAGGCCGCCGGCAAGGCTGACGGCCTTCAGCACCGTGAGATTGGCGGCATAGGGATATTCGCCCGGCGTCTGCACGTCGCCGCTCAAGAAGATCGGTCGGAACTGTGCGATCTCGACGGAGGCGGAAGGCAGGTTGCGAAGGGCGAACTTGCTCTGAAGCTGGGCTCCGATCTCTTCGCTGACCTCCGATGGGGTCTTGCCCGCAACATCCAGCTGACCGATGAAAGGCAGGGACAGCGCCCCCGACGGACCGACGGAATAATCGCCGTTGATCACATCCCAGTTGCGGATGCTGCCATCCGCCGGCTGCCATTCGGCAACGCGGATACGCAGCTTGTCAGCGGTACCGAGCTTATATTGAGCGCCATCCGCAGCCATGGCGGAGAGCGGCGCGGCAAGGGCGACGGAAGCGGCAAATACGAAGGCCACAAACGGGCGGCGGGCGGCAGACAAGCCGTTCATCGGGAAACTCCCTGTTAGCGGATCGCCACACGGGCGATCCGGCCGTCGCGCAACTGGGCAAGGCCGGCTGCACAGCGCCGCGAAAAGCGGCCGGTATGATTAGCACCAATGACGCACCCAAAGACCGGACTTGGGATCCCGGTCGGGGTGCGTGTCGAAACGAAGATCGATAAAGCCGAACTCAATATCGGTTTTCAGTAGCTTCCGCGTGAAAGGCACACGGCGGGAATGGTCTTGACGATGATGAAGACATCCTGCCGCATCGACCAGTTCTGCACATAGTGCGTGTCGAAAGCGACGCGGGTCTTGTAGGATACGTCGTTGCGGCCGCTGATCTGCCACAGGCCGGTCAGGCCAGGGCGGGTGCTGAGATAATAAGCAGCAGCGCTTTCATAGTAGCTCAGTTCCTCATCGACGACCGGGCGTGGGCCAACCACGCTCATTTCGCCGCGAATGATGTTAAGGAGCTGCGGCAGTTCGTCGAGCGAGAGCTTGCGCAGCACGGCGCCGACAGCCGTAACACGCGGATCGTTCTTGAGCTTGCGGGTGGCGCGCCATTCTTCGGCGGCTTCCGGATTGGCGGCAAGATATTGCCGCAGAATCTCATCGCCGTTCATCGCCATCGTCCTGAACTTCAGGCAATGGAAATAGCGGCCATTATGTCCCACACGCCGGTGGCCATAAAAGATCGGGCCTGGATCGGACAATTTCACCAGCGCGGCGATCAACAGGAATATCGGGCTGAAGATGAGCAGCGCAAGCGCAGCCGATGTCATATCGAAGCTGCGTTTTGCGATGCCCCCGATAGGGAAACTGACATCGAAGTCTTCGGAGCTGCTGAGTGTCTGTTCAGCCGATTGGGTCGCGGACTTCATAGAGAGAACTCCATTTATGTTTTGCGATTGGTCGGTGCCCGGAGGCGCGTCTTTCCGTCTAAAAGAGATAACAAGTCTGTGTTCGGAATTTGATGCTAATGGATTTTTTGTAAGGCACATTGGCCATAACCGTCTATGCGATTTCTTGCGCGAGCGGCCGATCAACGTCCGGGCAATATTAACGGTTGCATAAAAAAGCAACAAATGTGCCGAGGGCCATGTGTTGAGAGCATGGGTACCGCCCCGGCATGTATTGGGTTTTGTGCCAGCGACAGTCTTTTCTTATGTGTTTCTTATGACTTGGCGAGATGAGACAGGAACGTTAAGAACAGCCACGTCTGTAACAGAATATAAAAATTTTTTGCATCGCAGCAAGATTGTGGCAATGCATATAAAATTTGACATATCCGTAGGGATTTTTTTGCCTGACATTGCCAGGCCGCCAAGAAAAAGCGATGGAAAAATTGCTAAAAGGGCGCAAACACGGCAAAAGAGTGGCAAGAAACTGCATTCTAGTCATGGCAGCCACGCAAAATTGCCGTAGCTGCCGGCCATTTTTTACCGAATTGCCCGGACTTGACCGTTCCAAGAGCGTTACGAGACGCAAAAACCGCTGGAATCAGAAGGTTGGCGGTGTGCAGGCGCTGATGACCTCACAGGGCACGGGACCGACGCAACGGAAACGATGCGGCCTGCGGCTTTCGAAATAATAGGCATCGCCCGGCCCGAGCACCCGTCTCTCCTCATCGACCGTCACTTCCAGCCGTCCGGAGAGGATGATTCCTCCTTCCTCGCCATCGTGAACCAGCGGCACCTTGCCGGTATCGGCGCCCGGCTGGTAACATTCCTTGAGGATTTGCAGGCTGCGGCCGAAAACATTCTCGCCCACCTGCCGGAAGGAGATCGGCCCCTTGCCGATTTCAACCAGCTCGTCCGCCCGGTAAAAAGCCTTGCGGCTCGTCTCCGGCTCGAAAGCGAAAAACTCCGCAAGGCCGATCGGTATGCCGTCAAGAATGCGTTTCAACGCGCCGACGGAAGGGTTCGAGGTGTTGGATTCGATCAGAGAAATCGTCGAATTGGTGACACCGGCACGCCTTGCCAGTTCCCGCTGGGAAATATTGTGGCGCAGCCGCAAATGGCGCAAACGCCCGCCTATATCCACCGACATGCCTGAGCCCCCGTTGCCCTTGTTCGAAATATCGAAAACCCGTGTTCAGGCCTATAGCATTTTCAATGGCTTGGCCACAGAGAGAAAAGGGCTTGTTCAGTCGCGAAAATAGCATTCAATCACCGGTAACGAACAGGAGAACACCATGGACAACCCGAGCCGATCCAATTCCACCTCGCTTGACAGCTACTGGATGCCGTTTACCGCCAACCGGCAGTTCAAGGCCAATCCCCGCCTGCTGACGAGCGCCGAAGGCATGTATTACACCAGCAATGACGGTCGCCAGGTTCTCGACGGCACGGCTGGCCTTTGGTGCGTCAATGCCGGCCACGGCCGCCAGCAGATCGCGTCAGCCGTCAAGCACCAGCTTTCGACGATGGATTACGCACCCTCCTTCCAGATGGGCCACCCGGTTGCCTTTGAATTCGCCGAGCGGCTGGCGGAGATTGCGCCCGGCCCGGAAGGTGCGAAACTGGACCGTGTCTTCTACACCGGCTCCGGATCGGAATCGGTCGATACGGCGCTGAAGATCGCCATCGCCTATCAGCGCGCCATCGGCCAGGGCACCCGCAGCCGCTTGATCGGTCGTGAGCGCGGTTATCATGGCGTCGGTTTCGGCGGCATCTCCGTGGGCGGCCTCGTCAACAACCGTCGCGTTTTCCCGCAAATCCCGGCAGACCACCTGCGTCATACCCATGATCCGGCGAAGAACAGCTTCGTGAAGGGCCAGCCCGAGCACGGCGCCGAGCTTGCGGACGATCTGGAACGTCTGGTCGCCCTGCATGGCGCGGAAACCATCGCCGCCTGCATCGTCGAACCGGTCGCCGGCTCCACCGGCGTGCTGGTGCCGCCGAAGGGTTATCTGGAGCGCCTGCGCGCCATCTGCGACAAGCACGGCATCCTCTTGATCTTCGATGAGGTCATCACCGGTTTCGGCCGCATGGGCTCCACCTTCGCCACCAACTATTTCGGCGTTACGCCCGATATCGTCACCACCGCCAAGGGACTGACCAACGGCGCGATCCCGATGGGTGCGGTCTTCACCAGCCGCAAGGTGCACGATGCGCTGATGCATGGGCCGGAAAACCAGATCGAACTGTTCCACGGCTATACCTATTCCGGCCACCCGGTCGCCTGCGCCGCCGGTATCGCGACGCTCGACATCTATCGCGATGAGGGCCTTTTCACCCGCGCGGCCGAATTGCAGGATGTCTGGCACGACGCCATCCATTCCCTGAAGGGCCTGCCGAATGTCATCGATATCCGCACCATCGGCTTCATCGCCGGCATCGAGCTGCAATCGCGCGACGGTGCTGCTGGCGCACGCGCCTATGATGTCTTCGTGGATTGCTTCGAGCGCGGCCTGCTTATTCGCGTTACCGGCGACATCATCGCCCTTTCGCCGCCGCTGATCGCCGAAAAATCCCATTTCGACGATATCGTCTCGATCCTCGGCGATGCGCTGAAGCGCGCGCAGTAAAAGTACAAATTACTAATATAGAAAGGGCTGCAACACAAAATGCAGCCTTTTTTGCATTTATCGAGCCTTCAGCGAAAATAGAACATTTATTAAGCATGTTCTATTATGTTCCTAAAGTATAACAATTGCGTGGGAACGCTCATATGGCCTCGATTCAAAAAAAGATAATATTGGCAAGCATTGCAATCTTTTCCATCACCGGCAGCGCCGCGGGTGTCGGCATATGGGCGGCGGAGACGCTCAACCGTAACAGCGAATATGTGGCGCTTTCGGCGGACGTGCTTCGCAACCACATGCAGGCGGACATGATGCATGACGCGCTGCGGTCAGACGTGCTTGCCGCCATTCTTTCCGCCGACGCCAGAATGGACCTCGACCTCAAGGCCGTTAAGGCCGATCTTACCGAACACGAAGCCAGTTTTCGCGAAGTGATCGAGGCAAACAAGTCACTGTCATCAGGCACGAATGTCAAAGCCGTCATAGACGGGGTCGAAAAGCCGCTTCTCGCTTATATGGATGCCGCCAACGCGGTGGTCGGACTTGCCGACTCCAGCCCCGAAGAGGCCATCAAGCTGATGCCGGAATTCATGCGGCAATTCTCCGCGCTTGAAAAAGCGATGGAAGCGGCGGGCGACCAGATTCAGGCGCTCTCCGACGCCGCATCGGCCGAAAGTGAAAAGACCAAGGCGGCAATCAACCTCGCCTTGCAGGGACTTCTGGTTCTGGCAGCGCTTTTCTCCACCGGGCTTTTTCTGCTCACCCGCAAATCGATCATCCGTCCCATCCTGCAACTGTCGAAAAATATGGAGACCCTGGCGGGCGGCGATACATCACAGCCGCCCTCGGGCACCGACCGCAATGACGAGATCGGATCCATGTCCAGCGCCGTCGAAATTTTCCGGCAGGCGGCAATCGCCAACCGGGCGCTAGAGGAGCAGGCAGCGGCGGCCCGCAGACAGGCGGAAGCCGATCAGGAAGCAACGCGGCGGCAGGCGGAAGAAGACGCTTCGGAAAGGCTGCGCATCGCAACCTCCGGCCTTGCGGCCGGTCTCAAGCGGCTCGCCTCCGGTGATCTGGCCTTCCAGTTGAATGACGCCTTCGCCCCACAATTCGAGGCCCTGCGTCATGATTTCAACACTTCGGTCCGGCAATTGGCCGAGACCCTTTTTGCCATTTCCGACGGGATAGGCACAATCGACGGCAGCAGTCGGGAAATCGCCGCAGGTGCCGGCGATCTTTCCCGCCGCACGGAAAATCAAGCCGCTTCCCTTGAGCAGACGGCAGCGGCGCTCGATGAAATCACCGTCAATGTCTCGAATGCCAACAAGCGCGCCGCAGAAGCGCGGCTCGCTGCCACCGATGCCAACCATAGCGCCCTGAAATCGGTGGAGGTGGTAAGCCATGCCGAGGAAGCGATGCGCCGTATCGAGGCCTCGTCGCGGCAGATCACCGGCATCATCGGCGTCATTGACGAAATCGCCTTCCAGACCAATCTTCTGGCGCTGAATGCCGGGGTTGAGGCTGCCCGCGCCGGCGAGAGCGGCAAGGGCTTTGCGGTTGTTGCACAGGAGGTGCGCGATCTCGCCCAGCGCTCGGCAAAGGCCGCAAGCGAAATCCGTGACCATATCCGGCAATCGTCCGTGGAGGTCGAGAGCGGCGTGAAGCTGGTTCTCGATACCGGCACAGCACTGAAGGATATCAGTGAACGTATCGCCGGCATCGACCGCCATATGAATGCCATCGCCACATCGGCCACCGAGCAATCAACCGGTCTGTCCGAAATCAACGCGGCGGTGAACTCCATGGATCACGCTACCCAGCAAAATGCGGCCATGGTGGAGCAATCCACCGCCGCGTCAGCAACGCTTGCCTCGGAAACAGCAAAGTTGCGTGCCCTGGTGTCGCGCTTCCGCCTGGAAATGGAAACGGCCGGCAGTCAGGATCAGCCACGCCAAGTAGCTTGATGTCTGCGACGAGGCGCGGATATCTCCGCCAGATGCAGGAAATCAGCCAGCACGCACCCACGGCAAGCCTCCGCCGTGGGTGGAACTTTAGCGATCAATAAGCCTGCATCGGTTGCGAGAGGCCGTCGCCGATCACGCCGTTACCATATTGCGCCACGGGCACACCTTCCTGGCCGATCGGCACGCCCTGCTGTGCGGGGCCGAGCGCCGTCACCACGATCGGCGTGCCATCGGGCACACGGTTGTAAAGGTCGATGATATCCTGGTTGAGCAGGCGCACGCAGCCGGAGGATACCGACTTGCCGATGGTCCACCATTCCGGCGAGCCGTGCAGGCGGTAGATCGTGTCCTTGCCATCCTTGAAGATATAGAGCGCACGCGCGCCGAGCGGGTTCTTGAGGCCCGGCTCCATGCCGCCGTTGCGGCTGCTATAGGGTTCGAGCTCCGGCTGGCGCGCGATCATCTCATCGGGCGGCGTCCAGCGCGGCCATTGCCGCTTGTACTGAATGACGCCGCGACCGGCCCATTCAAAGCCCGCGCGGCCGAGGCCGACGCCATAACGCATGGCCTGATTGTTCTCATAGGTGAGATAGAGGAAATGATTGGCGGTATCGACGACGATGACGCCGGGGCGTTCACCCGTCGGGTTCGCCACCATCTGCCGCAGGAACTGACGCGGAATCCGCTTGTAGGGGATTTCCGGCAGCGGAAACTGCTCGTCCGGCTTGGGGCCGTACATCAGGGCATACATCGGGTCGTCCGCGGGTGCTGCAGGCCGGGCGGCCTCACGCGCAGTTGTGTTGCAGCCCGCAAGGCCGGCAAGCGCCAGTCCACCTGCTCCAAGCAGGAAACCCCGCCGGGTCGTCGTCGTCTCGTTCAATTGAAAAACCTCATTTACGTCATCTCACGCCAGCAAAGGGATCTGCCAGCGCCGCCTCTGGGCGGCTGATAGGGTACTTCGTGCCGGAAACCTGCGATGCCATGGCCTTGGCGCCGTTCGATTTCAAAATGGCCCGGAAGCTCGGATGCATGCCGCCGTCTACATACGCGCTGAGCGGGCTGGAAGTTCCCTCACTCATCGCGGCGGCAAATTTTTGTTGCTCTTCGGCCAGTTTCGAAGCCACCAGCGGATCCTGCTGGTTGATGGTCGGTGGGCAGGCCGCCAGCGGATCGGCAGGTTCGCCTTCAGCAAATTCACTGTTGAAGACATAACGACGGCCGCAGACGGAAACCTTGGGCTGCCGGCGCGTCACCTCGAAATAATCGTAACCTTCCTTCAGCGTCTTCCAGAACGGCATGTTGGGGTCGTCCCGATGCGCCACCATGTTCCTTGCGCTCATGCGGAAGGGATAGGCCTGCACCTGAAAGCGGTCCTGCCCGCCCTGAAGCGCACGCGCGACGATGGCGTAAATCTCGCCCACCTGGGCATCCGTCATGGCGTAGCAGCCGGAAGAGGAGCAGGCGCCATGCACCATCAACGCCTCACCGGTGTAACCGAGCGCCGATTCCAGCCGATTGGGATAACCGAGATTGAAGGAGACGTAATATTGTGAGTTCGGGTTCAGCATGCCCGCCGAGACATGATAAAACCCTTCCGGCGCCTGCCGGTCGCCCGTTTTCATCTTGGGGCCGAGCTTTCCGGACCATCGGCACATGGGATAGGCCTTGAGCAAGGCGTAATTTCCGGTCTTGTCGACCTTCCAGACCTCAAGCTCGCTTTCTTGCTTGAAAATGCGAACGAGAACCGGGCTTTCCGGGCGCATGCTCTTGGCCGACATCTGCGCCATCATCTTGGACGACAGTTTCGGCGGGTCTTTCTTGACGCTATCGAGCCCCATGGAAGTGCACGCGGCAAGGCCGCCACCGATCGCAACGATCGCGGCCATTCTTGCCCCTGCCCTTACCTTTTGCCGCAACCCCGCAACCGCGAAATCCAGCAGTGCCTGCATGCCCATGGATCGTTCTGCCCGCCTGATTTGCCCGCCTTTCCGGCAGACGCTTAACTATCGAAGGTGGCCACAACACGGCAACCTCGCCCATGGACAAAGTCTCGTGAACAGACGTTACCCATTCGTTAATCATAAGGACACAAGCCCGTGATGCCGCTGGCGTTGAGCTTAAAGTCTACAGATTATCGGAGCAGCCCTTGGCCGCCATCGATCCAAACCGGCGTGCCGGTAATGTGGCGGGACGCATCCGACGCCAGGAAACCGATCAGCGCAGCGACATCTTCGCTCGTCCCGGCCAAGCCGCCGGTTACCGGAATATCCCCAGCCGGAAAACGGACTGGAACCTCCGTTTTTTCCCGCCCGCGTATATCGGTATTTTCATCGATTGCCGTTTCGATTTCGCCCGGACACACCGCATTGACGCGAATACGGTGACGCCCCAGCTCCAGCGCCAGTTGTTGCGCCATGGCGAATTGCCCGGCCTTCGTCACGGAATAGGCCGTAGCACCGGGCGATGTGAAGGTGCGGGTGCCATTGATTGACGAAATGATGACGATGGACCCGCCGCCGGCCGCTTTCAGATGCGGCACGCTGACGTGGACGGTGAGATAAGTGCCGCGCAGGTTGATGCGGATCGTATCGTCCCATTCGGACGGTTTCAGCTCATCGATGGGCGCCCAGACGCCGTTGACGCCGGCATTGGCCACCACGACATCAAGCCGGCCGAAATTCTCAATCAGCGCTGCGACCGCGTGACGCATGGCCGCTTCATCCGCCACATCGGCTACGAGAACCTTCGAAGAACCGGATGCGGCGCCTATTTCCCGGGCGACATCGTTCAATTCCGATTCGGTGCGGCCCAACAGACCGACCGCGAAACCCTGCGCCGACAGATGAAGAGCGGCGGCGCGCCCAATGCCGGAGCCAGCGCCGGTTACCAGAGCAACTTTGCGAACGGTCAATGTCATTGCCCTCCTTTTCGGGAAGCAATGGACGTGACCGTCGCCGAGACGGGATCACTCGCCGGAAAGCTGTCCTCCAGCCCCTCCTCAAGCTCTTCCTCCAGAATCTCGCGGTCCCGCGCGGTGCGTGCGCTCGCCTGCCCGTGCAGCAATCCCTGAGACGCATCGTCCTGCGCCGTGCCGAGAGCGGAAAATTGCGAAGGCGCATCCGCACCATGGCGCGTTCCGAAGGCGGTCAGTTGCACCATCACCGCGCTCGCCCGCTTGATGGCCTCGGCATCGTCGATCCCTTCAAGGCCGTCGGCGAGGCGAACAGAGACCTGATCGCCGTCGTTGCCGACGAACTCGACGGAGATAACCCCGTTATTGCGTTTTACATAGGTCGTCGAAAGTTGCATGACATGCCCTCCGGCTTGAAAAGCACCGGTACGAATCCGATGCTGGAAAACGGTTAGAACCTGAATTCACAACGACGGCAGAGCGGAAGGGTTCCAGATGAATCAGGCCTTTGGCCCGGAAATGCAGGAGAGTTTCTTCCTGCGCGATGCGCTGGATGTGGCCCGCGCCCTCATCGGCGCGGAGTTCCGCATCGGCAATACCGGCGGCATCATCGTGGAGACCGAAGCCTATCATCCGGACGACCCGGCATCCCACAGTTTCAACGGGCAGACCCCGCGCAACAGGGCAATGTTCGGCCCGGCCGGCCGTCTTTATGTCTACCGGTCCTATGGTATTCACTGGTGCGCCAACTTTGTCTGCGCCCCGGGTTCCGCCGTGCTTCTGCGCGCCATCGAACCCCTGACCGGCATAGACATGATGAAACTGCGGCGCGGAACTGACAAGCCGAAACTTCTCTGCTCAGGTCCGGGCAGGCTCTGTCAGGCGCTGGCGATTACGGGGGAGATGGACGGCGCGCCGTTGAACGCAGCGCCTTTTTTCCTGCGGCTGCCGAAAGAAGCCGCCGCCGTCACCAGCGGCAGACGAATCGGCATCAGCCGCGCGACGGAATATCCGTGGCGCTTCGGGCTCAAGGGCTCGGCTTTCCTCAGCAAGAAATTCGAGAATGGAGAGGCGTGAAAGACGAGAGCACCTTCGGCGGCCCGTCATTTTCGTCGGGGTTGGGTACCGGCACCTCGTCCGGCAACCTATCGGGTTCCGGCTCTTCCACCGGCGGGATATCCGGCTGCGGCGGCACGGGCATCGGCGGTTCGGAATAGGGTTCGACGGGAACGGCTGGCATCGCGGCCTCCTGATAAACACGCTTGGCCACGATGGGCACAAGCTGCGTTTTTATCTCGTGGGACAGCGCGTTTGCGCTGTCGCCAATCAGGCGGCGCAACACCCAATTCGCCTATCGGTCAAATGCCGGTCAGGTCCCTTCGGTCCGGTTGCGCCGCCCTGCGGGTCGTACAGGGAAAACGCGGGCACGGCCTGTCCGTTCCGTTTTTTAGGAAGGTTTTTGCGATAGCTCAGGCGAAACCGAGCGCGCTGCGGGAAATATCGCGATTTTCGCAATAGTCGCGGGAATGGGCCTCATGACCATGTTCGCGAGCGGTCGAACGGTTAAGTTCGGGGCTCGGAACGTTGAGCAGCGCATCGGCATAGGTGCCGGTCGCCTCGACATCATCGATCACAGTCTGCTGTTGCGGTTTTAAAAATTCAAACATCCGTCCACCTCCTTCGACACGTCCCCTCAACGCGCCGGCCCGGGTCCTGTTCCATAACGCCCGTGACTGTTCCGATTATACATGAGACGGCGCGGACGTATAGATGACGAAAGGCGAACGTTATCAACTGACGTTCACAAAATGGAGTGGAATCAGTGAGCTATGGCGACAAGTTCAGGCAGGGCCGACCGATTCCCGCAAGATCAGCTCGACCGGCCACAATTCCTGAACCTCGCGAACGGGACGGCCGCCGATGATCTGCAAAAGCAGGTCCGTCACCCGCATGCCCGCCATGCGCATGGGCGAGCGGGTGGTGGAAAGCGGCGGCATCATGCTTTCCGGCGTAAGGTAAGGAAACACGTCGTCATGGGCGATGACGGAGACATCCCTGCCGATCGTCAGCCCCATCTGCGTCGCGGCGCGATAGACACCCTGCGCCGTCATCATCGCGCCCGCCACAAAGGCCGTGGGGCGCGGCGTCTGTTCCAGCAGCGAGCGGGCGAAGCGAAAGGCCGTCTCTTCGCTGAAGTGCTCATTCATCATGAAACGCGGATCCGGCGTAATGCCGTGTGTCGCCAGCGCCTCGCGAAAACCCTGCTCGCGGTCCTGCACGAAGGTGCGGCCGACCGGACCATTGATAAGGGCGATCCGCCTGTGTCCGCGCTCCAGAAAATGGATCGTCGGGCGATAGGTGACGTCGTGATTGTCGATATCGAGCCAGGCATGTTCGAAAGGCGTCTTTGAGCGACCATGCACGATGAAGGGCACGCCCAGCCGGTTGAGCAGTGCGATGCGCTCATCTTCCGGACGCGGTGAATGCACGATGATGCCATCCACCCGGCCGCTCGACGCCAGCCGGCTGAAAATCGCCAGTTCCTCATCGAGATTATTGTCGACGGTGACGCTGACGAGAATGTCGGTCTCCTCCCGTTCCAGCCGGGTCGCCATGCCGCCCATGAATTCGGAAAAGAAGTGCCCGCCGCCCGAACGGCCCATGACGACGCCGATGGCGCCTGCCCTGCCCGTCGCCAGCCTGACAGCGTTTGCATTCGGCCGGTAACCGTATTTCAGCGCAGCCTCCATCACCCGCTGGCGCGTTTCCTCGCGTACCTCGGGGTAGCCGCCCAGCGCCCGGCTGACGGTGGTGGGCGAGAGCCCGACCTTCTCTGCGAATTCCTTGAGCTTCATAATTTTTTGCCAATTCGCCCCTGCATGCGTCGCCGCCGCGGATTTTTCAAGCCGACAAAAATTGAAAACGATTTCAATTTTCCTCCACCTGAAACCTTACAGTTGATCATTCCCAAAGGCAAACGCCGAAAAATTGCAGGCGAAAACAACCGATTTCCGGGGGATTAGAAAGAGTATTGACAGAATGCTCGGCTTTTGAGAGCCTCGCGTCGGTCAAAAGCGCTTTCAATTTTGAGGACAATCGGAAGCGTCAACGGAGGAGTTTGACAATGAATATTTCCATGAAGACTTTGTTCCTGTGCGGAGCGGCGTTTTCCGCCGCTGTTTCCGCGCAGGCAGCTGAACTTTCCATCGCCGCCAATTCGACCGGCAAGAACGTCGCGTTCTTCCGCGAACGCATCGCCGCCTTCGAGAAAGAGACCGGTCACAAGGTCAATCTCGTCACCATGCCGTCATCGTCCAGCGAACAGTTCAGCCAGTATCGGCTGTGGCTTGCCGCCGGCAACAAGGATGTCGACGTCTACCAGACGGACGTGATCTGGGCGCCGCAACTGGCCGACCAGTTCGTGGATCTGACCGCAGCGACAAAGGATGTCATCGGCGATCATTTCCCTTCCATCGTCGCCTCGCAGACGGTTGACGGCAAGCTCGTTGCCATGCCGATGTTCACCGACGCGCCGGCGCTTTTCTACCGCAAGGACCTTCTGGAAAAATATGGCAAGCAGCCGCCGAAGACCTGGAAGGAACTGAGCGAGACCGCCAAGGAAATCCAGGACAAGGAGCGCGAGGCTGGCCAGAAGGACCTCTGGGGCTTCGTTTTCCAGGGCAGTGCCTATGAGGGCCTGACCTGCAACGCGCTGGAATGGATCGCTTCCGCCGGCGGCGGCCATATTGTCGAGACCAACGGCGATATCTCCGTCAACAATGAGAAGGCCGCAGCCGCCATCGAAACCGCCAAGGGCTGGGTCGGCACCATCGCGCCGCAGGGCGTGCTCGCTTATAAGGAAGAAGAGGCGCGCGGCGTCTGGCAAACCGGCAATTCCGTCTTCATGCGCAACTGGCCCTATGCATATGCACTGGGCAATGGCGACGACAGCGCCATCAAGGGCAAGTTCGGCGTCACCCCACTGCCAGCCGGCGCGGAAGGCGAGGCCCCTGCTTCGACACTCGGCGGCTGGAACCTCGCCGTTTCGAAATATTCCGACGATCAGGAAGCGGCCATTCAGCTCGTGAAATTCCTGGCATCAAAAGACACCCAGAAGATGCGCGCGATTCAGCTCTCCAACATGCCGACTATCGCATCCCTTTACGACGACAAGGACGTCGCTGCCGCGCAGCCCTTCATGCCGACATGGAAGCCGATCTTCCAGACCGCCGTTCCGCGTCCTTCCGCCTCGGCCAAGGTGAAATATAACGAGGTTTCCGCCAAGTTCTGGGGCGCCGTGCACAACACGCTCTCCGGCAACGGCACGGCAGCGGAAAATCTCGAACTTCTCGAGGTTGAA
The DNA here is from genome assembly GCF_006970545.1 of Agrobacterium sp. T29. Classification (NCBI taxonomy): domain Bacteria; kingdom Pseudomonadati; phylum Pseudomonadota; class Alphaproteobacteria; order Hyphomicrobiales; family Rhizobiaceae; genus Agrobacterium; species Agrobacterium sp. T29. Next base: position 344,851 of record NZ_CP040641.1, read on the forward strand.
CTGACCGATCTCAAAGGCAACGGCTGGTAATCCGGCCCGCGCGGGAGGCGGTCTTGACTGATCGTCTCCCGCGCCCCAACCGCGAGATATCCCCATGAACGACATCGCCCTTCAAAGACCGGTCGCGGCATCCGGCACCGGCTCCGACCTGCAGTCGGAACGACTGAAATCCGCCTGGCTGTTTCTTGCCCCCACATTTCTGGTGCTGGCGCTGGTGGCGGGCTGGCCACTGGTGCGCACCGTGTGGTTCAGCCTCACCGACGCCTCGCTCACCAATCTCGACGGGGCGCAGTTCGTCGGCCTCAAGAACTACCTCACCTGGATCACGCTCAGCAGCGGCCGCACCATCTATCGCGGCCTGCTTGCCGATCCCGCATGGTGGGGCGCGGTTCTCAACACGCTCAAATTCACCATCCTTTCCGTCAGCTTCGAAACCGTGCTCGGCCTCATCGTCGCGCTGGTGCTGAATGCCGAATTCAAGGGACGCGGCCTCGTGCGTGCCGCGATCCTCGTGCCCTGGGCCATTCCCACTATCGTCTCGGCACAGATGTGGGCATGGATGCTGAACGACCAGTTCGGCATATTGAACGACCTGTTCCTCAATCTCGGGCTGATCTCCAGCAAGATCGCCTGGACCGCCAATCCCGAGACCGCGATGATCGCCGTGCTGATCGTCGATATCTGGAAGACCACGCCCTTCATGGCGCTACTCATTCTCGCCGGCCTGCAAATGGTGCCGAAGGACATGTATGAGGCGGCAAAGGTGGATGGCATCCACCCCGTCAAGGTATTCTTCCGCGTCACGTTGCCGATGATCCGCCCGGCCCTCATGGTCGCCGTCATTTTCCGTATGCTGGATGCGATGCGCGTCTTCGATCTCATCTATATCCTGACGCCCAACAACGCCCAGACCCGCACCATGTCGGTGCTGGCGCGCGAGAACCTGTTCGATTTCGACAAGTTCTCCTACGGTGCTGCAGCCTCCACCATGCTGTTCCTCATCATCGCCTCGATCACCGTCATCTACATGTGGCTCGGGCGCGTCAACACCGATGGAGCCGCGCGATGACCCTGCCAAGCATCCTGAAAACCACCGCTTTTTATGCGCTGGTCGCCATCATCATGGTGATTTCGGTATTCCCGTTTTACTACGCGATCCTGACGAGCCTGAAATCCGGCTCGGCGCTGTTCCAGGTCAACTACTGGCCGCGTGACTTCTCGCTGACCAATTACAGCTTCGTCATCGGCAACGGCACTTTCCTGCGCAATCTCGGCAATTCGCTGTTTGTCGCATCTTCCGTTGTCATACTCTCGCTGTTCCTTGCGGTAACGGCGTCCTATGCCCTGGCCCGCGTCCGCTTCCGGGGTCGCGCGCTGCTGCTGCTCACCATCCTGTCGGTTTCGATGTTCCCGCAGATCGCCGTTCTCGCCGGCCTGTTCGAACTGATCCGCTGGGCGGGCATCTTCAACACGCCGCTGGCGCTGATCTTTTCCTACATGATCTTCACCCTGCCCTTCACGGTCTGGGTGCTGACGACCTTCATGCGCGACCTGCCGATCGAGATCGAGGAAGCGGCTATCGTCGATGGTGCAACGCCGTGGGTCATCATCACCCAGGTGTTCATGCCGCTGATGTGGCCGGCGCTCGTCACGACAGGGCTTCTCGCCTTCATCGCGGCCTGGAACGAATTCCTCTTCGCGCTCACCTTCACCTCATCGAACGAGCAGCGCACGGTGCCTGTCGCCATCGCGCTTCTGTCGGGCGGCTCGCAGTTCGAAATCCCCTGGGGAACGATCATGGCCGCATCCGTCATCGTCACCGCACCCCTCGTTGTCCTCGTTCTGATCTTCCAGCGACGCATCATCTCCGGCCTCACCGCCGGCGGCGTCAAAGGCTAGGAGAAAACAAATGACCACCATTCAACTGCGCGATCTTCGCAAATCCTTCGGTGCCTTCGATGTCATCAAGGGCATCGACATGGACATCCGCTCCGGCGAATTCATGGTTTTTGTCGGCCCCTCAGGCTGCGGCAAGTCCACGCTGCTGCGCCTCATCTGCGGGCTGGAGGAAATTTCCAGTGGCACGCTTTCCTTCGACAGCGAGACGGTGAATCGCCTGCCGCCCGCCAAGCGAGGCGTCGCCATGGTCTTCCAGTCCTATGCGCTTTATCCGCACATGACCGTGTTCGAAAACATGGCGTTTGGCATGAAACTGTCAGGCGCGGACAAGGAACAGCGTCGCAAGCGCGTGGAAGCGGCGGCGGAGATGCTGCAGCTCACGCCCTATCTGGAACGTCTGCCGAAGCAGCTTTCCGGCGGCCAGCGCCAGCGTGTCGCCATCGGCCGCGCCATCGTGCGCGATCCGAAGGTCTTCCTCTTCGACGAGCCGCTCTCCAACCTCGATGCGGCATTGCGCGTCGCCACGCGTCTCGAAATCGCCAAGCTGCATCGCTCGATGCATGACACGACGATGATCTACGTCACGCACGACCAGGTGGAGGCGATGACACTCGCCGACCGTATCTGTGTCTTGCGTGACGGCCGCGTCGAGCAGATCGGCACGCCGCTGGAGCTTTACGAAAGTCCGGTCAACACCTTCGTCGCCGGCTTCATCGGCTCGCCGAAGATGAACTTCCTCACCGGCAAATATGCGGAGGCCGAAGGGGCGAAAACCATCGGCATCCGCCCCGAACACATCGCCATCGCCACTGATGGCAGCGGCTGGAGCGGCGAGATCGTGCATTCGGAAATGCTGGGATCGGACAGCTATATCTATGTCGAGATCGGCGCGGATGAACCCGTCGTCGTTCGTGAAGAGGGCGTGACCGGCCGCACGGCCGGTGAACGCATCGCCATCGCGCCGGATGCGACGCAGATACATCGTTTCGACGCCGAGGGCCGGGCGCTCGCCCGCAACCCTGCCCGGGGTGCCGCCTGAACATTCAACTTTCGCCGGGCTCACCCAAGGTCCCGGCTTTCACCGAGGAGCATGACAATGACCATCAACACCGTTGTATGGGGCGAGAATATCCACGAACACATCAATGAGACGGTGCGTTCGATCTATCCGAACGGCATGCACAACACCATTGCCGACGCGCTGAACCAGAATCCTGAGATTAATGCCACCACCGCCACACTGCAGGAGCCGGAACACGGGCTGTCGCAGGAACGCCTCGACAAGACCGATGTGCTGGTTTGGTGGGGCCACAAGGACCATGGCGCGGTGCAGGACGAGATCGTCGAGCGCGTCGCCAAACGCGTCTGGGAAGGCATGGGCCTTATCGTCCTGCATTCCGGCCACTTCTCCAAGCCGTTCAAGCGCCTGATGGGCACGCCCTGCGCGCTGAAATGGCGTGAGGCGGGCGAACGCGAGCGCCTGTGGACCATCAATCCGCGCCACCCGATCGCCGCCGGCCTGCCGGAACATTTCGAGCTGGAAAACGAGGAAATGTACGGCGAGCAGTTCTCCGTGCCGGAGCCGCTGGAAACCGTCTTCATCTCCTGGTTCCAGGGTGGCGAAGTCTTCCGTTCCGGTCTCACCTGGCGTCGCGGTGCCGGCAATATCTTCTATTTCCGCCCCGGCCACGAGACCTATCCGACCTATCACGACGCCAATGTGCAGAAGGTCATCAGCAACTCTGTGAAATGGGCCTATAATCCCGTTGGCGCACTGAAAAGCATTCACGACGCCCCCAATGTTCCCGTCGACAAGGCTCTGGAGCCCATCGAAGAACGCGGCCCCAAGCTGCACAAGGCAGGCGAAGCAGGTTACAGGTAACAAGCCATGAGACTTCTCATTCTCGGAACCGGCGGCATGGCCAACAACCATGCCACATATTTCTCTGAAATCCCCGGCGTCGAACTCGTCGCAGCGGTGGATGTGGACGATGTGGTGGTGCGCGGCTTTGCGCTGCGCCACAACATTCCGCTCTCCTTCACCTCGCTGGATGATGCGATTGCCTGGGGTGAATTCGACGCGGCGGCAAATGTCACGCCGGACGCGATCCACCATCCCACCAGCCTGAAGCTTCTGGCGGCCGGCAAACATGTCTTCTGCGAAAAACCGCTAGCTGAAAACTACGCAAAGGCCGCCGAAATGGCCGATGCCGCCGAAAAAGCCGGCCTCGTCGCCATGGTCAACCTCACCTATCGCAATGTCGCACCCTTGCAGGCGGCGCGCGAAATGGTGCTGGCCGGCAAGATCGGCAAGGTGCGGCATCTCGAAGCCTCCTATCTCCAGAGCTGGCTCGTTTCCAAGGCCTGGGGCGACTGGATGACGGAGAGCAAGTGGCTGTGGCGACTTTCCACCAAGCATGGCTCGAACGGCGTGCTGGGCGATGTAGGCATCCACATTCTCGACTTCGCATCTTACGGCGCGGGCAGCGATGTGGAGCGCATCTTCACGCGGCTGAAGACCTTCGACAAATATGAAGGCAATAAAATCGGCGTCTACGACCTCGACGCCAATGACAGCTTCACCATGACCGCCGAGCTTGAAAACGGCGCCATGGGCGTCATCCATGCCAGCCGCTGGGCGACGGGGCATCTGAACGAACTTCGCCTGCGCATCCATGGCGACAAGGGCGCATTGGAAGTGATCCACACCCCGGATTATTCCAGCCTGCGCGCCTGCATCGGCGAGGATGTGGAAAAGGCGATCTGGAAGACCATCGATGTCGACCCGGTGCCGACGAATTACGAAAAATTCGCCAAGGCCGTCATGGAAGGCGGCCCCGCCGATCCGGATTTCCGTCATGCGGCCAATCTGCAGAAGGTGCTCGATCTGTCGATCATTGCGGATCGGGAACGGCGCGAGCTGGCCGTTTCGGCTTGATTTGCGAAAGTGCGGCGGCGCAAGCCGCCGCATGGATTGCTGCAAAGGGCTCCTCGCTCTCCGTCACCCCGGACTTGATCCGGGGTCCAGCGCTATCAAGCCTTTGATCGCAAAAGACTCTTTTCACGGCGCAGACGCGCCGTGGCTGGATGCCGGATCAAGTCCGGCATGACGGAGGGAACTTATAACTGCCTCAAACCCCGCGCTTATTCCCCCACAACAGCACATGTAGTTGCGGCAGCACCCGGGCGGAAAACCAGCGATCTTCGCTGACCTTCTCCACCAGCCACAACATCCGGTCCATCACCCCATCGATATCCACACGCGCATCGTCGTCATCCGGCGGCGGCGGGGTGTGGTTGCCGGGCTGAAGGTAAACCGGCAAATGCGGGAAACGCGCGGATGCCGCTGTGGCATAGGCGTAATCGGCATCGTCAAAGACCACGATCTTCAGGGCTACCTGCGGGCCCTTGCCGGCAGCGCCAAGACAGTCTTCGAAAGCCTGCCAGTCCGTTTCCATGCCGCTCGATGGCGGCTTGGGGCTTAGGACAAGATGGTCGAGATCGGCAAACCAGTCTTTGGCGATGCTGCCCTGCGTTTCCAGCGCGAAACGATAGCCCTCGGCCTGCCCCTTCGAGATCAAAGGTCCGAGCGGCTGGATGGCCGGATTGCCGCCAGACAGCGAGATCGTCAGCGGTACGCCGCCGGAAAGCCGCCGCACCTCCTGCCAGATCGCGTCGACCGACATGGGTTTCCACGTGTCGCGATACTCGCTATCGACCGCATGCAGCGTATCGCACCAGGAACAGCGATAGTCGCAGCCGCCAGTACGTACGAAAACCGTCGGTAGACCGATCAGCAGACCTTCACCCTGAATGGTGGGCCCGAAGATTTCACTGATGCGGATCGTGGGGTCCTTCGCTGCAATCTTGTGTGCAGCCGCCGTCATGGCCGGTATTCCGCCCAGGTCTTGGCGGTTTCGCTGACCCGCACGGCGCTGGTTTCCGGCAGGCGATCCTTGCACCAGTCGTAGAAATGCTTCGCCAGACATTCCGCCGTCACCCGGTCATGGCCAAGAACGTCGTTCAGGTGGCGATGGTCGAAATGATCGTCAATATAACGCTTCAGCGGCGCAAGCTCGTGATAGTCGCGCACGAAACCGTGCTCGTTCAGCGCTTCGCCCGCAAGCTCGATCTCGACGATGTAATTATGCCCGTGGAGGCGATTGCACTGGTGATCCGAAGGCAGGCTCTTCAACTGGTGCGAGGCGGAGAAGTGAAATTCCTTGGTGATGCGGAACATCAGCGCACCTCCTGCGCCGCATAGGCATGGGTGGCCGCCACCCAGAAATCCGGATCCTCATAGTCGGTCGGATCGGTGACACCGGCCAGATGAAAGGCCTCGCGCCGTTCGACGCAGGTGCCGCAGCGGCCGCAGTGGCGCAAGCCGCCCTTGTAACAGGACCATGTTTCGCCAAAGGGCGTGCCGTATTTCGCACCATCGGTCACAATCGCCGCCTTGGAAACGGTGACATAGGGCGCGAAAAGCTTGACGTCGGCATAACCTTCCAGCGCATGCGCCTGCATGGCATTGAAGCTGTCGATAAAGCCCGGCCGGCAATCGGGGTAGATGAAGTGATCGCCGCCATGCACGGCAATCGCCACGGCATCCGCCTGCTGCGCGGCGGCCAGCCCGAAAGCGATGGTGAGCATGATGGCGTTGCGGTTCGGCACAACGGTGGAGCGCATGGTCTCTTCCGCATAATGTCCGTCCGGCACCTCCACGTCGTCGGTCAGCGCCGAGCCGGTCAGATGTGCGCCGATGGTTCTGATATCGATGACATGATGCGGCACGCCGAGACGCCTTGCGCAATCGGCCGCGTATTCCAGCTCCTTCTTGTGGCGCTGGCCATAATCGAAGGAGACAAGAGCGAGAAGTTGATGTTCCGCCGCGATTTTATGCGCAAGCGAAACGGAGTCCAATCCGCCGGAGCAGATGACGATGGTTTTCATAATTTGGGATCCCTTGTTTTGACCGGGTGGGCTGCGACCGGATTACGGGGAGCGGCTTTAAACCAAAGCGACGGGCTTGTGAAGGGCCTTGCGGAAATCGCGCAAAGCCACGCCATCACGAAAACGCCCCTCGGCAGCAACAAGACGAAACAATCGGGACATATGCGGGAAACCGGCACGATCTAGAACGATGCGAAATCTGCTGTTCTTGAAGGGTCTTGCCAATGGTGGCGGCTGATACATTTCTGTTTTCGCTGAGCAACCTCAGCTCTCTCGGCACCGCCATCCTGATGGCGATGGCGGGCATGCTTTATGTCACGCTCACCATTCGCGGGCTGATCACCGCCATACGTCATGGATAAGGCTCTCGACCCAAAACGCCACCGGTTCAGGCGCAATCTCACCACAGCGCTCGTTGTCGCCTCGGCGGCGCTCGTCGCGGCTGTTGGCATAGCCCCTTTCGTGTTCCTGATCTGGATGGTCAGGACCGTTGCGCGCTGGCTGGGTCTTTTTATCGGCCTATGAAAATCTGATGAACACGCGACGCTCGCCATTAAATGGCTGAGCGGAAAAGGCCCGGCGAACTGGCAGTGCGCCGGGCCTTTTTTCGTTGGCTTTGCGCTCAGCGCAGCAGCGCCTGCGCCTCCTCGATGCCAAGTGCCGCCGGCTGGGTGCAGGTCGTCGTCATTTCGATGAAACGGCCCTCCTCCCCGGATTTGAGGATCGAGGTCATCACATCGATACCGTGCAGGGAGCGATCCAGCGAGCAGCGGGCATCACGCCCCTCCAAAATCGCAATCGCCATATCGGCAAGGCCCGCCGTGCGGTAATTGGCACGCGGGCCATTGGGGCTCTCCTGATTGGCGATGCCGAAGGGATGCGCCCAGTCTTCCAGCGGCTGGATATTCTTGTCCCGTCCGCTCGCTTCCACCACGCCGCCGAAGAAGTTCGGATCCGGCACATAGATCGAGCCTTCCGTGCCATAGAGCTCCATATTGGCGTGGCGATGCGACCAGACATCCCAGCTTGCCGAAAGCGTGATCGTCGCGCCGTTCACAAATTCCAGCAGGGCATGGATATTGGTCGGTGTTTCGACCGGGATGATTTCGCCGTTCAACGGCTGGCTGGTCACCGTACGGGTGGGGTTCGCCATGCTGGTCAGCGCACCGACGCGCTTCACCGGTCCGATGAGGTTGATGAGATTGGCGACGTAATAGGGGCCGAGATCGAGGATCGGCCCGCCGCCCTTCAGGAAGAAGAAGCCCGGATTGGGGTGCCACATCTCCATGCCGGGGCTCATCACATGGCAGGTGCCGGAGGTGATGCGCCCTACCTTGCCGTCATCGATATATTGCCGGGCAAGCTGATGCGCGCCGCCGAGGAAAGTATCCGGCGCGCAGCCGACGGAGAGGTTCTTCTCCCGGGCGATGCGCCGTAGCTCCTCGCCTTCCTCCAGCGAAAGCACCAGCGGCTTTTCCGAATAGACGTGCTTGCCTGCCTCGAGGGCGGCTTTCGACACCGGAAAATGCGCGGCGGGAATGGTGAGGTTCACCACCACATCGATATCCTTGTTGGCGAGCAGTTCATCGATGGACTGCGCGACGACACCGAATTCTTCCGCCCTGAGCTCCGCCGCATTGCGGTTGAGATCGGCGCAGGCAAGCACCTTGATGCCCTTGAAGAGCGGTGCCAGCGAAAAGTAAGCAGACGAGATATTGCCGCATCCGATGATGCCGACGCCAAGATCCCTGGCCATGATGGAAACTCCGAAAATTGAAACTTAGTAGGTTTTGAAAGATGCGATCGAGCGGGTGATCAGCCGGTCGATATCCTTCGGATTGTCGTGCTCGACCACGAAATGTTTCGTGGCGGATTTCGCCTTCAGCGCCGCGACGAGACCCTTCCAGTCCACCGTCCCATGGCCGACATCGGCCCAGCCGTCTTCGTCGGTATTTTCACCAGCCGGTGCGATGTCCTTGACATGGACGGCGGTGATGCGCTTGCCGTAGCTTTCGATCCAGGCGAGCGGATCGGCATTGCCGCGAATGATCCAGGCGATATCCGCCTCCCATTTCAAATCCGGGCCGCCGGCAAAGATTTGCTCCTGTGGTGTGGAGCCATCGCCAAGCGTCTTGAACTCGAAATCATGGTTATGCCAGCCGAAGACCAGCCCGGCATCCACGAAGGGCTTTCCAGCTTCCTGCAGGCGCTTGCCGAAAGCGAACCAGCCTGCGGCATCTGTCGGGCGCTGGTCCGGCATCAGATAAGGGCAATAGATCGCTTCCACGCCTAGAACTTTCGCGATGTTCAGCGCCTTTTTCGGATCGCCTTCCAGAAGGTCGAGGCCGAAATGGCCGGTCGGCATGGCAAGGCCATTGGCGTCGAGTTCGGCGCGCAGGCCTTTCAAACCGGCATCATCCAGCGAAGCGTACATCGCGCCATAACCTTCGACATGTTTATAACCCGCCGCCGAAAGCTTCTTCAGAATATTGGAAAAAGGCTGGAAATTACGGGCGCTGTAAAGCTGGAAACCGAGTTCTGTCATTGTCTCCTCCATAGAGATCTGGGTCTTGGGATTGTGTGTGGGGGTAAATCGAAGCTGTTCTAGAGCCGGTCCTCGCTTTGCGCGTCGAACAGCGAGGCCATCGTCATGTCGAGGCCGAGGCGCACCTTGGTGCCCGGCGAAAACCGCCTGTGCCCACCGACACGCACGGACATGGTATGCCCGGCATGTTTCAGCCAGATCAGATTGTCCGCACCCATCGGCTCCTCGATATCGACAATCGCCTCATGCACTTCGCCGCCAACGATATCGGCATCGACGCGCACATGTTCGGGGCGAACGCCCAGAACCACCGCACGGCCCGCGGCGAGCGGCGTTTCCGCATAATAGCCATCCAGCGCAAAAGTAACGCCATTGGTGGTGAAGACCACCTTGCCGTCCTTTTCGATCAACTCGCCGCGCAGGAAATTCATCGACGGCGAGCCGATGAAACCGGCAACGAAGAGGTTTTGCGGCTTGTTGTAGATGGTGACGGGATCGGCCAACTGCTGGATGACACCGCTTTTCATGATGGCGATGCGGTCCGCCAGCGTCAGCGCCTCGATCTGGTCATGCGTCACATAAATCATGGTGTTCTTCAGCGACTGGTGCAGCCGCTTGATTTCGACGCGCAGTTCCGAGCGCAGCTTGGCATCGAGGTTCGAGAGCGGCTCGTCGAACAGGAAAACATCCACATCCCGCACCAGCGCCCGACCGATGGCCACACGCTGGCGCTGGCCGCCGGAAAGCTCGGCGGGCTTGCGTTTCAGCAGCGGCTCGATCTGCAATATGCCAGCCGCTCTTTTCACACGGCGGTCGATTTCCTCTTTCGGCACCTTGGCGACCTGAAGGCCGAAGGACAGATTCTTCTCCACCGTCATCTGCGGATAAAGCGCATAGGACTGGAACACCATGCCAATGCCTCGGTCTTTCGGCTCCTCCCAGGTGACGTTGCGGTCCTTGATGAAGATTTGCCCGTCGGTCGGCTCCAGAAGACCCGCGATGCAATTGAGAAGGGTCGACTTTCCGCAGCCGGAAGAGCCGAGCAGCACGAGGAATTCGCCGTCGTAAATATCGAGATTGAGGTCTTTCAGCACGGTGACGGCACCGAAGGACAGGGAAAGATCGCGAATGGAAACGCTTTTGTTCATATAGCTCAACCTTTTACTGCGCCTGCGGCAATGCCGCGGACGAAAAGCCTGCCGGAGACGAAATAAACGATCAGCGGCACGGCCCCGGTCAGAAGGGTTGCGGCCATGTTGACGTTGTATTCCTTCACGCCCTGCACGGAGTTGACGATGTTATTGAGCTGCACGGTCATCGGGTAATATTCCGGCCGCGTGAACACCACGCCGAACAGGAAGTCGTTCCAGATGCCGGTCACCTGCAGGATCATCGCCACGACGAAGATCGGCAGCGACATGGGCAGCATGATGCGGAAATAGATCTGCCAGAAATTGGCGCCATCGATGCGCGCCGCCTTGAACAGTTCCTCCGGCAGCGAGGCGAAGTAGTTACGGAACAGCAGCGTCAGGATCGGCATGCCGAAGATGGTGTGCACGATAACGAGGCCGGTCAGCGTGCCATAGACACCCATTTCGCGCAGCACGATGACGATCGGATAGATCATCACCTGATAGGGGATGAAGGCGCCGATGATGAGGATGGAGAAGAACAGTTCCGATCCCTTGAACTTCCAGTTGGCCATGGCGTAGCCGCTGACGGAGGCGACGACGATCGAAATCACCACCGATGGCACGAGGATGCGCACCGAATTCCAGAAGCCGCGTGAAAGCCCGTCGCAGTTCAGGCCCGTGCAGGCATTGGCCCAGGCCTTCACCCAGGGTTCGAAAGTGATTTCCACCGGCGGCGCGAAGATGTTGCCAAGCCGGATTTCCGGCATGCCTTTCAGCGAGGTGACGACCATCACGTAAAGCGGCAGCAGGTAATAGGCGGCAGCCACGAACAGCGTGCCGTAAAGAATGATGTTGCGGCGGGAAAAGGTTTTCCTCGGCTTCCTGCCGCGCGGACCGGAAAGGTCTTTGGCAACCGCATCGGTGGCGGCCACGACCGTGTTTAATGTGCTGATATTAGCCACGCTTCTTGCCTCCGAATTCGAGGTAGGCCCATGGAATGATGATGATCGCGACCGTCAGGAGCATCATGGTCGAGGCGGCAAAGCCCTGCCCGAGATTCTGCGCCTGAAACATGTAGTCATAGACATATTTCGCCGGTACTTCGGACGCGATACCCGGCCCGCCGCTCGTTTGCGCCACCACCAGATCGTAAACCTTGACGATGCCGCTGGCGATGATGACCAGCGTGGTGATGAAGACCGGCCGCATCATGGGAATGATGATGAGAATATAGGTCTTCCACATCGGAATGCCGTCAACACGCGTCGCCTTCCAGATGTCCTCGTCGATACCGCGAAGACCGGCCAGCATCAGGCACATGACGAGCCCCGTGCCCTGCCAGAGTGCAGCAATCAGGATGCCGTAGATAACGATCTGCGAATTGTAGAGCGGATCGAAGGTGAAACTTTCCCAGCCCATCGAGCGGACCACGGACTGGATGCCGAATTCCGGGTTCAGCAGCCATTGCCAGACGAGGCCTGTGACAATGAAGGACAGGGCGAAAGGATAGAGGAAAATGGTGCGGAAGGTGTTTTCGAAACGAATTTTCTGATCCATCAGCGCCGCTAGCACGAAGCCGATGACGAGGCTGAAGATCAGCGACAGCACACCGTAGATCGCCAGATTCTGGATGGACACGATCCAGCGTGGTGCTGCCCACAAACGCTCATATTGATCGAAACCGATGAAGCTCGCCCGCGGCAGAAGCTTTGAATTGGTGAAGGAATAAATCACCGTCCAGATCGTTCCGCCGAGGAAGATCACCATGGCGGTCAATATCATGGGAATGGAGGCAATCTTGGAATTGAGATTGCGGAAAAGCTGGTTGGGGCGCCCCGAGCGCGCTTGACCTGCCATGTTACCTCCTCCTGTAACGTTACAGTCAACAGTCAGGCAAAAGCCTCACCGCATGAACCCCCTGCCCGTGCTGGTGATTGTTGCACAGGCAGGACGCTGGAAAGGAAAGCGGCGAACCGCTTTCCCACCCGGAGAGATCACACTCAGTCCGCCGAACCGATAATGTCCGCGAAGCGCTTCTGCCCGTCTTCCGCCGACATCGAGCCCGCGAAGAATTCCGCCATCAGGTCTTCCTTCTGTTTCTGCGTATCGGCGGAAATCAGCTGGTCGGTACTGGTCAGCGCATTGCCCTTGGCCAGAATTTCGAGACCCTTCTTCATGCAGTCATTGGCGGCGTTGAGATCGACGTCGCCACGGATCGGCAGCGAACCTTTCTTCAGGTTGAAAGCAACCTGGGTTTTCGGATCGACGATGGTTTCAGCCAGCACGTCCTGCGCCTTGGATTTCGCCTCATCCTTCAGGAGCGGGAAATAGAAAGCGTCGCCGCCCGTGGTGATATAATCATTGAGGCCGAGACCCGGCAGACAGGTGTAATCCGTGCCGGCCTTCTGGTTGGCAAGCTGGAATTCACCCTGCGCCCAGTCACCCATGATCTGGCCGCCGGCCTTGCCGGTGATGACCATGTTGGTGGCTTGGTTCCAGTCCTGAACATTGGTGCCCTTGGCCATGTCGCGCGCCTCAACGGCAGCCGCGAAAATCTTCGCCATCTCGGGCCCGGCTGCCGCTTCGGCATCCTTGTCGCCATAGACCTTCTGATAAAGATCTTTGCCGCCGATCGAAAGCGTCAGCGTGTCGAACAAGCCGTTCGCCTGCCATGCCTGGCCGCCCAGCGCGAGCGGCTGGATGCCGGCCTTTTTCAGCGCCGGTGCGGCTGCGACGAATTCCGTCCAGTTCTTCGGAACTTCAACGCCCGCCTTCTTGAAGGCTTCATTGGAAAGCCACAGCCATTGCCAGGAATGGATATTGACCGGTGCACAATAGATCTTGCCGTCGATGGTGCAGCTGTCGAGCAGGCTTGCAGGCTTGATCACCTCTTTCCAGTTACCCTTTGCGGCAACATCGGAAAGATCGCGCATCAGACCTGCCTGAACAAGCTCTTCAGCCTGCCGGCCATGGTTGAATTGGGTGGCCCCCATCGGATCGCCGCCGGTGATGCGGCTGATCATGATCGGCCGGGCCGTGCCGCCCGAACCGGCAATCGCGCCGTCCACCCATTTATTGCCGGTCGCGTCGAAAGCCTTGGCCAGTTCGGCGACGGCAGCGGCTTCGCCGCCCGATGTCCACCAATGGGTCACCTCAAGATCGGTGGCCCCGGCAATACCCGCCGGAATCATGACGCTGGCCAGAAAAGCCGCAGAAATAACACGCATTCGCATGAGTCTCCTCCCTCACTGAAACGTTGCAGTTGGAACGTATGCGAAGATTTTTGATTAGGCAACCGCCTAAAATACGAATCTCGCCACCACCGTCAGGAGGCATTTCGAACGGGCGGTAAATACGCCGAACAGCCAGGCGACACAGGGGATTGGACCGCGTAATCCACACGCAATGCCGGTCATTTACAAACCCCATGGTGAGGAAAACAGGCGAAAGAGACCATGAAACGCTGGCATATTCTTTTGATCATCGGATTGACCGGTGTCGCATCGCTTTTACTGGCAACGTTTGAGCACCTCATCCCGGGACAGCAGGTTTCATTGGCGATGCGTCTGCTGATCCTCGTCCAGCCCGCAATCCTGACCCTTGCGGCGGTGGCGACCGGTCAGGCTCTGGCCGTAAAACTCGGGCTTGGCGCCCCGTTGATCGATAGCCTGCTGAATGGTGACAGCGCGCGCGCAGTGCTGCGAAGACAGGTGCCGCCTGCGCTTGCGGCGGGCATTGTCGTCGCCGTGTTGATGATCATCTATTCCTCGGTGATCCTGCCCCTGGTCACGGATGCGGCAACCCTGGCAAAAATGACCAGATTTGATGTCCCGCTGGCGACCCGGATTTTATATGGCGGCATCACGGAAGAGCTGCTGACCCGGTGGGGCCTGATGTCGTTTTTTGCATGGGCCCTCTGGCGCATGACGGGAAGCGGACAGATTGGACCATCCACAGTGTGGGCAGCCATCGCAATCGCCGCAGCTCTCTTTGCCGCGGGCCACCTGCCGTTTCTGTTTGCGATCGCCGCTCAGCCTCAACCGGCGCTCGTCCTTGCGGTGCTGCTCGGCAATTTCGTTCCCGGCCTCATCTTCGGGTGGCTATTCTGGCGTCGGGGACTGGAAGCGGCGATGCTGTCCCATGGCTTTGCCCATTGCGTGAACGCGCTGGCCACTTGAACCAAAAAAGCGAAGCGGACCTATGTCCGCCTCGCCTTATGTTCCCTCGGCATTGGCAACAGCCCTATTGCCTCTTGTAATCATCCTCGATGCGGATGACATCATCCTCGCCGATATAGGCTCCGGTCTGGATTTCGACCAGCTCGAGCGGTATCTGCCCCTCATTGGCAAGCCGGTGCGGCTGACCGATCGGGATATAAACCGACTGGTTTTCCGTCAGCAGCCGGGTTTCTTCGCCGATCGTCACCGTCGCGGTTCCCTTCACGACGATCCAGTGTTCCGAGCGGTGATAATGTTTCTGGAACGAGATGCGGTGGCCGGGATCGACCGTGATGTGGCCCACCCGGTAGCGCTCGTCCACATACATATGTTCGATATAACCCCAGGGGCGGTAGACGCGCTTGTGGGTCTGCGTCTGTGGCGCGTGTTCGCTGTCCTTCAGCTTTTCCACCAGACCCTTCACATCCTGCACCCTGTTTTTCGGCACCACCAGAACCGCATCCTTGGTGGCCACCACCACCATGTCCTTTGCACCCACCACCGTCGTCAGCAATTGCGTGGAGTGGATGAGGCAGCCTTCGGAATCGATGAAGACGCCGTTGCCTTCCAGTGCGTTGTCGTTGCCGCGCTTGTCGGCAATCTCCCAGATCGCATCCCAGCTGCCAATATCCGACCAGCGGAAATGGCCGTGCACCACCGCCATGCGTTTGGTTTTCTCGATCACCGCATAGTCGATGGAGTTTTTCGGCGAAGCCTCGAAGCTTTCCTGATGCAGGCGCACGAAACCGAGGTCGCTCTCATATTGCTCCACGGCCTGCGTCACCGCCGCCAGGATCTCCGGCGCGAAGGCCTTCAGCTCGGCGATCATCACATCGGAACGGAACAGGAAGTTGCCGGAATTCCAGAGATAACCTTTTTCCAGATAGGAGATCGCCGTCTTCACATTCGGCTTCTCCACAAAGGCATCCACGGTGCTGAGGTCTTCCTCGCCGTCGATCGCCTCGCCCGGCTTGATGTAACCGTAGGAGGTACGCGGCTCGGTCGGCACGAGGCCGAAGACAACGATATTACCCTGATCGGCGGCTTTTGCGCCGAGCTTCACGGCATCCGAAAACTTGTCGGCATCGAGCACCACATGGTCGGCGGCAAGCGCCAGCACCAGGCATCCGGGCTCGCGGCGCTCGGCCAGCACAGCGGCGGCGGCCATCGCGGCGGCGCTGTCGCGGCGGGCCGGCTCAAGCACCACCGTTGCCGGCAGATCGATCTCTTCCGCCTGGCGGCGCGCGAAGAAACGGAAATCCTCGTTGGTGATCACAAGCGGTTCGGAATAAAGGCTCTTGTCGCCCACCCGCTGCAGCGTCTGCTGATAGGTCGAAAGATTGCCGACCAGCGGCTGGAACTGCTTGGGCAACTGATCGCGCGATACCGGCCAAAGCCGGGAACCGGCACCGCCAGCAAGAAGAACCGGCGTGATCTTTCGAGATTGTTCCTTCACAATAAAACCTTTCCAACTCTAAAAATTTCCCGGCGCGCCGGACAATATACATATTTCGAAATGCCGCCATCATCGGTTCACGGGCGGATAAGCGCAAGCTCATAAATTCGCCTTGTGAAAGCTTGGTGAATGGCGGCGAATTTGCCGGCAGGCGCCGTTTTCCTAACGCAGGAGGGAGAGTGAGGTTCCGCACGGAATGGCCGCTCACGCCGGCTCACGACAAAGAAAAACCCCGGGATAACGTCCCGGGGTTCCTTTTTTCAGAATGATCAAACCAGAATCAATCCGGCAATGCATAGGCGATTACATAGTCGCCGCGATCAGGCGACTGGCGTGCGCCGCCGGCCGAGATAACCACATATTGCTTGCCGGTCTTCGGAGACTTGTAGCTCATCGGACCGCCCTGGCTGCCGACCGGAAGGCGGGCCTTCCAGACTTCCTTGCCGGTCGCCGTATCGAAGGCGCGCAGATAATAATCCTGCGTGCCGGCGATGAAGACGAGACCGCCCTGCGTGGCGAGCGTGCCGCCGAGCGTCGGCATGCCGATCGGGATCGGCAGACCCATCTTGATGCCGAGCGGCCCGGTATCCTCGACGGTACCAACAGGCACCTGCCACTTGATCTTCTGGGTCTTCATGTCGATCGCGGTCATCGTGCCATAGGGCGGAGCCTGGCAGGGAATGCCGAGAGCCGAAAGGAAACGGTTCTTGTCGACGGCATAGGGCGTACCCTTCATAGGCACGAGGCCCATGCCGGTATTGACGCTTTCGCCGCCGCTTGCCGTTGCCTTGGTGGGTGCGGCTTCCTTCATCTGAATCCAGAGGCCGAGGCGCATGTCATTGACGAAAATGGTGTTCGTCGTCGGGTCCGTCGAAAGACCGCCCCAGTTCATGCCGCCGAGCGAGCCCGGAAACGACAGGGAGAGGTCCGTACCCGGCGCCGTATAAAGCCCTTCGTAGCGCATGCCCTTGAAGGCGATGCGGCAAAGAAGTTGGTCAAATGGGGTAGCACCCCACATGTCCGCTTCCGTCAGGGTCTGCGCGCCGATCTCGGGCATGCCGACCGAGCGCGGCTGTGTTGGAGAATAAGGCTCGTTCGGAATATTGGCAGGCTTGACGGGAACCTCTTCCACCTTGGTCAACGGCTGGCCGGTCGCCCGGTCGAGGACATAGATCTGCGCCGCCTTGGTGCCGAAAACCAGTGCCGGAACAGTCGTTCCATCCGCTTTCGGGAAATCGATGAAGCTTGGCTGCATCGGCACGTCGAAATCCCAGAGGTCGTTATGAACCGTCTGGTAGACCCATTTTTCCCGACCGGTGGTGGCATCGAGCGCCAGCATCGAAGCACCATATTTATGGTCGAGCGGCGTGCGCGTCGCGCCGTACAAATCCACCGAAGGGCTGCCGACCGGCATGAAGACGGTGTTCAGCTCCGGATCGTAGGACATGGATGCCCAGACGTTGGGTGTGGAGCGCGTGTAGGTCTGCCCTTCGGGCGGCAGTCCGGTGATCTCCGGGTTGCCGGGATCGAATGCCCAACGGAGCGCGCCGGTCACCACATCGAAACCGCGCATCACGCCACCGGGCATGTCCACCTGCACATTGTCAGCGATACGGCCGCCGACAACGACGGTCGTTCCCGCCAGCGTTGGTGCGGAGGTCAGAACATATTGCGGGTCCGGCGCATTACCGAGGCCGATCTTCAGATCGACGCGGCCATTGGTACCGAAATCCGGGCAGAATGCGCCGGTATCTGCATCGAGCGCGATCAATTCGGCATTGATGGTGTTCATCAGAATGCGGCGCTGGCAAAGCGCGCCTTCAGCCACCACCGCAGGCGTGACAGGTGTTGTGCCCGGCGCAGTCGGCTGCTTCAGCGGCGCCTTCGCATCGAAATAGGCAAGGCCGCGGCAACGCATCCAGACGGAGGATTTCGCGTTGATTTCCGTCTTCCACTTCTCAGCGCCGGTATCGGCATCGAGGGCGATGACATTATTGTGCGGCGTGCAAAGGAACACGGTGTCGCCAACCTGCAGCGGCGTTTCCTGATCTTCCGCACCATTCGCGCCGGGGCTGATCGGGGTGTCGCCGGTATGATAGGTCCAGGCGACTTCAAGGTTCTTGACGTTATCACGCGTGATCCCGTCAAGCGCGACAAAGCGGCTGCCGCCGGATGTATTGCCGTAATGCTCCCAGTTCTTCTGCTCCGTTTCCGGGGTTACAGGTGTCAGCGCGGCCGCCTCGCCATTGAAGGCAACGGTCGGATGCGGCACGAACATGCCGGCAAAACCGGCACCGGAAGCGATGGCGAGAATGGCGGCGATGGCGAAAGAAGAGCCATATGCCGGGGCCTTGCCGGCCGCACGGCGCAAGAGCGGATAGGAGAGCGCAACGACCGTGGCCCCGACACCCATCGCCAGAAGACGGGAAATGAGCGGCCAGAAGTGCAGCCCGGCTTCCCACACCGCCCAGACGCCGGTGAGAACGAAGACAAGGCCGAAGAGAAGCGCGCCGGCAGGCTTGCGCAACAGGATGAGCAGGCCGGAGACAATCAGCCCGATACCCGCCGCGATGAAATAAAGGCTGCCGCCGAGGGCCACGAGCTGGCCGCCGCCAATGGCAAAGAACAGGCCCGCGGCAACGATGACCGCGCCGAGCACCAACAGCCATAATCTGGCTGGGAGCGATAATGAAGTTGCTGGATTACCCATGAGAGAATGTCCGTTTGGAAGAGCCGCCCCATAAGGCTGACGCCCGATGATCGTTCAGTGTCCGGCAAAACCCGGACAGTCCGCCGCCACTGCGGCCAGACGAAGTTGCGCCAGAGGCGGCGCGGCTGAACGGGGAACAATGGTGGGGAAGATTTCCGTCGTGACTGTCATTTTGACCCATTCACTGCAGGTAACCGCCGGCCCTATGGACGGCGGACAAGGTGCTTGAACAAATCCTCCCCGGTTCGCATCGCCAAACCCCGCATAAGCGGCAAAGACGACCGAAACACTGGCTGCGGTATAACGTCGCCTGCGACAAGATGACAATGCGCAAGATGGGCAATTTTGATAAGCTGTACTTATACCACACCAAACCCCTCAACACAAAGACCTGTCCGCCGATGGATATTCGCCAACTCACAATATTCGTGGAAGCCGCAAGGGCCAGGAACTTTCGCGCCGCCGCCCTGCAGCTCGGCATCGCCCAGCCCGCCGTGACACAACGCATCCGCCAGTTGGAGGAAAATCTGGGCTTCAAGCTCTTTCATCGCATCAATCGCGGCGTCGAACTCACCCCGGCCGGTCAGTCTATGCTCATCGAGGCGGAAGAAATCCTCGCCCGTACCAAGGGCGCGCTGGAAAAGGCGCAGCAGATCAGGCGCGGCCAGCTCGGCACGCTGCGCATCGGTTACGGCACCAGTGTCATGGCGGAGCGCAAACTTCCGGCGCTGATCACCCGTTACGGCGATGAACACAAGGATGTGACGCTGGAACTGTTGCCCGGCATGACAATGGAACAGCTGATCGAGCAGGTGGCGACACGCAAGACCGACGTCGCCTTCATCCGCGCGCCCCTTCCCTCGCTACCGCAGACCCTGCGGGCCATGCCCTTCGATCGCTCGAGGCTTTGCGTCGCCCTGCCGGAACGTCACGCACTCGCCGGTCGCTCCCGGATTTCGGTCAACGATATCGTGCGGGAAAAACTGCTGCTGCCGGTTGACGAGATCGGCCTTGGCCTCAGTAGCAGCGCACTTTCGCTTTTCGAGGATGCTGGCTGTGCGCCGGAAATCGGCATGCGCATCGCCAACGTCAATACGATCCTCGCGCTCGTGGAGGCCGGTGCGGGCATTTCCATCCTCCCGGAAACCACGGTGCGCTCCGCAAGAGGCATTGTCGGCGTGCCGCTGGAGAGCGCCGATGCATGGTCCGATTGTGTGCTGGTCGTCAGGCGCGGCGCCCTCGCCCTGCATGTCGAAGCCTTCGTGAACATGGCCCGACAGGCCTATCGTCCGAGCCTCTGACGCGAAGCAGGGGAATTAATCGATTGAATCGGCCGCAAATTTCATCACGCTTAAATTTGCTGCATTGAACAACATTCAAGGCTTGGCAGGCGCGCGAAAAATACAATAACAACGGCGGATATTTTTACACTGTTATCGACACGAAAGCACGCTCAGCCCATGTCCGACACGACCAAACCCGCCAGCACCAGAACATCGGTTACGGATCAGGAAGCCCTGGATTTCCACGCGGAAGGCCGACCGGGGAAACTGGAAATCACCCCGACCAAACCGATGGCGACGCAGCGGGACCTGTCGCTCGCCTATTCGCCGGGCGTGGCCGTGCCGGTGAAAGCCATCGCCGAAAATCCGGCGACCGCTTACGACTATACCACGCGCGGCAACATGGTTGCGGTCATCTCCAACGGCACCGCCATCCTCGGTCTCGGCAATCTCGGCGCGCTCGCCTCCAAGCCGGTCATGGAAGGCAAATCCGTTCTCTTCAAGCGGTTCGCCGATGTCGATTCCATCGATCTTGAGGTCGATACCGAAGACGCCGATGAGTTCATCAATTGCGTGCGTTACCTCGGCCCCTCCTTCGGTGGTATCAATCTGGAAGACATCAAGGCGCCGGAATGTTTCATCATCGAAAGCCGCCTGCGCGAGCTGATGGACATTCCCGTATTCCATGACGATCAGCATGGCACCGCCATCATCGCCGCCGCCGGCCTCATCAACGCCATCGAACTGACGGGCCGCGACTTCAAGACCACGAAGCTCGTCTGCAATGGCGCGGGTGCTGCGGCAATCGCCTGCATGGACCTCATCAAGGCCATGGGTTTCAACCCTGAAAACATCACGCTCTGCGATACCAAGGGCGTGATCTATCAGGGCCGTACCGAAGGCATGAACCAGTGGAAATCCGCCCACGCGGTGAAAACCAACAACCGCACGCTGGCGGAAGCCATGAAGGGCGCGGATGTTGTATTCGGCCTCTCCCAGAAGGGCGCTTTCAGCGAAGAAATGATCCGTTCCATGGCGCCGAAGCCGATCATCTTCGCCATGGCCAATCCGGACCCGGAAATCACCCCCGAGGAAGTGTCGCGCATCCGCGACGACGCCATCATGGCGACCGGGCGTTCGGACTACCCGAACCAGGTCAACAACGTCCTGGGCTTCCCTTATATCTTCCGCGGCGCTCTCGATGTCCGCGCCAGCCAGATCAACGACGCGATGAAGATCGCGGCGGCACAGGCGCTCGCCGATCTTGCCCGCGAAGACGTGCCTGACGATGTGGCCGCAGCCTATCAGGGCAACCGCCCGCGCTTCGGATCGCAATATATCATTCCGGTCCCCTTCGATCCGCGCCTGATCTCCGCCATTCCGGTGGCCGTGGCGAAAGCCGCTATCGAAACCGGCGTCGCCCGCCGGGAGCTGCCCGACCTCGACGCCTATGCCCGCGAACTTTCCGCCCGCCGCGACCCGATGGCGTCCACCACACAGCGCCTTTACGAGCGGGTGCGCCGCTCGCCGAAGCGCGTGGTCTTTGCAGAAGCCGAAGAAGAACAGGTTATGCGCGCGGCGATTTCGTTCACCGCGCAGGGCCTCGGCACCGCCATCCTGCTCGGCCGTGACGATATCATCAAGGCCAATGCGGAACGCGCGGGCATCGATCTCGACCGCGCCAACATCGAGATCACCAACGCCCGCCTTTCCAGCCGCGTCGATGCCTATGTCGATTATCTCTATGCGCGTCTGCAGCGCGGCGGTTTCCTGCTGCGCGACGTGCAGCGTCTTGTGCACAACGACCGCAACCATTTCGCCGCCTGCATGGTGGCTATGGGCGATGCGGACGCCGTGGTCACCGGCGTTACCCGCAACTATTCGACGGCGCTGGAGGATATCCGCCGCTGCATCAATACCAAGCCCGGCCATCGCGTCATCGGCGTTTCGCTGGTGGTCTCGCGCAACCGCACCGTCTTCGTTGCCGATACCGCCGTGCATGACATGCCGAATGCGGAAGACCTGGCCGATATCGCCGAAGAAGCAGCCCATCTTGCCCGCCGTTTCGGTTACGAGCCGCGCGTTGCCATGCTCGCCTATTCCACCTTCGGCCAACCGACCGGCGAACGTTCCGACAAGGTGCGCGAGGCGGTGAAAATCCTCGACAGGCGCAACGTCAATTTCGAGGTCGACGGCGAAATGTCGGCTGATGTGGCGCTGAACCATCACCGCATGCAGAGCCAGTATCCTTTCGCCCGGCTTTCCGGCCCGGCCAATGTGCTGGTCATGCCCGCCATCCATTCCGCTTCCATCTCCACCAAGATGCTGCAGGAACTGGGCGGCGCAACCGTCATCGGCCCGCTTCTCGTTGGTCTCGACAAGTCGGTCCAGATCACCTCGATGGGGGCGAAGGACAGCGATATCGTCAATATGGCGGCAATCGCGGCCTATAATGCCGGTCGTTGACACGGGCCGGGACGTTCAGCACGTTTCTTCTCCCCGAGGGGGAGAAGGTGGCCGAAGGGTCGGATGAGGGGGCCACGTCAGCGATAGACCGCCCCCTTGCCCCTCATCCCGCTGCCGCGACCTTCTCTCCGGCGGGGAGAAGGCGAAAGCCGCAGTCGCTCGCTTTCCATGGACGATGCGGCCCGTATGCTGCGCCAGATTTACTCTCCCGCTCCCACTGAGAAGCGGACAAAGAACAAGATTCTACGATCTCAAATTATTAGGATAATTTTTCCCTCCAAAAGATTTATTGGAACCGGATTTTATTCATACTATTTTTCACGCAATGCCAATTCTCGCTCTTGGCGGGTGCCTCATGTAGTTTCCACCTACAATCAAAAGGAAATACCCATGGCCCTCTCTTTCTCCAAATTTGCCGCAAAACTCATTGCCGGAACCGTCGTCATCGCTTCGATGGCCACCGCCGCTCACGCGGATGCAACGCTCGACCGGATCAAGGGTCGCGGCAAGCTCACTGTCGGTGTTATCCTTTCCGGCGCGCCTTTCGGCTTTATCGATCCGAAGACGCAGGAGCAGAAGGGTCTCAACATCGACGTCGCCAAGGCGCTGGCCGCCGGCCTCGGTGTCGAGCTGGTCACCGAAACCGTGACCCCGCCCAACCGCGTGCAGTTCCTGCAGCAGGGCAAGGTCGATATTCTGATCGCCAACATGCAGTACACGGAAGAGCGCGCCAAAACGCTCGATTACGTACCGACCCCCTATGACCGCCAGGGTGGCGCCGCCATCGGCCGCAAGGACAGTGGCATCAAGGACTGGCCGGACCTGAAGGGCAAGATCGCCTGCGTTTCGCAAGGCTCGAACTACACCCAGCCGCTGATCGAGCAATATGGCGCGCAGGTAAAGGCGCTGCCGAGCCAGCCGGAATCGCTGCTGGCACTCAAGGGCGGCAATTGCGACGTCTCCGTTCACGTCAACGGCACGCTGAGCCTGATGCTTCAGGACCGCGCCGATGAGTGGAAGGATTACGGCATCCTCATCCCCACCGACCTGATCCCGTCTGATTCCGTGATCTGGCTGCGCAAGGGCGAAAGCGACACGCAGGCCGCTCTCGACAAGATCGTCAAGGAACTGCACGCATCCGGCAAGATGCTCGAATTCGCCAAGGCCAACCGTCTGCCGAGCATCGGCTATATGGAAGAGCAGCAGAAGAAACTTTCGGCGCAATAAGACAGGCGCAGGGTCTCTCCGTTCCTTGCCTGTCCTCACCGCAGGGTGAGGATGATGCCGAACAGGCGGAGTGATTTCCTATGACCATCAGGAACGGCCGGTTTCGCCCGCCGTTCTTTTCTGCTTTAAAGCAAGACAGGTCATTCTGGCGCCGCCTGCAGGGCGGCGCACCCGCGACAACAGCATGGATTTCCGATGCAGGATGGATTTACAGCGCGCTTCATAGAACTGGCCGCGCATCTCGGCCTCAACTATGATTTTCTGAACAGCGGTTACGAGGTTCAGATCTGGCTCGACGGCATGAAGATGACGCTGATCCTCGTCGCCGTCACTTTGCCGCTCAGCCTCGTCTTCGGCTTCATTTTCGCGGCCATGCTGACATCGGGCAAGGTCTGGCTTGCCGGTCCCGTCCGCGCCTATGTGGAACTGACGCGCAACACGCCGACGCTGGTGCAGCTGATGTGCGGTTTCCTCGTGCTCAACATGCTGATTTCCAATGCGCTGGGCGGCGCGCAGAACAATCCGCTGACACCCTTTTTCTGGGTCGTCGCCATTACCGGCCTGCACATTGCCGCTTTCCATGCGGAAGCGTTGCGTGGCGGTATCGAGGCGGTGCCGGCCACCACCATCGAGGCGGCGCGCGCGATCGGTTTCAGCTCCTTCGAGATTTTACGTTATGTGGAGTTTCCGCTGGCCATCCGCACGGCGCTGCCCTCCATCATCAACAACCTCGTCAATCTGGTGAAGCTCACCACGGTCGGTTCGGCAATTGCGGTGGGTGAAATCACCTATGCCTCGATCCTGATCTGGACGCAGCGCGACAATGTGGTCGAGCTGATGATCGTCATCCTGATCTTCTTCAGCGTCATCAATTTTATCGTCGCAAGGGCCGGTCTCTGGCTTGAACGGCGTCTTGCGGTTCCGGGGTTCGGTCAATGAGTGCGGTGGTTTCTCCAACACAGGCGGTGAAGAAGCCGCCCTTCGGCACCATTCTGTTGCTCGGCGTGCTGATTGCCGTCATTCTGTGGCTGATCCTCGATCCTTCGCTCGGCCAGGTGCTGCTGCAATGGCTGCCCTATCTGGCCAAGGGTTTTGCCATGAACGTGCTGATCAGCATCCTTGCGATCGCCATCGGCACCTTCATCGGCGTCCTCCTCGGCATCATGGAGCTTGCGCCCTATCGCCTCGTGCGCGCGCCGGCGCTCACCTATGTGCAGATATTCCGCAACGCCCCGCATCTGGTGCTGATCTTTGCCGCGACCTACATCTTCCCCTTCGAGATCGTCGCCTTCGGCAACTACATTCCCTTCCCGGACTGGATCAAGGCCGTGGTCGGTCTCGCCATTCCGGCTAGCGCCCATATCGCCGAAATCACCCGCGGCGCCATCCAGTCCATTCCGACGGCACAATGGGAAGCGGCGCAGGGGCTGGGTTTTTCGCGCAACCAGACACTGCGCTGGATCATCCTGCCGCAATGCGTGAAGCGCTCGCTGCCGCCATGGATGAACCTCTATGCGTCGATCACCATGGGTACGGCGCTCGCCTCGCTGGTCGGCGTTCATGAACTTCTGCACGCCGCGACAGACGCCAGCACCGCCGTTCAGCGCAACGATTTCACCGTGGTGGTTTACCTCACCGTTCTGATGGCGTTCTTCCTGTTCTGCTATCCCGTCTCCCGTTTCACGCAGCGCCTCGAGCGGCGCTTCGCTTCCCGCTGATTGGAACAAGCCATGTCCGCACCCGCACCACAAACCGCCGCAAAAGCTCTGGTCGAACTGGAAGGCATACACCTGTCCTTCGGTGACAATCAGGTCCTGAAGGGCATCGACCTTACCGTGAACAAGGGCGACGCCGTCTCCATCATCGGCCCTTCCGGCTCCGGCAAGTCCACCATCCTGCGCTGCATCAACGGCCTGCTCATCCCGCAATCGGGCAAGATCACCGTCGGCGGCACGCGGGTGGACCAGCTCAAGACCGAGGCTGAGCGCATCGCGCTGCGCAAACGCATCGGCATCGTGTTCCAGCAGTTCAACCTCTTTCCGCATCTGACGGTGATGGAAAACATCACCATCGCGCCGATCAAGATTCTCGGCACGCCGAAAGCTGAAGCCGAGCGCCATGCCCGCGAATTGCTGGAAAAAGTGCGTCTTTCCCAGAAGGTCGATGCCTATCCCGGCCAGCTTTCCGGCGGCCAGCAGCAGCGCGTGGCGATTGCCCGCGCGCTTGCCATGCGGCCGGAACTGGTGTTGTTCGATGAGGTCACGTCCGCGCTCGACCCGGAAACCGTGGGCGAAGTGCTCGCCGTTATCCGCGATCTCGTCAATGATGGCATGACCAGCATTCTCGTCACGCACGAAATGCGTTTTGCCGAAGAAATCAGCGACAATATCGTCTTCACCGAAAACGGCCTGATCGTCGATCAGGGCACGCCGGAGCACATCTTCTACAAGTCGACCAATCCGCGCATCAACGCCTTCGTCAAGGGTCTCGGCGGACAGGTGGCGCGGGTCAATGACGGCGAAGGGATTTGATGCCATGGCCGCCGACGAAAAACTCACCCTTCATCTTGCCGAAGCGATTGCCGCCTCCGATCCTTTACGCGACGACGAGGCGGTGGCCATCGCCCGCACGGCGCTGATCGATTTTTTCGCCTGCGTGCTGGGCGGCGCCGCCGACAGAAGCACGAAAATCCTGATCGACAGCTTTACACCCGGTACGTCAGGCACGGCGGGCATTATCGGCCACGATCTGCGCACGGATGCCTTTACCGCCGCCCTCATCAACGGCCACGCCGGGCATGTGCTTGATTATGACGATGTCCACGGCAGCGTGCGCGGCCACCCAACCGTCGCCATCATTCCCGCTTTGCTGGCTATCGCGGTCGAAGAGGGCTCCACGGCGGATGCCTTCATCGCCGCCTATATCGTCGGGCTGGAAACCATGGCGCGTCTCGGCCTCTCGCTCGGCACCAAACATTACGAAAACGGCTTCCACGCCACCGCCACGCTCGGCCCCATTGGTGCCTCGGCGGCGATTGCCCATCTCCTGAAATTCGATCCGCAGACAACGGCCGTGGCGCTCGGCCTCGCTGCCACCCAATCGGCCGGGCTTCGTCTGCAATTCGGTTATGACGCCAAGCCGCTGCATGCCGGGCTCGCCACGCGCGCCGGCCTCACCGCCGCGCGGCTGGCGCGATCAGGTTTCCAGGGCGCGCCGGATTTTCTGGAAAACCCCATCGGTTTTTATTCCGCCTACGCCTTCGGCGCCGAGCAGCCGAAACGTGTTCTCTCCGGCTGGGGCGCACCCTGGCAGATCGTCTCGCCCGGCCTCACCCTCAAGGCCTTTCCCTGCTGCACCGCCAGCCATCCCGTTGCCGTCGGCGCGCTGGCGCTGCGCAACAGCAATGATCTGACGCCGGATGAGATCGAAACTGTCACCATCACCTTCCCGCCGGGCGGCGATGCCGCCCTCGTCGGACCGGCCACGCCCACGACCGGCATCGATGCACGCTTCAGCGCCGAATATGTCTTTGCCGCAGCGCTAACTGATGGAGCGCTCGGTATCGGCCATTTCGATGAGCGCCCGACACGCGGCGACCTGCTCGCCCTTTCCGCAAAAGTCTCACGCCGGCATGACGAGACCGCCCGCCGCCTCTCGCCCGATCCGACCACCCGGTTCGTGGTCATCGACGTGACGAAGAAGGACGGCACGGTGCTGTCACGCCGTGTCGATGGCCTCCCCGGCATCGATGACCCGACCGAAAAATTCGCCGACGCAACCGGCGGCAATGAGAAATTCGCCGGCATTCCGGCACTGGTGCGGTCCATGAAAACCGCAGCCGACCTCAGGAAGCTCGAAACGCTTCTGGTATCGCAAATATAACTCGACCGACATGAAGGCATGATTCCCATGACCACCACGACACGCAAAAGACAGATGCATCTCGGCCTTTTCCTGCAGGGCGCCGGGCACCACGTTTCCGGCTGGCGTCACCCCGATGCCGAAGCCGGCAGCGAAAATTTCGATCTGCTCACCCGTGTGACGAAAATGGCCGAAGCCGCGAAGTTCGACATGGTATTCTTGGCCGACGGCCTGACCAGCGGCGTCGACGCCCACCCCTCGATGATTGCCCGTTTCGAGCCGCTGACCCTGCTGGCAGCCCTTGCCATGGTCACCGACAAGATCGGGCTGGCCGCGACCGCCTCCACCACCTATGGCGAGCCCTACCACACCGCCCGCGCCTTCGCTTCCATCGATCATCTGAGCCACGGCCGCGCGGCGTGGAACATCGTCACCACATCCTATGCCCGCACGGCGGCGAATTTTTCCAAGGACCATCCCGAGCATGACGAGCGTTATGCGGTGGCGGAAGAATATGTGAATGTCGTTCGCGGCCTGTGGGACAGCTGGGATGACGACGCCTTTGTCAAGGACAAGCAGGCGGGCCGCTACGTCGATCCGGAAAAGGTCCATATCCTCAACCACGAGGGCAAATATTTCACGGTCAAGGGACCGCTCAATATTCCGCGTTCGCCGCAGGGCCACCCGGTTCTCATCCAGGCCGGATCTTCCGGTCCGGGGCAGGATCTCGCCGCCCGCACCGCCGATATCGTCTTCACCGCCCAGCAGGCGATTTCCGAAGCGCAGGCCTTCTATACGAGCCTTAAAGCCCGCGTGGAAAAATTCGGCCGCGATCCGGCGAGCGTCGCCGTGATGCCCGGCTTCATGCCGATCATCGGCAGCAGCTTTGAAGAGGCTGGCGAAAAACTGAAGGAACTGAACCGCTGGACCGATATCAAGAGCGCAATGCCGCTGCTTGAAGAACGCATCGGCCACAGCCTCACTGATTACGATCTCGACGGTCCGCTGCCGGACCTGCCGATTTCCGACCAGCTGCGCAGCCGCGCCGAACTTCTGACCGAACTGGCGCGCCGCGAAAAGCTGACGATCCGGGAACTTGCGCTGCGCGTCGCTGCCGGCCGCGGCCACCATATCGTCATGGGCACGGCCAAGGATGTGGCGGACCGAATGCAGGAATGGTTCGAAAACGGTGCGGCCGACGGTTTCAACGTCATGCCGCCCTTCTTCCCCGGCGGGCTGGAGGAATTCAACCGCGAGGTCGTTCCGCTGCTCCAGGAGCGCGGCCTGTTCCGCAAGGACTACGAAGGCTCAACGCTGCGCGACCACCTCGGTATCGAACGACCGGCGCTGCGGTGAAAAAGCCATGCGGATGCCCGTTCAAAAGGCATCCGCATCCACCAAATCTCATTCTCAAGCTGAAGCGGGCCTGAGCCCGCTCCTTTACGCGGCCGCCCGTGCCGACGTCTGGTCGCGCCGGGCCGTATTCAGAGTATCCGGGCGGGTGGACGATCCGTCTTCCCGCTGCACCGTACGGCGGTTCAGCTTGAACAGGCTGACAAGCTGCGCCAGCGCATCCGCGCCCTGCGCCAGCGTCGTGCTGATCACCGTTGTACGGGCGCTCATCGCCGCATTCTCCTGCGTCATCCGGTCCAGCCGGCTGACCGCCTTGTTGATCTCGCTGATGCCGACGGCCTGCTCGTCCGCCGCCTTGGCGATCATGTCGACATTGCCGTCAATGTGCCTGACCAGCGCGTCGATCTGCTTCAGCGCTTCGCCGGTTTCGCCCACCAGCCTGACGCCTTCCAGAACCTCGGTGCCGGAATTGTTGATCAGCGCCTTGATTTCCTTCGCGGCATTGGCGGAACGCTGCGCCAGCTCGCGCACTTCCTGCGCCACGACGGCAAAACCCTTGCCGGCATCCCCCGCACGCGCGGCCTCCACGCCGGCATTTAGCGCCAGCAGGTTCGTCTGGAAGGCGATTTCGTCGATCACACCGATGATCTGGCTGATTTCCCGCGAAGCCGTCTCGATACGCTGCATGGCATCGACCGTCCGCTCCACGACCTCGGTGGAAGCCACGGTGGATGTCCGCGCGCTCTGAACGAGCTTGCGCGTCTCTTGCATATTTTCTGTCGAGGAACGGACCGTCGCGGTGATTTCTTCGAGTGCTGCCGAAGTCTCCTCGAGCGCCACCGCCTGCTCACGCGAACGGTCGGCGAGATTGACGGAGGCTTCGCTGACTTCCTGGCTGCTGCGGGTCAGGTCTCCGGTCTGGCCGAGAACGTTTTCCAGCGTCTTCTGGAATTCAGCGATGGATTTGTTGAAATCGTGGCGCAGCCGTTCGAATTCGCCGACGAAGGGTTTGTCCAGCGTAATTCGGATATTGCATTGAGAAAGCCGCTCGAGCGCAGCACCAAGTTCCTCGACCGCATGCATCCGGTCCGTCACATCGAAAGCGAATTTCACTACCTTGAAGACGCGGCCTCGATCATCGATGATCGGATTATAGGAGGCCTGAATGAAGACGCGTTTGCCATCCTTGCCAAGGCGCATGAACTGCCCCGTCGAGAAGTTGCCCTTTCCGAGTTCCTTCCAGAAATCCCGATAGTCCTGAGACTGGGCATAGGCAGGCTCGCAGAACATCGAATGATGTTTGCCGATGATGTCTTCCGCCGTGTAACCGAGCGTCGCGAGGAAATTTTCGTTGGCGCTGAGAATTTTCCCTTCGGGCGTAAATTCGATTATGGCCTGCGCGTGGGAGAGCGCTGCCAGTTTCCCGTCATCCTCGGCGCTCTTGCGCTTGATCGAGGTGATGTCGGTTGCAATCTTGACCACCTTGTAGGGTTTACCGAAACGGAACACCGGATTGTAGGAAGCTTCGATCCAGATTTCGTCGCCATTCTTGGCCCGACGTCGATACTGACCCTGATCGTATTCGCCACGCGACAGCTTCGCCCAGAAGCTCTTGTATTCGGGCGAGGCCGCATCTTCGGGAGACAGGAACATACTGTGGGTACGCCCAACGATTTCAGACTGCTGATAGCCGACGGCCTTGCAGAAATTATCGTTCGCTTTCAAAATCTTGCCGGTCAGATCGAACTCGATGATGGCCTGTGAGCGGCTCAGCGCATCAAGCACCGCAGAAGCATCCAGACCGAGTTTGGAAAAGTGAGACATCTTTTTGAACCCTCAAACAGTAATCCATATGCAGACCTGTTCCACCCTCGAAATATAGAGATGAAAAACGGTCGGCCCGCCTGCACGCGAAACTAGCCGGACACCGTTAAATAGCGATTAATAATGAACTATAACTATTGATCCGGAGCCTCAATCGACTGCCGGTATGCTTCATCGCGAATATATTCGCCTTGTCTATTTCGGACCGCTTATTTGCCACAGTGCTGATATTTCTGCGCCGGCAACACGATACGGCCTTTCATCGGGGCGGCATTCATTGTTATGCGGGGTTGAAAGATTTGTGTTGCAGGAGCGCCGATGACCAAAACCCTGAAATGCGATGTGCTGGTGATCGGCACCGGCATTATCGGTTCCATGGCGGCGCTTTATCTGCAGAATGCCGGACGCGAGGTGGTGCTGCTGGAGCGCGGCGAGGTTGCCCGGGGCGCGAGTTCCGGCAATGCCGGCATTCTGGCCTTCCCTGAAATCATCCCCATTCCCGCTCCCGGCATCATGAAAAAAGCGCCGCGCTGGCTGTTCGATCCGCTCGGCCCGCTCAGTGTGCCGCCCGCCTATGCGGCGAAGATCGCACCCTGGCTGTGGCGTTTCTGGCGCGCGAGCGCCGAGCGCAACTTTCGCCATGGGCTGAAGTCACTCACCGACATCAACCGGCTGGCTGCCATGGAAATGGCCCATGTCGCCGCGATGCCGGAACTTTCGCATCTCGTTTCGAAAACCGGCACGCTCGATCTTTATGACAGCGAGGCAAGTCTCAATGCCGCCCGCAGGGACTGGGACGAAAAGGAAAGCGCTGGCTTCACCTTTCAGCGCGTCGGCCGCCCCGAAATCGAAGAACTGCAGCCGGGTCTCGCGCCCCAGTTCCGCCATGCCATGTTTTCGCCGGATGGCCTGCAGGTCTCCGACCCTTACGATTTCACCCGTGCCATTTTCGATCTGGTAATCGCCCGCGGCGCCAGCCTGCGCAAAGGCGAGGCCGAACGCATCGATGCCGTGGGCGAAAGTACGATCGTGACGCTGGAAAATGGCGACAAGATCGATGCCGACAAAGTGGTGATCGCCTGCGGCGCGTGGTCGAGAAAACTTGCCGCGACGCTTGGCAACATCGTGCCGCTGGAAACCGAACGTGGTTACAACACCACCCTTTCCCCCGAGGCTTTCAACCTGACGCGCCAGCTTTATTTCAACGACCATGGCTTCGTCGTCACTCCGCTATCGACGGGCATCCGCATTGGCGGCGCGGTCGAACTCGGCGGGCTGGAACTGAAGCCGAATTTCCGCCGTGCGGAAGCCATGCTGAAGAAAGCAGGACGCTTCCTGCCCGGCCTCAAACTGGAAGGCGGGAAACAATGGATGGGGTTCCGCCCATCCATGCCGGACTGTCTTCCCGTCATCGGCACGGCACGCGCCACGCCGTCCGTCATCTATGCCTTCGGCCATGGCCATCTGGGGCTGACACAATCGGCAGCAACCGCCCGTCTGGTGACGCAACTGGCCAGCGGTGAGGAGACGGAAATCTCGGTCGATCCTTTCCGGCCGGGACGTTTTTCCTGAGTTCAGGAAGACGGGACTATTTCACCGGCTGCATAGAACCATCCGGAAACACCACCTCGGCGAAGGACGGATAGACCTTGCGCAGGATGGTGACCTGCTGCTGGTCGCTTACCCGCAGCAAATACCAGTCCGCACCGTCCATCAGCGCCAGCGTGTGGGATTTCGCCTCGATCGTCTGGCCGCCGGTTTCCATCATCGTCCTGGTCGGAATGAGCGCATAGGGCGTTCCATCAGACGTTTGTACAAGGCTGATCGCCTGCGTATCCATGGTGAACTCGGTTATCTTGACCGCCGCGAGCGCCATCTGCATCTGCGCGGTCAAAGCGCCGCGCAATTGCTCCACGGTAATACCCGCTTCGCCTGCGATGAATTCAAAGATTTTCGGCGGCACCGTCTTGCCGACGACATCGAAATCCTGTGCGCTCAAAGCCGTCTGAAATCGCTCTATCTGTGTGCGAAGACTATCCTGCTCGGCAGGTGAAAGATCGCGTGACAAAGCGGGATGCGCAATCGCCACCAGCAGAAACAGACAATAGAACAGACGCTTCATGGCTTGGCCTTTCCGGTTATCCGGCATCGCCCGGTCCCCGCAACGGGAACCGCTCATGAACGGGATCGTTCAGCGCAGCAAGAAGAAACCCGCAGCCGACAGCACGACGAAGACGACCAGACCGCCAAGGAAGCCGGCGGTGGTGAAGAAACCCGCGACCATGGCCAGCATCAGCACGCACAGCATCATGGTGCCGTACTTCGTCAAGGCCAGAAAACCGTTATAGGTCTTTTCGTGCTCGGCGTAGTTCATCTCGGCGCCGACTTCGACAGGACCCGTGTGGTGTTCGCTCATTCCGCTTCCCCTTGTGCTCCATCCGTCATGCCCGTCGCACGGAAAATCTGCCCGTGGACGATCACGGGCCAATGCCGGATTCTCCGTAACCAGAGGTAACATGAAGTCGCCGAAAAGCGCAATGCGTTCTCAGTGAAAGAGCGGCAGCGGCATGCATCGTTGCCGCTCAACCGGGCAAAATATGTCATAGGGCAACATTCTTTCGCAAACGGTTGAAAACGGCGGTCCACCAAGCTGTTTCATGGTGGTTTTGGTTGCTTTTCGAACCGCCTGACCATACACGGGATTCTGTGGGGAGGAACTCTGGAACCTGTGGCAGCGGAAGCACGTGGAGGCGTGGCCGCAGCAGGGGCGCCCGGCTTTGCTCTCCGCCATAAACCCGCAAAGGGCCCGAAAAGGGAAGAGGGGAAAGTTATGAAATCGCTTTTAAAACTAAGTGCGCTGATAGACCTTGCAAGCGAAGCTCTGGGCAAGGTTGCCGGTTATCTCGTGCTCATCTGCTGCCTTGTCAGCGCCGGCAATGCCATGGTCCGTTACGCCCTGAACTACAGTTCAAACGGCTGGCTGGAAATCCAGTGGTACATGTTCGCTTTCATCGTGCTGATCGGCGCATCCTACACGCTGCGCATGAATGAACACGTGCGAGTGGACATCATTTATGGCGCGATTTCACCGCGCAGCCGCATCTGGGTGGACATTATCGGCATCGTGCTGTTCCTGCTTCCCGGCTGCTTTTACCTCGCCTGGCTTTCCTGGCCCATGTTCACGCTATCCTGGCATCAGAGCGAAATGTCCTCCAATGCCGGCGGCCTCATCCGCTGGCCGGTGAAATTCATCATCTTCGCCGGTTTCGCCCTTCTGGTTCTTCAGGGTTTTTCCGAACTCATCAAGCGCATAGGCGCCCTCAACGGGCTTTATGCGCTCGATACGAAGTACGAAAAACCCCTGCAATGATCGCACCGATCTGAACCTTCAGGATATTTCCCATGTTCGAATATGGTATTCTTCCGCCACTGATGTTCCTCGGCATGATCATCTTCATGCTTTACGGATTTCCGGTTGCTTTCTCGCTCGCCACCGTCGGTCTCGTTTTCGGCGTCATCGGCATCTTCACGGAGCATTTTTCGCCGGCCTTTCTTCAGGCCCTGCCGCTGCGCATCTTCGGCATCGTCTCGAACGACCTTCTGCTCGCCATCCCCTTCTTCACCTTCATGGGCGCGATCCTCGAGCGATGCGGGCTTGCGGAAGATTTGCTTGAAGGGACCGGCAAACTGTTCGGCGCCATTCCGGGCGGTCTCGCTTATGCCGTCATCATCGTCGGCGCGATCCTTGGCGCGATTACCGGCACCGTTGCCGCCTCGGTCATCACCATGGGCGTCATCTCGCTGCCGATCATGCTGAAATATGGTTATAATCCTCGGCTTGCCACCGGCGTCATCGCCGCATCGGGAACGATCACGCAGGTCATCCCGCCTTCGCTGGTGCTGATCGTGCTTGCCGACCAGCTCGGCAAATCCGTCGGCGACATGTATCTGGGCGCCATCGGCCCCTCAATCCTGCAGGTCGCCATCTTCATGCTCTTCATCCTGTTCATGTCGGTCGTGCGGCCGAAGGACCTGCCGGCGCTGCCGCCGGAAGCGCGGGGAGAACTCAACCGGGCGCTGGTGTTCCGCGTGCTGGCAGGCATGATCCCATCTATCGTGCTGATCTTCCTCGTGCTCGGCACCATCTTCCTCGGCCTTGCAACACCCACCGAAGCCGGTGCGCTCGGCGTCGTGGGCGCCATGGCGCTGGCCGCCGCGCACCGCCGCCTCACCTGGGACCTCATCAAGCAGGGCATGCATTCCACCATGCATATCACCTCGATGGTGGTGTTCATTCTGGTCGGCGCCACCTGCTTCTCCCTCGTCTTTCAGGGCATGGACGGTTCGCTCTGGATCGAGCATATGCTGTCGGGCATTCCGGGCGGCCCCATCGGCTTCCTGATCTTCGTCAACATCTTCATCTTCTTCCTCGCCTTCTTCCTCGATTTCTTCGAAATCGCCTTCATCGTCATTCCGATGCTGGCGCCGATCGCCCAGTCGCTCGGCATCGACCTCATCTGGTTCGGCGTTCTGATCTGCATCAACATGCAGACGAGCTTCATGCATCCGCCCTTCGGATTTGCGCTGTTCTACCTGCGCTCCATCGCGCCGCGCACGGTCAAGACATCGGATATCTACATGGGCGCCATCCCATGGCTCGGCATGCAGCTCATCCTCGTCGCCATCGTGATCTTCTGGCCGGAATCCGTCACCTACTGGTTGGACAAGGCGCCCGAGGTCGATCTGAACTCCATCAAGATCGAAGTGCCCGCCTTCGGCAATCAGGGTGGCAACACCATGCCCAATTTCGGCCAGCCGGGTGGATTGCCGGGTATGCCGAATCTTGGCGAGCCCCCGAAGATCGGACCCTGATCGGCGTCTTGTAAGGACTGGGCGAAACGCTTATGATTGCGGAGTGGAAGACAGGGTTGCGCCCCTGCCTTCCGTTTATTCTCTTTAGAAATGGAACCGGACAGTCACTGACCAGCCTGTCCGGTTTTTCCTAATGACGAATGCAATGCTCAGCGTTTTCCACATCGCATCACCTCCACAGTTGAGAGCAAGGCCTTTGCCGAGGTCGGCGTGGCCAATCCCCGCCGACACTCCGGCTGGCCCCGGAGCCTGCTGCTTTTGCCCACAACGGAATTGATCGTAAATCATCCTTTGTTGTCGGATGCGTGAAGGCATGCACGCACAACAAAAACCCCGGAGACCGAAATCACCAGGGCCTTTGCTCGGTCCGCCGTCACCGAATAATCAGAGCTTGCCGTTACGCTGCTGGATCATCATGAAAGTATCGAATGTGTATTCCGCAAGCTGCATCCACAGATAACCTTCGCGCTTGAAGGCGACCTGATCTTCGTAGATCTTCTTGAAGTCCGGATTGGAGGCCGAAATATTGGCATAGACTTCCAGCGCGGCCTTGTAGCAGGCCTCGAGGATTTCCTGGCTGAACGGCCTGAGCACCGCACCTTCAGAGACGAGCTGCTTGATGGCGATCGGGTTTTTCGCGTCGTATTTCGCCATCATGCTGGTGTTGGCGAAGGCGCAGGCGTCCTGCAGTGCCGTCTGGTAGTTTTTCGGCAGGCTGTTCCACTTCTCCAGATTGACGAAGGAGTGGATGACCGGGCCACCTTCCCAGAAAGCGGGATAATAGTAATATTTCGCCACCTTCTGGAAACCGAGCTTGTGGTCGTCATAAGGGCCGACCCATTCCGCCGCGTCGATGGTGCCTTTTTCCAGCGCCGGATAGATATCGCCGCCGGCGATCTGCTGCGGCACCACGCCGAGCTTTTCCACCACCTTGCCGGCAAGACCGGCGATGCGCATCTTCACGCCCTTGAAATCGTCGACGGTGTTGATTTCCTTGCGGAACCAGCCGCCCATCTGCGCACCGGTATTGCCCGAAATCATGCCGTAGAGATTGTGCTTGGCGTAAAACTCGTTGAGCAGCTTGTTGCCGTTGCCTTCATAGAACCATGAGTTCGTAAGGCGGGCATTGAGGCCGAAAGGGATGGCCGTGCCGATGGCGAAGGTCGGATCCTTGCCGACGTAATAATAGGAGCAGGTGTGGCACATTTCCACCGTGCCGGACGATACGGCATCGGCCGCCTGCAGGCCGGGCACGATTTCACCGGCGGCAAAGGGCTGGATGGTGAAATTGCCGTCGGTTGCGGCGGCGACATGCTTGGCAATATCTTCCGCGCCGCCATAGATCGTGTCGAGCGATTTCGGAAACGACGACGTCAGGCGCCAGTTGATCTTGGTATTCTGCTGTGCAATGGCGGGCGCGGCCAGCGCTGCCGTGGCAGCTCCCGCAAGCGCACCTTTTTTCATAAAGGAACGGCGATCCATCTATATCCTCCCAGATATGAACGCTGCCCGCAGCTTTGAATTCCCCTCGTTGCTGTTCAGGCATCGCAGCAAAGTAAGCACGGTTACGGCCCGGCTGACAAGCACCCGCACCAAGAATTAATCGCGGAAAAACCGGCCTTTCCGGGAATTTTCGGAAACTCTGCTTCGTACTTTATTTTCAACTGAAATATCCCGGCATCGCCTTATACTTTAGGCGCATAAAGGATCGTCATAACGCAAAACGCGTGCTTGACTTGGCCAGCCGGCAGTCGCACAAATTTCGAAGATTCGTCCCGGAGCCACCATGCCAAAACCCATTATCGCCGTTCCCGCCGACATCCGGCATTTCACCGGAGCCGACTGGCACGCCGCGCAGAACCAGTATGTTTCCGCCGCGCTGAAAGTGGCTGGTGTCATGTCTTTCATCGTTCCGGCCTTCGAGGACGGAAACGAGGTAGACGCCATTCTCGACCGGGTGGATGGCCTGCTCGTGTCCGGTTCCGCCACCAATGTGCATCCTGCCCTTTACGGAAAAGAAGCGCAGGAAAGTGACGGCCCGTTCGATCAGGCCCGCGACGCCACCAGCCTGCCGCTCATCCGCCGCGCCATCGAACGTGGCATCCCGATGCTGGCCATCTGCCGCGGCATTCAGGAGCTGAACGTCGCACTGGGCGGTACGCTTGCTTCCGAAATTCAGGAACAGCCCGGCATATGGGACCATCGCAAGCCGGAACATGACGACCGCGACGTGGCCTTCGCCATTCGCCAGCCTGTGCATGTGCGCGAAGGCTCCTGCATCGCGCAGCATCTCGGCATGTCGGGCGAAATCCAGATCAATTCGCTGCACCGACAGGCGATCGCCGAGACCGCGCCACGCCTGCAGGTGGAGGCGACAGCGGCGGACGGCACCATCGAGGCCGTTTCGGTCATCGACGCCAAGGGATTTGCCGTCGGCGTGCAATGGCATCCGGAATATTGGGCTGAGACCGACGCCCCGTCGCGCGCTTTGTTCGAGGCCTTCGGCAAGGCCGTCCACGACTATCGGAACAGCAAGGCATGAACCTTAGCCGATCCCCCTCGGCTCACAGGAACATAAAAAAGGGGCAAGCCTGAAGGCCTGCCCCAAGTCTGGGAGGAGGATTTAGCGCTTTGCGCGTTTCTTCTGTCGGTAGACGTCGGCAACGACCGCGGCCACGATGATCAGGCCCTTGACGATTTCCTGGTAATAGGCGTCCACCCGGAGGAAGGTGAAGCCCGACGTCATGACACCGAGGATGATGGTGCCGATCACCGTTCCGGTGATACGGCCGGCACCGCCGGCGAGCGATGTGCCGCCGATGACGGCTGCGGCGATGGCGTCGAGTTCATACATCACGCCCATGCCGGCCTGCGCCGTCTGTGCGCGGGCGGCGGTGACAACACCGGCGAGACCGGCGAGCAGGCCAGCAATGGCATAGACCTTGATCAGATGCGCCTCGATATTAATACCGGATACGCGTGCCGCCTGCTGGTTGGCGCCGATGGCATAGGTAAACTTGCCATAGCGGGTGTAACGCAGCGCCACGTGGAAGATGACGGCGACGACGAGGAACACCACGACCGGCCAGATGCCCGTGCCGATGAAGTTGAAACCGTCCGTCAGACCGGAGATCGGCTGACCCTTCGTATACCACTTGGAAAGACCACGCGCCGTCACCATCATGCCAAGCGTTGCGATGAAGGGCGGAATTTTGGTGCGGGCGATGAGTTGCCCGTTGATGAAGCCCGCAAGGGCGCCAGCCAATATGCCGACGGCCAGCGGGATGAAGAAGGGCAGATCGGTCAACCCCGGATAAAGCGCCCGCGGCCATGTGGACGATTGCGCAACGCTGGCGGACAGCATCGCCGTCAGGCCGACGACGGAACCGGAAGAGAGATCGATACCGCCGGTGATGATGACCTGCGTGACACCGACCGCGATGATGCCGATCACCGAGACCTGCAGGATCATGATCGTCAGGCGCTGCTGGTTCATCAGGAAGCTCTGGCCGATGAAAATCCAGCCGAGAATTTCATAAACCAGCGCGATGCCGATCAGCACGAAAAAGATATTGGCCTCCGGCGGGATGCGCCGGTGCGGCTTGCGTCCAGATTTTGCGTCCAACTCTGTGTTGGCGGCGGCGTTCGTATTCATAATCATTCCTCCTCGAGAAATCCCGGCGCGCCTCACCGCGATGCGAGATCCATCACTTTAACCTGCGTGGCTTCACTTCTATCGAGGAAGCCCGTCACCCGACCTTCATGCATGACCATGACACGGTCGCTCATACCCAGAACCTCCGGCATTTCGGAGGAAATCATGATGACGGCGACGCCCTGGCGCGCCATCTCGCAAACCAGCTTGTGAATTTCCGCCTTGGCCCCGACATCGATGCCGCGCGTCGGCTCATCCAGAATGAGAATACGCGGCTTGGTCAGCATCCAGCGGCCGATCAGCACCTTTTGCTGGTTGCCGCCAGACAGGTTCTCGATGCGCTCGTAAAGATGCGGCGTCTTGACCCGGAGCTTGCGGCACATCTCCTCGCAGGCATCCGACAGCGCATTTTCCTGCACGAAGCCATTGGCTACATATTTGTCCTGCAGGACGGCGATCTGCATGTTCTCCAGAATATTCAGGATCAGCAGGCATCCCGTATCCTTGCGATCCTCCGTCAGGAACGCCATGCGGTGACTGATAGCCGTCGTCGGGCTGTCGATCGAAACCGGCTTGCCGTCGATTGCAATCGTGCCCGAGGATGCGGGCGTTACACCGAACACCGTTTCCGCCACATTGGAGCGGCCCGATCCGACAAGGCCGGCAACGCCGAGAATTTCACCGGCGCGCACATCGAAGGAAATGTCATGGAAAACGCCGTCGAGCGTGAGATTCTTGACCGAAAGCACCACGTCGCCGATCGGAACCTCTTCCTTCGGGAACATCTGGGTGATTTCACGACCCACCATCATGCGGATGATGTCGTCACGCGTTACATCGGTCGAGGCGTGGGTGCCGATATATTTGCCGTCGCGGAAAACCGAAAATTCATCGGCGATCTCGAACAGCTCGTTCATCTTGTGGGTGATGTAGACGATACCGATACCGCGTTCCCGGAGATCGCGGATGATGCGGAAGAGATGCTCCACCTCGCGCTCCGTCAGCGCAGATGTCGGCTCGTCCATGATGAGAACGTCGGAATCATAGGAAACCGCCTTGGCGATCTCGACCATCTGGCGACTTGCCACCGAAAGCTCGCCGACGCGGGTTTCCGGGTCGAGATCGATGCCGAGCCTTTCCAGCAGCGTTTCGGTGCGGCGATACATTTCGCCATGGTCGATGAGGCCCAGCCGGTTCTTCGGCTCGCGTCGTATCCAGATGTTTTCCGCCACCGTCATATAGGCCATCAGGTTCAGTTCCTGATGGATCATGGCAATGCCGTTTTCCAGCGCATCGAGCGGGGAATCGAGACGTATGTCGGCGCCTTTCAGGCGAATTTCTCCACTGTCCGGCTGGTAAATGCCGGCCAGGATCTTCATCAGCGTCGATTTTCCGGCGCCATTCTCGCCCATCAGCGCATGCACGGTGCCGCGCTTCAGCTTGAACTGCACATCATCAAGCGCCACGACGCCGGGAAATTCCTTGCGTATGCCTTCCGCAGCGAGAAGATACTCCGCATTCGGCACGGCTCCGCTGGCGCGCACGGCGGCCATTGTCGATGGACTGACGACCATCTCATCCTCCACAATAGACAAAAATGACCGGAAACAGGCTTTGCCAGACGGCGCACCTTGCCTCCGGGGAGGCTTGCAGCGCCATGTCGATCACGACATGAAAGGCGCTGCAACACTTTGAATTCACTGAAATTCAATCGTAATCCGCTCGCGCACCGAAGCTTGTCTTCGGCGCCGTCGGAAACCGGCATCTGCCTCCAATATCGATCTGAACGGGCGCAGATGCCGGAAGACGGCCGTTAGTTCTTGGCCACGTAGTCCTTGACGTTTTCAGGCGTGACGAGCTGGAAAGGAATGTAGACCTTCTTCTCCACCTTGTCGCCCTTGACGAGCTTCAGCGCAGCATCGAGAGCGCCCTTGCCCTGCCCTGCCGCATCCTGGAACACCGTCACATCCAGATCGCCCGCCTGCATCGCGGCAAGGGCGTCCTGCGTGGCGTCAACGCCGGCGACGACATAGCTCTTCATGTCCTTGCCTGCGGCCTTCAGGGCCTGGATCGCGCCAATCGCCATTTCATCGTTGTTGGCGATGACGGCATTGAATTCGATACCGCTGGAGAGCCAGTTGGTCACGAGGTCGGAACCCTGCGTGCGCTGCCAGTTCGCGGTCTGCTCTTCAACAACCGAAATGCCCTTGCATTCGTCGGTCTTCAGAACGTCCTTGGCAGACTGCGTGCGCATGCGTGCCGCCTGGTTGGAAAGCTCACCCATCATGATGACCGCATTGCCCTTGCCACCGAGAAGGCGGCAAACTTCTTTCGCTTCAAGCGTGCCGGCAACCGTCTCATCGGAGGCGACGAATGCCTGGCCGTCCGGCAGGCTATCGACGTTCACCGGCTGGCGGTTGACGTAAACCAGCGGAATCTTGGCGTCTGCAGCGAGCTTCGACATGGCCGCCGTCGCATCCGTATCAACCGGGTTAACGATGATCGCGTCGACCTTGGACGCGATGAAATTCTGGATCTGGCTCTGCTGCTTGGCAACGTCGTTCTGGGCGTCCTCGACCTGCAGGGTCACGCCCTTCAGTTCCTTGGAATAATCCTGCATGCCGTTGCGCAGCACGGTCAGGAAGTTGTCGTCGAACAGCGCCATCGAGACGCCGACAGTCTCCGCATGCGCCGCCGTGCCCAGAAGCACAGACATGGCTGCGCCGATGATAAATTTCTTCATTGTTTTCTCCTCCTCGGTGTCCGGCGCCACCTCTCCCAGCCGGAGGCGAACCCGAGAGCCCGCCGCTACCTCCTCACAAACAGAAAACGGAATAATGAAACCGATTTTCTGTCTGTTCGATATATTTATTCCATTTTTGGCCCGAACGTCAATGCTTTCTTCACGGCAAGGCGGCGAAGCGGCACACAAGGCGGTGATTAAGGAGGATTTCAGGAGGAAGGAGTTCCGGGGCGGACTGCCGGGAACCGCGCCGAAGCTTTTTCAACGTTACCCCCACTCCTCAGGCGAGGATCGATAAGCCGTTGAAATCGTGGATCCTCGGGCCGAAACCGAGGATCACGAGGAATATGGCGGAAGGTCCGTTTTCAATGCCGGACCCGCAGACCCCGCCATTGGCAAGGCCACCGGCGGGTCACATCTTTTCGCTTGCCGCGCCCATGTGAGGCACCATTCCACCGGCGAAAATACGCGATAAGGGAACGGGTTCAGCAGAATGGGCGTGTTGGTGCAGCACGTTCTATCGATGGGAACCGGGCATGACATCGGCGGGAATCGGGCAGACATATTTGCTGCCCTCGGTCTTTTCCTGCCATTCCCTTTTGGCACTGGCGAGCAGTTCAGGCGAGGTCATGAGCGCAAAGCCGGTCGACGCGAGTGCTTTGGCCGCATGGGCCATGGCCTTGTGGGCGGCGGGGCTTTTGCCCTGCGCCACCACCTGCCAGGTATGCGGATTGGTGCCGATCGCCCAGGCGGGCGTCCAGCACTGTGCGGTTGGCGTCACCCAGCTGACATCACCGACATCGGTGGAACCCGCCCGAAAATGCGACTGACCCTCGAAATCGCGCAGGCCGAGATGCAGGGGTGTCGACCCGTCAATCTTCCGGTTGGAAAAGACATCGCCCTTGATCTGATAGAGCCTGATGCTGCTTTTGATCGCCTCGTCGGTGAAAGTGTCCTGAATGCGTTTGGCAAAAGCGATATCCGCCTCGTCGAAGGCGATGGGGCCTAGCGCCACCATGTTTTCATGCATCGCCGCTTCCAGCGTGATGTTGGGCAGGAGATTGGTGGAGGCGGTATCGAAGACGATTTCCACCTCTGTTTCGGTCATCATGGCAGCACCACGCGCGACCTTGTCCACCCGCGCGGCAAGATCGAGTGCCTGGCGCATTTCCGGGGCGCGGATCAGATAGAGCACTTCGGCATTGGCCTGCACCACATTCGCCGCCTTGCCGCCGGTATCGGTGATTGCATAATGCACCCGGCAATCCTGCGGCATGTGTTCGCGCAGGAAATTGACGCCGACATTCATCAGTTCGACGGCATCGAGCGCCGAGCGGCCCAGATGGGCAGCGTTGGAGGCATGAGCAGCAACACCCTTGAAACGGTAAAAATATTCCAGCGCGGCCAGATTATTGGTGGAGCGCACGCCGTTGAAGGGCGCGGGATGCCACGTCAGCGCCGCATCGACATCGTCGAACAGGCCGGCGCGCACCATGAAGGTCTTGCCGGAACCGCCCTCCTCGCCGGGGCAACCGTAATAACGCACCGTGCCGGGCAGATTATTGGCTTTCAGATGCCTGGCGAGCGCGATAGCCCCCATCAGCGAGCCGACGCCAAGCAGGTTGTGGCCGCAGCCATGGCCGGTGGCGCCGGGTTCGCGCGGCTGCACCTGCGCCACATCGGCCACCTGGCTCATGCCGGCCAGCGCATCGAATTCGCCGAGGAAGGCAATGACCGGCTTGCCGCTGCCGAATTCGCCGATGAACGCCGTTTCCATGCCTGCCACGCCGCGGCGAACCGCAAAGC
The DNA here is from genome assembly GCF_006970545.1 of Agrobacterium sp. T29. NCBI lineage: Bacteria > Pseudomonadati > Pseudomonadota > Alphaproteobacteria > Hyphomicrobiales > Rhizobiaceae > Agrobacterium > Agrobacterium sp. T29. The sequence goes on from NZ_CP040641.1 coordinate 388,851, forward strand.
CGTTTTCCTCAAGCGCGGCGGCCAGAACGCCAGCGGATTGCTGCTCCTCGAATTTGAGTTCGGCAAAATCCCAGATGCTGTCGCTCAAGGTGGTGAAATCGGGCTTCATCGTCTCGACTTCGGCGGCAATCGACATCACGGCGTCACGGTTCATGGCTTGTCCTCGCATTTCCGCCCTTTTCGGGCACGCGCAAGCGCTTCGGCGGAGGCACCGCCAAATCCTTACGCTCTATGATGGAAAGCCCGCGCCGGGGTCCGCCTCCGGCGCGGGCATAGTGGATCAGTTGTCGACCGAGACTTCCCAGAGACGGGCGTTCGACTGCCAGACCGGCTGGCCCTTCAGCTTTTTCGTCGCGCCCCAGACATCGACCATGTCGTAAAGGAAGATGCCCGGCATTTCTTTCAGCATCAGCTCATGGAACTCATCGAAAATCTTCTGGCGCTTTACCTGGTCGGCCTCGACATAGGCGGCCTTCATCAGCTCAATCGCCTTCGGATCATCCCACATCAGCGAGGCATTCTTGTCCTTGTTGCCGACATAGAAGGCATACATCAGGGCCGGGTCGAGACGCGGGGCGACCGACTGTGAGATCACCTGATAATTGCCGGAACGGCGGCGATCCACCTGCGTGGCATAGTCCAGCACCTCGATCTGCACGTTGAGACCCGCCTGCTGCATCATGGCCTGCGCCATGACGGCGGCCGGGAAGCTCGGCACGTTGCCGCGCTTGTTGGCGATGATGGAGATCGGCTCGCCCTTGTAACCGGCGGCCTCCAGCTCCTTCTTCGCGGCCTCGACGTCATAGGCCGGGCGCTTTTTCTGGGCCTCGTCATAATAAACCGAGTCCTGCGAGACCATCGAGCCGTTGGCTTCACCCGTACCGTTCGATGCGGCAGCGACCAGCTCATCGAGATCGAGAGCCATCGCCATGGCGCGGCGCACGCCGGGACTGCTCAGCACCTTGTCGCGGGTCTGGATGTAGAACAGGTTCTTGCCGTTGTTGCGGGCGACAATGAGCTGCATCTTCTCATTGGTCTTGAATTCCGGAATGAGATCGGGCGAAATCTCGGCCGTATCGAGCACACCGGATTCAAGCCCGGCCTTCACGGTCGAAGCATCGGGAATAACCATGAACTTGATACCGTCGGCGAGCGGCCGCTTGGAGCCGACCATGCCGTCCGGCTTGCCGTCATTTGCCGGCGAAACATAATCGGCAAATTTGGCGAGGCGGATATATTCGCCTTTCTTCCACTCGTCCCACTGGAACGGCCCGGTGCCGACGGGCTTGGCGAAGCTGCCATCGGCAGCAACCGATTCAGGTGAGATCATGCCGGTATAACCGCATTCCGGCCGCGACATCAGGCCGAGGAAAACGGCGGAGGGTTTTTCGAGGGTGATCTCGACCGTGGAGGCATCCGTGGCCTTGACGCCCGTGACGTGAGCTGCTCCGCCCTCGGCGAAATCGTTGAGGCACGCCCACTTCGTTTCCGGCTTCAGGTAGCGCGTCCAGTTCCAGACGACATCCTCTGCGGTGAGCGGCTTGCCATTGTGGAATTTCACGTCCTTGCGCAGCTTGAACGTATAGGTCAGGCCGTCAGCCGCAACCTCGACGCTTTCGGCCAGAAGCGGCTTCACCTCTCCGGCATTGTTATAACCGACAAGGCCTTCCACGATGTGCAGGATAACCCCGTCCGTATTGCCGTCGCGGTTCACGCCAGGATTGTTGCTGCGCAGATCCGAGCTTTGCGCGATGGTGATGTCGCGGGCCGCCGCAATATTGGCCGTTACCAGCAGGGCAACGCCTGCGAGAAGAAGTTTTTTCACTGTTCTACCCTCTTTGTTGTCGTTGATATTGATTGATTAAAACCCGTCCCAGCAGGCCTGTGCCAGCCGGCCGATTGTCTCGAGCGCGATGGTGTATCCCGGCGTGCCATCAGGCATGGTTTGCGGCACCTCATCGGTATAGGTGGTGATGATGAAGGACGGCGCGCCGTTTCTGTAGACGATGCCGGCATCCATGCGCCCGCGCTTGCCGCGACCACTCTTGCTGGCCACCACGGCCTCGAAAGGCAGGCGGGAGCGGATTCCATAACGCAAAATCTGGTTCTTCAGCGTCTGCATCGCCCACTCGCACAATTGCGGGCTGCAACCGAGCCTTGCCTGCGCCTCCGGCGAGGACTGCGCATCGAGAATAGTCTGCAGCAGCAGCACCTGATCCGCCGCCGAGGTGGTCGTAACTGTCTTCAACGGATGGTCCGCGGCCAGCGCCAGCGGCGGGATGAGGAAACGGTGGTGGGTATTGGCCATGCCGAGCGACTTGCAATAGCCGTCGACCTCTTCCAGCGTCAGCCGTTCCAGCACCATCTTGGTGCAGACATTGTCGCTCAGCACCATCATGCCGGCGACGGCATCGCGCAGCGAAATGACGATGCCCGGCGTCATATAACGGAACATGCCGCTCGCAACCTCTTCCGCCAGCCGCTTTTCATAGGTGACGGGCTGGTCGAGATCGATCCGCCCTTCGCTGGCGGCCTTGAGCACGGCCATCATGATCGACGTCTTGCGGGTGCTGCCCGATGGCGTCTCCTCGTTTTCTCCGCGCCCGATCTCTTCGCCGGTCAGGAGATTGCGCACCATGAAGCGCGTCACGAAAGGCTGTGCATCACAGATCGCATTCAGTTGGGCAGCCACGGTCATAGTCATCTTCCTGTTAAACTTCATCTTCGAGACGCCATTTGAGTGTCACGCCGCCCTTTTCATTCTGGTCGAGGGCGGGAATGGCCGAGAGCAGCCGGCGCGTATAGGCCTCTCTCGGACTGTCGAAAATCGTGTCGCGGTCACCCTCTTCGATGATGCGACCGTCCTGCATGACGACGACACGATCGGCCACCTGCTCCACCACACCGAGATCGTGGCTGATGAACAGGCAGGAGAAACCGTAACGTTTCTGCAGATCGGAAAAGAGATCGAGCACCTGCGCCCGAACCGTCACGTCAAGTGCCGAGACCGGCTCGTCGGCGATCAGGAACCGCGGGCGGCGGGCAATGGCGCGGGCAATCGCCACGCGCTGGCGCTGGCCGCCGGAAAGCTCGTGCGGGTAGCGGGCGGCAAAGTCGGCGCCGAGCCCCACTTCCTCCAGCGTTTCCAGCGCCCGCTTGCGCTTGCCGGCCTGCTCGAGGTCAGGCACGAGGCGCAGCGCCTCCTCCACCAGCGCCTGAATGGTCATGCGCGGATCGAGCGAGGAATAGGGATCCTGAAACACCATCTGGCAATTCAGGCGATAATCCTTCCAGTCCTCGTTGCGCTCGCGGCCCTGAAAGCGGATATGCCCCTCGCTCTCCTGCACGAGCCCGGCGATGGTGCGGCCAAGCGTCGTCTTGCCGGAACCGGAACCGCCGACAAGCGCCACGACCTCGCCCTCATGAATATCGATGCTGACGCCATGCAGCGCCCGTTTCGGTTTGGCCTTCTTCAGCAGGGATTTGCGGCCGGCATAATCGACGACGATATCGCGGGCCGAAACCATCGGCGCCTTGGATGTATCGATGCTGCGTGGCTCGCCGCGGAATGGCAGGGAGGAAAGAAGTTTCTTCGTATAGGGGTGCTGCGGCGCATCCAGCAGGTCCTCGGTGCGGCCCTGTTCGACAATTGCGCCTTTTTCCATCACCACGATACGGCTGGTATAACGCGCCACCATCGGCAGATCGTGGCTGATGAGAAGAACGGCAGTGCCTTCCGCTCGCGTCAGTTCCACCATCAGTTCCATGACATCGCGCTGGATGACCGCGTCCAGCGCCGTCGTCGGCTCATCGGCAATCAGCAAAGCGGGTTTCAACAGCATGACCGAGGCCAGCATGATGCGCTGGCGCATGCCGCCGGAAAACTCATGCGGATAGGCCGTCAACGCGCCTTCGGGATCGCGGATGCCCACCCGCCGCAGCATATCGAGAATTTTCTCGCGGCGCTCTTCAGGCGACAGCTTCGTATGAAGGATCAGCCCCTCTTCCAGCTGCCGGCCTATCGTCATCGATGGGTTGAGCGAGGTCATCGGCTCCTGAAACACGACGCCGATCTCCGCGCCGCGCAGACGCCGAAGCTCCTTCACCGGCAGGGACATGACATCCTGCCCCTTGTAGATGATAGACCCGCCGGTGACGGCGATGGCCGGTGGCAGAAGCGAGATGAGCGCGCGGGTTGCGAGCGTCTTGCCCGAGCCGCTTTCGCCAACGATGCCGAAGATTTCGCCCGCGGCAATATCGAAGGAGACATCCTTGACCACCCGGTGGCCGGTTCTGGCGACTTCGAGCGAAAGGCCGCGAACGGTGAGAAGTGTATTGTCCGTCATTTGAGACCTCTCATGCGCGGGTCAAGCCTGTCGCGAAGGGCATCGCCCAGAAGATTGATGCCAAGCAGCGTCAGCGCGATGCACAGACCGGGGAAAAGCCCGAGCCACACGGCCTGCTGGATAAAGGGACGGCCGGCGGCCAGCATGTTGCCCCAGGTGGGCGCCGGCGGCGGCACGCCGAGGCCGAGGAAGGAAAGCGCGCTTTCCGAGAGGATCGCCCAGCCGAACATGGAGGTGGCAAGAACCGTGATCGGCGCGATGCAATTGGGCAGGATGTGGCGGAACATGGTGTAGATCTCACCATTGCCCATCACCAGCGACGCCTCGATGAATTCGCGCTCACGCAGGGAAAGCACGGCACCGCGCACCACACGGGCCATGGATGGCGTATAGGCGATGCCGAGCGCGAAGATGATGCCATACTGATTCGCGCCGAAAACCGCGAGCAGGCCGAGTGCGAGCAGAATGCCCGGAAAGGCCAAGAGCGCATTGTTGATGGCCATGATGACGCCATCCACCCAGCCGCGCGCATAACCGCTGACAAGACCGATCAGCGTGCCGCAGATCGTCGCGAAGCTGACCGTCAGGAAGCCGATCCAGACGCTGGCGCGGGCACCGACCATCAGACGGCTCAAAACATCGCGTCCGAATTCGTCGGTGCCGAGAAGATGGCTGGCGCTTGGGCCGGCCAGACGCGAGGCAAAGCCGAGCTTCATCGGGTCATAGGGGGTCCAGAACAGGCCGGTCACGGCGGTGATGAGCAGGAGGGCGATGAGAAAGCCGCCGATAAGCCCGTTAAGTGTGAACTTTTTCATTCGGCAACCACACGCGGATCGAAGAGGGGATAAAGAAGGTCGACGAAGAGGTTGACCAGTACATAGGACAGAGAAACGAACAGCAGGCAGCCCTGAATGACGGGGTAATCGCGGGCGAAAATACTGTCGACCATCAGCCGTCCGAGGCCGGGAATGGTGAATACCGTCTCGATAACGGCGATACCGCCGAGGAGATTGCCGAGGATGAGGCCTATCATCGTCCATGTCGGGCCGAAGGCGTTCTTGAAGGCGTGCCGCCAAAGCACGGCGCTTTCCGAAAGGCCCTTGGCACGGGCGTGGGTGATGTAATCCAGCCGCAGCACTTCCAGCGTCGAGGCGCGCGCCATGCGGATCAGGACACCCATTTCATGGATCACCAGCGTCATGACAGGCAGGACAAGATAAAGCATGCCGCCGACGAGATTGTCGCTGATCGACACATATCCGAGCACCGGCAGCCAGCCGAGCTTGAGGCCGAACAACAGAAGAAGCAGAAGACCCAGCCAAAATGTCGGAATAGACAGAAGCAGCGTCGCCGTTCCCACCAGCGCCAGATCGGTGAGGCTGTTCTGTTTCCAGGCCGCGATCACGCCTGCCGGAACCGCAATCAGGCTGGCGAGCAGCACGGCGACCACAACGATCTCGGCGCTGACGAGAAAGCGCGAGACCACCAGCGGCAGCACCGCTTCGTCATTGACGATGGACCGGCCGAAATCACCCTGCACCACATTGCCGGCCCAGATGAGGAACTGTTGCGGCATGGATTTGTCGAGGCCGAGTTCGGTCCTCATGGCTTCGATCTGCTCCGGTTGCGCCATGTCGCCCAGCATCAGGGCAGCCGGATCGCCCGGAATGAAACGGATGAGCGCAAAAACCGTGATCGACACGAATGCGATCGTCGGCAGCGCCATCAAAAGACGGCTCAGTATGAATCTTATCATCGGTTCCCCACGATTGATGGCGGGGAATGGTATCCCGCCTCTATCGGTTTCGTTGCTGGTGACTATGACGGATTGATAAATAAGGCGCAATATTATGCATAAACGTCATATATCTATGCAGAATGACGGCGCGTTTCATCCTGATGAGGACAATGAGATTTTCAGCCCAAAATCCCGTTTTCAGTCGATTTTTTGCGAAAGCTGGATTTCCCGCTTCAAGGCATCGCTCAGCGCCTGCGCAGCGATGGACAGCGGTGCGCCGGAAGCACGGGCTAGGCCGAATTCCTGCGTCGCCTGCGGAACGAATGGCCGGGCGACGACCGGAAGGTGCCGGTAAAGATTCGCATAAAAACTGCTGATGATCGTCACTCCCAACCCATGCGCGACATAGGCGCAGGCAGAACTGTTGGTGTGGGTCTCAATCTTCACCATCGGCTTGACGCCGGCCTTCTTGAAAACCTGATCGAGCGCCATGCGGTTCGGCCGCTGCCGGCCGATCAGGATGAGCGGAACATTGCGCAGATCCTTGACGGTGATTTCATCGAGCTCGGCCAAGGGATGATCCTCCCGCACCACACAGACGCTCTTGCCGGTCGCAACACGCTCCACATCGATGCCCGGCCCGATCTCTCCTTCCATCCGCAGGAAACCGAGATCGATCACCCGCTCGCCGACGAGCTTGTTGATGGCGGTCGTCGTTTCGAAAAAAGTCTCGATGCGAACGCCGGGAAAATCCCGGACATAGTCGATCAGCATGGCGGGCGCGAAATTTTCCCACATGCTGCTCGGCAGGCCGATGCGGACGATTTCCGGACCGGCCGCGCCGTTGCGCAAATCCTCGGCGTGGCCGGACATGCGATCGACCGCAAGCAGCACGTTTTCCGCATCCCGGGCAAGAAGCACCGCCTCCGGTGTCGGGATCAATCGCCCCTTGTCGCGGGCAAACAGCGTCAGCGACAAATCCGCCTCGAGCTGCGCCAGAAGCCGGCTGATGCCGGACTGGCTGAGACCCATGGCCTTGGCGGTGGCGATGGTGGAGCCGGTGGAAAGAAGCGTGCGCAGGACTTCGAGCTGCTTGATGTTCATGAGGCCAGCACCATGGGTGAAGAGACGAGCCGGTTTCGGTTCAGACGTTTTGCCGCCGATAGACCTTGATGTCACCGGTTTTTTTAGCGCCGCCACCTAGCCGGCACGGTCGCCGGTTACAATTCCACCTCATGGATCGTGTCATGGGTGGCCACACGCGCCTCTCCCGAGGGCGTCACCCAGCCGCGAAACATGCCTGATGTATTATAGGGCGCGGATATGCCGCCTTCGGCATCGATTGCGACGAGGCCCGCGCCGATATCGTAGGGCGCCAGATCCTTGTGGACGAGATCGCCGGCGGCGGTCTCCAGATCCTGCCCGAGATAGGCAACGCGGGACGCGATCTCGTGGCCGACGACATAACGGATGAAAAACTCGCCCTTGCCGGTGCCGGAAACGGCGCAGGCCCCATCCCGCGCATAGGTGCCAGCCCCGATCACCGGGCTATCGCCCACCCGGCCATCCGGCTTGTTGGTGTAACCGCCGGTCGAAGTGGCCGCCGCGAGATGCCCCGCCGCATCGAGCGCAACCGCGCCGACAGTTCCGTGCTTTTCGTTTTCCGTTGCTTCCGTACCGGCGGAGGCATGGCGCTTCATCGCCGCCAGCGCTTCAAGACGCTTTTGCGTGGTGAAATAGGATTGAGGCTCGGTGGCGAGCCCCTTTTCCTTCGCGAAGCGGTCGGCCGCCTCTCCCGTCAGATAGACGGCACGCTCATCCGCCATCAGCGCACGGGCCGCCTTCACCGGGTTGCGGATGGCACGGGAGGCGCTGATCGCACCTGCCGCCAGCGTTTCACCATCCATGATCGAGGCATCGAGTTCGTGAATGCCGTTTTCGTTGAGCGCCGCCCCGTGGCCGGCGTTGAAGTGCGGGCTGTCCTCCATGACAACGACCGCCGCCTCAACCGCTTCGAGCGCCGTTCCGCCAGCCTTCAGCACGCCATAACCGGCGCGCAGCGCCGCTGCCAGATCGTTGCGCGCAGCAGCCCACTCCCCGGCCGTCATGCTGTCTTCCGGCATCACGCCGCAACCGCCGTGAATGGCCAGTGCGATCTTCGTCATGTGCTCACTCCCTCGTCGCCCCGCGCTGGCAGGGCCTCTTACCATCAATGAAAGGCGATATCGCCGATGACCCGCACGCGCACCCTGCGAGCGCCGCCAGGCAGATAGGCGATTGGGATATCCTCTACCTCAAGCGTCTTGAGGCTCGCCCGCTCCGCACCGGATGCGACCGCGGCGTTCTGCGCCTCGGTCTCGGCTTTCGCAAGGGCTTCATCGCGGCTCAGGCCGGAAAAGACCTGATCGACTTCGCCGGAAACCTGCGCCATCGCCGCGCCCAGCGCATTGGCAACGCCGGCATTTTCCACGCGCAGCACTTCCGACGCACCCGGAACCGTCTCGGGGATCAGGAACGCTCCGCCGCCGACAGCAACCAACGGCACGTCTTCGGCGGAAGTCTTCATCTGATCGAAACTATCGGCCACCATATCTCGGATGCGTTGAAGCGTGGCCTGCACGAAAGATGGATCAAGGTCTTTCACACGGTCGCGATCACCCATTTCGATCAGGCCTGCGGCAACGGCGATATCCGATGTCGTCAGCGTCTCGCCGCCGAAAACCCGGGCTTCCGTCAGGATGCGATAACCGACCGAGCGCGGACCGATCTTACCTGTCGCAGGGTCGACGATGGTGCCGCCGCCGAGCGCAATCGGCAGGAGGTCGGGCATACGGAAGAGCGTGCGCACCCCACCGATATGAACGATATTGTTCGCCTCGCGCGGAAAACCGCCGACAAGGCAGCCGATATCGGAGGTGGTGCCGCCGACATCCACCACCATGGCATCGGAAAGACCGGTGAGGAAGGCCGCACCGCGCATCGAGTTCGTCGGGCCGGAAGCGAAGCTGTGCACGGGGTTGGCGGCGGCCACATCCGCAAGCGCAACGGTGCCGTCATTCTGGGTCAGATAAAACGGCGCCTTCACGCCCGCTTCGCGCAGCGCATCCGAAAATGCCTGAACCGTGGTCTTGCCGAGCGTTTGCAGCGCTGCGTTCAGGAGAGCGACATTTTCCCGCTCCAGAAGCCCGATGCGGCCAAGCGTATGGGAAAGCGTGATGCGTGCATCAGGGATCACCGAACGGACGATTTCCGCCGCCCGCACCTCGCACTCCGTCGTCAGCGGCGAGAAAGTTGCAGAAATGGCAATGGAGGTGATGCCCGCATCGCGAATTTTCATCGCCGCTTCGCGGATTTCACCGGGAACCATGGGCACCAGCGGACTACCGTCATATTCATGGCCGCCATGCACCATGAAGATCAGCGGATCGACGGCATCGCGCAGATCCTTCGGCCAGTCGCACATGGGCGGCAGCGAAGAACCTGTTGGCAGCGCGATGCGGATGGCCGCAACCCGCTCCAGCCGGGCGCGCTCCACCACCGCATTGGTGAAATGCGTCGTGCCGATCATCACCGCATCAATCGGCCGGTCCGCCGCGCCGACATGGCCCGCCACATGGGCAAGCGCCGCCTTTACGCCGGATAGGACATCCTGCGTGGTCGGGACCTTGATGGAAGCGACGATGGTGTCGCCATCGATCAGAACGGCATCCGTATTGGTGCCGCCAACGTCAATACCGATGCGTTTCATGGGAATACCGATCTGAAGTCAATGTCATAACCGAAGGCGCGCGGGCCGACGGCGGCGATGCCGGCAGGCGTCGTCAAGAGTTCCGGCGCGGGCAGCGCGACGACCGTCACGCGTTGACCGTAACGCACCGATTCCGTACCGATGGCGCCACCGGAAACCGTATCGAGAAGGCAGAGCAGGTCCGGCGTCATGGCGACTGGCTGGCCATCGCGGAAGGCAACGGCCCACTCATTCTGGAATGCCAGCTCCATGCGCGAACCACGGTCGGCATCGATACCTTCAACGGTCGTGCTGCCGCGCAGGAAACCACCGGTGGTCTCGCGGGCCACGTCCACCACCTTGCCGCGGAACAGCTGCTTGCCGCCCTCGTGGTCGAGAACCGCCTGAACCGGATCGTCATGGCGTGCACGGGCTTCCATCACCGCGCGCCCGAGTTCGGTCGCCTTGGTAACGGTGTAATGAATACCCCACTCCTTCACTTCCTTGCCGGTGCGGGGGGCCTTGCATGTGGCGGCGGTGGAACCGACTTCGGTGCAGACCTTGCGCGAGATGCGCTCCATCCACTTCCAGGAGGCAGCCCGCGTCACGATCACCTCATTGTCGCGCACATCGACCAGCGACAGCGGAAACATCGGCAGATTGCCGATAGCAAAGGATGTCATCTGCGCTTCGGGATAGGCGCGTCCCATGGCATCGGCATTCACGACCGGCCGGTCTAGTACGGCGGCGGCGAGGAAAGACGACAGCGCGTTCGAACCGCCGATTTCAACGCTCATGATCGCCCGAAACGGCTTGCCGAGATAATCCTCCATCACCTCGACGGCGCGGGCGAGATGCGCGGGATCCCCCAGCCGCTCCTGACCGACAAGCGGCGCACCCATCTTGGAGACGACGGCAACCATATCGTCATCGGCAAGCGCCATGGGATCCATGACCTTCACCCGCCTGCCCTCGGCATAAAGACGGCGCAGATTGAGCGTCGAGATGTAGGGGTTGCCGCCACCGCCGGTTCCAAGAATCCAGGCGCCGGTGGCCAGAGGTTCGATATCGTCTTCGGAAAATTCCTGGATCATGCGTCATCCTCGGGCATGCCGCAGCCTTTCCGGCCGCAGGCGATGCTCCTTCCCTTTGAAGTTCCAAGTCTGGCCAACCCCGCCATTTTTGGCGGGGCCGGTTTTCATGAGGCGGAGATCACTCCGCCTTGCAGTCCCAATGGAAATTGGAGAAGTTCAGGTCCCAGCTCTGCATGGGAATGAACTCGTAACCCTGAAGGCACTTGTTCGCCGCGTAACGGCGGTTCGGCGCAACGGCCCAGACGTCAGGCTGCAGATCGGCGATCTTCGTCTGCAGTTCCTTGTAGGTGGCGTTCTGCTCGTTGACATCGGTGATGGCGCGGACCTTGTCGATCAGGCCGTCGATTTCCGCATTCTGCAACCATTCCATTGACATCCAGGTGCCGGAAGCCTTGGAGTGATACTGGTTGTAGAACATCGAATCCGGCGACGGATAGGTCGGCGAAATATTCACCTGCGTCGATGCCGGCGTGGTTTCGGGCTTGGAGGACAGCTCGACGATACGGTTCCACGGCTCCGGCTTGATATCGAGCGTGATGCCGATCTGCTCGAGGCTGGATTGCAGAAGCAGCGCTACTTCCGCCTCGAAGGCCAGCGAAGCGACATAGCTGTTGACCAGCGTGATCTTCTGGCCGGCATATTTCGACTTCGCCAACTCTTCCTTGGCTTTCTCCAGATCGTAGACGCCGGGCTGGATGTCGCCGTTATGCGCATCCTTGAACGCGTCGGAGAGCGGTCCCTTCATGTCGAAACCGGGATAGATCACTTCCTGGATCGTCTTGTAGTCGGTCGCATAGGCGATGGCGCGGCGCACGTGGACGTCGTCGGTCGGATAGGCCTTGGTGTTGAGCTTGATGACGAAACCGCCGGCGGTGCGGGTCTGGATCAGCTTGTAGCCCTTCATGCGGCCGATGGATTCATAGGTGTCGTTGCCAAGCCCATGCGAGGAAAGGCCGAGTTCGCCCTTTTCCGCCAGCGCCTTGACGGTGGCGTCGTCGCTGGTCTGCACGAAGCGCACTTCATCGATAGGCTTGCCCTTGGTCCAGCCGAGGAAATAATCGGCATTGCGGGCGATGACCATATCGGCGGAACGGTTGTAGCTGACGAGCTTGTAGGGGCCGGAGCCGGCGGAATGTTCGCCGACATAGGCCTCGCCCCATTTGTCTTCGGGCTTGGCATTGGCTTCGATCAGCGTCTTGTTCATCGCCATCATCAGCGGCGTCGCCGCCATGAAGGGCGAGAACTGGCGCTCGATCTTCATGACCAGCGTAGCATCGTCAGGCGCAGTCACGTTTTCGGGCTTGAGCACGCCGACGATGAGGTTAGACGGGCCCTTGTTGATGCCGAGCAAGCGCTGGATCGACCAGGCAAGATCGGCAGCCTTCACCGCCGTGCCATCCTGAAACTTAGCATCGTTGCGCAGGTGGAAGGTGTAGGTCAGGCCGTCTTCCGAAATATCCCAGGATTTCGCCAGATGCGGCACGATTTCGCCCTTGGCGTTCACCGTGGTCAGGCCGTCATACATGTTCACGATGGCCATGTAGCCGGTGTAATCAGTCACCTTCGCCGGGTCGAGCGAGCTGAATATCTGCATGGTGTTGACCGCGACCGACACCTTGTCTTCCGCAAGGGCTGCGGAAGAAACAAGCGGCAGGGCGATTGCCGTGCCGAGCACCAGCGCGGCGAGACGGGAAGCAAGTACAGGCATTTTCATTATCGTTCTCCTCTTTATTGCGGAGCATTGGCCCCGCTTATGGTTAGGCAGCCTTGCTGACCGGAACGGGCAGCGGTGAGAAAGGAATGTCCGGGTAACCGAAGGCCGCCGGCCCGACGACCTCAAGCGCGCGGGCGCTGCGCAGCAGGTCATGGCAGGGGATGGCGATGACGGCCACGCGCTGGCCATAACGCAGGACTTCGGTGGTGATCGGATAACCGGTGTCGACATCGAGCAGGACGATCAGGTCGGGAACCGTCACTTCCACCTTGCCGTCACGGGAAAACAGCAGGAATTCGTTCTGGATGGCGACGCCCGCCGTCTGGCCGGCGCAATCATCGAAGCCGGAGAGCGTGAGATCGCCGACCGCGAAACCGCCGCGCAGGTGGCGTTTCAGATCGGTGATCTTGCCGTTGAAGATGCGCTTTCCACCTTCCAGCGCGCAGACCGCGGCAATCGGATCTTCCTGCTGCTTGCGGGCGCGGATCACTGCCTCACCGATGGCGATCGCCTTGGTATAGGTTTTCGGAATGCCGTATTGGTGCACGTAATGCGCCTGCATCGGCGCGGTCGCCAGCATCGCGCCGCCGCCCTGCGAAACGACGCAGGCGCGCGCCATGCGCTCGTGCCAGACTTCGGAAACGGCGTGGCTGAAGATAACAGCATTGCCGTGCAGATCGCACATCACCGACGGTGTGGAACTATGACCATAGATGGAGAATGTGGTCATCTGCATTTCCGGGAAAGCCCGGCCCATGCCGTCGCAATCGAGGATCGGCAGGCCGCCAAGCGCCGCAGTCACCAGCGGGTTCATGGAATTGGAACCGCCAATTTCCTCGCAGACAATGGCGTCTACGGGCGTGCGGATCAGCTCTTCCATCGCCCGCAGGCAACGCAGGCCTTCGCGGCCTTCGCGAATGCGCTCGACGCCGACGACAGGCGCGCCGATACCGCCGATCGACATGCAGAGCGCGTCCGACTCGATGGCATCAGTTGCGAGGATTTTCATCTCGTAACCGGCCTTCATGGCTTCCAGCGCCAGCAGCTTGCCGAGATAGGGATTGCCGCCGCCGCCCGTGCCGAGAATGCCGGCGCCGATTTCCAGCGCATCGAGATCTTCACGGGTCAGCGTCCGCAATGCCGCTTCGTCATATTTCAGCTTGCGTGTCTCAGCCATGATTGGCTCCCATTTCTCCAACAACTTTCACATGAATGCGGGTGGCATTGCCGGGCAGATAGGCAAGCGGCATGTCCTCGCGCTCGATGACCTCCAGCGTTTCGGCAATCGCGCCGGCGGCAACCGCCTTTTCGCGTGCCTCCGCTTCTGCCTCGGCCAGCGCGCTCTCGCGCGTGCGTCCGTCCACCAGCGAGAAGACCCGGTCGGTCTCGCCGCTGATCTGCGCAATCGCCGCGCCGACGGCATTGGCCACCGCGAAATTCTCAGGCCGGATGACCTCAAGGTCACCGATACGATCCGGCATCAGGATGGAACCGCCGCCGACGGCAATCACCGGCACCGGCGACGACGAGATGCGGCTGCGTTCCACGCAGGCTTCGAGCATGTCGTTGATCTTGTCGACCGCCGAATCCACGAGCTTTTTGTCGAGGCTGGAGACCAGCGCCTTTTCGCCCACATCGGCCTTGCCGGAGGCAACGGCGATATCTGTCGCCGTGAGGGTCGAGCCGCCGAAGCAGAGTGCATCGCGGCGAACACGGTAACCGACGGATTTCGGCCCGACGGTCAGGCCGTGGTCGCCATTGACCACCAGCGAACCACCACCGAGACCGATGGAGAAGACGTCAGGCATGCGGAAATTGGTGCGTACGCCGCCAATATCCACCGTGGTCGAGGCCTGACGCGGGAAGCCGTGGGACAGTGAGCCGACATCGGACGTAGTGCCGCCGACATCCACAACGACGGCATCCTTGAGGCCGGTGAGGAAGGCCGCACCGCGCATGGAATTCGTCGGGCCGGACGCGAAAGTGAGCACGGGGAATCCGCGCACGACGTCGGCCGCCATCAGCGTGCCGTCGTTCTGGGTAATATAAAACGGGCAGGTAATGCCCGCAGCCTTCAGCGCCTCACCGAAAGCCGCAACGGTGCGGTCCGCCAGCGACAGCAGGCTGGCATTCATGATTGCAGCACTTTCACGCGCAAGCAGACCGTGGCGGCCAATATCCTTGGACATGACCACCGGCAGGCCGGGGCAACGTTCCTGCAGGATTTCCTTCGCCCGCAGCTCCATCGCTTCGTTGATGCCGCTGAAAACGCAGGTGACAGCTGCGGCCTTCAGGCCCTTGGCGCGGATATCGGCGGCGATGCGGACAATCTCGTCCTCATCGAGCGGCGAAATTTCGCGGCCGTCGAATTCGTAACCGCCACGCACCTGATAACCGTGGTTGCCAACGATTTCCTTGAGATCGTCCGGCCAGTCGACCATGGGCGGCAGGCCGGCGCCGGAAGGCAGGCCGAGACGGATGGCGGCCACCTCGTCCATATGCCGGCGCTCGATCACCGCATTGGTGAAATGCGTGGTGCCGATCATCACGGCGCCGATGCGCGCCCGGTCGATGCCCGAAGCCTCGATGACCTTTTCAAGGGCTTCGATGACACCGGATGTCACATCCTCTGTGGTGGAGGCCTTCACCCCCGCCAGAACGGTTTTATCCTGCAACACAACGGCATCGGTATTCGTGCCGCCGACGTCAATTCCAACGCGATACACGTCAGGCTCCTCTTTCATCAATCGGTCGTTTTTACGAGGAAGTGCATGCGCTCTTCCTCGGTCACGGTGGGTTTGAGACGTTCTTCCTCGTCGGTGACGACGGGGATGGCCGCGATCAGGGCGCGGGTATAGGGATGGGTCGGCTCGGCGAAGACCGCCGACGTCACGCCCTCCTCGACAATCTCGCCGCGCAGCATGATGGCGATGCGCGAGCAGAAATTGCGCATCAGCGACAGGTCGTGCGAGATCATCAGATAGGTGAGGCCAAGCTCCTCGCGCAGCTGCAGCAAAAGGTCGATCACCGTCTTCTGCACGGAGACATCGAGTGCGGCCGTCGGCTCATCGAGGATGAGGATTTTCGGCTCTGCCGCCAGCGCGCGGGCAATCGCCACGCGCTGCTTCTGACCACCGGAAAGCTCGTGCGGATATTTGCCGAGATAGGATTGCGGCAGCCGCACCAGCCCCATCAGTTCCTGCATGCGGCTTTCACACGCAGGCCCATCCATGCCGATGGATTTCAGCGGCAGGGCAAGCGTCTGTTTCACCGTGCGCTTCGGATTGAGCGAGGTGCCCGGATTTTGATAGACGATCTGCGTCAGCCGTTTGCCGCGCGCAGGCGCGGGGGCGTCAATGACAAGATTGCCGGAGGTAGGACGCGAAAGGCCCATGATCATGCGCGCGACCGAGGTCTTGCCGGAACCCGATTCGCCCGCAAGGCCAAAAACCTCGCCCTGCTTCAGCGTCAGGTTCACATCCCGCACGGCATGGTAGCCATTGCGCCGGCCATAAATCTTGTTCAGCCCTTCGAGTGTGATGATCGGCTGCCGCGTGCTCTGCTCCAGATCGGTGACGCGCGGGCCATAAAGCGGAGGCACGGCATCCAGAAGTGAACGCGTATAATCCTTGGTGGGGCTATGGAGGATTTGCGTGCAGGGTCCGGTCTCAACGATATCGCCATGATGCATGACCACAACCCGATCCGCCACCTTGCGCACGACGCCGAGATTGTGGGTGATCATCAAGAGCGCCATGTTTTCTTCGGCAACCAGCTGGTTGATGAGGTTGAGGATTTCATCCTGCGTCGTCACGTCGAGCGCCGTACCCGGCTCATCGGCGATCAGGAGCTTCGGCTGGTGCAGCAGGGCGAGCCCGATCAGAACGCGCTGACGCATGCCGCCCGAAAGTTCGGACGGATAGGCGTTCATGACCCGCTCGGTATCGGCAAGCTGTACCCGGCGCAGCACCGCCGCTATGCGGTTGCGGCGCTCCGCCTTCGACGAGTTGACGCCGTCGCGCTTGTCGGCAAAACGCATGACATCATCGAGATGCGTGCCGATCTTGAAGACCGGATTGAAGGAGGAAAGCGGGTCCTGCATGATCAGCGAAAACGCCGTTCCTTTCAGGGCCTCGCGCTCCCTGCGCGGCATGGACAGCACATCCCGGCCATCGATGACGATCGCGCCTGATGTGATCGCGGCATTCTTCGGCAAAGTGCCGATGATCGCCTTGGCGGTGACGGATTTTCCCGATCCGGTTTCGCCGATCAGCGCCACGCGCTCGCCGGCGGCAACCGTGAAGGCGACATCGCGCAGCACCTGCCGGGTGCGGCCGTAATTGGTGAAAGTGACGTTGAGGTTTTCGACCTTGAGAAGCGGTTCAGTCATGGCCTTAGCTTTCCACGTCGAACATGTCACGCAGGCCGTCGCCCAGCAGGTTGAAGCCCAGCGTCACGTAAAGCACAGCCGCGCCGGGGCAGAGCACTTCCCACCAGAAATCCGGCATGAACTGGCGCCCGTCGGCAACCATCGATCCAAGGTCGGGGGTCGGCGGTTTGACGCCGAAACCGAGGAAGCTCAGCGTTGCGCCGAACAGAATGACGAAGGCGGCATCCAGCGTCGTCTTGACCGATATGACCGAGACGCAATTGGGCAGGATTTCGCGAAAGAGGATGTGCAGCGGACCGGCACCGGCAAGACGCGCCGCCTCGATATAATCTTCCGAAGCGATGGACTTCGACACCGAATAGATCAACCGCGCATGCCAGGTCCACCACAGCAGCGTGATCGCGATCATGGCGTTCATCAGCGTCGGTTCCAGCAGGTTGGAGACCGCGAGCGCCATGACGAGCGGCGGCATGGCCAGCATCACATTCGTCAGGCCGCTGATGAGCTTCTCGGTCCAGCCGCCGAAATAACCGGCGATGAGGCCAAGTACGGTGCCGACTGGCACCGAAATGCCGAGCACGCCGATGACGAGAAGAAGGGAAACACGGAGCCCGAAGATGGTGCGGGAAAAGATGTCGCGGCCGGCCTTATCGGTGCCGAACCAGTGCTCCAGATCCGGCGGCATGTGGCGGGCACGGAAATCGACGACCGCACCGATATGTTTGGGATAGGGCGTGAGCCATGGTGCAAAGACCGCCAGCACCAGCACCGACAGAAGGATCAGCGAGCCGATGACCGCCGCCGGATTGCGGCTGAAGCGATACCACATCATGTAACCGGCGCTTAAGCCCCGATCAGTGGGTTCGAGCATTTTCATATCGGCCATCAGCGAGCCTCCTTGCGGCGCAGGCGCGGGTCGATGATCGAGATCAGGACATCCACGATCAGGTTCGCAACGATGAAGAACAGGCCGGCCACCAGCACCACGGCGGTCACGGCATTGAGGTCTTTTTGCAGGATGGCGTTCAGCCCGTAGGAAGCGAAACCGCCCCAGGCGAAGACCATTTCGATCACGAAGGCATTACCGATCAAGGACGCGAATTCGAGGCCCATGATCGTCAGCGGCGCGATGGAAGAGAGCTTCAGCAGGTAACGAAAGATGATGACCCGCTCCGGCACGCCGAAGCTTTGCAGGGTGAGCACATGGTCCTTGCGCTGGTTCTCGATCATCGAGGAGCGCGTGATGCGGGTGATCTGGCCGATGCCTGCCATGGAAAGTGCGAAGGCCGGCAGTGCGAGATGCTTCAGCGCATCGAGCACGACGTCGAAACGTCCGGCCAGCACGCCGTCGACAAGGATGAAACCGGTGGGGCCGCCCTGCCAGCCAAGCGAATGATCGAGCCTTCCGATGATCGGCCAGCCGGAGAGAAAGCGCGCTGCCAGCAATTGCAGCGTGATGGCGAAGAGAAAGCTTGGGATCGTGACCCCAGTAAGCGACAGGATGCGGCCGATATGATCCAGCGGCCGGTCGCGGTAATGCGCCGTGATGACGCCGAGCGGGATGGCGACGGCAAACATGAAGATGACCGAGACAAGTACCAGCTCGACGGTCGCAGGAACGGTCTGCGCCAGATCGGTGGTCACCGGGCGTTGCGACACCAGCGAGAAACCAAGATCGCCGTGCAGGGCATTGCCGATATAGTCGAGATATTGGACGGCGAGCGGCTTATCGAGACCCATCTCACCGCGCAGCGCATCCACCTGCTCCTGCGTTGCCGCAGGCCCCAGCGCCATGCGGGCGGGGTCACCCGGCACCACGCGGGCCAGCACGAAAATCATGATGGACAGGGCGATCATGACCAGCACGAAGGTGCCGAGCCTGTTCAAAATCGCGACCAGCGGATGTTGCTGCATCGGTGGGACGTTCCTTGTGCATCGGTTGCGTGAGCACAAGTTTTCACCACATGTCCGTTTGAACAATTGCCGAAAGGTATAGTTTTTTGAAAGATGCGTATAGGTTTTTAAGCTTAAATCCCCTATGCCTTTGCGAATGACGCTCCTGCCCCGCACCCGCCTCTGCCGCCGCATCGCCAGCGAAACCGCCGGCGTGGTCTTTCTGCGGGCGCCTGCGGGTGCGGGAAAAAGCGTGCTGCTGGAAATGATCGCAAAAGAGCTCGAAACGCCGGTGTGCCGCACGCACCAGCCGCGAAGCGACGAGATCGAAAATGGCTGTCTCCTTTGGGACGTGCCGGTTTTCGCGCGGGCAGCGCGTATGCCGGCCGCCATTCTGGAGGCGGTGCGTCTGGTCGTCATCGCCTGCCGGCCGGATCAGCGGATTAGCGGACTGGCCCGGCAAATCCTGCATCGCGGTTCGCTCACCATCGGGCCGAATGAACTGCTTCTTGGTGAGGATGAGGTGGAAGACCTGCCACCTGAGCAGAAACGCCTCGCCCTTCACGACTATGCGGGTTGGCCGGCTTTTCTGTCACTGGCGCGTTTTCCGAATGAAACGCTGTGTGCCGATTATCTGCGGGAAAACTACCTGCCGCATCTCTCTCCCGCCCAGACGGTTGAACTTTCGTTCTGGCTGGAAAACCCCTCTGCGGAACCCGAGGCGGACTGGACCGAACTGCTGCCGCCTTTCCTCACCGGAAATCCCGAAAACCACCCCACCCTGATACGGCTTCTGGGCGTGGCTGCACGGGAACGTCTCGCCACGCTGCAGGCCGGAAGCGCCGTGGTGGAGGTCGCATCGGCTTTCGAAAAGGAAGGGCGGGCGCTTGCGGCCATGGCGATGCTGCTTGACCGTGGTTACGAGACCCATGCCGCGCAAATCCTGGAACGCGCCCATGGCCGTGAACTCATCTACAGGAGCAGCGTCGACAGGTTTCGCGAGATTATCATGCGGTTTTCGCAGGATATGATCGCAACGAATGAAACCGTGCTCTTTGCCGTTACCCGTGCCCTGCTGAAACAGGGGGAATTGCAGCGCGTGCGCCATCTGCTCGGCAAGAGTCTCGGGTCGGATTATCTCGATCCGCTGAAAGTGCTTGCCCGTGGCTCACGTTTTTCCTTCGCCGCCCGCACCTTCCGGCTGAACCTGATGATTGCCGAGGATCTGACCCCCAATGACGCGGTGATAACCCGTCTCGCCGAGTTCATGGCCGACTACCCCATGGACGACCACGGCAAATGGGCGGCCTATTACAATGCGCTGCTGGAATTCGAAATTCGTCGCCGCAATTTCCGCGAGGCGGAGGCGGCCGCCGCCCGTGCGCTCATCTATCTGCGCAAGATGGGCGGTCAGCCGCTGCTCGAATTTTTCATCCATCTGCACCAGATCGTGCTGCGGCTGATGAGCGGCGATGCGCTTCTGGCGCGCCACGCGGCGCAGGAGGCGCGCGCGCGGCTGGAACAGGTGCAGCATGATGCCGTGCAGGAGTTCCGGATGCTGCGGCTGGCGGAAGCCTCTCTCGCCTATGAGGCGGGAAAACCGCGCGACCTGCTGCATTTTGTCGAACATGAATTCGATCATTTCGCTGCGGCCGAGATATGGCCGAGCCTGATGCAGTTCGCTCTGCACTATGCCTCGCAGGTGCTGATCGATCATTTTCCGATGACCGTTCGCCCCGGTTTTCTCGACGGTCTGTGGATCCATCTTTCGGAAGGGCTGCAATTCCATGCAATGATGGAGATCAGGACGGCCATCGCCTATCAGAACGCCAACCGCTGGGCGGACGCGGCCGCGACGCTTTCGGCGATCCGCATGCCCATGGGCCGCAACTGGGTGGAGAGCGCGCATGAGGATCTTTCCCGGCTGACGCGCCGCGATGAGATCGCCTATGTCATGGCCTGGCTGCGCGATGCGGTGCATCTTTTCACGCCGCGTGCCTATCTCTCCCGCCAGATCGACGCGATGATCGCCAATCCCAAGGTCACCAACCGCGAGAAGGTCGCGCTGAGAATCTGGCAGAGTTACGCCGCGCACCAGCGCCGCGACAATGCCGCCGCCCGCGCCCATATCCTCACCGCCCTTGAATCGGCAACCCGCCTTGGCTGCAGCGGCGTCCTGTCGGAGGAGCGCATCTTCCTCTCACCGCTTCTGAACAATCGCCGCATCCGCAGCTTCATCGAAACCTCTTCCGATGTCCGCACCGCGCTGTCGATTTTCGCCGCTTCGGTGAATTCACCGCAGGCGCGTGCCCTGCATGGTGGGCTTTCGCAGCGGGAGGCGCAGATGCTCCAACTGCTGGCCAGCGGCATGTCCAACAAGAAGATCGCCCAGACGCTCAACATCTCGGAAGTGACGGTGAAGTTTCACCTCGGCAACCTTTTCCGCAAGCTGGATTGCAAACGCCGCGCGGAGGCTATCCGCGCGGCGAAAGCACTGGGTTGGCTGTAAGGTTCAGCGGTTGTTCTTCTTGCGCCATTCGGCAAAAGCCGTCTGGTGCTCTTCCTTCGTGCAGGGGTAAAGCCCGATGATCGTCTGGCCGGCCTTGACCTGCTCCACCACGAAATCTTCGTAAGCCGTCATTTCCACCGCCTCGGTCGCCACGTCGTCGGCAATGCCCGCCGGGATGACGATAACGCAATCGGCGTCACCGACGATGATATCGCCCGGAAACACGGGCGCATCGCCGCAGCCAATCGGACCGTTGATTTCGATTGCCTCGTGTTTGGTGAGGTTGGTGGGGCTGGAAGGGCGGGTGTGGTAGGCGGGAATATCGAGCTCGGCAATGGTGGCCGCATCCCGGAAACCGCCATCGGAGACGATGCCGGCACCGCCGCGAACCATCAGGCGGGTCACAAGAATATCGCCGGCCGAGGCGGCGGTCGCATCCTTGCGGCTATCCATGACAAGCACATGGCCCGGCGGGCATGTTTCGATGGCGACGCGCTGCGGATGGGCGGGATTGCGGAATTCGACAAGCTGGTTGCGGTCTTCGCGGGCCGGCATGTAGCGCAGGGTAAAAGCCGGGCCGACCATGTTCTTGCCCTTGTAGCCCAGCGGGCGCACGCCCTGAAT
Source organism: Agrobacterium sp. T29 (assembly GCF_006970545.1). NCBI lineage: Bacteria > Pseudomonadati > Pseudomonadota > Alphaproteobacteria > Hyphomicrobiales > Rhizobiaceae > Agrobacterium > Agrobacterium sp. T29. The sequence goes on from NZ_CP040641.1 coordinate 410,886, forward strand.
GACCTGGTTGCGCAGACCCCGCTTGTAAAGCGCCGTCGCCAGGGTAGCGACGGAAATCGTCAGCAGTTTTTCGCGCGTTTCATTGTTCATGTCTGTCTCCTCGCAATGGGCGGATGGATGTGTTTCAAGTCCTGTGAATGGGCTCGTCTGTGAAGACACCGCCCTGATATTTTGCGATTGCGGCCTTAGGATCGGGCCGAGGCACATCGCGTTCGATTTCCGCACGGTAGTGCGCGGCATTGTCGCGGCGCTGCCAGCCGAGAAAATCGACATGGGAATTATCCCACCAGCTGTCGTCATTGGCGGAAACGCCCCAGATGACCGGGCAGCCGAGTTTTTGCACGCGGAAGGTGGCCTCGATCAGCGAGACGAAGTCGCCGTAGCTGAGCCAGGTCGACAGCATCCGCCAGTTGGTGGGTTTTTCTTCGCACGACCCGATACGGACGATGGCCGTCTCCTGGCCGAATTTGGAGTGGTAGAGGCTTGCCATCGCCTCACCGAAAATCTTCGAGACGCCGTAAAGGCCGTCCGGCAGAAAGGGTGTTTCCGGCTCTAGCTGCTGTCCCTGCGGATAATAACCGATCGTGTGGTTGCTGGAAGCGAAGAGAATGCGCGGCAGGCCGTTTTGTCTCGCCGCCTCGTAAAGATTGTAAACGCCGCGAAGATTAGCGGCCTCGATGGGATCAAAAGCCTTTTCCACCGAAATACCGCCGAGATGGACGATGCCATCGCAGCCCTTCACCAGTTCATGAACCGCCGCCTCGTCTTCGAGCCGGCAGTGAAAAAGCTCCTCATGGGGGGTTGCCTCACCGAGATCGACGACGTCCGAAAGGCGGATCGTCTCGGCGACATGGCCAAGCCGCCCGCGCAGCATGCTGCCCAGCTTGCCGCCGGCGCCTGTGATGAGCAATCGCTTCAGCATGATGGCGTCCTCAGAAAATATCGGGCTCGCCGGCGGTACGGCCGAAATCCGTCTGCAGGAAGTCGAAATCGCAACCTTGATCGGCCTGGGTGACGTGTTTGGAGAAGAGATAGCCATAACCGCGTTCATAACGCGGCGCGGGCGCCCGCCAGGCGGCGCGGCGGCTGGCGATTTCCTCTTCGCTGACCAGCATGTCGAGACGACGCTGCGGCAGATCGAGGCGCACGATATCGCCGGTCTTCAGAAGCGCCAGCGGGCCGCCGACGAAGCTTTCCGGCGCGACATGCAGCACGCAGGCGCCATAGGAGGTGCCGGACATGCGGGCATCGGAAATGCGCACCATGTCGCGGTGGCCCTTCTTGATCAGCGCCTTGGGGATGGGCAGCATGCCCCATTCCGGAAAACCGGGACCGCCGAGCGGGCCGGCATTGCGCAGCACCAGAACATGATCCGGCGTGACATCGAGGTTTTCGTCGTCGATGGCCTTCTTCATCTCCGGATAGCTGTCGAAGACCAGCGCGGGGCCTTCATGGATATGGTATTTCGGATCGCAGGCGGCGGGCTTGATGACGGCGCCATCGGGGCAAAGATTACCGCGCAGCACCGCAAGCGAGCCTTCCGCATAGACGGGATTATCCAGCGAGCGGATGACGTCGTCATTATAGACCTTCGCACACTCGAGGTTTTCGCCCATGCTGCGGCCGGTCACGGTGAGCGCCGAACAGTCGAGACGGCTTTCGAGCTGCTTCATCAGCGCCCGCAGGCCGCCGGCGTAATAGAAGTCCTCCATCAGATAGTCTTTGCCGGAGGGGCGGACATTGGCGATGAGCGGCGTGACCCGGCCAAGTTCGTCCAGTTCGTCCAGCGTCATCGGCACGCCGGCGCGGCGGGCCATGGCGATCAGATGCACGACGGCATTGGTGGAGCAACCGGTCGCCATGGCGACGATGGCGGCATTGCGAAAGGCGGTCGCGGTCAGGATACGGTCCGGCGTCAGCTCCTCGGTCACCATTTCCACGATACGCCGGCCGCAACCTGCCGACATGCGCTGGTGTTCGGCATCTACCGCCGGAATGGAGGAAGCTCCCGGCAGGGTGAGGCCAAGGGCGTCGGTGATGGCAGTCATGGTCGAGGCGGTGCCCATGGTCATGCAGACACCGGCGGAGCGGGCGATGCCTCCCTGCACGCCGCGCCATTCCTCGTCCGTGACGTTGCCGGCACGGCGCTCGTCCCAATATTTCCAGGCGTCCGAACCCGAACCCAGCACCTTGCCGGCATAGTTGCCGCGCAGCATCGGGCCGGCCGGCAGATAGATCATCGGCACGCCGGCGGAGATCGCCCCCATGACGAGGCCGGGCGTCGTCTTGTCGCAACCGCCCATCAACACCACACCGTCAAGCGGATGCGAGCGGATCATTTCCTCCGTCTCCATCGCCAGCATGTTCCGGTAAAGCATCGATGTCGGCTTGGTGAAGCTCTCGTCCACCGAAAGCGACGGCATCTCCACGGGGAAGCCGCCGGCCTGCAGCACACCGCGTTTCACATCCTGCACGCGCTCGGGGAAATGCGAGTGACAGGTATTCAGCTCCGACCAGGTGTTCAGGATACCGATGACGGGTTTGCCGACAAAATCCTCCTCCGCATAACCGAGCTGCATCATGCGTGAGCGGTGGCCGAAGCTGCGCAGGTCGTCGGGAGCAAACCAGCGGTCGGAACGGAGTTTTTTATCGGTCATGTCAATGGTCCTGCTTTGCGGGTTGCGCCAAAGGCTGTCAGTCCTGCCGGAGCGTCAGCCCACTCGTCGTATCGAAAAGATGAATGTGTTCCAGCGGCGCCGACAGGCGGATGACTTCGCCCGCCGAGGTCGAGGTCTGACCTGAAAGGTGCAGCGTCACCGGAGTGCCATCGCCGAGATTACCATAGAGATAGGATTCCCCGCCCAGCTGTTCCGCGGTGCGTACCGACATGGTCAGCGCGCCGCCCTCACCCGGCTGCACATGGTTCGGGCGGACGCCGAGCGTCACTTTCTGACCGGGCTTGTAGGCAAAACCGGTCTGCGGCAGGGGGATCAATTCGCCGGTGGCGATCTTCAGGGACGGCGTTGCATCCGAAGTCACTTCGCCGGCAAAAAAGTTCATCTTCGGCGAGCCGATGAAGCCTGCCACGAAGAGATTGGCCGGACGGTTATAAAGATCGAGCGGCACGCCGAACTGCTCCAGCTTGCCGGCGCGCAGAACGGCGATCTTGTCGGCCATGGTCATGGCTTCCACCTGATCGTGCGTCACATAGATCATGGTATTGCCGAGACGCCGGTGCAGGCTTGAAATCTCGCCGCGCATGTCGACGCGCAGTTCCGCATCGAGGTTGGAAAGCGGCTCGTCGAAAAGGAACACACGCGGCTCGCGCACCACCGCGCGGCCGATGGCGACGCGCTGGCGCTGGCCGCCCGACAGGTCCTTGGGACGGCGCTCGAGAAGCTGGTCGATCTGCAGCATCTTGGAAACCTGGGAGATCTTTTCAGCAATGTCCTTTTTGGAGGTGCCGATGTTCTCAAGTCCGAAGGACAGGTTTTCGCGCACCGTCATATGCGGATAAAGGGCATAAGACTGGAACACCATGGCGAGGCCGCGATCTGCGGCCGGAACCGTGTTGACCACATCACCGCCGATGACGATATCGCCGCCGCTCAGTTCCTCGAGACCGGAGATCATGCGCAGCAGGGTCGACTTGCCGCAGCCGGAAGGGCCGACGAAAACACAGAACTCGCCGTGCTTGATATCGAGATCGACACCCTTGATCACATCGAGGGCACCATATGTCTTTTTGACCTGACGAAGCTGAATACTTGCCATTGTCGTGTTTCCTCCCTGAGGATTATTTGCCGCCCGTCGATGCAATGCCGGTGGCGATGTATTTTTGCAGGAACATGAAGACCAGCGCGATCGGGGCGAGTGTCAGCACCGTCATGGCCAGCAGGTTGCTCCATTCCGTCGTCATCTCCCCCTGGAAGGAGTTGAGCGCCAGTTGCAGGGTGAAGTTGTCGTTGCGCGTCAGCACGATCAGCGGCCAGAGGAAGTCGTTCCAGCGCCACATGATCGCAAGGATCGCAAGAACGGCAAGCGCCGGGGCCGAAAGCGGCAGAATGATGCGCCAGTAGATCTTCCACTCGCTGGCCTTGTCCATGCGGGCGGCATCGAGGATTTCATCCGGGATCGTCAGCATATATTGCCGCAGCAGGAAGACGCCTGTCGGTGTCGCCGCTCCCGGAATGATGACGCCCCAGAGACTGTTGATCATGCCGAGCTGGCTAGTGATGAGAAACAGTGGGACCAGCACGACGGTCTGCGGGATCATCAGCGTGCCGACAACCAGCGCCAGCACCACACCCCTGCCCTTGAACTGGTATTTCGAGAGCGCGAAGGCCGCCATGGAATTGACGATCAGCATGATGATGGTTGACGTCACCGTGATGAAGGTCGAGTTCCAGAAATAGAGCGGGAAATTGAAGCGCTGGAAAAGCTCGGTGTAGTTTTCCGTCGCCAGCGCCACCTTTTCAGCCGGCTTCAGCTCGTTGAACGGCATCTTCAGCACTTCGCTTGGCTTGGCAGGGTCAACCACTTGGGCCACGAGACCGATGCGGCGGACCATGCCGAACTTGCGGCCATCCTTGTCGACATAGGCCGGCAGCGGCGCTGCCTGCCCATCCACCACCACGGTTTCCTGCGTATAGGGCAGGAGGCGCGGCGGGAAACGCTGGAGATCGGCTTCCGTCTTGAACGAGGAGAGCACGAGCCAGACGACGGGACCGAACATCATCAGCACGGCGACGCCGAGATAGGCGTAGGACAGCCAGTCGGTCCAGTGCAGCTTGCCGTTGCGGCCGCGGGTACGGGTCAGAAATGCGCCAATCCTAGCCATCGACCTTACTCCTGTTTGCCCGGAATTGCAGAGCGGTCAGCACCACGAGCACTATGGCGAGCAGCAGCGAAGCGGCAGCCGCAAGGCCGAAATTGCGGGGCGTCCCGGCAAAGCCGGTCTGATAGATGAACTGAATGATGAAGGTGGTCGCCGAACCCGGGCCACCGCCCGTGAAGGCGAAGACTTCATCGAAGGTCTGCACACCCTTGATAAGCGACAGGACGAGAACGACGAGCATGGTGGGTGCCAGCAGCGGCAGCGTGATGCGCCGGAAGATGCGCCAAGGGCTCGCCTTGTCGAGCTGCGCCGCCTCATAGACATCGCGCGGGATCGCCTGCAGCCCGGCCAGAAGAATGAGCGTGTAAAAGCCCATATGCGCCCAGACCGACAGGAACACCGACCAGCCGAAGGCAAGATTGGCTTCAAGCAACCAGTCGACCGAACCGAGGCCGAGGCCCTCCATCGCCGCGTTGAGAACGCCGAAACGCTGAAGAATCCACTTCCAGATCAAGGCCACGACGACGGGCGACAGCAGCACGGGGAAGAAGAAGACGGCGCGGAAGAATCCGCGCGCCCGGATATCGCGGTTAAGCACGATGGCTGTGATCAGCGAAAAACCGACCATGAAACCGACCTGCAGCACCACGAAGAAAACCGTGTTCCAGACCGAGCGCCAGAACAGGTCGCGCTGACAGGAATTGGGGTCGAGGTAGTTCTGACAGGAAAGAAGGACCGAAAAGTTTTCACCGCCCACCGAAGGGCGCTCAGAAAGCAATATGTGTTCGCTGCCGGTCACGGAATAGGCCATGTTCAGCACGATCGGCAGAAAGGCGAAGACCGCAAACAGGATCAGGTTGGGTGTAAGAAACACCCAGGCGATCCGCCGGTGGCCGAGAACCTTCTGCAGGAAGGCAAAGGGCAGTTCGACGATGCCCATGACGGGCGCAAGAAATTTATACATGAGGGTCCTCCTTCGATCCGGCGCGGCGCGGCATGCGCCGCACCGGAAGGCGATGGATCACTTCGCCTGTTTCAACGCTTCCTCGAGGTCCGTCTTCGCGCGGGCCATGGCCTCATCGACGGTGCTTTCACCGACGATGGCCTGCGTGATGCGCTGGACGGAGATGTTGAACATGGCGCGATTGTTCTTGTAACCCTGATAGGTGTAGGCAATCGGGCTGAGGCCGGGGATCTGGTCCAGCCAGGCATTCATGGCCTTCTGCGTCGCAGGCGTCGCACCCGTATAGGTCACGCCCTTGTCGGCCACGGCCTTGTGGGCCGGAACGTTGCGGGTGCGCACGGTGAAGTCGAGATAATTCTCGTCCTGAGCGAGGAAGTTCAGGATGTCTGCAACGATTTTCGGGTTCTTGGTCTGCTTGAAGCCGACAACACCGGTACCGCCCGGCATGCCGGTGCAGGCAGCGCCGCCGCAGGGCTGCGGCACGACTTCCCAGTCGAAAGCATCGCCGACCTGGCTGTCGAACCGCGCGGTCTGCCAGCTGCCGGAGTAGTAATAGACGAGCTGGCCGTTGATGAATTCCTGCGCGGCATCGCGATAGGTATTGCCGCCCTGCCCGGCCCAGACGTCACGCGCCATGGTGCCGTCCTTGTTCCACTCCACGAATTTCTTCACGAAAGTCGTGAAGCCTTCATCGACGAGAATGGGCTTGCCTTCCGCATCGAAAATCTTCGCACCGTAGGAAATGGCCGGGCCGGCAATACGGTGGCCGGAACGGTCGATGGCCATCGGGTAAGGCGTGCCAGTTGCCTTGGCGACGGCATTTGCAGCCTTCGCCCAGTCGTCCAGCGTCGCATCCTTGCCGGGTACGGCGACATTGGCCTGATCGAACAAAGTGCGGTTGATGAAGGCGCCGGTGATGGTGAGCTGGGTATGCATACCATAGATGCCCTTGTCGTCAGGGCCGCTGCGATACCATTTCAGCACGTTGGAGAAATTGTCTTCCCAATATTTCGCATCCACATAGGGCGTGAGATCGAGATAATAGCGGTTGAGACCGCCAAGGTCGGTCACGGTTGCGAAATCCGGGCCGCTGCCGCCGGCGAGCTGTACGGGCAGGCCTTCCAGCAGCGCCTTGTAGGGCACGACGTCAGTGACGATCTTCACGTCCGGATGCTGCTTTTCGTAACGCGCGAGAATATCTTTCAGAATTTCGCAGCCGTTGCCGTCATAAGCGCAGGTGAAGCGCACTTCCTGGGCCGCCTGAGCGGCGCCTGCAAAGGACGCCGCGCCAATGGCGAGCGCCAATGCCATGCTATATTTACCGATCATCTCTTTTCCTCCCTTAGATGATTATGCGTTGGCGGATGCGCGCGGAGCCCAGCCCTTGATCCATTCGCCTTCTGCGGCGTCGGACAGGCGGACCGGCTTTCCTTCCCGCACCGAGCGGTAGATGGCGGTGACGAGTTCGATGGACTGCAAGCCATCGTTCACAGTCACTTCCTTGCCGCCGCGTCCTTCCATCGCGTCGGCAATGGCTTCGACAAAACCAGCAAAGCCGTTTTCGCCATCGGCGACCGTTTCCAGAACTGCGTCGATCTGGTCCTGCGTGGTCGGCGCACGGGCGATGAAACGCCATGTGTCTTCGGCCGGGCGATAGGGCAACGTGCCGCTCTCGGCAGTGAAGCCTTCGAAGCAGAAACGCAGGCGGGATGTATCTTCGGCGGCACCGAGCGTCACCGAGCTCGTCGCCAGCGCACCGCTTTTCATGCGGAAGCTGAGCGCCGCGCAGTCTTCGGTTTCGATCTTGTTGACGCGCGTATCGGCCATGGCGAACACTTCATCGACCGGGCCGAGAACGTGGCAGAGAAGATCATGAGCGTGGATGGCGTGGCCGAGGATCGCGCCGCCGCACTCGCCCTTCCACGTACCGCGCCACGGAATGTCGTAATAGCTGGCGCCACGGTTCCAGTGAACTTCCGAACTCGCGACAAAGGCCTTGCCCGCAAGGCCGGCATCGATGAGCGCACGAAGCTGCCGCATCGCATGTCCGAAACGGTACTGGAAGACCGGAAACACGCCACGGCCGGTCTTTTTGACGGAGTCGATCAGCGCATTTGCCTCTTCAAGCGAGCGGACGAGCGGCTTTTCGCAGACCACATCCTTGCCCGCCGCATGCGCTTTCAGCGTCACGGGGAAATGCAGGTGAGGCGGCAGGCAGACGTCGATCAGCTGGATGCTCTCGTCCGCCAGAATCTCATCGAGATCGGTCGTCAGGCGAATGGACGTATCCTCGCCCGCCACGGAGCGCGCGCGCTCCAGATCGAGGTCGCAGATAGCCTTGACGGAGAAGCGCTCCGGCAACGCCTGATAACCCTTCAGATGCAGGGCGCCGATGCCGGCGCCAACGATTGCAACGCCAATCATGCCTTTGCTCCTTCGGCCTTGGCCTGCGCCTGCAGCGACAGGTCGCATACCTTGAACACATGCTCCTGCGTCATCGCCGTTTCGGTGCGGTTGCGGATGTCGTCGCACAGGCGACCGAAATAGGGCAGGCCGGCACCGGAGGCATCGATATATTCGCAGCGGTCGCCATTCACGAGAACGAGGCGGTCGGTGCCTTCTTTGTTGCCGACATCGACATATTTACGCAGTTCGATGTAACCCTCGGTGCCGAGGATCGTGAGGCGGCCGTCGCCCCAGGTCGGCAGCGCATCCGGCGTGTACCAGTCGACGCGGATATAGCCGTGGCCCTTGTCGCCGCGCAGCACGACTTCGCCGAAATCCTGCAGACCCGGATCATCAGGGTTGGCATAGTTGGCAACGGTGGCAGCCACGATCTCCACTTCGGTCGAGCCGGTGAAGAACATAAACTGATCGATCTGATGGCTGGCGATATCGGTGATGATGCCGCCATAAGCTTCACGCTCGAAGAACCACTTCGGACGGATCTGGCGGTTCAGACGATGCGGGCCGAGGCCGACGGTCTGGATCACACGGCCAATCGCACCCTGCGCGACGAGTTCGGCGGCCTTGGTCACGCTCGGAACTTCAAAACGCTCGGAGAAATCGACGGTCCAGATGCGCTTGGTCTTCGCCACGGTCTGACGAAGGCGATCGAGCTGTTCGAATGTGGTGCAGCCCGGCTTGTCGGACATGACATCCTTGCCGGCTTCCATGGCGGCGATGGCGAGATCGGCGCGCTTGGAGGGAATATCGGCGATCAGCACGAGATCGATGCTGCCATCGGCCAGCAAAGCTTCTTTCGAGGCCGCGCGCGGCACATCCGGGAAGCGCTTGACGAAGCCTTCCACCACGTCTGGCTCGCCTTCGGTCCACCAGCCGGCGAATTCCGCGCCGGCATCCAGCATGTTCTGGGCCATGCCGAAAATATGCCGGTGCTCTATGCCGAGAGCGACGAACTTGATTGCTTTAGTCATCCTGCAGTTCCACTTCCTTGCCGGTGTCGGCCGAGTTGATGATCGCGTCGATCAATCTGTGAGACAAAAGAGCCGCTTCACCGGTGACGACCGGGGGGCGCCCTGAGGAAATGGCGTCTGCGAAATCTTCGAAGACGCCCTGATGCCATTCATGCGTGAAAGCCATAGGGTCGGCGCCGCCGCCCGTGCCGGATGCCGCGCCTCCAAAGGTCTCCTGCCGGCCATCGCGCCAGTCGACATGCAGGAGGCCCGAGGCGAGCCGCAGGCTGGCATTGTCGAAATGCAGGACAATCGTTTCCGGAGCACCGGGGAAACTTGCGGTGCTTGCCACCAGCGAGCCAACGGCGCCATTTTTGAAGCGCAGGCCGGCCGCGACATAATCCTCGGTTTCCATGCGATGAAACCGCGTCGTCGCCGCCATGGCCTGAACGCGCGAGACCGGCCCTGCAAGGCTCAGCGCCAGATCGATGGTGTGGATTGCCTGGGAGATCAGAACACCGCCGCCGTCGCGTGCGAGTGTGCCGCGGCCGGGTTCATCATAATAGGATTGCGCGCGCCACCACGGCACGGAAATTTCGCAGAGACCCAGCGCTCCGAGCGTCCCGCCATCCACAAGCTCGCGGGCTTTTTGCGATGCAGCCCGCATGCGGTGCTGGAAGATGATGCCGAGCGTGACGCCGGCGTCACGACAGAGGGCGACAAGGCCGCCGGCTTCCTGCGTGTTACGGGCGACTGGCTTTTCCATCAGAATGTGTTTGCCCGCCTTTGCGAGCTGTCCGACGATATCGATGCGGGCATTCGGCGGCGTTGCGACGATGGCGAAATCGACATCCGCATCGCGTGCGGCTTCCTCCACCGAGGAATAAACGACGACCTCATATCCGGTATGTTTCGACGCTTCGGCGGCCAGCGCGCTGGCGCGGCCGGAGCCGCCATCGACTAAACCCTTCAGGCGAATTTTTTCCGGACTTGCCGCACAGGCGAGCACATGCGTCTTCGCCACCATTCCGGCGCCAACGATGACGCAGGTCTTGATATTTTGCATTTCGGGAGCCTCCTTCCCAATAAGCGATCATTTGCATACCGGTATGCCGGTTGTCAACAGACTTGTGTTCCGGTATACCGGTTATGAAAACGCTGGAGGGTATATGCCGAAAATTCCCGTAACAGGTGGCACCGTGCCGACAATGGAACGACTGGACCTTAACCGTCCAGTCGTGGACCAGATCTATTCTGCGCTGAAATCGGCCATCCTTTCCCGTGAGCTTTTTCCCGGCCAGGCGGTTTCGGAGAACGAAATCGGACAGTTGTTCAATTCCAGTCGAACGCCGGTGCGCGAAGCGCTGAGCCGCCTGCGGGATGACGGCCTGATCGTCACCCTGCCAAGCCGCGGCACCTATGTCTCCAGATTATCGGAAAAGCACATTCGCAGCGCGCAATTCATCCGCGAGGCGCTGGAGGTCGCTGCGGTTTGCAGGCTGTGCCAGATCGGCATAACGGCGGAGGCCGAACAGGAGATCGAACACGCCCTTACCGGCCAGCGCGCAGCCATGCACCGCGGCGACAGAAAAGCTTTTCGTGTGCATGACGACCAGTTCCACAGCGCGCTTGCCGCCGCGACGGGGCTTGAGAGGCTGGAGACGCTGTTGATCCGCGAGAAGGCGGGGCTGGACCGCCTGCGCGCGCTCGCCATCACCGACGAGGCGCATATGGCGCGGCTGCTCTCCGAACATGAAGCGGTTTACGATGCGATCAAGGCCGGGGACGAAGCCCGCGCGACCGATGGTTTGCGCAAGCACCTGAGACGCGTCCTCGGCATTCTTTCGCAGGTTTTCGAGAACCACCAGGACTATTTCGAATAATTCCGCGCCATCATCTTCAACGGTTCGAGCATCATGAATACGGCAACTCCCGAAAAAGCGCTTGCCATGTCGCAGGCGAAACTTCTGTGCGACACGGTGAGCACGCTTGCGGAATCCCCCGTTTGGGATGAGCGGCGACAGGTGCTTTTCTGGTGCGATATACTCGGCAGGACGGTGCGGTCTGCAGCGCTTGAGCCCGGCCTTTATCGCGAATGGGCGTTTCCCCATACGGTCTCGAGTCTCGGTCTCTGTCAGAACGGCGATCTCATCGTCGCCTGCGGCATGGATATCGTCATCCTCGATCCGGAGAGTGGCGAAACACGCCTTCTCCACTCCCTCCCGTCACCGGACGGCATTCCCTGCCGGCTGAATGACGGACGGATCGGCCCCGACGGCGCCTTCTGGGTGGGAACCATGCACAATGTGCCACTCACGGACATGGAGCCCCATGGTGAACTTTGGCGAATCACCGAAAAAAGCGCCGAGCGCATGCAGACTGGCCTCACATGCCCGAACGGCCTCGCCTTTTCCCCGGACGGCTCCATCATGTGGCAGAGCGATTCCGTCCAGAAATGGATACGCAGGCGAAAATTCGACGGCAGGACCGGCACATTCGATGAGGGCGTGCTGGTGGCCCGGATGACGGAAGAGACGGGAAGACCCGATGGCGGCTGTCTCGACAGCAGCGGCACCTATTACAGCGCTGGCGTTTCCGCCGGCCTGTTGAACGTTTTCACACCTGATGGCAAGCATGCGGATGTGATTGCGACTCCTGTGCCGCACCCCACCATGCCGTGCTTCGGAGGACCTGATTTCAGCATCCTTTTCCTGACGTCACACCGACACAACATGTCCGAAGACCGGCTGGCGAAAGCACCATTTTCGGGCGGCGTCTGGGCGATCCCGACACAGACGAAGGGCTTTGCCGCCTTCCGTTTTGGCGAAGGTGGATAGAGCCCGGAAACCGGGCTCAGGTTCCTACTCCTCACGGAAGGCGCGGCTGATCTGGTCGGTCAGCGGTTTGGCGATATAGGACAGCGCCGTCCTTTCGCTGGTCTGAATGAACGCCTCGGCCGGCATGCCCGGCACCAGCGGCGCATTGTTCAGCTTCTGCCGCTCGGAGACCGGCACGGAAATCCGCGCCAGATAATAGGAGAGGCCGCTGCGCTGATCGGTGGTGATATCCGCCGCGATGCGGCTGACATGGCCTTCCAGTTCCGGCGTGACACGCTGATTGAAAGCGGTCATGCGCAGCATCGCCTTTTGCCCCACCTGAAGCTGATCGATATCCTTCGGCACGATCTGCACCTCCAGCGCCAGCTCGTCTCCGTCAGGCACGATGAGCATGATCGGATCCGCCGGCGTCACCACGCCGCCCACGGTGTGCACGGCCATTTCATGCACCATGCCGGATTGCGGCGCGACGATATCGATGCGCTTCAGCTCGTCTTCGGCGGCAACCTTGCGCTCGACGAATTCACCCATCTGCGCCTGTATTTCCCGCAGTTCCCGCCCGACCTCGGTGCGCAATTCCTGGTCGATCTGCAGGATTTGCAGCCTGGTTTCGGTGATGCGTCCTGCCGTCTGCGCCTGATAGGCGATTTTTTCGCCACGCTCGCCGCCGAATGTCGCGGCCTGCGTCTGCAGGCTGTTCAGCCTCTGCACCGAAACGATACCCTGTTCGCGCAGGGATTTCTGCGAGGTGATTTCAGCCTCCAGCACGGCAAGGCCGTTATCATAGGCGACTTCCTGCGCCTTCAGCCCCTCAATCTCATGTTCGAACTGGGTGATGCGTTCGGAAAGCTGCGCTTTGCGCCCTTCGCGATAGGATTTGCGGAATTCGAACAGCTTGGTCTCGCTGCGCATGGCGGAGGCGACATCGGCATCGTCTTTTCGCGCCATCAGCGCCTGTGGAAAAACGAGCTCCGGCAGATCGTCGCGCTCGGCCTCCAGTCTTGCCATGCGCGCATTCAGCTCATCCAGACGCTTGGTCACGATGGCGAGATTGGCGCGGGTCTGGGTCGCATCAAGGCGCATGACCACATCGCCGGCCTTCACCCTGTCGCCCTCATTCACGAGAATTTCGCCAACGACACCGCCGCTCGGGTGCTGCACCTTCTTGCTATAGGAATCCACTACCAGATGGCCGGAGGCGACAACCGCGCCGGCAAGATTGGTCGTCGCAGCCCATCCGCCGACACCGGCCAGCAGCGCTACACCCGCGGCAAGGCCGGCAACAAGATGTTTGCGGATGGAGCGGGACACATGGCTGCGCTGATCAATGTTTGACATCCGCATCTCCTTCCTGGCTGTTCTCTTCACGAACGTCTTCCAGCACCAACGCCTGCGGCTGGGTATTGGCGACGACGCGCAGCGGCGAGATCGTCTGGGCGGATGCGGTAAATCCCTTGGCCGCCTGCGCCTGCGGAACGCGCAGTACCTTCGACAGAACCTCGTCGCGCGGGCCGAAGGCCTTCATCCGCCCCTCTTCCATCATCAGAATGAAATCGACAGCACCGATGGCACTCGGCCGGTGGGCAACGACGACGGCAATGCCGCCCCGCGCCTTGACCGAGGCAATCGCCTTGACCACGGCGGCTTCGCCTTCCGCATCGAGATTGGCGTTGGGTTCGTCCAGCACGACGATGAAAGGATCGCGGTATAGCGCGCGAGCAAGGCCGATGCGCTGGCGCTGCCCGGCGGAAAGCGCCGAACCCGCCTCGCCGATATCGCTGTCATAACCCTTTTCGAAACGCAGGATCAGTTCATGCGCACCCGCAGCCCTGGCCGCCGCGATGATGGCGTCAGGATCGGGATTATCCTCGAAACGGGAGATATTTTCACCGATCGTGCCGTCGAACAGCTCCACGCCCTGCGGCAGATAGCCGATATGGCGACCCAGCGCCTCACGGTCCCATTGCTCGAAACTTGCACCGTCCAGCCGTACTTTTCCGGCCGCCGGCATCCACGCGCCGGTGAGAATGCGCGCGAGCGTGGATTTACCCGAGCCGGAGGGACCGATGACGCCGAGCGCGTTTCCGGCGGTCACGATGAAGCCAAGGCCGGTGACGGTCGGTTTTCTTTCCCCCGGCGGAACGATGGTGACGTTTTCGACCCGCAGTTCCTTTTCAGGCTTCGGCAGGGCCATGGCGGCGGCATTGGCCGGCATCTGTGCAAAAAGCTCCCTCAGCCGCGCCCAGCTCTGCCGGGCGGCCACGAAGGACTTCCAGTTGGAAATGGCGAGATCGACGGGTGCCAGCGCCCTGCCCATCATGATCGAGCTGGCGATCATCACGCCTCCGGAGGCCTCCTGATTGATGACGAGCCACGCGCCGACCGTCAGAATGGCCGATTGCAGCACGACCCGCAAAGACTTTGCGATGTTGCCGAGGCCGCCTGCCACATCGCCCGCCTTGCGATTGGCGGCAAGATAGGCCTCGTTGGAAATTTGCCAGCGTTTTCCGAGCCGGCCGCCAAGCCCCATGGCCTGCACGACTTCGGCATTGCGGCGCGAGGCCTCCAGCTGCCGGTTGCGGGCCATATTCTCGACCATGGTGTCGCGGATCGGCTTCTGCGAGAAGATATTGGTGAGGATCGTGAGGGAGACAAGCAATATCGCGCCGGCAAGCGCCGTCACACCGATCCAGAAATGAAACAGAAAACATATGCCGAGATAAAGCGGCATCCACGGCAGATCGAAAAAGGCCGTCGGCCCGGTGCCGGAGAGAAAACCGCGCACGTTATCGAGATCGCGCAGCGGCTGCAGACCGTCGCCCGGCATGCGGTTGACGAGCGGCAGGCGCACCACCGCATCATGCACCCTGCCGGAATAACGCATGTCGAAATCTTCGCCGATGCGGATCAGAACGCGAGCGCGGATGATATCGAGCAGGCACTGGAAGCCGTAAAGGCCAAGTGCGAGAATGGCGAGCCCGACCAGCGTCGGCAGGCTGCCGCTTGCCAGAACCCGGTCATAAACCTGCAGCATGAAGAGCGGCGACGTGAGCGCGAGTATATTGACCACGCCGCTGACGAGCGCAACGCCTAGAAACGTGCTTTTAAGGGGCGAAACAACCGCCGCAGTGAGGGACTGCGGCGGCGTCTGCTGGTGGTTTTGAAAGCCCACAGCCTGATTTTCCTTTACGCGGCAAGCGCCGATGCGCTGGCGAAAATGAAGTCCGATGCGTCGAGCACATTTGCATCGACGCCATTCAGTGTGACGGAGACGGACGTGTCTGTAGCCGAAAGGATAACGGCATTTCCGTTATCATTATACCACAACAAATCGTCCACCGAAGTTGCGCCCCAAGCGGAGACATCGAGCGTATCCGTGCCGTCCTGATAGCCGTAGGTTCCGGTCGGGCCGGCCTGTACGACATCGTTGCCGCCGGAGAATACGAAGGTGTCTGCGCCGGCAAAACCGGTCAGGGTGTTGGAGGCAGCTGTGTCCTCGATCACCGTGCCGGTGGCGGCAAAGTAATCATAGAAGCCGGCCAGCGAGCCGAAGCGGGCAAGCTGGTAGACGGCGAGATCGAGAAGATCGCGGGCACCGGCGAGCGAATAGGCGCTGTCGGGATCGATCAGCAGTTCCTGCTGGCTGACGGCGATGCCGCTGGTGGACTGGCTGTAGCCGGTGCCCAGAACGATGCTGTCGACCGAACCCGTCAGGTTGCCCTGGGAGTACTGCAGAGCGCCGCTCATGACGATGCCCTTGCCGCCGGTGCTGCCATCGCCCCACGCCTCATAGGTCGTGTTCGGATCGATGGTGGTGGTGGCGAGAGAGCTGGTCTGAGCGTCGTAGAACGCACCATAGGTCGAACCGAAACCGCTCGTCCAACCGTTGAGGTAGCCGATCAGATCGGAGGAAGACTGCGTCAGTTGAATTGTGGTAGCCATAGGTGTACTCCTTTGCTGGCCAATATCGATACCTTCGTCCTGTGGCGAAGGCGTTTCATCTCCGGGACGGGCTGCAACCCAGCCCGGAGAATTTCTTCCACGGTTCAGAACTTCACGTTCATCGTCGCGATAAAGGTGCGGCCGGGCGCCGTGTAGGCGCTTGCCGCCGGAATGTATTTGCGGTCCGTCAGGTTATTGACGGCGAAGCGAAGCGTGGCCTTGTCGTTGAAGGCATAGGAACCGTAGAGATCCACCGTCGTGTAGGGATCGGTCACCTCCCGCAGATTGCCCTCCGTATCCAGCGTGCGCGACTGTGTCGGCGTAACGTGGTTGAGCCTTGCGCCCAGCGAGAATTTTTCATCGAAGAAACGCATGCCGCCATCGAGCGTCAGCTTCACCTTGGGCGCGACGTCGCCCGGCCAGGCAACGATTTCGCCCGTTGTGGTGGTCGTGCCGTTGGAAAAAACCTGTGTCTTTTCAGGCCATTCTGTTTTCAGAAATGTTGCCGAGCCGCCGATCCAGAAACTGCGTGCATCGTAATTGCCCTCGAATTCAAGCCCGCGCATATAGGTCGTGCCGTCCAGATTGACGAAGCTGGTATAGGTACGGTCGAGAACCTGATCCGTAACGAGATAACCGAGCGCGATATAGTCCTTCACCTCGCGGCGAAAGGCAGCCATTTTGATGCGAATGGAATCGTCGTCCAGCAGCACGCCGTCGAAGCTCATATTCGCGCCGATTTCATAGGTCGTCGCCTTTTCGGCACGCAGGGCCTGGTTCGGAGCGTATTCGTATCCAGCGCTGTCGCCCGGACGCGCACCGGCGAAAAATGCCTCGAGAATTGTCGGCGGACGCAGGCTCTGGGAATAGCTCACATAGGGGCGGAACCAGTCGACGGGTTTCAGTTCGATGGTGGCGGAGGGTAGCCAGGCGCTATAGGTGCGATCGATATCGACATTGTGCTCAGGGTACTCGGTGACGGGTGTATTGGTGGTTGTACCGGTGCCCGGCATGCAGTTGGCCGAGGTCGTGGGCCAGACGCGCGCAAGATAGAGGGCATAACGCGCCGCCCAGCTCGGGTTGGCGGGGGCGAAGACCTGATTGAAATAATCGAGAGCCGTATAGTGATTGCGGATCGCATCGCAGGGTACGGTCGTGGTCACCGTGTAATCGCGAACGCTATAATAGGTCGCTGATCCCTTGAGACGCGACCAGTCGTAACGCACGCCGCCACTCAGCGTGATCCAATCGGCCGGCTCAAGCTCGCCATTCAGGAACAGGCTGGCGACATCGCGCCGCCCGGCAGGGCTGAATGACGTGTAGCTGCTGGCGAAGGAGGGATTTTCCGCGATTTTGGCGCTTGTTGCGACGGATGTGGCGATGTCCCGGAAAGCTTCGGCCCCATAGTTCAGACTGAGCGCACCCGCCACCGTGTCAAAGCGGCTGGTATTTTCCAGGCTGCCACCGAAGCTGCGCAGACCCATATCGAGGTTTGTCTCCACCGCATATTTGCGCGCCGCACGCAGTTCATGCGTCATATTATCGTTGAGCCACAGCGACGACTTGAAGTCGATGAGTTCGCTCTCCGGGTCCCAGTCCAGCTTCGCAACGACGCTGTCGTTTCGCACGCTTTCCCGGTCGATCACCTCAGATGCGCCCTGAACGAAATCATTCTCCTGATGCATCCAGGAAAGTGAGGCCTTCACGTCGCCGAAGTCGCCTTCTCCCTTGAAGAAGGTCGACCAGCCGTCGCGACCGAGCAAGTCCTTCATTGTCAGCGCGGTGCTGCGGGCCTCGCCTTTTGTGCCGACCTTGTATTCATCCATGATCGTGCGGCTGTAGCCGGCGACGAAGGAGAGAGGACCATCCGGTGAGCGAACGGCGCCGAGAACCGAACCCTGAAAATCATAACCATTGGTGCCGCGGGAAATATTCACTTCCCCGCCCTTGTTTTCACCCTCGGCAATCAGATCGTCGGCGCTGACGGTTCGGAACTCGACCTTGCCGCCCAGAGAGCCGGCATTGCCTGAGCGCGCATTGGTTATTTTCTCGATCTCGACGGCACGGATGAAAGCGACATCCACATAACCCTGCCCGGCGCTTGCGGTGTAGCTCGTGGCGCCGCCGAAGGCCGCACCACGCTGCGCATTCTGCCGCGCCCCGTCGATGGAGACGACCACGCGGCCGCTTTCCTGCAAACCGCGCACATTCGGCGAAACGGTTGGGAAGCTGCCATTGCCCTCGCCGGCATAAACACCGGAAACCCGGTTGAAAACATCGCGCGTGTTGCGCACCCCGGCCGACTGGATCGCCTCACGGCCGACCACGCTGACACTGGCGGGCGTTTCATACACCCAGTCGGGTGTCCCCTGATAACCGGAACCGGCAATAGAGTTGCGCCCGGTCTTGCCGGTCAGGGTAATGGTTTCCAGAACCGTCGTACCCTCCGCGGCGGAAAGATCGACGGTCGATTGCCCCGTGCCGATGACGACGGTTCTGCCATTGCCGGCGATACGGAAATTGACGCCCGTTCCCGCCAGCAACCGTGACAGCGCCTCCCGCACCGTGAAACTGCCGGTGACGGCATTGGTGCGCACATTTCCGGCCGCCGGCGTGGCAAGCGTGACCTGAAGGCCGGATTGCCGCCCGAAAGCACCCACGACCGATGACAGCGACTGGGCGGGAATATTGAACGGCCGCGTCGCCCCCTGCTCGCCGCCTGGACGCAGGGAATTGGCGGTGTCAGCTCCGGTCTGGGCCAGAGCGGGCGTCGCGAATGAAACGACGACCGCCGTTGTCGCCAGCAGAACGGCCCTGCGAGCCTGCTTTGCTGCTTTTTCCCCTGAACCGGTCTTGCATGTCTGGAGGCGCATATTGCTTTTGTCTTCCTGTCTTTCGCTCCGGATATATCTTGACCGGATTACTCAACAAAAAGACGATTGCCTCGTCGATTTTTTTCAGGCTTTCGGAAGAAATTTTATAAATTACTGAAAATAAATATGATTTTTTGTTTCGGACTGTTTCAGAAGCGGGTGATGATGCGGGCGCTGCCTCCAATCGCATGCACCTTGCCCTTGTAGGGTTCCACCAGGGCTTCCAGCGCGCGATCCGGATCGCGCAGATCGTAAAATCCTGTCACCCTCTGCTCGGCAAGCCGCTTGTCGGCCATGGTCAGCCATGCCGGATGGTAGCGCTGGATCTGTTCCACGACCGAGCCTATCGTCGCATCGACCACATAGAGTTCACCATTGCGCCAGCCGCCAATATCCTCGACGGAAACAGTCTCTTTGCGGATCGCGCCGGAAGCGTCGACAATCAGCATCTCGCCCGGCACCAGCCGCGTTGGCGGCGCATTGCGGAAAGACGCCTCCACGGAACCGTGCGCCAGCGCCACCTGGGTTACGCCATCCGTCAGGTCGACGTCGAAAGCCGTGCCCAACACCTGAACGGTCACGTTTTTTGCCTCCACGACGAAGGGACGCGTTTTGTCCGGCACGACGTCGAAAAAGGCTTCCCCCTTCAGCACCGTCACATTGCGACGGCCATTCGTGAAATCCGTTGAAAGCGCGCTCGCGGCGGCAAGCTGCACTTTGCTGCCGTCTTCGAGGGTGATCGTGCGGCTTTCGGCGGTGGTGGTCTGATAGTCCGCCTCCAGGCGAACGAAAAATGCCGGAACGAACAATACGGCAAGACAGAGGGACGCAGCCGCCACGGCCGCGCCGGCATAGTGCCGCACGGACCAGCGCCGCCGCTGCGGCTTTGTCGCGGCCTTGCCGGACAGATGCGGCGCATCTTCCCAGAGGTTCTTAAATTCCGGCTCCACCAGGCCGAGATTGCGCCACGTCTTGCATGTTCGTTCCCAGGCGAGGCGGTTTGCCGGCGCTGCCGCCAGCCAATGCTCGAATTCCGCCTTCAGCCGAGGTTCCGCCGAGCCAGACTGCAAGCGCAGCAGCCAGTCGGCCGCCTCTTCCGCCTTACCGGCCGGCAATTCAATTTTTTTCTCTGGATCAATGGTCATTGAACCGGGCCAGTTCCTTTGCGGGGCGGAGGAGAAGCGTCGTCTTCTGCATTGCTATAAAGACGTTTAAGGAAGAGATTTTTTTCACAGGGCGGGACAATCGGGACTATTTTACTTCATTTCTTTGGTAATCGCGGCAATGCTGCCCTTGATCAGACGATGTGCGCTGGCCACGGACACGCCAAGGTGACGCGCAATCTCCTCCATATTGTAACCACCGAATCTGTGCATTTCCAATGCCACCCTTGCCTGAACCGGCAGGCCGGCCAAAATAGTCCGCATCTGCCGGACCTCGTCGCAGAAAAGGGCATGCTCCTCCGGCGTACCATTGTCCTGCGGCACGCCCCAGAACGGCGTATCGTCCGGCCGTTCCCGAAGGTCCTGGCGGCTGCGCCGGCGATTGTCGAGCGCAAGATTGCGAACAATGCGGAAGAGATAGGATTTGAGATTGGAAGGATTGCCGGAGGCCTCGGGAACGAATTTCAGGAAGGCTTCCTGAACCACGTCCTCCGCATCCGCCCGCGACCCCAGAATGAGGGTGGCGTATTTGATCAGGTCGACCCTATGCGCGACGTAAGCGTTATAACGCTTGTCATCTTCCCGTATGCCCATGTCTCAACCGAGAGAAATTTCAAGGATCAACGAAACCTGCCGGACCGCCGAATGGCCGCGCAGTTTTGCCGTTCAAAGCTCTAGCACCCAAACCGTGGATCGAACAGATATTTCATGACTATTGTCATCAAGAATTTGTGCAGCCCGCATCGAGCGGACCCGGCAGCGAAAGCGGCCGGTTCTTGACCTGTCAGATGGCCCCGTCGACGATGACCATGGGTCTGCCCTGCGAGCAGGGCTCTATACGGGCATCGATGCGATAGATATCGCGCAGCATCTCCGGGGTTATCACCGCCTCCGTGCTACCGCTCACCACCATTTCGCCACGCGCGATAACCATCGTATTGGCGCAATAACGAAGTGCATGGTTGAGGTCATGCAGGGCGATCAGCACGATCATGCCGGTCTTCTGCGCCAGATCGGTGACGAAACCCAGAACCTCGATCTGCCGGTGAAGATCGAGCGCGGAGGTCGGCTCGTCCATCAGCAGCACTTCCGGCTTGCGCGCCAGCGCCTGCGCCAGCGAAACAAGCTGCCGCTGACCGCCGGACAATTCGCCAAGCCCGCGGAAAGCAAGGTCATGGATTTTCAGCGCCTTGAGAATGGCGTCGATCTCGAAAAGCTCATCGTCATGGACCCGCCAGCCGCCGCCCTGCTTGGCGGAAAGAAGCACGGATTCATAGACAGTCAGAACGGCATTGGCGCCGGTATCCTGCGGCATGTAGCAGATGGCGCGGTTGCCGCGAGCCGTATCGGAAAGCTCGACCAGTCCGGGACCGGAAATCAGGCTGGCGATGCGCTTGAAAAGCGTCGACTTGCCGGCGGCATTCGGGCCGATCACCGCCGTCACACTGCCGCTTTCCAGCGTATCGATGCCAACCTTGGAGAGAACCGTGATGCGCCCATAGGCGGCGCCGACATCTTTCAGTGCGAGCGCTACCATGCGCGCCTCCTGTTGCCGAAAATAAGCGCGAAGAAGAACGGAACGCCGACGAGCGCCGTGATGACGCCGATCGGCAGAATAGCGCCGGGAATGAGAATCTTGCTGATGACCGAGGTTGCCGACAGAAGCAGCGCGCCGCAGATCACCGAGCCGGGCAGGAAGAAACGCTGGTCCTCACCCACCACCATGCGGGCGATGTGCGGACCGACCAGCCCGACGAAACCGATTGTGCCGACAAAGGAAACCGGGATGGCCGCCAGCAGGCTGACCGTCAGCATGGTCGTCAACCGCAGCCGCCGGACATTGATGCCCATGCTAGCCGCCTTGTCATCGCCGAGCCTCAGCGCCGTCAGCGCCCAGGCATTACGCATGAACAACGGCACAGTGACGAGGAGGATGGCGGCGGTAATATAGACCTTGTCCCAGGTCGCCTTCGTCAGGCTGCCCATGGTCCAGAAAACCACGGCGGCAAGCGCCTGTTCGGAGGCGAGATATTCGAGCAGCGACAACGCCGCATTGAAGGTGAACACCAGCGCGATGCCGAGCAGCACGATGGTTTCGACCGTCACCCCGCGAAGCGTCGAGGCGAAATGGATGAAGAGAGCAGCGACCATGGCCATGATGAAGGCATTGATCGGCACCATGTAATGCACGGCGCCCGGAAAGATCGCCACGCCGCCAACCAGCGCCAGCGCCGCACCGAAGCTTGCCGCAGCCGAAATGCCGAGCGTGAAGGGGCTGGCGAGCGGGTTCGACAGGATGGTCTGCATCTGCGCACCCGCAACCGAAAGCGACGCTCCGACGGTCACCGCCATCAGCGCGATCGGCATGCGAATATCCCAGATCACCACCCGAAGCTGGTTTCCGACGGCTGCCGGATCGGCAATCGTCGCCAGAACCTCGGAGAGCGTATAGCGCGCTGGACCGAGCGCCATATCGGCGGCCATGCTGAAACACAGCGCGATAAAAAGCCCGAAGAGGATGATTATCCTGCGCGCGGCAAGGGCGCGATATTGATCGCGCCCACTGATGCCAACCGCGCTTTCATTCAGCGAACTCATTGGTTCAAACCTTTTTCGAGCGAGGCGAAATAGCCCGGCTTGTAGGTGACGGGCAGGAATTTGCGGTGAAATTCCTCAAAATTCTTTTCCGGATCGAGATCGGCGAAGAGATCGGGATGAAACCACTTGGCGAATTGCTGGATCGGGAAGAATTCGTAGGGCGCGCCATAGAACTGGTGCCAGACGGCATGGACATTGCCTTGCTTCACGGCCTTCAGTTCCGGAAACGGCGTGCGCTTCATCAGATTGGCCAGTCGCTCACGGGAAAGAGCCATATCCGCCCCGCGTCCGACCGGAACGAACTGGTTGATGTCGGATTCGGCAGCCCAGTTGGAACCGGTGACGATGACGTGGTCCGGATCGGCAACGACGAGCTGTTCGGGATTGAGATCGCCGAAGGTCGTCTTGATGATGCCGTCGGCAATGTTGTGGCCGCCGGCGAGATCGACCATCGCGCCGAAATTGACCGGTCCGAAAGTGCGGCAGCAATTGTTTTCGCCGGAGATGCCGGGCGCGCGTTCAATGAAGACGTTCGGGCGCTTCAGGTCCTTGACGCTGGCGAGCCGGTCGGTCACGCGAGCGATTTCGGCGCGGCGATAGGCGATGAACTCCTTCGCGCGCTCTTCGGCGCCGAAGAGTTTGCCGAGAATTTCGACCGAGGCTTCGCTGTTCTTTTCAGGATCGATACGGAAATCGAGATAGATGATCTTGATGCCGGCGGCGGCGGCCTTTTCTTCGAAACCGCTCTCCTTGGCGGATTTCTCCGCTTCCAGATTGAGGGTGATCACATCGGGTGAAAGGGTGATGGCCGTTTCCAGGCTGAAATCGCCCTGCGGCACATAACCGAAGCGCGGCAGTTTCTCGATCTGCGGAAAACGCTCGACATAAGCGGTGTAGCTGTCGGGGTCCTTCTTGAGAAGATCGTCACGCCAGCCGACGATGGTGTCAAAGGTCTTGTCGCCCTTGAGCGCGGCAATGACATGCACCTGGCGCGCCTCACCGACGATGACGCGTCTGGCCGGCAAATCCAGCTCGACTTTACGTCCAGTGACATCGGTAATCTCAGCCGCCAGAACCGGCACGGCGAGAAGGGAGAAAGCCAGCACCGCGAGATGCCTGAGAGCATTGAGCCGCATGAGCAGTCCTCATTGAGTTCCAAAACAAAGCGATAAAGCCGCATGGCTGCGGCTTTATCCATCGGTCGGACGGCGCTCCCCTTCACCGTCCCTTTATTACCTGGCGTCCTTCAGCGAAACGAAGTAGCCGGGCTTGTAGTCGAGCGGCAGGAAGCGGGCATGCAGTTCCTTGAAGGTCGCCTCGGGGTCGAGGTCCTTGAAGAGGTCCGGATGCAGCCACTTGGCGATTTCCTGAACGGCCACGAACTGATAGGGATTGTTGTAGAACTGATGCCAGATGGCGTGGACATTACCGTCCTTCACCGCCTGCACGCCGGTGAAAGCCGGGCGCTTGGTCAGGTTTTCAAGCTTGCGATGGGCTTCCTTCAGATCCGCGCCATAACCGACGCCGACCCAGTTGCCGCCCGGAACATAACCGTTCCAGTTGCCGCCGGTGATGATGATCTGCTCCGGGTTGGAGGCAATGATCTGTTCCGGATTGACGGTGCCGAAGGTGCCGGGAATGATGTCCTTGGCCATGTTAACGCCGCCGGCAAGCTCCACCATCTTGCCGAAGTTCTCGTTGCCGAAGGACATGCAGCAATCGTCGGAGTAACCGCCGGCGCGCTCCATGAACACGACGGGCTTCTTCGGATTGGCCTTTTCGAGCGTATCGGTAACCTTGGCGATGGAGTCGGCGCGGAACTTGATGAAGTCCTCGGCGATCTTTTCCTTGCCCGTCAGCTGGCCCATGAGGCGCATGCTCGGCTCGGTATTTTCCATCGGCTTTTCACGGAAATCGACGTAAACCAGCGGAATGCCGACCTTGGCGAGCTTTTCGATATAGCCCGCTTCTTCGGTCGCCGTCTTGGCGTCGATATTCATCAGGATCACGTCAGGCTTCAGGGCGACAGCCTGCTCTATGTCGAAAGTGCCGTCCTTCATGCCGCCGAAAGTCGGCAGCTTGGCGATTTCCGGATACTTGGCGAGATAGGCCGCATAGGTTTCCGGGTCGGCTTTCGTCAGATCGTCGCGCCAGCCAACCACGTGCTGGAAAGGGTTTTCCTTGTCGAGCGCAGCCAGGAAATAAATCTGGCGACCTTCACCGAGGATGACGTGCGATACCGGCACATTCACCTCGACATCGCGGCCCGTCACATCCTTGACGGTGACCTTTTCGGCGAATGCCGGCCATGCGGCGGATACGAGAAGGCCAAGGGCAAGTGCCGCAGATTTGGCTGAGATGCGCATCGGATATTGCTCTCCAGTGTTGACTGGCGCGGCTGTATTATTTTCTGACTATACTAGTCAACATTTATGTTTTAGAGCCATTCTTAACTGACCGGTACATGAGTTGAAGACCGATGATCGACACAATCCAATATGGCAAAAACGACAGTCTGAGAGACGAAATCAAATCCTATTGGTCCGGCCGCGCCGCGACTTTCGACCTTTCCCCCGGGCATGAAATTTTCTCCGAAGACGAGCGCGAGGCCTGGCACGCGCTTATCCTGAAACATCTCGGCCGCGGAGAGGGCCGCAGGGCGCTCGATCTTGCCAGCGGCACCGGCGTCATCTCGCACCTGATGGACGATCTCGGTTTTCAGGTCACGGGCATGGACTGGTCGGAAACCATGCTGGCGCTTGCCCGTGAAAAAGCGAAAAGCCGTGGCCGCAGCATCCGCTTTTTCGTCGGCGATGCCGAAAACACGATGGAGCCGGATGAAAGCGCCGATGTCATCATCACCCGTCATCTGGTCTGGACGCTGGTGGACCCACAGGCAAGCTTTGCCGAATGGTTCCGCGTTCTAAAACCGGGCGGACGGCTTCTGATCGTCGACGGCGATTTTGTGAATACCGGCTGGCGCGAAAAACTGGTGAAGAAACTGGCGGCCGGTCTGGAAAGCATCGGCCTCGTCAAAGCGGACCAGCCGCACAAGCCGGCGGACCCGGAAAACACATTCAACAGCATTCTTTCCCGCGTTTATTTTTCGAAGGGCGCAAGGGCCGGCGATGTCGCGGCGCTGTTGCGTGCGACCGGCTTCGAACCTGTCGCAATCGATCAGGAGCTTCAGGCCATTCACCGCGCCCAGGCGAAAAATTTCAGCCTGCTGAAAGGCATTCTGCGCGGGCTGCAGCATCGTTACGCCGTGTGCGCGGTGAAGCCGGGAGGCTACTCCGTCACCCCGGACTAGATCCGGAGGCCAGTGCGATCAAATAATTGATCGCAAAAGACTCTTCCCACGGCGCAGACGCGCTGCGGCTGGATGCCGGATCAAGTCCGGCATGACGGATGAGAGCTCAGTGCAGCCTCATTTTTCCGCCTGCTCGAAAAGATCGTCCAATCGCGGTTTGGCGCGACCCGGCACGTCCACCGTCCGGTAGCTCTGCGGCAGGGTCGCCTCACCGACCTTGATCAGCATGACCATGCCCATGCCGTAATGCGGCGAGCATTTGATGCCGTAAAAGCCCGGCTTTTCAAAACCGGTCTCGAACTCGTCATTGATCCGGCTTTTGAAACCTTCGGCACCTTCCGGGATCATGCCATCGATGGTCGCGGCATTGTGGCTCTTGTGGGTAGGCACGAAGCGCACGCGGTCGCCGGGCGCTATTTCGAGAAAATCGGGTTCGAATACCATCGGGCCTTTTTCGCCCCGGTTCAGCATTTTCACCTCGAAGGTCTCGGCTGAAGCCTGAAGCGGAAAGCCCGTGACCGCCACGGCAATGACGGCAGCGGCCCAAAACAGGCTGGTCCTTGCGGCAGCGTTTGCGAGCGTCGTCAATGTCATCATCGTGCCAATACTTTCCTTGAATGCTCGGCCCGCCCGTGGGCCGGCAGAAACCGAATATGGGAAAAGCCGCCCTCATCCGTGGTGACGACGCATTCCACCCCGAAGACGGCGGCTATTCTCGCCGGTGTCAGAACCTCCCGCGGCGGACCGACCGCGATCATCTCGCCCCGATGCATGATGGCGACGCGATCGCAGAACATGGCGGCGTGATTGAGATCGTGCAGCGCCGCCACAACGGTCAGGCCTTGCCGGCGCACTAGATCGAGCAGACCGATCTGATGGCCTATGTCGAGGTGGTTGGTCGGTTCGTCCAGAAGCAGGATATGCGGCTCCTGCGTCAATGCGCGGGCGATATGCAGGCGCTGGCGTTCGCCGCCGGACAGATGGTGCCAGTTGCGCTCCGCCTTGTCGGCCATGTCGACATTGGCAAGTGCTGCATCAACAATGGCGTCATCCTGCTGCGACCAGGCGGAAAGCGGCCCGAGATAGGGCGTGCGCCCAAGCTCCACCGCCTGTCGTGCGGTGATGCGTTCGGTGGTTTCGGCCTGCTGCTCCACGAAGGCGAGCCGGCGGGCAAGGTCTCGCCGTCCCAATGAGGCAAGCGGCTCACCCCCGAGCGTAACGTGCCCCCGGCGCGGCTTGCGAATGCCTGCCAGCATGGAGAGCAGCGTGCTTTTGCCGGAACCGTTCGGTCCGATGATGCCGAGAAACTCACCGGAACCGACATCGAGCGAAACGCCGCGCACAATGTCGATATTGCCGGCGTGGAAATGCAGGTCGTGGGCGGATAATTTCATGAACGCCCCCTCTTCTGCCCGAGGATGAAGGCAAAGGCGGGCGCGCCGACGAGCGCGGTGATGACGCCGATGGGCAGCACTTGCCCCGGAATGACAATGCGCGAGAGAATATCCGCGACGATCATGAAAACCGCGCCGGTCAGCGCCGTCACCGGCAGCAATATACCGTGGCGAACGCCGACGAAGATGCGCGCGGCATGCGGAATGACGAGTCCCACGAAGCCGATGGAGCCGACCAGCGACACCATCGCAGCCGTCATGATCGCCGAAACGGAGATCAGCACCGCATAGACCCAGCGCACCGGAATACCAAGCGAGGCAGCCGCCTGACCGCCGAAGGCGAAGGCATCGAGCGCCCGGGCATACCAGAGACACACCGCAAGTCCCGCAAGGCTGACCGGCAGCGCCAGCCAGACATCCGGCCAGCGCACGCCCGAGAGGTTGCCCAGCAGCCAGAACATGATGCCGCGCGCCTGTTCCGCATTGGCGGATTTGGTGACGATGAAAGAGGTCATGGCATTAAACAGCTGCGACCCGGCCACCCCGGCCAGAATGATAGCGCTGTTGCCATGTCCCGCCCGCACTGCCAGAAGGCTGACCAGCGAAAACGCGACGAAAGCACCGATGAGCGCCCCGGCCGGCATCGTCAGGAACCCCGCTCCGAAGCCAAGCAGCGCGACAGCGACGGCACCGGTGGAGGCGCCGGCGGAAATGCCGAGAATATAAGGATCGGCAAGCGGATTGCGCAAAAGCGATTGCAGCACCGCCCCGGCCAGCGCCAAAGAAGCGCCGCAACAGGCGGCGACGACGGCGCGGCTGAGGCGGTAACTCCAGACAATGCCCTCATCCAGCGGTTCCAGCGGATAGGTCGCATGGAAGACGCGGTTGGCGATTGTTTTCGCCACGACGTCAAAAGGAATGGCAGTCTCGCCGATGGCCGCCCCGGCCATCAGCGCGACGAGCAGCAGGGCGAGCGCGGCAAAAGCCAGCCCTACCCTGCCGAGATGGGTGGAAAGACCGTTCACTTGGCGAGGCCGGCAGCCGAAATCGCCTCGGCCAGCGTTTCGATGCCTTCAATGGTGCGAATGGTCGGGTTCATCGCCTGCGCATCCATCTCGAATACATGTCCTTCCTTGACGGCGGGCATGATGCTGGCCACGGGATCGGTGGCGAGGAACTTCAGCTTGACGGCGACATCGTCAGCCGGGAAACGGCGGCGATCCATCTTGCCGGCAACGATGATGGACGGATTGGCCTTGGCGATGGTTTCCCAGCCGACGGTCGGCCATTCTTCATCGCTTTCGATGACATTCTTTAAGCCCAGCGCGGACATGATGTAGCCGGGGGCGCCATTGCGGCCGGCCACATAGGGATCGATATCCAGCTCGGCGCTGGAGAACCAGAAGACGGCCGAAAGCTTGCCGTTGGCGGAGGCGATCTTGGCGCGGGCGGCTTCTTCACGCTTCTTCAGATCGGCAACGACCTCTTCACCGCGATCCTGCACGTTGAAGATTTTGGCGAGATCGCGGATTTCCTGGTAGATCAGATCCATGGTGAAGACGGTGTTGCGCACGCCGTCGCCGCCGCCGGAATTATCCTTGCCCATGCAATCGGCGGGCGAGGTATAAACGGGAACGCCAAGCTCGGCGAATTGCGCCGGTGTTCCGACAACGCCTTCCGGGCCGATCTGCCACTGGAACTGCGTCGTCACGAGGTCCGGCTTCTTGCCGATGACCGCCTCGAAGCTCGGATCATTGTCAGCCAGACGCTCGACCCTGGCATTGGCCTCCTCGTAACCCTTCAGAACCGGACCGATCCACAGCGCCGTGCCGACCACCTTGTCGGCGAGGCCGAGGAGGTAAAGAACCTCGGTTGTGCTCTGGCCGACGGACACGGTGCGGGCGGGTGCCTGCTTGAAGGTGATGTCCTGACCGCAGCTGTTGATCGTCAGGGGATAGGTGGTTTCGGCAGCATTGGCGCCAGCGACAGGCAAAACCGCAAGCGCAGCGGCCAGAAAGCCGGCATGGGCCGGCAGGCGTCTAGAATGAAACATGTGTTCTCCAGTCGAAAGTAAATCTTATTCCAGAGCAGCAGGCGTCAGAACGCGCAGCAACAGCGGGACGTCTTGTACGGAGAACGGCAATAGGACGCAAACGAAATGTTATGAAATAACATTACAACCTCCCCCTCCGGGCTTCCCCGCCCGTAACGATGGTCTATATTTCGACGGCAGGTCTCCTGGCTCACGGATTTGCGTCACTCATCTGCCTTCCCGCATTCCGGAGAATACAGTGGCATGACGCCTTGAAGCGTCACGGGGATGAACGACAATCCGCTTACAGTTGCGGGGGCAGCCACGGCATTGGGCGAAAAAGTTCGCCCGCACCATGTTCCCTATTAATCCCTTCGCCTTTCGGCTGCAGGAACCGTCGCTTTCTCACATAAGGGGCAAGAGGCGGGGCGTCAATTGCGATAGTGCCGCACCTCAGCACAAAGACGGGCCCGCCAGGGCGAAAATCTTTGCGGAACCGGAGCCTGCCGGTTGCGGCGCGCCTTTCGACATGGCGGTGAGCGTTTCGATCACCACCAGCCCGGATTGCGCCAGGAACTCGGTCAGAAGACCGCTATCCCGCACGGCATCGAGACGGACAAGCTGATCGTCGAGATCGGAAAAATGTCGCCTCACCAGCGCAATCGCATCCGCCTCGTCACCGGCAACGACCGGACCGACAATATGACCCCGCCCCGCAGCACGCCGCAATGCAAAGGCGGCAAGACGATCGGCCTCGAACAGGCCGTAACCCGTATTTTCCCGGAGAAGGCGTTGCAGGACACCCCGGCGCGAAACACCGAAAGCCGCCCGATCCAGATCCGCCACGGCGGACAAATGATCCTCGGACAGCGGCTCGATTCTCTGTTTTCTTCCAAGCGTCGGCATCTCGGCAGGACAGCGCGCCTTGCCGCGCAGGAGATGTACTTTCTCCATATCTCCGGAAAAACCCAGCCGTGCGAAAAGCCGTCGCGAGGCTTCCGTGGCGTTCAACCGCAGGGCGGCTTCAGGGTAGCCCGCAATGAGCTGGCCCACCAGCCATGGTGCGACGCCCTGCCCCTGCAAACGAGGGGAAACGATGACCATGCCGACCGTGGCGAAACCCTCATCATAAGGAAACAGCATTGCCGTTGCGACAACGCGATCGATTTCGTCAAGCGCGGCAAGGCCGACGCCGCACTGCCGCAGGAAACACCATTCGTTCGCGTGATATCGCCATCCGACAGCCATGGACAAAGCATGCAGATGATCGGCCTCTACATCGGCGATATCCACTGTCCGCAACTCGAAACTATCGACTTTGAGCAGCTCCATGACAAACGGCTCTCATTCCCTCCGGCGCGGAACCTTGATCCCGGCAGCCCAGCTCACGACATCCGAAGATAACCAGCCTCGTCAGCAGGAATTTTCCGAAAGCGCTGGAAGGACACAACAATCTACTGAAATCACCCGTATTTCAGCAGATAAACGCCGCAGGCCGCTCTAAGCTTTTCGGCGTTGAAGCGACGGAGACAGCCATGAACGCAATCGACATTCTGGAGCGTCTTGTCGGCTTCCCGTCGGTGGTCGGAACCGCCAATGGCGACATCGCCGGATGGATCGCCGATTATCTGGAAAGCCACGGCGCGAAAGTATCGCTGCTTGCCGGCCCGGAAGGCGACCGCGCCAATCTCTTCGCCAGCTTCGGCCCGACCGATGCCAGCGGATACATCCTGTCCGGCCATATGGATGTGGTGCCTGCCGGTGAGCCGGAATGGTCCTCCGATCCCTTCACGCTCAGAGCCGAGGGCGAGCGCCTCTACGGACGCGGAACCACCGACATGAAAGGGTTTCTGGCCACGGTTCTCGCCGCAGCACCGGCATTTTCACGCATGGCGCTGAAGCGGCCCGTTCACATCGCTTTTTCCTATGACGAGGAGGCGGGCTGCCGCGGCGTTCCGCATCTCATCGCCCGATTGCCGGAACTATGTGCAAAACCGGCGGGCGCGATCATCGGCGAACCGAGCAATCTGCGCGCCGTGCGCGCCCACAAGGGCAAGGCCGCCGCACGCATCGCCATTCGCGGCCGCTCCGGCCATTCCTCGCGGCCGGATCAGGGCGTGAACGCCATTCATCTGATGACCGGCATCATGGCAAAGGCGGTCGAGACCGCACAGGCTCTCACCGAGGGTCCCTTCGAAGCGACGTTCGAGCCGCCCTATTCCTCCCTGCAGATCGGCACGGCGAAAGGCGGACAGGCGATCAATATCATCCCCGATCTCTGCGCCATCGAACTGGAAGCGCGGGCGATTGCTGGCGTGTCGCCGGTCGCCCTGCTCCAACCGGTGCGCGACGGCGTCGAAGCGCTCGCCGCCAGGGGTATCGACATAGAATGGACGCCGATGAGCGATTATCCGGCGCTCTCCCTTGCCGCCGATGCGCCGCTCGTGAAACTTCTGGAAGAATTGACCGACGCGCCCTGCATCGCCGCCGTCAGCTATGGCACGGAAGCCGGGCTTTTTCAGGCGGCCGGCATCGACGCCATCATCTGCGGACCGGGCGATATCGGCCGCGCCCACAAACCGGACGAATTCATAACGGCCGGCGAATTGTTGGCCTGCCAGTCAATGCTGGAAACACTGGCGAACCGCTGCACGGTTTAAACCTTCGTAACCACGGATTTCAGATGACTTTCTTCTTCAATTCCGACGCGAAGCGCGGCGAGATTTTCCGGCAGGCTCTGGCCCGCGACCTGCCGGAACTACCCTTTTCGATGGATGCCGAAAGCGTCGATCCGGATGCGGTTCGATACCTCATCACCTGGACCGTGCCTGATGATATCGGCCGCTACCGCAATCTCGAAATCCTGTTTTCCATCGGTGCGGGCGTCGATCAGTTTCACATCGATGCCGTCCCTGCGCATGTAAAAGTCGTGCGCATGGTGGATGAAGGCATCATCCGCATGATGCAGGAATATGTGAGCCTCGGCGTGCTGGCGCTTCACCGCAACCTGCCGCTCTATTTGAAGCAGCAGCGCCAGCAACTCTGGAAGGCCCTGCCGCAGCGTCAGGCAGAAGACTGCCGGGTGGGCGTTCTCGGCCTCGGCATGCTGGGCGTTGCGGCGCTGGAACGGTTGAAACCCTTCGGCTTTCCGCTCTCCGGCTGGAGCCGTTCACCGCGCGAGATCGATGGCGTGACCTGCCATCATGGCGAAGCCGGATTGTCCACGATCCTTTCGACCAGCGATATTCTCGTTTGCCTGCTGCCGCTGACCGACGAAACGACGGGACTTCTGAATGGCGAACGCCTGGGGATGCTTCCCGAGGGGGCGGGGCTGGTTCACGCCGGGCGCGGCAAACAGCTCGACCACGACGCCCTCATCGATGCGCTGGACAGCGGCAGGCTTTCGGGTGCCGTGATCGACGTCACCGATCCGGAACCGCTTCCGGAAGACCATGCCTTCTGGACGCATCCGAAAATTCTCCTGACGCCGCACATCGCCAGCGTCACCCAGCCGCATTCGGCAGCGCGCACCGTTGTCGAGAACATCAAACGATACCAATCCGGCCTCGAGCCGCTCGGCCTCGTCGACCGCAATCGCGGATATTGATCATACCGTTCCAGGAAAGGACACCCATGCCGCTTCTCAAGACCATCGACACGCACCCCGCCTTCGAACCGAAAGCCTCCAAGGCTCTGCCGGAACGCCTTATCTCCGGCGATCCGTCCTTCAAGACCTGGCCGCTGGACGAAGCCCGCAACGGCACCGTCCACACCGGCATCTGGGAAGCGACGCCGGGCGAAAGCCGTTCGATCAAGGGCGAAACCTTCGAATTCTGCCATATTCTCGAAGGCGTCATCGAAATCACGCCGGAAGGCGGCGAACCGCTGCGTTATACGGCTGGCGACAGCTTCGTCATGAAGCCGGGCTTCGTCGGCGTGTGGAAAACCATCGAAACCGTCCGCAAGATCTATGTTACGGTGAACGGATGAACTGGGAACCGGCCATTTTCGAAATCACCCGCGACGGCTACGTGCTGAGCACCGATCCGGCACGGGTGGATTTCGATCTGGTCCATGGTTTTCTCGCCCGCGATTCCTACTGGGCGCAGGGAATGACCGCCGACCGGCTGAAGCGGGCGCTTTCGCATTCGCTGCCGGTCGGCGTTTACGCCCCTGACGGCTCCATGGCCGCCTTCGCCCGTCTGGTGACGGATTATGCCGTTTTCGGCTATCTGCGCGATGTCTTCACGGTGGAGGATCATCGCGGTCGCGGCCTTGCGTCGTGGATCGCCACCGAGATACGCAAACACCCGGAGCTTTCGACGGTATCGAGCTGGATGCTGGCGACCCGCGACGCCCATGGCGTTTACGAAAAGGCCGGCTATCGCGCAGCACCTCATCCCGAATATTACATGACGGTGCCGAAACCCGGCGAGGGTTGAACAACCCTCCCTATGGGTCACCCCGGCCATCCTCATAACCTGGGGCTATGACCCTTACCCCATAAATGCTTGGCCCTTTTCCGGTCCCGATGACAGCATCGTCCGGACTGGAAAAGGAGACGGAAGAGATGGGATATCGCATCGGCGTCGATGTGGGCGGGTCGTTTACGGATTTTGCCGTGTTCGACGATGGGACCGGCTCGCTTTCCACCCTGAAGGTGTTTTCCCGCCCCGATGCGCCCGGAGAAGAAATCCTTCTCGCGCTCGATACGCTGAAAAAGCGCGACGGCATCGAAGCTAAGGACGTCTCCTACTTCACCCATGGAACCACCGTCGGCGTCAACACCGTGATCCAGCGCAACGGCCAGAACGTCGCGCTGTTCACCACCGAAAATTTCGAGGACGTGCTGGGCGTTGCACGCCTTAAAATTCCGCAGATCCACAATCTCTATTCCGTGCGGCCGGAACCGCTCATCCCGCGTGAACGGGTTTTCGGCATAGCCGAGCGCATGCTGGCGACCGGCGAGGTAAAGCTCGCCCCGAACGAAGAGAATGTGGCGCAGGCTGTCGCCGGCGCACTTGCCGCCGGTTGCGACGGTATTGTGCTCGCCTTCCTGCATTCCTACCGCAATCCCGAAAACGAACTTGCCGTGAAGGCGATGATCGAACGCATCGCGCCGCAATTGCCGGTGGTCTCCTCTGCCGAGACATGGCCGATCATCCGGGAATATGAGCGCACCGTCACCGCCGTCATCAGCGGTTATGTCCAGCCGCGCGTCGCACATTACCTCGACCGTTTCGAAACGGTGCTGCGCGGGCAAGGCATTGCCTGCCCGCTGCTCATCACCAAGACCAATGGCGGCGTCATGGGCATCGATCAGGCGCGGCGGGAATGTGTGCAGATGATCCTGTCGGGCACCGCTTCCGGCGTCATCGGCGCGGGTTATCTGGCAAAGGCCAGCGGCTTTGAGCGAGTGATGAGCCTCGATATCGGCGGCACCAGCGCCGATGTGGCCGTTATCCTTGATGGCGAGGCCCAATATGGGGTCGGCGAGCTGATCGGCGATTTCCAGATTCATGTCCCCTCCGTTTCGGTCAGCTCCGTCGGCCAGGGCGGCGGCTCGGTCGCATGGGTCGACAGCCTCGGGCTGTTGCAGGTCGGGCCTGAAAGTGTCGGCTCGACGCCGGGGCCGGCCTGTTACGGACGCGGCGGCGACCGCCCGACGATCACGGATGCCATGGCGGCCGCCAATCTCATTGGCCATATGCCGCTCGGTTATGGCGCGGTGACCGTCGATCACGCCGCGTCGCGCGCCGCGCTCTCGCCGCTCGCTGAAAAACTCGGCCTTTCCGTCGAGGCGCTCGCCGGCAACATCGTCGATATCGCCGTCTCCGGCATGTATGCGGAGGTGAACGCCCTCACCTCCCGTTTCGCCATCGACCCACGCGAATTTCACCTCTTCGCTTTCGGCGGCGCCGGCGCGATGCTCGCCTGCTTCCTCGCCCGCGAGCTGGACATGAAGGGTGTGGTGGTGCCGCCCACCCCGGGCGTCGTTTCCGCGCTCGGCGGCCTGATTGCCGATCTGAAGAACGATTTCATCCGCACCACCTATTGCGATGTGAACGACAGGGAGGCCTCCGATCTCGCCCCCCTTCTCGCCGAAATGCAGGAAACCGGCCGCAACTGGCTGAAGGAACAGGGTTTTGACGGCGATTGCGAGATGCGGCTTTCCGCCGACATGCGCTACCGCGGCCAATCCTACGAAATCGAAACAACGCTCCAGCCGGAATGGCTGGGCAGCGGCGACGCCGGTGCGATAAACGGGGCTTTCCATGAGGAGCATGCTCGCCTCTACGGTCATTCCGATGAACGGGCGGCGGTGCAGATGGTCAATCTCAGACTTGTCGTCTCCGGGAAAACACCGAAGCCGCCGCTTCGCGAGACAGGCGTGGCCACTGGCCCCGCAACGCCGCGCTTTCACACGAAAGGCTGGTTTGGCGGCATGGAGCACGACTTGGCGATCTATCATCGTGACGATCTGGCGAGCGGTCACGATTTCGACGGCCCCGCCATCGTCCTTCAGGACGATACCACCACCGTCGTGCCGCCCGGCTTTTCGGTCCATGTGGACCGTTTCGGCAATCTCGTCATTACCAAGCGGGAGTTTTGACCCATGACCATCGATCGCCGCAATCTCAAGGTGCTCGCCAATTTCTGCTCGGCCGCCGCCGATGCCATGGCCTTTACGCTGATGCGCACCGCCCATTCCGCCTTCGTCAAGGAGACCGAGGATTTTTCCTGCCAGGTGGTGACGCGCGAGGGGCTGGCCTTCGCCAATCCCCGGCAATTCGGCGCGCCCTGGTATAGCGGTATCGACTACGCGCCGCTGCTTTCCATGTTCGAGGAATATGAAGAGGGCGATATCTGCATCACCAACGATCCCTATAGCGGTTTCGTCGCCACTCACTCTCCAGATATCCACATCTGGAAACCGGTCTTCCATGAGGGCAAAATTGCCTGTTTCGTGGTTGGACACATCCACAATACCGATGTCGGCGGCGCGGTTCCCGCCTCATTGTCCCGCTCGCTTTCCGAAATCGAGCAGGAAGGCCTGCGCATCCCGCCGGTCAAGCTCGTGCGCAAAGGCAGGCTCGATCCCTTCATCATCGACATGATGAAGGCCAATGTCCGCATGCCGGAGCAGAATATCGGCGACCTCCACGCCCAGATCGCCTCCGTCAATATCGGCGAACGCAAGATGCAGGAGATCGTCGCCCGTTTCGGCTTTGACGATTTTCTGGACGGTGTGCGCCAGATTTTCGACTATGCGGAAGAGCAGACCCGGCAAATCCTCACCCGGGTGCCCGATGGCGACTATTTCTTTGCCGATTATGCCGATGAGGATTCCGTCGGCGGGCGGCCATGCCGCGTGGCGCTGACGCTGAAAATCCGCGGCGGCGAAGCCGTCCTCGATTATACCGGCAGCGACCCGCAGCTCGGCTCGTCGCTGAACATGCCAACCGGCGGCCGCGAGCGGCATTCACTCGTCATGGTCGGACTGACCTATGTGCTTTATACGCTCGATAACAGCCTGCTCCTGAATGCCGGCACCCTGCGCCCGGCGCGGGCCGTGCTGCCGGAAGGCACGATCGTCAATTGCCAGCGCCCGGCCGCCGTCGGCATGCGTTCGCTGACCTGCGCCATGACCCAGATCGTCACCATCGGCGCTTTTGCAAAGGCGCTGCCGGAGCTTATTCCCGCCGCCTCACCCGGCGGAAACGCCATCATGAACATCAAGACCAGCGACAGGAACGGCCGCCCGGTCATGGCCTCCATCGGCCCGGTCGGCGGCGGCGGCGGCGGCACGCCCTTCTGCGACGGCAGCGACGGCGCGGGCGGCGCCACCGGTTTTCTGCGCAACACGCCGATTGAAATCAGCGAAGCGGAAGTACCGATCCTTTTCCGCCGTTATGGGCTGCAACGCGACACCGGCGGGGCGGGCCGTTTTCGCGGCGGGCTTTCGGCTGTCATGGAGTTTGAAATATCCTCCCCGGAAACGGTGGTCACGGCCCGCAACCGCAACCGTTCGGTGATGGCGAGCTGGGGTGTCAATGGCGCAGGTCCGGGGCTGATTTCCCGCTTCCTCCGCAATCCCGATACCGAGGGCGAAATCTCGCTCGGCAATACCGATATCGTTCATTGCGGTCCGGGCGATGTCATTCGAGTCGTTGGACCGGGAGCCGGCGGTTACGGCGACCCCTTCACCCGCCCGCAGCAGGCCGTGCTGCGCGATGTGCGGCGTGGTGCGGTCTCGGCAGAAAATGCTGCGAGACACTATGGGGTGGTGCTCAACGGTGACGAGATCAATGAGGAGGCGACGGCTGCCCTGCGCGCCTCGCCGCGCCGGAAGACGGACGATATCATTAGCTACGGACCGGAGCGGCTCGCCTTCGAGGCGGTATGGACCCGGGAACGTTATGATCTTCTGACGCAATTCCTGCAAAAATCGCCCGTGGGATGGCGCTTTTTCCTGAAACACCGGGTGTTTGAAGCGGTCGAAAACGAGGGCGATGATCCCCGCCCCCTTAGCGAGCGGATGGCCGGGATTTTCGACCGGATAAGCGCCCGCTACGGCGTTTGACCTGCGGCATATACCGGCCGCCG
Source organism: Agrobacterium sp. T29 (assembly GCF_006970545.1). NCBI lineage: Bacteria > Pseudomonadati > Pseudomonadota > Alphaproteobacteria > Hyphomicrobiales > Rhizobiaceae > Agrobacterium > Agrobacterium sp. T29. The sequence goes on from NZ_CP040641.1 coordinate 448,859, forward strand.
AAGATTGCGCTGTCTGCCGGTGGCAAAACAGGATTTTCATTCACCGCCCGCGCCGCAGTCGGTCGATGCTGCTTGCCATCAGGGATTAGCGTTGGGGCATATCCAAAGAGGATTCCACATGACGCTCAGCTTCGATCCAGACAGCTTATCCCTGCCGATCGGCCACTTCATCGGCGACCGGCTGGTTCCAGCGGCAAACGGCATCGACATGCACCGCCCTTCGGACGGCATCGAATATGCCGGTTGCCCCAAGGCGGATGGGGCCCTGGTCGATGAGGCAGTACAGACTGCCAAGGCCGCGTTGAAGAGCAGCAACTGGGGCGGCGTGCGCCCGCGCGAGCGCACAAAGGTCTTGCAGCGCTGGGCCGACCTGATCGAACAGGAAGCCGAGACGCTGGCGAAAATCGAGGCGCTGTCCTCGACACGACCGGTGGGCCAGCTGATCGCCGGCGATATCGCCGTCACCGCCGAACAGATCCGCTTCTTCGCCGAATTCGCGGACAAGGAAGGCGGCGATCTGGTGCCGACCGACGATGCAAGCCTCGGCATGATCATGACCGAACCCTATGGCGTCGTCGGCGCCATCACGCCGTGGAATTTCCCCGTCTCCATGGCCGGCTGGAAGCTCGGCCCCGCGCTCGCGGCAGGCAATGCCGTGGTGCTGAAACCATCGGAAATGACGCCCTTCTCCAGCATCTTCATGGCGCAGCTGGCGATCAAGGCCGGATTGCCGGCAGGTCTCATCAACATCGTGCTGGGCGACGGGCCCGTGACCGGCAATGCCATCACCGGACACCCTGATATCTCCAAGGTCAGCTTCACCGGCTCCACGGCCGCGGGTTCGGCCATCATGGCCAATATCGCCCGCACCGGCATCAGGCCCATGACGCTGGAACTCGGCGGCAAGAGCCCGCAACTCGTCTTCGCCGATGCCGATATCGAGAAGGCGGCGGCGGCAATTGCCGGCAATATTCTCTCCAATGCCGGGCAGGCCTGCGTGGCCGGTTCCCGCATCATCGTTGAGGAAAGTGCGGCAGATGCCCTTTCCGCCGCGATCATCGCCCGCATGAAGGCGGTGAAGCCCGGCCCGACATGGGACGAGACGACGCAATATTCACCTATTATTTCCGAGGTGCAGCGCAAACGCATCGACGGTATCGTGCGGGCCGCGGTCGCCCATGGCGGCGAATGCCTGACGGGCGGCGCGATCATGGACGGCCCCGGCTATTTCTACCAGCCGACGCTGATCGCCAATGTCGACCAGACATCGCCCGCCGTCACCGAAGAAATCTTCGGGCCGGTGCTGACGCTGCAGACATTCCGGACGGAAGAAGAGGCTCTGGCGCTTTCCGATCATCCGACTTACGGTCTGGCGGCGGGTCTTTTCAGCCGTGATATCTCGCGTGTGATGCGCCTGTCACGCGCCATTCAGGCGGGAACGATCTGGGTCAACCGTTACGGCCGCTCCCGCGACCACATATTACCGACAGGCGGTTACAAGCGCTCCGGCATCGGCAAGGATCTCGGCCGCGAGGCCTATCTCGCCAACCGCAAGAGCAAAAGCGTCCTTATCGGACTGTAACAGGGGAAATGTCTTGAAAACGCATCGCATCGCACTCATTCCCGGAGACGGCATCGGCAAAAGCGTGACGGACGCCGCATGGCAGGTGCTCAACGCCGCCGCCAAAACCTCCGGTTTTGCGCTTGAAGGAACGGAATTCCCCTGGTCCTGCGCCTTCTACAAGGAAACCGGCGTGATGATGCCGAAGGACGGCATCGAAACACTGCGCGGCTTCGACGCCATTCTGCTCGGCGCAGTCGGTTGGCCGGCGGAAGTGCCGGACTCGGTCTCGCTGCACGGCCTGCTGCTGCCGATCCGCAAGGCTTTCGTGCAATATGCCAATATCCGCCCGCACCGGCTTCTGCCCGGCGTGCAGGGGCCTTTGAAGGCCGATGGCTTCGACATTCTCTGCATCCGCGAGAACACGGAGGGCGAATATTCCGGCGCCGGTGGCCGCGTGCATCAGGGCACCGACGATGAAGTTGCGGTCGAAACCTCGATCTTCACCCGCAAGGGTGTGGAGCGCATCCTGCGCTTCGGCTTCGAACAGGCGCAGAAGCGTCGCGGCAAGCTTGCCTCCATCACCAAGTCCAATGCCCAGAAATATTCGATGGTGTTCTGGGACGAGGTGACTCACAAGCTCGCCACCGAGTATCCAGACGTCGAGGTTTCCAGCTACCACATCGACGCCATGGCGGCCCGCATGGTTATGGCCCCGGAAAGCCTCGATGTCGTCGTCGCCTCCAACCTCTTCGGCGACATTCTGACCGACCTCGGCGCAGCCATTCAGGGCGGCCTCGGCTTTGCCGCCTCCGCCAATATCAATCCCGACCGCAGCGCGCCTTCGATGTTCGAGCCGGTGCACGGTTCGGCCCCGGATATCGCCCATCTCGGCATCGCCAACCCCATCGCCGCCATCTGGTCCGGCGCGATGATGCTCGAGCATCTCGGCGAAAAAGACGCGGCCGTGCGTATCATGACGGCGCTGGAAACGGCGACCGGCCGGGGTATCGGCACTGTGCCGGGCAAGGACAAGACAGACGCCATCACCGCCGCGGTTCTCGCGGCACTCGACTGATTTCGGAGAATTATGATGCAGGGTTTGAAGGACAAGGAACTCTTTCGCCAGACGGGCTTGATCGGCGGCGCATGGAAGGCGGCGGCATCGGGCAAGGCGGTCGACGTGATCGACCCGGCGACGCAGGCGGTCATCGGCACCGTGCCGGATATGGGCGGCGCGGAAACCCGTGCGGCAATCGAAGCCGCCAATGCCGCCTTCGGACCGTGGAAGAAAAAGACCCACGCGGAGCGCGCAGCGCTTCTGGAAAAATGGTTCGCGCTGATGATCGACAATGTCGACGATCTCGGCCTGATCCTGACCACCGAACAGGGCAAACCGCTGGATGAAGCGAAGGGCGAAATCCGCTACGGCGCATCCTTCGTCAAATGGTTTGCTGAAGAGGCCCGGCGTATCAGTGGCGGCACCATTCCTTCACCGACGCCGGATCGGCGTATCGTGGTGCTGAAAGAAGCAGTCGGCGTCTGCGGCATCATCACCCCGTGGAACTTCCCGAACGCCATGATCACCCGCAAGGTCGCGCCAGCACTTGCGGCCGGCTGCACCGTGGTCATCAAACCTTCGGAATTCACGCCCTATTCGGCCCTGGCGCTCGGCGTGCTCGCCGAACGGGCCGGCATTCCCGCGGGCGTCATCAACATCGTCACCGGTATGCCGACGGAAATCGGCAACGAAATCATGGCCAACGAGACGGTGCGGAAAATTTCCTTCACCGGCTCCACCCGTGTCGGCTCGCTTTTGATGCGGGGGGCTGCCGACAGCGTCAAACGCCTGTCACTCGAACTGGGTGGCAACGCGCCCTTCATCGTTTTCGACGATGCCGATCTCGATCTCGCCATCGAAGGCGCGCTGGTTTCGAAATTCCGCAACGGCGGCCAGACCTGCGTTTGCGCCAACCGCATTCTCGTGCAGTCGAGCGTTTATGACGCGTTTGCGAAAAAACTGGCGGATCGTGTCGACGCCATGCGGGTCGGACCCGGAACGGAAGCAGGCGTTTCCATCGGCCCGATGATCAACGAGCCGGCCATCGCCAAGATCCGCGCCCATATCGATGACGCGGTCTCCAAGGGTGCGAAGATCATCACCAGGCCGCACGATCTGCCGGAAGGTCCGCAATATACCGCCCCCGTGGTGCTGACCGGCGCCACGACCGGGATGCGGCTGGCAAGCGAAGAAACCTTCGGACCGGTAGCACCGCTCTTCCGTTTCGAGACGGAAGAAGAAGCCATCGCCATCGCCAACGGTACGCCCTTCGGCCTCGCCGCCTATTTCTATACCGAAAGCCTGAAACGCGCCTGGCGCGTGGGTGAGGCGCTGGAATTCGGCATGGTCGGCCTCAACACCGGCGCGATCTCCACCGAAGTCGCCCCCTTCGGCGGCGTCAAACAATCCGGCCTCGGCCGTGAGGGCGCACAGGTCGGCATCGAGGAATATCTGGAGATCAAGACGTTTCATATTGGCGGGCTTTCCTGAGCCCGCTTCCTTCTCCCCGCCTAAAGGGCCGCTCTGCGGCCCTTCTTTTTGTGTGGAGGCAATAAAACGGCCGGACAGCTGCTGTTAGACTGATGGAACGCCCACAAACCTCTCCTCCGTCATGCTCGGGCCTGTCCCGAGCATCTGCTACCGATTGATTTTACGATAGGTGGACAGATCCTCGGGACAAGCAACCGTGGATCTACTGTGCGAATGCCGGGTCTGATCGAGCGATTGCGTTGAGGATTGTGATGAGCTTTCGCACGGTTGCGATGATGGCGAGTTTGAAAGGCTTGCCGCGCATTCTGAGCCGTTGATAGAAGCCGCCAAGAACAGGGTCTCTGACCTTGATGGCGCTGAGTACGGCCATATAGGCGATGTCGCGCAGATGTTTTCTGCCCCCTGCACATCGCCCGTTTCGTTCGGTTGCGCCCGACTGGCGAGCATAAGGCGCCACCCCGACAAGGGCGGCGGCGACTTTTGCAGAGACTTTTCCCAGCTCCGGCATGTCGGCAAGCAACGCCGTTGCCAGGACCGGCCCGACGCCGGTGACCTGGCGAAGGCGGGCATGGCTTTTGCGCAGCCTCGGCGTCTGCGTCAGCACATCGTCGATTGCCGCATCCAATGTGGCAATATCCTGTGCGATGGTCCGCAGACGCTCCTCGATCAGGTCGCGCACCAGCGGTTCGTCGATGGTGTCGAGCTGGCTGACGAGCCCACTCCTTTCGGCCAGCAGGCGCCGGCGGTGGGCGCTGATCGCATGCATCCTGCGGCAAGCCGGATCAGGCGCGTAGGGTGTGAGGTCACGCCGCACCGCCGCCAGATAACGCGCAATCATGGCCGCATCGATGCGGTCGGTCTTGGCCAGCTGGCCGATGGCGCGGGCAAAGCTGCGCACGCGGGCGGGGGCGACGATATAAACCTCAAGGCCGGCGGCATGAAGACCATCGGCCAGCCTACTTTCATAGCCGCCCGAGGCTTCGAGGCCGACGGCGACCGGCCCCAGCTCCCAAAGACGCCGGGCAAGCTGCGTGATCTCGTGCGGTGACGAACCGCAACGAAAGCTTTTACCGGCGGGGTGGATATGGATGTCGAAATACTGCTTGGAAACGTCAATGCCGACGACGGCGATATCGTGTATCATGGCCTTGCTCCCAGGCTTGTGGTGCGGGCAAAAGCCCGATCAACCGTTCGGGGTCAAAGGGAGCAGGCAGGGCCTTGCTTGTCCTCGGCTGTCTAAACCAGCCCGAAAAAACGGCCGCCTGCCTGCATCAGCCGGGTTTGCGATGCCCGGCTGATGCATCCAGTAAACCACAAATCCTCCACACAAGCCCGAGGATGACGTCGAATGTGGAGGATGGTTCGTAAGAAGCCTGAGCGACAGGAAGCGACCGCACTCTACTGAATCTTGTCCAGCATCTTGTAATAAAAGCCCACCAGCGGCAGGAACCACGGCTTGCCGAAATGACCCGGCACCGCCGGCCATTCCAGTCCCTTCAGCGGGTTGTTATCCGGCCGTCCGAGAATGGCGTCGGCCATGATCATGCCGAGATGGGTGGAAAGCTGCGCACCGTGGCCGGAATAGCCCATGGCGTACCAGACGCCGTCATGGAAACCGGCGCGCGGATAACGGTCCTTGGTCATGTCCACCAGACCGCCCCAGCAATAATCGATCGGCACATGGACAAGCTGCGGGAAGATGCGATGCAGGCTTTCCGTCAGTATCGCACCGCTTTTGGCGTCTGAACGCTGGTCCGACGTGGCGGAAAAGCGCGCACGGCCGCCGAAGATCAGCCGGTTATCCGGCGCGAGCCGGAAATAATTGCCGATATTCATCGAGTTGACATAGGTGCGGTTACCCGGAACCGAGGCCTGAACCTCGGCATCCGTCAGCGGCCGCGTGGCGATGATGAAACTGCCGACGGCGATGATGCGGCGACGGAAATAACCGAAGCCGGGCGGCGTGTAAGCGCCGGTCGCCACCAGAACATTGTCGGCCGTCACCTTGCCGCGCGAGGTTTCCAGTTCATGGGTCCTGCCGTTCTGGATGTGCTTCGTCACCGCCGCATTTTCGAAGATCACCGCGCCATGACGGCTGGCGGCTTCGGCAAGGCCGGCCACGTAGCGACCCATATGCATCATGGCGCTCTTCTTCGACAGCATGGCGCCATAAAAGGGCGAGCCGATCTCCGACTTGAGATCGGCTGCGGAAAGAAGCGCGGTATCGGGATCGACCTCGGCATGCAGCGCCTCGAAATTCTTCGCCAGCCCTTCGAAATGCTGCGGCTTGGAGGCGAGCTTCAGCTTGCCCGAGCGGCGGAAGTTGCAATCGATGCCCTCCTCCGCGATCAGCCCCTCCAGCGTATCGATGGAGGAATCGAGCGCCCTGTAGAGGGCGATCGCGCGTTCCTTGCCAAGCTCGGCCTTGGCGGAGAGATAGGAATGGGCAAGACCATTGTTGAGATGCCCGCCATTGCGGCCGGAGGCGCCCCAGCCGACCCGCTCCGCTTCAAGAACGACCACCCGCGCACCGGCCTTGGCCAGCTGGCGCGCGGCCCCGAGACCGGTGAAACCTCCACCGATGACGGCGACATCGTAATGACCTTCGACGGGACCTTGCGCGGCACCTGAAAATTGCGGCGCGGTATCGTGCCAATAGGAGACGAACTTCATGGTCCCGACCTTTCCTTACAATCCAACCACGCCTGCCAGGCCGGAAATATCGGCGATTTCGACATAACCGTAGTAGGGATTGGCGGGCTCGTGACCGCGATTGACCCAGACCTTGTTCTTGATGCCGAGATCATGGGCCGACATCAGGTCGTAACGGAACGAGGAGGAAACATGCAGCATGTCTTCCGGACCGCAGCCCAGCATGTCGAACATATATTCGAAAGCCTTGAAGCGCGGCTTGTAGGCCTGCGCCTGCTCGGCGGTGTAGACCGCGTGGAAGGGCGCACCGAGCTTTTCGACATTCGACATGATCTGCGAATTCATGGCGTTGGACAGGATGACGAGGGGAATTTCCTTCGCAACCTTGGCAAGCCCGGCCGGAACATCGGCATGCGGGCCCCAGGTCGGAACGCGCTCGTAAACGAAGGTGGCATCTTCATCCTTGAAGGCCACGCCATTGCGCTTGCAGCTGCGCGAAAGCGAATTGTGAACCACCTGGGCATAGGGCTTCCAGTCGCCCATGATCTCATCCAGACGATAGGCCGCAAAATTCTTGATGAACTGCTGCATCTGCGCTTCATCGAGACGATCGCCATAAAGATCGCGGGCGGCCTCTGCCATCTGGAAATTGATCAGCGTGCCGTAGCAATCGAAAGAGATGTATTTCGGGCGGAAGATGGTCATGTCGTCGTCATCCTTGCTTGGGGATCGGCCGTGCCGGAATGAATTGATCATAGAAAGCCTTTGCCCGGTCGACGCACCGCAATTGCCATTCGCGGAAGCAGATTGTTGCGTATGCAGCCGCCAGTTTGGCAGAGAGTTGCGTTGAGGCAAACCGGAAGCCGCCGCCGGTCCCCGGTTTACGGCCGGGTGCGGACAAGATGCGGCATAAGATGCGGCGGCGGATAAAAGCAACAGCGAAACATATCGAACCTTCCCATTTGTCGGGACAATCTTCTTTCGGCATCGGTCTATCAATGAATAAGCAGAAAAACGGAGTTCCGGCATGCAGGCGAGCCTGATCGATATCCAAACGTTTCAACCGGACCACCTCGACGCGGCTGTTGAACTTTCCCGCCAGGCCGGCTGGCCGCACCGGAAAGAAGACTGGGCGCTGGTCCTTTCCCTGAGCAAGGGGTTCGTCGCCCTGGAAAACGGGCGTGTCGTCGGAACCGCCATGGCGACAATTCTCGGAGACACCTGCGCCACCGTCAATATGGTGATCGTGGACGAGAGCATGCGCGGCCGCGGCCTTGGACGCCAGTTGATGGGCGCGGCAATGGACGCAGCAGAAAATCGCGAGTGCCGTCTTGTAGCCACGGCCGACGGCCTGCCCCTTTATGAAAAGCTGGGCTTCGCCGCCTGCGGCGAAGTGCTCCAGCATCAGGGCATTCCGGCCGCAACCGACAGGCCGGAAGGTGTCACCTGGGCGGAAACCATTGATCCGGCCGAACTCGCCGCGCTCGATGCGCAGGCTTTCGGTGCGGATCGCACGGCCCTTTTTGCAGCACTTGCCGAAAGGGCGCGTTTCGCACTCGTGCAGGAACAGGGCGTCATCAAGGGCTTTGCAGCACTTCGCGCCTTCGGGCGCGGCGAAGTCATCGGCCCGGTCGTGGCGGAAAATGCTGAAATCGCGAAAGAACTGATCGCATTCGTGTTTTCTGAACGTCCCGGCGCATTCCTGCGCGTGGATACTACCGCCGATACGGGCCTTGCCCCCTGGCTTGCCGAACGCGGTCTTGGCCATGTCGGCGGCGGCATCGCCATGCGCCGGTCGAAAACCGAAATCCCCGCTGACAAAAAACTGAAAACATTCGCATTGACCAGCCAGGCGCTGGGCTGAATCCGGAGAGACCCCATGTTAAGCAATTCACTGATCGAACTGGATCGCGCCCATCTGGTGCACCCTGTCTCCTCCTTCCGCGGCCATGAGAAGCTGGGCGTGCGGGTGCTGCAATCGGCAAAGGGCGCCACGGTCACCGACATGACTGGCCATCAGCTCATCGACGGTTTTGCCGGCCTTTGGTGCGTCAATGCCGGTTACGGCCATGACAGCATCGTCGAGGCGGCGGCAAAGCAGATGCGGGAATTGCCCTATGCGACGGCCTATTTCGACATTGGCAGCGAACCGGCCATCCGGCTGGCCTCGGAACTTGCCGACCGCGCGCCGGGCGATCTCAACCACGTCTATTTCACGCTTGGCGGTTCCGATGCGGTGGACAGCACCATTCGGTTCATCCGCTATTACTGGCATGCCAAGGGCCAGCCACAGCGCGACCAGTTCATTTCCATCGAACAGGGTTATCACGGCTCCACCACCGCCGGTTCGGGCCTCACCGCCCTGCCCGCTTTCCATGCCGGTTTCGGCGTGCCCTACGACTGGCAGCACAAAATCCCGTCGCACTACGCCTACCGTAACCCGGTGGGAAGCGACCCTGCCGCCATCATCGCATCCTCCCTGCAAATCCTGAAGGACAAGATCGAGACGATCGGTCCGGACCGCGTCGCCGCCTTCTATGCGGAGCCGATCCAGGGTTCCGGCGGGGTTCTCGTGCCGCCTCCCGGCTGGATCAAGGCCATGCGCGACCTCTGCCGGTCCTATGGCATCCTTTTCGTCGCCGACGAAGTCATCACCGGCTTTGGCCGCACGGGGCCGCTATTTGCCTGTGCCGACGAGGATATCGTGCCGGACTTCATCACCACCGCCAAGGGTCTCACCTCCGGCTACGTGCCGATGGGCGCCGTCTTCATGGCGGACCACGTCTATGATACAATAGCCGACTTCGCAGGCGAGGCCGCAATCGGGCATGGCTACACCTATTCCGCCCATCCCGTCAGCGCCGCCGTCGGCCTCGAAGTGCTGAAACTTTACGAGGGCGGGCTGCTGGAAAACGGCCGCCGCGCCGGTGAAAGGCTGATGGCGGGGCTTGAGAGCCTGAGAGGCCATCCGCTGGTCGGCGATGTCCGCGGGCGCGGCATGCTCGCCGCCGTCGAACTCGTGACCGACAAGGACAAGAAAACGCCGCTGCCGGCCGCTGCGGCCCCCGCACGCAAGGTTTTCGACCGCGCCTGGGAAAACGGTCTGATTGTGCGCGCCTTTGCGAACGGTATTCTGGGTTACGCGCCGCCCCTCTGCTGCACCGACAGCGAGATCGACGCCATCATCGAGCGGACGCTGAAGACCCTCGACCAGACGCTCGAAGACCCCGCGGTACGGGCCGCCATGGCCTGAGGCGATAGCCGGGTGGCGTTGCGGCACCCTCTCGAAATGTCGCAATGCACCGCATATTCGCAATATTCTGCCGAAGAGCCGATCCATTTCGGCGAATCCGGCGTGCCGAAAGTGCCAAACTATTAATGCAAACGGCACTAAACGCCATAAAAAAGGGCGTAATCGCAAATGGGAACGGGGCAAGGATCCCGTCCGGGAACAGAATAATCTGCCGCAGGCTCCCCAAGAGGCCGAGGCGGCAAAGCGGAGACCGACATTGCCCAAAAAACTGAGCGACTTCAAATATATGAGCTTCGACGTGGTGGGGACCCTCATCGATTTCGAAGGCGGCCTGAAATCGACGCTGGCCGCAATCGGCGCGGAAAACGGCGTGGAGGTCGATGGTGAAAAGACGCTCGCGCTTTACCGCGCGGCCCGTTATTCCGACGCGACCGACCTGTTTCCGGATGACCTCGTCCGCGTATACCTGATCATCGCTCCCGAACTTGGCCTACCGGCGGAACGCGCATTCGGTGAACGCCTGCGCGATGCGGCAAAAAGCTGGAAAGGCTTTGAAGACAGCCGCGCCGCCATGGCCGAGCTTGCCAAGACGCATCGCCTCATCGCGATGACCAACGCCCAGCGCTGGGCCTTCGAATATTTCTCGAAGGAACTCGGCAATCCCTTTCATGCCGCTTTCACGGCGGATGACACCGGCACCGAAAAACCCGATCCCGCCTTCTTCGAAAAGGTCTTTGCCTTTGTGGAAAGCGAGGGCGCGTCGAAGGACGACATTCTGCACGTCGCACAAAGCCAGTACCACGATATCGGCATTTCCCGGAAACTGGGCATGACAAATTGCTGGATCGAGCGTCGCCACGCCCAGAAAGGATATGGCGGTACGATCGAGCCGGAAAACTTTACCGAGCCGGACTACCACTTCACCTCCATGGCCGGCCTTGCCGAAGCAGTGAAACAGACGGGCGGCTGAGCCGCCCCGACAATGGCGTGCCGCGAACTGGGATGCGGCATGCCGGAAATTTCTTCTGACGCATTTCAACAAATCATACAAAAGGGGAAGACCATGAGTGACAGGATTACAAACTGGACCCGCTCCGACGATGCCGCCGTTGAACAGGCGATCCGACGCGGCGCAACGCGGCGTGAGCTGCTTCACATGCTGCTGGCGGGCGGCGTCGCCCTTTCCGCCGGTTCGGCCATCCTCGGCCGCGCTTCAAATGCCGTGGCCGCAACACCGGTTTCCGGCGGCACGCTGAAAGCTGCCGGCTGGTCCTCCTCCACCGCCGATACGCTCGATCCGGCAAAAGCCTCGCTTTCGACGGATTATGTCCGTTGCTGCGCGCTCTATAACCGTTTGAGCTTCCTCGATGTTTCCGGAACACCACAGCTGGAGCTGGCCGAAGCTATCGAAACGAAGGACGCCAAAACCTGGACGGTGAAGCTGCGTTCCGGCGTCACCTTCCACGACGGCAAGGCTCTGACGGCCGACGACGTGGTTTATTCGCTGAAGCGCCATCTTGATCCGGCCGTCGGTTCCAAGGTCGCAAAGATTGCCGCGCAGATGACCGGCTTCAAGGCTCTCGACAAGAGCACAGTCGAAATCACGCTCGCGAACGCGAATGCCGACCTGCCATCCATTCTGGCCCTGCACCATTTCATGATCGTTGCCGACGGCACCACGGATTTCTCCAAGGGCAACGGCACTGGCGCTTTCAAGCTCGAAAAATTCGAGCCGGGCGTGCGTTCGATCATGAGCAAGAACACCAATTACTGGAAGTCCGGCGGCCCTCACATTGACAGTTTCGAATTCATGGCGATTTCGGACGACAATGCTCGCGTCAACGCCCTTCTCTCCGGCGATATCCAGCTTGCGGCTTCGATCAACCCGCGTGCACTTCGCCTGCTCGACAAGCAGGAAGGTGTCGTTCTTTCCAAGACGACATCGGGGAACTACACCAACCTCAACATGCGTCTTGACCAGGCGCCGGGCAACAATGCCGATTTCATCGCCGGCATGAAGTCGATCGTCAATCGCGAGCAGATCGTCAAGGCGGCGCTGCGCGGTCTGGGTGAAGTCGGCAACGACCAGCCGGTTCCGCCGATGAACCCCTATCACAATCCCGACCTCAAGCCGAAAGCCTTCGATCCTGACAAGGCGAAGTTCCACTTCCAGAAGGCCGGCCTCATTGGCCAATCCATTCCGGTCATCGCATCGGATGCGGCAAGCTCTTCCGTCGACATGGCGATGATCATCCAGGCTTCCGCCGCCGAAATCGGCGTCAAGCTGGATGTGCAGCGCGTGCCTTCGGACGGTTACTGGAGCAATTACTGGCTTAAGGCGCCGGTCCATTTCGGCAACATCAACCCGCGCCCGACACCGGACATCCTGTTCTCCCTGCTCTACGCTTCCGACGCACCGTGGAACGAAAGCCAGTACAAGTCGCCGAAATTCGACAAGCTGATGCTCGAAGCACGCGGCATGCTCGATATGGACAAGCGCAAGCAGATCTACTTCGAACTGGAAACGATGATCGCCGACGAAGCCGGCACCATCATTCCCGCCTATATTTCGAACGTCGACGCCATCACCTCCAAGTTGAAGGGGCTGGAAGCCAATCCGCTCGGCGGCATGATGGGCTATGCCTTTGCGGAATACGTCTGGCTCGAAGCCTGATAGACCATGGAGCCGGGCGCGAAAATGCGCCCGGCAGCCTTTCCGTCATTGCGGAAAGCCTCCACAATCAGGCACGTCGCAGGAGCATGTGAATGAACAGCCGGATATTATCCCTTATCGCCAGGCGGCTGGTCGTCATGCTGACGACGCTGCTGATCGTCTCGTTTATCGTCTTTTCCGCCACCAGCCTGCTGCCCGGCGACACGGCGACGATTCTTCTTGGCCAAGCGGCGACGCCGGAGGCCGTGGCCGGCCTGCGCACCGCCATGCATCTCGACGATCCGGCCCTCCTGCGTTTCGTCCGCTGGCTTCTCGGCCTGCTGCAGGGTGAACTCGGCACATCCTACGCCAACAACATGGCGATTGCCGATCTTATCGGCCCACGCTTCGTCAACTCCATGAAGCTTGCCGGCATTACCACCATCATCGCCGTGCCGCTGGCGCTGACCCTCGGCATCAGCTCCGCCATGCTGCGCGGAACGCTTTATGACCGGGCCGTCACCGTGCTGACCATCGGCGTCATTTCGGTGCCGGAATTCATGATCGCCACACTCGCCGTGCTGCTTTTCGCCGTCTATCTGAAATGGCTTCCGGCGCTGTCGCTGGTCAGCGAAGTTCACACGCTTTTCGATGTGCTGCGGGTCTATGCCATGCCGGTCATCACGCTGACCTTCGTCGTTTCCGCACAGATGATCCGCATGAGCCGCGCCGCCGTCATCGAGACGCTCGATACGCCCTATGTGGAGATGGCGCTTTTGAAGGGCGCGCCGCGCATGCGCATCGTGCTTCGCCATGCGCTTCCCAATGCGCTCGGTCCCATCGTCAATGCGGTGGCGCTGTCGCTTTCCTATCTCGTCGGCGGCGTCATCATCGTCGAGACGATCTTCAATTATCCCGGCATCGCCAAGCTGATGGTCGATGGCGTCGCGACCCGCGACCTGCCGCTGATCCAGAGCTGCGCGATGATCTTCTGCGTCGGTTATCTCCTCCTCATCACGACGGCGGACATCATCGCCATCATGTCCAATCCGAGGCTGCGCTGATGGCCGACAATATCAAAACAACTTCGGGGACCTCGCGTTTGGGTTACAAGATCAACGCAGTCGGCGTTTTCGGCTTTCTCGTCATTTTTGTCTGGGCCATGGTCGCAATCTTCGCGCCCTATCTCATTCCGCATCCGGTCGGTGAAATCGTCGATCTCGATTATTTCGGGCCGATGACCTCCGATCTCTGGCTCGGTTCCGATTATCTCGGCCGCGACGTGTTTTCCCGCATTCTCATGGGCGCGCGTTTCACGGTCGGCATATCGCTCGCCGCCGTCACCATCGCCTGCACCTCCGGCGTCGTGCTCGGCATGTGCGCCGCCGTCATCGGCGGCTGGTTCGATGCGGCGCTCAGCCGGTTTCTCGATGCGGTGAATTCCATTCCGAGCAAGCTTTTCGGCCTCGTGGTCGTCGCCGCCGTCGGCTCTTCCATTCCGGTGCTGATCATCACGCTCTCAGTCATCTATACTCCGGGCGCCTATCGTTTCGCCCGGGCGCTCGCCGTCAATGTCAACACCATGGATTTCGTCACCGTCGCCCGGGTGCGCGGCGAAAGCCTGTTCTACCTCATCGGCTCTGAAATCCTGCCGAACATCGTCCGGCCCGTGTTGGCCGATCTTGGCGTGCGCTTCGTGTTCATCGTGCTGCTTCTGTCGGGCCTTTCCTTCCTCGGCCTCGGCCTGCAGCCGCCGAATGCGGACTGGGGCGCGCTGGTGCGTGAAAACATCGGCGGCCTGCCGTTTGCAGCCCCCGCCGTCATCTTCCCGTCGCTGGCCATTGCCAGCCTGACGATCAGCGTCAACCTGCTGATCGACAATCTGCCGCAGAAAATCCGCGACAGGAGCGAATAATGAGCAATCTCGTTGAAATCCGTGGACTGAAAGTCGAGGCTACCACCGATTCCGGCCGCCGTATCGACATCATCAAGGGCGTGGACATCGACATCGCCGATGGCGAAATCGTCGCACTGATCGGCGAAAGCGGTTCCGGCAAGACCACCATCGCGCTGACCCTGATGGGCTATGCCCGGCCAGGCTGCCGCATTTCCGGCGGCAGCGTCAAGGTGGCGAGCCAGGACATGGTGCAGCTTTCCGAGGCTGAACGCGCCAAAGTCCGCGGCACAAAAGTGGCCTATGTGCCGCAAAGCGCCGCCGCCGCCTTCAACCCGGCGCAAAAGATCATCGATCAGGTCATCGAAGTCACCCGCATCCACCATCTGATGCCGCCGCAGGAAGCACGCACGCGGGCGGTGGAACTTTTCAAGGCGCTATCGCTGCCCAACCCCGAGACCATCGGCGAGCGTTACCCGCATCAGGTGTCCGGCGGCCAGCTTCAGCGCCTCTCCGCCGCAATGGCGCTGATCGGCAACCCGAAGCTGGTGATCTTCGACGAGCCGACCACCGCGCTCGACGTCACGACCCAGATCGAGGTGCTGCGCGCCTTCAAATCGGCAATGCGCAAGAACGGCATCGGCGGCGTTTATGTTTCGCATGATCTCGCCGTCGTCGCCCAGATCGCCGACCGGATCGTTGTACTGAAAGGCGGCGAGGTTCAGGAAACCGGCACGACCACGGATATCCTCGAAAATGCCCAGCATCCCTACACGAAGGAACTGCTGACGGCCTTTCACGACAAGGCGCGTGTCATCACACCCGCCAAACAGGAGCAGGCAACGCCGCTGCTGGATATCGAAAAGCTGATCGCCGGTTACGGAACGAAGGGCGAAGACAAGATGCCGCTGGTGCGTGCGGTGGATAGCGTCAGCCTTTCGGTCTATCCCGGTCGTAATCTCGGCATCATCGGCGAATCCGGTTGCGGAAAATCGACGCTGGCACGCGCCATTGCCGGCATTCTGCCGGCGGCCGGCGGCCATGTCATCTTCGAAGGCCGAGAACTGGATGCGGATGCACGGCGTCGAACCGGCGACCAGCTACGCCGGATGCAGATCGTGTTCCAATATGCCGATACCGCACTCAACCCGTCGAAACCCATCGAGGATATTCTCGGCCGGCCGCTGACCTTCTATCACGGCATGAAGGGCAAGGCGCGCGACGCCCGGATCGATGAGCTTCTCGATATGGTGAAGCTGCCGCGCTCGGTGCGTCACCGCCACCCCTCCGGCCTTTCCGGCGGGCAGAAGCAACGCGTCAATTTCGCCCGCGCACTAGCCGCCGAACCCTCGCTCATCATCTGCGATGAAATCACCTCGGCGCTCGATACCGTGGTGGCGGCCGCGATCATCGATCTTCTCGGAGAACTGCAGCGGGAGTTGAACCTCTCCTACATCTTCATCAGCCACGATCTTTCGGTGGTGGAGACCATCTGCGACGAGATTGTCGTGATGTATGGCGGGCAGAAGGTGGAGCATCTGGAAACCGAAGCGATCAAAGCGCCATCCCACCCCTATTCGAAACTGCTGTTCTCCTCCGTGCCGAAACTCGACCCGACATGGCTCGACAATCTCCAGCAGGATGCGGAACTGGTGCGGGCGTTTTCGAAAAGGTGAGCTGGACCAATGCCAAACAGGTAAGAGAACCTCTCCTCCGTCATGCCGGACTAGATCCGGCATCCAGCCACGACGCGTCTGCGTCGTGAAATGAGTCTCATGCGATCAAAGACTTGATCGCGCTGGACCCCGGATCAAGTCCGGGGTGACGGAATGTGAATGCAACGCCCGTGCCAAATCCATCGGTTCTGCGGATGTCTGAGGCGCTCCCTCCACCTCACAGCGGAAACAGGCTGGTCAGCGGCATATGCGACTTGATGATCGGCGATTTCAGCACCACGAAGCTGAAATATTTGTCGATGCCCACGTCCATATCGGTCAGCCGCTCCATGATCGACTGATATTCGACGATGCCAGAGGTGACGAATTTCAGCAGGTAGTCGTAACCGCCCGAAACGAGGTGGCATTCCACCACCTGGTCGATCTTTTCGACAACGCCGAGGAAGCGGGCGAAATCGATCTGGCGATGGTTCTTGAGCGTGATTTCCGTAAACACCGTCAGCGTCTGGCCGAGCTTGTTGATGTTGATCTGCGCCGAATAACCCTCGATATAACCTTCCGCCTGCAGCTTCTTCACCCGCATCAGGCAGGGGCTTGGCGACAGATTGACAAGCTCCGCCAGCTCGACATTGGTGATGCGACCGTTTTTCTGCAATTCGTAGAGGATCTTGATATCGATCCGGTCAAGTTTCATCACGTGCGGAACCCCTTTTTTGTTTTTTGAACACGCGGCATAAAATTCTGGCGCGGCAAAGGAAATCTTACCACATGGGCGAGCCCTGTCGACGTGGGGATATTTTTTTGATGCAGCATAAAGAGTTGCAGAGGCGTCGCCCAACAGCAGGAGATTCCGGCAAGAGGCCCAGTCTGGCAGCGTTTACACGCCGGCTGAGGTAAATTAGGACGAATACAAGGAGTCCGACCATGCCCGCCCCGCTGCAACAGATCACGACATCGCCGGAACTGCCCACATCCGCAGACGCCGTCATTATCGGCGGCGGCATCGTCGGTGTCTTCGCCGCCTATTATCTTGCCCGGCGCGGCCTGAAAGTGGCGCTGGTCGAGAAAGGCCTGATCGGGGCCGAGCAATCCAGCCGCAACTGGGGCTGGTGCCGCCAGCAGAACCGCGACGCCCGCGAATTGCCGATTTCCACCAAGAGCCTGGCGCTCTGGGAAGAGTTTGGCGCAGAGAGCGGCGAGGACACGGGTTTTCGCCGCTGCGGGCTGTTTTACCTAAGCGACAATGAGGCCGAACTTGCCGGCTGGGCGCGCTGGCGCGACTTTGCCATTACCGCAGGGGTGACGACCCATATGCTGAGTGCCGATGAAGCGAGCGAACGCGGCCGATCCACGGGAAAGCGCTGGAAGGGCGGCGTATTTTCGCCGACCGACGGCACGGCCGATCCTTCAATGGCGGCGCCCGCCGTGGCGCGCGCCATCATCAAGCTGGGCGGCACGGTGCATCAGAATTGCGCCGCACGCGGGCTTGAGACAGAAGGCGGCCGGGTCAGCGCCGTCGTCACCGAAAAAGGCACGATCCGTACCAAAACCGCCATCATGTCCGGCGGGGCCTGGGCGTCGTCCTTCTGCCGGCAGCTCGGCATTCGTTTCCCGCAGGCCTCCGTCCGCTCTTCCATCCTCTCCGTCACACCGGGTGCGGAAGGGCTGCCAGATGCGCTGCACACCGCCGCCGTTTCGGCAACGAAGAGAAAAGACGGCGGTTACACGCTCGCCATCAGCGGGCTGGGGCGCATCGACCCGACGGCGCAGCAGATGCGGTTTGCCCGTGAATTCATCCCGATGTTCCTCAAGCGCTGGCGAAGCCTGCGGCCGGGCGGGCTGGAAGGCATTCGCGGCGGCCACGAGACGCTGAAACGCTGGCGGCTCGATGCGCCGACACCGATGGAACGGGTTCGTATCCTCGACCCGAAACCCAATGCCGCCGCCATCCGCGAGACCCATAGAAGGGCGCTGGAGCTTCTGCCCGCCCTCGGCAAAACGCAGATTTCCGCCGCCTGGGCCGGTTTCATCGACAGCACGCCCGATGGCGTGCCCGCCATTGGCGAAACCAGCGAATTGCCCGGCTTCATTCTCGCCGCCGGTTTCAGCGGCCACGGTTTCGGTATAGGGCCGGGCGCCGGCCATCTGATCGCCGATATCGTGACGGGCTCGAACCCGATCGTCGATGCCGCCCCCTATCACCCCAGCCGATTCCTGAATTCGTCCTGGGGCAAGGTCGCGGATTTCTGACCCTCCCTTAATGGGATGCGGCAGGCTGACCACGACGGAAACGGCCGATGTGAAAATCCGCAATCGGCGTCGTGGTCTTTCCGGTCGCTATCAGCTCCGCCATCACGTCGCCGACACCCGGGCCGATCTGGAAACCGTGGCCGCTGAAACCGAAAGCGTAATAGAGGCCGGAGGTTGCGGCACTGTCTCCCATGACAGGCAGGTCGTCGGCCATATAGCCCTCCACGCCGGACCAGGTGCGGATCAGCCGGGCATGGCGCAAGGCGGGTGCCAGCCGCAGAAGCTGACGCAGCTGGGCATCGAGCCCGGCGGGATCGTATTTCGCCCGGCGTTCGTCCAGCGCGGCGGCGCATCGTTTCACCCCACCGAAAATGACATTTCCGCGCGGGATTTGCCGCATATAGATCACTTCGCCGGGAATTTTGGTGGAGACGCCAACGACCGGGTGAATGAACCATGGCAAGGGTTCCGTCACGCCCATTTGCGGGCCGGCCACTTCCAGCGGCACCGCTTCCCCCAAAGCGCCGGCAAACCCGCCGCCCCATGCACCGCTGGCGACCAGCACCACGGGCGCGCGATAATCCCCTTCCTCCGTCGTCACCCGGAAATCCTCACCGGCCTTTTCGATGGCCAGAACCTCGCAATTTTCTACGATCGTTGCGCCATCCCGCCGCGCCGCACGGGCAAAGGCGGGCGCAACGAGGCGCGGATTGGCGTGACCATCATGCGGCGACCATGATCCGGCAACCGCTTCCGGTCCGATGAAAGGGAATTTCTGCCGGATGACCTCGCGCGGGAGGACATGCAGTTCCAGACCATATTGCGCGGCATCGTCGCGGTATTTCTCGACCGTGGCAATCTGTTCTTCCGCCCAGAGAAACCGGATATGGCCGACGGGCATGAATTCCACATCCGCACCGGTCAGTTGCGGGATGCGGCTCCAGATATCCCGCGATCTGTTGGCGAGCGGAAGCTGCCCGAGGTAACGGCCCTGACGGCGGACATTGCCGAAATTGGTGCCGCTCGCCTGTTGACCCACAAGGAAACGCTCCAGCAGAATGACGCTGACGCCCCGTTGCCGCAGGAAAAACGCCGTGGCGGTTCCGACAATGCCGCCGCCGACAATAATGACATCCGCCTCCGCAAGCGCGTTACGCATTATCGTCTCCCCTCGCAATCGCCAGCGGCAACGGTTTTACGGGCGCCTGCCCGCGCAGCCGTCCCGCCGATTCCACCGGCAGACCACAGGCGGCGGCGACAATCTCCTGTCCCGCCTGCCCGCAGAACCGCCCCTGGCACCGGCCCATGCCAGCCCGCGAGAAAGCTTTCGAGCGATTGACTTCCGTTGCGCCCTTGCCGGTGACGCTCGCGCGCAGCTCTCCCGCCGTCACAACCTCGCAGCGGCAGATGATCGTGTCGTCAGCAAGCGCCTGCGCCAACTGGTGCGGCCAGGGGAAGGCTCGAGCCATTCCCTGCGCAAAGCGCCTCGCAGCTCTCAATTGCTTCCGGCAGCGGCCGATCTCCGTGCGTGATGGCTTCAAACCCTGATCCTCAAGAAGCGCGAAGGCGGCAAGCCGCCCGGAGGCTTCCGCACCATCTGCACCGAGAATACGCACGCCATCGCCTGCCAGATAGACATTCGGCACCGAACTGCGCCCCATATCGTCCACATCCGGCAACCATTGCCGGATCAGCGGATGAAAGGAGAAGCGACAACCGGCAAGATCGGCAAGCTGGCTTTCCGCCCGTAGATGATAGCCCATACCGACCGCATCGCAGGCGAGGCGTGTTTCCTCACCGGACGCATCCCGGTAGCGGATACCGGTCACGCCGCTCTCGGCGTCACCGAGAATCTCGAACGGCACGATACCCCGCTCGATCCTCACCCCGCCAGCCAGCAGGGCCCCAACGAGCCGCATGCCCTTGAGGAGCTGCGACGGTCGCGCCATCATCCCCGGCAGACCCTTGATCTGCGTGGAAAACGGTGTGGTATCCAGCACCGCCACGGGCGCCGCGCCTGCCTTCATATATTGATAGGCCACGAGATAAAGCAGCGGCCCGGTGCCCATGAAAACCACCCGCCGACCTATCGCACAGGCTTGCGCTTTCAGGGATATCTGCGCAGCGCCAAGCGAAAAACATCCCGGCCTCGTCCAGCCCGGCAAAGGCATGATGCGGTCGGTCGCACCCGATGCGATGATAAGGGCATCGAAATCCAGAGCTTCGGATGTCTCGGCGCGCTGAATATGAATGCGATCGTCGCGGATTGCCCATGCCAGGGTCTGCGGGCGGTAATCGATGTGGTCAGAAAGCCCGTCGAATGTCTCGTGCAAAGCCTTCGCCTTGCCCGCTTCCGTGCCGTAAAGGGCCGCATAGGAACGCCGGAAATTTTGCGGCTGGCGGCGATAAATCTGGCCGCCGCTGCGATCTCCCTCATCGATGACGACGGGGCGGAGCCCCGCCCGCACCAGCATCTCGGCGGCACGTGTACCGGCGGGGCCGGCGCCCACGATCACGACGCGTAAATCGGCCATAACCCCTCCGGAACCTCGGTTCTGATATCCATGCCCGGGAGTACGGCGGTGGAACAGGCGCGCAGCCGCTCGCCTTCACCCGTCCAGACCCAGCAATCCTGACAGGCGCCCATCAGACAAAACCCCGCCCGCTCGCCATCGGCGAACTCGGACAAACGGGCAAAGCCGCGCGAGAGCATCAGCGCCGTCAGCACTGTGTCGCCCTCCAGCGCCTCGACCGGCATGCCGTCGATCAGGACAGGACAAGCCGCGCGTCGCTCTTCGGCAATGCGCCTGAGTCTGGCCAGCATCCGCGTTTCCTTTCCCGAAACCTTCGCAGGCACCTCTCCTGCACCCTCACAGATTTCCACGGCAGAAGGTTTGCCGCCAATCGCAAATGGTCGCTTGAACAGAACCTTGGGTTATGGAAGAGATGACGCCGGAGGTTTCCATGAACGCCCGACAGCTTGAAATTTTCCGCGCCATCATGCGCGACGGCTCCGTGACGGCGGCCGCCAATTCGCTTGCCGTTTCCCAGCCCGGCGTCAGCAAGGTGCTGCACCATCTGGAAAGCCAGCTGGGTTACAAGCTGTTCGAGCGCATTGGCGGGCGGCTGGTGCCGACGATGGAAGCGCATCTGATCTATGAGGATGCCGATCGGGTTTTTCGCGAACTTGAGGTTCTGAAAAAGCTGACGCGCACCATCGGCGAGCGCAAGCTTGGCCTTCTGCGCATCGGGGCCAGCCTGCCGGTCACCTATTCCGTGCTACCCGAGGCGCTGCTTGCCTTCCGGCAGGCGCATCCGACCGTCAAAATCCACCTCAATGCCTTGCCCAAAAAAGAGATTGCCGAGCAATTGCTGCTGGGTGACATCGATTTTGCGGTAACGCTCTCCACCATTCAGGCGCCGACGGTGCGCAGCGAAATTCTCGCCTCCGTACCGGTCGTGGCGGTGATGCGGCATGATGATGCTCTCGCCGAAATGATGACGGTGACGCCCCGCGACCTCGCCGGCAGGCCGCTGATTTCCTATGGCAACCATGCGGACGAGATCGGCCCGCAGCTCAATGAAGCCTTCGAACGCGACGGGCTTATGCGGGATATCTCGGTGCAGGTCACCTCATCGGTCGGCGCGGTACCGCTGGTACGCGGCGGCATCGGCATCGCCCTTGTCGACGGCCTGGTGCGCTGGAACAGTTTCGAGGGGGTGACGGTGCGCCCGTTCATGCCTGAAGTAACGATGAATGTCGCCGTTTCCACCAACACGGCCCGGCCGCTCTCGCGCTTCTTCAAACCCTTCGTCGGTGAATTGCGAAAGCTCGTTCGCGCCCTTCCCGCCCAGAATTGACGGACAAAACAATACCCGCAAGGCCTGAGCCTGCGGGTATTGCAGTCCGCCGCATGTGTTCGAACGATCAGCTTTTCGGCAGGCCGGGCGGGTTGGTCCGCGATTCCGGCAGGGCTTCCTCCGATAGCTGCCAACGATCCAGAATCTTCGCGTAAGCGCCGCTCTTGATCAGATCGTTGGTGGCAAGCGTCAGCGCATCGGCCAGTCCCGATCCCTTGCGGGTGGTGATGGCGACATCGGACCGCTCCGGCCAGCCGGCCGAGAGTGTTCCGACACGCTTGATGGTCTTGTCGCGCGCGGCGATGAAGACCAGCTGCGCATGCGGCTGGACGATCACATCCGCCCGCCCCGCTGAAAGCGCCACAAGCCGGGTCGCTTCATCATCGTAATATTGCAGCTCGATCGGCTTCAATCCGGCGGCGACGTTTTCGTCGCTCCATTTCAGCAGAATGCGCTCCTGATTTGTGCCGGCGCCGACGATGATCCTCAGGCCGGCCGCGTCCTTCGGCTCGCGGATGGCGGTTATGCCGCTGTCTGCCTTGACGAAAAATCCGTGCAGGCCCTGACGATAGGTGGAGAAATCGAACTTCTCCTTGCGCTGCTCTGTAACGCCCACATTCGAGATCACCGCATCGTATTTGCCGGAGGCGAGCCCCAGCGGCCAGTCCGCCCAGGCGACCGCCACCAGTTCCAGCTCCAAGCCGAGGCTGTCGGCCACCGCAAGCGCATAATCGGGATCTGCGCCGACCACCGTTTTTGCATCCGTCGCATAGGTTGCGAGCGGCGGTCCGCCGGGTGCGACCGCGACGGTGAGTTTGCCCGGTGTGACGAATTTGAAATCCTTCGGAACGGCGGCAATTGCGCCGGGGTCTTTCTC
Source organism: Agrobacterium sp. T29 (assembly GCF_006970545.1). Taxonomy (NCBI): domain Bacteria; kingdom Pseudomonadati; phylum Pseudomonadota; class Alphaproteobacteria; order Hyphomicrobiales; family Rhizobiaceae; genus Agrobacterium; species Agrobacterium sp. T29. The sequence continues at coordinate 472,087 of NZ_CP040641.1, forward strand.
AACCCGGATGCGGCCGGGCTGATCCGGCGACAGGTCGAAGACATCGGTTGCGAAAGCCGACCCAAGACCGACGATGGAGAGAACGACGCCGAGCGTGGCCGTGGCGAGACGAGAGGTGAAGGTCATTGTGGTTTCCCGATAGAATGCCCGATAGAATGACTGCGGGACGGAGGTAGCGCGGACGGGAGGATGCCCGCGCTACCGGCTGAGTGATGTCCTACCTTCAACTCAGCTTTTTCGAAAATCTGGCCTCAGCTCTTGGGCAGGCCGGGCGGATTGGTGTGGGATTCGGTGATGGCTTCGGAACCGAGATTCCAGCGAGCGAGAACCTTGCCGTAATTGCCGTTCTTGATCTGGGCGTTCAGCGCGGCGGTGATGGCCTCGGCTATGCCTGCGTCCTTTTTCGAAGCGACGGCGATCTCGGCCGCTTCCGGCCAGCCGCCGGAGAAGGTGCCGACAAGCTTCGTCTTCTTCTGGCTTGCCGCCTGGAAGGCAGAGGTCGCGTTGGGGCCGAGATAGGCATCCGCGCGGCCGGATTGCAGGGCGACGTCAAGCACGGCCTGATCGTCATAATATTGCACCTCGGTATCGGCCAGCCCCTTCGCCTTGTTGTCCTTGATCCATTTCAGCAGGATCTGCTCCTGATTGGTGGCGGCCCCGACGATGACCTTCAGCCCTGCGACATCCTCCGGCTTGCCGATGGACGTGACCTTGCTGTTATTGCCGACGTAGAAGCCGAGCAGATCGTTGCGGTAGCTGGAAAAATCGAACTTTTCCTTGCGGGCTTCCGTCACCGTGATGTTGGAAGTAACGGCGTCATATTTGCCGGATGCAAGACCGAGCGGCCAGTCCGCCCAAGCGATGGGCACAAGCTGCAGCTCAAGGCCAAGGCTGTCGGCGACCAGCTGGGCGATATCCGGCTCCACGCCGATCGGCGTTTTTGTGTCGCTCGCATAATCCACCAGCGGCAGGCGGAAGGGAACGGTCGCGACCGTCAGCTTTCCGTCGGCAATGAACTTGTGGCCGGCGGGCAGAAGCTTGATTGCCTCTTCCACTTTTTCGGCGCGCACCCGTCCCTTCTGCTCGGGCGACAGGTCAACCTCCTGCGCATGTGCGGCCGGGATGAGCGCAGCGGTGGCGGTGAAAAGACCGCCGGCAAGCAGGGACAATAATTTCGATGAAAATGCCATGTGAGTGTTTCCTTTGTTGTTGATTAGAGAACTTTTGCGAGAAATTCGGCCGTGCGCGGGTGGTCCGGCTTGTTGAACACCTTCTCCGGCGTGCCCGTTTCGAGAATGCGACCCTGTTCCATGAAGACGACCCTGTCGGAGACTTCGCGGGCAAAGCCGATTTCGTGGGTGACGATGATGAGGGTGACGCCGGAGCGGGACAGCTCCTTGATGACATCCAGAACCTCATTGACCAGCTCCGGGTCGAGCGCGGATGTCGGCTCGTCGAAGAGCAGCACCTTCGGCCGCAGCGCCAGAGCCCGGGCAATCGCCACGCGCTGCTGCTGCCCGCCGGAAAGCTGACGAGGATAAGCGCCGGCCTTTTCGGCCAGACCGACGCGGGCCAGAAGATCGCGCGCCTCGGCTTCCGCCTGTTCTTTCGATATGCCGCGAACAACGACGGGCGCTTCGGCGATGTTTTCAAGCGCCGTCAGATGCGGGAACAGGTTGAAGCTCTGGAACACCATGCCCACTTCGACGCGGCGCTTCAGAATGTCCTTTTCCTTCAGCTCATAAAGCGTGTCGCCTTTCTGGCGATATCCGACCAGTTCACCGTCGATGGCGATGAAACCGTCGTCGACACGCTCCAGATGGTTGATGGAGCGCAGCAAGGTGGACTTGCCGGAACCGGACTGGCCGAGAATGGTGGTGACGCTGCCTGCCGGAATGGAGAGCGTGACATCGTCCAGCACCTTCAGTGTTCCGAAGGACTTGGAAACGCCGTGGATATTGACCGAACCGCCACGATTGCCGAGCTGGAAACTTCCCGTCCTGGCGGCAGCCGGTCGTTCAGGTCTTTCAATGGCGAGCGCTGGCGTCTCCACCGCTTCCGGCAAAGGCTTGCGCGGCGGGAATGTGCGATAGAGCGTGGCAAACAGCGAGGGCGGCGGATTGCGCAGCGCGCCGCGCGAGAAGTGGCGTTCGATGTGGTGCTGAACGATGGAAAGCGCGGTCAGGATCACCAGATACCAGACGGTGGCGACCATCAGCAGCGGGATCACTTCCAGATTGCGGCGATAGATGATCTGGATCGTATAGAACAGCTCCGGCAGCGCGAGGATATAGACCTGCGACGTGCCCTTTGCGAGCAGGATGATCTCGTTGAAACCATTGGGCAAAATGGTCCGCATCGCCTGCGGCAGCACGATCCGGGAAAACTGTCGGCGGCGCGGCAGGCCGAGGGAGGCCGCCGCTTCGAGCTGACCCTGCTCTACCGAGAGGATACCGCCACGCACGATTTCCGATGAGAAAGCCGCGGCATGCAATGTCAGCCCCAGAACCGCTGCGGCAAAGGGTGTCATCAGCTGCGTGGTATTCCAGCTGAAGAAATTGATGCCGGTATAGGGCACACTGATCGTCACGGTCTCGTAGAGATAGCCGAGATTGTTGAGAATCAGCAAAAGCACGATTAGCGGAATGGAACGGAATATCCAGATATAGGTCCAGGAGATCGCGACAAGCAGGGGCGAACCCGAAACACGGGCGAGCGCCAGAACCGTGCCGAGCACGAAACCCAGAAAAGCGCCAAGCACGGTCAGCAGCAGTGTGCGGCCGAGCCCCACAAGCACCGGTTCGGCAAAGAACCATTCCGCAAACACGTTCCAGCCCCAGCGGGGATTGCCGAAGACGGAATGCAGGATGGCGGCAATGATGAGAACCGCAAGCACGGTGCCCGCCGTGCGCAGCGGATAACGGGCGGGGACGACGCGAAAATGCGCATAGCCGTGCCTGGCCGGCTCACCCTTCTGTTCGCTCACCGCAACATGCGGAAAATCGGAGGCTATTGTCATCGGAGAAAGCCTTTCAGGGATGAGCCGGTGAAAGTTGCGGCCGGGCGGCCTTTATTGGCGCACCATCCGGGATGGAGGTGGCCGTGTCGGAAAGAAATTTTTCGAAGGGCAACGACCGGATCGTCTCGGGATCGGCCGCGGTATCGAACAAAGCGCGATAACCATTGGTGAGATAAAGGCCGACCGCTTCCGGCTGACGGAAACCGGTGGTCAGATATACGCGGGCATAACCCTGCCGGATCGCCTGCTGCTCCAGTTCCCGGAGCACGATTTTCGCAAGTCCTTGCCGGCGATGGGCGGAATGGGTCCAGACCCGCTTGAATTCCGCCGTTTCGTCGTCGTAACGCATGAAGGCGCCGCCAGCGATCGCTTTGCCGTCACGCAGGAGCAGCAGGAAATTGCCCGATGGCGGGCTGAAGGCTTCCGGCGGATATTTGTTCAGCTCCGCCTTGGCCCCTTCCGCATTGAAGAATGTGCCGTAACGGCTGTCATATTCGAACAGCAACTCCTCCAGAAGCGGGGTTGCGAGCGGATCCTTGACCGATGTGTAGAAAAAACTGTCGCTCATGTCCTTGTCCTAATTTTCGCGTCAGGAGAGATAGGCTTCCGCCAGCCGCACCCAGAAGCGTGCTGCCGGCGCGATGATCGCGTCGTTGAAATCGTAGTGGGGGCTGTGCAGCGGCGCGCTGTCGCCATTGCCGATGAAGAGATAAGAGCCGGGCCGCTCCTGCAGCATGAAGGCGAAATCCTCGCTCGCCGTGCGCGGCTGGAACGCTTCGGCAACTTGCCCGGCGGCGAAATGCCGTTTGGCGACATCGCGGGCGAAGATCGTCTGAGAGATGTGATTGATGACCGGCGGGAAACCGCGGGAATAGGCGACCTCGGCCTTCGCGCCGAAGCTCTCGGCCTGCGCTTTGGCCAGCACCGGAAGCCGCTCCTCCAGCCTGTCACGCACGGCAGGCGAAAAAGCCCGGGCGGTGATCTGAAGCTCGACGCTCTCGGGAATGACGTTGGAGGCGGTTCCGCCATGGATGGAACCGACCGTCAGCACCGCCATCTCGCGCGGATCGACATTGCGCGAAACGATGCTCTGCAGGGCGGTGATGAAACTGGCCGAGGCGAGAACCGGATCGACCGTCTCATGCGGCGCGGCGCCATGCCCGCCCTTGCCGACAATCCGCACCTTCGCCTTGTCGACGGAGGCCATGGCGGGGCCTTCGACGAAACCGAACTGCCCGGTGTCGACACCCGGCCAATTATGCAGCCCGAAGACAGCATCGACCGGAAACCGCTCGAAAAGCCGGTCCTTTATCATTGCCCTTGCCCCGGCGCCAATCTCCTCGGCAGGCTGGAAGATCAGCGTCAGCGTGCCGGAAAAATTCGATGTTTCGGCAAGATACCGGGCGGCGGCAAGCAGGATCGTCGTATGGCCATCGTGACCGCAGGCATGCATGACGCCCTGCGTCTGGCTGGCATAGGCAAGGCCGGTTTCCTCGACAATCGGCAGGGCGTCGATATCGGCGCGGATTCCGATACGTTTTTCGCCATGACCGCGTTTCAACGTGGCGACAACGCCGTGGCCGCCGACACCTTCCGTCACCTCATATCCGAACGACAAGAGATAGCGGGCGATGAGCGCCGCCGTGCGTTTTTCCTTGAGCGAAAGCTCCGGATGCCGGTGGAGATCATGCCGGATGGCCATGCTCTCATCGATGAAGGCAAGGATTCCCCGTTCGGCGTCGTCCTGCGGACGCGCGCCGTCAATGCGGATATTCATTGTTCTGTCTCCTGCGCGGCTCGCTACGCGCCGCGTCTTGAAATCTGCACCGTGCGGCAATCGTCTCCGCCCGGCTGCAAGCTCAGGCGATAGCCCTGTCCGACCCGTTTTCGCGGCGGGAATAGACGCTTTCCCTGAAAGGCAGGCCGAGATGGTCGCGCAGCGTCACCCCTTCCAGATGCGGATCGAAATAACCGCGCCGTTGCAGCACCGGGATGACGAGACGGATGAAATCGTCCAGCCCCTCGGCAATCACCGGGAAGCCCAGAATGAAGCCATCGGCCGCATCGTGCTCCACCCAGCGGATGATTTCGTCGGCCACCTTGTCCGGTGTGCCGATGAAACCTTCACGCGGGGTCGCTGCCTCCAGCGCCGCCTCGCGCAGCGTCTGGTTCTTTTCCTTGGCGCGCCGCTTGATGCGGTCGGTCGTGGAGCGGAAACTGTTCCTGCCGATCTCGCCGAGTTCGGGGAAAGGCTCATCCAGCGCATAGACGCTGAAATCATGATGATCGAAGAAACGGCCGAGATAGGCCAGCGCATCCTCGATGGTGATGAGGTTGCGAATGACGTCGTATTTCGCCTCCGCTTCCTCCTGCGTCTCGCCGACAATCGGGCCGATGCCGGGGAAAATCTTCACATCGGCAGCCGACCTGCCCTGCGCGACGGCGCTCTGTTTCACACGCTTGAGGAAAGTCTGGTTTTCCTCAAGCGAAGCGGAATTGGTGAAGACCGCATCCGCGTGTTTGCCCGCAAGACCGATGCCGGCATCGGAGGAGCCGGCCTGGAACACGACCGGCTGCCCCTGCGGCGAACGCTGGATATTGAGCGGGCCTTCCACCTGGAAGAAACGGCCCTTATGGCCGAGCGTGTGGAGTTTGGCGCGGTCGAAGAACTGTCCTGTCTCGCGGTTGCGCAGGAAAGCGTCGTCGTCCCAGCTATCCCACAGGCCCTTGATCACTTCGAGATATTCGTCGGCAATCTCGTAACGCAGCGCATGTTCGGGGTGGTTGCGGCTGTAATTCTTCGCCGTACCTTCAAGCGGCGTCGTCACGGCATTCCACCCGGCGCGGCCGCCGCTCAGGAGATCGAGCGAGGCGAACTGGCGAGCAATGGTGAAGGGGTCGCTATAGGAGGTCGAAACGGTGCCGGCGAGACCGATCTTCGAGGTCACGGAGGCCAGCGCCGAAAGGATCGTCAGCGGCTCGAACCGGTTGAGGAAATGCGGGATCGACTTGTCATTGATATAGAGCCCGTCCGCCACGAAAGCGAAGGCGATGCCCGCCGCTTCCGCCTTCAGCGCGGTCTTCCTGAAGAAGTCGAAATTGACGCTGGCATCCACCGGGCTTTTGGGGTGCCGCCAGGCATTCATGTGCCCGCCGGGGCCCTGAAGCATGATGCCGAAACGGATTTTCTTTCTCGTCATGTCATTCCCTCCTCAGAGAAAATTACGCCGCCCGGGAAAGGCGATGCGTGGCAAGCAGTTCTATCGAGGCAAGCCGCTGATCGGCCCCGACATGCGGTGGCTCGATGATGAATTCCTCGATGCCGTGCTCCTCGGAAAGCGCACGAAGCGCCTTGTGAATATCCTCCGGCCCGCCATGCAGGACGTTGGGTTTTCGCTCTTCGATGCGGTAATCGGTATCGCCGGACTGGCGGGCGAATTCCTCCGCCTGTTCACGCCGGCCGAGGTTGAATGCCCGGCCGTCGCTGAGGAATACCCGGTAGATGCGCTGACCTTCCACCTGTCTCGCAGCATGGGCGGGGTCACTGGCCGCAAAAGCCGACAGGGCAAGGATCGGAGCGCTTCCGCCGCTTTCTTCCCGGAAAGCCGAGAGGCTGCGGCGAAGAACCTCCGCATCGCCATTGAGGTGGCCGGCAAAGACGAAATTCCATCCCCTTGAAGCCGCAAGCCTTGCGCTTTCCGGGCTGGCGCCGAGCAGGAATCGTTCCGCAGCGACCGGCGGTACAGGTGTTGCCCGCAGCCCGGCCTGTGCGTGGTCCTGCGGCGCGGCGCCGGACAAAAACGTGGTGAGTTCACTGAAGGCCGTTTCGAAATCGGGTTTACGGGCAGGATCATAGGCCTGCTGCAAGGCCGACGTCGCCAGCGGCAACCCGCCCGGTGTCTTGCCTATGCCGAGATCGACCCGGCCGGGCGCGAGCGACGACAGCACGTTGAAAACCTCGGCGACCTTGTAAGGGCTATAGTGCTGCAACATGACGCCGCCCGAGCCGACGCGGATGTGGGAGGTCTTCGCCAATATCCACGCAACCAACGCTTCCGGTGCGGAACCGGCAAGCTCCGGCGAATTGTGATGTTCGGCCACCCAGAAACGGCGGTAACCCAGCTCTTCGGCGCGTCTGGCAAGATTGATCGTGTCGCGGAATGCACTCGCCGCGTCCTCACCCGTTGGAACCGGGCTCTTGTCCAGCAAACTGAGCGTATACATCATCACCTCGCGTGTCTTTGATGCATACTTTGTCTACCGATTTTATATTCTAATAAAGGATGATCGTTCCACGTTGCAGCGCGATCAGAGAAAATATTGTTTTCAGTGATGTTTTCGGAAGCCAGCCCTGACAAAGCCATCGGTAAAGCCGAAGGAATGGCCCAAAATGGGTGCAACAGGCCGCTTTCAACGCCAAACCCGGACGAAACGGGCTTGCGCCGGAATTCGCTAAAAACTACTTAGTAAGTTAGGAATAATATGGCCCGGCGCCGTAAAACGTGCCGACTCTCTTTTCGGATCATGCGATGTTGACCAAAAAAGGCAAATACGGATTAAAGGCTCTTGTCGATCTGGCGCGGTTGCCCCAGGGCGAGACCGCCTTCGTGACCGAAATTGCGACCCGCAACAATATCCCGAAAAAATTCCTGGATACTATTCTTCTGGAGCTGCGCAATAGCGGCATTCTGCGCTCCAAGAAGGGCCCGAATGGCGGTTATTCGCTGTCGAAAATGCCATCGGAAATCATGATCGGGCAGGTCATCCGCACGCTGGACGGACCTCTGGCCCCCATCCGCTGTGCAAGCCGCACGGCCTTTGAAGCCTGTGACGACTGCGATGATCCGGAGACCTGTCAGGTCAGGGTTTCGATGACGGACGTGCGTGACGCCATCGCAACCATTCTGGACAACATGACACTCGCACAATTCGTGGCCAAGGACGGGCAGAACGCCCGCTCCATTCCGGCCGGCGAATAGGATTCCGCACGGCCCTTCATTCGAGCTTCGCCTATTGCCTGCGCAGATCGTCGTCCAGCGACGCGATCAGCCCGGCTTCACTGACGCCTTCGACAAGACCGAGGCGCGCCATCAGGATTTCAAGCGTGATGGCATTGTTGCGAACCGAACGAAAGGTGACGTTTTCCGCTCCCACCTGGGCCGCATCGATATTGGCCGCAAGGCTGGATATTTGCGCCTTCAGGAGTTCGATGGCGAGAAATATTTCGCCTATCACGGGTCGCGCCGCGCCATCGCCGGCCAGCCTGTCGATCAGCAGCGCCGAAAGTTCACGCTGCTTCTGCCCCAGAGCCACGGCGGCTTTCAAAAGGGTGGAAACGGAAACGGCCAGATTTCCGGCGCCCTGAGCCAGAAACACCACCTGATCCGCGCGTAACAGACCTTCCCATGACGTATTGGGGCGGTTGCGCAGAACAACGAGCAAAGGCTGCCCGGCCGTGTTGACGGCTGGCACGACAATCCAGTCCGCGTGGCCCCTCACCGACCCCGCAACGTTATCGGGAAGCCGCAGGGCGTAGTCGTCTTCCGTCACCGTAACGGCCTGATCCAGATCCGCGGCAGATATTGCCAGTGCGAAGGTCTCGCCAAGATCGAGACGGGCGAAGAGCGCCTTGCGCTGGTCTTCGCTGCCGGCATTCCTGATGAATTCAAGCGCGGTGAAATGTTCGACGAGATCATGCGCCGCCGCCGCATCGGCTGCGGAAATGATGGCGAGCGCCTGCGAGAGAACATCGTTGGTGATGTCCGTCCCGCCCAGTTCCGTTGGAACGGAAAGAGCAAGAAGACCGGAACGGGCGATCCGCGCATGGATTTGCCCGGGACTTTCAACGGCGCAGTTTTCGGCGATCGTGCAGGCAACGGTCAGCACATCGACATCCGCGCCGAGGCGTGGAGGAACGAAACGAAGTCTTTCGCCGAGAGGCGTGACGGATCCCATGCTCAACTCCCTCAAAGAATGACAAAGTGAAAGCGCCGAACGACCGGCGCTCAGTCCAGAGAATGATAACGCCCGTTTTGATAGAGCAGCGAATGGCCGGAGCCGATGCGGATCGCCTCAACCTTGCCGATGACGATGACGTGGCTGTGCCGTTCGATCGTCTCTTCAATGGTGCAATCGATCGCGGCAACAGCGTCTTCGAGAATGGGCGCACCGCTCGACAGCCGTGTCCATTCCGCACCGCGATACCGGTCCGGACCCTTCAGGCCGCCGATGCCGGCAAACTGATTGGCGACGAACTGATGGTTCGCCCCGACGATGTTGACGGCGAAATGACCGAAACGCTGCACCACCGGCCATGTGGATGAGGATCGGTTGAGCGCCACCAGAATGCGCGGCGGATCGACCGACAAAGCGGTGGCCGAGGTCACGGTCGCGCCCGTTCGCTCGTCGCCCTCACCCGCCGTAATCACGCTGACACCGCCGCCCAGCGTTCTCAGCGCCGCCTTGAGGCTGTCGGCATCCGCCGCCCTGCCGGCGACCGGGTCGCGGAGGTTGATGAATTGTTGATCCTTGGCCGCATATTGCAATGTCATCGGGTTGCTCCTGAAAACAGCTGAATTGTTCAATAGCTAGCAGCGGCAGCGGGGGATGAAATAGACATCGTTTTCCATAATGATAATATTCTATAGAAATAATGTTTTATGTGCCGCCGTCCGATTTATTCCCACTGCAAGGTTATCTGCCGAAAAGGTGGGAGGCACAGGTCGCCTCCCCTCGAAGGATCAGGATCCGGACACCAGCTTGACGTTGCCGCCATGACCGCCGCCACCGAAAACCTGTTTCGCGCCGAAAGAAGATCGTATCTGGTTGCGAGGCCCGCCAAGCCCGATTTCCGGAAACAGCAGTTCGGATAGCCGATAGGCTTCCTCCAGATGCGGATAACCCGAGGCGATGACGGTATCGATGCCCAGCGCCTGATATTCCCTGAGCCGTGCCGCCACCGTCTTCGGCGAACCGACCAGCGCCGTGCCCGCACCCGAACGGACGAGACCGATGCCTGCCCACAAATTCGGAGAGACTTCCAGCCGGTCGCGCCGGCCATTGTGCAGCGCCTGCATTCTCGCCTGGCCGACGGAATCCGAAGCCCTGGAGAAGACCTCCTGAGCGGATGCGATGGTTTCGTCGGAGAGCTTCGAGATCAGCCGCTCGGCATCGGCCCATGCTTCCTCGTCGGTTTCACGCACGATGAAATGCAGACGGATGCCGAAGGTAACCTTGCGCCCCTTTTTGGCGGCGGCGGCGCGCACCTTGGCGATTTTTTCCGCCACCTGCGCCGGCGGTTCGCCCCAGGTGAGATATTTGTCGGTGATACCGGCCGAAAACTCGATGCCGGCATCGGAAGAGCCGCCGAAATAAAGCGGCGGGCGCGGTTCCTGCACCGGCGGCAGGCCGAGTTTCGCGTCCACCGCCTTGATATATTTGCCGTCGAGGCTTCCCTTGCCGGTTTCGATCAGCGAATTGAACACCTGGAAGAACTCATCGGCGTGATCGTAACGCTCGTCATGCGGCAGGAAAATGCCGTCACCGGCCAATTCCTGCGCGCTGCCGCCAACCACGATGTTGAGAAGCAGCCGGCCATGGGAAACGCGATCGAGCGTCGAAGCAAGCCGCGCATAATAGGCGGGCGAAGCGACGCCCGGACGGATGGCGACGAGGAATTTCAGCTTTTCGGTATAGGCAGCGAGATTGGCCGCAAGGATGAAGGATTCTTCGCAGGCGACACCGGTGGGGATGAGTACGCCTGAATAACCGAGCCGATCGGCGGCCTGGGCTATTTCCCGGAAATAGCCGGGATCGGCAGGACGCGAAAGATCATCCGAGCCGAGATAGCTACCATCGCCTGAGGTGGGTATGAACCACAGAAAATCGAGTGGTTTATCGGATGTGCTCATCGGCAGGTCCTTTGCAATCTGCCCTCGGGCAATGCGCTTGATGATAAAAGGGTAGCCAATTCCCCGGCGCGTTTAAGAAATTTTGTTCCAATTTCCATCCGGCGAGGAGAGTTTCTCTCCCGGATAAACGGCGCTGCGAAGGGAAAAGGAGCCCTCGCTGATGGTCGTCAGAAGACCGGATAAAGGCCGAGCATCGCAAAGTTCATTTCGCAAATCTCTTCCCGTTCGAGTTCGAGATCGCTTTTCTCCTGCCTGATGCGTCCGGAATGATCCAGAGGATGAAGGCTGACCTGTTCCTCTTCCCGCGGCTGACGCCGGGTCAAACCGAACAGATCGAAAGTAAACGCATGAAGTCCCTGCGGCATGTGCGCCTCCTTTGCTCAACTCCCCTTATCCTCGGGCGACCGTCCGAAATCGTCAATATTTTCCATAAAATTACTATTCTATAATTGGAGGATCGCCGGCAAATGTGGACTAAGGTTGCGGCGGCGGAAAAAAATCCGTTTCCGGCCGCCGATAATGGGGCCATCGCCGCTTCATCTTGCGACGGCGGTGATTTTCAGGTGTCCGGCCTCACGGCAGGGCAAACCGGCGCTTGAGAAAAAGGCCGGCAAATGCGCCCAAACCGCAAAAAACAAGAAATACCCAGCCGGAAAGCGCGCCCGCATGGATGCCCGACAGCAGCACGCCAATGGTGCAGCCAAGCGCTGTCATGCCGCCCCAGCCCATCAGCACGCCACCGGCAAACCGTGTTGCCAAGCCACCGGCGGAAGGCCATGCGGGCTGAAATTTTCCTGCCGAAAGCGCAGACGCGAGACTTGCAAATATCAGTCCCGAAACGAACAGGCCGTTCGGCGACAGGATCGTCGTTTTAACGGCACTGATGCATCCCCGCACCGTGTCGAGCCCCGCAAGCGTTTCCGGCACCCAACCCGCCGCAGCCCCTGCCGTTCTGACGATGCTGCCAAGTTCGGCCGTCACCCCGAGCGGTGCGACGCGGAAATAGGAGAAGGCGCTGATGGCCGCGACGAGAACCCCTGTGACGACGGGCGGCCAGCGGTCGATGAAGGCGCTTCGGAATGCCTGTTGCAGCCGGTTTTCCGGGGCCTCGGCCGCAGAAGCGGGGGCGGCTTTATCGAAAAACAGAACGAGAAGGATCAGAACGATCAACACAGTGCAGGCGATCAGCAGCGCCGGGCCGTATCCCAGATGATGCGGCAACCAGATGGGCCAATCGTCGAAAATGCTGACCGTATAAAGAAAATTCCAGCTGAGAAACGCCAGCAGGAAACCGACCCCCGCTCCCACTATGGCAAGTACGGAACCGAACGCCCCCTCGCCTAGCCGGTAAAAATGCCCTGACAGGCAGGAGCCGGAAAGTGCTGCGCCGAAACCGAAGACGGTCGCCGCCACCGCCAGAATCCAGCCGACGGGGCCAATATGCGCATTGGGCGGCAGACGGCCGGGTTGCGGCACCGGCATCCATGCCGCGATGACGATCTGGTAAAACACCACGCCCGCCAGCAGGGCGACAAGAATAGCCACAACACCGTCCGAACGCCTGCCGTCGATGAAATCGCGAAAATTGCAGAGAAAGCAGAACCGTCCGCGCTGCATCACGATGCCGAAAGCGGCCCCGGCCAGAAGGGAAAATGCAAGCGGCCTGCCGTTCTCAAGCAGCTCCACTCGATAAGCAGCAACCGTCACGGCACATAAGATGGCAAGCGCCACGAGGCGGGAAAGGGTCGAGCGCATGGAATACCGGCGATTTAGGAAGAATGGATGCCGGCGCGCCACCCGACGCGCCGGCTCACGGATGAAGGCAGCTAAGGCTTATTTGCCCGTCCAGACCGTTCCCGTCGGATTGCTGATCGGCACACCGACCGCATTTCCGTACTCGGTCCAGGAACCGTCATAATTGCGGACGTCGTAACCGAGGATCTTTTTCAGCGCGAACCAGGTGTGGCTGGAACGCTCGCCGATGCGGCAATAGGTGATGATGGGCGCGGAGCCGTCGACGCCCTTCTCGGCATAGATCGCCTTGATCTCTTCGGCCGATTTGAAGGTTCCATCCTTGTTGACGATTGTGCCCCAAGGAACATTGACGGCACCGGGAATGTGGCCGGCCCGGACGGACAGTTCCTTGACGCCATCCGGCGCGAAAATCTTGCCGGAATATTCATCCGCCGAGCGGATATCCACCAGCTTGATGTTGTGCTTGCCCTCGGCCACCGCAACGACGTCCACAAAGCGCGCCCGGACCGAGGTGTCGGGCTCGGCAAGCTTCAGTTTCGTTTCGGCCGTTGCCGGTGCGGATGTGTCGAAAGGCAGTCCCTGCGCTTCCCAGAGCTTGCGACCGCCATCCAGCAGTTTCACCCGGTCGCCCAGACCGTAGGTTTCGAAAATCCACGCCCCCCAGGCGGCAAACCAGTTGTTGTTATCGCCATATAGAACGATCGTCGTATCGTCACCCACGCCGGCCTTCTGCAGCAGGGACTGGAAATTGTCGCGTGCGGCAATGTCGCGTTTTTCCTTGTCGACGAGATCCGTATGCCAGTTGAGGTTCACCGCACCGGGAATATGCCCGCGCTCATAGACACCCGTATCAACGCTGACTTCAAAGACCCGAACTTTCGGATTGTCGAGATTTTCCTTCAGCCAGTCGGCCGTTACCAGCGCTTCCGAAGCCCCAGCCGTGGCCAACGATACCGTCGACAACAACAACCCGCCGAGAGCCGACGTTACAAGCTTGATCCTGGACATTTCCTTACCCCTTTCCTGATTTGATGACCAATGAAAGGTGACGGCAAAACCGACCGGAGCGAAGAAATGCTTTTCTATATTTTTTATAGAAAATAAATGCGGCCACTCAAAAACAATCTTCAGGCGAAATTCAAAATTCCATCGGTAAAAATCGCCAATAAAGCGCCCAAAGGTTGTAAACGATGCCGAAACCAAAAGAAGCGATCAACCAACCCGCACTCATCCCATGCGCCAAGGAAGACTGGAAAGCCCTAGCCTTTCTCTAAAAATGCGCGTCGCCCAGGGCAGCCAATCTGCGCAGCCGCGATCCGGCCACCGCCTTTGCAGGTGCGCCATCTGCCTTCAACCGTTCGAGAAGAGCATAACCCTCAGGCCATCGTCCGTAGCCGCTGGCAATATTGATATGTCCGACGGCGCCGAGATTGATGAGATCGCTCCCCCACAGACTTGCACTGCGCGCGAGCTCCTCGCAATCCATATAGGGATCGTTCATGCTGCCCACGACGAGGCTGGGAAACGCAAGCGGTTGCTGCGGAAACGCACCGAACCGGACGATACAGGGATGCATCGCCTCCACGCGATCGAGATGAGCGGGTGCGACCAGAAGCGCGCCCTTGATTTTGGCGGCCGAGGGGCGAGACGCCATGTTCGCTACCAGCAGACAACCGAGGCTGTGGGCGACGATATAAGCGCTTTCGACTGTCGCCAGCGCGGCCTCGAGACGATCGAGCCAGTCCTCGAGAACCGGGCATTGCCAATTGTCCTGATCGACCAGCCGCGAGTCGGGATCATCCAGCAACCAGTGCCGCTGCCAATGTCCTTCATCCGAACCATTCAGGCCAGGGACAATCAAGGTGGTACACATGCCTGCTCCATGGGTTGTGGGCGGTATGTCGCAAGCATGGTGAATTTCGCGATTTCCGTCGACTATTGCCTTGCTCACCTTTTGGAGCCTTGCGAAAAATCGATCCAGACAATTTCGATCATGCAGAAAATGCGTTCTCCATGACAGAAATAATTTCGTCCAGAGGGAATCATTTCCTCAAATTTTTTATATAGAAAATATGTGCAATATAGGCTTTCCAGACGGAAAGCTTTTCCTCCACCGCATGACAAAAGAAACGTCGCTGCTTCGCCGGGCCGCCGCCGCTTTGCCATTCTCGCACCTGCGGAGGTTTGCGCCTCCCGTAGGCCCAAGCGGTGAAGGCCAAACGTCAGCAGGGCCATTCCACCGCACCATAAAACGAAAATTCAGGCGGATAATGTGAGCAGCACAAGCGAATTTCTCTGGTACATCCCCAACGACGTCAAACCCGGCCACCGGGGCGACGCCGTCAGCGAAAATCACAATAGTCTCGATACATTGACGAGCCATGCCAAAGCGCTTGAAACCCATGGCTGGAAAGGCGCGCTGCTCGGCACCGGCTGGGGACGTCCGGATACATTTACGGTGGCGGCGGCGCTTGCGGCCCGCACCACCGCATTCGAGCCGCTGATCGCTATCCGTCCCGGCTACTGGAAGCCCGCCAACCTCGCGTCGGCCGCCGCCACGCTCGACCAGCTTTCCGGCGGTCGAGTTCGGATCAACATCGTTTCCGGCAGGGATGAGCTTGCCGCCTATGGCGATGAAGAAGGCGATCAGAAGCAGCGTTATGCCCGCACGAAAGAATTCATGCGGCTGGTGCGGCGGCTCTGGACCGAGGAAAACGTAACTTTTAATGGCGATCATTTCCGGGTGACGAACTCCACCGTTTCGCCACGCGTCGCCGCGCGCGAAGGCAGGCCGCATCCCAAACTCTATTTCGGGGGCGCTTCCGAAGCAGCCGAGCAGGTTGCCGCAACCGAAGCCGATGTGCAGCTTTTCTGGGGAGAACCGCTCGCCGGCGTGCGCGAAAGGATCGAGCGGCTGAGAAACTTCAGCGAAAAGCTCGGCCGCGATCTGCCGCCGCTGCAATTCGGCCTGCGGATCACCACGCTGGTGCGAAAAACCACGGCCGAGGCATGGCGCGATGCGGAAGCGAAAGTTGCCGAAATGGCCGCAAACAATGGCGTACGCTGGAACGACCATCTTCAGGTCGTGGCGGTCGGCCAGCGCCGCCTGCTGGATTTGCATCGTGAGAGCGACGTGCTGGACGACAATCTTTACACCGCGCCCGGCAAGTTCGGCGGCGGCGGGGCGGGAACCACATGGCTTGTCGGTTCGGCGGAAGATGTCGCAGCGTCACTGCGCAAATACCGCGCGCTGGGCATCAGCCATTTCGTTCTTTCCGACACGCCCTATCTCAAGGAAATCGAACGGCAGGGCGACAGCTTGCTGCCGCTGCTGCGGGATTGATGGGCGTGGCTTGAAGATGGGCGGCCCGCCTCGGACAAGGCCGCCTTTTTGCTTCGTCGGTCAACCGCCCGCCGCCTTGATGCTCTGACGACCGAGGATCGTTCGGATCATATGGCTCTGCGGCGCATGCGCCCTTGCCGTTATGGCGTCACGGTGATGGCGTTCAAGGTCGTAATCCCGGCGCAGGCCACGATTGCCGCCAAGCTCCAGTGCCAGATCCGTCACCGCAACCGCATTGTCGATGACCACATGGCGAACGGCCAGTGCATCGGTTCCCACCCTCTCCCCCGCATCGACATCGCGGGCGACGGAGAGAAGGAGGCGTCGGTTCGCCGCAAGCAGCACCTCGATCTGGCCGAGACCCTCCTGAATGCGGGGGATGGAGGACAGCGGTGCGCCAAGACTTGCCGGAACATGGCCATTCAGATGGCGCAACAGATCGTCCCGCGCCGAAAGCGCGACACCGTGATAGACGGAGGCCAGCAGCACGAAGAAATTATACCCGTCCGCTTCATCGCGCCGCAGCGGCTCATCCGCCGGCTGTTCGGCGACGATATCGGCAAGCGGCACCTTTACATCTTCCAGCACCAGATCATGGCTGGCCGTGGCATACATGCCGGTCGCCTCCCATGCTTTTTCCTGGGCGATGCCAGCCGCATCGAGAGGAACAAGAAGCTGGATGAGGCGCGACGTCTCTTCCGTCGTCACGGCAAGCACGATCGCCCATTTCAGGCCCGGCAGGCCGGTGACGAAGCTCTTGCGGCCATTGACCACCCAAAAATCGCCCTCGATCCGCGCCGTCGTTTCCGGCAGGCCGCCATGGGCGGGCGAACCGACACCCGGCTCCGCCTGCGCATTGTTCAGGAGCGCCGGTTCCCTGCCATTGGCGGCCAGTACCTTTGCAGCAAGTGCTGCTGGCCACTTGCCGCGCCGGATCGCGGCATGAACGCTGTAATGCATGGCGAGGATGAGGGCGGTCGATGGATCGCCCCTGGCAATTGCGGTAATGACGGCATGCGCCGTTTCCATGCCCTCGCCCCAGCCGCCATCCTTTTCAGCCGTGACGAGACCCAGCAGGCCGGACTTGAAAAGCGCCCCGAAATTACCGGCGGCGAATTCGCCGCTTTTATCGTGGTCCGCAGCGGTCAGGCTGAAATCCCCGGCCAGCGCGGTTGCAACGGCGACGGGATCTGGCCGCTGCGCCGGCGCGGTCGCAACGGCGGAAAGTGCAATGCTCATGCCACCGCCCTTTCATTTGCCGGAACGAAACGGTCGTCGATCCAGTCGCCCAGATCGAAGTCGTTTTCAAGGAAGCCCCATTGATGCAGGAAGTCCTTGTAATGGCCGACGGCGCCGACAAGATCGGCATCGAGGCCGAGACCGAGATGGCGGTGAACCTCAGCGCCATTGGCGGCCAGAACCTGCTCCTCCGTCGCGCCGGCCTCGCGCGCGATGAAACGGCGCGTCTCTTCCGGGTGCTGTTCCGCCCATAGCGAGGCCCGGCCAATGGCGCCAACCAGCCGCTGCACCAGATCGGGGCGCTCATCGGCAAGCCGTCCGTCAACCGTCAGCACCCGCGGAGAACCGGAATTGATGCGGATCTTAGGATCGGGATGAAAACCGAACTCCGCCACCTGCACCGCACCGATCAGGTTCGCGGCGGCAATACCAGCCGTTCCCTTCACGAAAATCGCATCGACCTCACCCCGCAACAGCGCGATGATCTCCTCACCGAAGGACTGCCGGCGCTTCAGGCCGAACAACGACGGCCCTTCCTGCGAGGCCAGCACCGAATCCTTGATGACGATGTCCTTGAGTTCGACATCCTCAACCTTCAGACCTTCCAGCGAAAGCGCCGATACAATGCCCTTCAGCGCCGTCGCGCGCATGAAATCGACAATGCCTTCCGGTCTGCGCGGCACGCCGAAACGGCGGCCAACGAGATCGGCAAGCGAGCGGATACCGGTTTCCGGCAGGGTGATGATTGCCTGAAACTCATCCGTCCACGTCACCCCGATGAGACGCGTATTGCGCCCTTCCGAGCGGGCGCGGATGGGAGGCACATTGCCGCCATGGCGGAAGGACCATTCCAGAGTGTGGTTGAAATGGCTCTGGCGGACGGAACGGTCAGGCGAATCGATGATGGATTTCAACGCTATGCCGACCTCCTCGAAGGTCTGCTCGAGATAACCGAGCTGTGCCGCCAGCCCCACGGGCGTGGGCACCGGGCAGCGTGTGTACCAGATTTCAGAAAGTGTCGTGCTCATGGCTTTAGCCTCGATGAAAGGGAAAAGTCCCGGCCCGCAGCAAAGGGGGCCGGGTCTGGTGAAACGATCAGGATGCGGCGATATGCGCGAAGGCGAGGCTTCCCGCCACACCTTCCGCGCCGATGGTGTGATCGGCAATGCGCTTGTTGAAGATGGTGATCTCCGGTGCCGCAACGATATCGATGGCCGGCACGTCCTCGACGAGAATCTGCTGGATTTCCTTCCATTGCGCGACACGCTTGTCCGGATCGATCTCGATGGCGGCGGCCTCCAGCAGCGCATCCACCTTCGGATTGCTGTAGGCAGCACCGTTGGAGAAGGGCACGCCCTTTTTGAAGTTCTTCGACCAGTAGAGCCGCTGGACGCCGACGGTCGGATCGAAGAGATTGCTCATGCCCTCATAGGCAAAATCGAAATCGCGATCCGTGTAGATGCGTTTGGTATAGGTGGCGAAATCCTGCGTCCGCACCGTCACGTCCACGCCGACCTTCGCCAGCGCCTGACGAATATAGTCCGCACCGCGAGGATAGGCCTCGGTGCTCGGCACATAGTCCAGATTGAGCTTGAAACGGATGCCATCCGCACCGCGCTTGTATCCGGCCTCATCCAGCAGCGCTTCCGCCGCCTTCAGATCGATCGGATAGGTCTTCAGATCATCCACGAACCATTTCGTCAGCTTCGGATTGATCGGCCCGGTAATCGTCGCGCCATAACCGAAATTGACGGTGTTGAAGATGACGTTGCGGTCAATCACATGCGCGAAGGCACGGCGGACGCGAACATCCTTGAACACGTCCTTTTCGAGGTTGAATTCCACGCGGCTGATCGAATTGGTATATTGATAGCCGTTGGTCTCGAAGCCGAGGCTTGGCAGTTCCTTCAGCCGGTCAAGATCGCTATAGGCGACCGGCGTGCTGGGCGCGAGATCGATTTCGCCGGTTTCGATGGCAATCGCGCGAGCCGAAGCGTCCGGAATGAAGCGGACGATGAGCTTGTCGAGATAGGGGCGCGGCGCATCCCAATAATCGGCATTGCGCTCAAAAACGATATGGCTGCCGCGCACCCACTCCTTGAACTTGAACGGACCGGTGCCGATGGGTGCGAGATTGACCGGATTTTCGGTCACCTTCGTACCCTCATAAAGATGTTTCGGCACGATGGGCGTTTCGGCGGCGGCAAGCGCGGTTATCAGATAGGGCGCAGGTTTGGAAAGAACCAGAACCGCCGTCAGCTCGTCCGGCGTCTCGACAGCAGTGAGGTTCAGGAATGTATTGCGGCCGCGCGGATGCACTTCCTTGATGGTGTTGATGGAAAAGGCCACGTCGGCGGAGGTGAAAGGCTTGCCGTCATGCCATTTCACGCCGGGCCTCAGATTGAAGGTGTAACGCAGACCATCCGCGCTCACTTCCCATGATTTGGCCAGCAGCGGCTTGGGATTGAGATCGAAATCATAGGTCAACAGCCCTTCGGTGACCTTGGGCGATATATAGACGGAATTATAGGCCGTATGCGCAATCGTCGTCAGCACCGGCGGTTCCGACGAAATCAGCAAAGTGGCCGTGCCGCCACGCGCCGGCTCTGCGGCCTTTAGCTTCAGCCCCGGCAGCGACACCACGCCAAGGGCCACGGACGCCAGCAGAAATCCACGCCGCGTCGTCTGGTTGAAAACAGTCATGCGATACCCTCTCCTTGATTGAACCGGCGAAAAACCGGCAAACTGAACGGCCGCGCTTAGGAAGAAGTTTGTTCCGCAGACGAGAGCGAGCTTGGCATGAAGAACCAACCATTCTCATAAACAGGAATTATCTTTTCTTTATGGCGCATATTTCCGTAAATTTCAGAAAATAATTCTATTACTCTTTGACAAATTCCATAAAATTAGTCAACTAATACCAGCGCCTTCAGGGGCCGATTTCATATTTCCACGCTTACGGACTGGAGCCGATGTCGAATTCGAAACGGATTTTATCGCAGGCAAGGCGGGTGGCCATTCAGGCCGTCCCGACGGTCCTCGGTATCGTCATCCTGAACTTTTTCCTGCTGCAACTGGCGCCCGGCGATGCCGCCGATGTGCTGGCCGCGGAAGCGGGTTCAGCGACCGTCGAAACCATGGCGGAAATCCGCAACCGCTTCGGGCTCGATCTGCCGGTTCTGCATCAGCTGATGAATTATCTCGGCAATCTCGCGCAATTCAGCCTCGGCTTTTCGCCGCGTTACGGCATGCCGGTGGCAGACCTCATCGGCCAGCGTCTGCCCGGTACACTCGCCCTGATGGGCGCGGCACTCGGCATTGCGATTTTCGTCGGCGTGTTTCTCGGCTCGATCATGGCGCTTTTTTCCGGCAAGCTGCCGGACCGGATCATTTCCATCGGCTCGCTGATCTTCTATTCCGTGCCGGGTTTCTGGATCGGCCTGATGTTGATCCTGATCTTCTCAGTGAAGCTCGGCTGGCTTCCCTCGGGCGGCGACAGCACAATCGGCAGCAGTCTTACCGGTCTCGACGCCCTGCTGGACAGGCTGCGTTATATCGTTCTCCCTGCCCTTTCGCTGGCGCTTTATTTTCTGGCCATCTATGCCCGCCTTACCCGCGCGGCGATGCTGGAAGTGAAATCCCAGGACTATGTGCGCACGGCGCGCGCCAAGGGCGTCTCTCCGCTCCGGCTCACGACGCGCCATATCCTGCGCAATGCGCTCATCCCCATCACCACCATGGCCGGCATGCATATCGGCGGCCTGCTCGGCGGCGCAGTCGTGGTCGAAACCGTCTTCAGCTGGCCGGGCCTTGGCCGTCTTGCTTTCGAAGCCGTCATGGCGCGGGATTTCAGCGTGTTGCTCGGCATTCTGCTTCTCTCCTCCCTCGTCGTCATCATCGTCAATGCAGCCGTGGACCTGTTGCAGGCCTGGCTTGACCCCCGCATCGGAGAAAGCCGATGAATTCCTCCCATACCACCGCTGTCCTCGGCACGGCCGAACTCGGCGTCGAAGACAACAATCCCAAACCGAAGAAACCGGAAGAAAAAGCCTGGCCCTATATCCATGCGCCGGATGCGCTTTCGGCCCGCTCCATCTCCGTGCCCCGGCGTGGCCTGCGGCGGGAACTGAAAATCTTCCTCACCAATCCCAACGCCATCGTCGGGCTGCTGTTTCTCGCAACCGTCATCGTCACCGCGCTGATTGCCCCCTTGATCTATCCCGGCGATCCCCTGGAAATGGTGGCCCGTCCATTCCTGTGGCCCGGCCAGAATGCCGCCTATCCGCTCGGCACCGATTCCATGGGCCGGGATGTTCTGGCCGGCATCGTGCACGGCGCGCGCATCTCGCTCACGGTCGGGGTCGTCGCGACTCTGATCGGGCTGACGATCGGCATCGCGGTCGGCGCATTCGCCGGTTATTTCGGCGGCGTCATTGACGATATTCTCGTCAAGCTGATCGAAATCTTTCAGACCCTGCCGAATTTCGTGTTGCTCGTCGTGCTCGTCGCCATCGCCCAGCCGTCGGTCACCACGGTTACATCGGCCATCGGCATCATCACCTGGCCGCTGGTGGCGCGCCTTACGCGCGCCGAGTTCCGCGCCATCCGCGAAAAGGACTATGTGCTCGCCGCCCGCAGCCTCGGTTACGGCCATGCGCGCATCGTCTTTCAGGAAATCCTGCCCAATGCCCTGCCGCCGATCATCGTCACCTCCTCCGTCATGGTGGCCGGCGCTATCCTCATGGAAGCAGCCCTTTCCTTCATGGGACTTGGCGATCCCAACCGTGTCTCCTGGGGGTCGATGATCGGTTCCGGCCGCGATGTCATCCGCACCGCCTGGTATCTGACCGCCCTTCCCGGCCTTGCCATCGTCTTCACCGTCATTTCGCTGAACCTCATCAGCGATGGCCTCAACGATGCGCTCAACCCCCGTTTTTCGGAGGAACGCCGATGAGCAAACTGATTGAAGTCCATGATCTCTCCGTCAGCTTCGGCTCCGCCCAACCGGTCAAAGGCGTCAGTTTCGATGTCAGCCCCAGCGAAATGCTGGCGATCGTCGGCGAAAGCGGCTCCGGCAAATCCCTGACCGCGCTTGGCCTGATTGGCCTCCTGCCCTCCCACGCCAAGACCGGCGGGCGGGTTCTGCTCGAGGGTCGCGACCTGCTGCCGCTTTCCGAGCGTCAGTGGCGCGGCATTCGCGGCCGGGATATCGGCATGATCTTTCAGGAGCCGATGACCTCGCTGAACCCGGTCCTAACTGTTGGCGAACAGATCATCGAGGTGCTGCGCATCCATGAAAAGATCGACCGGCATCAGGCGCGCAAACGCGCCATCGAGCTTCTGCAACTGGTCAATATTCCAGACGCCCGCCGCCGGGTAGACGATTATCCGCACCAGCTTTCCGGCGGCATGCGCCAGCGCGTGATGATCGCCATCGGCGTCGCCTGCAACCCGAAATTGCTGATCGCCGACGAGGCGACGACAGCGCTCGACGTGACGATACAGGCGCAGATCCTGCAACTGCTCGACAATCTGCGCCGCGATCTCAACATGGCCGTCATCCTCATCACCCACGATCTCGGCATCGTGGCGCAGTGGGCAGACCGGGTGATGGTCATGTATGCCGGCCGCAAGGTGGAGGAGGGATTGCCGGAACCGGTTTTCTCAAACCCCTACCATCCCTATACGCGCGGCCTGCTTGCCGCCTCGCCGCGTGCGGAAGACGGGCAGCATTATCGCGACGGGCCGCTCATCGAGATTCCGGGCTCCATCGTTTCCGCCACGGGGGAACGCGGCTGCGCCTTCCGGCCGCGCTGTCCGAGCGCCCGCGGCTTCTGCGGGCAGTTCGTACCGCCGCTGCGGCAAATCTCACAAGGCCGTTACGCCGCCTGCCCCTTCGTTGCTCCCATATCCCACGAGGTACCCGATGGCGCTCTTGTCAGTGCATAGTCTTTCCACCCATTATGCGGGCGGACGCGGCACCGTGCGCGCCGTCGACGATGTTTCCCTCGATATCGAGGCGGGCGAGACAGTGGCTCTGGTGGGCGAATCCGGCTGCGGCAAATCCTCGCTCGGCAAGTCACTGATGCGGCTGGTCGAGCCATCTTCCGGCCGGATCACCTTCAAGGGCGCTGATGTGACGGCAATGACGTCATCCGAACTGCGCGGCATCCGCCGCCGCATCCAGATGATCTTTCAGGACCCCTTCGCCTCGCTCAACCCGCGCCAGACGGTGCGCACCATCCTCACCGGCCCGCTGAAAGTGCATGGCATCGGTGACCGGGCGCGCCAGCGGGAGATCGTCGAGGCCATCGTGGCACAGGTGGGCCTGCCCGCGGATTCGCTCGACCGTTATCCGCATGAATTTTCCGGCGGCCAGCGCCAGCGCATCGGCATTGCCCGCGCGCTAGTTCTGGAACCGGAACTGGTCGTCTGCGACGAGCCGGTTTCGGCGCTCGATCTTTCGATACAGGCGCAAATCCTCAATCTTCTGGTGGAGATGAAGAAGCGGCTTTCGCTCTCCTATCTCTTCGTTTCCCACGACCTTTCCGTGGTTCGTTATTTCTCCGACCGCGTGCTGGTCATGTATCTCGGCAAGATCGTCGAAAGCGCGCCGACATCGGAACTCTGGGCTTCCCCGAAGCACCCCTATACGCGCGCCCTTCTCGCTGCCGTTCCCGATCCCGCCCGCCGCAAGCAGGCCGCGCCGATTTCCGGCGACCTGCCGAGCCCGCATAACCCGCCATCCGGCTGCCGGTTTCACACCCGCTGCCCGCTTGCAACCGATTTCTGTCGCGAAAAAGCGCCGGATTACACCCTTTTCGGCAAGAACCACGCCGTGGCCTGCCACCATGCCCAATAAACTGAAGGAGCAACCATAATGGTCGACTATCGCTATCTCGGACGCAGCGCGCTGAAAGTTTCACCGCTGAGCCTCGGCACGATGATGTTCGGAGGCCCGACGCCGGATGACGTGGCCTTCCGCATCATCGACAAGGCGCGCGAGCAGGGCATCAATTTCATCGACACCGCCGATGTCTATCACGACGGCAAGTCGGAAGAAGTCGTCGGCCGCGGCATCAAGGCCAGCCGCGATCACTGGGTTTTGGCGACGAAATTCGTCAATTCCCACACCAAGGGCCCGAATCTTGGCGGCCATTCACGCAAATGGGTGATCGAGACCGTCGAGAATTCGCTGCGCCGCCTCAACACCGATTATATCGACATCCTCTATTTCCACCGCGCCGTCTTCGATGCGCCGCTCGAAGAGCCGGTGCGCGCCATCGCCGATCTCATCCGCGCCGGCAAGCTGCGTTACTTCGGCGTTTCGAATTTCCGTGGCTGGCGCATCGCCGAAATTTCGCATCTGGCCGACCAGCTCGGCATCGACCGGCCGGTTGCCAGCCAGCCGCTCTACAACATCGTCAACCGCACGGCCGAAGCCGAGCAGCTGCCGGCGGCCAATCATTATGGCCTTGGTGTCGTGTCCTATTCACCGCTCGCACGCGGTGTGCTGACCGGGAAATACCAGCCGGGCGAACAGCCGGGCGCCGATACCCGTGTTGGCCGTGGCGACAAGCGTGTTCTGGAAACGGAATGGCGTCCGGAATCGGTCGAGATCGCGCAGAAGGTCGCAGCCCATGCCGCTTCGAAGGGTGTTTCGGCGGCGGATTTCGCGCTTGCCTGGGTGCTGAACAACAAGTTCGTCACCGCCGCCATCACCGGCCCGCGCACCGAAGAGCACTGGGACGGATATATCCGCGCGCTCGATGTGAAGATCGATGCGGAAGATGAAGCGCTGGTCGACAGCCTTGTGACGACCGGCCATCCCTCCACGCCCGGCTTCAACGATCCGAGCCATCCCGTCGAAGGCCGCGTGCCGCGCAATCTCGAGGCCGCACACCGCCCGGCGCTCAAGCCGCGCGCGGTCGCCTGATCGTCCAGAAGACCATGCCTGCGGCGCACCCGTGCCGCAGGCCCTCACATCCGCTCAGGGAAAACCGCAATGTCCAATCCGAAACTGCAGACAACCACCACCGACAATTCCGGCGTACCGAGCCGTGACGAGATTCTGGCCCGGGCAAAGGACATTGCGGCCATCGCGGCCAAGGATGCCGCCCGTCGCGAACGCCAGCGGGAACTTCCTTTCGATATCTTCGCCCTTATCAAGGAGGCGAAGATCGGCACGCTGCGCGTTCCCGAAGCCAAGGGCGGACCGGGCGGCTCGATTGCCGACTATATTGAAGTGCTGATGATCCTCGGCGAAGCCGACAGCAATATTCCGCACGCGCTGCGCAGCCATTTCAATTTCACCGAAAACCTTGCTCTCGCACCCATCGAGCTCGAGGACCGGCGGCATCTCGAACATGTACTTGCCGGCAAGCTCTTCGCAGGCGCCAGCACCGAACAGGGCACCAAACGCCCCGGCGAAATCACCACGCGGCTGAGTGCCGATGGCGACCGCTACCGGCTGAATGGTCGCAAATGGTATGCGACAGGCACGGCCTTTGCCGATTTCGGCACCTTCAGCGCCATTGGCGATGACGAACAACCGATTGGCGTTCTCATTCCGCTTGATCGCGCCGGCATCACCATTCTCGACGACTGGGACAGCATGGGCCAGCGCATGACGGCAAGCGGCGGTGTTCTGCTGGAAAATGTCGAGGTGCTGCCGCATGAATTGACGACCCGCAAGCTCGGCAGCCAGATCGGCCGCCACAGCTCGGCCATGCGGCAGCTGCATCTCGCCGCCTCGGCCGCCGGCGCCGTTCAGGGCGCGCTGAAGGACGGCGTGGATTATGTGCTGCGCCAGGCGCGCACCACGCTTCACAGCAGCGCCGAAACCGCCAATCAGGACCCGTTCGTGCAGAAGATGCTCGGCGAAATCAGCGCCGGTGCTTTCGCGGTGAAGACCCTGATCCGCGAAGCGGCAAGAACGCTCGACCGCACCGCCGCCGCCTTCGCCACCGGGGACGAAGAGGCGATAGAGGCAGCCCTGCTGGAAGGCTCGCTCGCCACAGCCCGCACCCAGATCATCGCCTCGCAGCTGTCGCTGACGGTCGCCACCAATCTCTATGAACTCGGCGGCGGCTCGGCGACATCGAGCGAGCGGAATTTCGACCGCCACTGGCGCAATATCCGCACGGTCTACAATCACAATCCGCTTGCCCACAAGGCGCGGGTGATCGGTGATTATTATCTCAACGGCACAACGACGCATCTCAGGGAAGGCCGGGTATTCTGACCATACCGAGAATGCGCGGCAAAGGAGGAACAGCAATGAGAACGGAGTTTATCGCTCCCGCCGGGAGCCGGGCGGCTTTTCGCCTGCCGACACTTTCCCGGCTGCCACCGCTGACCGCCTTGCGCGCCTTTGTCGTCGCCGCCCGCCATGCGAGCTTTTCGCGGGCGGCGGAGGAGCTGCATGTCTCCACCGCCGCCATCGGCCAGCAGGTCCGTATTCTCGAAACCCATCTCGGCCAGCCGCTTTTCAGCCGCCAGCGCGGTGAATTGCTGCTGACCGATGCCGGCAGCGCGCTTTATCCCGGCCTTGCCGATGCTTTCGAGACCATGATCGGCAGTCTTTCCGACCTGATGGTTTCGAACGCCCGACCGCAACTGAAGGTTCTGGCGGAAGGTTGCTTTGCCGCCCGCTGGCTAGCGCCGCGGCTTGGCAGCATCGTTCCGGCGCTCGGAGATGTGGAGCTTTCCATTGAATCCCTAGAGAGCGAAACCATCGATCTCACCCATTTCGATGCCGATTGCGCCATCGTCGCCACCCATGCGCAGATTCCGGGCTTCATTCATGAGCCGCTTTTCGCCGATACCGTCAGCGCCGTCTGCACCCCGGAATTCGCTACTCGCCATGGGCTTGCAGACGAACCGGAACGCTTGCGAGATCTCGGTTTTGCGATGTTGCGCGGCAATGGCCTGGACCCGGCCTTCGAATGGGCGAACTGGCTTCGCGCCTGCCGCATTCCACTCAGGCTCTCTGTGACCGGCCCGCGTTTTTCACGCCAGACGGCGCTGATAGAGGCGATTTCATCCGGCCACGGTATCGGCCTCGTGCGCCATTCCCTGATTTCGGAGGAACTGAAAAACGGCCGGCTGATCGCTCCCTTTGGCGCACCGCAGCCGACCGCCAGCCGTTATCACCTGCTGACCAGTCCTGACAGGCGGCGGCTGCCGGAGGTCGCATCTCTACTCGCTTTGTTGCGCGAGGATATGCGCTCTCTCGAGGCCGCCGCCTGAACACGCCCGTCCCACCTCAGGCGCGTTCCCTTTGCAACTCTCTCGCCGCATAGATATTTTCCGGCCGGGGCAGGCCATAATGGTCACGCAGCGTGTCGCCCTCGTAATCCTCACGGAACAGCCCACGCTGTTTAAGGATCGGCACGACCCCGTCGACGAAGTTGTCGAACCCGCCATTCAGCCATGGCGGCATGATATTGAAGCCATCGGCCGCACCCTCGCGGAACCAGGTCTCTATCCAGTCCGCCACCTGCTCCGGCGTTCCGGAAATCACCTTGTGGCCACGTCCGCCGGCAAGCCGGTGCAGCAATTGCCGGATCGTCGGATTTTCCCGGTCGATGACATCGAGAACCAGCTGATGGCGGCTGCTATCCGCTTGAGCCCGCGTCGCTTCCACGGCCTCCTTCGGCAAAGGCTGATCGAGATCGGCCGATGAGAGATCGATGCCGGTGATGCGCTGCAATTGCCCGAGAGAAAAGGCCGGCTGGATGAGATCGTTGAAAGACGCCTCGAGTCTGCGCGCCTCCTCTTCGGTTGACGCGATGAAGGGGCTGATGCCCGGCAGGATTTTCACATGGGCGGGATTGCGCCCCGTGGCCGCGACGCGTCGCTTGATGTCGGAATAAAAAGACCGCGCACTCTCCAGAGTCTGATGCGCGGTAAAGATTGCCTCGGCATAATGGGCGGCGAAACCACGCCCTTCCTCCGAGGAGCCAGCCTGCACATAGACCGGCCGGCCCTGCGGTGAACGCGGCACGTTCAGTGCGCCCCGCACCCGATAGAACTCGCCATCGTGATTGGCCGGATGGATGCGGTCGGTATCGGCGAAAAGGCCGCTTTCCTTATCCGCAACAATGGCGTCATCTTCCCAGCTGTCCCAGAGCTTCGTCACCACATCCACGAACTCGATCGCCTGACGGTAACGATCCGCATGCGGCGGATGCTTCTGGAGATTGAAGTTGCCGGCGGCCGCATCCGCAGAGGTCGTCACGATGTTCCAGCCCACCCGGCCGCCGCTGATATGATCGACGGACGCGAACAGCCGCGCGAGATTATACGGCTCGTAATAGGTGGTGGAAGCCGTGGCTATGAAGCCGATCTTTTCGGTGACGGCGGCGAGGGCCGCCAGCATGGTGATCGGCTCCAGCCGGTGGCGGGCGGCAAAGCGGATATTGGCATCCAGCACCGGCGCATCGGCAAAGAAGATGGCATCCAGCTTGGCCGCCTCGGCCTTGCGGGCGATATCCTGATAGAGCCTTATATCGGTGACGCGGTGCGGCTCCGAATCCGGATGCCGCCAGGCCGCCTCGTGATGTCCGCCCGGATAGATGAAGGCATTGAGAACCAGCTTCTCGGATTTTCTGCTCATGGAAATGACCTCTTATTCGCTCTGAACCGAAGGGTTGGGAGGCGCTCACGCCTCCTTCGTCACCCAGGCCTTGGCGAGATTGCCGCTCAGCCCCTCCGCCCCGGTCGCATAATCCTTGATGCGCACGCTGCCGACGACCGGCTGGATGGGGGAGACGAGATTGATGACGGGAAGATCTTTTGCGATAACGGCCTGAAACTCCTTGAAGAAGGCGGCGCGTTTTTCGATATCCGGCTCCACCGCCGCCGCTTCCAGCAGCCGGTCCACCTCCGGATTGGCGTAGTGGCTGGCATTGGAGAATGGCAGGCCGATCTTGAAGTTCTTGCTCCAGTAGACGCGCTGCACGCCCGCTGTCGGATCGAAGGTATTGGAGAGGGATTCCACAGAAAGGTCCCAGGCACGGTCGGTATAGACCACCTTCACATAGGTGCCGAAATCGAATTTCTGGATATCCGCTTCGATGCCGATTTTCGACAGCGCCTGCGCGATGAAATCCGAATAGGTCTGTGGATTGAACGGGTTGGTGGTAACCCGAAGCTTGAAGCGCTTGCCGCCATCTTTGCGCGGGAAACCGGCCTCATCCAGCAGCTTTTCAGCCTGTGCGACATCGAACTTGGCGAAACCGATATCCGGATTGTGGAACTTCGCAAGGCCGGGGCTTATCGGCGTCGGCGATGGCACGGCGTAGCCATAAAGCACAGTATCGATGAGCGCCGGAACATCGATGGCATGGGCAATGGCCTGCCTGACCTTCAATTCCTTGAGATATTCGTTCTCAAGGTTGATCACCAGCTGGTTCTGCTGGCCGGCATAGGCATAGATGCGGTCATCCACCTTCAATGTGGGAATGGATTTCAGCCGCTCCAGATCGGCAAGCGCCACCGGGTTCGGGCCGATATCGCCTTCTCCGGTCTCCAGTGCCGCAGCGCGGGCCCCCGCATCGTTGATAAGGCGGATGATGACGCGGTCGAGATAAGGACGCGGCGCATCCCAGTAGTCGGCATTCTTCTCCAGAAGAATATGGCTGCCCGGCACCCATTCCTTGAGCACGAAGGGGCCGCTGCCGATGATCTGGGCGGGTTTCGGATTATCCGTCGGCTTGAAGGTCTCGAAGATGTGCTTCGGTACGATTGGCGATTCCGACGAGGCGAGCGCGGTGATCAGGCCCGGCGCCGGCTTGGAAAGCTTCACTTTCGCGACCAGCGGATCGGACGCATCGACACTTTCAACATGCGAGAAAGTAGCGCGACCGCGCGGATGGGCTTCCTTCAGCCGCAGAATGGAAAATTCCACATCTGCCGATGTCACCGGTTTGCCATCGTGAAACTTCGCCTTGGGCTGCAGATGGAAGACATATTCCAGCCCATCGGCCGAAACGCTCCATTCCCTGGCGAGGCTCGGCTTGGGCGAAAGCTCGTAATCATAGGTCAAAAGCCCGTCATAAATCTTCGAGCCGATAAACTGCGGACCGCCCGCGCTGGTATTGATCGCCACGAGCTGGGTCGGCTCGGGAAAATAAACAATCTTGAGCGTGCCGCCCGAAACCGGCTCTTCGGCAGCGGCAAAGGAACCTCCTGGAAGCGCGACGAAAGCGCCGGCGGCAAGTGCAATCTTGTGAAACTGGCGTCTGGAAATGGTCATGTCTGTCTCCGAAAAAATCCGATAGTGGGCGCGGCAACTCAGTGCAGCTGCGGGAAACCGTGGCGCTCGGCGAGGATTTGCAAAATGCGTTTGGTGTCCTGAATGAAATGCGTCTCGCCCTTGGCCGTAGCGTCGCTAGGCGCGTCGCCTGCGAAGATGAACAGCGGCAGCGACTGGTTTTCCTCCCCCACGGCGGCGATGACAGCCTCACGCGGGCGCTGGAAACCGACGCGGCGGATATCGATCCCGGTGGCAAGATCCGGAAAGGCGGCAAGCAGGCCTTCGATCTGGTTGCAATGCGGGCAGACGAAGCGGACACCGGGGTGTTTGGGGTCTTCAAAACCGGGGGCGATCAAAAAAAGCGTATCCTTGGCCATGGCATCCATCATGCGAGGGTGAGATTTCCAGCTCACAGTGCCGGTGGCCAGAGTGCGGGTCCAGAAAGCAATTCTTGCTTCGCGGCGAAGAATTGCTTTGCGCTAAATTATTGATGAAACTTATTTTTTCGAAAATTTCACGTGTGGCATCGCTGTTTTACCCGACCTGTTTCCTGCGCAAAGTTTTTCCCTGAAACGGGCGCGCCGCGCGAAGGTGCAAAAAAGGATGGAAGGCGGATTTCGGCAATAAAAAACCCGGCAAAATTGCCGGGTTAATGGTGATGATCGCAGACCCTTCCTCCGTCATGCCGGGCTTGACCCGGCATCCAGCCACGGCGCGTCTGCGCCGTGAGAGGAGTCTCTCGCGATCAAGGACTTGATCGCGCTGTACCCCGGATCCAGTCCGGGGTGACGGAGCTTGGATACCCCTTTTGACAAACGCTCACTCGCCTTTCCAGGCCGTCGCCAGATCGCCATAAGCAATGTCGATGGTCGTCACGAGCGATTTCAGATTGGTGTTCCGCAGAATGACGGTCGGCAAAGCGACGATCGAGAAATTCGGCAGGTCATCGCCGGTGATTTTCTGGATATCGTGGAACTGCCCCGCCCGTTTCGTTTCGTCCACTTCAATCGCGGCGGCACGGAAAAGATCATCCACCTTTGGATTATTGTAATGGGCGGCGTTGACATAGGGCGCGGGTTTCTTGATCCCGTCGGACCAATAGAGGCGCTGCACGCCCGCCGTCGGATCGAACAGCCGGCTGATGCCGTTCACCGTCAGGTCAAAACCGCGCTCCGTATAGACCCGCTTGATGAAGGTGGCGAGATCGCCTTCGACAATATCCACCTTCACGCCGAGTTTGCCGAAGGATGAGCGGAGATATTCGGCGGTTTTGCGGAAGACGTCGGAAGGCAGGAAGGCCAGCCGCAGCGAAAAACGGGTGCCATCAGCACCCTTCGGGTAGCCGGCCTTGTCCAGCAATTCGTTCGCTTTGGCGAGATCGAAGGGATAGGTGAAAGGCTTTTCGTCATTATAGGCGGTGAAGACAGCCGGAATGTTCGAACCGGCCGGTTTTGCCGTCCCGAAGAAAATGGCATCGTTGATGAAATCGCGGTCGATGGCATGGGCCAAAGCGTGCCGGACCTCCTTTTTGGCAAGGATCGGATTTTCAAGATTGAATTCGAACACGGCGGCATTGTTGAGATAGGAGTCGGTATAGACCTCCACGGCAAGCTTCGGATTTTGCCGCAGACGCTCCAGATCGCTGTAGGACACATCAGCGGTATAATCCGCCTCGCCCGTCTCCACGGAAATGGTGGTGGAAGCCGAATCCGCGACGAAACGGGCCACGAAACCGTCGAGATAGGGAAGATCGGCCTGCCAGTAGTTCGGATTCTTCTTCAGCTTCACATAGCTGCCGCGCTTCCATTCCTCGAAGACGAAGGGGCCGGTGCCGACTGGCGCGTTACCATTGGGACTTTCGTTATAATTTTCCGAAGCATAGGCATGGGCCGGCAGAATGGGTGTTTCGCCGCCCGTCAGCGCCCGCAGGAGATAGGGCGCGGGCTTGGAAAGCACCACCACGGCCGTCAGCGGATCGGGCGTTTCGATATCGGCAACATTGGCGAAAGTGATGCGCCCGCGTGGGCCAACCTTCTTGAAGGCCAGCAGGGAAAATTTGACATCCTGCGACGTGAAATCCTTGCCGTCATGCCATTTGACGCCCTTGCGCAGCTTGAAAGTGTGGCGCAGCCCGTCAGCCGATGTTTCCCAGCTTTCGGCCAGAACCGGGTGCGGTTTGAACTCGCTGTCGAACCGCACCAGCCCTTCGAGGATTTTCGTGGAAATGGCGCGGGTGCGCGTATTGGAATCGGAAAGCGGCACCAGCGTCGTCGGCTCGCCAAGACCCGCAAGGGTGACGATGCCGCCCTTTTTCGGCGTTTCCGCCGCCAGAGCCGGCAGGGAGGGCAACAGCATTGCCCCGGTTAACGCTGCGCTCAAAAGCAATGTCTTACGTCTCGTAATATCCATGGATGTTTCCTCTTGCAGGCTTGTTTTTAAATGTTCAGGCAGGTTTCAGCCGGGTTTCCACCAGCCGGGCAAACAGAGTGGCGCCGACGGGCAGAATGGCGTCGTCGACGATGAAACCGGGATTATGGGCAGGCACCGTGCCGGAATGGCCGAGGGTGAAAAACGCGCCGGGCGCGTGTTTCAGGAGATCGGCGAAATCCTCGCTGCCCATGAAGCGGCCGGGCTCGGTGGAAACGCGCTCGTCTCCCAGAACCTCACGCGCCACGCCGGCGACGATCCCCACCGATGCATCGTCATTGGTGAGAACCGAGAATATGTCGCGAATATCCACCTCGGCGGTGAGGCCGTGCGCTGCGGCAATGTGATCGGAAATCGTGCGGATGCGCTCCCTTATGGTTTCGCGCACGCTGTCGGAGAAAGCCCGAACCGTGCCGGCAATCGCTGACGTTTCGGGAATGACGTTATAGGCCGATCCCGCCTCGATGCGGGTGATCGACAGGACAGCGGGATCGGTCGGCGACACATTGCGGCTGACGATGGTTTGCAGCGCCTGGATCAGTTCGCCGGTCGCCGGCACCGGATCACGCGAAACATCGGGGTGAGCGGCGTGGGCACCCCTGCCCTTCAGCCGGATATCGAAGAAATCCGCCCCCGCCAGAATGGTGCCGCGCGAAACCTTCAAATGATTGGGCGCGGCATGGGAGGAATTGTGCAGCCCGTAAATCTCGTCAACGGGGAAATCCTTGAACAACCCATCGGCGATCATGGCGCGCGCGCCGCCAAGACCTTCCTCGGCCGGCTGGAAAATGAACACCACCGTGCCGGCAAAATCGCGGGTTTCCGCCAGATAACGGGCGGTGCCGAGCAGGATGGTGGTGTGCACATCATGCCCGCAGCCGTGGAATTTGCCGGGATAGACCGACGCGTAGGGCAGACCGGTCTCCTCCGGCATCGGCAGGGCATCCATATCCGCCCTCAGCCCAATGGAGCGGTTGCCCGCATGGCTACCACGCAGCACGCCGACCACGCCGGTCTTGCCATAACCGCGATGCACCTCGATGCCCCAAGAGGCTAGCTTTTCCGCGACGATGCCGGAGGTGCGGACCTCCTCGAAACCGATTTCCGGATGCTGGTGCAGATCGTGGCGGATGGAGACGAGTTCGGGAACATAGGTCCCAATCCGGTCTATGATTTTGGGTGCGGGCGTTTTGACGGGATCGACGGCGATATTCACGGCATCTCCTCAGTGTAAAAAATATCGTTTCCGCAATCAGGCAATTGCGAAGTGTGGGTTTCGGGACTGGAAAATGCAGCGGGAGAGGCGTCAGAGCCTCAGGCCCGCCTCCTTCATCAGCGGCAAAATGCGCTCGGCGAAATAATCGAGGTCCTCGCGGAAATCGTAGAAATTCAGCTGAACCCCATCGATCCCGGCCTTTTTCAGACCGACAAGCTGCTCTACCACCTGCTCTGGCGAACCGATGATCTCGATATTGCCGCCAAGATTGCGCCCCTGCTTATGGCGCGCATCGCCGCGGCCGCGCCAGGCATGGGCGTCGCTGTCGTAATTATTGGTGGCGAAGGCGCGGGTGCCGGGCTGCGGTTTTCCGGCCTCGATGGCATCCGCATAGGCGATTGCCTCCTTCTCCGTATCGCGGCTGACGATGATCGGGTTGATGATCGTCTTCACCTGCCGGCCATAGGCCTTGGCGCGGTTCTTGATAGTCGCAACATGATTGGGAAGCGTTTCCAGCGCGCTGTCTATATGCGCGCCGCCGGGCGAAGTGACGAAAACCAGATCGGAATGCCGGGCGGCGAAATCGATACCGGCGGGCGAACCTGTCGCGGTCACCAGCGGCGGGCGTCCGAAAGCAGGCTTCGGCGTGATCCAGCCATTGTTGATCGCCCAGGGATTGAGCTTGCCTTCATAGGAAAAATTCTCGGTCTCACCCCAAAGGCGATGAAGAACATCGAACAATTCGCCGGCCATGTCATAGCGCTTGTCGTGGTCGATACGCTGCCAGCCAAACATTTCATGCTCGATGGCGCGGTGGCCGGTGACGATGTTGATACCCCAGCGCCCCTTGGCGATATGATCCAGCGTCGCACCATATTTGGCGAGATGCAGCGGATGCAGAGGCCCATAAAGCACATGGATGGTGGAGATCAGAAGGATGCTCTTCGTGACCGCCGCCATGGCGCCAAGCGCGATGAAGCTGTCGAGCGAGGATTCACCGTCATAACCGCCCTTGGGCAGCCATTGCGTGCGGCTGAAGGCGATCTCGAAACCTAACTCCTCCGCGCGCTTCACCAGTTCGACATTGTAATCGAAGGTCCAGCTGTTGCTGGTCGGCAGGCTGGAGAAATTGATGTCCTGCAGATTGAGGAATAGGCCCAGCATCAGCGGCTGCTTCACCGCCCGGCTGAGCGGGCTGTCTTCGAAATCAGCCGGGCTTTTCAGTTCCAGATCTTTCAGCTCGGGACCTTCAGGCAGCGGAACAGTCAGCGCCATGTCTTTTCTCCTTCGGAATCGTCGCCCTTCGGGGCAACCGCCACCAACCGAGCGTGCAGATAGTCTTCGACGCTGCGGGGCAACCGGCCGGTAATCTGCTGGATAATGTCGTTGACGGATGCCGCGAGATTTTCGCGAATGAGTTGCCCGAATTCCCCGATCGCCTTCTCTTCGAACGCACCGATATGCGGCGGAAAGGCCGGGGCGGCATTGTGCGAAACCCCGACGGGACGATGCAGGATGCGCGCAGCGATGCGGGCGATTTCCAGCGCCGTCAGGGCTTCCCCGCCGGTCAGCACCAAAGTGCCGGAAACCGGCGCGCTTGATGTCAGGGCGTGAACGGCGACGTCGGCAATATCGTCGGCATTGATGAAGGAAACGGCCGCATTGCCGAAGCGGGCGGGCACATCCTCACCCTTGCGCAGCGCAGCGACAACGGGTTCCAGCGCAACCTGCATCCAGGCATTCGGCCGCAGCACGGTATGCGCGATGCCGCTTGCGGCCAGATGCCGTTCCACCTCAGCATGCGCCGCCCCCGAAATGGAATGTACGGCATTCTCAATGGTCCAGTCGGAGCCGGATATTTTCACGATCCGCGACGCTCCGGCGGAGAGGGCGGCATCGATGACCGCATTCTGGTCCGCCGCCAGCGTTTCACCGATGGGGGAAAGCAGAAAGACGGTCTCGATACCGCGCGAGGCCTCCTTCAGGCTGGCCGGGTCGGAGAAATTTCCCTCCGAGATATCGACCCTGTCGCCCCAGAGCTTGAGCGCATCCTCGCGCCTGCGGGTCAGCACCCGAACCTTCGCCTCTTTCTGCAAGAGACGGCTGACGACACGTCGGCCGAGCTTGCCGGTTGCGCCCGTTACAAGAATGGTGGCTGTCATGACGCCCTCACTTTCCCGCACTGCGTTGCGCAGCATCTTGCTCGAAAGAAAGGGCGCGTGGATCGGCCCAGTCCTGCACATCGAAATCCGCCGGAATGAATCTCCATTCCAGCAGGAAATCCTTGAAATGGCTCAGTGCATCCAGCTCGGCCGGATCGAGATCAAGCCTCAGATTGCGGTGTACATCCGGGCCATTCGCAGCCAGAACCGCCTCCTCGCTGACGCCGATCTCGCGGGCGATGAAACGCACGGCTTCCGCCGGATTGTCATTTGCCCATTGGGCAACCCGCTGTACGGTGGCGACGAGTTCCGCCACCAGATCGGGCCGCTCATCGGCAAAGGTGGCGTCCACCGTCAACGGGCGCGGCGTGCCATTGTTGATGCGGATTTTCGGATCGGGGTGAAACCCCGTCGACACCACGACCTGCGCACCGATGAGATTGGCGACGGTGACGCCTTCCGCACCCTTGACGAAAAACGCATCGATCTGGCCCCGATGCAGCGCTGCAATCTCCTCACCATAAGGAAACCGCCGGCGCAGACCATGGAACCTGTCGTCAGACGGATCGAGCAACACCGGCTCTTTCGCCGTGAGATCGACAAGCTCGACATCCGCAACGGCGAGGCCCGAGACCGTCAGCGCCGAAACGATGCCTTTGAGCGATGTCGCTCGCTGGAAATCGATGGTTTCATTCGGCCGTTTCGGCAGGCCGATGCGCCGTCCCTTCAGGTCGCTGCCCTTGCTTATTCCGCTTGCTGGCAAGGCGATGACGGCCTGAAACTCGTCGGTTCTCGTCAACCCCACCAGCCGTGTTTTCCGGCCGCCGGATCTCGCCCAGATCGGCGGAATATTGCCGCCCTGACGGAAAGACCAGTCCAGACGATGATCGAAATGGCTCTGGCGAATGGCCGGATCGGCCGCGTCGCGAATGGAGGAAACAGAGATGCCATGGGCACCGAAACTGTCCTCGATCCAGCCCAGTTGCGCCGCGATGGAAAGCGGCGTGGGCGCCGGGCAGCGTGTGTACCACACGGTTACGGGTTGGGTTATCTGGCGAAGGGCGGCATCAGCCATGGCGTTCGTCCTCGAAATTGCGATCTGAACGGCACGCTACACGCCATAAAATATTTTCTATAGATAAAGTGTACTATTTCAGGCGCGATTGAGGAAATTCGTTTCCATCTTGTGATTGGTTCGCCAAGACGACGGAATATCCTTTCGATAATGGCAGGATTTCGGGTCGGATTCCCCAGCCTGCCGCACCCATCCCTCACATTCGACCGCCGCTTGGGTGCTGCCACGGATGAAAGTTTTTCTTCTCCGCGCAGCAAGGATTTTTAACTCGCGACCGGCCCCCCGGCTGTTACGCTTCCCGCAATTGCGCCGGTCATACAGGCCGGCAATCCAACAGACCTGAAAGAAACGTGGCAGCATGAGCAAGACCAAACGCCGGCTCAATCTCAATGTCGGCATCAACACCACCGGATACCTCGCCAATGCCTGGAAATACCGGAGCGGAGACCGGCACGACATCAACGACATAGGCTATTATCGCCGGCTGACTGAACTGGCCCATAAGGGCCGGTTCGACGCCGTTTTCCTTTCCGACCACCCCGCACTGCTGACCGACCCGGCAAGCCGCCCGTTTCACACCATCGATCCGCTCATTCTCTCGACATCGCTTGCCGCACAGGTGCCGGACATCGGCTTTGTGGCAACGGTGTCTTCCACCTATAATTCGCCCTATAATTTCGCCCGGCGGACGCAATCCATCGACCTCGTCACCGGCGGCCGGCTGATCGTCAATATCGTTTCTTCCTTCAATCCCAATGTCGCCGCCAATTTCGGCAACGATCCGCTGCCGCCGCGCAGCGAGAGATATGCCAAGGCCACCGAATTTCTCGACGTGGCGAAAAAACTCTGGTCGAGCTGGGATCCGCGCCGCGAAGGCGAGGTGCCGGAAGAGCGTTTCTGGGATGCGGCAACGGCCGAGACCATCGATCATGAGGGCAAATATTTCCATGTGAAAGGCCCGCTCAACGTTCCGCGTGGGCCGCAGGGGCATCCCGTCATCGCACAGGCCGGCGCCTCCGAAGGCGGCATCGATCTGGCGGCACGCCATGGCGAGATCATCTATTGCAACATCCTGTCACGCCCGGCAGGTCAGGCCTTCGGCAAAAAGGTCCGCGACCGTGCCATCTCCCTCGGCCGCGATCCCTCCGGCATCCGCATCGTTCCGGGCCTTGTCGTCATTCTGGGCGAGACCCGTGAGGAAGCGCTGCGCAAGCATGAACTCTTCAGCGGGACAGGCTCGGAAGACGGGCTTCTGGCGCGTTTCGCCAAGGAAAACGGCATTGATCCGCGCGACTTCAACCCGGATATAAAACTCGATGGCGAGCGCTTCATTCCCGACCAGAACCGGCAATGGGCCGTTGGCATGGGGCTTGGCCTTTCCGAACTGCTGACCCACGAAAAGCTCACCGCCCGTGAGGCCGTGCGCCGCTCCGAAGGGCATCACCGGCTGCTGC
Organism: Agrobacterium sp. T29; assembly: GCF_006970545.1. Classification (NCBI taxonomy): domain Bacteria; kingdom Pseudomonadati; phylum Pseudomonadota; class Alphaproteobacteria; order Hyphomicrobiales; family Rhizobiaceae; genus Agrobacterium; species Agrobacterium sp. T29. Next base: position 510,948 of record NZ_CP040641.1, read on the forward strand.
TCGGCACGCCGGAAGAAGTGGCGGATGGCATCATCGACCTCTGGCAGGATGGCACGGTGGATGGTTACACCCTGCAGCCACCGCGCGCGCCGGACGATATTGCCGAATTCGTCGAAAAGGTCGTGCCGGTGTTGCAGGATCGCGGTATTTACCCGCGCGAATATGAAGGCGCGACGATCCGCGACCGCTATGGCCTGCTTTATCCAGATTGAACGGCAGATACGGCGCTGTTGAAGGTGTCATATACCCATCTCCCGCCACTTCCCGCTGGAAACGGGAATGGCGGGAACGGGACATATTATTGGCCCGTCGCCACTCTCAAAACCGGCCGCCCGCCGGAAAGCTGCGGCAGGACGGCGGCGAAATCCGTGACGATCTGGCGATAATCTTCCGGCTGGAATTCATAGGGCAGTTCCAGACGGAATTCCGAGACGAGCGGCAGAACGGGATCGCGCGAAAGCTTCTCCAGAATCTCGTCCGTCGTCCCAACGATATCGGGCAGGAAAAGCGTGCGGCGCGCGCCATGCGGCGTGGTCGTGCGCCTGTCACGCTCGGCGGCGAATTCCTGATAACGGCGGCGGGTCGCGGGGCTCGCGCTATCGGTCGGCAGGATCACGCGGCCAAGAGCGACACGCGGCTGGCGCTCATGCGCCCATTCCTGCCGGAAGCGGCTGACCAATGCCGCCTGCGCGGTCAGAAAATCATCGGTATTTTCGCCGCTGACGATATTGCCCGTCAGGAGATTGAAGCCCGTCTTGCCGGCCCAGCGCGCGGAATTTTGCGATCCGCCGCCATACCATAGCCGATCCGTCAGCCCCTCGGCGACTGGCCGCAGGCGTGGCACCTGCGCACCGGCCGCATTGCCCGCTTCCGTCTCACTGGATAGCGGTTCCGATCTCAAGGCCCTCGCCAGCTTTTCGGCGCGGGCATGGCTGTAGTCCGCCTCGGGAACCGTATCGACATAATCCGAAATGAGATGGGCGAAGGGCGGCGCGCCCACCGAAACCCCGACATTCAATCGCCCACGCGACAGGACATCCACGGTGGCCAAATCTTCCGCCAGCCTGAAGGGATTTTCGTAACCAAGCTGAATGACAGCGGTGCCGAGGCCGATCCGTTTCGTGCGCTGCGATGCCGCCGCGAGGAAAGTTGCCGCCGATGAAACGCCCCTTTCCAGATGGCGCTGGCGAACCCAGGCACTGTGATAACCCAGCACCTCTCCGGCTTCGAAAAGCTGCAGGGTTTCTTCCAGCCCGTCGGCAGGATCATCATCGTGATAATTGCCGGGAACCAGAAAGGCGAAGTGGGAGATATGGGAAAGGGGCATGGCTGTAAGGTCCGGAAATGAGTGTTGAAGCTCAGCAGCGCAGATGCAGCCATCCCCGTTCCGGACAGCCGTTCAATGCGGCGCATACCCATGCAGAATGCATGATGACAGGCACGCCTGGCACGGCATGTTCGTTTATAGTCCCGGCCTTTGTTGAAAGATCATTGCGCGATTCAATAGTCTACTAAAATTATGGATTACCACCCCTCCTTTGGAATAGGCCGCGCTCACGCCCCCGTCGGACCTTCTTCTCCGAAGGGCAAGATATCCCTCAGTCGCCCTCTCACATTGAAGAGCTGCGCAACACGGTGCGCAAATGGTCTTGATTTTCCGCATCAACATGTAATACAGATTATCATACATGTTGACAAATAACGCATACATGTATGACATTGCAGCAACCGCAAACGCTGCCATACCTGCATGAGGGAGGAATTATGATCATCACCGACGTCGAGGTCCGTGTTTTCCGCACGACGACCCGTCGGCACTCGGACAGTGCCGGTCACGCGCATCCGGGTCCGGCGCATCAGGTGGAACAGGCCATGCTGACCATCCGCACCGAAGACGGTCAGGAAGGTCACTCCTTCACCGCGCCGGAGATCGTTCGCCCGCATGTCATCGAAAAATTCGTCAAGAAAGTTCTGATCGGTGAGGACCATCGCGACCGCGAACGGCTATGGCAGGACCTTGCTCACTGGCAGCGTGGTTCGGCCGCGCAGCTGACCGACCGCACGCTGGCGGTGGTGGATTGCGCCCTGTGGGACCTTGCCGGCCGCTCGCTCAACCAACCTGTATACAAGTTGATCGGCGGCTATCGCGACAAGGTGCTGGCCTATGGCTCCATCATGTGCGGCGACGAGCTTGAAGGCGGGCTTGCGACACCTGAGGACTACGGCCGCTTTGCCGAAACGCTGGTGAAGCGCGGCTACAAGGGCATCAAGCTGCACACCTGGATGCCCCCGGTCAGCTGGGCGCCGGATGTGAAGATGGACCTCAAGGCCTGCGCCGCCGTGCGCGAGGCGGTCGGCCCCGATATTCGCCTGATGATCGATGCCTTCCACTGGTATTCCCGCACCGATGCGCTGGCGCTTGGGCGTGGCCTCGAAAAACTCGGCTTCGACTGGATCGAGGAGCCAATGGATGAGCAATCTCTGTCCTCCTACAAATGGCTTTCCGACAATCTCGATATTCCGGTCGTCGGCCCGGAAAGTGCGGCCGGCAAGCATTGGCACCGGGCCGAATGGATCAAGGCCGGCGCCTGCGATATTCTGCGCACCGGCGTCAACGATGTCGGCGGCATCACCCCGGCGCTGAAGACCATGCATCTGGCAGAAGCCTTCGGCATGGAATGCGAGGTGCATGGCAATACCGCCATGAACCTGCATGTTGTCGCCGCCACCAAGAATTGCCGCTGGTATGAGCGCGGCCTGTTGCACCCCTTCCTCGAATATGATGACGGCCACGATTATCTGAAGTCGCTGTCCGACCCGATGGATGGCGACGGCTTCGTGCATGTTCCTGATCGGCCGGGTCTTGGCGAGGACATCGATTTTACCTTCATCGACAACAACCGGGTGAGGTAACGGGCCATGAAAACGGTGCTCGCCTTCGGAGACAGCCTCACCTGGGGCGCGGACCCGGCCACGGGTCTGAGGCACCCCGCCGAACACCGCTGGCCGGAGGTTCTGGAGGCCGCGCTTTCCGGAAAGGTGAAGGTTCACCCGGAAGGACTTGGCGGGCGCACCACCTGTTACGACGACCATGCCGGCCCGGCCTGCCGCAACGGCGCGCGGGCGCTGGAAATCGCGCTGTCCTGCCACATGCCGCTCGATCTCGTCATCATCATGCTCGGCACCAACGACATCAAGCCGGTGCATGGCGGGCGGGCGGAAGCCGCAGTTTCCGGCATGCGGCGGCTGGCGCAGATCGTCGAGACCTTCATTTACAAACCGCGAGAGGCCGTGCCGAAACTGCTGATCGTCTCCCCGCCGCCCTGCGTCGCAGGCCCGGGCGGCGAACCTGCCGGCGGGCGGGATGTAGGGCAATCGCTCAGGCTTGCGCCGCTTTACCGCAAACTCACCGCCGAACTCGGACATGCCTTCTTCGATGCCGGGTCGGTCGCCAGCGCCTCACCTGTAGATGGCGTGCATCTGGATGCGCCGGCAACGGCGGCAATCGGCCGGGCGCTCGCAGCTCCGGTCAGAGAGATTCTTGGCTGATCCTGCGACGCCCGAGGAGGAACCGGGCGTGTGGATCAAAACGTGGAAAGGCCGTATGAACCGGCCGTATTGGGAGGAAAGATGAAACATTTTCTTGCAACCGCAGCACTTGGCGCCCTGCTGATCGGCGCCATGCCGCTCAGCGCCTTTGCCGAAACGCCGAAGGACCAGCTCATCGTCGCCACGACCATGAGCAATATCCTCACCCTCGATCCCGCCGCCATTACCGGCCGCGAGACCGTGCAGGTCTTGAACAACGTCTATGACACGCTGGTCGTGCTTTCCCCGAAAGATCGCAGCGTTCAGCCCCGCCTTGCCGAACGCTGGGAAATTGCCGAAGATCGGAAATCAATCCGCTTCCATCTGCGCGCCGATGCCAAATTCGCCTCCGGCAACGCCGTGACGGCCAAGGACGTGGCGTGGAGCCTGAAGCGGCTGCTCGCCCGCAATCTGGCGCAATCATCCTTCCTGAAAACCCGTGGCTTCAAACTGGAAGAGGCCGACAAGCTGTTCGTTGCCGAAAACGACCAGACCTTCGTGCTGAATATTCCGAAGCCCGACGACCCCAACCTTCTGCTGATGATCCTTGCGCAGAACGGTCCCGGCTCGATCATCGACAGCAAGACGGCGCTCGAGAATGAAAAGGACGGCGATCTGGGCGGCGCATGGCTGACGCTGAATTCCGCCGGCTCCGGCCCCTTCAAGCTGACGCAGTGGAAATCCAACGAATATATCATCCTCACCCGCAACGACGATTATTGGGGTGAGAAGGCAAAGATGAAGCGCATTCTGATGCGCCATCTGCCGGAATCGCAGTCGCAGCGGCTGATGCTGGAAAAAGGTGATATCGACGTTGCCTATTCCCTTCAGGCCCCGGACCTGAAATCGCTCGAGGCCGACAAGGCCGTCACCATCGAATCCACACCCGGCTCCGGTTTTTATTACCTCAGCGTTTCGATGAAGGATGAGCGCTTCGCGAACAAGAAGGTGCGCGAGGCCCTGCGTTACCTGATCGATTACGACGGTCTCGACAAGGCGGTCATGCCCTATTACGGCAAGCTGCATCAGCGCTCCCTCAGCACCGGCGTCATGGGCGCGCTGCCGGATCAGGGCTACAAGCTCGACATCGAAAAAGCCAAGGCGCTTCTGGCAGAAGCCGGTTATCCGAACGGTTTCAAGACGACGCTGCGCGTGCTTTCGGAAGACCCCTTCATGAAAGCGGCAACGGCGATCCAGAACACGCTGGCGCAGGCCGGCATTCAGACCGAGCTGATCAGCGGCTCCGGCGACCAGATTTACGGCGCGATGCGCGAGCGCAACTTCGAACTGCTGCTCGGCCGCGGCGGCGGCGGCCAGCAGCCACACCCGGACAACAACCTGCGCTCCATCGCCTATAATCCCAACAATGCCGATGACGCCAAGCTCACCAATTACCAGAGCTGGCGCACCAGCTTCTTCGATGAGAAGCTGAACAAGATGATCGAGGCGGCGCTGGTGGAGCGCGACGTGGCGAAACAGACGAAGCTTTATGAGGAGCTGCAGGGCTATATGGACGAGATCGTCATGTCCATTCAGCCCTTCTCCGAGGTCATCGACACCGCCGCCTTCCGCAGCGATATCAAGGGCATGATCGTCAGCCCCTGGCTTTCGCGGTTTGAAGAAGTGAGCAAGGAGCGGTAATCGACCGCCATATCTGCGAGTAGGAAAAGGCGCGGCTAACCCCGCGCCTTTTTGCTGTAACAAAGCCCCGCTCACCCAATGTGTCAGGCGCAAGCGAAGCCTCCGCACTCCGTCACCCCGGACTAGATCCGGGGTCTAGTGCGATCAAGTCCTTGATCGCGAGAGAGTCCGTTCACGACGCAGACGCGCCGTGGCTGGATGCCGGATCTAGTCCGGCATGACGGAAGGCGGGTCTCGCACTATGTCAGCAGCCTAGGCGTAGTTGGCGGCCCACCATCCTGCCGTAGCCATTCCAAAAAAATGCCCGGCAGGGAGGCCGGGCAAGGAAGGAGGATGTTATTATCCGTGACGCCCCGGAGGAGGACGGCACGGTCTTGGAGCCGTCACGCGCCTTCATATTCCAGCGAGGCGCCGATCAGTTCGCGCGCATAGGGATGCGTCGCGCCATTGCCGGCGATAGCCTCGCGCGGCAGGATTTCGGTGATTTCGCCGCGCAGCATCACCGCGAAGCGGTCGCACATGTGATCGACCACGGCGAGATCGTGGGTCACCATGATATAGGTGAAGCCGCGCTCTTCCCGCAGGCGCTGGAGGAGGTTGAGGATTTCCGCCTGCACCGAGACATCGAGCGCAGACGTCGGCTCGTCTAGCAACAGCAGCGACGGTTCGAGGATCAGCGCCCGGGCAATCGCCACGCGCTGCCGCTGGCCACCGGAAAGCTGATGCGGGAAGCGGTCGAGGAAAGAGATGGGCAGTCCGACATCCGTGATGACCTTGCGCATCCGCTCTTCCCGGTCGCCGAGCTTATGGATCGCAAGCGATTCCGAAAGCACGGTGCGCACGGACTGGCGCGGATGCAGCGATCCGTAGGGGTCCTGAAACACCATTTGCAGCATGCGGCACCGCTCGATCAGCGGCATATCGCGCACCGACCTGCCGTCGATGAGGATATCGCCGGTCCAGAAATCGTTGAGCATGGAGACGCAGCGAAGCACGGTGGATTTGCCCGATCCGCTTTCGCCGACCAGCCCGAAGCACTCGCCCGGCTCGACGCGGAAGGATACGGAAGGCAGCACTTTCAGCGCCGTATGGCCGCTGCCGAAGGTGATGGAGAGATCGCGGGTTTCAACGGAAACGGCCATTATACGTTCTCCTCCAGCCATTCGGGGCGGCGATCCAGCACCGCAAGCGGCGCACGCGAGCCGCCGATACGCGGCTGCGCCGCCAGCAGGCCGCGCGTATAGGGGTGCTGCGCCTGATCGAGATCGCGTGCGGCGAGCGTTTCCACCACCCGGCCGGAATACATGATGAGCACCCGGTCGCAGAAATTGCGCACGAGATTGAGATCATGGCTGATCATGATGAGGCCGATGCCGCGATCCCGCACCAGACCGTCGAGAATATTCAACACCTGCAGCCGCACCGTCACATCAAGCGCCGAGGTCGGCTCATCGGCGATGACGAGATCGGGGTCGGCAAGCAGCATCATGGCGATCATGACACGCTGGCCCATGCCGCCGGAAATCTCGTGCGGATATTGCTCGTAAACACGGGCGGCATCGCGGATTTTCACCGCATCGAGCATGGCCAGCGCCTTTTCCCGGGCCTCGGCTTTCGAAGCCTTGAAGTGGCGCAGATAAGTTTCCGTCACCTGATCGCCGACCCGGCGGATGGGGTTGAGGGAGAATTTCGGATCCTGAAGGATCATCGACATGCGCCGACCGCGGACCTTCAGCATCTCCTTCTCATCGAGCTTGAGAAGATCGAGGCCATCGAAATCCAGCCTGTCGGCGGTGATTGTGGCCGACGGCAGAAGGCGCAGCAGGGCGCGGCCGACGGTGGATTTGCCCGAGCCGCTTTCGCCGACGATGCCGAGCCGTTCCCGGCCAAGGGTGAAGGAGATGCCGCGAACGGCCTCAATGGGCGAGCCGCCATAACGGATGCGGAGATTTTCGACGTCGAGGATTGGTTTTTCCATGGCCCTATCTCCGGTTCATCTGCTTCGGATCGAGCGCATCCCGCAGGCCGTCGCCTAAAAGATTGAAGGCGAGGCTGACGGAGAGGATCGCAATGCCGGGGAAGGTGACGAGCCACCAGCTATCCAGCATGTAACGCCGGCCGGTGGCGATCATTGCCCCCCATTCCGGCAGCGGCGGTTGCGCGCCGAGGCCGAGGAAACCGAGGCCGGCGGCGGTGAGAATGACGGTCGCCATGTTTAGCGTCAGGCGGATAAGGACCGACGGCAGGCACATGGGCATGATCGACTTGACGATGATACGCAGCGGCGATGCGCCCTGAAGCCGTGCGGCGGCAATGTAATCCGCCTTGCGGAAGGTCATGGCTTCGGCGCGGGCAAGGCGCGCAATCGGCGGCCAGGAAGTGAGTGCAATCGCGATGATCGCATTGTTGAGGCTGGGCCCGAGTGCTGCGACGAAGGCGAGCGACAGGATGAGGCTCGGGAAGGACAGGAAGATATCCGTGATGCGCATCATCACCGTATCGAACTTGCCGCCGAGATAGCCGGAAGCCGTGCCGACCAAAAGGCCGACGGGGCCGACGATGATCGAGACCAGCGAGATGATGGTGAGTGTGATGCGTGCGCCCCAGAGAAGACGGCTATATATATCGCGTCCCAGCTCATCGGTGCCGAAGACGTGGCCATTACCCGGCGCCTGCAGCGTATTGGCGAGATCCTGCGCGTAAGGGTCATGCGTCGCAAGCCAGGGCGCGAAAATCGCGGCGATGACGAGCAGCAGCAGGACGGCCAGACCGAAAGCCGATGTCGGGCTTTTCAGGAGGAAAACGACGATGTTCTTCAGCGCGTTCAAGGGCACCGGAAGGCGGAAGGAAGTTTCTGTACGGGCCGTCATCAGCGGGTCCTCGGATCGAAAAAGCGGTAGAGAATGTCGGACAGGAGATTGAGCCCGATGAAGATGACGCCGACGATCAAAACGCAGGTCATCACCGCATTCATGTCGCCGATGATAAGATTGCTGGTGAGATATTGCCCGAAACCCGGCCAGGCGAAGACGGTCTCGATTAGAACCGCCCCTTCCAGCAGCGAACCATAGGCAAGCGCGATGATGGTGACGAGCTGCACGCGAATATTACCGAAGGCATGCAACCAAACCGTCTGCCGTTGCGACAGGCCTTTAACCCGGGCGGTCGTCACATATTCCTGGCCCAGCTGGTCCAGCATGAAGCTGCGCGTCATGCGGGTGATATAGGCCGAGGAGGAATAACCCAGCAGAGCGGCGGGAAGGATAAGGTGGTTGATGGCTGACCAGAAGACCTCCATATCGCCCGCCAGAAGACTGTCAATCAACAGAAAGCCCGTCCGCTCCTCGACCAGACCGATATAGAACTGGTCCATGCGTCCGCCGCCGCCGACGAGGCCGAGATGGGCGTAAAAAACGATCAGCGCAATCATGCCGGTCCAGAAGATCGGCATGGAATGACCGAACAGGCTGAGCACCCGCACCAGATGATCCTGCCAGCGATCCTTGTTGACGGCGGCATAAACGCCCATGGGAATGCCGAGGCCGGCACCGATCAGGATCGCGAAGGTCGCCAGCTCCATCGTCGCCGGCATGACCCTGATGATATCCTCGATGACCGGACGCCCGGTGCGGATCGAGGTTCCGAAGTCGCCGGTGAACACGTCTCCCAGATAATAGAAGAACTGTTGCCAGAGCGGACGGTCGAAACCGAGCGCGTGATAGACCTGTTCATAGGTTTCGCGGGTCGCATCCTCACCCACAATCGCGCGCACGGGATCGGCGGGCATCAGGCGGCCGATAAAAAAGGTCAACAGCAGCAATCCAAGCAGCGTAACCGCAATACTTCCGATCTGGCCGGACAGGCCATACAGCGAAAGGCGTCTTTTTGACATGATTCCTCCCTTGCCAGAGATCGACCGCGCAAGGGACCAAGGCGCAATCCTGTCTGACAACTATCCGCAAGTTGTCACAGGTGTTGGAGGCTGTCAAGCGCATGCCAGCGAAATCCGCATTGGCCGAGGTTCCGAAATATGTGTCCGGGGTGGAAATTTCAGACCGGGCTCACCCGGCTTTCGTTTTTGTTTTGGAGAAAGGTGCCTGCGTTGCCGCAACCGCAAAAGCCTGTATTCTCCGTCTTGCAGAATGCGCGGATACCTGTCCCCCGGCTATGATGCCGATGACGTCCGTGCCTTCAGGGTGAGGAAAATATGGCTGAGATGACGCTTCTGGCATTTGCCGTCGTCGCCTTTATTGGCATTGCGACACCCGGCCCACCGTTTTGCTGGCGCTTGCCAATGGCTCGAGATTCGGAATACGCCGCGCCATGATCGGCATGGCTGGCGCTGTTCTCTCGGATTTCGTCCTGATCGGCGCGGTTGCACTGGGACTGGGCGCCCTGCTTGCGGCCTCCGAATTCTGGTTCGGCGTCGTCAAATGGGTGGGCGTCTGTTATCTTGCTTTCCTCGGCGTCATGCTCTTGCGCTCCAGAGGCACGCTCGATGGCGCCCTTCAATCGGCAGAAGCCAGCAATGCCGCCTCCGCCCGCTCGATTTTTCTCAAGAGCTTTCTCGTGGCGGCGACCAACCCCAAGGGATATCTGTTCTTTTCGGCTTTCCTGCCGCAATTCATCGATCCCTCAGCGCCGCAGCTCCAGCAATATGCGGCGCTTGCGCTGATCTTCGCCGGCATCGATTTCATCGTGATGTTCGGATATGCCCTGTTCGGCTCGCAGGCCGTCCGGCTGTTGCGGAAATCCGGAGCCCTGTGGCTCGACCGGATTTGCGGCGGCGCGCTTCTGACGCTCGCCGCCTCGCTGGCCTTCTATCGGCGGGCAACTGCGTAAACCATTGGCCTATAGGCCATTTCTGGATCACTCCACCGCGGTGCGGGAGCGCAGAAGCACCTTGTAGCGCTCAAGGCTGCCGCGCAGATGCGCCGCCATATATTGCCGCGCGGCATCGGCATCGCCTTCGATGATGGCGTCGACGATCCTTGCATGCTCCTCCTGGAGATGCAGGTTGTAGTCCTTGGGACGAGATCCTGGCGCCGCACCCTGCAATTCGCCGCGGGGAATGATGCCGGAGCGAATGAGTTGAAGGAATTCCGGGAAACGCCTGTTCTGCGTCGCCTGTGCAATGGCCAGATGGAACTCGAAATCGGCGTCCCGCGTCGGCAGGCCGGCGGCGAGACAATCACCGACGCGCCGGTGCGCATCCACAATCGCCTCCACCTGCACGGCGGAACGGCGCGATGCCGCAAGCCCGGCGGATTCAACCTCGAAAACGGTGCGCAATTCCAGCAATTCGATCACCGAGGAAATCCGCCCCACGGCCAGATCGTTAAAGGGCAGCTCCTTGGCCGGTTTTACTTCGACGGCAAAAACGCCCGCACCCTTGCGGGCTTCAACGAGGCCGTCGGCGCGCAGAATGGCGATGGCCTCGCGCACCACGGTTCGGCTGACCGAATATTCACGCGTCAGTTCGCTTTCGCTCGGAAGACGGTCGCCGGGGCGGAACACACCCTCCGACAGATCCCGCCGCAATGCCGAACTGATTTTCGCCGCGAGCGATACCCCCTGCTTCGTGCTGCTCTCAACGTCCATTCCGGCCCACCTGTTTTAAACTTGTCTGGCATGTTAGCAAACACCCGCCACATTGCAAGGGCCGGGCCTCTGCCCCCCGGACGATTGGCCGCCCTCACGCCGCAGCCATGGCCGAGCTGCTGGAAAAGCGGCTCCTATATTCACCCGGCGAAAGGCCAAGAATGCGGTGAAACACCCGGCGAAAGGCGGCTGAATCCTCATAACCCACCGACCATGCGATCTGATCGACCGAACGACGGGTGAATTCCAGCAATTCCCGCGCCTTGCCGACGCGCAGATGCTGAACATATTCGATGGGCTTCATCCCGGTCGCCGCCTTGAAGCGGCGCAGGAAGGTCCGCTCCTCCAGCCCGGCATGGCCGGCCATGTCGGTAACGCTCGTCGCCCGCCCGGCGCGGGCCTGCAGCCAGTGCTGCACCTTCAGGATCGGCTCGTCGCCATGCGTCAGCCTCGGGGCGAAACTGCTATAATGGCGCTGTTCACGCCCCGAAGGGTCGATCAGCAGGAATTTGCCGGTCTCGATCATCACCGAAGGTCCGAGCAGCCGGTCGACGATGCGCAGGCCAAGATCGGTCCACGCCATCAGCCCGCCAGCCGTGATGATATCGCCATCCTCGATGACGATCTTGTCGATCTCCAGCCGGATGTCTGGAAAACGGTCGCGGAACCGTTCGGCAAACAGCCAGTGGGTAGTGGCCGGGCGGCCGGACAAAAGACCCGTTGCGGCGATGATGAAGGAACCGCCGCAACTGGCGGCCAGCGTCGCGCCCTGCGCGTGCCGATCCAGCAGCCAGCGGGCGTAGGGCTCCGCCTCGTCGATTTCGGCCGGCCCGGTCAACCGGCCGGGTACGACAAAAATGTCGGGATGTCCCGGCCTGCCTGGCTCGGTGTCATGACAGCGGGAAAATTCACCGCCCTCGCCCATGCTCCAGTGGCTGACCCGCAATTTCGGCCCGCCGCGATCCTGTGAAAATATCGACGCGATGGCGAAAAGATCGGTGATGCCATGTACCATGGCGATCTGACAGTCCCGATAGAGGACCAGCCCCACTTCCAGCGCGCTTCCCGTTACACCTGCCATGCGCCCCACACCCCGTTTTGTCAGTTTCGGCTCGTTTTCTGTCAGAAGCGCCAATCCAGCCCCGGCAGCCTCCAGAGTATCTCTATTCCCACGGGACGCAAGCAAGCCCCCTGTAACAGGAGAGAGAGCCATGACAACGATCACCACCAGAGACGGAACGCATATTTTCTACAAGGACTGGGGCCCGAAAGACGGCCAGCCCATCATCTTTTCCCATGGCTGGCCGCTCAGCGCCGATACTTGGGATGCGCAGATGGTGTTCTTCGCCAATCACGGTTTCCGCACCATCGCCCATGACCGCCGCAGCCACGGCCGCTCCGATCAGGTCTGGCATAACAATACCATGGATCAATATGCCGACGATCTGGCCGAACTGATCGAACAGCTCGATCTTCACGACATCATTCTGGTCGGCCATTCCACCGGCGGCGGCGAGGTGACACGCTATATCGGCCACCACGGCACGGCCCGCGTCGCGAAAATCGCCCTCATTGGCGCCGTGCCGCCGCTGATGCTGAAGACGGAAAGCAATGCCATCGGCCTGCCGATCGATGTTTTCGACGGTATCCGCAAGGGCACCTATGACAATCGCAGCCAGTTCTTCAAGGACCTAACCATTCCCTTCTACGGCTATAACCGCGAAGGTGCCGTGATATCCGAAGGCATCCGCGACGAATTCTGGCGGCAGGGCATGATGGGCGGCCTGAAAGGTCAACTCGACAGCATTCGCGCCTTTTCGGAAAGCGACTTCCATCAGGATTTGAAGGCCTTCGACAAACCGACGCTGGTTCTGCACGGCGATGACGACCAGATCGTGCCGGTCGGCGCTTCCGCGCTTTCCACGGTCAAAATCGTCAAACACGCGGTCCTCAAAATCTATGAGGGCGCCGACCATGGCCTGACGCAGACCCATCAGGACCGGTTCAACGCCGACCTTCTCGCCTTCATCAACGCCTGAAACCGCCGCACAAGGAGACACGGACATGACACAGAATACATTTCTCATCACCGGCGCATCCGACGGCATCGGCGCGGTCTATGCCGAACGTCTGGCAAAGCGCGGCCATGATCTCATTCTCGTGGCACGGCGTGCCGAAAAGCTGAAGGTTCTGGCAGCACAGCTGGAAAAGGATCATCGCATCGCAGTCGAGGTTCTCTCCGCCGATCTTTCCAGGGCGGAAGACCTCGAAAAGGTGGAGGTGCGGCTGCGTGAGGACCGGCGGATTACCGGCCTCGTCAACAATGCCGGCATTGCCGGCGAGGGCGCGATCACCACGCTGGACCCGGCCTATGTGACGACGATGATCAACCTCAACATTCTTGCCGTCACCCGGCTTGCGGCGGCCATCGCACCGCGCCTTGCCGCCGATGGCAAGGGCACGATCATCAACATCACCTCGGTCACAGCTTTGATGCCGGCGGCATTCACCGCCGTCTACCCGGCCACCAAGGCCTTTGTGCTTGCCTTCACCGAGGCGCTTCAGGCGCAGCTTTCGCCCTCCGGCGTGCGGGTTCAGGCCGTCCTGCCCGGCATCACCCGCACGGCGATCTGGGAAGAGGAACGGCTCGATGCCATTCCGGCCGCCATGGTCATGGATGTTTACGAGATGGTGGATGCGGCCCTTGCCGGTCTCGATCTCGGCGAAGCGCTGACCATTCCTTCCCTGCCGGATACGGCCGATCTCGAAAATTTCCTTGCAGCGCGCGCGGCGTTAAGGCCCAATCTGTCGCATGCACTTGCCGCCAGCCGGTATCGTGCAGCCAAAACCGAATAGAGGGAGACGTATCATGATCCTCGGACTGACCATTCCCCAATTCACTGCATTGCACGTGGGCTTAAGCTTCATCGGCATTGCCACCGGACTGATCGCCCTGCCCGCTTATGCGGCGGGGCGGTGGATGCCCCGCATGATGGCGATTTTCCTCGTCACCACACTCGCCACCACACTCACCGGCTTCCTGTTTCCAATCGGAAATTTCACACCGGCACTCGGCGTCGGCATCATCTCGACCCTCGTTCTGGCAATCGCACTGGTTGCGCTTTATGGATACGGTCTGAATGGCAGGGCGCGCATCATTTATACGATCACCGCCACGATCAGCCTTTATCTCAATATGTTCGTGTTGATCGTTCAGGCTTTTCTCAAGGTCGAAACACTCAACAACCTGGCGCCGAACGGCAACGAACCGCCCTTCGTGGTCGCCCAGACGGTTCTGCTTGTTGCAGCCATCTGTCTTGGCTGGAAGGCGACGCGCCGCAGGCTCGCCGTCTGAAGCAAGCCTGAATTCGAACCGGTTTTCGTGAACATGCCTTGTGCCCCAATATTTCGGGCGCAAGGCATGTTTTTGCATGTCAAATACAGGCAATCTCCGCCCACCCGTCACAAAACGAAGAAATCCCGCCTCTAGGATTTCCTTCCGAACCTTTCCTGAAAATACGGCAGGAGACATTCGGAAACGAAGGCGGTTCGCGCCCTTGCAAACACACAATATACATTATATGATAATATATATTAAATTATTACAACAGGAGATGCCGATGAATGCCGTGAAGATCAACGAGCGTCTGACAGTTGCGGGCCAGCCGATGATCGCCGATTTCCCATCGCTCTCCGCCCAGGGTTATAAAAGCATCATCAACGCCCGGCCTGATGGGGAAGAGCCCGGCCAGCCGGGCAATGCGCAGGAAAAAAGCGCCGCCAGCGCGGCGGGCATGGATTATGGTTTCATCCCGGTCAGCGGCCCTACCATTACCGAAGCCGATATCCGTGCCTTCCAGCAGAAAATGGCGGAAGCGGAAGGTCCCGTTTTTGCCCATTGCAAGGGCGGCACCCGCGCGCTCACGCTTCATGTTCTTGGGGAAGCGCTGGATGGGCGCATCGAAAGGGACGATATCGAGGCTTTCGGCAAGGCGCATGGCTTTGACCTTTCCGGCGCCACCCGCTGGCTGGAACGGCGCGCTGCGGCGGTTCCGCACGTCAAGGCATTCTTCGATCCGCGCACATGGAGCGTGCAATATGTCGTGTCCGATCCCTCGACCGGGCGCTGCGCCATTATCGACCCGGTCTATGATTTCGATGAGAAATCCGGCGCAACCGGAACGATGAATGCCGACGCCATTCTGGACTATGTGGAGAGCCAGGGTCTGTCGGTGGAATGGATTCTCGATACCCATCCGCATGCCGACCATTTTTCCGCCGCCCACTATCTGAAGCAGAAGACCGGCGCGCAGACGGCGATCGGCGCGAAAGTCACCGGCGTGCAAAAGCTCTGGCAGGAGAAATACAACTGGCCGGATTTCAAAACCGACGGCTCGCAATGGGACCGGCTGTTCGAGGCGGGCGACAGGTTCAATATCGGCTCCCTTGAAGCGCGCGTGCTGTTTTCGCCCGGCCACACGCTCGCCTCCGTGACCTATGTGGTAGGTAATGCCGCCTTTGTGCACGATACGCTTTTCATGCCCGATTCCGGCACCGCGCGCGCCGATTTCCCCGGCGGCAGCGCCAGAGAACTCTGGGCGTCGATCCAGGACATTCTCGCCCTTCCCGACGAAACACGGCTTTTCACCGGCCACGATTATCAGCCCGGCGGCCGCGCGCCTAAATGGGAAAGCACGGTGGGCGAACAGAAACGCAGCAATCCGCATCTTGCCGGCATGACGGAGGAGGGTTTCATCCACCTCAGGGAAGCGCGGGATCGCACATTGCCGATGCCGAAGCTCATTCTCCACGCCCTGCAGGTCAATATTCGCGGCGGCCGCCTGCCGGAGCCGGAGGCGAATGGCAAGCGTTACCTGAAATTCCCGCTCGACGTGCTGGAGGGCAGCATATGGTAAAGGAAAACGCGCTGGAAAAGCCCGCGCATATTGCAGAAATCCCTCTCCCCGCCATGGAGGAGCGGGCTGTCGAGGTCGCGCTGCTTCTGAAAACGCTTGCCCATCCCGCGCGGCTGATGCTCGCCTGCACACTGGCGCAGGGGGAATTTTCCGTCGGCGAGCTGGAGGTCAAGCTGGATATTCGCCAGCCGACGCTTTCCCAGCAGCTGGGCGTCCTGCGGGAAGCCGGTGTGGTCGAAACCCGGCGCGACGCCAAGCAAATCTTCTACCAACTGAGTGAAGCGAAAGCGGCGCAACTGATAGAGGCCCTTTACACCATATTCTGCGCGCCGGAGGAGGAGACCCCGTGAGCCCCTACTGGCCCTCTCTTTTCGGCGGCATGCTGCTCGGTCTTGCCAGCATTCTGCTGTTTCTTTTCAACGGCCGCATTGCCGGCATCAGCGGGATAATGGGAAAAATGCTCGGCAGGGAGCGGCGTCTTGCCGATCTCGCCTTCGTCGCCGGCTTGCTGGCCGGGCCTTATATCCATGCCGCCGCATTCGGCCGGCTGCCTGCCGTCACCATAGTTTCACCGTGGCCACTCATCCTCATTGCCGGCCTGCTGGTGGGTTTCGGCACGCGCATGGGCTCAGGCTGCACATCCGGACACGGCATCATGGGGCCGGCGCGATTTTCCCAACGCTCCATCGCCGCAACCGCCACCTTCCTGATCACCGGTATTTGCGCCGCGACGATAGTGGGAGCCCTGTCATGAAAAATCCGGCCGTGGCGCGTGTTGTCCTGGCATTGGCCGCAGGAGCGCTGTTCGGCTTCGGCCTCTCGCTCTCCGGCATGGTCGATCCGGCCCGTGTTTCCGGTTTTCTAGATGTGGCGAGCGGCCATTGGGACCCGAGCCTGATGTTCGTTCTTGGCGGCGCGGTGATGGTCGCCGTGCCGGGTGTGCTGCTCAGCCGACGTTTTGCCAAACCGGTCCTCGCAGAGGATTTCAGCCTTCCGGCAAAAACCCGCATCGACCGGCCGCTCATAACAGGCTCGGCCATTTTCGGCGTCGGTTGGGGACTTGCCGGTTTCTGCCCCGGCCCGGCACTATCGGCTCTCGCCCTCGGGCTTATGCCGGTCGTTCTTTTCGTCAGCGCCATGATTGCCGGCATGCTGGTTCACGACCGCCTCTACGCAAAGCAGCCATAACGCAAACGCTCGTTCAGCGCGCGGGGAACGGGCAGTCGCGCGGGGCTGGAACGCTCCCGCGCGACGACGTGTGATTAGAGGTCGATCAGGCTTTTACCCGTCATTTCCGGAGGCAGCGGCACATTCATCAGTTGCAGCAGGGTGGGCGCGACATCGGCAAGAATGCCGTCATGCAGCTTCGCACCTTCCGGGCCACCGAAAAGGATCACCGGCACCGGATTGGTGGTGTGCGCCGTGTGCGGGCCACCGGTCACCGGGTCGACCATGGTTTCGCAATTGCCATGATCCGCAATGACAAGCATCGCGCCACCCACTTTTTCGAGGGCGGCAACGACCGCACCAAGCCCACGATCCACCGCTTCACAGGCCTTGATTGCGGCCTGCAGATCGCCGGTATGGCCGACCATATCGGGGTTGGCATAATTGGTGACGATCAGATCGTAACCCTTACCGATTGCCTCGACGAATTTTTCCGTCACTTCCGGCGCACTCATCTCCGGCTGCAGATCGTAGGTCGCAACCTTCGGGGATTTCGGCATGAAGCGGTCTTCGCCGACTTCCGGCTCTTCCTTGCCGCCATTCAGGAAGAAGGTGACGTGCGGATATTTTTCCGTCTCAGCGAGGCGGAACTGCGTGAGCCCCTGCGTCGCCACCCATGCGCCCAGCGTATTGACGATATCGCGCTTGGGATAGGCCGTGGTCATGAAATCATTGTGCCGGGTGGAATATTCCACCATGCCGAGCAGCGCTGAAAGGACGGGCTTTTCGCGCGAAAAACCGTCGAAATCGTCCGCACCGATGGCGAGCAGGATTTCACGGGCACGGTCGGCGCGGAAATTCAGGCAGAACAGGCCGTCGCCGGCCTTGAAACCTTCATAGCCGTCGATCACCGTCGGCAGGATGAATTCGTCGGTGACGTTGTTTTTGTAGCTCTGGGCAACGGCGCTCACCGCATCCCGCGCGTGTTCGCCTTTCGCCAGAACCATGGCGTCATAGGCTTTCTCGACGCGCTCCCAGCGATTGTCGCGATCCATCGCATAATAGCGACCGATTACCGTGCCGATGCTTGCCCCCTGCGGCAGGCTTGCCACCAGCGCCGCCACAAATTCTTCAGCCGATTGCGGCGCGACATCGCGGCCGTCGGTGATGGCATGTACCACGACCTTCAGGCCGTGGCTGATCATCAGCCTCACCGCCGCCTGGCCGTGCAGGATATGGCCATGGACGCCGCCATCGGAAACGACGCACATCAGATGCGCCACACCGCCCGCGGCCTTCACCGTGGCGGCGAAATCAAGCATCGCCGCATTGCGGAAAAAGCTGCCATCCTCAATCGCCAGATCGATCTGGCCGAGATCCATGGCGACGATGCGGCCGGCGCCGATATTGGTGTGGCCGACTTCCGAATTGCCCATCTGCCCGGTGGGCAGACCGACATTCGGGCCGAATGTGGTGAGCCTCGCATTCGGGCAGGTGGCGAAAAGCCGGTCCATGGTGGGCGTATTCGCCAGCACCGGCGCATTGCTGGATGTGTCCTCGTTCAGCCCCCAGCCATCGAGAATAGTCAGGACAACGGGTTTGGGAGTGCGCATGGGAGGACCTTCTTCTTCATTCGGTTGCCGGCGGAGGGCGGACCGCCGGGCACCGGAGCGCCCTCTTCCGCCACTATGATCATGATGAGAAAACATGCTTCTCGTTCTTCTCTTCTATACCCGAAGATGACGAACGCAAGCCTATACCGACAGAGAAACAGTTCCGTGAAGGTCGAAAACGCGGGCTAAGAAATGCGGGCATGACACGCATACGCCCTCATTCCTGTGCTCATCACAGGAATCCGGCCGACGCGCGTCTGCGCGGTGGAGAGAGCCCTTTCAGCCCAAAGACTTGGGCGGGCTGGATCCCTGTGACGAGCACAGGGAAGAGAGAGCACGGATCGCCTTCACTCGATGAAAATAAGCGCGGGCTTCTCCAGCAATGCCTTGACGGCCTGGATGAAGACCGCCGCATCCCACCCATCGACAACCCGGTGATCGAAGCTCGAGGAGAGGTTCATCATCTTGCGCGGCACAAACCGCGTCCCATCCCACACCGGCCGCGTCATGATCTTGTTGACGCCGATGATCGCCACCTCCGGATGATTGATGATGGGTGTCGAGACCACACCGCCCAAGGCTCCCAGCGAACTGATGGTGATGGTGGAGCCCATCAGCTCTTCCCGATGCGCCGTGCCTGTGCGGGCGGCTTCGGCGACGCGTGCGACTTCGTCCGCGCATTCCCAAAGACCGAGCGTTTCCGAGTGGCGCACGACCGGAACGGTGAGGCCCGACGGCGTCTGCGTGGCGATGCCGATATGAACCGCTTCATAGTGGCTGACGACCCCTTTGTCGTCGTCAAAGGTGGCATTCATGCCGGGATGATCGGCAACGGCTTTCACCAGCGCGCGCATCAGGAACGGCAGGATCGTCAGCTTCGGTTGCCCGGAACGGCGGTTGCCGTTCATGGTCGCGCGCAAATCCTCCAGATCGGTCACGTCGACTTCCTCGACATAGGTGATGTGGGGAATGCGGGAGGCGGAAAGCACCATCTTCTCGGCAATCTTGCGCCTGAGCCCGGTCACCTTCACCTCCTCGACAGCGCTATCGTGGGGCGCTATCGGCTCGGGGCGTTCCGGCCGTCCCCGCACGGTTAAAAACCCGTCGAGATCGGCATGGGTGATATGCCCGTCTGGCCCCGTTCCCTTGACCTTGGTGAGATCGATATCGAGATCGTCGGCGCGCTGGCGAACGGCGGGAGACGCCAACGGTTTATGATGCGGTTCGGCGGCGGGCGCCGGCGGCGCCTCCTCGGGTTCTCGCTCCGTCGGCTGGGCTTCAACGGGTGGCGGCGTGTCCGTCATGTCGGCAGGCGCTTCCGTCATCGGGGTGGGCGCTTCCGCTTCCGGCACGCTGCCATTGGGAGCGGCGGCCGCGACATCGGTTTCGATGCGCAGAAGCGGCGCCTTCACCGGCACGGTATTTCCAACCGTCACGGCGAGCCAGGTGACGACGCCCGCCACCGGGGATGGGATTTCCACCGTCGCCTTGTCGGTCATCACCGCCGCCAGCACCATGTCCTCATGGACGAGATCGCCCGGTTTGACGTTCCATTCCACCAGTTCGGCTTCCGCCACACCTTCACCGACATCGGGCATAGTGAGAACAAATTCCGCCATAATCAGGCCTCCATGACTTCGACAAGGGCGCGCCCGACGCGGGCAGGTCCCGGAAAATAGTCCCACTCCTGCGCATGGGGATAAGGCGTATCCCAGCCCGCAACGCGAACAACGGGGGCCTCAAGGTGATAAAAACAATGTTCCTGCACCAGCGACACGACTTCCGCGCCGAAGCCGGAAGTGAGCGTCGCTTCATGCACCATGACGCAGCGGCCGGTCTTCGAAACCGATTTCACGATGGTATCGAGGTCGAGCGGCAAGAGGCTGCGAAGATCGATGATCTCGGCATCCACACCCGTCTCTTCCGCCGCCGCCAGCGCCACATGCACCATGGTGCCATAAGCGATGACGGTGACAGCGTTTCCGGGCCGGCGTATCTCGGCCTTGCCGATGGGAATGGTGTAGTGCCCTTCCGGTACCTCCCCCATCTCGTGTTTGGACCAGGGCGTCACCGGCCGGTCGTGATGGCCGTCGAAGGGACCGTTATAAAGCCGCTTCGGCTCCAGAAACATCACCGGGTCGGGGTCTTCGATGGATGCGATCAGCAGCCCCTTGGCGTCATAGGGATTGGAAGGAACCACCACCTTCAGCCCGCAGACGTGGGTGAAAAGCGCTTCCGGGCTCTGGCTGTGCGTCTGCCCGCCAAAAATGCCCCCGCCGGTCGGCATTCTGAGAACGATGGGGCAGGTGAAATCGCCATTGGAGCGATAGCGGATACGCGCCGCCTCCTGGGTGATCTGATCATAGGCGGGATACATGTAATCGGCGAACTGGATTTCGACACAGGGGCGCAGGCCATAAGCGGCCATGCCGATGGCGGTGCCGACAATGCCGGATTCGCTGATCGGCGCATCGAAACAGCGGGTCTTGCCGTATTTTCCCTGAAGCCCCTGCGTGGCGCGGAACACGCCGCCGAAATAACCCACATCCTCGCCGAAAACCACCACGTCGTCGCTGCGCTTCATGGACACATCCATGGCGCTGCGGACGGCTTCGATCATCGTCATTCTTGCCATGGTCACCACCCTGCCTTCTGGCGCTGGCGGGCGAGATGCGGCGGCATCTCGGCGTAGACGCCTTCGAAAATATCCTTTTTCGGCGGTTTGCCGCCCTCATGCAGCGTGCCGTGGCTTTCCGCCTCGCGCTGCGCCTCAAGCACCTCATCGGCAATTTCCGCCTCCGTCTGCCGGTGCCGTTCCTCCGACCAGACGCCGCGCAGGATGAGGTGTTTTTTGAGCCTCAGAACCGGGTCGCCCAGCGGCCATGCCTCGGACTCTGTCTTGGGGCGATAGGCGCTCGGATCGTCCGACGTGGAATGGGCGCCGACACGATAGGT
Source organism: Agrobacterium sp. T29 (assembly GCF_006970545.1). NCBI lineage: Bacteria > Pseudomonadati > Pseudomonadota > Alphaproteobacteria > Hyphomicrobiales > Rhizobiaceae > Agrobacterium > Agrobacterium sp. T29. The sequence goes on from NZ_CP040641.1 coordinate 532,429, forward strand.
CACATATTCGATCAGCGTCGGGCCGAGATTGCGGCGCGCCCGCTCCACCGCCCAGCGCGCCACGGCATAAACGGCGAGATAATCATTGCCGTCGACCCGCAGTGCGGGAATGCCGAAACCCAGGCCGCGCGCCGCAAAGGTGCCGGAGCCGCCGCGCGCGATGCCCTGAAAGGTGGAAATCGCCCATTGGTTATTGACGATATTGAGAACCACCGGGGCCTTGTAGGTGGAAGCAAAGACCATCGCCGAGTGAAAATCCGACTCCGCCGTCGAACCGTCGCCGATCCACGCAGCTGCTATCTTCGTATCGCCCTTGATGGCCGACGCCATCGCCCAGCCAACCGCCTGCACATATTGCGTGGCGAGATTGCCGGAAACGGTGAAGAAGCCATGTTCCTTCGAGGAATAGAGAACCGGCAATTGCCGCCCATGCAGCGGGTCCAGCTCGTTGGAATAGATCTGGTTCATCATGGTGACGAGCGGATAATCGTCGGCGATCAGCAGCCCGGCCTGCCGGTAGGTCGGGAAATTCATGTCGCCTTTGGAAAGCGCCTTGCGGAAGGCGCAACTGACAGCCTCTTCGCCCAGATGCTGCATGTAGAAGGAGGTCTTACCCTGCCGTTGCGCCATTAGCATGCGGGCATCGAAAGCCCGCAGCCGCATCATGTTTTTGAGGCCCACCAGCAGGTCGTCATCCGAAAGCAGCCCCGCCCACGGCCCGACAGCCTCGCCCTGATGATTGAGGACACGGATGATTGAATAGGCGAGATCGCGCATGCTCTCAGGTGCTGCATCCACCTCCGGGCGCGGCACGGAACCGGCCTTGGGTATTTTCACATTGGAGAAATCCGGCTCCCCGCCGGGCCGCACCGCAGGTTCGGGAACATGCAGGCTGAGACGTGGCGTTTCGGTTATATCCATTCTACTCCTCCCGTCGCGATCTCCTCCAGACCGCGAAACAACTCTCAAAGGTTCCGCGCGATGACCATGCGCTGGACATCGCTGGTCCCCTCGTAAATCTGGCAGATGCGTACATCGCGATAGATCCGCTCCACCGGATAATCCGCCATGTAACCGTAACCGCCGTGAATCTGGATGGCGTCCGAGCAGACACGCTCAGCCATTTCGGACGCGAAAAGCTTCGCCATCGAGGCCTCCGAAAGACAGGGTTCACCCGCTTCCTTCAGCGCCGCCGCATGCAGCACCAGCTGCCGCGCCGCCGTAATCCGCGTCGCCATATCCGCGAGACGAAACGCCACCGCCTGATGCTCTACGATTGCCTGTCCGAAGGCCTTGCGCTCGTGGGCATAATCCCGCGCCGCCTCGAAGGCGGCCTGCGCCATGCCGACAGCCTGCGCGGCGATGCCGATGCGCCCACCTTCCAGATTGGCAAGCGCGATGCGATACCCCTGACCCTCTTCGCCCAACCGAAATTCGGCTGGGACCGCCATCTCGGTGAAGGCGATCTGGCAGGTATCGGATGAATGCAGGCCGAGTTTTTCCTCGACACGGATGACCTCGTAACCCGGCGTATCGGTCGGCACGATGAACGCGCTGATGCCCTTCTTGCCCGCCTCCGCATCGGTAACTGCAAAGACGATGACGACATCGCCATTTTTACCCGAGGTGATGAATTGCTTCGCGCCATCGAGAATATATCGGTCGCCATCGCGCCGGGCGCGGGTCTTGAGGTTGGACGCATCTGAACCGGCCTGCGGTTCGGTCAGCGCAAAACCACCGATCCATTCGCCGGAGGCCAGTTTCGGCAGGAAACGCTGCTTCTGGTCTTCGGTCCCGAATTTCAGGATCGGCACGCAACCGACCGAATTATGCACACTCATGATGGTGGAACAGGCGCCGTCGCCGGCAGCGATTTCCTCCAGCGCCAGAGCATAAGCGACGGCACCGGTTTCCGAGCCGCCATAGTCCTCGGAGACCAGCATTCCGAGGAAGCCGAGGTCTCCCATCTCCTTCAGTTCGTCTTTCGGGAACCGGCTTTCCCGGTCACGCGAAGCAGCCCCAGGGGCGAGCCGCTCGCGGGCGAAATCGCGGGCCATGCCCCTGATCTGCTGCTGGGCTTCGTTCAGGATCATCGCCGCCTCCCCTTAATATCGCTCTATGCCGAGCGCGGTTGCTTCGCCGCCGCCGATGCAGACGGCGGCCACGCCGCGCTTCAGCCCTTGGCGCTGCAAAGCGGCCAGCAATGTGACGACGATCCTCGCGCCGGAAGCGCCGATGGGATGGCCGAGCGCACACGCCCCGCCGTGCACATTCACCTTCTCATGCGGCAGATCGAGATCGCGCATTGCCGCCATCGCCACCACGGCAAAGGCCTCGTTGATTTCGAACAGATCGATATCCTTCGCCGCCCAGCCGGTTTTATCGAACAGCTTTTTCATCGCGCCGATGGGAGCCGTTGGATATCCGGCGGGTGCATCCGCATAAGAGGTTTGGCCGATAATGGTCGCCAGCGGTGACAGGCCCCGCCTTTCCGCTTCGAAGCGACGCATGAGAACGAGAGCGGCAGCGCCATCGGAAATCGAACTGGAATTGGCCGCCGTCACCGTTCCGCCATCGCGGAAGGCGGGCTTCAGTTGCGGGATCTTTTCCGGCTTCGCCTTGCCCGGCTGCTCGTCCACGGCAACATCGCCGAGAGGCGCGATCTCCGCTTCGAAAGCCCCCTCAGCGATGGCACGCCGGGCGCGCTCCAGCGAGGTCAGCGCATAGTCATCCTGCATGGCACGGGTGAATTGGTAGGCTTCAGCACAATCTTCCGCGAAAGTGCCCATCAGCCGACCCTTGTCATAAGCGTCTTCGAGGCCATCCAAAAACATGTGGTCAGTGAGCTTGCCGTGGCCGAGACGATAGCCGTTGCGGGCGCGATCCAAGAGATAGGGCGCATTGCTCATACTTTCCATACCGCCCGCAAGTACGATGGAAGAGCTTCCCGCCGCAAGCTGGTCATGCGCCAGCATGATCGCCTTCATACCAGAGCCGCACATCTTGTTGATGGTCGTCGCGCCAACCGAGTTGGGGATTCCGGCGGCAATGGCCGCCTGTCTGGCCGGAGCCTGCCCCTGCCCGGCCGTAAGCACACAGCCCATCAGCACATCGTCAATATCAGTGGGTGGAACCGCAGCCCGTTCGACGGCCGCACGGATCGCCGCCGCACCGAGATCGGGCTCGGCCACCGATTTGAATTCGCCCTGGAACCCACCCATAGCAGTACGGGCGGCCCCAACGATCACGACAGGGTCATGCACAGCCAAATTCACCTCCCTTGGCCATTCTACCGCTTGAGAGAACGACCGTCATCGCAATCTCCTCCAGACCGCGACTGAGGTGAACGCTATCACTATCTCGAATTCATTTCAAAGCTATTTTGATTGACAGTTTTTTGATTGGCGATATCTTTGATCCAACAATTAGTCATATCATAGAGCAAATGATCCATGATTGAGCTCGACAGTTTCGACCGGAAGATTCTGCATGTTCTCGGTGATGACGGGCGGGTGAGCTGGCGTGACCTGGCAGCGAGAATCGGTCTTTCCTTCACGCCGACGCTGCGGCGCGTGCGCAAGCTGGAAGAGGAAGGCATCATTCGTGGCTATACCGCCGTGTTCGATGAGAACCGGCTGCTCGGCAATATGGGCGTCTTCATTTCCGTCACACTGGAACGGCAGATCAAGGAAGCGCTGACGACCTTCGAACACCATGTGGCCTCCATTCCGGAAGTGGTGGGCGGTTATCAGACCAGCGGCAGTTCCGATTATCTGATCCACGCCATGGTGCGGGATTTGCCGCATTATCAGGAGCTACTGGATTTCCTGACCACGGTTCCCGGCGTGTCGCGCATCCAGTCCAATTTCGCCATCAAGACATTCGTGCGCCGTTCCGCCGCCTTCACGGGGGGTGACGCGCCGTAATCAAGGGCTGCCGGCGCGGAGGAGGTGCTGGCTGCTGAAAAGAGGGACGGCCTGCCGTCCGGAGGAGGAGACGCGATGAGTTTGAACCTCGCCGCCATTTTCGATGCCGATCTCGGCCCGGAAATCGCAGCATTGCGCGACAGCGCAAGCGCATTCGCAGATGATAAAATTGCCCCCTTGGCGGCGGAGATCGACCGCGACGACCGTTTTCCACGTAAACTCTGGCCCGAGATGGGTGAGCTCGGTCTGCACGGCATCACGGTTTCAGAAGAATTCGGCGGTGCCGACATGGGCTATCTCGCCCATTGCGTGGCGATGGAAGAGATAAGCCGGGCTTCCGCTTCCATCGGCCTTTCCTATGGCGCCCATTCCAACCTCTGCATCAACCAGATCCACCGCTGGGGAACGCAAGAGCAGAAGCACAGATATCTGCCGAAGTTGGTCTCCGGCGAGCATGTCGGTTCACTCGCCATGAGCGAGACTGGGGCCGGTTCGGATGTCGTCTCAATGCGGCTGAAGGCGGAGCGCAAAGGCGACCGCTATGTGCTGAACGGCGCGAAAATGTGGATCACCAACGGCCACGAGGCCGATACGCTGGTGGTTTACGCCAAGACGGATATGTCGGCCGGCCCTCGCGGCATCACCGCTTTCCTGATCGAAAAAGGCTTCAAGGGTTTTCGCCCGGCCCAGAAACTCGACAAGCTCGGCATGCGCGGCTCACCTACATCCGAACTGGTGTTCGAGGATTGCGAGGTGCCGGAAGAGAACATTCTCGGCCGCCTCAATGACGGCGTGACGGTGCTGATGAGCGGGCTGGATTATGAGCGCGCCGTGCTGGCCGCCGGCCCGGTCGGCATCATGCAGGCGGCCATCGACCTGGTGCTGCCCTATGCGCGTGAGCGTAAGCAGTTCGGCAAACCCATCGGCGAATTCCAGCTGGTGCAGGGCAAGCTTGCCGATATCTATTCGGCCATGAATGCGTCGCGCGCCTATGTCTATGCCGTTGCCCGCGCTTGCGACAATGGCCGCATCACAAGACAGGATGCGGCGGGCGCGATCCTCTTTGCCGCCGAACGGGCGACGCAGGTGGCGCTGGATGCCATCCAGCTTCTCGGCGGTTCCGGTTATGTCAATGAAAGCCCGGCCGGAAGGCTGCTGCGCGACGCCAAGCTTTATGAGATCGGCGCAGGCACCAGCGAAATTCGCCGGATGCTGATCGGCCGCGAACTGGTCAAGGGCAACGGGTGAGGACACGATGAAGCTTACTTCAAGTCTGAACCGCGACCCGACCTTCGCTGCCAATGTCGATTTCATGTCGGGGCTGGTGGATGACCTGCGCCAACACGTCGAAAAAATCTCCAGAGGCGGCGGCGACAAGGCCCGTGAACGGCATCTTTCCCGCGGCAAATTGCTGGCGCGCGACCGGATCGAAGCCCTTCTCGATCCCGGCAGCCCGTTTCTCGAATTCTCGCAATTCGCGGCATACGAGGTCTATGACGAACCCGTTCCCGCCGCGGGCATCGTCACCGGCATCGGCCGGGTCTCCGGCCGCGAATGTGTGATCGTCGCCAATGATGCGACGGTAAAGGGCGGCACCTATTATCCGCTGACGGTGAAGAAACATCTGCGCGCGCAGGAAATCGCCACGGAGAACCGCCTGCCCTGCATTTACCTCGTGGATTCCGGCGGCGCGAACCTGCCCAATCAGGACGAAGTATTTCCCGACCGCGATCATTTCGGCCGCATCTTCTACAATCAGGCCAATATGTCGGCGCAAGGTATCGCCCAGATTGCCGTGGTGATGGGCAGTTGCACGGCGGGCGGGGCCTATGTGCCCGCCATGAGCGACCAGTCCGTCATCGTCAAAAATCAGGGCACGATCTTCCTCGGCGGCCCGCCGCTGGTAAAGGCCGCGACCGGCGAGGTGGTGAGTGCGGAAGAGCTGGGCGGCGCGGATGTGCATTCGCGGCAATCCGGCGTCACCGATCATTATGCCCACGACGACCGCCACGCGCTGGCACTGACCCGACGGATCGTTTCCACCCTCAATCGTCGCAAGCAGATGGAACTCGATATCCGCGAACCGGTGGAGCCGCTTTACCCGGCCGACGAGCTTTATGGCATCGTTCCTGCCGACACGCGAAAACCTTTCGAGGTGCGTGAGATCATCGCTCGTCTGGTGGATGGTTCCGAATTCGATGAGTTCAAGGCGCTTTGCGGCACGACGCTCGTCTGCGGTTTCGCCCATATCCATGGCTATCCCGTTGGCATCATCGCCAATAATGGTATCCTTTTTTCGGAATCGGCGCTGAAGGGCGCGCATTTCATTGAGCTCTGCTGCCAGCGCGGCATCCCGCTGGTTTTCCTGCAAAACATCACCGGCTTCATGGTCGGCAAGGCCTATGAGGCTGGTGGTATCGCCAAGGATGGCGCGAAGCTCGTTACCGCCGTCGCTTCAGCCAAAGTGCCGAAATTCACCGTCATCATCGGCGGCTCCTTCGGGGCCGGCAATTACGGTATGTGCGGGCGGGCCTATTCACCGCGCTTTTTGTGGATGTGGCCGAATGCCCGCATTTCCGTGATGGGTGGCGAACAGGCGGCGTCCGTTCTGGCGCAAATCCGCCGCGACGGCATCGAAGCCGATGGCCGCCACTGGTCGAAGGAAGGCGAAGAGGCGTTCAAGCAGCCGATCCGGGAAAAATACGAACGGGAAGGCCATCCCTATTATGCCAGTGCAAGGCTGTGGGACGACGGCATCATCGATCCGAAGGATACCCGCCTCGTGCTCGGCCTCGGTCTTTCCGCCGCGCTTAACGCACCAATTGAACCCACCCGTTTTGGCATATTCAGGATGTGAGGCGACGATGTTCTCGAAAATACTGATCGCCAATCGCGGCGAAATCGCCTGCCGCATCATCCGCACCGCCGCTAGGATGGGCATCCGCACCGTCGCGGTCTATTCGGAGGCCGACCGCAATTCCATGCATGTGGCGTTGGCCGATGAGGCCATCGCGATTGGCCCCGCGCCGGCGCGCGCCTCCTATCTCGATGCGGAAAAAATCATCGAGGCTGCAAAAACAACCGGCACGGAGGCGATCCATCCGGGTTACGGCTTTCTCTCCGAAAATGCCGCGTTCGCCGAAGCCTGTGCCACCGCCGGCCTGATTTTCATAGGCCCGACACCGCAGGCAATCCGCGCCATGGGCGGAAAAAGCGAGGCGAAGGCCTTGATGGCGAAAGCAGGCGTTCCCATCGTTCCGGGCTATCACGGTGACGAACAGTCCGAAAAACGGTTGACGAGCGAGGCGGACAAGATCGGTTATCCGGTGCTGCTGAAGGCCTCGGCCGGCGGCGGCGGCAAGGGCATGCGCGTCGTCAGGCAAAAGCGCGACTTCGCAGCCGAGCTTGCCGGCGCGAAACGCGAAGCGCTGGCCGCCTTCGGCAATGACCGCATGCTGATCGAAAAATACCTGGAGCGTCCACGCCATGTGGAAGTGCAGGTCTTTGCCGATGGCCACGGCAAGTGTGTTTCGCTTTTCGAGCGCGATTGCTCGATCCAGCGCCGGCACCAGAAGGTCATAGAGGAAGCCCCTGCCCCCGGCCTGCCCGACGCACTTCGGCAGCGCATGTATGAAGCGGCGGTCGCCGCCGCCCGCGCCATCGATTATCGCGGCGCGGGAACGGTGGAATTCCTGCTCGACCCTTCCGGCGACTTCTATTTCATGGAAATGAATACGAGGCTCCAGGTCGAACATCCGGTCACGGAATATATTACCGGTCTCGATCTGGTCGAATGGCAGATCCGCGTCGCCAACGGAGAGGCCCTGCCGGAAGACTGGGCGAATCTGAGCATAAACGGCCATGCCATCGAGGCACGGATTTATGCCGAAGACCCGGCGCATGATTTCCTGCCGTCGATCGGCACCATCAGCCATCTGGTTTTTCCCGATCAGGGCCCTCACGTCCGGATCGACAGCGGCATCCGCGCCGGCGACGCCATCACCGTGCATTACGATCCGATGATCGCCAAGCTGATCGTCTGGGACCGAGATCGCCCCTCGGCGGTGCGGCGTCTGCGGTTGGCGCTCGAAAATCTGGCGATCTGCGGCGTCACCAGCAATGCCGCCTTTCTTATGCGGCTTGCGGGACTGGAGGCCTTCGCGAACGCCGATCTCGACACCGGTTTCATCGCCCGTAACGAAGCGGCGCTGTTTGCTCCGACAGCAACGGACGGGAACGAGATAGCCATGGCCGCGCTTGGCCTGCTGCTTGCGCGGCAGAAAAACGGAAAGCCAGGTTCGCAGGCCGATCCCCATAGCCCTTGGAACATGACGGCCGCCTTCCGCCTCAACGCGCCAGCGCGGGAAACGCTGTATTTCGTGTTTGACAACCAGCCGCTTGGCGTCGGCGTCACGCATGAGGCGGACGGTTTTTCGCTGGAGATCGACGGACGGGCGATCAGCGCCTATGGCAACCTTTTCGAGGACGGTAAATTCCGTGCGACGGTGGAAGGCAGGAAAAGGCAGGGCCATTTCTTTGCAGAGGATGGCCGTTACGCACTTTTTCTGGATGGTGAGCATTATCGCATCAACCAGCCGGATCCGGTCGATATCGCGGATTCCGCTCCCCATACCGGCGGTCTGGAAGCACCTATGCCCGGCGTCATCCGCGCCTTGCTGAGCAGCAACGGTGCCGCGGTTGAGGCCGGCGAGGCGCTTGTGGTGATGGAGGCGATGAAAATGGAGCACACGATCCGCGCGCCGGCGAAAGGCACCGTCACGGCCATCAATTGCAACGAGGGCGATATGGTCGCCGCCGGTGCGGTGCTGGTGGATTTCGAGCCGGAGGGCGGCTGAGATGAGTTGGCCTCAAACCGTCAAAATCGTCGAAGTGGGCGCGCGTGACGGCTTACAGAACGAAAGCGCCGAGGTTCCAGCCGCCATCAAGATCGAGCTGATCGAACGGCTGGCCGCAGCCGGATTGGCGGCGGTGGAAGCGGGTGCTTTCGTCTCACCCAAAAAAGTGCCGCAAATGGCGGGTTCGAAGGAGGTTTTTCAGGGCCTCGAAAGGCGACCCGGCACCGCCTATCCGGCACTCGTTCCCAATATGAAAGGTTTCGAGGCCGCCCTTGATGCCGGCGTGACGGAAATCGCCGTTTTCGTCTCCGCATCCGAAGGGTTCAGCCAGCACAATATCGGCTGCTCGCGCGCCGAAAGCCTCGAGCGCCTGCGCGATGTCGCATCAGCCGCGGCTGGCCGGAATATCCTCATGCGCGGTTATGTTTCCTGCATAGCCGGCTGCCCCTATGACGGTACAGTTGCACAAGATGAGGTGGCGGCGATGGCCGAAGCGCTCATCGCGCTCGGCTGTTACGAAATTTCGCTCGGCGATACGATCGGCGTCGGCACGGCGGACCAGATTCGCAATCTCATCAAACGGGTGTCTGCCCGCATCCCGCGTGAAAAACTCGCCATGCATTTCCACGATACCTATGGGCAGGGCGTCGCCAATGTGCTGGCCTCGCTGGATGAAGGTATCTCCGTCTTCGACAGTTCGGTGGCCGGGCTGGGCGGCTGCCCCTTTGCGCCGGGGGCGAGCGGCAATGTCGCCACTGAAGACGTCGTTTATTTGCTGCAGGGGCTTGGCATTAAAACCGGTATCGACCTGATGGCGGTGGCAAAAACCGGAGACTGGATCAGCCGGCATCTCGGCAGACGGAATGCGGCGCGCGCCGGCAAGGCGCTGCTTGCGGCAAGACAGGAGGGTGACGCGCATGGCGGATGAGTTGTTGAGCGAAAGTCGCAAGGACGTTCTCTGGCTGACGCTTAACCGGCCGGAGGTGCACAATGCCTTGAATGCCGCGATGACGGACGCCCTGACGACGGCCATCCGCACGGCATCCGGTGATGGCGGCCTGCGCGCCGTGGTGATAACGGCTGCGGGAGACCGCAGCTTCTGCTCCGGGGCCGATCTGAAAGAAAGCGCCGGCGGCATGTTCCTCTCGCGGGATGGAACCAACCCTATTGCCGATGTGATGCGTGCCATCGAGGGCTGCGACAGGCCCGTCATCGCCCGCATCAACGGTCGGGTTCTGGCCGGCGGGCTTGGCCTCATCGCCGCCTGCGATCTTGCCTATGCCGCCGACCATGCCGAATTCGGCCTGCCGGAGGTCCGTGTCGGGCTTTTCCCGGCCATGGTGGCGGCGAAGCTCCTGGCGAAGATACCCCTGAGCCAGCTTCAGGAAATGGCTTATCTCGGGGCCGCGATTAACGCTGTCGATGCGGAGCGCCTTGGCCTCGTCAATCGGGTCGTCCCGTCGGCCGAACTCGATGGCGTGGTGGGAGATGTTCTCGCCCGGTTGCGGCAGAATGCGCCGGGCGCCATCGCGGCCGGAAAGGCGGCGTTGCTGAAGATGCGCGATATGCCCGCAAGCGAGCGGCTCGCCTTTGCTGAAAACGTCATCGCCACGATCAGCCGCAGCAACGAGGCGCGGGAGGGGCGATTGGCCTTTGCCGAAAAAAGGAAACCGCTCTGGGTGGAGTGATCGCCGCCATCTGGCCGAGCACCGGTTTTCTTAAAAGTCGTCATAGGGTTAATCGATAATCCCGATGCGTCCGTTGACCCCGTTCGGCAAATCGAGTTCTATCCAGCACCTTTCGCCGGGCGGCGATTGGGGAGCCGGAGGAGACCCATGCAGCTTGTAAAAACCGTCGCCGAATTGCGGGATGCCACCGCTACTTTTCGCCGTGCGGGCAAAACCATCGGCTTCGTACCGACCATGGGCTTTCTCCATATCGGCCATCTGACGCTCGTTGCCCAATCCAAGGCGGAAAACGACGTGACGGTGGTTTCGATCTTCGTCAACCCGCTGCAATTCGGTGCGAATGAGGATCTGGCCCGTTACCCCCGCGATCTCGCCCGGGACAGCGCATTGCTGGAAGAGGCGGGCATCGACATTCTTTTCGCGCCAGACGTCTCCGAGATGTATCCGCGCCCGATGCAGACCGTGGTGGATGTGCCCGAACTGGGAAGCCAGCTGGAAGGCGCGGTGCGGCCGGGGCATTTCGCCGGTGTTGCGACCGTCGTGACCAAGCTTTTTAACCTCGTCCAGCCGGACGCCGCCTATTTCGGCGAGAAGGATTATCAGCAGGTAACGCTGATCCGCCGCATGGTCGAGGACCTCGCCCAGCCGGTCAGGGTCGTGCCAGTCGCCACCGTGCGCGAGGCGGATGGGCTGGCCTGTTCTTCGCGGAATGTCTATCTAAACCCCGCAGAACGCGCTGCCGCCGTGATCGTGCCGCGCGCGCTGGACGAAGCGGAACGGCTTTATGGCGAGGGTTTCAACGACCCCGCCGCATTTGAAGCCGCGATAGAAAAATTCATCGCCACCGAGCCGCTGGCCTTGCCGGAAGTCGTTGCAGTGCGCGATCCCGATACGCTTGCCCCCGTCGCTTCATTGCAGGCGGGGCCGGTGCTGGTGGCGCTGTTCGTCAGGCTCGGCAGCACGAGGCTCCTCGACAACCGCGTCATCGGGCGCGACAGGATCAACCAACGGGAGGCGGCCGAATGAGCGCCCATGGAAAACACAAGCGGCTGACGACGGCCTCCATCCGGCAGATGAAGGGCGAGGCGCGCATTGTCTGCCTGACCGCCTATACCACGCCGATTGCCCGCCTTCTCGATCCGCATTGCGATCTGCTCCTGGTCGGCGATTCCCTCGGCATGGTGCTTTACGGCATGGACACGACGGTCGGCGTCACGCTGGATATGATGATCGCCCATGGCCGCGCCGTCATGCGCGGCGTCGAACATGCCTGCGTCATCGTCGATCTTCCCTTCGGTACCTATCAGGAATCCAAGGAACAGGCGTTCCGCAATGCCGTGCGATTGATGCAGGAAACCGGCTGCGACGGCGTGAAGCTGGAAGGCGGCGAGGAAATGGCGGAGACCATCGCCTTTCTGGTGGCGCGCGGCATTCCGGTGTTCGGCCATGTCGGGCTTATGCCGCAGCTGGTGCACACCGCCGGCGGCTTCCGCTCGCTCGGGCATTCGGATGCGGAAACGCAAAAAATCTGGCGCGATGCGATTGCGGTCGATCAGGCCGGCGCCTTCGCCATCGTCGTGGAAGGCACCGTCGAACCGCTTGCCCGCGAATTGACCGAAAAACTCGCAGCTCCCACGGTTGGCATCGGCGCATCGCCGGCCTGCGACGGGCAGGTGCTCGTTTCCGACGACATGCTTGGCCTTTTCACCGATTTCAAACCGAAATTCGTCAAGCGTTTCGCCGATCTGGGCCCGGCGGTTTCGGAAGCAGCGGCCGCTTATGCCGATGAGGTTCGCTCGGGGGCGTTTCCCGGGCCGGAGCATACGTTTCAGGTGCGACGGCAATCGCCTTCGGGGAAGTGAGACTATTTCCGTCATGCCGGGCTCGATCCGGCATCCAGCCACGGCGCGTCTGCGCCGTGAAAGACTCTTGCGCGATCAAGGACTTGATCGCACACTAGACCCCGGATCAAGTCCGGGGTGACGGGTGTGAGGGACGTCCCTATACAATCCCGCCGCTGCCGCCAACCGAAGCCGGGCGCTTCGCCGCAACATGGCTGCGATAGCCGCTCGCACGATAAGTCGCGACCGGATCGATAGCGCCGCCCGCCAATTGCCGGGCCTGCGCAAGAATCGGTTCCACATCGGTGCGATAGGCCCGCTTCAGCATATCGGAAGCCATCAGCGCATCATTGTCCTGCTGGTAACCGTCGAGAGCCGCGCGATCCACCAGCAATGCCTGCGCATAGGCGCGGCGGATTTCATTGGCGCTGGAGATCAGGCTTTCAATCGGGTCCGTCACATTATGCGACTGGTCGATCATATGGGCCGGATGGAAACCTTTCACGCCGCGATATTCCGCATCCACCAGCTCGTTGAAAACGAGGAACAGGCGGTATGGCTCGATCGAGCCGGCATCCAGATCATCATCGCCATATTTGCTGTCGTTGAAATGGAAACCCCCGAGCTTGCCGAACTGGATGAGCCGGGCGACGATCATTTCGATATTGGTGTTCGGCGCATGATGGCCGAGGTCGACGAGGCAGAAGGCCTTTTCGCCGAGCGTATTGGCGATGAGGTAATTGGTGCCCCAGTCCTGCACGACGGTGGAATAAAAGGCCGGCTCGTACATCTTGTGTTCGGAAAAGATGCGCCAGTCATCCGGCAGCGCCTTGTAGATATCGGCCATGGCGGCGAGATAACGCTCGAAACTTCTGGTGAAATTGCTCTGGCCGGGGAAATTCGAACCATCACCCACCCACACCGTCAGCGCCTTCGAGCCGATGGCATTGCCGATCTCAATACACTCTATGTTGTGCTCGACGGCCTGCCGGCGCGTAGCGGCATCCGTGTGGCTGAGCGAACCGTATTTGTAGGAATGGCTCTGGCCGGGCGCATCCGAAAACGTGTTGGAATTCATGGCGTCGAAGCCGAGACCCAGCGCATCGGCATGGCTCTTCAGCCGCTTCGGGTCTTCCTTGTCCCACGGAATATGCAGGGAAACATTGGGCGTCGCCCGTGTCAGCTGGTTGATGACGGCGCAATCATCCAGCTTGTCGAAAATGCCGCGCGGCTCGCCCGTGCCGGGAAAACGGGCAAAACGGGTGCCGCCGGTGCCAACGCCCCAGGAGGGCACGGCAACGAAAAATTCCGCGACCTTGGCAGTAACGGCCTCGATATCGATATTGCGGCGCGCAAGCTGGTTGCCCAGCGCCTGATAATCATCCTTCAGCGCGTGAGCACGCTTGTCGTTTTCCGCCGCGATGACATCGGCAGCGATTTTTGTCTCGGTCATCTCTTCCTCCCAGGCAATGAACACAACAGGTGCTTCGGCCCGCGACGCCACCACCCCGTCATTCCGGCCTTGAGCCGGAATCCAGCCAGCCCAAGTCTTTGGGCTGAGAAGACTCTCTCGCCGCGCAGACGCGCGACTGCTGGATTCCGGCTCAAGGCCGGAATGACGAAGGTGGGACTTTCGCCACTTCTCAAAGCATCGTGTCTTTTTATATGTCGATATCCACCGACACCCTACCGCGTAAAACTCTGCGCATTACCGGCATCGACATTGATGATGTTGCCGGTGGACTTGGCGGAGGCGTCGGACGCCAGGAAGTAGATCGCCTCGGCGATATCTTCCGGGAAGACATTGAGCTTCAGCATGGAACGCTTGCGGTAATGTTCCTCCAGATCGGTCACCTCGATCTTGGAAGAGGCCGCGCGCTGCTCGCGCCACTCGCCGCTCCAGATTTTAGAACCGCGCAGCACGGCATCGGGATTGACGGTGTTGACGCGAATGCCCGCTTCCGCCCCTTCGAGTGCGAGGCAACGGGCCAGATGAATTTCCGCAGCCTTGGCCGTGCAATAGGCGGAGGCATTGGGCGAGGAAGCGAGACCGTTTTTCGAGGCGACGAACACCACGTTGCCGCCGAGATTCTGACGCCGCAGCAGCCGGAACGCTTCCCGCGAAACGAGGAAATAGCCGGTGGCGAGAATGTCGATATTCTTGTTCCACATGGCAAGCGTCGTGTCTTCCACCGGTGCGGAGGAAGCTATGCCAGCATTGGAGACGAGAATATCCACGCCGCCGAATTCCACGCTCGCTTCCGCGAAGGCTGCGATGACGGCATCCTCTTTCGTCACATCAAGCTTGACGGTACGCACCGAGTCAGTGCTGTAGCGCTTGACGAAATCGGCCTTGGCGGCTTCCAGCGCCGCTTCGTCAATATCCGCCAGAACCACGCAGGCGCCCTCGCCCGCCAGCCTTTCCGCCGTCGCCCGGCCGATACCGCCAGCACCGCCGGTGACGAAGGCCACCCGGCCGGCAAGGCTCTTCGGCTTCGGCATGCGCTGAAGTTTTGCCTCTTCCAGCAGCCAATATTCGATATCGAAGGCTTCCTGTTCGGGAAGGCCCTGATAGTCGGACACGGTGGAAGCGCCACGCATGACGTTGATGGCGTTGACGTAAAATTCGCCGGCGATGCGGGCAGTGGCCTTGTCCTTGGCGAAGGACAACATGCCAACGCCGGGGATCAGGAAAATCACCGGATTCGGATCGCGCATCTTCGGCGAATTGTCGTGGCGGCAGGCCTCGTAGTAGCGGGTATAATCGGCACGGTAACCTTCAAGCGCCTTGTCGAGACCCGCCGTCAGCGCGTCCACATCCGGCTTCGCCGTATCGAGATCGAGGATCAGCGGGCGGATTTTCGTGCGCAGGAAGTGATCCGGGCAGGATGTGCCGAGCGCGCCGAGCGGCTTCAGGTCTTTCGAGTTGACGAATTCGAGAACCGCGTCCTGATCGTCGAAATGGCCGAGCTTGCGTTCCTCACGGCCGATGCGGCCACGGATTTCCGGCATCAGCCGGGCGGCGATGGCACGGCGTTCGGCAACCGGCAGGCTCTTCGCCACCGCGCCACCAAAAATCGTCTTGCCTTCGGTCTTTGCCGCAAACCATTCGATCGCCGTGTTGATGATGGCAAGCGTCAGTTCGTAACACGCCTTGGCGTCATTATCCCATGTGAAGAGACCATGGCTTTCCAGCACGACACCCTTGGCCTTCGGGTTGGCCTTGACGAAAGCTTCCAGATCGAGACCGAGCTGGAAACCGGGGCGACGCCAGGGCAGCCAGCCGATATCGTCACCGAAAATCTGCTGCGTCAGCTCTTTCGAATTCTTCGAGGCGGCGATGGCAATGATCGCGTCCGGATGCATATGGTCGACATGATCGTAAGGCACGAAACCGTGCAGCGGCGTATCGATGGAAGCCGCGCGCGGATTGAGGTTGAAGGTGCAATGCGGCAGGAAACCGACCATGCGGTCCTCATCCTCGACACCCTTGTAAATGCCCTTCAGCGCTTCCAGCTTGTCGAGATAAAGCGTTGCAAAACCATCGAGCTTGATGGTGCCGACATCGCCGCCGGAGCCCTTCACCCACATGACGCGGACCTTCTCGCCCGTCAGCGGATCCGTCTCAAGCACCTTTGCAGATGTGTTTCCACCGCCATAATTGGTAATGCGCTTGTCGGCACCGAGCAGATTGGAACGATAAAGCAGCTTGCCCGGCTCATCGAGCGTTCTGGCATAGGCATCGTCCCAACGGCTTTCGAGAAGGCGGGATTTTCCCGTCATGTCTTCCTCCCAATATCTGTCTGCATTCGCGGAGCCGATACCGGCCCGCCTCCTTTGATGGCAGATATCGCGCATCCAAAAGCATAATGTCAATCAAAAACGATCATAAATTTTCATGTTGCAGCGCGATATTGATTAATTTGATCGTTCTTGATTGACAACGTAAAGAGATTGCGAATAATCACGATCAGGAGGACCCCATGCACGAACGCGAACGCCATCGCATCATCTTGAGCGCCACGCAGGAAAAAGCTGTCGTGACGGTGCAGGATATTGCCGAACTGACGGATGCGTCCGAAGCGACGATCCGCCGGGATATCGCGTCTTTGCATGTTCAGGGCAAATTGCGCCGCGTGCGCGGCGGGGCGGAAGCGGTGCATCCGCCGCAGCTCGGCAATCTGGCCGCCCGGCCGTTCCGGGTGTCCGAATCGGTCAATATCGACAAGAAACGCGCAATTGCGCGCAAGGCGGTCGATCTCTGCAACGATGGCGACGCGATCATCCTGAATGGCGGCACGACGACATTCCAGATGGTGCATTACATGGCGGCGCGCCGCCTGCAGGTGATGACCAATTCTTTCGCCATCGCCGAGCATCTGGTCAAGCATTCCAAATGCAATGTCAGCGTTCCGGGCGGCGCGATCTATCGTGATCAAAGCCTCATCCTGTCGCCTTTCGAGAACGATGCGATCCGCAATTTTTATGCGCGGCGGATTTTTCTCGGTGCGCAGGGTGTGGGCGCTCTCGGCATCATGGAATCCGACGCGCTGGTTATCCAGAGCGAGCAGAAGCTGATGCGGCAGGCGGAAGAGCTGATCGTGATGGTCGATTCTTCGAAATTCAGAAAGCGATCCAGCCTCATTTTATGCCCGCTCGAAAACGTCTCGACCATCATCACCGATGACGGGATTTCCGATGAGGCGGCGAGGATGGTGGAAGATGCCGGCGTCGAATTGCTGGTCGTCGGCGCGGTGAGGGATGGCAAGACAGCCGCCCCACCGGATGAAGAGGATTCTTCTTCGGTCGCCTGAGGAGCACCGGAGGGAGGAAAAGGTTCAAAACGGGAGGAAAAGGGACATGAAACTTACACGCAGAACATTGACGAGCGCTCTGGCGCTTGGCGCGGCGCTCTCTGTCGCAGGGCTGGGCAGCGTTGCCCAAGCCGCCGATGTGAAGATCGCACTGGTGGTCAAATCGCTCGGCAACGGCTTTTTCGAAGCCGCCAACAAGGGCGCGCAGGAGGCCGCAAAGGACCTCGGCGGCGTCGAGATCATCTATACCGGCCCGACCAGCACCACGGCGGAAGGCCAGATCGAAGTCATCAATTCGCTGATCGCGCAGGGCGTCGACGCCATCGCCATTTCCGCCAATGACCCCGACGCTGTCGTTCCGGCACTGAAAAAGGCGGCGCAGCGCGGCATCAAGGTCATTTCCTGGGATTCCGGCGTTGCGCCGGAAGGCCGCATTCTCCAGCTCAACCCCTCGTCCAACGCGCTGATCGGCAAGATGTGCCTGCAGCTCGCCGCGTCGCATCTGGAAGGCGGCAAGGGCGATTTCGCCATTCTTTCGGCCACCACCACCTCCACGAACCAGAATATCTGGATCGACGAGATGAAGAAGCAGCTGAAGGACTTCCCCGGCCTCAACCTCGTCACCACGGTTTATGGCGACGATCTTGCCGACAAGAGCTACCGCGAAGCGCAGGGCCTGCTCTCCTCGCAGCCGAATGTGAAGGTCATCGTCGCGCCGACGACGGTTGGCGTTCTCGCCGCCTCGCAGGCGGTGAAGGATGCGGGCAAGATCGGTCAGGTCTATGTGACCGGCCTTGGACTGCCGTCCGAAATGGCCGGCGCCATCAAGTCGGGCGCCACCAAGGAATTCGCCATCTGGAACCCGATCGACCTCGGTTACTCCGCCACCCAGATCGCCTATCGCCTGGTGAAGGGCGAAACCGACGGCAAGCCGGGGTCGGAAATCGAAGCGGGCCGCATGGGCAAGATCAAGGTTGGCGAAAACAGCGAAGCGGCGATGGCCGATCCGTTTGTTTATGATGCGAAGAATATCGATCAGTTCTCGAAGATCTTTTGATCGGAGAAGTGGCTGACGGCGGGTGGAGGGCACCCCCCTCTGCCCTGCCGGGCATCTCCCCCTCAAGGGGGGAGATCAGCCAGACGATAACACTCGCTCACTCTCAACTTTAGTGATGGCCTCAACGGTGCCGCATATCGATCTCCCCCCTTGAGGGGGAGATGCCTGGCAGGGCAGAGGGGGGTGCCCTTCACCGCTTCAATCAAACTGACCGGTAAGACGGATGATGCGTATCGAAACGAAAATTTTAGATGTCGTCGAGGCTTCAAATTCAACGCCCATTCTGGAAATGCGCGGCATCAGCCAGATATTCCCCGGCGTCAAAGCGCTGGATGGCGTCGATATCGCGCTTTATCCCGGCAAGGTCACCGCGCTGATCGGCGAGAACGGTGCTGGTAAATCCACGCTCGTCAAAATCCTCACGGGCATCTATCGCCCCAACGAAGGCGAAATCCTTCTCGATGGCCAGCCCGTCCATTTTCACAGCGCACAGGACGCCATCGATGCCGGCGTGACCGCCATTCATCAGGAAACCGTGCTGTTCGACGAACTTTCCGTCGGCGAAAACATCTTCCTCGGCCATGCGCCGAAGGGCCGTTTTGGCCTGATCGACTGGAAGACCATCAACACGCGCGCCAGAACCCTGCTGGAACAGCTCGAAAGCACCATCGATCCGACGATCCGGCTGAAGGACCTGTCCATCGCCCAACGCCATCTCGTGGCGATTGCCCGGGCGCTGTCGGTTGAGGCGCGCATCGTCATCATGGACGAACCGACGGCCGCCCTTTCCCGCAAGGAGATCGACGATCTCTTTCGCATCGTCGAAAGCCTGAAGCGGCAGGGCAAGGCGATCCTCTTCATCAGCCACAAGTTCGACGAGGTTTATGAGATCGCCGAGAACTACGCCGTGTTCCGCGACGGCAGGATGGTTGGAGCGGGCAATCTTGCGGCCACGCCGCAGGACGAGATCGTGCGGCTGATGGTTGGCCGCGACGTGACGAACGCCTTTCCCAAGCAGGCCGTGGCCCTCGGTCCGACGGTTCTTTCGGTCCGTGACTATTCGCATCAGACGGAATTCCGCGATATTTCGCTCGAACTGCGCAAGGGCGAGATTCTCGGCCTTTACGGGCTGATCGGCGCCGGTCGCTCCGAACTCTGCCAGTCGCTTTTCGGCATTACCCGGCCGGCTTCGGGACAGGTATCGCTGGAAGGCCAGCCGCTTTCCATCCGCTCACCGGAAGACGCGATCCGCGCCGGCATCGTTTATGTGCCGGAAGAGCGCGGCCGCCACGGGCTGGCGCTGGATATGCCGATCTACCAGAACATGTCGCTGCCATCGCTCACGCGCACCTCGCGCAAGGGGTTTCTGGCCGCCGCCAATGAATTCGCGCTGGCGCGCAAATATGCCTCGCGGCTCGATCTGCGCGCGGCCGCCCTTTCGGTGCCGGTCGGCACGCTTTCGGGCGGCAACCAGCAGAAGGTGGTGATCGGCAAATGGCTCGCCACCCAGCCCAAGGTCATCATTCTCGATGAGCCGACCAAGGGCATCGATATCGGCTCCAAGGCCGCCGTGCACGGTTTCATCAGCGAGCTTGCCGCAGAGGGGCTCTCCATCATCATGATTTCATCCGAACTTCCCGAAATCCTCGGCATGTCCGACCGCGCCATCGTCATGCGCGAAGGCCTGATGGCGGGCCAGTTCGAACGCACCGATTTTTCTCCGGAAAAGCTGGTGCGCGCCGCCACCGGCAATGCCTGAGAGGGGCAACCACATGCAACGTCTACTTAAAAATCGCGAATGGCTGCTGGCGGGCATCATCGTCATCATGATCGCCGGTTTTGCGCTGCGCGCGCCCGGTTTCAGCCGGCCCGCAAATCTCGTCAATATATTCAATGATACCTCCATCCTCATTATTCTGGCGCTTGGCCAGATGGCGGTCATTCTCACCAAATCCATCGATCTGTCGGTTGCCGCCAATCTCGCCTTCACCGGCATGGCGGTGGCGATGACCAATGCCGCCTTCCCGGGCATTCCCCTGCCGCTTCTCATCGCCATGGCGGTCGGCATCGGCGCGTTTCTCGGCTCACTCAACGGCGTGCTGGTCTGGTGGCTCGGTATTCCGCCCATCGTCGTCACACTCGGCACGCTCACCATCTATCGCGGCATGGCCTTTGTGCTGTCCGGCGGCGGCTGGGTGAATGCGCACCAGCTTTCGCCGACCTTCCTCAACGTGCCGCGCACCATGATCCTCGGTATGCCCGTACTTTCATGGGTGGCGATCGTTATCATCGCCGGCGCGTGGCTGGTGCTCAGCCGCACCTCCTTCGGCCGCTCCGCCTATGCGTCGGGCGGTAATCCGAGTGCCGCCGTCTATGCGGGCATCG
Organism: Agrobacterium sp. T29; assembly: GCF_006970545.1. Taxonomy (NCBI): domain Bacteria; kingdom Pseudomonadati; phylum Pseudomonadota; class Alphaproteobacteria; order Hyphomicrobiales; family Rhizobiaceae; genus Agrobacterium; species Agrobacterium sp. T29. Next base: position 552,996 of record NZ_CP040641.1, read on the forward strand.
ATGTCGGCCGGACACGCTTCTTCGCCTTCGTGCTGTCAGGCGCACTTGCCGGTCTCGCCAGCTATCTCTGGGTATCGCGTTATGCGGTTGCCTATGTCGATATTGCCGCCGGTTTCGAACTGGACAGCGTGGCGGCGAATGTGATCGGTGGCATCTCGATTGCCGGCGGCATCGGATCGGTGGCGGGTGCGGTGCTCGGCGCGTTGTTCCTCGGCGTCATCAAGAACGCCCTGCCCGTCATCGGCATCTCGCCCTTCGCGCAGATGGCGATTTCCGGCGTGGTGATCGTGCTCGCCGTCGTCTTCAACGCCCGCGCCGAAGCGCGAAAAGGCCGTATCATCCTGCGTGACCGCGCAGCAAGCGATCAGGCCAGGGAGGCCGCAGCATGAGCACCATGCCTCAACCAGCGCAGAATCCGCGCATCATTCCAGACAAGCTCGGCACGCCGCTGCGCCGCATCATGGCCAGTTGGGAAGTGCTGCTGCTTGGCGTTGCGATCCTCATCTTCATCGCCAATTCGCTGGCCTCACCCTATTTCCTCAATGCCTGGAACCTGTCGGACGCGACGTTCAATTTCACGGAAAAGGCGATCATCGCCTTCGCCATGGCGCTGCTGATCATCGCCGGTGAAATCGATCTGTCCGTCGCCGCCATCATCGCGCTCGCCTCCACCGCCATGGGTGCGGCAGTTCAGATGGGGATCGGCACGCCCGGCCTCGTCGCCATCGGCATCGGCACCGGGCTTTTGTGCGGGGCCTTCAACGGTTTTCTGGTCGCAGGGCTGAAGCTGCCGTCCATCGTCGTCACCATCGGCACGATGAGCCTGTTTCGCGGCATTTCCTATATGGTGCTGGGCGATCAGGCCTATGGCAAATATCCCGCCGATTTTGCCTATTTCGGTCAGGGTTACGTTTTCTGGGTGATTTCTTTCGAATTCGTGCTGTTCATCGCCATGGCCATCCTCTTCGCCATTTTGCTGCATGCCACCAATTTCGGCCGGCAGGTCTATGTGATCGGCAACAACCCCTTCGCCGCCCGTTTCTCCGGCATACCCGTCGAGCGGGTGAAGTTCATCCTGTTCCTGCTCACCGGCTTGATGAGCGGCATCGCCGCCGTCTGCCTCACATCGCGGCTCGGCTCCACCCGCCCGTCCATCGCTCAAGGGTGGGAGCTTGAGGTGGTGACCATGGTGGTGCTGGGCGGCGTCTCCATTCTCGGCGGCTCCGGCACCATCGCAGGCGTCGTCATTGCCGCTTTCGTCATGGGCCTCGTCACCTTCGGGCTCGGTCTTCTGAATGTGCCGGGCATCGTCATGTCGATCTTTGTCGGTCTGCTGCTCATCGTAACCATCGCCATCCCCATCGTTGTCCGTCGCCTTCGCGCCATGAGAAGTTAAGCCATGCCGGAACTTGAAAAACACGCCTTCAAGATGAAACTCTTTGCCGGAAAAGAGGCCGAATATAAAAAGCGACATGACGAGATATGGCCCGAACTGGTGGCGCTGCTGCATGATGCGGGTGTGAGCGATTACTCCATCCATCTCGACCCGGAAACTAACATCCTGTTCGGCGTGTTGACGCGCCCGAAGAACCACGGCATGGCGGCTTTGCCCGAACATCCCGTGATGAAGAAATGGTGGGCGCATATGGCTGATATCATGGAGAGCAATCCCGATAATTCACCCGTTGTAAAAGACCTGGTGACGGTGTTCCATCTGCCATGAGCGACATCATCAGACCGAGCCGGGTCGCGGTTATCGATATCGGCAAGACCAATGCCAAAGTAGTCGTCATCGACACCGGCAGCGGAGAGGAAATTGCCGGCGAGAAGCGGACGAACCCCGTTCTCCGCGATGGCCCCTACCCACATTACGATGTGGAGATGCTTTGGCGCTTCATTCTTGCCGCTCTTCAGCGGTTTGGACGAGAGCCGGGTTTCGACGCGATTTCCATCACCACCCATGGCGCTTCAGCAGCACTTCTCGATGGAAACGGCGATCTCGCCATGCCGGTGCTCGATTATGAACACGGCTATCCCGCAGCCATTGAGGCAGCCTATCGTGGCATCAGGCCCGATTTTGCCGAGACCGGCTCGCCGCAGCTTCCCGTCGGGCTGAACCTTGGCGCGCAAATCCATTTCCAGAAAGCGGCCTTTCCGGACGATTTCTCCAGAGTGCGCAGCATCGTCACCTATGCGCAATATTGGGCGGGACGGCTGACGGGCGTTCAGGCCACGGAAACGACCTCGCTTGGCTGCCATACGGATCTCTGGAACCCGCGGCGGAAGAGTTTCTCCTCACTCGTCGCGCGTCTCGGTATCGAACATTTGATGGCGCCGGTCCGCTCCGCTTTCGATGTGCTGGGAACAATTCGCCCGTCGATTGCGCTGGAAACCGGTCTTTCGCCGCATATGCCGGTCTATTGTGGCATCCACGATTCCAACGCATCCCTCCTGCCGCATCTTCTGCGCCGGGACGGAGATTTTTCGGTCGTCTCCACCGGCACCTGGGTGGTGAATTTCGCCATCGGCGGCGCGGCGGGCTCGCTCGATCCCACCCGGGACACACTCCTGAATGTCGACGCTTTCGGCCGTCCCGTTCCCTCGTCCCGCTTCATGGGCGGCAGGGAGTACGAAATGCTGGCGCAGCAATTCGGGGCCGTGAAAGACGAAGCGATGGACGCGGCTCTCGGCGGCGTGATTGCCAATGGCATGATGCTGCTGCCGAGCGTCGTCAGCGGCTCCGGCCCATTTCCGGACAAGGCGGCGCGCTGGATCGGCGAAGCCACGGCCACGGCCGCGGAACGGCACGCAGCGGCGTCGCTTTATCTCGCCCTGATGACGGAATGCAGCCTCTCGCTCATCGGGCGTAAAGGCCCGATCCTTGTGGAAGGCCCCTTCGCCAGCAACACCCTTTATCTGAAGGCGCTGGCCGGCTTTGCAGAGACCGAAGTAACGGCGGTCGAAGGGTCCACGGGCACCAGCGCCGGTGCGGCTCTGCTCACCGGCATCAAGCCGCTTGCCGGTCGCGAGCGCCATTTCACGCCGCACGATATTCCCGGTCTCGCCTCTTACCGCAATGCCTGGCGAGGCCACATAGCCTGATGCGAAACGCAAAATGCGGCCGAATGGTCGACCGCATTTTGATTTTGCGGAAGGATCAGCCCTTGATGAAAGCCAGAAGATCGGCGTTCAGCACATCGGCATTGACGGTGAGCATACCGTGCGAGAAGCCGGGATAGGTCTTCAGCGTGCCGTTTTTCAACAGCTTCACCGATTTCAGCGCGGAGTCAGCAATCGGCACGATCTGGTCGTCTTCGCCATGCAGCACCAGCGTCGGAACGCTGATATTCTTCAGGTCTTCGGTCTGGTCGGTTTCCGAGAAGGCCTTGATGCCGTCATAATGGGCCTTTGCGCCGCCCATCATGCCCTGACGCCACCAGTTCTGGATAACGCCTTCATGAACGGTCGCACCATCGCGGTTGAAGCCGTAGAAGGGGCCGGCCGGCACATCGCGGAAGAACTGCGCGCGGTTTGCGGCGAGCGACGAGCGGAAGCCGTCAAAAACCTCCATCGGCAGACCTTCCGGATTGGCCTCGGTCTTGAGCATCAGCGGCGGCACGGCGGAAACGAGAACCGCCTTGGCGACACGGCCGGCGGGTTCGCCATGTTTTGCGACATAACGGGCGACTTCGCCGCCACCGGTGGAATGGCCGATATGGACGGCGTTCTTCAGGTCGAGGGCCTCAACGACGGCAAAGGCGTCGGCGGCGTAGTGATCCATGTCATGACCGTCGGCAACCTGGGCGGAACGGCCATGGCCACGGCGATCATGGGCGACGACGCGAAAACCCTTGGAAACGAAGAACAGCATCTGCGCATCCCAGTCATCGGACGAGAGCGGCCAGCCATGGTGGAACATGATCGGCTGGGCATCCTTCGGGCCCCAGTCCTTGTAGAAGATTTCCGTTCCGTCTGTCGTCTTAACAAAGCCCATGATCGTTACTCCTTCGGTTGCGTTGGCATCTCCGGCGCAGCCTGTTGTGCGCCGGTTTGATGGAGGGATGATGACGTAGGATAACGGTTGCAACAATTGCAACAATAATTGGGAATGAATTGCTGTTTATGAAATTATCTTCTCGACCCGCATACCATTCTAGCACACGTGTCGACCCGCTCCGCGCCCTCATGCAAGTGTGAGAACGAGGATGACCGGCGGAGGGTTCCGTGAATTCGGCGCGGCCTCAGTCTACCTCGGGATCGTATTCCCTCGGGCTTTCGTCCTTGGAGAACAGGACACAGGGCCCGCGTGAACCGCGCGGATCATAGGCATATCCCTTGGCGGTCAGCGCCTGCATGATATCGCGAACGCCGGCGAGACCGTAAAGATGGTCATGCAGTTCCACGAATATCCGCTCCACCCCGGTCAGATCGGCCCTGCCGAGCAGATCGCGTTCCGCACCCTCGATATCCATCACGAGCGCGGTGATGCCCCGGCTGGCGATAAATTCATCGATATTGGCGGAGGAAATTTCGATGCGTTTTTCATATGGGCCCTGATTTTCGTCCATGGACGACATCCAGAGATCCTTGCGGACATAAAAAGCATAGGAGCTTGGCTCGTCGGCGGTAAGAAGCCCCTGTGAAAACTCGACGTTACCGCGGCAATTGGCCTTGATCACCCGTTGCGCCAGCGCCGCCGTCGAGGGATTGGCCTCGAAGGCCCAGACGGAAACATCCTCGATGCCGGCAATGATCGAGGTGATGATCCCGATACCGGAGCCCAGCTCCAGCACGCGATCGCCGGGCTTGATGGCTTTCAGGACGCTGCGGGCCTCTTTCGCCTCATAGCTGCCGTCGGTCAGCGCCTGCCAGATGACCGGCGACACCTCATCGGAAGAGAGGGGAAGGGCAACTCCATGCACGTCCAGTATTTCCATGTCTCAAGCCTTTTCGCAAAACCCGGCCGCTTTGTCGCAATGATCCCATATCGACCGGGAATGCTCTACAGCATCGTTGCGGCAACCGGTATCGGTTTTCGCAAGCAACGCTATGACGTGGTAAAAATTCAAGATACGGCAGGCACTAAAACAGGCGCGTCTCAGACGGAACTCCAGGCCACAAGCTCCTTGGCCGGCAACGGTCTGCTGATCAGATATCCCTGAACCTGATCGCAGCCCAGACGCCTGACGCATTCATATTGCTCTTCCGTCTCGATACCTTCCGCAATCGTCGTCATCCGCAGACTGCGGCCGACGCCGACCACGAATTCCACGATCGCCAGCGCGTCGCGGTCGCTGGTGATATCGCGCAGGAACGAGCGGTCGATCTTGATCTTGTCGAAGGGCACGCCGCGCAAATTGGCGAGCGATGAATAACCTGTCCCGAAATCATCCATGGCGATCTGAATGCCGACGGCCTTCAGGCGCGACAGCGTGTTGATCGTCTGGTCGCTCTTGTTGAGCAGGATCGATTCGGTGATTTCAAGCTCGAGCCGGCTGGGTTCCAGCCCGCTTTTCTCAAGCGCGCCCATGACGTTCTGGATGAGACTGGTGCTGTGGAACTGAACCGGCGACAGATTGACCGCCACCTTCATGTCCTCGTCCCAGCCCATCGCCTCGCGGCAGGCGGTCTCCATCACCCATTTTCCGAGCGAATGGATGAGACCGGTTCTTTCCGCCACGGGAATGAACACGCTGGGCGGCACATCGCCGCGCACCGGATGTTTCCAGCGCAGCAACGCCTCGAAGCCGCAAAGCTTGCGTGTCTGCGTCGCCACCTGCGGCTGGTAATAGACTTCCATCTCGTCGTTCTGCAATGCGGTCTGCAGGTCGGCCTCGAAGGATTTCTTCTCGGTCAGTTGCTTCTGCATACGGACCTTGAAAACGCTCGCCCGGCCGGGGCCGATGGCTTTCGCCTCATAAAGCGCCAGATCCGCGCGCTTGAACAATTCATCCGCATCGACGGCGCCGTGCGATATGGCGATGCCGATGCATGTGCCGATTTTGACTTCCTGCTCGCCGAGCTGATAGGTGCGGCTGATCTGGTCGATGAGCTTGGTGGCAAGACGGCGGGCGGCATCCTCGTTCAGATCGTCGGAGACGACGGCAAATTCGTCGCCGCCCAGACGGCAGACCATGTCATAATCGCCGCCGATGCCCGAGAGGCGCTGCGCCACGGCCTGAAGCAGCGCATCGCCGGCATCGTGGCCGAGCGTGTCGTTGACGTCCTTGAACCCGTCGAGATCGAGCAGGAGGATGGCTGTCGTTCCCGTCCCGCCGAAGGATCGGCGCAACCTCTCGATCAGTTCCTGCCGGAACAGCGCGCGGTTCGGCAGTCCCGTCAGCGCGTCATGATAGGCGTCGTGTTCGAGCCGGACATTCTTCGCCTGCAATTCCAGCGTCGCGGCACGCAGATCGTCCGTCAGGCCGCGCATGCTTTTCTGCGCGCGGTTCAGGAGATCGTTCTGGCGAAGCAGCAATATGACAAGCGCGATACCGCACAGAATCAGGCCGCCCGCCAGCGCGGTATAAACGATATGCAGCTTGCGCACATCCTCATGGGCCGTATCGATCAGATTGACGTCATAAGCGACGGAAGACGAGGCAAGCGTCGTCATCGGCGCATCGAGCGCGCTCATCGTCGCCAGCAGATCCGGAACCTCGGCCGGATTGAGGTTGTTCACCTGCTGCTCCAGACGGGCCAGAACGGCATCGAGGCGGATTACGAGATCCCGCCACTGCTGTTTTTCATTGATGAAGGCCCCGAGATTGCCCTGTTTCAAAAGCTCAAGGCGGCTCAGCATGATATCCAGACGCAGTTGCAGCTCATCCCGGTCGATCTTGCCGGGATTGAGCGCGAACACGGCCAGCTTGTTCTGGAGACGCAGATATTCGGCTACGGTCTGGCTGACGGCCCAGGAATCATTGTAGCGGGCAAATTTCTGCAGAGCGGTCTGCCGCTCGGCAATGACGAAAGCGATATAGCCCGTTGCCAGGACGAAGCAACAGATGATCACCGCCACAAGTTTTCGCAAACGGCACCTTTATTCCACTATCAGTTTGGCAACTTGCCATGCGGACCGCGAATAATAGGTCTGCTTCTGCAGCTCCGGATCGCTGTCATAGGGATAGATGACGAACAACGGGCCTTTTTCGCGAACTGTCATGTAATTGCCATCCAGCTTGATCGCCAGAATAACGTTAAATTTCTTAAAATCTTCAATCGGTATCGTGCTGACATAATCGTTGAGAGCGACTGCCGTGACGCTGGTGCCCTTTGCGCCGACGACATCCATCAATTTTGCCAGCGAAACACCATCGAAACGGACGCGGCCATCATGCCAGGGCGTCGTCGTCTCCACCGTCACCATGCCGAGCGCTTCCAGCATGTCACGATCAAATACCGCAGCACCCTCGCCATTCGTATTGGCGATGTTTCCGGATATGGTTAATATTGGTTTTCCTTGCGGTTTGGCAATTTCGCCGGCTTCGGCACAGGAAAGCCACGCGAGCGACAAGAACGCACTGAGAAGTACCCGGGCGAAACTCATACTTTTTCTCCATCGATAACGTTCAGGTCGAGGGTTTTCACCAACCTTTGAAGGTCAAGGGAACCGACGCTAGCAATATATATCAGGAATGGATGTTATATCCTCAGTGAGATTTTATCCGTATTTTCTCTAGGTTTTGAGTAAACCCTTTGGATAAGTTTTCCGTCTTATTGTATTTTTTCAGGCCACGCGTCCCATTATGACACAAGCGACAAGCTCCGGAGACCCCTCCCGATAATTCGTCAGGTGCGACAAAGGCCGAATTGTGGCGAGAGCCTTTCCGTCGTCGCGCAGCTTCATCTGATTCGCCTGAGGCAGCCGGATAAGCAACGCCCCGTCCGCGTGCTAGATTGAAATGACGAATGGCAAATTCTGCGTCACGGAAAAATCATGGCGATTGCCGGAGCGCACGGTTGAAACATACCGCCCGGGCCTTAATATAAAGGCTGTCGTTTCCGTTTCCGACAATTCCAGAAGCCCCCGTCGGAAATATCCAGACACATGTTCCGCGCAGCGAAAGCCGCGATGCCGGATATCGTCCGGCCAGGAAAATTCTGTTCACGTCTCCGGGCCGGACGGCATTTCGCCGTATCGGCCGCATCATGAAGGTAGCCCCTATGCACACCTATCCCGACATCAAACTTCTCATTGATGGCGAATGGCGAGACGCCGTTTCCGGCAAGACGATCGCCGTGTCCGATCCGGCAACCGACGAGATCATCGGCGCGATTGCGCATGCCGAGAAGGAAGACCTCGATCTGGCGCTTGCCGCCGCCGAGCGCGGTTTCAAGGTGTGGCGCGACACCTCGCCCTTCGAGCGCTCGAAGATCATGCGCAGGGCGGCCGATCTCCTGCGCGAGCGCAAGGACAAGATCGCCTACATCATGACCCGCGAACAGGGCAAGCCGCTGGCGCAATCGGCCACCGAAATCATGGGCGCTGCCGATACCATCGACTGGTTCGCCGAAGAAGCCCGCCGCACCTATGGCCAGGTTATCCCGGCGCGTGCGACCGGCGTTTCGCAGCTTGCCATCAAGCTGCCGGTCGGTCCCGTCGCGGCGTTTACGCCGTGGAACTTCCCGATCAACCAGATCGTCCGCAAACTTTCCGCAGCGCTTGCCACCGGCTGCTCCATCATCGTCAAGGCGCCGGAGGAAACACCGGCATCGCCGGCCGAACTGATCCGCGCTTTCGTGGATGCGGGCGTGCCGGCGGGCGTCATCGGCCTCGTTTACGGCGTTCCATCCGAGATTTCGGAATATCTGATCCCGCATCCGGTTATCCGCAAGATTTCCTTCACCGGCTCCACCCCCATCGGCAAACATCTGGCCGCACTTGCCGGCAAGCACATGAAGCGCGCCACGATGGAGCTCGGTGGCCATGCGCCCGTGATGATCTTTAACGACGCCGATATCGACAAGGCAATCGAAGTCACCTCGCTTGCCAAGTTCCGCAATGCCGGTCAGGTCTGTGTCGCCCCCACCCGCTTCCTCGTGCAGGACGGCGTGGCCGATCGTTTCCTTGAAGGTTTCGTGGAAGCGACGAAGGCCATCAAGGTCGGCAACGGGCTGGAAGACGGCGTCATCATGGGGCCGCTCGCCAATGAGCGCCGCATTCCGGCGCTGGAAGGCCTCATTAACGACGCCGTTTCCCATGGCGCGGAATTGAAGACCGGCGGCCGCCGCATCGGCAACAAGGGCAATTTCTTCGAGCCGACGGTTCTCGCCAATGTGCCGACCACCGCCAAAATCATGAATGACGAGCCCTTCGGCCCGGTCGCCATCATCAACCGCTTCTCGAGCTTCGATGACGCCATCACCGAGGCGAACCGCCTGCCCTTCGGCCTTGCATCCTATGCCTTCACCGGCTCGGTCAAGACCGCCCACGCACTCGGCCAACAGGTCGAGGCCGGCATGCTGACCATCAACCACAACGGCCTTGCGCTTCCGGAAGTCCCCTTCGGCGGCATCAAGGATTCCGGTTATGGCACGGAAGGCGGCTCGGAAGCGGTTCAGGCCTATCTGGAGACCAAATTCGTCAGCCAGATGAGCTGAGTGTTCCGAAATTTCTTCTCCCCGCCGGGGAGAAGATGGCCCGAAGGGTCAGATGAGGGGGCAAGCTCTCCGCATATCTCTGCGCGCCCCCCCTCATCCCGCTGCCGCGACCTTCTCCCCGACGGGGAGAAGGCGAAGCCGCAATCGCTCGATCCATTGTCACGCCCTGAAAGTTGCTCAGCACTATCTTGCCTCCAGCCCCGTCCTGCCCTAAAAGAACAAAAAGTGAACTTTGAGGGGCGATATGAGCGACGCGGCGGCACCGGCACTGAAGGAAATCTTCAACCGCGAGAAACTGCGGCATATCGCCGATGAGACCAAGGCCGTTCATCCGCCATTTGACGTTTCCGCCTTCATGGCGCTCGCCACCGAAAACCTCGAAGCGCTGGGCATCATGCAGCGCATGCGGCAGGTGGCGACGAGCCTGCATGCGACGCTTCCCGGCGACTATGCCCGCAATATCGAAATCCTGACCGCCGCAGCGCCGGGCATCGGCAACGGTTTTGCCTCCATTTCGCTGCCGGAATATGTGGCGCTTTACGGCCTCGATGATTTCGATCTTTCCATGGAAGCGCTGCATTATTTCACCCGCTTCGGCTCCTCTGAATTCGCCATCCGTCATTTTTTGCAAAAGGACTTGGGCGCCACCCTCGCCGTGATGGAAACATGGTCGCGGCACGAGAACGAACATGTGCGGCGGCTGGCGAGCGAAGGCTGCCGGCCCCGCCTGCCATGGTCGTTCCAGCTCAAACCCCTGATCGACGATCCCTCACCGGTGACAGCAATCCTCGACACGATGAAAGCCGACGAGGCGCTTTATGTGCGCAAATCCGTCGCCAATCATCTGAACGACATCACCAAGGACAATCCCGCTTTCGTGCTGGGGCTGATCGATACATGGCCGAAGGACAATCCGCATACGCGCTGGATCACGCGGCAGGCCCTGCGCACATTGATCAAGAAGGGCGATGCCGCCGCACTTGCCCATCTCGGCGCACATGAGGAAGCGGAAATTTCCCTTGCGGCATTTCAGGTCACGCCGAACAAGGTTGCGCTCGGCAATCCGGTGCGGATTGCAACCTCCTTCACCTCGACGGCGAAACGGCCGCAGAAACTGGTGATCGACTACGCCGTGCACTACGTGAAGAAGAGCGGCGACGCCTCCGCGAAAGTCTTCAAGTGGAAAGAGATCGAACTTCAGCCCGGCGAGACATGCGCGCTATCGATTAGCCGCGCCATACGCGATTTCACGACCCGCAAACACTATCCCGGCATCCACAGGGTCGACCTGACGATCAACGGCAAGCTTGTGGCAGAAAGCGCCTTCGAGCTTCTGGGCTGATAGCGGCTCAAGCCGCCGGGAAAATCTTCGCTCGGCGGATGATGACGGAACCGCGGTCTCCGGCGGCGACATCGTTTTCCGGCGGCACGTCGAATTCCAGAAGGTCGCCGCCATCGGTGCTGGCGATCACCCGGCGCTCACCCGCGCGGTCGAGAACCCGCGCCACAGAGGCCGGAATGCCCTCATGCAGATCTTCCCACTCCAGATCGCCGGGGCGGGCATAGATGTCCACCGCGCCATCGCCTTGAGCATAGGAGAAAGGCAACTCGTTATCGCCGACATAGACCTTGCCGCCGCGCGCCACGCCGGACACCCGGTTGGCATCGCCCAGAAAGCGCATGACGAAGGCGCTGTTCGGCTGGCGGCAGACCTCCTTCGGCGTGCCCTCCTGCACGATCTCGCCCTGATTGAGAATGACCACGCGGTCGGCAAGATCGAGCGCCTCTTCCTGGTCATGCGTCACGAAGATCGTGGTGATGCCGAGCGAATCGTGAATCTCGCGCAGCCAGCGGCGCAGGTCGCGGCGTACATTGGCGTCCAGCGCCCCGAAGGGCTCATCGAGCAGAAGCACCTTCGGATCAACCGAAAGCGCACGCGCCAGCGCCACGCGCTGCCGCTGGCCGCCGGAAATCTGGGCCGGGAAACGGTCGCCCAGGCCATCGAGCTTCACCAGCCGCAGAAGCTCTTCGACGCGGGCATCTATTGCCGCCTTGTCCCGCTTCACCTTCGAAACCTTCATGCCGAAAGCGATGTTTTGATGCAGGGTCATATGCGGAAACAGCGCGTAATGCTGGAATACGAAACCGACGCCGCGGTCCCGCACCGGAATATTGGTGGCGTCCTCGTCGCCGAAAAAGATACGGCCGCCATCGCTATATTCGAGACCGGCGACCATGCGCAAAATCGTGGTCTTGCCGGAACCTGAGGGACCGAGCAGCGCCAGAAGCTCGCCGCTTTCGATATCCAGCGAAACATCGCGCACGGCGCGAAAGGTATCGAAGGTCTTCACCACATTTTCGAGGCGGATTTTCATGGGAATCAGGTCTCCGTGGCGATGGCGGCATCGCCGTTGGTCTTCTTGGCCCCGCGCCCGGCGCCGCGCCGTTCCAGCGCCACCTTGGCGATGATGGTGACGACGGCGAGGGTGGCGAGGATCGAGGCCGAAGCAAAAGCGCCGGCCGTCTGGTAATCGTGGTAAAGCAGCTCGATATGCAGCGGCAGCGTATTGGTCTGGCCGCGAATATTGCCCGATACGACCGATACCGCGCCGAACTCGCCCATCACGCGGGCGTTGCACAGCACGACGCCGTAAAGCAGCGCCCATTTGATATTCGGCAAGGTGACCGAAAAGAAAGTGCGCCAGCCGGATGCGCCAAGCGAGGTCGCCGCCTCTTCCAGATCGCGGCCCTGCGCCTGCATCAGCGGGATAAGTTCCCGCGCCACGAAAGGTGCGGTGACGAACATCGAGGCAATGACGATGCCGGGCAGCGCAAAAAGTATCTTGATGTCATGCGCATCGAGGAACGGGCCGAAAAGCCCCTGCAGCCCGTAAACGAAGAGATAGGCGACACCCGCGACGATCGGCGAGATGGAAAAGGGTATCTCGATCAGCACCAGCAGGAAGCGCCGGCCGGGGAAATCGAACTTGGTGATCGCCCATGCGGCCGCAACACCGAAGGCCGTATTGACCGGCACGGCGATCAGCGCCGTCAGCACCGTCAGCATGATGGCGTGGCGGGTATCGGGATGGGTGATGGTGGCCGTATAGGCCTTCCAGCCTTGCGAAAAGGCCTCGACGCCGATGATGATAAGCGGCGCCAGGACCAACAGGGCGCCGATGACCAGCACAAAAGAAATCAGGCAGCGGCGAACGAGAGGCGCGTCGCCGACGCGTGGCGGTTTGCGATGTGACGAAACGGCGCTCATCTCTCAGCCCCTCACCGTATAACGAAGCGCACGCGCCTGCAGATAATTGGTCACCGCCAGCATCACGAAGGCGGTGATGAGCAGCACGGAGGCGATGGCGGCCGCCGCCTGATAGTCATATTCCTCCAGCCGGATGAAGATCAGCAGCGCCGTGATTTCTGTCGAAAACGGCTGGTTACCGGCGATGAAGATGATCGCCCCGAATTCGCCGAGGCTGCGGGCGAAGGACAGCGACAGACCGGCGAGCAACGCTGGCGTCAACAGCGGCAGGATGATCTTGCGGAAAATTTCGAGATCGGAACCGCCGAGCGATTGTGCCGCTTCCTCAAGTGCCGGATCGAGGTCTTCCAGCACCGGCTGCACCGTGCGCACGATGAAGGGCAGGCTGGTAAAGGCCATCGCCACCATGATGCCGAGCGGCGTGTAAGCCACCTTGATGCCGAATTGCGAAAGCACCGAGCCGAACCAGCCATTACCTGCGAACAGTGTCGTCAGCGCAATGCCGGCAACGGCGGTCGGAAGCGCAAAAGGCAGATCGACGATGGCGTCGACGATGCGCCAGCCGGGAAAGCGGTAACGCGTCAGCACCCAGGCGAGCGCCAGCCCGAAGATGACGTTGAACAGCGTGGCGGCCAGAGCGCAGAGCACGGTAACACGATAACTGGCCACGGCGCGCGGCGAGGAGATGATCGACCAATATTCGGCAGGGCCGAGGCTTGCCGCCTTGAACACCAATGCCGAGAGCGGCAGAAGCACGATGATGGCAACGTAAGTCAGGGTAACGCCAAGGGACAATTTCAGCCCCGGCAGAACATTCCGCTTCAAACCCCGCCCCCATTCATCAAAAAGCGACCCGGCGGTTTCCCGCCGGGTCTTTTACCTGTTGCGTATCGCTGTGATTAACGGCTGCCGTAAAGCGTATCAAGCGTCGCGCCGGATGCAAAATGCTCTTTCTGGATTTTGTCCCAGCCGCCGAAGACATCATCGACGTTGACGAGGCGAATGGCCGGGAACTTGTCCTTGAATTCGCCGACGACCTTTTCATTGTGGACACGGTGGCCGAATTCGGCAGCGATGCGCTGGCCTTCCTCAGTATAGAGGAAGTCGAGATAGCTCTTTGCCAGATCGCGCGAGCCGCGCTTGTCGACGACCTTGTCCACCACGGCCACGGGGAATTCGGCCAGCAGGCTGACGGAGGGCACGACGCCTTCCACCTTGTCTGCGCCATATTGCTTGGCGATGCCGCGGGTCTCGGCTTCGAAGGTGATCAGCACGTCGCCGATTTCACGCTCAACGAAAGTGGTGGTGGCGGCGCGGCCTCCCGTGTCGAACACCGGCGTATTGTCGAAGATTTTCTTGACGAATGCCTGAACCTTCGCGTCATCGCCGTTGAACTTCTCCTTGGCGTAAGCCGTGGCGGCGAGATAGGTGTAACGGGCGTTACCCGAGGTCTTCGGATTGGGGAAAACGATCTTCACATCGTCGCGGGCAAGATCGTCCCAGTCCTTGATACCCTTGGGATTGCCGGCGCGCACGAGGAAGGACGGGAAGGAATAGAAGGGCGATGCGTCGTTCGCAAAATCCTTCTTCCAGTCGGCGGAAACGAAACCCTGTTTCACCAGAAAATCGACATCGGTGACCTGATTGAAGGTGACGACATCGGCTTCCAGACCCTCGACGATGGCACGCGCCTGCTTGGAGGTGCCGGCATGCGACTGGTCGACCGTGACGCCCGGATGCAGCTTGATGAACGCCTCGTTCTCGGCCGCGAAAACTTCGCGGGCGACATCGTAGGATGCGTTGAGAATGGTGGTCGGAGACTGCGCCTGCGCCGCACCTGCAAAAAGAGCGGCAATGGCAGTACCGATAATGAGAAGACGTTTCATGAATACCCCCGGCAATTCGAATGGTGCTCAACATAGCGGGCGGCGGCAACGCCCGCGAGAAACAGCCATGCTTTCCGGGCGCACGGATTGGAAATTTCGCCCAAAGAATATCGACTCCAAAGGCGATGATTTCATATACGGCAAGAAGCCGGATTTCTTTTGCGTCGACCTAAAGACGGTGATCGGGAAACAGATTGCCGGAATGCGCAGTAAAATAAGGCGCAATGTCCTCCTCCCTCACCTCCTCCAGCCGTGCCGGTTGCCAGCGGGGATTGCGGTCCTTGTCGACCAGCGCCGCACGCACGCCTTCGTAAAAATCATGCTGGCGCAATATTTCCGTGCCGGCGGCAAATTCCCGCTCCAGGCATTCGATGAGGCTCGCGCTTTCCCGGCCGAGACGCAGCAGCTTCAGGGTCAGTTTCAGGCTGGTGGGGGAGCGTTTTTGCAGGACCTCGAGGGTCTCGCGCGAAAACGCATCCTGGCGCGCAGAAAGCGCGGCGAAAATCTCCTCGACCGTGTCGAAACGGAATGTCGCGTCGATGATATCCCGATTTATGTATAAAACGCCTTCACCGGCCTCGACGGCGTGTGCCGCAATCGCCATCTCGATGCTGTCTATATCCGCAGCTTGCGACAGGTCTTGGACCAGCCCCTCGAGACGGTCCGAAGGAACAAGATAATCGGCAAAACCGGCATAGATGGCATCGGCAGCGGTAACGGCATTGCCCGTCAACCCCAGCCAGGTGCCGCATTCGCCCGGCGCCCGTGGCAAAAGCCAGGAGCCGCCGACGTCAGGGAAATAACCGATGCCGGTTTCCGGCATGGCGAGTTTTGTGCGTTCCGTGACGATGCGGTGGCTGCCATGGGCTGAAATGCCGACACCGCCGCCCATGACGATGCCGTCCATCAGAGCGATGTAGGGTTTGCCGAAGCGGGCAATGCGATAGTTGAGCGGAAATTCTTCCCGCCAGAAATCAAGCACCTGCGGGTCGCCCGCCTTGCCGAGATCGTGAATGATGCGGACATCGCCCCCGGCGCAAAGCCCCCTGTCGCCTTCCCCGCTCAGCACCACACAGGAAACGCCGGCATCCTCTTCGAAACGCTGAAGCGCCTGAAACAGGTCGCGCACCATGGGCAAGGTCAGGCTGTTGATGGCCTTCGGGCGGTTGAGGCGAATGATGCCTGCCCCTCCCTGTTTTTCGACGATGACCTGCGCATCCGCTTCCGTTCTCTGTTCCAAGACCGCCTCCTCCGCTGCCCATTCATCCGGCCATCTTGGCGGCCCTGGCGCGATCACGCAACGTTGATCTTGTTCTGCGGGAACGTCTTTCGCTCAAACCGCTTTAACGGGCAGAAAATGCCAGAAATCCGTTTTCGCAATGCAGCATGTTTGCTTGACGCCCGGAAAATCATGGCATGTAATGGGTTCTGGAAATGCCGGCATTGATTCCTGTCGAGCGTGTGCCGGACCAAAGCGGAATGTCGCCTTCTCATAGGCGCTGTAAACAGCAACGGGAGACGAGCATGCAGGTTTCGGAACACGAATGGATCAGTAAACGGGCATATACACTCTGGGAAAAGGAAGGCCACCCCCATGGGCGCGACGCGCACCATTGGGAACAGGCCAAGCATGAATTTTCGCTGCTGAAGACATCGGAAGCGACGAAACCCGCAACGCGCAAGAAGGCTGCTCCCAAGGCCGCTGCTGCAGAAGCCGCACCGGATGCGCAAGCCCCGGCAAAACCCAAGGCCCGTGCACGCAAGGCTGCCGCCGCGAAGTAGCGGCTCGTAAAGCCAAGCTGAAGCCATAAATGAAAAAGCCCGACAATCATGCCGGGCTTTGTCTGTTTAGCGCGGGTCACAACCCGGATCGCCGATCCGGCAGCCATCGCGGAAATTTTCCGAAGCAGGCGCACGGCGCGGGTCATCCCACTGGCGACGCTCTGGGCGACGCTGGCCTTCATCCTGGTTCTGCTGGCCATCGCGGTTGCGGTCGCGGTTTTCTTCTTCGAAGCGGCGGCGGTCGTCGTCGCGACGCGGCCTGTCCTGATTTCTGTCACCCTGGTTCCAGTCGCCGTAGCGACGTTCCCAGCGTCCGTCATTCGGGCCGCCCTGACGGGGATCACGCCACTCGTCGCGGCGACCATCACGCCAGTCGTCCCGGCGTCCGTCACGCCACTCGTCACGCGGACGCGGACGATCCCATCCGGCGCTCGGAGGCGGGGCGTTCCAGTACCCGCCGGACGGCGGCGGACGGCGCCAGCGGTCGCGCTCGCGGTAGAAGTCGCGGTCACGATAATAGCGGTCCCAATAACGGCCGACTTCGAAGGTGATCACCGGCACGCCGAGATCGCGGTAGTAACGCGGTTCCACATAGACCCGGTTCTGCCGATAGGTCGTGGCGATATAACGCCCTGCCACCCAGCCGCGACCGCCCACGAAGGAAACATCGCACCACGGCGTATCGGAAAGGCAGCCGTGCACGGTGAGCGGCGCACCATTCGGGATAACCACGACGGCCGGATAGGCCGTGCTCGGGCCGGAGCGCATATTCACATTCGCGGTGGCGAAACCCCGCGTCGCAGCTTCGGCAAGTGCCGGTGCGGCGAGCATGGCCACCAGCGCAATTGCGCCAAATAGTTTTTTCTTCACTTCTTTCTCCTCAAGCAAAGGCCCGCTTTGCCCTTGTCGGCATCCACCCTGTTCGATGGACCAGTATGCGTTCCACATACTGCCACGACCGGAAAATACGCGGTTCTGCATGAACGCAGCATGAAACAAATGAGGCATCCAATCAGTTCCACCTGCGGCAATCAGCGCCCGATAAATCGCCGCCGGGATGGACCGCCGGTCTTGACTTCGAGGGGCAATCATCCGACTTCAATGCAACAGCAATATGGAGCAGAACCATGAGCGAAACCGCACAGACGACCGTCGACCAGAGCGAAGTGGATCGCTTCTCCGCGATGGCTGCGGAGTGGTGGAGCCCGACCGGCAAGTTCCGCCCGCTGCACAAGTTCAATCCGGTGCGGCTCGAATATATCCGCAACCGCATCTGCGATAATTTCGGCCGCGACCCAAAGGCGCACCGCCCGCTGGAAGGGCTGCGCATACTGGATATCGGCTGCGGCGGTGGCCTTCTCTCCGAACCCGTTGCACGCATGGGCGCGGATGTGGTAGGCGCCGATCCCTCGGAAAAGAATATCGGCATCGCCTCCACCCATGCCCGCGAAAGCGGGGTCAGCGTCGATTACCGCGCCGTCACTGCCGAGCAGTTGCAGGAAGCCGGCGAAACCTTCGACGTCATCCTCAACATGGAGGTGGTCGAGCATGTGGCCAATGTCGATCTCTTCGTCACCACCTGCGCGAAAATGGTGCGCCCCGGCGGCCTGATGTTCGCCGCCACCATCAACCGCACGCTCAAAGCCCGGGCACTGGCGATCTTCGCCGCCGAAAACGTGCTGCGCTGGCTGCCGCGCGGCACGCACCAATATGAAAAGCTCGTTCGCCCGGAAGAGCTCGAGCGGCCGTTGGTGGCGAGCGGCATGGATATCATCCACCGCACCGGCGTCTTCTACAACGTGCTGCAGGATCGCTGGAATCTTTCGCCGGATATGGATGTCAACTACATGATGCTGGCGAAGCGGTCGGCGCAGGGGTAACGCCGGATGCTATTTGAGTGAGGTCGTCCTAAAGAAGTTCAGTTGACGTCGTCGGGCAGCACCGGCAGCGGCGCGATCTCGATACCCTCGTCCAGCAGGGCCTTGGCGTCCTGCGCCGAGGCATTGCCGATGATGCCGCGTTCATCCGCTTCGCCATAGTGGATCTTGCGGGCTTCTTCCGGAAATTTATCGCCGACATCTTCGGCATTGGCGCGGATATTGGCAACGGCCTCGCGGATTTTCGCAAGCGCCTCTTTTCGGGCGGCATCCATGGCCAGCGTCTGGCGTTCGTCTTTCTTGCGGGCGGTGGAAACCGAAGGCGCCATCAACAGCTTCGAGACCTGCACGGAATTGCAGACCGGACAGGACAGGAAACCGCGCTGCAACTGATCGTCGAAATCGTCGCTGCCGGCAAACCAGCCTTCGAACTCATGGCCCTTTTCACAGGCCAGCGCATAACGGATCACGCCGCTTCACCTCCGGCAGGTTTCAGGGGAATAACCGTGTCCAGACCGAACTCGCGGGCATTGCGGAGATTGGGAATTTTTCCACGCGCGGCAGCCACCAGCGAGGTATCGATCTCGGCGAAGATGATCTCTTCGCCAGCGCCGCCGGCAACGGCCAGAACCTTGCCCCATGGGTCGATGATGATGGAATGGCCGAAGGTCTCCCGCCCATCCTCATGCACGCCGGCCTGCGCGGCGGCGATGACGAAAGCGCCATTTTCAATGGCGCGGGCACGCAGCAGAATTTCCCAATGGGCCTCCCCCGTCTGCCGGGTGAAAGCCGCCGGAACGGTCAGAACCTCCGCACCTGCCAGCGCTTCCGCGCGGAAAAGCTGCGGGAAACGGACGTCATAGCAGATTGCGAAGCCGAATTTCCCCAGCGGAAGTTCGGCGATACGCGCCACTTCGCCGGGTTGATAGGCAGCGCTTTCACGCCAGCTTTCACCATTGTCGAGATCGACATCGAACATATGGATCTTGTCATAGCTGCAAATGCGCGAACCATCCGGCGCGAAGAGAAAACCGCGATTGGCGATCTTGCCATCCGGGCGGGCAATGGCCGTGGAGCCCACATGGACATGAATGCCGAGTTCGCGGGCAAGACGGGCGGCCGTCGCAACGATGATATCGCCATCGTCATCACGCAATTGCGCACGCAGCGCCTGCCTGTCCTTCTGGATCGCGCCCGTCATTTCCGGGGTCTGCACATAAACGGCGCCCTCGGCCGCAGCCGCACGCACCAGCCGTTCCATATCGGCGGCGTTTCTTGCCGGATCGACGCCGGAGCGCATCTGAATGGCGGCAGCCTTGAAACTCATCACATCCTCCATACCCGCAAGATCGCGGCCGATCAGGCGGCCAGCAGCGCGTCCAGTTTACCGGCGCGCTCCAGCGCGTGCAGATCGTCGCAGCCGCCCACGTGCTGGCCGTTGATGAAGATTTGCGGGAACGTCGTTCCGCCGGATTTCTCGATCATTTCCTGTCGGTATTCCGGCGTCGTCGTGGCGTTGTATTCGGCATAATCCACGCCCTTGCTGTCCAGCAGCGCCTTGGCGCGCGCGCAATAACCACAAAAATCCCGCGTATAGATCGTCACCGGTGCCATGTTTTCAAAGCCCTCGCAAACGTGCGGTAAAACGCACGATAAAGTCATGTCATTCAGGTTTCATATAGGCCCGGAAATGGCCATTGCAAAGGTCAAAACCGTCACATCCGCGGCACCGGCCCTGCGCAGGGCGCGGCTTGCCGCACCCACCGTCGCGCCGGTGGTATAGACGTCGTCCACCAGCACCACGCGCTTGCCATGGACATCGGTTTCCCGGCCGGGCGCAAGCGCGAAAGCGCCGCGCACATTGTCCCGCCGGGCAAGCGCGGAAAGCCCCACCTGCCGCTCTGTCGGTTTCACGCGCAGCAGCGTGCCGGCAAGCAAGGGCTTGCCGGAGGCTCTGGCCAGATGCCGCGCCAGCTCGGCGGATTGATTGAAGCGGCGGCGCAGGAAACGGTTGCGATGCAATGGAACGGGCACGATGCAATCGCAGGCATCCACCGTTCCGTCACTTGCCCTCAGCATCCACAGCGCCATCAGGCGGGCGAGATCGGTCCGGTCCTGATATTTCAGCCGGTGCACCAGCTTGCGGGCGGTTCCCTCATGGCTTGCAACGGCGCGCAGCCGGTCAAAAGGCGGCGGTTCGGCAATCGCCTGTGCGCTCACGAAACCGTCTCCGTGATCCCGCGCGAAGGGAATGCCCAGAACCTCGCAAAAAGGGCGATCGATAAAGGCCACATCCCGCCAGCAATCCGCGCATAAGGCGCCCTCGCCGCCGGTCATGCGGGTGCAGCCCGCGCAGGTTGGCGGGTAGAGCATGCGGAAGACCGCACGCCACATGTCTCCCGCCGCCGCCGGCACGGCCGCAGACTTCGACAGCAAACCCGAAAACAGACTGTCACCAGCACCCATGAGGTTGACTTTACCGCCGAACGGGTGCCTTTGCGAGAGCGATAGTTCCCTCCCGACACCGGGAAAACGATGCCGCAGGCGGCATGAGACCAACGATACGGCCCGCCGATCCCGAAGGCGTTCGAGGCCGAGCAGGCAAGACGATGGATATTCTCTTTGACCAGGCCCTGATCGAACAAAACCGTCGCCGGGCCTGGAACCGGCGCGACGACAAGGCCCTGTTTCTTCTCGATATGGCGGCCGAAGAGCTGGCCGACAGGCTTGCCATCGTCGAGCGCCAGTTCGAGACCGCAATCGAACTTCACGGCGGAACCGGCGTCACCGCCCGGCGGCTGGCGGAAACCGGCAAGGTGGATACCATTCGCCGTATCGAAACCGAGAGCTGTTTTGCGACGGATGCGAATATTCCCGAAGCCGCGTCCATGGAGCATCTGCCGCTCGAAGAGGCCTCCGCCAATCTCATCGTTTCACCGCTTGCCTTGCATCTGACCAACGATACGCCCGGCGCGCTGATCCAGATCCGCCGGGCATTGAAACCGGACGGCCTGTTTCTCGGCGCCATTCCCGGCAGCGGCACCCTGCAGGAACTGCGCGACGTGCTGCTGACCGCCGAGGCGGAACTGACCGGAGGCGCCAGCCCGCGTGTCATTCCCTTCGCCGATGTGCGCGATGTCGGTGCGCTTTTGCAGCGCGCCGGCTTTGCGCTCCCCGTGACCGATGCGGAAAGCTACACCGTGCGTTACGATTCGATTTTCCCGCTGATGCGCGACCTGCGCGCCATGGGCATGGCCAATCCGCTGGCAAGCCGCAGCAGAAAGCCGCTCAACCGCGCCTTTTTTCTGCGCGCGGCGGAGCTTTACGCCGAGCGATATTCCGATCCTGACGGGCGGATAAGGGCGACATTTTCCATCATCTATGTATCAGGCTGGGCGCCGCATGAAAGCCAGCAGAAACCGCTGAAACCCGGCTCCGCCAAGGTGCGGCTTGCCGACGCCTTAAAGACAACCGAGGTGAAGCTGTCCTGAGCGATCAGCCAAAAGGCTTCAACTCGACCAAAGTGTCTACGATGAACTGAAACACGGCATTGATATTGCTGCTGATGCTGCCTGCGCCAGCGATGAGGGCGGCGGAAATCAGCCCGACAATCAGGCCGTATTCAACCGCTGTGGCACCGTCTTCGCTTTTGCAAAAATTGATAAAAAAATGCAGCACAGGATATTCCCCATCCGCCATCCGGTGCGTTGCGACAACCGGCTTCTGCCCTGTTGAAATCAACTCTATCCTAGGTCGGCGATATGAGGAATCCGTTACCTTTGATGGTAAACGATCAGCAACCGCTCTCGTTGCTATAACCCGTGACCACGCAGGGCATTTCCGGCATCGGCTGGGTGATGCTGCGACGGATGGAATAGGTCTTGCCCACATCGGTCTTCTTGATGGAGCCCGTGCTGATCATGTCGTAATTGTCGGGAAACTGCGCCACCCGCGTCGAGGATTTTCCAGCAAGCATGGGAGTGACGATGAGCGAGAGCGCGATAACCGCCGTGCCGAAAAGCAGCGCCACATTGAGCACGCCGGTGCGACGGGATTTGTCGGAATACAAGTGACGACCTTCCACCGTCTTCCAGAAATCCTCGTTCATGACCAACCTCGTCTCGCGCAGTTTACCGCTTCTTTAGCTTAACAATCTGCCAGAGGGTGCTGAACGATCTCTTAACAAAGCCCCGTTTTGGCACGGCAAAGCGCTGCAAACGGGGCATTTTCACGAAGCTGTGACGGGATAATGCGCGAGGACCTCGGGGGCTTCCCGATTTTATAGCAGATCCTGCAGGAAGGGGATGAGCGGCTCATCGGCCGGCGGCATGGGATAATCGCGCAGGGCCTGCGGCTTCACCCATTTGATCGCCTGTCCTTCCCGGCCATGCGCAATGCCCTCATAACGGCGGCACACGTAAAGCGGCATCAGGAGGTGGAAGGTCTCATAGGTGTGGCTGGCAAATGTCAGCGGCGCGAGGCAGGCGACCTTGGTTTTGATACCCAGCTCCTCGTCCAGTTCACGGACAAGGGTTTCCTCCGGCGTCTCGCCATGCTCCACCTTGCCGCCCGGAAATTCCCACAGGCCCGCAAGCGACTTGCCTTCCGGACGCTGCGCCAGAAGAATGCGGCCATCCTGATCGAGAAGGGCGCAGGCGGCGACCAGCAGGATTTTTTTGCCAGCCTCGCTCATTCGCCGGTTCCCTTGCGCCAGTAGCGATAACGATAGGCCTCCGAGAAGCCGAATTTCTCATAAAGGGCGATCGCCGGCGCATTGGTGGAAACCACCTGCAGCCAGGCGGTTTTTGCGCCGCTGATTCTCGCCCAGCGCAGTGCCGACGACAAAACCTGCGTGCCGAGGCCCTTTTTACGCTGCGACTTTTCGACATCGAGGGAGATGATGCCGGCGAGGTCGTTATCCTGCACGCAGATCACGGTCGCGAGCGGATTGCCTTCCACTTCCTCATTGATGAAGAGGCCGAGCGCCGGCTTGATGGAGCTGACGATTTCCGCAATCGCCGGACGGAGCGCCGGGTCGCTATCGCTGACCTTGATGCTCGCCTCGACAAAACGGCCGATATCGTGGCTCGGGAGGCTGACCAGCGTTTCGGGCAGTTCCATGCCGGAGAGATCGGCCGTCATGACCATCACCTCTTCGAACACGGACCAGCCGTCATTCGAGAGAAATTCTCTCAGCTGCGGCGGCATCAGCGTCGTTTCGCGCACCACCAGCGGTCGGCCGAAATCTTCGAAACGCTTGCGCGCCTTTTCCAGCCGCACCGCGCTGTTTCCGTAATCGGACGGGTCCAGCGGCACCACGCAGTTGATGCGTTTGGAGGGGTGCGAACCCGTCAGGCGGATTTGCCAGCTGCCGTCATAAATCACCGACGAGGCAGGCCATGCCCGGAAGCTGACGGCTTCCAGACGGCGAACCAGCGGCAGATTGACGGCTTTATTGTCCTGCATTCTCTTCGGCTCCAACGGTCAGCTCCGATAGTCGCCGTTGATCGCAACATATTCTTTCGTCAGGTCACAGGTCCAGACGGTGGCAGTGCCCTGACCGAGACCGATATCCACCTTCACCGGAATGTCTTCGAGACACATCACCGCGCTGGTTTCCGCCTCCGAATAATCCGGGTCGCGCTCGCCGTTGACGGCTACGCGCACGCCGCCAAACCAGATGGCGAGGCGGTCACGGTCGGCCATTTCGCCGGACTTGCCGACGGCCATGACGACGCGGCCCCAATTGGCGTCTTCGCCGGCAACCGCGGTCTTCACCAGCGGCGAATTGGCGATGGAGAGGGCAATCTTCTTGGCGGCGGCATCGTTTTCCGCGCCCGTTACGGTGACTTCCACCATCTTGCGCGCGCCTTCGCCATCACGAACCACCTGCAGGGCGAGGTCCTTCAGGAGATCGTTCAGCGCGGTGCGGAAGCCGGCAAGGCGCTCGTCATCGGCGCTCGTTACCTTCACCTGACCGTCTTCAGCGGCAGCACCTGTCGCAAACAGCATCAACGTATCGGAGGTGGAAGTGTCGCTATCGACCGTCACGGAATTGAATGTCGGGCCAACACCGGCAGACAGCAGCGACTGCAGGGCGGCAGGCTCAATATCGGCATCCGTCACCACGAAAGAGAGCATCGTCGCCATGTCGGGCGCAATCATGCCAGCACCCTTGGAAATGCCGTTGATCGTCACGATCACGCCGCCGATCTCGGCGGTGCGGGTCGAAACCTTGGGATAGGTGTCGGTCGTCATGATCGCCTTGGCGGCTTCCTGCCAGAAATCGGCTTCCGCCCTGACATTCATGTCGCCGAGAACGCCGGCAAATTTCGTCGCATCCAGCGGCTCGCCGATCACGCCCGTCGATGCCAGGAAGACCTCGCCTTCAGAACAGCCAACGGCGGCAGCGGCGGATTTCGCCGTCAATTCGGTCGCGGCCTTGCCCTTGACGCCGGTAAAGGCATTGGCATTGCCGGAATTGACCACCACGGCGCGCGCCACGCCGCCGCCGAGATTGGCGCGGCAGAAATCGACCGGGGCAGATGGGCATTTCGATTTGGTGAAGACGCCGGCGACGCTTGCCGGCTTGTCGAACACCATCAGCAGAACGTCGGTGCGGTTCTTGTACTTGATGCCGGCGGCAGCCGTCGCCATGCGAACACCGCGCAGCGCAGGCATGTCGGGATAGGATTTCGGAGCGAGCGGGGAAACGGCAACGGACATGGGAAGCGCCTGAAATTCTGGAAAAGGGGTCTGGAATGCCTGAGATGAAACGGGGCGGCCCATAGCCGCCCCGTAACATTTGTTTTTACTGCTGCGGCTGAGCCTGCTGTTCCTTCGTGGCTTCGTCGTAGCCCTTCTTCAGCGTCTCATCCATGATTTCGATCTTCTGGTCGGCCTTTGCCTTCTCGATGAGGGCAACGTACTTGTCACGCATGACAAGCTGACGAACCTGCGGCTCGACCTGCTCGAAAGCCGGCGGCGGTGCGATGCGCTTGTCTTCCAGCTTGATGACGTGGAAGCCGAACTGGGTCTTCACCGGAGCCTTGGTGTAGGCGCCCTTTTCGAGACCGAAAGCGGCTTCTTCGAATTCCGGCACCATGCGGCCCTTGCCGAACCAGCCGAGATCGCCGCCGTCATCCTTGTTGGAATCGGTGGACTTTTCCTTGGCGAGCGCTGCGAAATCCTTGCCCGAATCAAGCTGCTTGATGATGTCCTTGGCTTCGTCCTCGCTGGCGACGAGAATGTGCGCGGCCTTGATTTCCTCTTCCTGCGGCAGGGCTGCGACTTCCTTGTCGTAGCGGGCCTTTACTTCGTCAGCGGTAACGGCATCGACCACGTGCTTGCGGAAATAGGCGTTGTGCAGCTCACGGTCCTGGATGAATTCCATGCGCTTCTTGAAATCTTCAGTCTTTTCCAGACCTTCGGCGCTGGCGTTCTTCACCAGAAGCTTGACGTCGATCGCGCCGGAAAGGGCTGCGACCTTCTTCTGCTCATCGGGAAGCTGCGCGAGCTGCGGGTCGAGGTTGCTCATGGCGAGGTCGAGTTCGGACTGGTGGATTTCCAGATCGCCGACCTTGGCGACAACCTTGTCTTCCTGTGCGAAAGCCGGAAGCTGGAGGCCGAGCGTGGCCACAATCACCGCAGCCGCAATTTTATTATAGCGCAACATTTTGAACCTTTCGGGGACAATGCCGGCTCCAGACATGGTTTCCGGCTCTGAAAAAACTTCCAAACACCGGATTGTGGCCATTCTGTAACGGGCAGAACCGTTGACATCATTTGCCCCCCCTCTTATCTGTCACGCAACCTCGCGTCCAGATACGTTGAAGGGCGAAGTCCGTCATTTATGCTGAAATCGGCGTGACGGAGAAAAGCGCCCGGCAAAACGGAATTTCAGAAAGGGCCAGTAAGATGGTCAGTCTCGGCGGAATAGCCCGCAAGTTGTTCGGTTCGGCAAATGACCGCCGCGTCCGCTCCTATAAAAGCAAGATCGCAGCCATCAATGCGCTGGAAGAAGCCACCAAGGCGCTCTCCGACGAAGCGCTGGCGGCCAAGACCGCTGAGTTCCGCCAGCAGCTTGCCGACGGCAAGACGCTGGACGACCTGCTGATCCCGGCTTTCGCCGTCGCCCGCGAAGCGTCGCGCCGCGTTCTGCATATGCGGCCCTTCGACGTGCAGCTGACCGGCGGCATGATTCTGCATGGCGGCGCCATCGCCGAAATGAAGACCGGTGAAGGTAAGACGCTGGTGGCGACCCTTGCGGTCTACCTCAACGCCCTTGCCGGCAAGGGCGTGCATGTCGTCACCGTCAACGACTATCTCGCCAAGCGTGACGCGGCCACGATGAGCAGGCTCTACGGCTTCCTCGGCCTGACGACCGGCGTGATCGTCCACGGGCTGGACGACGACCAGCGCCGCGAGGCCTATGCGTGCGACATCACCTACGCGACGAACAACGAACTCGGCTTCGACTATCTTCGCGACAACATGAAATATGACCGCGCCCAGATGGTTCAGCGCGGCCACAACTACGCGATCGTCGACGAAGTCGACTCGATCCTGGTCGACGAGGCGCGCACGCCGCTGATCATTTCCGGCCCGCTGGACGACCGTTCCGACCTTTACAACACCATCGACGCCTTCATTCCGCTGCTGACGCCGGAAGATTACGAAATCGATGAAAAGCAGCGCTCGGCCAACTTCTCCGAAGACGGCACCGAGAAGCTCGAGAACCTGCTGCGGCAGGCGGGCCTCCTGAAGGGCGAATCGCTTTACGACGTCGAAAACGTCGCCATTGTTCACCACATCAACAATGCGCTGAAGGCCCACAAGCTCTTCACCCGCGACAAGGACTATATCGTCCGCAACGACGAAATCGTCATCATCGACGAGTTCACCGGCCGCATGATGCCGGGCCGCCGTTATTCCGAAGGTCAGCATCAGGCTCTCGAAGCCAAGGAAAAGGTGCAGATCCAGCCGGAAAACCAGACGCTTTCCTCCGTCACCTTCCAGAATTATTTCCGCATGTACGAAAAGCTGGCCGGCATGACCGGCACGGCCGCGACGGAAGCGGAAGAATTCGGCAACATTTACGGCCTCGACGTCATCGAAGTGCCGACCAACCTGCCGATCCAGCGTATCGACGAGGACGACGAGGTTTACCGCACCGGCGAGGAGAAGTTCCAGGCGATCATCACCGAGATCAAGGCGGCGCATGAACGCGGCCAGCCGGTTCTCGTGGGCACGACCTCCATCGAAAAATCCGAGCTTCTGGCCCATCTCCTGCGTCAGTCCGGCTTCTCCGATTTCCAGGTCCTGAACGCCCGTTACCACGAGCAGGAAGCCTATATCGTTTCGCAGGCCGGCGTTCCGGGTGCGGTTACCATCGCCACCAACATGGCCGGCCGCGGCACCGACATCCAGCTCGGCGGCAACGTCGACATGCGGCTTGAGCGCGAGCTGGAAGGCATGGAGCCGGGTCCCGAGCTTGATGCGAAGGAAGAGGCAATCCGCGCCGAGATCAAGGTGCTGAAAGAAAAGGCGCTTGCCGCCGGCGGCCTTTACGTCATCGCCACCGAACGCCACGAAAGCCGACGCATCGACAACCAGCTGCGCGGCCGTTCCGGCCGTCAGGGCGACCCGGGCCGTTCGAAATTCTACCTGTCGCTTCAGGATGACCTGATGCGCATCTTCGGTTCCGAGCGCATGGACTCGATGCTGCAGAAGCTCGGCCTGAAGGAAGGCGAGGCAATCGTCCATCCGTGGATCAACAAGGCGCTGGAACGCGCCCAGAAGAAGGTCGAAGCCCGCAACTTCGAG
Source organism: Agrobacterium sp. T29 (assembly GCF_006970545.1). Classification (NCBI taxonomy): domain Bacteria; kingdom Pseudomonadati; phylum Pseudomonadota; class Alphaproteobacteria; order Hyphomicrobiales; family Rhizobiaceae; genus Agrobacterium; species Agrobacterium sp. T29. The sequence continues at coordinate 581,237 of NZ_CP040641.1, forward strand.
ACCCGCAAGAACCTTCTGAAATATGACGACGTGCTGAACGACCAGCGCAAGGTGATTTTCGAGCAGCGTCTCGAGCTGATGGAAGCCGACAATATCGGCGAAACCGCAGCCGATATGCGCCATGAAGTGATCGAAACGCTCGTCACCAAGCATATTCCGGAAAATGCCTATGCCGAACAGTGGGATATTGCGGGCCTGAAGGCCGGCATCGCCCAGTTCCTCAACCTCGACCTGCCGGTGGAGGAATGGGCCAAGGAAGAAGGCATCGCCGAGGACGATATTCTTGAGCGTGTTACCGAGGCCGCCGACAAATACGCCGCCGAGCGCGCGGAACGTTTCGGCCCCGAGATCATGACCTATGTGGAACGCTCGGTCATTCTCCAGACGATCGACCATCTGTGGCGCGAACATATCGTCAACCTCGACCATCTCCGTTCCGTCGTCGGTTTCCGCGGTTATGCCCAGCGCGACCCGCTGCAGGAATACAAGGCGGAAGCCTTCGAACTGTTCCAGGCGCTGCTCGCCAATCTGCGCGAGGCCGTTACCGCCCAGCTGATGCGGGTGGAACTGGTGCAGCAGGAACCGCAGCAGCCGGAACTGCCGGAAATGACGGCGCATCATCTCGACCCCAATACGGGCGAAGACGAAATGGCGCAGGGCCAACAGACCGCGCCCGCCGCCTTCGTGCCGGCCGAGGATCGCGATCCGGAAAACCCCGCCACCTGGGGTCGTATCGGCCGCAACGAAATGTGCCCCTGCGGCTCCGGCAAGAAATACAAGCACTGCCACGGCGTTTACGAACAGGCCTGAGGCAGTTGCTGACAGACAAACGAAATCGCCCGCACCCTCGGTTGCGGGCGATTTTCGTTGCACCCCTCGATCGCTGTTGACGGATATCGGCAATTTCCAATATGGGAGCCGGATCGTCTTCCGGAAAAAGCTTTCATGGCCCCTCGCGACTTTGCCGCTTATGTTTTTCTCGCACTCGCGTGGGGAATGTCCTTCCTGCTGCTTTTGCATGTCGTCGAGGCCTTCGGCTGGATCGGCGCGGTCACGCTCCGTTCGCTGGTCACCGCCGTCACCCTGTTTTTGATCGCGATTGCGGCGCGCCGAAAGCTTGCATTTTCCGCGAGCTGGCGCGCCTTCGCGGTCGTCGGCGCAACAACGGTCGCGGGACAGTTGATCGGCCTCTCCTATGCGACGCCGCTGGTCGGCACCGCCATGGCCGCCATATTGGTGGCCACCATCCCGCTCTTTTCCATGCTCATCGCGCAGGTCTGGGGTATTGAGCGTCTGACGCGTCAGGGCATTGCCGGTCTCGTCATCGGTCTTGCCGGCATCGTCCTGCTTGTCGGCTTTCCCGCCGTTCCCGTTACAACCGGTTTTATCATCGGCTGCGCCGCCGCTGTCGCCGCGTGCATCTGCGCGGCCTATGGCAGCAATTTTGCCAGCCGCCACCTGAAGGGCGTGGGTTCCTGGGAAATCACCATAGGCTCATTCCTGACAGGCGGCCTGATGACCCTGCCGCTTCTCTTCGCGGTCCCATTGCCGAGAACGCCTGATCTCATCGATTACGGTTATCTTCTGGTGCAGGCGGTGGTCATGAGCGGCCTCACCTACATCACCTATTTCAAGCTTGTCTCCTCGATCGGCGCAACCAGGGCGATCAGCGTGGAATTCGCCGTGACCGTCGTTGCGGTCCTCGTCGGCGCGCTGGTGCTGGATGAGCCGCTTTCGCTTCCCCAGCTTTTCGGCGCCGGCATCATCATTCTGGGCTGTGCGCTGGTCCTCGATCTCATGCCGAGAAAAAAGGCTCCGCCCACACCCTCCGGGGCGTGAAGGGTTTATTAGCGTTTTCCACCAATAGTCGTGCTGGTCATTGCCGATCACACGGGATCGCGCCTGCGGCGCGAGGGAAAAATGCAACCGGGCAAATCAGACTACGAGCACTACTGGGACCCGCTAAGGGCGCTCCTCATGCTGCTTGGCATTCCCTATCACGCCTCCCTCCTCTACAGCTACGCCCTGCCATGGGACATCAAGGATTTCGACACCAGCCCGCTTCTGAGCGCGCTGGGTGCCGCACTCGTCACCTTCCGCATGCCGGCATTTTTTCTGGTGGCCGGCTATTTTTCCACCATGGTCATCGGCAAGAAGGGCAAGATGCGCTGGCTGAGACAGCGTTTCCTGCGCCTCGGCATGCCCTTTATCGTCGCGGTCCTTCTGCTCGGGCCATCACAGCTTTTCCTGCTGCAACTGGCCGGCGTCGCCAAAGGCGATATCCCAGCCGACCGGCTGCTTGAGAGCCTGCCCGGCCTGCTGCGCCCGAGCGAACAGTGGATCATGCATCTATGGTTCCTGCCGGCCCTTATCTTCTATTCGATCCTGCTTGCCGGCCTGCTGTTTCTCTTGGAACGTCCGCCAGTAGCCTATGTGAGAGATTGGTTCGGCAGCCTGCGGCAGGGGCATACCTCCCTGTTTTTCGCAATGCTCTGCCTCATACCTGTTGTGTGGGAATTGACGATCTACGGATCCGGCCAGCTTGCAGCAAAGAGCGGAAGCGGCCTCTTTTTTCTCTATGAACGCGCTTCCGATCCCTATGCGCGTTACCTGCCATTTTTCCTCATTGGCGCGCTGCTGCACCGTGACCGCGCCCTCTTTCACCGCTTTCGCCAGACGGGCCTTCTCACCGGCGTCATCGCGGCCGGCGCCATCGCGACGGCGGTGACCCTGCGCCTGCAATATCCCTTTTCGAATTCGGCCCTGCTGGTGCTGGTGTCGGCAATTGCGGCGGTGGCGGCAAGCCGTCTGTTGATAGACCTCGCCTGCCGATATTTCGACAGGCCGAACCGGCTTGCCAGACGCATGACGGATGCGTCCTTCACCATCTACCTGTTTCACCATCCGCTGATCTATGGGTTCGGAACGCTGTTCATCCTCATTGCGCTGCCACCCATCCTGGAATTTACCATCATCGTCGCAGCCACCACGGCGACGGCCTATATGCTGCATCAGGCGATACGCCTCAGCCCGCTCGCCCTTTTCCTGTTCAACGGCATCCGCAAGCCACGCGTGGCGGACGATATTGGCACACAGGCCGGCGCGTCCCAAACCCTTCGTTAAGGATGAAGCGCGTATGATCGGCTCGCCTATTCAACTGGAAATGATGGCGTGTGGATCATGGCTATCCTCAACACGGCGGAAAAAGCCTTACCCGCAGGCCTGCGCGCGAAGCTTTCGCCGCTGGTAGCGAAAGTCGCCGTTGTTCTTTCCGGCGGGGATGAGGTCTCCCGCGCGCAGCGCATGGCGCTGGTTGCGTTTGCGGTGCGCATCGTCAGCGCCGGTATCGCCTTCATTTCCCAGATCATCCTTGCCCGCCTGATGGGTGAATTCGAATATGGCCTGTTCGCCTTCGTCTGGGTTCTGGTGATCCTGTTCGGCAATCTTTCCTGTCTCGGTTTTCACACCACCGTCATCCGCTTTTTACCCGGCTATCGTCTGGAGGATGCCCATGACAAGATCATGGGGCTGACCTCGACGGCGCGTGTTTTCGCCATGTTTTCCGCCAGCGCGCTTGCGATTTTCGGTTTCGTTTTCCTGTATTTCTTCGGCGAGCGCATCGCCTCCTATTATCTCATTCCCGTTTCGCTGGCGCTTTTCACCCTGCCGATGGTGGCGCTGGGCGATGTGCTGAACGGCACCGCGCGCGCCAATGGCTGGGCGGTCTCCGCACTCAGCCCCACCTATATCGTTCGCCCGGTGCTGATCCTGCTGTTCATGCTGGTGGCAATCGGTCTCGGCGCGGAAAAAACCGCAACGACGGCCATGCTGACGGCCCTTCTTGCCACCTATGTCACCACGCTTTTCCATTTCGCCTTCATGAACCGCCGGCTCAACCGGCATTTCCGCAGCACGGTCCGCAGGGTGCATTTCCGCCACTGGATAAGGTTCGCCTTCCCGATGTTCCTGATCGACGGCATCGGTTTTTTGATGACCAATTCCGATGTGGTGATCGTCGGGCTTTATTTGCCGCCGGATCAGGTGGGCATCTATTTTGCCGCGGCAAAGACCATCGTGCTGATGCAATTCGTGTTTTTCTCGGTGCAGGCGGCCGCCGCCCCGCGCCTGGCCGCCCTGATGTCGGCCAATGACCGGCAGGGGCTTGCCGGTTTCGCCAGCCAGGCCTCGCGCTGGGCCTTCTGGCCGTCACTCGGCGTCGGCAGCGTGGTCCTTCTGGCCGGCCCGTTCCTGCTGTCGCTGTTCGGTCCCGGCTTCGTTCAGGGCTATGAGCTGATGTTCTTCCTTTTCGCCGGTTTCCTCGCCAAGGCGCTGATCGGCCCGGGGGAAACATTGCTGAACATGGCCGGCAAACAAAAATTGTGCGTCGTCCTTTATATTATTATCTTCGGTTGCAACATTGCACTCAACATGGCGCTCATTCCGGTCTATGGTCTGGCAGGGGCCGCGGCAGCGGTGGCGATAGCCATGTGCATAGAAGCTGTGCTATTGCATATTGCCATTCGCCGCACACTCGGGATCGTCCTTTTTGCCTTCAACGATCCCCGGGCGGGTCAAAACACTGGGAAGGCGGTGTAACGATAAGCATGTCCAGCGATCCAAAGAATCCGGATTTTCAGGACCCGCGCATCGCGGCACTGATGGCGTCTGCGGAGCGTGACCGCCCCGTGGCCGACAGCAGCCGACGCGTGGGCCGCGATGGCCGGGAATTCTGCATCTATCCGGGTCAGCTCGGTTATGACATGCAGGAAGAACTCGACTTTCTGTCCAACCGCGTCATGGAGGCGAATGTCTTCTTCACCGGAAGGCTTCTCGCGCCCGCCATGCCGCGCATCGAGGACAAGTCTGTGCGCTTCGCTCTCATTCGCGACGAGAATGGCGCCAGAAGCCGCATGCGCTTCCTGATGCCCTTCACCGTGGAAAAGCCGGGCTTTTCCATCGGTCCCTCCATCATTCGCGTCTGGGCCAATCCATTCGGGCCGCTCGGCACGCCGCTGGTCGACACCGAAGGCGCCGCCGAAACCCTCGACAATCTTTTCGATGCGCTTTCCGACAGCAACATGCGTCTGCCGAATGTTCTGGTTCTGCCGGATGTTCGGCTGGAAGGGCCGTTTGCCCGCATGTTCAAAGCCATCGCGCTCAGCCGCAACCTGCCGGTGACGACGACGGGCAATTATTACCGGCCGATGCTGGAAAGCCTTCTCGATGGCAAGGCCTATCTGCGAAACGCCCTTGCGCCGCACCATTTGCGCGAAATGAACAGGCAGTGGCGTCAGCTCGAAAAACTTGGGCCCCTCTCCTATACCGTTACCCGGCAGCCAGCGGACGTGCGTTACCGCATGGAGGAGTTTCTGGCGCTGGAGGCGAGCGGCTGGAAAGGCCGCAAACGCACCGCGCTGGTCAACGACCGTTATCGCGCCGCCTTCGCCCGCGAGGCGATCACCAATCTGGCCGAAGCGGATGCGGTGCGTATCCACACCATCGATCTCAATGGCAGCGCCATCGCCTCCATGGTCGTCTTCATCACGGCGGGCGAGGCCTATACGTGGAAGACCGCTTTCGACGAGAGCTATGCGCAATTTTCTCCCGGCAAGCTGCTGGTGCAGAAACTGACCGACTGGCATCTGGATGACGCCAATATTCTGCGCAGCGACAGCTGCGCCGTGCCCGATCATCCGATCATGAGCCGTTTCTGGCAGGAACGGCAGGAAATGGGCACGCTGGTCGTCGGGCTTGCGCAGAACAGCGACCGGGACGTGCGGCAGGTTTCCACGCAGGTGGACATGTACCGCAACACCCGCAACCTCGCCCGCAGCCTGCGGCAGAAGATCCTGTCCTTCGGACGCAAGGGCAATTGATCCGAAGGGCGCCGGTGGCGCCCTTCGAAGTTTCTGACACGGGCAAAGCCTGCTTCAGCGCGAGGCCGTCCGGATCATCTTGCACAATTGCGTCAGCGCCGCATCGTATCCGCCGCCCAGAATATCGACACAACGACGGGCGAGCTTGATCTGCTCGGTTCGCGACATATCGTTATAGGCTTGCAGGGCATTGCGCATCGCGCCGGGAGACACCGTGCCCGAGCCGCCGGGACTGGTGGTGCTGCCGCCGGGATTTCCGGGCGTTCCGGTCGAACCGGAGCCGCCGATACCGACGCCGACGCCGAGACCGACACCGCTCGAGCCGCCCACATTGGCTCCGACATTGGCATTGATGCCGTCCGAACCGCCAACGGAAGCGTTCACGCCCGCATTGACGCCACTGGAACCGCCGACGGATGCATTGACATCCGCATTGACCCCATTGCTGCCGCCAACCGATGCGTTGACATCCGCACCCAGCCCGCCGCCGCTCCGACCGCCGACATCCGCACTGGCGTTAACGCCACTGCTGCCGCCAACGGAGGCATCGACCCCGAGCCCGCCGCTGCCATTGTCGCCAACACTGGCGTTAACCCCATTCTCGCCACCGATCCCGATATCCAGCGCATGGGCGTTGATCGGCAGGATCAGGCAGGCGGACAGTAATAAATTGCGAGAAAAAGCCCTCATAATTTCCTCCCTATGAGTTTGGCCATTCCCGCCCCGCGTGGAAACTCCACCCTGACATCATAATTCAAATAGTAATTGCGTATATTCTAATTTATTAGAGGTACCTAATATTACCCTAATGCCGCAACTGCAGGTGTCGCGATCCGGCACAGCCACCCTCCGCAACATTTTGATCGGCGGCCCGGCAAAGACGGAAAACCGCGCGCGCAAACACGCGCAATTCAAAAGGATAAGTCAGCTTTGGGGTTGCACGCATGGCCTTGACCATGATAGACGCCGTGGCATTACCACCGTTGCCCCAATGGCGGAATTGGTAGACGCGCCGCACTCAAAATGCGGTTCCGAAAGGAGTGCTGGTTCGATCCCGGCTTGGGGTACCATTACCTAAAAATCACGTTGATTTTCTTAGGTTTTCCGGCCGGAAGTATCCAAGTAGCTCACACTTCCTGTAAAAGTTGGACACTTTTGTTCTGCTTTTAGTCAATCGTCACTGTCGTCTGCAGCCTGATCCATAAGTTTGACGACGCTCTTCGTGAGCACTTTCTGGCGAGCCGCCGGTCTAGCGAATAGATCGCGCTTCAGTCGCCATGGAGCTTATTTACTGTATTTGAGCGAATAAGCAGCCATTGCGATGATCGCCGCTGCTCGTTGGCTAATTGCATCAATTCGCTTATTCAATTTGAAATTGTTGATGGAACGCTATAGTAGAAGGTGAGCAAGATCTAACATTACTAGGATGTGAGTCATATGAAAGCTTTTTTGTCTCATTCGTCGGCCGATAAAGGTTACGTGGAACGAGTGGCAAAGTTATTACGCCCCGGGACTTTCGAGCTTGACTCCCTTACGTTCGAAAAAGGAGAGATGAACATTGCAGAGATAATATCTGCATTAAAGAGAGTCGATCTTTTCTGTTTATTTATGTCAAACAATGCAGCTCTCTCGAAATACGTAGAGTTTGAGCAAAGCTTAGCTTTGGAACTCGTTGGGGCCGGAAAGATAAATAATTTTCTTACTATTTGCCTCGATAATTTTTCTTTTGAAAAGCTTTCTGCTGACGCAAAATTTTTTAATGCAATACGGCAACCGCCTTCTCCCGAAACAGCTGCACACATTATCAATGGCAAGCTTATATCAGCGAGTAAGCTATCTGACAAACTCGGACATCCTTTCATCGGTCGAGAGCATGAGCTTAAAGAGTTAGAAGCGCAGGTTCTAGACTTCAGTAAACCTAAGGTGAAAGCATTCTTTTTGTCTGGCAACAGCGGCGTTGGAAGACGATCAATCGCTGAACAGTTTCTTGCGCGACAATATCCCCAAGTGCTTAGATCATATCCCATATTAGATATCGAGCAGTATGCGGGATTTGATGAAATATATCGCCAAGTCGTGGCTGCTTTAAATCCATCTCTCGACATTCGTGAATTCATTAGTCGAGCGACAGAATTCTCCCAAAAAAGCGATTCTGAGAAGGCTCAAGCAATTGCGGCGGAAATCAACGGTATGCTTGAGAACAACATCGTTGTTTTTGCTAATGATGTCGGAGGGCTACTGCACGAAAGCGGCGCATTGTCTTCCGAGTTCGAGCAGATAATGGACTATGTTCAGGATTACCCACACCCCCCCTTGTTCTAATCTCGCCGCGAATGTCACCTCGAAATTTGCGACGAAGATCGAAAGACGTTGCGTATCTATCCGTCGGCGCTCTCACAAGAGAGGACACAATGCGACTTACTTCGTGGGCGATGCGTTCAAGTAACGTTTCTCCTACCCCTGGACAACTTGATCAGCTGATCGAAATCGCCGATTTTCACCCCTACAATATTTACGAGATGAAAGACCGAGTATCAGAGATTGGCGTGGACGCATTCTTGTCAGACACATCAAGTTTCCAAGCTTGGAAACATAAACAGACATCAGGATATTTGCGGACAATCACACTGACGGATACTGAGATAAAAATTCTATCAGCTTTGCTATTCGCTCCTGAGCTTGACTTTGGGTCGCTGGTCAATGCGTTGGGAATAAGTGCTACAGATGCGTCCTCGTCGATTCAGCTCCTAGTAGACCAACATTTGCTCCGATTCTCTGATGACCGTTTCTCAATCTCACCACCTCTTCGTGTTGCAGTTGAACGCGATCCAAGAATCAAAATTAGTCCTGCCGAGCGCAGCGAGATGGTGGGCCGTCTGGCGAAGTCGCTGACGATCGCAATGGACGACGGCAGCGTTCCAGTATCTTTGGCAGACGCAGCGATAATGGCGGTTCTGGAAGCTGGAACGGAAATGGGGCCTATCGCCAATGCATTGTTACTGCCTTCCCATCGCGTTTGGTTAGCCCGTCGATACTATGACGCTGCGAATTGGAAAGATAGCCTAAGGCTTTCACAGGACGCCGTAAAGGATCGCTCTAGGTTGTCTGCGCAAGGGTTTATGGCCGCATGTCGATTGCTTTGCCTTTCTGCAGCTAGACTCAATAAACAGGAGGATTTTGAGGAAGGAATAGCGAAGCTGAAAGCTGTTGCAAAAGATGATTGGTCAAGATCCAACATACTCTTCCTAAAAGGATTTAACGAACGACTTCAGGGGCGTGTTTTTGAAGCCGAAGCTCTATTCAAGGATTCGTATCAGTTGAATGACAATGATCGCTCCACCTCCCGAGAGCTTGCGTCGATTTGCCTTATCACAGGTGACGATGTTGGCGCTGAGAAGTACGCTCGCAAAGCTTATGAAAAAGCCACTAATAATCTTTTTACCATTGATATATTGATCAGTTCTCTGGTGCGGTCACTTGGTGCGAGATGCGTCGGAAACATCGAGGTTGAAGAACTTTTAAGCCGATTATCGGCGTTGGACGATGAAGAGCAAAAGTCATTCTCACACACTCGGAAAGCGGAGATTGAGCTTCTTTACGGAAATCCTGATACGGCGCACACCTTCATAAAAGAGGCGATGCATCGTACTCCTTACCTATTCGAACCCAAGCTTCTCAACGCAAGAATCCTGCTAAAAAAAGGCAACAAGCCGGCGGCCAAGGATGAAATACAAAATCTTGAGTTTATGACGTCTCGACACGGGCAAGCAGAGAACAAAGCCCATAGACGACAGGTGTTAATTTTGAAGTCCGAGTACCTAGTCGAGACAAGGCAGTTTAAAGATGCTCGGGATATCTACAAGGACGACATTTGTTTCAGTGAGGCGGATCGCGTAAAGGCATTGAAAGAGATTGATATGGCCGAGGCATTCGTTAACCAGAAGCCTAGGTAAGTGCTGCATCGCAGGCCGCTGATTTGTCGGCGGCCAAAATGTGGGTGCCACTCCTAAAAACTGTGTTCGCAAGATGGAGACCAAAATCATGAACACTTTTGAGTTGCCGATTTAGATTTGGTATCTGAGGGTTTTCAAGTTGTTCTTTTTTCTCTGCAGCTTAGGTCCTCTTAGCTCACAGCATTTTCACACGCCACGTCGCGAAGCTCACAAGCTCTTCATCCGGTCATCGAAGGCATCTTGAGCGCACTATTGCTACAACTAGTGGCGCGGCAGCCGTTGGATATATTTCAAAAAAGTATAGCGACTGCGCGGAAAGCTGCGAAGTCCAAGAACTGAATAGACCACTGCTTTCGCGAAAAATCAGCGGCCCAGCTTGGAGTACCATTTCCGAACCGCATTGTTTTCCTCACTTTGCCCACCACGTCGCATTGAACTCCTCAATGGCCTACCGCCTGCCAACAACCTCACGAAACTTTGCTTGCGCGCTCCCGAGTATTACCGGGCTTTCATTTGCCAGATGCGGCGGACTCGATTAGACGAATCCCGTTACACCCCGTGAGGACCGGCGACTTAATTTCGCCATCACGCCCGCCTTTTTGAAAGCCCGTCCGGGATATCTGCTTCTTCGCGAAGTTTGAGGAAAACAACATGGCCAATGCGACCACCGCCGACAATAGCCGCACGCTCGCCGCTCTCGGCGTTACGGCGGGAATGATCTTCACCGTCGGCTCCGCCCTCGGTTTCCAGCATATCGGCGGTTATACGCCCTGCGCGCTGTGCCTGCTGCAGCGCGATCCCTATTATTACGCCATTCCGCTGGGCATATTGGCCATTGCGACCAGCATCTTCAAATTGCCGGTTCAGATCACCCGGCTGCTGTTTGCCCTTATCGGCGTGGCGATGCTGATCGGCGCCGGGCTCGGCGTTTATCATGCCGGTGTGGAATGGGGTTTCTGGGAAGGGCCGATCACCTGCGCCACCGGGGCGCCTTCCATCACCACCAATGCCGGCGATCTGCTGGGCAATCTGAACGCCATCAAGGCGCCTTCCTGCAACGACGCCGCTTTGCGGGTGCTCGGCCTTTCCTTCGCGGGCTGGAATGTCATCGCAAGCGTTGCACTTGCGGCAGTCGCCTTTTTTGGCGCGAGCCGTAAAAGCCGGTAAGCGGAAAACCGCGTTGCAGTCCTCGAAAGATCAGGGCTGCAGCTCGGTATCCCAGTAAAGATAGTCCATCCAGCTTTCGTGCAGATAATTGGGCGGGAACAGCCGCCCGTTATTGTGCAGATCCTGAACCGTCGGCTGGAAGGGCTTCTGCGCCGGGAACATGCCCGCCTGCTTGGGAAGCTTGCTGCCTTTTTTAAGGTTGCAGGGAGAGCACGCCGCAACGACATTGTGCCAGGTGGTTTCACCGCCATGCGCGCGGGGAATCACATGGTCGAAGGTCAATTCGTCCCGCGTGCCGCAATACTGGCATTCGAACTTGTCCCGAAGGAAAACGTTGAAGCGGGTAAAGGCGGGATTGCGGGTGGGCTGCACATAGGTCTTGAGGCTGACGACGCTCGGCAGCCGCATGGAAAAGCTGGGGGACGACACCGCGTGATCATATTCTGCAATGATGTTCACACGGTCTAGAAAGACGGCCTTGATCGCGTCCTGCCAGGACCATAACGACAAGGGATAATAACTCAGTGGCCTGTAGTCTGCGTTCAGAACGAGCGCCGGCAGGGCCTGTGGTGAAACTGCAATCGTCAAGGGCTTCTCCTGAGCGATTCGGCATCTGCACTTGTATATTAGGTCCGTTGTTACAGGATTGTGAAGCCTATAAATGCAGCGGCGAAGAGCTTAATTTTTGAGCCGTAGAATGGCCTTTTTCGCATTCCTGGCGATCGAACGGCACGGTGACACCTCTTGGCGTTGTGACACCGCTGGCCGATGCGGCAGAAAGGCGATTCGGGCCTTTGCCAGGCACAAATCCTTCTCACACCGGATGCAATATCGGTGATATGATTACCCCCGACGGACGACTGGAAAATCAATGCGCGCCGGGCATGGCAAATATGCGGCGGCGGCATTCATCATTTCGTCAATGGAGGAACGGTCATGAGGTTGGGCAGGCAGCAAGCGGCAGCATTGCGGGGCGGCCTGGCGGCCGGCGTCCTGACCGCCATGATCTGCCTCTCCATGGGCGCCCATGCCCAGCAGTATCAGAATTTAGAAGTGACGCCGGATGGCCGCAGCGGGGCGCAGGGAACGATCGGCGGGCGCAATTTCGAAGTTTACCGGAATTACGACCGGCCGCCGGCAAGCCGCGCCTCCCCCGAGACCCGGCGTGAACTCAGGCGGGCTGTCCCGCAGCAAACCTGTATTGTCGACACCGAGGGCAGAACCCGCTGCAGGTGAGCGCGAGCCCGGCTTTCCGGCTGTTTTCAGCGCGCTGTCACAAAATTAGATTTCGTTAAAATGCAATCTATCGACTTAAACGGCCCGCAAGAATGGGGCGCTATGGTGCCAGGCATAAGACAAGACAATTGTGCAGGGGCAAGGACATGGCGAAGAGAACAATCCGTCTGGCAAAGATTTTTGCCGTCGCTGCCGGCGTGGCGGCAAGCGTTGCGACAACGGCATCGGCCGTCCAGCTCGGTGGCCTTGCCCAGAAGCCCGGCGCCTCGCGGCCCGGCCAGTTCATGACCACGAGCCGTCCCACCATCGCACCCATTGCCTTTGCGAAATTCTGCGAAAGCGCCGCCGACCAGTGCCTCCGGATTGGCGACCGCGATATGGTGGAACTGAGCAAGCAGAAGCGCACGGAACTCCAGCGCATCAACGCCGAGATCAACACCTCGATAATCTATGCCAGCGAACAGGACGGCGAAGACGACTGGAAGCTGAACCCGGCAAGCGGCGACTGCGAAGATTTTGCGGTGACCAAGCGGCAACGCCTCCTGCGCGCCGGCTGGCCTTCGGGCGCCCTGCGCATCGCCACAGCCCGCACGACGGATGGCATAGGACATGCCGTTCTGGTCGTCAGCACCAGCCAGGGCGATCTGGTGCTGGATAACCGCACCAATGTCGTCAAGCCATGGAAAGCGGTGGATCTGAAATGGATCAAGATTCAGTCGCACGAGGACCCGCGTGTCTGGCTGAAACTCTAGAACACGGTTTCAGGCTGAAGCCGCCCTTTCGGACGGCAGGCATTCGATTGCCGGTTTAAGGCAACGTATCTTTCGACCCTCAAAGCGGGTATTCTTTCCTCGCAGAATCGACGCGTCCTGCTTTGCAGAAACCGCCCTTCGCCGCTTCATCCGGCGGGTTTCTAGGGATGGCCAAGCGGTGCGTCAACGCAGCTTTGGCGGGTGATGCGACAGCCGCCTTCAACGCTCTTGACCTTGTGCGGGAGAGACAGTATCGGCAGCTATGCCCAAGGTGCTCAACTGGATTCGCGGTCGTAAACAACCAGCCTCCCGCGACGACCGGAGGCGGCGCAGAATTGACCTTGGCGACAAGCCGGCCTCCTTCCCGATCTATGCGATTGGCGACGTGCATGGCAGCCTCGACCTGCTGTTGCAGGCGGAGCGGAAAATCCTTGCCGATCTGGGACCCGACCCTTCTCCTGCGCTGGTCGTTCTCCTCGGCGACTATGTCGATCGCGGGCGCGATTCCCGTGGCGTTCTCGAACATTTGCTGCAGCCGCCGCCCGCGCCGCTGCGCCGTATTGCGCTTTGCGGCAACCACGAGCAGCTCTTCCATGATTTTCTCGAAAATCCGCAGCAGAATATGCACTGGCTGGACTTCGGTGGCCGCCAGACGCTTTTATCCTACGGCGTCGATATCGACTATTTCCTGCAAAAGGGCCGCCTGAGACTGCAGCCATTCAGGGACGCCCTGCTCGGCGCAATTCCGCAGACCCACCGCCAGCTTTTATCCAGCCTGCCGATCTACGCCCGGATAGGACCCTATATTTTCGTGCATGCCGGCTTGAGACCGGGATTGCCGCTGGAGACGCAGACGGATAAGGACATGCTCTGGATCAGGGAGCCGTTCCTGTCACAAGGGGCCGGGCTGGATCTCGTCGTCATCCACGGCCACACGCCGGTAACCGAGCCGGAAACCGGCCCGCAACGGATCGGCATCGACACGGGTGCATTCACCACGGGCAGGCTTACCGTTCTCAGGCTTTCGGATGCGGGCTTGCACCTGATAGGCTAACCTAGGAATTTTTGTACTTACAAAAATCTTGCATATGTCGCCAATTTATTGTACGTACAAAATATGAAAATCACTTATGACGAAACGAAGCGGCTAACGAATATCGAGAAGCATGGCCTCGATTTTGCCGATCTGACGATAGAGTTCTTTGTAGGCTCTATCGTTCTTCCCGCCAAGGAAGACCGCTTTATGGCGATAGGTGAGCTTCAGGGTCGCATCATCATTGCGGTGGTGTTCAGCCCGCTAGGTTCGCAGGCCCTGTCCGTCATTTCCATGCGGCCAGCCAGCACCAAGGAAAGGAGGCTCTCATGCCCTTAAAATTTTCTTCGAAACGCCCGCTTACCAATAAGGAAGAAGCGGAGATTCAGAAAATGATAGCGTCCGATCCGGACGCCCCCGAAGCCACCGATAAAGAGATGGCGCAAGCCAAACCGTTCGGGGCGGTTTTCCCTGACCTTGCCAAGAGCATTGATCGGGAAATTGCGCGCCGTGGCAGGCCAAGGGCGGATGCACCGAAAACGCCGGTTACGATCCGTCTCGATCCTGATTTAGTGGAGCACTACAAAGCCATGGGCAAAGGCTGGCAGTCACGCATCAATAGCGACCTGAGAAAGCTATCAGGTCTTCCCTGACCACTCGAACGCCCAAAGCCACCCTGCCCGCATTAGACCGCACGTCCGAGAGAAGGCTCGAAAGCGGCATCAAGGTCTGGTTTCAACCAGCCTGCCTGCCGCTCAGAATATCATCGAGGACCGCCATTTGCTGGCGATTCCATTCAACGGCGTCCTCAAACGCCCTGTTTCCCAGTTCCTGCCGCTGATCGCGGCTGGAGGCGAGCTGCAGGATCGCGTCGGCGAAAGCCCGATGGTCATTATCCTCCACAATGACCACGCCGCGCCGGTATCGTTCCGAAAGCCCCCTCACACCTGTCCGGGTGCTGATTGTCGGAACACCGGCAGCCAGGGCATCGAGCAATTTTATATTGATGCCTGTTCCGAGCGTGATGGGATTGATGGAGAGTGGCGCGCGCGCGAAGGCGTCCTTCAGATTATCCACGCGACCGAGCTTGAGAATGCCCTCCCCGTCTTCGATCTTGCCGCATATGCCACCCGCCAGAACCAGACGAATATCCGGCCGGGCCGCCCTGACCAGCGGCATGACATTTTGCAGGAACCCCTTCAGGGAAATGATATTGGCGTCGTTGCCGGAACCGAGGAACAAGAAGTCGCTCGGTGTTAAGTCTTCCACTCTTCCACCGAGATCGAGAATATGGCTGACGGTCGCAACAACCGGCGGCTCTGCCCCCAGCCGCTTCCTGAACGTCCGCTCCTCTTCCTCCTGAATGGCGACAACCACATCCGCACGGCGGAAAGCCCTGCTCTCCACGGCCGGCGGAACGGAGAACCAGTATCCATATTTGTTCGCGGTATTGACGAAAGCCTTGTGTCGATCCGCGAAGGAATCATGGGTGTCGAGAATGCGCAGCACAGCCTTCGGCAACCCCAGGAACGCCCGCGAATGAAAGGCATATTCGACAATGACGGCATCGATGCCAAGCCGGCGCTGAAGGTCCCGAACCTGCCGGCCGATTTCGGGATAATAGAACTCGTCGAGGTAATTATAAAAACCGCTGTCGCGGCCAAATAACCGGTGGACCTTTCGGACGGCTCGAAACGCCGTCAAACTAAGGTCGAAACCGACGTCGCCGGCAAGCCTGCTCCACAAGCCGCCTGCATGCCGGGAAACAAGGTGCAGATGATCAGGCCCGAATTCCGCCTCATGCCCCTCCCGATCGAAATCGGCGGCAATCGTACCCGCGACGTGAACGAAATGCACCTCGTGACCGAGGCTGCGCACGGCGCGCGCGAGCTGGAGAATCCTGCTTCGCGCACCTTCATTGGCGGGAACGACCGGAAATGCCGAGACGAAAGCGACTTTCATGAACGAACTCAGGCCTGTGCCGAGAAGGTCTCGAACACCTGAAAATTGCTCTTGGACATCGCAAGAATATCCGGCAGCCTTTTCCCGACCCGTTCACGAATCTCGTCGGATTGATCGATAAATTCCACCAGAGCCTTCTTTATTCCGTCTTGAGTGTGGAATGCGGCCGGCGAAAGCAGATTGGCTGCAGACAGGCCAAAATGCCGATAAAGCCCTTCAAACTTACCCTGATAGGCGATGCATATCGCGGGAACGCCTTTCCCCAGTGCGGCGATGGCAAGATGCATGCGGCCGCTGACGAGACCATCAAGCTGGCCTGCGATCCCTTTCAAAACAGGCGCCGACCATTTTCCGTCGAGATATCGGACCCTGTCGGCTCGCGATCCCGGGACCAATTCGGTTATGGCTTTCAGATAGGCCTGATCGCCGACATTGTCGCGGTAATCATGCGGGATAAGCAGCCAGCACACCGGCCGCGCATCGGTTGCAAATTGCAGTGCTTCCGCCGCATGCCTGATGACTGCCTCGGTCTGCGCGCGGTCGGCATTTTTGAACAGCATTGGATGCAGGTTGAAACCCATGACCCTGTATCCCTCGGTCCGCTTTCGCGCGATCCATGAACGCGTGTCCTCGTCAGGTTCCGATGGAACGAGACTGAACGCGGAATCGGAGACGAGCGCCGCATTCGTCTTCGCGAAGGATTGCAGACGCTCAAGCGAGATTACGTCGCGCACCTTGAGCGAGCATTCCGGATGAAGGGAACGATAGAACATTGCCAGAGGGGCATGCGGCGTTTCATTGAAACTGAAACCGAGAATGACGTTCCTTATTCCGGCAGCGGCGGCGAGATCCGCGCTTGCGAGAAGTTTCGCGCTGACCAACGGGTGGTAATATCCATCCATGACATCGGCGCCGACAACGACGACACAGTCGTATTTTCTTGTTTCAAACTGCTGCGCCAGGGCTTTTATGAAATCGGGCTTGCCAAAGATATCGACGGGAACGAAGCCCCTCTGATAAGCGGAATCAGCGTGATCCATCCCATCGACAAGGATGTCTATCTCGACATCAGGATTGCTCGCACGCGCATGTTGCAGCGTCGCGGTAATCATGGCGTCATCGCCCAACGAACCGAAAAGGGTGATGGGGTCGCCAGCCACGATCAAAAGCCGGCTTAACGGACCGCCGGCAGCCGCGGGTTTCATGCCTGCCTTCAATTCCTGCAGATCGTCAAAGAGTTGCCGGAAGGCGATATCCCGGTTGCGCCGCTCGATATATTTCACCGCTCTCTGGCGCAGCGGCGCCGGCAGTATTTTTTTTATCAGCTTGCGCATTTGCTTTCCTTTCGGGAAATGATTTTGCCCATGACGAGCGCGATGGCCGACCGGGCCTCGTTCCGCGCGGTGAGCACCAGAAGCAGAAGATAGGCCGCGCCGAAAATGCAGCCGAGCATGACGCCGGATATGAAATCCCCGGCGCCCAGCAGCTTGACCTCTGGACGCATCCATTGGACGAGCAGGAAGCAGAATCCGCTGGAGGCGAAGCTCGGCAGAAGCAGGAGGAATATTCGCCACAGCCCGATGCCAAGCTCGCGAGCGATGAAGAAAAATGTGAAGGGCGTGGAGGTCAGCTGTCCGACCGCATAAACAATGACGATCTCCCTGATGCTGTCCGTTGGAACCAGCAGGATCAGCAGGATCGTGGAAATCGCCTTGATGCTTCCGGCAATCAGCACCTTGTTCGGCTTGCCGCGCGCGGAAAGGAAAGGCGCGTTTTGAAACTGAACGCATTGCAGCGCGCCGAGCAGGAGCAGCGGTTGCGCCACCCCATCGGCACCCTGCCATCGCGCACCGAACAGGACGTTGCAGATTTCTGGCGCCAATGCCGCGGCCAGCACGAAGACCGGTGTCGAGAAGATCGCCGACATGGTGATCGACTGCTTGTAGAGCGCCGCCATTCGTTCCCGTTCGTGCGATATGCGCGAAAGCACAGTCAGCGAGACATCATAGAGCGCTGCCTGAAGCAACTGCATCAGAAGTTGATAGAGCCTGCTGCCGACGGTGTAGAGGCCGAAGAGCGCGACCCCGTAATGTCCGAGGATCATGAAATCGATCAGGCGCGTGGCCGCGAAATCGACAATGCGAAGGCCGAGCGCCGACGAACCGAAGCGAAGCAGTTCGACGAAGGTGCCGGGGTTGAGAGTGGTGCCCGGCAGCCAGTGCGGTTTTCGCCAGAGCCAGATCAGCGTGACTAGGGTGGCGACATAGGTCTGCACGACGAGGCTCCAGACGCCCATGCCCATGATCGCGAAAACAATCGCCACGCCGCCGCCGACGATGTTCGATATGAAGGTTCTGATTGCCAGCGGCTTGAAAGCCAGTGCGCGGCGATAATTCACCTCCTGAAACATCGATGCCGTGTTCAGCGGCAGCAATATGCAGATAGCCACGATGACCGGCGCCAGCCCTTCGACCTCGAACCAGCGTTCCAGTTCCGGTGAAAACACGCAGACGGCAATAGCCAGCAGCGTCGCGACGGCAACCGAGGCATAAAATGGCAGATTGACGTCGCCGGGTTCCAGGTTGCGTTTCTGCACGATCGCATCTGCGAATCCGAACTCCGACACCATCTGGATCAGCATCAGCACCAGCCCGGCGGTGGCGACCATGCCGTAATCCGTAGGGCTGAGGAAACGGGCCAGAACGATGAAGAGAATGGAGGTGAAAAGCTTGCCGCCCCAGTTCTGGACGATGGACCAGAACACGCCTTTCAGGGCAGCATTGCCTATCGACGTAGCTTCGGACATCAATTCACCACCCGTAAAGCCGGCCGCGTTGACGCAACATGCGCAGCGACCTCGACGCCCAGGCCGTGAAAGCGGAGGCTGCCCTTATTGCTTCCCACCATATGCTCTCTCCTTCGAAGAAAACCGCTTCAACGGACCGGGTCCGTTGCCGGTTAAGATGCACGCAGGGTTCGGCTTTGCCTGTAGCGCGTCAGGACGTCCTCATAGAGTTTCACATAATTTTCGCCGACCCGACGCGAGGTGGATTCCTCGACGATGTTTCCGAAATCCGCTTCCGTCGGCAATTCTTCGCGCGAGAGCGTCAGCACCCGGCGGATACGGGCGGCAAGGTCGGTGGCGTTGCCCGGTTCGAACAGCCAGTCATGGTTGGTCTCGCCGATCAGCTCCGGAATGCCGCCGGAGGCTGCGCCGATGACCGGCACGCCCATGGCATAGGCTTCGTAGATCGTGCGTGGCGAAGGCTCCGCCCAGAAGGAAGGAACGATGAGCACGTCGATCTCTTCGAGAAACTCCTTCGGTTTCGCCCAGCCGACGAATTCGATCGGCAGATCGCCGGCCTGAGCCGTGAAACGTTCGATCGAATCATCCATCGCATGGCCGGCGACCAGACAGCGCCAGTTGCCGTGGCCGATTTCCTTGAAGGCATCGACCATGTTGCCGACGCCTTTTTCCGTATTGATACGGCCGATATAACCGAATGTCAGCGGCCGGCCAGAGCGGTCGATCTGCCGGCGGGCAACGGGATCGCCCTCCGGAACCGTGCAGGAATAAAAGATAACGCGGCGCAGGCTTTCCGGAATGTGGTGGAAAAGCCCGTGATTGACATGCGTCTTGAGGATTTCCGTGCCGACGCTTGCGACAGCGCCGATATAACGCTGGGTGAATTTCTTGGTGAAATTCACCGCCTGGCAGCCGAGATGGATGTGCTCGCAGGGCTTGCCACCCTTGAACATGGCGGCGTTGCCGCACAGGAGATCATATTCGCAGATCGTGTGAACGATCGGAATGCCGCGCTTATTCGCCGCCCGCCACACCAGCGTCGTCACATCCAGAAGCGAGTGGGTGTTGAGAACGTCGGGCTTGAAATCGTCGAGAACGGCTTCGAACTGCTTTTCGACGTCGAAATTCCACTGCTGCTTGAGCTTCTGCATGCGCCGCTGCTGCGGCGAATATTGCGGCCAGTCCTCGAGCCAGAAATCGTTATTATGGAACATGCGGTAAACGGTGACGCCGTTGCGCATGGTTTTCGGTTCGGCCTGCCGCTCGATACAGGCGGCGCCGACCGTATGTCCCATGGAAACGAGTTCCTCGGCGAGGTGTTCGACCGAGCGTTCGCATCCACCAACGATATGCGGCGGATAAAGGCTGCTAAGATGGAGAATTCTCATGCGGATACGCTCTGTTTTCCTTCATCGAAAATCTATGGCGTCCATCCCGGGCTCGTTCGTCTCCCTTCATTCCAGGAGACCAGTGAGACATCTGCAAAAATAAAAGAGCCGGAGCAGAACTAATGTTTGAAAATATGAATTACCAAAATCTACTTTTCAAAAAGCACGGGAATCGACGCTATTTCAAGTGATTTTTTTCGCGGCGCGGCAAAAGCCATGCGGTGTTGCGAAAAGAACCGGTCTCGTGTTACGGTTTAGCCACTTTAAAGTGCAGGCAATCGGGAGAAATCGGTTGCGTTGCAGCTTGCGACTATATTCCAGTTGATAATATCTGTTTTATTTCAAACACATGGATTTCAGGGCGATTGTAGATGCCGAAAACTTCCAGGACATTCTGATCTCGACGTGTTGAGAGGCATCATCGCCATTTAAACGGCGACGTCCATGTGTTGACGTCTGGCTTATATTTTCTCCGGACACACCAGGAGGCGCAGATGAATGGAAAAACGCCGATCGCCATGGGCGGCCTGACACGGCGCAACCTGCTTTCAGCCGCGCCCCTTGCATTGGTCGCCGCCTCCGGTTTGCAAGCCATTCCCGCACGGGCGCAGACGGTTGCTTCAGCCAGTACCGAAGCCTTTCTGGACAGCGTAGGGGTGTGCGGTCACTTCACCCGTCCCACGGGCATCTATCCGGAACAGTTCGAGCGGATCGTGCCCGAACTCGAAGCACTGGGCGTCCGGCATTTGCGCGATGACGGGCTCATCACCGCGAGAGACAGTCGCGACAGCCCCGTCTTTCGGCGGCTGCGCCGGATCGTGGCGGCGGGCGTTCGCCTCACCGTCATCTGTTACGACAATCTCAACCCTTACGTTTCCACGCCGCTCGACAGGCTGGCGGATTTCTACGACTGGTGCGACGCGGGTATCGATATTTTCGAGGGCAGCAATGAACCGAACCTGACGAAGGATCCGCAAAATGCTCCGCGCATTTCGGCGGAGCATCAGGCGGCGCTGCACGACACCATCCGCTCGGTTCCGCGCCTGAATGCGGTGCCCGTTGCGGCGCCAAGTTATGTCCTGTCGAACAGAGCGCTGGCGCTGGACCTGAAAAATGCCTGCGACTACGGCAATATCCACGCTTACGCCGGGATGGAGCATCCCGAAACGACCGGTCCGGGGGCACTCTCGAAATCCATCGCCGCTTCGGCGCATATAGCGGCCGGCAGGCCGGTGCTCGCCACGGAAATGGGCTACCATACCTCGCTGCAAACCAAGACATTTCATTTCCCCGTCCCCGAAGGCATCAAGGCGCGCTATATGCCGCGCATGCTGCTCTGGTGCTTCATCAGCGGTATCCGCCGGTCCTACATCTATGAAATGGTTTCAAGCTTCGCCGCCGATGAGACAAACCCGGAATCCTCCTTCGGCCTCCTGCGCCACGATCTGAGCCGCGCCCCGGCTTACGAGGCCGTTCGCGCCCTTCTTTCCCTCTGCAGGGCAGAACGGCAAACCGGACCGGAGGAACGACAGCTCGATTTTCTCACCGCCGATTCCCAAAGGTTGTCGCTGCATCTGGTGAGACCGGACGGTGCTTTGCTCGTGCCCGTCTGGCTTGGAATTTCCGGCTGGCAATGGCCGGCCCGCATCGAAAACCCGCCCGCCGAACGGATTGCGACATTTTCGGTGGCCGGCCAGCATAGTCACGTTATCGCACACCGTTTCCGCGATGACGGCTCCGTGAGCCAGCAGACAATCACGCAGGAAAGCGGGCAATACCGGCTTTCGGTCAGCGACCAGCTTACGGTTCTGGAAGTTTTCTGAATGGCGCGCAGGAAATGCCGCATCGCAAAATTGTGTGTATCGCGTCGCGTTATTGCATGATAGCCTGCTTGAATACTGGACTTCCGCCCCGCAAAAGCGGCGCAATATAATACTAAATATATCTTTATTTTTATAGATTGACGATGATGAAAAACTTTAAAGAAGCGCCCGCTGCCGGGGCGCAGCGTCTTGATGTTCTTCAGGTGATGCGCGCCGTCGCGGCAACCATGATTGTTGCGCTGCACGCGGACGTGAACTGGCAATTCACGCTTTTCCCACTGCATCTGCTGCGGCTGGGCGGCGGTGTCGACCTGTTTTTCGTCATTTCCGGCTTTGTCATCGTTTATGCATCCCGGCCCTATTTCGCAGCGACAGGCGGTCGTTCGGCGTTTCTGCTGCGCCGGTTTCTCCGCATCGTTCCGCTTTACTGGTTTGTGCTGACCCTGCGGCTTGCCATGGCCGCCAGCGTGACCCTTATCAGTGCAAAGGCCTTCCCGCCGTTACAGTCGATCCTCACCTCCTACCTGTTTATTCCCTATGACAGCATGGGTTATGGCGACGCCTATCCGTTTCCGCTGATCGATCTCGGCTGGACGCTGAATTACGAAATGTTCTTTTATATCGTTTTCGCAGCGTTCATCTTCCTGCCGCTGGAGCGCGCGGTATTCACGACAGCCGGCGTGCTGTTTGCCGCCGTCATGATCGGCTCCGCTTTCGATCTCGGCCTGCCATTCAGCTTCTGGTTCCAGCCGATCATTCTCGAATTCGTCGCGGGCATGTTCCTGGCGGTCCTCTTCTTGCGAGGCGTTCGCCTGCCGCCCCTGCTCGGGCTCGCAACGGCCCTGTGCGGCCTGGCGCTCTGGATGCTGACCGATCTGAATAGGATAGGATTCAAGTGCGATCCAGGCTGTTATTCCTTTTCGCGGCTGCTGGTTTTCGGCGGCGGCGCGATTTTGCTGATGGCAGCGGCGACCTTGACCAGAAACATCTCCCTGCCCCGTTTCGCACGGCCGCTGGCAAAACTCGGAGATTCATCCTATGCGCTTTACCTGCTGCACCCGTTTATTTTCCGAGGCTTCAAGATTGCGCTCGGCGGCGCCACGTTCCCGCCCGAATGGAGCAACCTCGTTTATCTCGTCATCGTCGTCAGCACCGTCGCCATAGCCCACACCTTCCACGTCCTTGTCGAAACGCCGGCCAATATCTGGCTGCGTGACCGGCTGATAACATCGCCACGGAAAGTCGCCGTGTCATGAACAAACTGGAGAAAGGCAAGGGCGGCCGTTAACAATAGCTGAGGGTTTCCGACGCAGGTTTATTTTAGCGCTTGATCCTTTGCTTGGGCTGTGCGATTTAAAAAGAAATTTTAAATGTTGGGTAACCTTGCCCGGCATTGGATGTATTTAAAGTCGTATTTTAAAAGATTTGGAGAGTTGGATGCTCCGCATTCGTAACGGCTCGATGTTCGTTGGTGCGATGTTTATTGCCAGCATGGGTCTCTTTTCCGCTGTCGCCAACGCACAGAACGTGGAAACTACACCGCCGGCCGCACCGCAGCAGGCGCCCTCGGTTGAGAGCGCTGCAACAGGCGCACCCGTCAAGGCCGCCGATGAAACCACCGCCGCATTTCTGAGCCGCGTCAACACCACCAATCCGGACACGGTTTCGATTGCCGCAGCGGAACTGTTCAAGCAGTCTCCGACGCAGGGGATGATCAGGGATCTGGTCACCATCGCGTCCAGCACGGATGCGGCAACGGCCGACGTAACCGGAAAAGTGACGAGCGGGTTTCCGATCATCGCCGTTTCCACCAGCGCGGCACAATTCTCCGAACAGCTTTCCGGCCTCATCCTGAGTGACTCCGGCCAGTTGCCAACCATCGTCGCACTGGCCCAGAAGGTCGGCAACAAGGACTTTTCCGAAGTCGTCGGCGAAGGCCTGGCGCTTGCCCACGCCACCGCGATGAGGAACGGCAATACGATACTCGCAGCCGCCATCCAGTTGCAGACAAAGGGCGCCAACGTACCCGCCGATCTCCTGATCGCCTTTAGCGAAAATATCGAAGGAACGGCTGCCGGTCCGGCCGCCCCTGCCGCGGCGGCAGCGGCGGCCTCGCCGATCGGCGGCGCCGGTTCCTCGCCGGCAAGCGCCAACAGCATCGGCGGTTCGGGAACGGCAGGCGCCGCAGATGGCACCGCACAGGCGGGTGGCGGTAGTGCACCCGTCGGTGGCGGCGGCAGCAGTGGCGGAACGACAGGCAGCACCGGCACGTCCTTCTTCACCACGATCAATAATTTCTTCTCGACCGGCAGCACCACCACGCCTGTCAGCACAAGTCCCGTTTGAGTTTGGCTTTGTCGCCTTCCCCTGAAGGAAGGCTGCCGCCAGTTCTGTGATGCAACCGTGATTTGGCGGGCGCAGCGCCCGCCTAAAAGAGCGAGGCTGACAGTTGTTGCAAAGGCACGATCCCCTGACGATGGCTGACTACGATAAAGGCGGGCTGACGTCCGAGTTTATCGATATCGACACCGTTCTCGCGATGATCCGCCGCCAGTGGCGCATCGTGCTCGCCGCCGTCGCAGTCGCCGGGGCAATCGGCCTCGCCTTTGCCGCAACGGCCGTTCCGATCTATTCGGCGACGGCGACGCTGTTGATCGACCGCAACAACAGCCAGATTGTCGAACAGCTTTCGACGATCGGCGGCGTCATAGAGGATGAAGCTTCCATTCTCAGCCAGGTCGAGGTGCTGCAATCGGAAACCATCGGGCTTGCCGTTGTCGATAGTCTCAATCTCACGGAAAACCAGGAATTCAGGGCAACGCGTGCATCGCTTCTAAGCTCGATATTCGGCACCATCCGCTCGCTCGTCAACGTTTCGCAATGGTTCTCGCCAGCGAAAAAGGAGGCGGTGGTTGATAATGGAACCCTGAAGAGATCGCTGTCGGACCGGCTGCTCAACAACCTCAGCGTCAAGCGCATCGGCCGGACCTACGCGCTGGAACTCACCTATAATTCGACATCGCCGGTTCTCGCCGCGCAGATCGTCAACGCCGTGGCCTCGGCCTATCTGGTGGACAAGCTGAATTCCAAATACGAGGCGACGAGACGGGCCAGCGACTGGTTGTCCGACCGTATTGCGGAGTTGCGCCAGCGGGCGCTCGAAACCGATCTGGCCGTGCAGAAGTTTCGCGCCGAACATAATCTGATCTCGACCGGCAATAACAGCCTGCTCTCCGACCAGCAGCTGGCGGAATCCAACAGCGCGCTGATTTTGGCGCAGTCGGAAACCGCCAGGGCACGGGCGCGGGTGCAACGCATCGAACATATTCTCGCCACCGACGATGTCGATGCGGTCGTTACCGATATTCTCGACAGCTCGGTCGCCAACGACCTGCGCAAAAAATATCTCGAAGCTTCCAAGATCGAGGCGGAAATCACCGGCAGGCTCGGCAGCAACCACGTTCAGGCGGTGCGTCTGCGCAATGAAATGCAGGAATACCGGCGGCTGATGTTCCAGGAAATCAGCCGCATCGCGCAAAGTTACAAAAGCGATCTGGAAGTCTCGGAAGCGAGGGAAAAGTCGCTTGCCGAGAGTGTCGCCAAGGCGACCGACATCAGCAACTCGGCCAGCGAGACACAGGTTCAGCTGCGCGAACTGCAGCGCGAGGCCGAAACCTACAAGAACATGTACCAGACCTTCCTGCAGCGATATCAGGAAGCGATGCAGCAGCAATCCTTCCCCGTGACGGAGGCGCGCGTGATTTCCAAGGCGATGCCGCCTGGAATTCCGAGCAAGCCGAACAAAACCATGATTTTGGCCCTGTTCATGGTCATGGGCGCCGCAGCCGGCGGCGGTATCGCCATGTTCCGCGAATTCCGCGACCGGTTTTTCCGCACTGGCGAACAGGTTCGCGATGTTCTCGGGCTGGAATTCCTCGGCAATACCCCGCTCATCCAGAACAAGGCCGTAATAGAAGATCAGGAAGGCGGCCATCCGGCCCTGACGCGCCCCACCAGCGTTGCGCGCTACGCGGTCGACCATCCGCTCTCCTCCTTCGCCGAAACCCTGCGCAGCACCAGGCTTGCCATTGATCTCGGCGTTCCCGCCAAAAGCGGAGCGCGGATTGTCGGTGTCGTCTCAGCCTTGCCGAGCGAAGGGAAATCCACGATCTCCATCAATCTGGCACAGTTGCTCGCCGGGCAGGGTGCGCGGGTCCTGTTGCTGGATGCCGATATTCGCAATCCCGGCGCCACGCGCGCCATGGCGCGTCACGCGAGCGAGGGCCTGCTCGAAGTATTGCTGGAAGGCCGCAGCGTGCAGGAGGTGCTGCTTCGTGACGAAAAGACGCGGCTCGCTTTCCTGCCCACGGTGGTCAAACAGCGTGTCCCTCATTCCTCGGAACTGCTGACCTCGGCGCAAATGCACAAGCTCCTGGCCGAAGCGAGCACTGCTTTCGACTATATCATCGTCGACCTGCCCCCGCTGGGGCCGGTGGTCGATGCACGCGCCATGGCGGGGCGGATAGACGGTTTCATCTTCGTCACCGAATGGGGCAAAACCGCCCGCAGGGCAGTGCGGAACACGGTGGAGAATGAGGTTCATATCCGCAAGAAGTGCCTCGGCGTCATCCTCAACAAGGTGGACACCGAAAAGCTGAAGCTTTACCGCGCCTATGGTTCGAGCGAATATTATCATTCGCGCTATACACGATATTACCATGACCAGGCGTGATGGCGTGATGCGCCTGCGGAAAATCCTCGCGGTCGTACCGGTCCTCGTCATTTCCATCTTTGTCCTGTCCGTCGCGGCGCAGGCGTTTTCGCAAAGCCGGCGGTTTTCCGATATTGTCGCATTGGCGCGGATCGCCGACGACAATAATGGCCTCGCGCCAGATCTCCTTGCGGAAACGGTCCCTGAACTTCAGCCCATCGTTACCGAAAAAATCTGCCGTTCGGATATCGTCAAGGCCGGACTAAGGCTCGTTCTGGCCGATCTCGATGCAAATGGCATCGATCCGACATCCGATTCCGGCGCGGCGCGTCTCGGTTTTGCCGAAACCTTTATTCGCCATTCGCTCTCTTGTTTTCCCGCAAATGGCGACGTCTGGCTGCGTCTTGCCATGGTTCGCTCGCTGCGCAACGCCTCGCCCATGGAAGTCGCCGTGCTGATGAACTTCTCCCAGCTCTATGGGCCTGCCGATGCCAATCTGATCCGTGGGCGTTTCGTGATGTGGCAGCAATTTCCGAAGAACACCTTGCCCGAGGCCGAGGTTGCCCGCGAGGCGGATACGGCCGTCGTCTGCGGCAGGCAGGGAGAAATCCTGCGATGGACCCTGGCGGAAGTCTGCCCAAAGCCACCGCCGGCAGACACAAAACGCTCCGCGCCGCTGTCATGATCTGAAACGATGAAACGGCTGAGCCTCGTCGATATTCGCGGCATAGCCACCACAAACAATTCTGACAAAGCCCAAAGATATGTCGCTTACCGAAGCCCGATCAGAACCGCTCTCCTCCTCGCAGCCCCCACTGGTGGCGGTTCGGGACTATGCCCGGCCGGTCGCAATAGTCGCATTCTGGGCAATATTTCTGCTGGCGCTTCTCAATAGGGGCGCAACGGAAATCGAAAGTCGCATCGTCGTCACGGCGGCGATCTATCTCCTGCTGGTGCCATCGATCCTCCTGTTCGGACCTCCGAAGGCCGGTGCGGGCAAGGTATTCGCGGCAGCCTGCCTTTTATTGGGAGCGCTCATCGTTCAGGTACTGTTGCAGGCATCCTCCATGCCCGGCATCACGCGCGCCAATCCGGCATGGTCTACCGCCGCCATGTTCATGCAGACTGCGCCAGCCGCCACAATCTCACTGACACCTGCGGATGACCGGCTCGGCCTCTTGAGCGCCGCCCTGCCCTTCGGCGCCTTCATGACCGGCCTCGTACTTTTCGATAGCGACGAGCGTGCGGCAAAGACGCTGCGATGGTTCGCAATTGCCGGTGGCTGGCTCGCGCTGTTTTCCATCGTGCAATTCGTGCTTTTCCCCGAGGCTCTCGGCTTCATCCAGAAGCGCTTCTACCTCGGCAGCCTTACCGGCCTTTTTGTCAACCGCAATACCGCCGCGACCTTCTTCGGTCTCATCCTTCTCACGCTCGCCGCATTGTTACACAAAAGCCTCCTCGCTCCGGATTGGGCGAGAGTAAAGGCGCTCGTGGCAAATCGCCTCACCGTGCCGGCGGAGCAGAAACAGCTCATCCGCAGGGCCGCTTTTCTCGGCGTCCTCGCGGGCTTTTGTTTCATCGCATTGATGCTGACGGGATCGCGTGCGGGGATCGGCTCAAGCCTCGCCGCGCTGATTTTGCTGATCCTGCTGATTGTGTTCAACTCCCCCGCCAGAACCGGCCGCAATGGAGCCTCCAATCGGCGCAGGCAACGTGGAACGAGACGTCGTGCCGCGCTCCTGATCGCAATCGCTATCGCCCTCTTCGCGCTTTTCGCCAACCGGGTGGCGCTTCGCATGGAAACGCGTTTGGAAGACGATATGCGCTTCTGCTACATGCCGGGCATCGCCCGCGCCATCGCCGACAATTGGCCGCAGGGGTCGGGCCTCGCGAGCTTTACGGAAATCTATGCGCCCTATCATGTGGCGCGATGCGGGGTGGACGCCGTCGTCACCCACGCCCACAACGTCTACGCGGAGGGATTGCTGACACTCGGTGCGGCCTTCCCGTTTTACCTCGCTTTTTTTGTGCTCATCCAACTGGTGATTTTCATTCGCGGGGCACTGAAACGCAGAAATTATCGTTATGCCTCTCATCTCGGCCTTGCCGCGCTGCTGCTCGTCCTGCTGCATTCGACACTTGATTTTTCGCTGCAGATTCCGGGCTTTGCCATGGCCTATGCCGTTTTCCTCGCCCCGGTCGTCACGCTTTGCCTAAACCCGCCCGGAATGGAGCGGGAAGGCCGCAAACGGCGGAGACAATTTCCAGAAGACGCTGCAATGCCGGCGCCGGACCATTCAGGACAGACAGTAAAAACGCCGCTTCGTCTGCAATAACGGATTTTACGAATGCAAAACAGGTTTCGTGATCTTAAAGACGCAGGAATTTGAGCATGCGGATATTGCAAGTAACCTCGCTGTTTTCTCCGGATCGGGTGGGCGGTGCGGAAATATTCGTGGAAGACCTTGCGCGTGGACTTGCCGATAAGGGGCACACGGTCGCAGTGGCCGCCATCTCGCGTGACGAGCAGGCAGCGGAACAACGCGATGGTTTCACCATTCACCGTCTGGGGCATACCACGCCGTTCTTTATCGGCGACTGGGGGCAACAGCCGGAATGGAAGCGAAAATATTATAAGATCGCCGTGCAACTGGATCCGCGCCTCGTTCGCCGGCTTGCGCGTGTCATCGATGATTTCCGGCCGGACGTGGTCAATACCCATTCGCTATCGGAACTGACGCCGCTGATCTGGCCGATGATCCGCAAGCGCGGCGTTCCGCTGGTTCATTCGCTGCATGATTTCACGAGCATATGCACCAATGGCTCCCTGTTTCATGACGGGCATATCTGCGATGGCAGCAGCAAAAAATGCCGTGCCTTTTCCTATCTCCACCGGCGTTGCCAATGCGCAGTCGATGCTGTCGCCGGCGTTGGTCGCGATATCGTCGAACGCCATGTGCGTGCCGGCTTTTTCACCCATGTTCCCGAAAACCGCCGCACGGTAATCTGGAACGCCATCTCACCGCCAGATTCGCCAGAACCGCACATTCCCCGCACGCCCGGCGAGCCGCTGGTTTTCGGCTATCTGGGCCGCATCGAAGCAGCGAAAGGGGCTGACTTGCTGATCGAAGCGTTGCGGCTTTTGCCGCCGCAGGGCTGGCGGGCTGTCATGGCAGGCCGCGCGCCGGACGGTATCGAGGCCTATCAGCAAAAGGCAGCCGGCATGCCGGTCGAATTTCCGGGCTATGTGGAAGCCGATCGTTTCTTCGCCGGCATAGAT
Organism: Agrobacterium sp. T29; assembly: GCF_006970545.1. Lineage (NCBI taxonomy): Bacteria > Pseudomonadati > Pseudomonadota > Alphaproteobacteria > Hyphomicrobiales > Rhizobiaceae > Agrobacterium > Agrobacterium sp. T29. Next base: position 611,224 of record NZ_CP040641.1, read on the forward strand.
TGCCTCATCGTACCGCCCTTATGGCCAGAGGCCTTCGGCCGCACCGTTGCTGAAGCCATTCTGCGCGGCGTACCCGTCATCGGCGCAAATCTTGCGGGTGTTGCCGAACAGATCGGCGCGGACAGACGGGAACGCCTGTTCGCCCCGGGCAATGCCGCCGAACTGGCCGCGCGCATGGCAGAAGCGATGCGCAATCCCGCCATGCTTGCGGAAACACCTGAAACCCGGGAGCGAATTCGCCAGGGCGTTGAGCCTGAAGGGGTCATTGCGGCCTATGAAAAGCTCTATGCGGACGTATGCAAAACCGCCTGACCGTGACGACAGCGTCCCTCCTCAGGCTGCGGCTCCTTGCTTGAAAAGCCGCGCGTAGCTCTCCGCCGCCTTCTCCCACGAATATAATTTGCGGTTTTCATAACCCGCCTGGCGGAGATTTTCTGCCAGTTCCGGATTGTCCAAAAGTCGCTCAAGCGTGTCGACAAGGCTTTGAGCATCCGCCGGATCGAAAGTCAGGGCGCCTTCGCCGGCAATCTCCGGTGTTGCGGAACGATTGGAGCAGACGACCGGGCATCCAAGCTGCTGCGCTTCCAGCACCGGCAGGCAGAAGCCTTCATAGGTGGAGGGGACGCAAAGGCAGGCTGCGTGACGGTAAAGTTCGGCCAGTTGCCGGTCATCTATGCCGGAAAGCCGGATCAGCCGGGCCTGCAGCTCCGGATCGTCCAGCGCACCGGCGATTTCCTCCGCCTCGTCGCGGCCAACATGCACGATGCACAAATCCGGCCATTTTTTACCGAGTATGGCAAAGGCTTTGCCCAGGAGAGCGAAATTCTTATTGGACGTCGCGTTTCCCACCGCCAGTATGTAGCGTCCGGGAACAGGCGGCACCGTGTCGAAAGCCCCGGGATCGACATTCAACGTGCTGTCGGAATGAATGGTGATGCTCTTATCGACAGCGGCTGGATAGAAACGCCCCAGATCCTTCCGCGTCGCTTCGGATACGCAGATGACCCGATCCGAACCGGCCATCATCAGCTTGAAGATGAAATCGGTCGTCAGGGTCGCCCGCCAGCCGATCTGTTCGGGAATGGTTTTGAAATAAAGATCATGAACAAGGGTGAGACGCCGTTTGCCGCCGAGGGGACTTCCGAAAGGATCGACATTAAACAGCACATCGATACCGTGCCGGCGGCAGAGCGCGGGCAGCATCGCGGCCTGACGCACCACATCGAAAACCATGACGCGCGGCCGTGGAGTCTCGATGAGCTGCAGCCGGCTGTCGCGCAGGTTTTCAGGCAGTTGCGCCCGCGCCCAGGGAGAGCGCAGAACATAGTCGTCACCCGTCTGTTCCAGCAGCCGCTCCAGCAGGCTGAAGGTCACGCGGGCCACACCCGAGGCCTTGCCGCCATATTGGCTCGGCATGTTTACGAGAATGCGCATCCTGGCCCTTCCGCCTGCCGGCATTGCCTGTTCCTGTCGATCGCCGGGCGAAACCTCACGCCGCCTCCGTCAGCAGCGCGGAAACGGAGCGGCAGGTTTCCTCCAGCGAGAAACGCTGGCTCACATCCTCCCGCCCCTTTTGCGCCAGCCTTTCCGCCAGAGCCGGTTGCGACAGGACAAAGCCGATCGCCGCCGCCAGCGCCGATGCATCCCCCGGCGGCACGAGAAGGCCGGTTTCGCCGTCACGGATGATTTCGGTAACACCGCCGCCGCGCGTGGCGACAACAGGACGACCGCACATCATGGCCTCCACCACCACCCGGCCGAAGGGCTCGGCAACAATCGAAGTATGAGCAACCACATCCATCGCCGCCATCAGTTCCGGCACATCCGGGCGGAAACCGAGAAAGCGGACGCGACCGTCGAGACCGAGACGGGACGCCTGTTCGCGGATGCGCGTCTCATAGGCCTCCTGCCCGAAAAGCGCACCGCCGACGATGACCGCCTGCACGCCCTCCATCGCCGCAATCGCGTCCAGAAACACATGCTGTCCCTTCCATTCGCTCAGCCGGCCAAAAAGGCCGACAAGCGGTTGCGGACCAAGGCCCAGTTCCGCACGCAGCCGCGCGGCGGCGCCAGGCTCGTAAAGCCTTGCTTTCGCAGGGTCGAAGCCATTGTAAACGATGCGAACCTTATCCGCCTCGCCGCCGGCCTCGATGAAAGCCCGACCCGTCTCTTCGGAATTGACAGCCACCAGCCTGGCGAAAAGGCGCGCAAATGCCAGCGAGGCGCGGCGGTTGGTGGCGCTGAAAGCCGGATCGGTGACGATGTCGTGCAAAATCCAGACAAGCGGCCGACGGCTGAGCTTCGCGGCCAAGGCACAGACAAAAAGCGCCTTTTGCGAGTTGGCGCAGATCACATCATAGCGCCTCGCCTCCCGGCTCAATTGCCAGGCGACCGCCATCACGTCGGCCGCTCCGCGCAACAGGGCGCCGAACGACGCATTGCGGCGGATCGACAGCATTTTTTCTCCGGCGGACAGCATGATCGGAGCTCGCCCCGCATCAACGAGATCATCTGCGGCCGCACCGCCACTGAGAAAACAGGCACGCCAGGAGTGTGGGCCCGCCTTGACGAGGTCCGTCAGAAAAAGTTCGGCGCCGCCCTTCTCTCCGGTATGGCTGACGAAAAGAGCGGATGTCATGGCATCTCCTCTGCCGGATGAGAGGGCCCACGATACATCTGTCTGTGATTGCGGGCATGAACAGCCGGCCGGCAAAAACAACGAACCTGCCCGAAAGCGACAGGAATATCTTCACCGGAAGCCGCGTGGAAAAGCGTGTCGCTAGATAAAAACACCAGCATCAAAACCTTTATTCGTAATAAAATTCGATAATAACAATAATAATTAGAATAATATTCTATTTTTACATTTCAAGCGAGATCGAAGAAAAATTCATGACGCTCGTTTTCATGCGCTGTTTTCTGTTTCGCTCCCGGCATTTTTTCCCCGGTCCTCATGGCGGAACTATTCTGAGGTCAGACCAGGAGAACGAACGATGACACCACCCGAACACAACATATGCATATATACGGCGCGAACGGAAGAGGTGGTCGCATGATCGGCTTAACGCTCGGCATACGTCCCCGAAACATGGGTGACATCGGTTTTTCCCTGACCGCGTTCTCGCCACTGCGGGCCCGTCTGGCGGCCGGGCAGAATGCCACGATCTTCGTGAACGGCGACAGCACCGCCCATGCCGAAGCCGGACCATTTCAGCAATTTGCGATGATGCTCGGCGATCTGCACGATACGACTGTTGTGTTATACCGTTGGGCGGAATGGGAGACGAGCGCCGCCACCGGGCCAAAAACCTATGCGCCCCCGGTCACGCTGCGCGCAGGCAAAGGAGCGACGCTGACGCTTTATCTTGCGACGCTGCCCGGCGGCATGGCGGGTTACATGCTTGCGGAACAGCGCGCAGCGGCGCTGAAGATTCCCCGCCCCGATCTCTGCATCATGCATCATGGCCACAATATGCAGACCTTCGAAGCGCCCGGCGGCATTTTAAGCTCCGGACGGTCCACCCTGCTCGGACCGCTGGGAATGACCGAATGGCAGTGGCCAAATGCTCCGCAACTCGTCACCACGCAGAACCCGTGGCGGGATGGGACGGGTTACGACAAAGTCTATCAGGCAATCCTCGACCTGGCCCGATCCCATCCGAACCTAACGTTGGTGGATACGCATGCCGCATTTCTGGCGAAGGGCAAGGACACCGCCCTTTATCGGGACAATGTTCACCCGAACGAGACGGGCTCCCGACTGATTGCCCGGACCCTGTTCGATTCCTATCTGGGATCGGCACGCGATAATGGCTTCCAGACGCCTTGCTGGCCAAAGCTGCCTGCCGCCAATCTTATCGGCAATGGCGATTTTACCGATTGGACTGGTTCCGTTCCGGCGGGCTGGAGTCCAGTCGCGCCGGGTTCCGCCACGAAAATCGCCGACATCATTTTTTCCCCATTCTTCACCAGCAGCCTCGCGCTCTATGCCAATGGTAGCCAGACGGCCGGGCTCACACGCTATTTCCGCAATGCGGAGGCCGCAGCGATGATCGGCAAGACCGTTTCCTTCGCCGTGCTTTATAAAAACAACGAGAGGCAGCGTCTGCCCTACATCACGCTGGTTGTGAAAAGCGGTGGCGCAGTCCGGACAATCGTTTGCTCCGCCCTACAATTCGGAGGTGCCAACGTCGCCGGCAATAGCGGCTGGATGTGGGCGATCGCCAACGGGATCGCCATAGACCACGATATCAACCCGGCGGGGTATAATTTCTATCTGCGAATCTTTCCGGCATTCGGTATCAGCGCGCCCACCTCGAATGAACCAGTTCACATTCAGCGCATCATCGCGGTCGAAGGGGATTTGCCGAAAGGCAATCTGATTTAATGACGAAACGATAAAATATCTTGCGCGGCGACGTCATCGAGCCCAATAATGGACGTCATATTATATTGATTGCCGCGCGGTAGCGCTGTCCTATGGACAGTCGAAATCCGCCCACAAAAGATAGAAACCGCGGATGAAAAAACCAGCAAATCATGCGGCATCGCACCAGCCCGCTATACCGGGTTTTGTTTTGGCAATGCCGCTTTACCCTTCAAAGACAATCAATATCCCCGGCATCTTTCTCGCGACATTCGTTTTCGCCATTGGTTTCTTCATTCAATGCAATGTGGCGACCAGCAATATTGGCCTGCGTTTCCTCAATATTACCGACATGCTGGTGCTGATGACGCTGCCCGTCATCGCGCTGCTTTACATTCGCTGCCTGACGCCATCGATTATCCTGTTTTATCTTCTCCCGCTCACGGTGCTGTTTGTTCTCACGACGCTCTTTGCCGACGCGCGCGGCGATGGCGAGTTTTATACAACAGCAATGACCTATTTTTATGCGGTCTATTTTCTGTTCTTTGCCTATCTGCTGTTCAAGGAAAACCTGCTCGAACTGTTCTGCTGGGGCATATTTGCGGGCTTCTTAGCGGTGACGATCCTGCTTTTCCTGGACATCGTCATCCATGACCAGCTCGCCTCCCTCGGATTGTCCTTCATGTTCGATGAGGCGGGCGTGCTGGAGCTTGCGGCGAAAGGTGAGATAACCCCGCTGCTTTTGCGCGTCGAAAAGGCAGGCGGCATCTGGCCCGTCGGCAACACGGCTGGACCGGTCTTCGCGCTGGCCGGAGCGGCGGCGGCCTATGTCGCCGAACGCCACAAGCGCCCCGCGCTGTTTGCCGTGTTTCTGCTCGTGTATTTCGCCAGCTTTACCCTTACGCTTAACCGCTCGGGGGTGTTTGCCGTCCTCGCCATCGGGCTCTATTTCTACGTCCGGAATTTTTCGATTAAAATGCTGCTCAGCACCTATTTCGGTTTTGCCTTGTGCGCCCTCGTCATCGCCGCCGTTTTGCCGCTCGGCGCTTTCGATTTTGCGGAACAGGTCTTTTCGAAACGTTTTCTGGAGGACAGCAATAGCAGCAACAACTTGCATGAGCGGTGGGAGACGATCACCGGCGGTTTTCAGGTCATGTTCCAGCATCCCTTGGGCATAGGATTTACCGCACGATACGAAGAGCTTGCGCAGATATCGAGGATCGGCACGCCACATAATGGTTTTATGGCCACCGCCTATGCTTCCGGGTTGGGATTTTGCATCATGAGCGCCTTCGCGCTTTTCTATGCAATTTTCCGGAAACGGAAAATCGGCTTTTTCGCCTATTCGGCAATCGGCGTCATTATCGGCTATCAATTTGAAGAGCTGAATTTCAACCCCGTCTTCATGGCCCATGTGGGACTTGCGCTTGCCTATGCCGCCATTGATCTGGACTTCAGGCTTTTCCTGAGAAACACAATGATGCGGATGCTGGGAACGGCAGACAATGCGCGCAACCGGGAAGAAGGAAGCCTCATCGGAAACAGGCCGGGTCTAAGTCCGCCTATGTTCTGACCGAACGCTTCAGGCGACGTCGAGGATCTCGATCTCCCTCCCGCCCAAACTGACGAGATCGCCGGCCGCTTTTCCCATCAGCACCCTTGCAACCGGGGAAACATAGGACATCGTTCCCGCAGCGGGATCGGCCTCATCTTCGCCGACGATCCGGAACCGTTGCGTTCGCCCGTCATCGCGGCTGAACGTCACCAGGCTGCCGAAGGCGACGACGCCATCCGCTGGCGGATCAGGCATCAACTGCGCGGTACGGACCCGCTCGGAAAAATATCGCAGATCGCGTAGCGGGCTGGCGGAAATGCGTCGCCTTTCATTGATGTCTTCAATGGCATTGGCCGCCTCACAGGCTTCGCGCGCCAGACGCAACTGCTCTTCCAGCGCCTTCAGCCCGGACTGCGTTACCAGATTGGGATGACGCGAGATTACCCGATCCGGCAGAACGGTTTCGGCTGCGGTTTCCGCACTGTCTTCCTTGGTAAAGGCTACGCTCAATCCTGACACTCCATTCCCGATATGCCCCGCGACATATCTGCGATCCGCCCCAATCCTGCCATCGCCCGCAGGGGCACCGCAAGACCGCGCTGGGCCGGTTCAAAAACGAATATGTAACAGGCGGAAGCGGGTCATGACAACGCGCCCGTTCAACAGCTGAATGCAACCGCAACGGAACATACCCCTCATATTTCGGCCTAACAGGAGGCTTTTTGCCCTGTTAGGGTGTGCAGCAGGAGGAGTGAGACAGCAACGCTAACGGACAGGAGACGGTTCATGGCCCGGACAGTAGTGAATGCGCTTGGAGACACACTCTATTACAGCGGCAGTTCCACGGGATTTTTCTCCGCCACGGGTTCCGGCCCGCTGCTCACCGGCACCGCAGGCAATGATTCCATGTGGGGCGACAGTTCCGTCAACGTGACCATGGCGGGCGGCACGGGCGACGATATTTATTATCTCTATTCCAGCATCAATCGCGCCGCCGAAAATGCCGGGGAAGGTATCGATACCATCGATACCTGGATGAGTTACACCCTGCCCGACAATTTCGAGAATCTGCGTGTGACGGGTGACGGGCGTTATGCCTTCGGCAATTCGCTCGACAATATCATCACCGGCGGGTCGGGCAGCCAGACGATCGATGGCGGGGCTGGCAACGATGTGCTGATCGGTGGCGGCGGGGCCGACACCTTTGTTTTCACCAGCGGCAACGGCACCGATCTCATCACGGATTTCAGCGCCAATGACACGATCCGGCTCAATGGTTACGGCATCACATCTTTCGATCAGCTTGTCGGCAGCGCCACGCAGCAAGGCAGCGACCTGTGGCTCAATTTTTCCAATGGCGAGGCCATCGTTCTTGCTGGAACGACCATAGACGACCTTCAGGCCGACCAGTTCGAACTCAGCCTCGACCGATCGTCCCTTACCCAGACCTTTGCCGATGAATTCGATACGCTCTCGTTGCGCAGCGGCGATCAGGGCACCTGGGACGCCAAATATTGGTGGGCGCCGGAAAAGGGAAGCTCGCTGACGACGAATGGCGAGGCGCAATGGTATATCAATCCCGCCTATGCCGGCACATCGGAGGTCAACCCTTTCAGCGTCGAAAACGGTGTCCTGACCATTACCGCCGAGGAGACCCCGCAGTCGATTGCCGACGAGGTCGAAGGTTATGATTATACCTCGGGGATGCTGAACACCTATTCCTCCTTCAGCCAGACCTATGGTTATTTCGAAATCCGCGCCGATATGCCGACCGACCGGGGCGCCTGGCCTGCCTTCTGGCTCCTGCCCGAAGACGGCTCCTGGCCGCCGGAACTCGATGTCATCGAAATGCGCGGTCAGAACCCCAATACGCTCATCATGTCCGCCCATTCCAACGCCACCGGTGAACAGACCTCAGTCATCAACAATGTCAGCGTGCCGAGCACCGAAGGGTTCCACACTTACGGTCTGTTGTGGGATGCCGAGCACATAACCTGGTATTTCGACGATGTCGCCGTGGCGCAGACGGATACGCCTGATGATATGCATGACCCCATGTATATGGTCGTCAACCTTGCCGTTGGCGGCACGGCAGGAACGCCATCGGACGCTGATTTCAGCGACGGCTCGCAGATGATGATCGATTACATCAGGGCCTATTCGCTCTCCGACTGGGCCGCATGAATTAAAACACCGGCAGTCGCATCGGGACTGCCGGTGTTTCAAACATCAGCCTCTCGGCTTACGCCTCGTTCAGGCCAATCACTCGGCCGCGAGCTGGGTGCGGGCGCTATTCAGCGAAATCAGATGCCGCGCCGTTTCGAGGCTTGCCGGCTGCTCGGCGCGATAACGGCGGCCGATTTCCATCATCAGCACGGTATCGGGCAGGAAAGAAAGTTCCGAGAAGATGTCCTGCCAGTCGATATCGCCCCAGCCGAGCGGCATGTGCAGATCGCCGATGCCGAGTGCTGTGTTTTCCTGCGGAAAATACGGCTGATAGAAGCCCTGCGGGCGGCCGAAGGAATCGTGCACATGCAGATGGCCGGCAACCGGCGCCATGGCGCGAAGCTCATCGCGGAAATCGAGACCACGATAGGTGGATTCGAGATAGGCATGGCTGAAGTCGATCAGCGCAACGAGATTGTCGTGACCGACAGCCTTCACGGTCGCTGCCACCTCGGCCGGTGTCTGGCGATATTGGCCGGGTTCGGTGGAGAAGATATTCTCAAGGGCGATGCGCACGCCATAGGGCCGGCAGAATTCCGCCAGTTCGAAAAGCGCTTCCCGCTCGCGGCTGTCGGCATCGGCCCGTTCGGCGATCTGGTCGGCACGCAGTGCGCCGCTATGCTGGACGAGAATGCCCGCGCCAATACGCTCGCATAGAACGGCAAGCGCCTTGGCCGCATCGATCTGGTAACGGCATGTCACCGGATCCATGAAATTCGAAGAGACGAGACCGTGCACGGTGTAGCGGAAGTCGAACTGCTTTGCGAGCGACACGAAACGGTCGGCGCGCTCTTCGATTATCCGGCCGCCGGCGATCATGTCGAGGCTTGTTGCGGCGATTTCCACGGTATCGCAGCCAATTTCGGCAAGCGCGCGCAGATCGCTTTCGAGGGTGGCCAGTTCGCCATCATCCGAGCCGGCGTTGAAGCCGGTACCTATAAGATTGCTCACTTCGTCATCTCCAGGGCTAGAAAGGTCATGGGAGTTCGGGTGCCGCACATGCGACGCCACTTCAAACAGGTCCGGGCGGTCGATATTGACGTCGCCTATCCCGGGCGATGCGATGTCGTAAGAAAGTCCGAGGCGGCCGCCGTGTCGGTAAAAAGCGACCGGGACATGGTGATCCGTTTCCGTTGAAACCGATCACTCAATTAAGTTTCTTCATTTACAGCTTTATGACATTTCCACAGGCAAACAGCAGGGAGAGCTGGCCTTCGCGGCTGGACAGGCGGCAGCATGAAGAAGTGCGCGGGAGACTGTCGGAAGGTCAGGTTATGGACACTCGGGTCCGCTCAAACGGCAAAATGGCCGCAAATAGCGGCGATGGGCTTGCGCGCCAGCGGGTTGAAACCGGATGTCTTCCGGCGGGAGGCGCTAACCGAGATTGTGAACCATGAAATAAATCAGCCAGCAATGCGCAATGGCCAATATCGCCCAGGCCCATTTTGCGGCCCTGATATCGGCATCGACAACCCTGTTTCTAATCTCGGTCCTGCCCGACGCCTCTTTTCCGGCTCGATCATCGCCGACCGCGGATGCGGGCAATGTCTGGGAAACGGGCTCACTGACAACATAGAGCCTGTCGCTGCGCAGAAGCGGGCGCGGCTCCTCCTCAACGCTCTCCGCATCGGAAAGCGTATCGTCGCCGGAAACGCAATTCACCGCCACAAGCTGCGATGACATCCCCCTGTTACGCACTTTACCTCTATTGGGCATCATAATGTTCCACACAATAAAAATAAAAATATTCCCGGGTGACTTCCGATAAAGCCGCGCTTTACCGGACATGCCGCAATACGCGCATCCATGCCTTCCGCCCGTTGTCCCAAAGGGCACCCCCCGCGATCAGGCCACCGGAACTCCCGGCAGACCACGCCTGCCCGCATAAGGTTTTGCCTCCCGCTGGATCAGGAAGACGGATTTTTCCACCGGCAGCGGCTCGATCGTCCGGTAACGCTGAAACCGCCTGGAATATTCGAACCGGATGAGCCTGTCGTCGAACTTCCCCGCCAGAACGCGATAGCCGTTGACGAATTCATTCAGGATTTCCAGTTCTTCTCCCCACACCCAGCCGCCGTAGGACGTCCCCTCATTCGAACGCAGCACGATCTCGAAAAAGTGCCCGCCCGCCACCAGCGGCATACGAAAGAGAATATCGAGATTATCCTCGTCCTCATCGTCGCCCTTTTCCGCCGACAGCCTGGCATGCGCAACCTTCGCATGGACCAGCGCCGAGACCGGATAGAACGGACGGCCCTTGAACCACATGAATTCACTGACCGCATATCCGACATCGTCGGCACGCTGGTAAGGCTCGATACGCGGCTCGAAGGCCATGTAGCTTCCGTTAAACGCTATCACTGTCGAAAATTCCCGATGCCTGCCCGTCGCATGTCCGCTGTTTTCCACCCGTCATTCATGCTTCTGTCTGCGACAATAGGCAGGCCGCGTCACACCAGCGTCAAATGGAACGCTATGATGACTTTCAATTTCCCGGACACGTTGTTAGATGATGATTCATGAGGGGACGAAAGTGGCTGGGAACGCTGAACTGATACCGATCCGGCTTTTTGGCACCCCGCGCTGTGACGCGGTGCGGGAGGCATTTTTTCCGTCCAAGGGCTTCGCCCTTACCGCCGCCCTCATCCTTGCGCCGAACCAGTCCCTTTCCCGCCAGCATGCCGCATCGCTTTTATGGGAAAATGTCGAGCAGAAAAGGGCTCTCGGCAATTTGCGGCAGCTCATTCTCCGCCTGCAGAAACTGCCCAATGAGGACGATGCCATCCTTCTGACCGAAGGAAACGACCTGAAGGCCGGCAAGCTGGCGCAGCGCACTGACCTTGCCATCTTCCTTGCCGGCGCAAGAGCCGAAGACCCGATGCGGCGGCTCAATGCGCTGCTCGAATTCGGCGGCGAGTTGCTGGAGGGGCTGGAGGCCGGGCAGGACCATCTTTATCTCTGGCTGCTTTCGGAGCGCCGCCGTCTCAGGGACCTGTTCTTTTCGAGCTACACCCAGCTTCTGGAGGAATTGACGCGGTTCGGTCGCGCCAGCTCGAACGACATCGCCAGACTTGCCGAATGCGCCTGCAAGATCGAATCGGAGCGCGAAGAAACCTACCGCGCCGCCATGGCGGCCTATGCGCGGGTTGGAAATATCAGCGCCTGCGAGGGCATGTACCAGCTTCTGATGGAGCAGCTTCGTCAGGAGGGTCGTTCGCCGGAAGCGGAAACCGTGGCGCTGAGGCGGAGAATACAAAGTCTGGCCGCCACGATAACGGCCCCCGCCGAGCCGGAAGAAGGCAGTCGCCGAAAATCAATGGCAAAACCGCGTGTCGCATTCGTCCGCCCGGCACGGGTCGACGGGCAGCCGGTCTCGCCGGTCATGCATGCCTTCGTTGAGGATGTCGCCAACAGCCTTGTCCGATACCGCACCTTCACCGTCCTTTCGCCGCACAGCACCTTTGCGCTGGCGCATGACCGGGCCGATGACGGCTATGCCATGCTGCGGGCGGATTACCGCATCATTTCGACCGTGTTCGACGAAACCCGCATGTCGGTCGCGCTGATCGAGGATGCAAGCGGTGAAATCGTCTGGTCACTGGAAGCGGTCCTGACCGAACGGCATATCCACGCCGCCTTCCGGCTGCTCTCCAAACAGGTGGCCGCAGCGCTTGCCCGCGAAATCGAGCGACTTCAGGTGGAGCCCGACCGCAACCATAGCGGCGAGGCCTACCGGCAATTGCTGGAAGGCCAGCAGCTTCTGCGTGGCAAATGCGATCTGCCGCTTCTCAGAAGAGCCCGTTCGATGTTCCGCAAGGCCGTCGATCTCGACCACAGCATGGCGGTTGCCCGCGCCCGCGTTGCACAGAGCCTGCAACTGGAATGGCTGATGCTGGGCGGCAACGACCCCCATCTCCTGCACCGCGCCAAGGCGGAGGCCGATTCTTCCGTCGAGATCGACCCCGCCCTCGGGGTGGGCCACTGGATGTGCGCGGTGGTGGCGCTCTACCAGCGGGACTTCGACATCTCCGCCGAAAAATTCTTCGAGGCGGAGGCGCTGGCGCCCAATTCGGCCGACCTCCTGCTCCAGCATGCCGATGCGCTCGCTCATTTCGGCGATGCGGAAATCGCCTGGGAGAAGTTTCAGCAGGCCATCGACCTCAATCCGCTGGCGCCCGACATCTACTGGTGGGCCGGCGCCAGCATCGCTTTCAAGCGCGAGGATTACGGCACGGCGGTGGAACTGTGCGGGCGGATGGAAAATGACGAGCCTGCGCTGCGCGTCCTCACCGCAAGCCACGCGCTGCATGGCGATCTGGCCTCCGCCCGGGAATCCGGCAACAGGCTTCAGGAAAACTATCCGGGTATGACGGCGAGGGAGATCAGCAGCCTGTCTCCAGACCGAGACCCGATAGCGAATGAAAAATTCTATCACGCACTTCGATTAGCTGGGATCAAATAGGAGATACTATGTCCTCGCATTTCTTCATTGTCGGAAAAAAGGGTTTCGGCGTTCTCTTCATTCGCACGGCGCCGCTCAGGGTTGCGTCCGTGTCGCATGAGACGATTGCCGCCTATGAAGCCAGCCATCCCGGCGTGGATGGTTATGCCCGCGTGGCAGCCGCCGCAAAGTCGATGCTCGTTCGCCAGAACGGCCAGCCGGAAGCGGAACTGGACCAGGTTCAGATTCAGGGCATCGAAGCCCTCGTCTCCGGCGGTGCCGTGGTTTCCGAAGCCGATTTCGCCTTCATCGGCGAAGTGAACGACGCCGGCTGGGATTTCAACCGCATGGTACAGGCGCCGATCGAAGCCGCCCTGAAGGCTGTCGGCCCGGCCGGCTCCGTCACCGGCGAGCTGTTCGACGCCATCCTTGCCGACGACAGCAACACGGCGCCCTGATCGCGGTCGCGCAGCCTTGACCGGCGCCGATGCTCCCATATCAGCGACAGCGGCTTCAAGGCATGTCGACGCTTCGTTCTTCGATCCCGGACTGCTTCGGCGGTTCGGGATTACCCGTGTCGGCGACGTGACCGGCCTCGATATTATCGGCATTCCCGTCTGGTTCGCAGCCCGGCCCAATTCGCGCGGGCTGTCGGTCTCGCAGGGCAAGGGGCTTGTCGCGGAACAGGCCCGGCTATCGGCGATCATGGAGGCGATCGAAGGCGCGGTCGCCGAAGAAACCCGTAAACATATCGCCGCCGTCAGCTCCGTTCAGGAGATGCGGGACAAAGGGGTTCCTCTCATTCCCTTCGAAACCGTTGGCAGGGTCGATCCGGACGCGCTCGATCCGCGAAAAGAACGTGCCTGGGTGAAGGGCACATCCATTCGCCGGCAGGGGCAGGTTTTTGCGCCTTACGAACTTGTCGGCATGGATTTCCGGGTGGATTTCCCATGGGACCGGCAGGCCTTCCGCATGAGTTCCCAAGGGCTCGCGGCGGGGTTCGACCATGACCATGCGGTCCTCCATGCCCTGCTCGAACTTATTGAAAACGATGCCTGCCTTCTCGTCGACACTTTCGAGACGCGCGCCATCGCACCGCGACCGGTCCTCATTCCAGCGGGCGTCGATCCTTCCTTCGACGGTCTCGTTCAGCACCTTTCGGATATCGGCCTGCCGCCGTCCTTCTTCGACCTGACGAATGGGCTTGGCGTGCCGGTTATGATGGCGAGCCTGCCCCGGTCGCTTCAGGCGCAGGACGGGCCAGCCACCCGCAGCGCCGCGGGCGCTGCCTGCCGGCCCGATATCCATGGCGCTGCGATTGCAGCCTTGCTAGAGGCGATCCAGTCGCGATTGACCGATATCAGCGGCGCGAGGGACGATCTTTCTCCTCTCCGCTACCAGCGGGATATGGTTGCGGCCGGGTCTTCGGCCGCCGGCGTGCAGCCGATGGAAAGGGTGCCGGCCAATCTCGATTTTATACATGACGCCGCGTCTTCGCCGCCATGGCGTCAGCTTGCGACACACCTGTTCGCCGGCGGCATCGAGGATATCTATGTCTTTCCGCTGGAAACGGAGGTATCCGGCCTGCATGTGGTGCGGGTTTTGGCAAGCGGCCTTGCTCCGGCCGGCGGCGGCCTGCAACACATCTCGCAACGCACTCTCGATCACCTGCTGACCGTCGGAGGCCTCGGATGAAGCCGGTGGTTTTTGCAGGGCCGTCCATCCACGGCATCGCAGCCGAGCACATATCCGGTCTCGATCTTCGCGGTCCGGCCGCCTGCGGCGATATTTTCGATGCGGTCCGGCAAGGCGTCGGGACAATCGGACTGATCGACGGGCTCTATGGCGATTGCGCCGCCGTCTGGCACAAGGAAATCCTGTTTGCACTGTCGAGCGGCGTCACCGTTTTCGGCGCCGCCAGCATGGGAGCGCTCAGAGCGGCGGAATGCGCCCCCTTCGGCATGATCGGCATCGGCGAGATTTTCGAAGCCTATCGGGATGGGCGGCGTTTTTCCGATGCCGATGTGGCGGTGAGCCACGCACCCGGCGCGCTCGATTACCGCGCGCTGACAGTCGCACTGGTCGATGCCGAGGCGACGCTCGCCGTCTGCCGCGAGACGGTCGCTCCAGAGGAATATGACGCGCTCACCTGCGCAGCCAACAATCTGCATTTTACCCGCAGGACATGGCGCGCCGTCGCCGCGGAAGCGGGCCTCGGCTCCGAGACGGCGAATCTGCTCGCGGCCAATGCGGTTTCCATCAAAAGAAACGATGCGGCAAGGCTTCTGGCAACAATCACGGGAGAAACGTTGCCATCCCCACCGCCGCCATCATGGAAGCTTCAGAATACGATGTTTTTCCAGCAATTGGCAGCAAGGCAGGCGGCAGGGGACAAAAGGTCTTGAGCGCCATCCAGCCCCTGCCTCTTATGCCCGATTGCGGCGGGCTGATCCGCACGATTGCGCTCGCACTACCCGCCGCTTTTTTTGCGGAAAACAGGGCCACTGACACTGTTTCACCGCTCATTCCAATCGGAAACCTGCTCTCGGCCCTGCCCGCAGATATCACCGCTTTTATCGTGACCGATCAAGCCAGTCTCGCGTCAGCGCGAGACTGGCTCGGCAGCCTGCCAGCCTCCTGCGGCACCGAGCTGATACCCCTTGTCGGAAATGACGGCGTTTCGCATCCGTGGATACAGGACATGTTCCATGTGCGTGCGATTGATCCCGCGACAGAATTCGTCCTGGTGGCGGAGAAGGCCATCGGCGTCAGCCTGGCCGAATATCTGGGAGCGGCAACCACGCATTCGGATGTCGCCTTGGCAGGCGGCAACCAGCTTGTCGGCCCGGATTTTCGGCTGGTGGGCCATGCCAGCCTGCAGGATGACAGGGGGATAGGAAGGAATGCGGCCATCCCTTCGCAGCGGTGGCGAAAAATTCAGGCTCTCGACGGCAGAAACATCTTCAGTTTCGGATATCGGCCGGAAGATCTCGGCAAAGTCCCGGTCTCTTCCGATTTTTCCGCGATGGAAACTTGCGGAGCGGAGATTGCCGGCAAAAAAATGCACCAATGCGGCTTCCACGTTGACCAGTTCGTTTCAGTCACCGGTCTGAGAAGCGGCGGCCGGCCGCTATTGCTCGTTGCCGACCCTGTCGCGCATGGCGGATGCAATGCCCGCGCCGCAACCGAGCTGAAACGAAAACTGGACGCCTCGTCACTTTGGCTCGCGCGACAGGGCTTTGCGATAGAACGAAATCCCATCCCGCTTTCGCGGGCCATCGACACCAAAAAATGCCTGCCCAGACTTTACAACAATGTCCTTCTTGAAAATGTCATACGTTCCGGTCAGAAACGGCCATTCGTCTGGGTTCCGCATTTCGGCGATACCGAGTCGCTTGAGGAATTCGATGCAATGAACCGAGAAATTTGGGACAGAATCGGCTTTCAAACCATCGGCGTGGCCGGATGGAGCCATCTTTCCAGCCGCAACGGTGCGTTGCGTTGTGCAACAAAAATAATAAATCGCGGCCCGGACACGCGATTATGAACGAAAAATCGTGCAATTTCGTCAATAAAGCGTCACAATACCCGTGGAAATTGTGTTGAATGTATACCTTCAACAATATTAATTGATAATCATCGGATTTAAGAACCTCAACCGGAGGAATTTGTAATGCACGCCAAACTACCCAGCCCGATCGACGTCCATGTCGGCGCACAAATCAGAATGCGCCGCAAGTCGCTCGGCATGAGCCAGAGTGCGCTGGCCGGGCGATTGGGCATCACCTTCCAGCAGGTCCAGAAGTATGAAAAGGGCGCCAATCGCGTCGGCGCGTCCCGTCTGCAGGCCATTGCGTCGATTCTCGGCGTTGAGGTCAGCTCCCTGTTCGCCAATGCCACGCCCGATGGCGACCCGGCCAATCCGGCCCTTGGCACGATCAATGCCATGCAGACCTTCGTGGCCTCGAATGAAGGCTTTTCGCTCAACCAAGCCTTTTCGCGCATCAAGAGCGCCGCTGTGCGCAGAAGCATCGTCGCTCTCGTGACATCGCTCGCCGCCACTGAAGCGGCAGAAAATGCCGCCGCGCCGGCGGACAAAAACGACGATTGACGCAGGTGTGACGCTCGCGTGACGCTCGATGTGGTCGAAAATGAACAACGCAACATTATCGCGTTTTCATACTGTCGACTGTCGAGAGGGAATCATGGCGGCGTCTACCACAGCTATACTTGAACAGGACAATGCAGACGAGATTCTGGCGCTCGGGCGGATGGTTTCCTATCTTTGCCAGCGCTCGAAATCTCTGGAACTGGGCATGTCGACCTATTTCCTGGAAATGGCATTGTTGTCGCTGGCCCAGGACATCAATCACCAGGGTCTGCCGCCGGTAAGCGCAGAGCTGAATGTCGGCGCCTTCGCTCAGGCCGATCTGCATTGAGCGCTTCCGCAACGGCGTAAATCCGCCGGGATTGAGCGTTTCCACACCGATCTCCAGTCGTAGGCCCGGAAACGTTCATCTGCCTGTCCGGCTGGCTCCATCCTCCCGGAGAGGCTTTCATATGCCCTCCCCCACATTTTCCCGGCGGAAGCCATGATGGAGGCCCGGTTCTCGCCGGGCCTCCATTCATATCAGAGCACCGCACGGCGAAGCTCGGCAGCGGCAGCAACCATGTTGACCAGTGCCGGCCTGACCTCTTCCCATTTACGCGTCTTCAGGCCGCAATCCGGATTGATCCAGAGCTGCCGGTCGTCAAGCCGCTCTCGCGCCAGCGCCAGAAGATCGACCATTTCTCCAACCGCCGGCACACGCGGGGAATGGATGTCGTAAACGCCGGGACCGATCTGGTTCGGGTATTTGTAGGTCCGAAACGCATCCAGCAATTCCATCTTCGAACGCGAGGTCTCGATGGAGATCACGTCGGCGTCCATGGCAGCAATGGCATCGATGATCTGGTTGAATTCGGAATAGCACATATGGGTGTGAACCTGTGTGCGGTCGCCCACGCCGCTGGAGCAAATGCGGAAGCATTCCACCGCCCAGCCGAGATAATCCTGCCAATGCCGGTGCCGAAGCGGCAGTCCTTCGCGAAGAGCTGCCTCATCGATCTGGATCATCTGCGCACCGGCCGCTTCGAGATCATTGACCTCATCGCGGATGGCGAGCGCGATCTGGCGGCATGTCAGGCTTCTGGCGATATCGTCGCGGACGAAGGACCAGTTGAGGATCGTCACCGGCCCGGTCAGCATGCCCTTGACGGGTTTGTCGGTGAGCGACTGCGAATATTCCCACCAGCGAACCGTCATCGCTTTCGGACGCGACACGTCGCCGAAAATAATGGGTGGGCGCACATAACGCGAACCATAACTCTGCACCCATGCATGCTGGGTGAAAGCGAAGCCGGAAAGCTGTTCGCCGAAATATTGCACCATGTCATTGCGCTCGAACTCGCCATGCACGAGAACGTCGAGACCGATTTCCTCCTGCCAGCGGATGGTCGCCTCGGTTTCCTTCTGCAGGAATTTTTCATATTGCGCATCCGTCAGCGCGCCCTTGGAATGCGCCGCTCTGGCCTTGCGCACCTCCGGCGTCTGCGGGAAGGAGCCGATGGTCGTCGTCGGGAAAAGCGGCAGCGCAATGGCCTGCGATTGCACTTTCTGCCGCTCGGCAAACGGGCTCACCCGCTTCCTGTCGGCCTCGCCAATCGTCGCAATACGCTTCTGCACGGCGGCGTCCGTTACCTTCGGCGAGGATGCACGCGCGGCAACGGCCTTGGAGGCAGCCTCCAGTTCCGTCGCGACAGCGGCCTTGCCCTCGCCGAGGGCCCTGCCAAGCGTGGCAAGTTCGCCGAGCTTCTGGGTGGCGAAGGAAAGCCAGCTTTTCAGATCGGCATCGAGGCCGGTTTCCAGTTCGAGATCGACCGGGACATGCAGCAGCGAGCAGGACGGCGCGATCTGAAACGCCGCCGCACCGCGTGCCGCGATGGCGGGTTCCAATCGGGTAATGATTGCAGCGAGATCAGCGCGCCAGATGTTGCGGCCGTCGATGACACCCAGCGACAGGACGCGATTTTCCGGCAACGCCTTCAACGCCGTCTCCAGCGCATCTGGCGCTCGCACCAGATCGATATGAAGGCCGGTGACCGGAAGCGATGCGACGGCTTCGAGATTGTCCTCAGGCCCACCGAAATAGGTGGCGAGCAGGATTTTCAGATCCGGCGCGGCCTTCGACAAAGCCCGATAGGCCACAGCCAGCGCGTGACGCTCCCCCTCGGAAAGATCGAGCACGGCGACCGGCTCGTCGATCTGCACCCAGTCCGCACCGGCCGCGCGCAGGCGACGCAGCAGCTCTTCATAGACGGGCAGCAACCTTGCCAGCAGATCGAGCGGCTTGAAGGCTGCCTCGCGCGCCTTGGCAAGCTTCAGGAACGTGACCGGGCCGAGAATGACCGGACGCGTATGGATGCCGAGCGCTTTCGCCTCAAGGAAGTGGTCGACCGGCTTTTGCGAGGTGAGCACGAAATGCTGATCCTCTGAAACCTCCGGCACCATGTAGTGATAGTTGGTGTCGAACCATTTGGTCATTTCCAGCGCCGGAACGCCCTGACCATGATGCGAATGTCCTTCATGCCCATGGCCGCAGCCTGCGTGCCCTTCGCTCTGGCTGCCGCGCGCCATGGCGAAATAGGTGGAGAGGGAAACATCTCCACCCGCCCATCCATAGAGGGATGGAATGGCGCCCACCATCACGGCCGTATCGAGGACATGATCGTAAAGGGAGAAATCGTTGGACGGGATATGGGTAATCCCCTTTTGCAGTTGGAGCGCCCAGTTTTCGGCGCGCAGCCGGCCGGCGGTTTCGAGCAGTTCCGTCTCGGAAATCTTGCCGGACCAGAAGCCTTCAAGCGCGAACTTCAGTTCGCGATGGCGTCCGATCCTCGGAAAACCGAGCGATGCGACTGGAATGGTCTTGTCTGGCATTGTCATACCCCATTTGGTTGTGGGGGCATGGGTAAAGCGGACGCGTGCAGGTCCGGCCTGTGCCGGACCATTGCAGCAACCACCGGGACACCCCGCCCGTGGACGTTATTTTGTCCTGGCAGGTCTCCTGGCTTACGGGTCGTCGCCTTTGTCCGTCTTCCCGGGGGTTACCCAGTGACGTGTTGGACAAAGGCTCGCCGCTTACAGTTGCGGGGGCAGCTCCGGTCTTGCCGATCGTCGGCGCACCGTATTCCCTCTTAGCTCCAGGATCGAACAGACGAGCCCGGAGAACCATGACACCCGCATTTCTCACCACGGGCGCCAAGATGTCAATAGACATAAAGAAATCTTTATGTCTTTATTTCACTGAGTTCAGAGCGCGACCGCACCCGGCCCCGGCACCGCACCGGCCGGCACTTTGCCCAGAATGATCATGCCAAGCACCTCGTCCTTGGTGACATCCTGCGTGCGGGCATGGCCCACCACCTTGCCGTTCTTCATCACGAAGACCCTGTCGGCCAGATCGAAGACGTCGTGAATATCGTGGCTGATGAGGAAGATGCCGATGCCCTGCCGTTTCAGCTCCTTGACGAGATCGCCCACCTGCGCCGTTTCCTGCGGTCCGAGCGCGGCCGTCGGCTCGTCCATGATGAGGATGCGGGCATCGAACAGAATGGCGCGGGCAATGGCCACGGACTGCCGCTGGCCGCCGGACAGTGCCTTCACCGGTTCCTTGAACCGCCGGAAATTGGGGTTGAGACGCCCCATGACCTCGCGGGCCGAGGCTTCCATGGCGACATCGTCAAGCGTGCCCCATTTCGTCTTCAGCTCGCGGCCGAGATAAAGATTGGCTGCCGCATCGACATTGTCGGCCACGGCCAGCGTCTGGTAGATGGTCTCGATACCGTATTTTTTGGCATCGCGGGGATTGCGGATATCCGCATCCTCGCCATTGATGAGGATATCGCCGCCATCGCGCCGGTAGGCGCCGGAGAGGATTTTGATAAGGGTCGATTTGCCCGCGCCGTTGTGGCCAAGAAGGGCGACCACCTCACCGGGGAAAAGATCGACAGAGGCGTTTTCCACCGCGTGGATGCCGCCGAAGGAAATGGAAATATTGCGCATTTCCACGAGGGGCGTGACTTGGTCCGTCATAGGAGTTCTCCTCGGTTCTTACTTGGCGCGGGCGCGGTAGATGGTGTCGAGCCAGACGGCGACGACCAGAACCACACCGACGACGATGCGCTGGAAGGGCGTATCGATGCCCACCAGCACCATGCCGGATTGCAGCGACTGCATGACGAGCGCGCCGAGCATCGCGCCCGCAATGGTTCCGACACCGCCGGCAAGCGAGGTGCCGCCGATGACGGCCGCCGCGATGGTGTAAAGCTCGTCCAGTTCGCCCTGGGCATTGGTGGCCGCGTTGAGGCGGGCGGTCGAGATGGCGGCGGCGATGGCGCACAGAACGCCCATCAGCGTGAAGATCTTCACCGTCACCCAGCGGGTCTTGATGCCGGCGAGTTCGGCCGCTTCCGGATTGCCGCCGATGGCGAAGACATAACGTCCGAAGCGCAGCCTTGTGGCGATGAAGGTCATGACCGCACCCACGGCAAGCGCCATCAGCACCGGAATGGCGATACCGTGCGAAATGAACAGACCGCCTTCAGGCCAGGCGATGCCATTGGCATCGGCATAGTTGCGGGCGATGTTGACCGGCCATGGATAGCTGTTGACCACCGCCACGAAACCGATGACGACAAGGCAGCCGAGCGCGGCCAGAAAATATTCCGCCCAGACGGGCCGCAACGGAAAGCCGAAACGGCGGCGCTGATGGCGGGAATTCAGGATGGCCGCAATGATGGCGACGCAGGCGACGACGGCGGCGATCCAGCTCCATGTCGCACCAATCGAACCGCTGGTGCCGCCGCCCATCAGGCGGAAGGTCGAATCCATCGGCGCCACGGTGCGGCCGCTGGTGATGAACCAGGTGCCGCCGCGCCAGACGAGCAGACCGCCGAGCGTGACGATGAAGGACGGCACGTTGAGGAAGGCGATGATGGAGCCCTGCAGCATGCCGATGGCGCCGCCGACGAGAATGCCGACCATAAGCGTGACGATCCATGTCGCCCAATGTTCGAAGCCGAGGATCTGCGGCAGGATTTCCGCCTGCATGACACCCATGATCATGCCGGAAAAACCGAGGATCGACCCGACCGAAAGGTCGATGTTGCGGGTGACGATGACGAGCACCATGCCGGTCGCCATGACGGCCACGGACGCGGTCTGCACGGAGAGGTTCCAGAGGTTTCGCGGCGTCAGGAACAGCCCGCCGGACAGGATATGAAATCCGATCCAGATCAGAAGAAGCGCACCGACCATGCCGAGCAGCCTGGTATCCAGCTCGGTGGCGTTGATGAAGCGCGTTATCGAGCCTGTTTTTTCCGTCTTTTGCGACGTTGTGGAATTGGATTGGGTCATATCGGCCATGAACTGCCGGTGCTCCTCACATCTTAGAGCGTTTTCGCTTTTCCCTGAATCGCGAAAACGCTCCAACGCTTTGTTCTGGCACATTTCCGGACGGAAAACCGGGCTCCACTTTTCCTGGAAATGCTCTAACTCTTTGTTTTGCGCATTTCCGAACGGAAAACCGGGGCCCACTTTTCCTGGAAATGCTCTAAAAGGCGCCACGCCATGAACCATGGCGCAGCGCCCGAACCGGGACCTATTCGATCAATCGCAGGCTTTGACGGTTCCGGCCTTCACACCCTGGCAGGCCGTTTCCTTCTTGATCCAGCCGGCATCGATGACGACGTTCAGATTGTCCTTGGTGATGGCGATCGGCTTCAGGAAGACCGACTGCATCGTGACCTTCTTCGGGCCGCCATCAAAGGCCGTGACGCCCTTGATCTCTGTCATCTTCTTGCCGCCGGCCAGTTCCAGCGCGATACCGGCCGCTTCCTTGCCGAGTTCACGGCTGTCCTTCCAGACCGACACCGTCTGCGTGCCGAGCGCGACGCGGTTCAGCGCGGCGAAATCGGCATCCTGACCGGAAACGGGAACCGAACCGGCCATGCCCTGCGCGGCGAGAGCGGCGATTGCACCGCCGGCCGTGCCGTCATTCGAGGCGACGACCGCATCGACCTTGTTGTTATTCTTGGTCAGGAACTGTTCCATGTTCTTCTGGGCATTTTCCGGCTTCCAGCCATCGGTATAGGCTTCGCCGACATTCTTGATCTTGCCGCCGTCAATGGCCGCCTTCAGCACTTCCTGCTGACCGGCAAACAGGAAGTCCGCGTTCGGGTCGGAAGAAGAGCCCTTGATGAAGACGTAATTGCCTTCCGGCTTCACCTTGAAGACTTCGGCAGCCTGCAGACGGCCGACTTCCTTGTTATCGAAGGTGATGTAGAAAGCGTTCTGGTTTTCGATCAGACGGTCGTAACCCACGACCGGAATGCCCTCGGCAACGGCCTTTTCAACGGCCGGGCCAATCGCGTCGCTGTCCTGCGCCAGAATGATCAGCGCGTTGGCGCCCTGCGAGATCAGCGATTCCACGTCGGTCAGCTGTTTTGCGGCGGATGATTGCGCATCCGCGGAGATGTATTTCGCGCCGGCCTTGTCGAGCGCCGCCTTGATGGCTGCCTCATCCGTTTTCCAGCGTTCTTCCTGGAAATTCGACCAGGAAACGCCGACGACGAGATCGGCCGCGATAGCCGCGGTATGCAGGGAAACGAGTACGGCTGTACCCGCCAAAAGCTTGGCAAAAGAATTCATGATGTCCTCCCGGTAAGGGCGAAGCCCCACACCTCCATGCAGGAAAAACGCCCGGAAAAAGCTGCCGGTCTCTGTGGTTTCACAATTTTCTCGACAGTCGAGAAAATTAATGTCAGAGATTCCCCATGCTGTCAACAACGGCTGCGGGCAGCATCCGGGTGCCTTGATCTTCGCTCTGGCATGCGCCATCAGAGTGGATCAGCACGACAGGAAAAAGGCCGTTCAGGGAGCATGCCCCAGCCCATGTCCGCCATTGCAAGTACGGAACTGGTGCGCCAGAAAAACAGCCTGTCGGTGATGGCGGCGCTGCGCCTGCACGGCAGCCTTTCCCATACCGACATGTCGTCTTTCACCGGGCTTGCCTCCGCAACCGTCTCCGCCATCACCACCGAGCTTGAGCGGGCCGGTCTCATTCTGCGGAAGGAGCAACTAGCCACCGCCGGCCGCGGCCGGCCACGCATTCTCTTCGGCCCGCGCGGCGCTTTCTGCCATGTCGCCATCGTCATCATCTCTTCCGACAGCGTGCAATATTCGCTGGTCGATTATGCCGGCAAGCTGGTGGACCGCTTCACCGAACAGAGGATTACGGCTGAAAAAGGCACATTCGGCGGCGCGATCCTCGCCGGTCTCGCAAGACTTGCCGATCGCTCGCGCATCGACCGGCACGATATCCTCCAGGTCTCGATCAGCAGCAAGGGGCTGGTGGATGCGGCCGCGGCAACGCTTGTCTGGTCGCCGGTTCTCGGTGACGAAAGGATCGATTTTCAGCGGCTCGTTTCCGGGGACGGGCGCATTCGCGTGACGCTGAACAACGAGACGCTGCTGGCCGCCAAGGCCATCTGGATGCGGGAGCAGGCACGGGAAAACCCGGCGCCGGAAGCCCTCGTCACCCTGTCGCTCGGCCACAGCATCGGCCTTGGCATCGCCCGCTCGACGGGCGGCGCAATCGAGGTCAGCGCCCCCAATTTCGGCCATATGCTGCATCTGGCCGACGGCGCACTGTGCCGTTGCGGCACCAAAGGCTGCATCGAGGCCTATTCCGGGTTTTACGCCATCCTGCGTTCTGCTTTCGAAGCCCCGCCGCAGGCGGAACCGGCGAAATTCGTGCCGATCGCCGAGGTGGACAAGATCGCCGCCTCGGCCCGCACCGGCGCCCGCATGGCGCGGTTCGCCTTCCGCACCGCCGGCCTTGCGCTCGGCAACGGCCTTTCACGCCTCTTCAGCCTGCATGGCCATATGCCGGTCTTCATCACCGGCCCCGGCACCCGCTATTTCGATCTTCTGGAAAGCGGCCTGCGCGACGGTCTGGCGCAATCGCAGGCGGTGCGTTTCGGCGGCATGCCGAAAATCGCCATAGCGCCCAACGAGCCGGAACTGGTGTTCGAAGGGCATATGGAACACGCGCTTTCAGCCGCAGACGACTATATTCTGAGCACCGACGGCCCGGAGAGGCCGGCGAAGAGTTCCGGGAGCTGACGGGGCAACCGGCGGATTTTCAGGCCCGCTCCGCCACGGCTTCAGCCTTTTGCCCGCCGCCCGTCAGCACAGCCACGAAGTCATCGAGACCGGCAGCCTCGTCCTTGTTCAGGCGCAGGCCCTGTTTCGTGCGTCGCCAGAGAATGTCCTCGGCCGCGCAGGCCCATTCGTGCTCGATCAGCCAGCGCACCTCGCATTCATAAAGCGTGCCGCCGAAATGCCGGCCGAGGCCTGAGACATCGGTGGCGCTGCCCAACAGTTCCGCCGCCTTGGTGCCGTAGTTTCTGACAAGTCGCTCGGCATGGCGTCCGTCAAGGAAGGGATAAAGGGAGACGAGCGCCCGCACCTGCGCCTCATATCTCTCAGCGCCGAAATCGCCGCCCGGCAGGTGAGAGCCCGCCGTCCACGGCTTGCCCTTTTCACCAATCGCCGCACCGATCTTTTCCAGCGCATGTTCCGCCAGCCGCCGATAGGTGGTGAGCTTGCCGCCGAAAATATTGAGGAGTGGCGCTTCGCCTTCCCCCTCTTCCACTTTCAGCACATAATCGCGTGTCGCTTCCTGCGCTTTCGAAGCGCCGTCATCAAATAGCGGGCGCACGCCGGAATAGGTCCAGACGATATCTTCCGGCCGGACCGGTTCGCTGAAATAGTCGCTGGCCGCGTTGCAGAGATAGGAAATTTCATCTTCGGAGATGCGAACGCTGGCCGGATCGCCCTTGTAATCGCGGTCCGTGGTGCCGATCAGCGTGAAATCGCGCTCATAGGGGATGGCGAAGATGATGCGGTTATCCGGATTCTGGAAGAAGTAGGCGCGCGGATCGGAGAACTTCCTGCGCACAATGATGTGGCTGCCCTGCACGAGCCGGACATTATGCACGTCGTTGCGGCCGAAGACGCCGGAAAGCACCTTGTCCACCCAGGGACCGGCGGCATTCACCAGCATGCGCGCTTTATGTGTCTCCGCACGTCCAGTTTTTTCGTCCAGCGTCTCGATGAGCCACAGCTCGCCTTCGCGCCGTGCGGAAACGACCCGCGTGCGGTTCATGATCGTCGCGCCGCGATTGGCCGCATCGCGCGCATTGAGGACCACGAAACGGGCATCATCCACCCAGCCATCGGAATATTCGAAAGCTCTGGCAAATGTCGGCTTCAACGGCTTGCCCGCCGGGTCCTTGCGAAGATCGAGCGTGCGGGTCGCCGGCAGAAGCTTGCGGCCGCCGAGATTGTCATAAAGAAACAGGCCGAGCCGCACCATCCATGCCGGGCGCACGCCGCCTTTCTGGATGGGCAGGACGAAACGCATGGGCCAGATGACATGCGGCGCCATGGCCCAGAGGATTTCCCGCTCCATTAGCGCTTCGCGCACCAAACGAAACTCGTAATGTTCGAGATAACGCAGGCCGCCATGGATGAGCTTGGTGGCGGCGGAAGACGTGCCCGAAGCGAAATCGCCCTTTTCCGCAAGCGCCACGGAATAGCCCCTGCCCACGGCATCGCGGGCAATGCCGCAGCCATTGATGCCGCCACCGATAACAAAAAGATCGAAAATATTCTCGCCGGACATAGAGCCTCCACGACAGCGCCGGGGGACCGCGTCCCCATCGTTGAAAGACAATTGCCATAAAAACGAAAACAAAACGAATGTCAAAAGAAAACAAACGAAACACGTTCCGGCAAAGGCGAATGGCCGCTGCGCGCCGTTCACCGTATGGCCAGCCTCTTACGGGGCCTGTGTTTCAGCCGTATGTCTGGGAAACCTGCTCAAGCTCATAGAGCACGCCGCCCATATCCTTCGGATGCAGGAAAAGAACGGGATTGCCATGCGCGCCGATCTTCGGCTCGCCATCGCCCAGAATTCGAATGCCCTTTTTGACGAGATCGTCGCGCGCCGCGACAATGTCAGGCACTTCAAAGCAGAGATGATGCGTGCCGCCGCCCGGATTTCTCTCGAGAAAAGCGGCAATCGGCGAATTTTCGCCGAGCGGATAAAGAAGTTCGATCTTGGTATTGTCAGCCTGAATGAAAACCACGATCACGCCGTGTTCAGGCAGGGATTGCGGTTCCGAGACATCTGCGCCCAACAGCCTGTATCGGGCAATGGCGGCTTCGAGATCGGGCACCGCGATGGCGACATGATTCAATCTTCCGAACATGGCCGTCTTTCCCTCACGCGTTCCGCCTAACGCCTTCGAGCAGGTCAATGACCTTGTTGGCGGCATCCATGACATTGGTACCGGGGCCGAAAATCGCCGAGACACCGTGGTCGAGCAGGAACTGATAATCCTGCCGGGGAATGACACCGCCGACGACAACGATGATGTCTTCCGCGCCCTTCTGTTTCAGCGCCTCGACCAGCTGCGGCGCCAGCGTCTTGTGACCGGCGGCGAGCGACGACATGCCGACCACATGCACCCTGTTCTGGACGGCGAGATCGGCCGCTTCAACGGGTGTCTGAAACAGGGGCCCGGCCAGCACATCGAAACCGATATCGCCAAAGGCGGAGGCGATGACCTTCGCGCCGCGATCATGCCCGTCCTGCCCAAGCTTGGCGACCATGATGCGCGGCTTGGTGCCGATCCTCTCAGCCACACCGGAAAGCCGGGCGGCGAGCGTGGCAAGTTCCGGCTCGTCCTTATAGGCCTCGCCGTAAATATCGCTCACCACCTCCGGCACGGCGGCATGGTCGCCGAAGGCCGCACGCAGCGCATCGGAAATCTCTCCCACCGTGGCGCGGGCGCGGGCGGCGACAACGGCGGCTTCGAGAATATTGCCCTTGCCGCTGCGGGCGATCTCGGAAAGTGCTGCCAAAGCGGCGGTCACGTCCTTGCCATCGCGGCGGCGGCGCGTTTCTTCGATGCGGCGGATTTGTGCGGCCCGCACGGCGGCGTTGTCGATATCGAGAACATCGATATCCTCTTCATTTTCGAGACGGTAACGGTTGACGCCGACGATGACCTCTTCGCCCTTATCCACCGCCGCCTGCCGGCGTGTGGCGGCCTCTTCGATCAGTCGTTTCGGCAGACCTTCCGCCACCGCCTTGGTCATGCCGCCAAGCGCTTCCACCTCCTCAATCAGCGCCCAGGCCTTCTCAGCCAGTTCGTCCGTCAGGCTTTCGACATAGTAGGAGCCGGCCAGCGGATCGACCACCTTTGTGACACCGGTTTCATGCTGGAGGATGAGCTGGGTATTGCGGGCGATGCGGGCGGAAAATTCCGTCGGCAGGGCAATCGCCTCATCGAAGGAATTGGTGTGCAGCGACTGCGTGCCGCCGAGCACGGCGGACATGGCCTCAAACGCGGTGCGGACGATGTTGTTATAAGGGTCCTGCTCCTGCAGCGAGACGCCCGACGTCTGGCAATGGGTGCGCAGCATCAGCGACGACGCCTTCTGCGGCTTGAACTCCTCCATGATGCGCGACCAGAGCAGGCGCGCGGCGCGCAGCTTGGCAGCCTCCATGAAGAAATTCATGCCGATGGCGAAAAAGAACGACAGGCGCCCGGCGAAATCATCGACATTCAGCCCCTTGGCCAGCGCCGCCCGCACATATTCGCGGCCATCCGCCAGCGTGAAGGCCAGCTCCTGCACCAGCGTCGCGCCCGCTTCCTGCATGTGATAGCCGGAAATGGAGATGGAGTTGAATTTCGGCATCTCCTTTGCCGTATATTCGATGATGTCGGCAATGATCCGCATCGAGGGTTCCGGCGGATAGATATAGGTATTGCGGACCATGAACTCCTTGAGGATATCGTTCTGGATGGTGCCCGAAAGAGCGGCGCGAGGCACCCCCTGCTCTTCCCCCGCAACGATGAAACTGGCGAGCACCGGAATAACCGCGCCATTCATGGTCATCGACACCGAGACTTTTTCGAGCGGAATGCCATCGAACAGGATTTTCATGTCCTCGACGCTGTCGATCGCCACGCCCGCCTTACCGACATCGCCCTCCACACGCGGATGATCGCTGTCATAACCGCGATGGGTGGCGAGATCGAAGGCCACGGAAACACCCTGCTGACCGGCGGCGAGCGCCTTGCGATAAAAGGCATTCGAGGCTTCGGCCGTGGAAAAACCGGCATATTGGCGGATGGTCCAGGGCCGGCCGGCATACATGGTGGCACGCGGGCCGCGCGTGAAAGGTGCAAAGCCCGGCAGGCTGTCGAGATGCGAAATCTTTTGAAGATCGTCAGCGGTATAGAGCGGCTTGACCGCGATGCCTTCGGGCGTGTGCCAGACGAGCGTTTCCGGTGAACGCTTCAGCTCTTTTTCGGCAAGCTGCAGCCAATCCCTCACCGTTTTTTCACCCGACATGCATCTCTCCCCTTCTGCATTTCATTTTAGCACTGTGACGGGTGATCGTGACGAAAATCGAACGATCCGCCCGCAGGTCCGACCCCGTAAACCGCTCCGGCCCACATGCGTTCCGGAAAAACGGCAGCAGCCATCACTCGAATTCGAGGATGACTTCATCCACCGCGAGGCTGTCGCCCGGTTTTGCCGCCACTCTGGCAACGCGGCCGCGTTTTTCCGCGCGCAGGATGTTTTCCATCTTCATGGCCTCCACCGTCGCCAGCGCCTGCCCGGCCTCCACCTCGTCACCCTCACCCACGGAAATACCGGTGATGACGCCCGGCATGGGGCAGAGCAGCAGTTTCGATGTATCCGGCGGCAGTTTTTCCGGCATCAGCAGCGCCAGTTCCGCCACACGCGGGCTGCGCACATGGGCACGAATATCCATGCCGCGCCAGCGCAGGCGGATCGCAGCACCTGCAAGATCGACCTTGGCGGCGATAACCTCCCCCGCTACCGTGAACAGGCCGAGGCTCTGGCCGGGAAGCCAGCCGGTATCGACGGTGAGCGCCGCCCCGTCTTCAAAACGGGCCGCCGTACCATCCGTGCCGGTTTCAACGCCGACCCTGTGGCGGGATGCGCCAAACGACACCACCCAGTCCTGACCGACAATGCGGCGGTGATTGCCGATCGTGCCGGAAATTTCGATCGCGCGGCTCTGCAGCCGCTGATGGATGATGGCGGCGATGGCGGAAAGCTGGCGCGCCGCGCCCTCATCCGGTTCCACGCCGGAAAATCCTTCCGGAAATTCTTCCGCGATAAAGCCCGTCGTCAGGCGGCCGGCGCGGAAACGCTCATGCTGCATAACGGCCGATAAAAAGGGCAGATTGTGGCCGATGCCCTCCACCTCGAAACGATCCAGCGCCTGCCCCATGGCGTCGATGGCGGTTTCACGATCCTTGCCTAGAGCGCACAGCTTGGCGATCATCGGATCGTAATACATCGAGATTTCGCCGCCTTCGAAAACGCCGGTATCGTTGCGGATGACGGTGCCGTTCTCCAGTTCACTCTCCTGCGGCGGGCGATATCGCGTCAGCCGGCCGATGGAGGGAAGGAAGTTGCGATAGGGGTCTTCGGCATAAAGCCGGCTTTCGATGGCCCAGCCGTTCAGCTTCACATCCGCCTGCCCGAAGGAGAGCTTTTCTCCTGATGCGACACGGATCATCTGTTCGACCAGATCGATGCCGGTGATGAGTTCCGTTACCGGATGCTCCACCTGCAGGCGGGTGTTCATTTCCAGAAAGTAGAAATTCCTCTCGCCATCGACGATGAATTCCACCGTGCCGGCCGAATGGTAACCGACGGCTCTCGCCAGCGCCACGGCCTGCTCGCCCATGGCTTTGCGGGTGGCTTCATCCAGAAAGGGCGATGGGGCTTCCTCGATGACCTTCTGGTTACGGCGCTGGATCGAGCATTCGCGTTCACCCAGATAAAGTGTGTTGCCGTGCTTGTCGCCCAGCACCTGAATTTCAATGTGACGCGGCTGGGTGACGAATTTTTCAATGAAAATGCGGTCATCGCCAAAGGAGGATTTCGCCTCGTTTTTCGAGGACTGGAAACCCTCGCGCGCCTCGGCATCGTTGAAGGCGATGCGCATGCCCTTGCCGCCGCCGCCGGCCGACGCTTTGATCATGACGGGATAACCGATCTGCGAGGCGATCCTCACCGCCTCATCCGCATCCTCGATCAATCCCATATGGCCGGGAACGGTGGAAACACCCGCTTCCGCGGCCAGTTTCTTGGAGGTGATCTTGTCGCCCATGGCCTTGATGGCGCCAACAGGCGGACCGATGAAGACGACGCCCGCCTTTTCCAGCGCCTCGGCAAAGGCAGCATTTTCCGACAGGAAGCCGTAACCGGGATGGACAGCATCCGCCCCGGTCCTCGCGATTGCCTCAAGAATCCTGTCGATGACGATATAGGACTGCGACGAGGGGGCCGGGCCGATATGAACGGCCTCATCCGCTTGTCTCACATGCAGCGCATTGGCATCCGCATCCGAATAGACCGCGACAGTGGCGATGCCCATTTTCTTCGCCGTCTTGATGACCCGGCAGGCAATCTCGCCGCGATTGGCGATGAGGATTTTCTTGATCATGCGGTTATTCTCCCCCTCTTCCCCTCACGGCAAATGCCGTGCCCCGTTCTCAGATCTCGAAGAAATTCTCGAAAGACTCCGGGAAGTTCTGCCGCGCAACGCGCTCATCAATCACCAGCATCGCCTGATAGGAAAGGGGATCGAAATTCTTCTCCGCCGGCACCACCTCGCGGCCGAAGAGCAGGTTGAGGCGGGCGGCGTCGAGATTGCCGCGCTCGAAGGGCTCGGCACCGAAATGGTGCCAGAGCGAGTGCAGGAAGGCGGCATCGATGCGATGCTCCTTGGTGTCGTTGCGCGCCCGGCGGGGTATCATCTTGATAGGTGTTACCCCTTTGGGGTTGGCGCGGCGGATGGTGAACTGGACGCCCGTGCTCGGCATGCCGGAGGGAAATCCCTTGTGTTTGGTCATTTCGGGCAGGTTCGCCATCTTTTGTCCTTCCAGAACATTTCCATTAAAAGCTGCATTGCTTTTACGTCCGGAAATGCGTCAATTCAAATAGTTAGAGCGCTTTTGGCGCTCTAATCTTTCCTTATGCCCTGCCGATCTTGTCCTGCGTCTTCGTCTCGAAGTCGGAGGCGTCGTGGCGTTCATGCAATTGTTCGGACGGATCGCCCGAGGTCTTGTTGACGATCACGCCACGCTTGACCGCCGGGCGTTCGCCGATTTCGAGCGTCCAGCGCATGACGTTCTTGTAACCGTCCGCCTCAAGGAACGCACCGGCATCGCCATAGGCCTGACCGAGCGCGATCTTGCCGTACCACGGCCAGACGGCCATGTCGGCGATCGTATATTGATCACCCGCCAGATAGCGGTTTTCAGCCAGATGCCGGTCCAGCACGTCGAGCTGGCGTTTGACTTCCATGGCGTAGCGGTCGATGGCGTATTTGATCTTCACCGGCGCATAGGCATAAAAATGGCCGAAACCGCCGCCGAGGAAAGGGGCGGAGCCCATCTGCCAGAACAGCCAGTTCAGCGCCTGCGTGCGGGCATTGCCCTCTTTCGGCAGGAAGGCGCCGAATTTTTCCGCGAGATAAACGAGAATGGAGCCGCTTTCGAAAACGCGCGTCGGTTCAGTCGTCGAGTGATCCATCAGCGCCGGGATCTTGGAATTCGGATTGACGCCGACAAAACCAGAACCGAACTGGTCACCTTCGCCGATCTTGATCAGCCAGGCATCGTAGTCCGCGCCCTTGTGGCCGGCGGCCAGCAATTCTTCCAGCATGATGGTGACCTTCTGGCCATTCGGCGTCGCCAGCGAATAAAGCTGCAGCGGGTGCTTGCCGACCGGCAGTTCCTTTTCATGGGTGGGACCGGCAATCGGGCGGTTAATACTGGCGAACTGGCCGCCATTGCCCTTGTCCCAGGTCCAGACCTTGGGCACCTCATATCCGGCGGGGAAATTATCTGCGGAGGAATTTTCGGCCATAAAAATCTGTCCTTGTGCGTTTCGGGAGGACATCCGGACATCCGGGCGCCTGAACAAACATATAGTAAGGTGGCCGAAGCATTTTTCCAGTCTCAGAGCGGAATAGTGTCGTGTTTCTTCCAGCGGGTTTCCACGCTCTTGTTACGCAGCGACGCGAAGGCGCGGGCGATGCGACGGCGCGAGGAATGCGGCATGATGACCTCGTCGATGAAACCGCGTTCCGCCGCCACAAAGGGATTGGCGAAACGCTCTTCATATTCCTTCGTGCGCGCGGCGATCTTCTCCGGATCGGAAAGCTCGGAACGATAGAGAATTTCCGCCGCACCCTTCGCGCCCATCACGGCGATTTCCGCCGTCGGCCAGGCATAATTCACATCCGCGCCGATATGTTTCGAGGCCATCACGTCGTAAGCGCCGCCATAGGCCTTGCGGGTAATCAGCGTCACCATCGGCACCGTCGCTTCCGAATAGGCGAAGAGAAGTTTGGCGCCGTGCTTGATGACGCCGCCATATTCCTGTGCCGTTCCGGGCAGGAAACCCGGCACATCCACCAGCGTCAACAGCGGAATGTTGAAGGCATCGCAGAAGCGCACGAAACGCGCCGCCTTGCGCGAACTGTCGATATCGAGGCAGCCGGCCAGCACCATCGGCTGGTTGGCGACGACACCCACCGTCTGGCCTTCGAGACGGATGAAACCAGTGATGATGTTGCGGGCGAAAGCCTCCTGCAGCTCGAAGAAATCGCCCTCATCGGCCAGCGCGTGGATCATTTCCTTCATGTCATAGGGCTTGTTGGAACTATCAGGGATTAGCGTATCGAGACGTGCTTCCAGCCGCGCCGGATCGTCGTGGAACGGGCGCACCGGCGGCTTTTCGCGGTTGTTGAGCGGCAGGAAATCGAACAGCAGCCGCACATGTTCCAGCGTTTCGATGTCGTTTTCATAAGCGCCGTCGGCGACGGAGGATTTCTTCGTGTGGGTGGAGGCTCCGCCCAGTTCCTCAGCCGTAACGATCTCGTTGGTGACAGTCTTCACCACATCCGGCCCGGTCACGAACATGTAGGAGGTATCGCGCACCATGAAGATGAAATCGGTCATGGCCGGCGAATAGACGGCACCACCGGCACAAGGCCCCATGATGACGGAGATTTGCGGCACGACGCCGGAGGCGATGACATTGCGCTTGAACACATCGGCATAACCGCCAAGCGAGGCCACGCCCTCCTGAATACGCGCTCCGCCTGAATCGTTGAGGCCGATCACCGGCGCGCCGTTGCGCACGGCCATATCCATGATCTTGCAGATTTTCTGGGCATGGGTTTCCGAAAGCGAGCCCCCGAGCACGGTGAAATCCTGCGAAAACACATAGACCTGCCGGCCATTGATGGTGCCCCAGCCGGTGACGACACCGTCACCCGCCACCTTCTGCTCCGCCATGCCGAAATCCACCGCCCGGTGGGTGACGTACATGTCGTATTCCTCGAAGGAACCTTCATCCAGGAGCACGTCGATGCGCTCGCGCGCCGTCAGCTTGCCCTTGCCATGCTGCGCCTCGATGCGCTTGACGCCGCCGCCCAGCCGCGCCTCAGCGCGCCGCGTTTCCAATTGCTCCAGAATGCCGGGCATGTTTCCTCCATGCGTTGTGCCACGATCAATAGCCCAGAAAACATTCGCCAAGAAGCCTTGATCGTGCGCGTATGCGTGCCATAAATATTTGCAATATTTAATTTTGCAAAGTTGCAACATGGCGACGGAAAAACTCTTCATCGGCCGCAAGGTTCGCGGCCTTCGCGAAAACGCCCGCGCCACGCAGGCGCAATTCGCCGAACGGCTGGGCATTTCCGCAAGCTACCTGAACCAGATCGAGAACAACCAGCGCCCGGTTTCGGCCAGCGTTCTGGTGACGCTGGTGGAAAAATTCCAGCTCGACATGGCGGAACTGGCGACAGGCGAAAGCGACCGGCTGGTTTCCGCTGTGCGCGAGGCGCTGAAAGACCCGCTGTTCCTGAATTACGAGCCGGGGCTTCAGGAGTTGAAGCTGATCGCCCAGAACGCGCCGGGTTTTGCCCATGCGCTGCTGCGCGCCCATCAGGCCTATCGCCAGAACAGCGAGCAGCTGGTGCAGCTGGATGACCGGCTGGGCCGCGGCACCGCACAGGTGGAAAGAACCCCCTATGAGGAGGTGCGCGACTTCTTCCACTTCGTCGACAATTACGTGGCCGAGATCGATCTTCTGGCCGAGGAGCTGGCGGAAGAACTGGAGATTGAAGGCGGCGAGACCTATGGCATTCTGGCGGCGCATCTGAAGAGCCGTTACGGCATCCATATCACCCGAACCGAGGCGGCAGGCGGTCTGATCCGGCACTTCGATCCTGCCGGCAAAACCCTCGCCCTCAGCTCCTACATGGCCGCGCCGACCCGCTGTTTTCAGCTTGCGTTGCAGATCGCCCAGCTTCACGCCGGTCCAACGGTGGACAGGGTGCTGGCCGGTGCCGGTTTCCGCAATGCGGAAGCTGCGGAAATCTGTCGTATCGGGCTGCACAATTATTTCGCCGCAGCCCTCATCCTGCCCTATGGCCGCTTTCACCGGGCGGCGCAGGAACTGCGCCACGATCTCGAGCTTCTCGCCGTTCGTTTCGGCGCGAGCCTTGAGCAGGTGGCCCACCGGCTGAGCACCTTGCAGCGCCCGGGCATGAAAGGCGTACCGATCTTTTTCGCCAAGATCGACCGCGCCGGCAACATCACCAAACGCCACAGCGCCACGCGGCTGCAATTTGCCCGTTTCGGCGCGGCCTGTCCGCTGTGGAATATCCATCAGGCCTTCGAAAGCTCGGACAGGATCGTGCGACAATTGGCGGAAACGCCTGACGGCGTGCGCTATCTTTCCATCGCCACCCAGATCGAAAAAGCCGGCGCCGGTTTCAACACGGAGAGACCGCGTTATGCCATCGCGCTTGGCTGCGAAATTTCACACGCGCAGAATTTCGTTTATGCCGATACGCTCGATCTCGGCAATGCGGCCTCCTTCAAACCTATCGGCATTTCCTGTCGGGTCTGTGAGAGGGTGGATTGCGTGCAACGCGCCGTGCCGCCGCTGAAACGCAGGCTGCATTTCGATCATCTTTCGCGCGGAGCGCTGCCCTACAGTATTGCCGATTTTTAACCCCGCTCAGGGCAGCGGCACCATGGCGCGCCGCATGATATTGGCATAGTAGCCCCAGAAAAGCCGCGCGGCCACGGAGCGCCATGGCGACCAGATTGTTGCCCGCTCCGCCAGCCATTTCGCTTCCGGCCTCACCTCCAGGGCAAGCGCATGCGCAACCGCCGATCTCAGCGCCACATCGCCGACCGGAAAAATATCCGGATGCCCGCCGCAGAACATCAGATAGACCTCCGCCGTCCACGGGCCGATACCGCGAAGCGCCACCAGCTCGGAAAGGGCTGAGCGCCCCTCCTTGCGCACCACGCCGTCAAGATCGATCTGCCCTTCCATGACGGTGTGCGCCAGCCCTTCCAGCGTCGTCGCCTTGGCCCGGGAAAGGCCGAAAGTGGCGCGCAATTCCTCCGGTACACCGAGATAATTTTCCGCCGTGACCACGCCGCCGGTACCGGCAAGGATACGCGCCCATATGGCATTGGCGCTGGCGCGCGACACCATTTGCGAGACGACGATGTGGGCAAGGCCGGAAAAGCCGGGCTCGTGAATGCGCAACTCCAGCGGACCGGCCTTTTCGATGACGAGACCGAGAGCCGGATCGAGGCGGGCGAGATGCTCCAGCCCTTCGCTGATGTCATCCATCCCGGTGATGATTTTCATGTCCGTCATTCCATATGCCGCCAGCCGCTGGCGGGGTGCTTTAAAACATGGCAGAAGAAACCATGCCTTCGCCTCTCCGTCAAAAACCGGCTTACCGTTTCGCACCAAGCCCCAATGGCCTGCTGCATCTCGGCCACGCGCTTTCCGCCTTCCTGAACCATGATATGGCGCGAGACAACGACGGCCTCTTTCTGCTGCGCATCGAGGATATCGACCAGACGCGCTGCACCCCGGAGCTGGAACAGGCAATCTATGATGACCTTGGCTGGCTGGGTCTCGACTGGGAGAAACCGGTGCGGCGGCAATCGGAGCATTTCGAAGAGTACCGCGTGACGCTGGACAGGCTGATCGAGGCAGGGCTCGCTTACCCTGCCTTTCTGAGCCGTGGAGAAACCAAGGCGATCGTTCGTACTTTCGAGGCGGAGGGAGGGTTGTGGCCGCGCGATCCCGATGGCGCGCCGCTTTACCCGGCCATCGACCGGGAGAGGCCAAGGGCGGAGCGGGATGCGCTGCTCGCCTCCGGCCGGCCGCACGCCTGGCGGCTCGACATGGAAAAGGCGATCCGCGCTGCCGGCAGCCCCCTGTTCTGGCAGGAAAGCGGCGATGGTGAAGCGGGGCAGATCGAGGCCCTGCCCGCGCTTTGGGGCGATGTGGTGCTGTCGCGTTCCGACGCGCCGTCGAGTTATCATCTTTCCGTTGTGGTGGATGATGCGCTGCAGGGCATAACCCATGTGGTGCGCGGCATGGATCTCTATCACGCCACCGCCATTCACCGGCTGTTGCAACACCTGCTGGACCTGCCGCAACCGGCCTATCACCATCACCGGCTGATCTTGGGCGCGGACGGGCGCAAGCTCTCGAAAAGCGAAGGCAGCACCGGACTTTCCGCCCTTCGTTCGGAAGGTGCTGCGCCCTCAGATATCCGCCGGCTTGTCGGTCTCCTCTAGAACCTGCTCGCGACGCGCGCTGTTGCCGCCGATATTGCGGCGGATGATCTGCCGGACCTTGTATTTCATCAGCGCGGCATTCACCTCCGCGCCGAGCATGAAGATGACGCCGACCATATAAAGAAACACCAGAACGACCATCACCGAGGCGAGACCGGCATAGGTGGCGGCATAATTGGCGAAGGTGGAGAGGTAATAGGCGAAGATCGCCGCACCGATGACCCAGAAGATCATCGTCAGGAGAATGCCCGGCCAGACATCCCAGATGCGGCGCTTGCCGGCCGGAAGCCACAGATGCGCCGCCACCAGCCCCGCCGTCAGCACGACGATGGTGCCATAAAGACCGAGGCTGGAGACGGTGTTCAGAACATCTGTCAGCCACGGAAACTTCTCCTCCGCAAAGGACATGGCGACCGGCACCGCAACAAGCACGATACTGATGCCGGCAAAGACCACGACGGCGATCAGCACATAAAGCAGGCTGAGCAGGCGGGTGACATACCACCAGCGCGTTTCGGTGACACGATAGGCGCGGTTCAATGAAATGCGCAGCGCTTCCACACCATTGGACGCAAAATAGGCGGCCGCTAGTACCGAAATCGTTAGCAGCCCGCCGCGCGGAATGGTCAGCACCTGCTGCACCTGCGCCGCCAGCGGCCCGGCAATCGCCTCCGGCCAGGTGTCGAAAATCAGATGCACCGCCGTTTCGGAAAACTGGTCCGCCCCCAGAAAGCCGGCGAGGGCCGTACCGAAGATCAGGAACGGAAACAGGGCCAGCAGGATCGACAGCGCCATATGGCTCGCCATCGCCCAGCCGTCATCCTCGGCGAAATGGGAATAGGCATCGAAGGCAACCTTGCCTGCCAGGCGCACTGCGGCAACCATGTCACCTCCATTCATCGGCATTTCATTTGTAACTTCGAGCCGAATATGGGAAATCAGCTTCGCTTTGTACAGCGCGCAAGCTGGCCTTTCGGTTCCAGAAGGGCACGGATTTCGCGCGATAGGATTTTAACGGGCCGGGCAATCGGGCCAGAGCAACAGTCGGTTTCCCGGAGCGGCAAATGTCTGAAAAACCCGTCATCATCATCACCGGATGTTCCTCGGGCATCGGCGCCCATTGCGCCGGCGCGCTCCACCGGGACGGCTGGCGGGTTTTCGCCACCGTGCGGCGCATCGCCGACATGGCCGCACTCGAAAACCAGGGCATCGAGACCCTGATCATGGACTATACCAAGCCGGAGACGATTGCCGCGCTGGTGGACACTGTCGCAGCCCGGACCGGCGGCCGCATCGATGCGCTTTTCAACAACGGCGCCTATGGCCAGCCGGGCGCGGTGGAGGATTTGCCTGTCGAAGCGCTGCGGGCACAGTTCGAAACCAATGTCTTCGGCTGGCACGATCTGACACGGCGGGTCATTCCTTTCATGCGCGCCCGGGGTGCGGGGCGCATCGTGCATTGCTCCTCCATCCTCGGCCTTGTGCCTTATCGCTATCGCGGCGCTTACACCGCCTCGAAATTCGCCCTTGAGGGGCTGGGCGTGACGCTGCGCATGGAGCTTCAGGGCAGCGGCATCCATGTCAGCCTGATCGAACCGGGGCCGATCACCTCCAAATTCACCGCGACGGCGCTTGCCCATATCAACGAGCACATCGATCTCGAAAATTCCGCCCATGCGGCGGAATATAAACGCCAGCTGGCGCGTATGGATGGTTCCGGCCCCGTCAACCGCCACAAGCTCGGCCCGGACGCCGTTTATGCCGTGCTGAAACATGCCCTGACCGCCAAAAGGCCGAAACCGCATTATCCCGTTACCGTGCCGGCCAAACAGGGGCTTGTGCTGAAACGGCTCTTGCCTGCCGGACTTTTCTATCGTCTGCTGCGCAGATTCGATTGAGGAGGAGTAATACCGCATGTCCGGCTTCACCACCGTTCTGGCCCTTATCGTCATGGGCCTCGTCGTCATCGTGCTGATACGCGGCCTCTTCAACATGCTGAAGGGACAGGACGCCAACCGCTCCAACAAGCTGATGCAGCTTCGCCTGCTTTTGCAGGCTGTGGCGATTGTGCTGATCATGTTCACCCTCTGGCTCACCGGCGGTGGCCGCTGACATGGTGAAGCTGAACAAGATCTACACCCGTACCGGCGACAAGGGCACCACGGCGCTGGTTTCCGGCCCGCGCCGCCTGAAGCACGATCTTCGTGTCGAGGCCTATGGCACGGTGGACGAGACCAATTCGGCCATCGGCGTCGCGCGGCTTCATACGGGCGGAATGGAAAAGCTGGATGCCATGCTCTTCCGCATTCAGAACGATCTTTTCGATCTCGGCGCCGATCTCGCCACGCCGGATAGCGGCGAACCGCTTTCCTATGAGCTGCTGCGCATCGTCGAAAGCCAGGTCACGCGGCTGGAAAACGAAATCGACGATCTCAATGCCGCCCTTGAACCGCTGACCTCTTTCGTGCTGCCGGGCGGCAGTGCGGCAGCGGCCAATCTGCATATGGCGCGCACCGTCTGCCGGCGCGCGGAAAGACTGATGGTGGAACTTTCCGTCACTGAGAATGAGATCGTCAGCCCGGCGGCGCTGAAATATGCCAACCGCCTGTCCGACTTCCTGTTCGTCGCCGCCCGCTTCGCCAATGATGCCGGCAAGGCCGATATATTGTGGGTTCCCGGCAAGAACCGCTAAAGCGTTTCAATGACGCAACCAAAGGGCGTTCGATGTTCATACCGCTGCACGATGCGAATTCCCTCAAACATATCCGGCTGCAATATGTCACCATCGGCCTGATCGTGGTCAATGTGCTGGTCTGGCTGTTTACCGGGGTGCTGGCCAGCGACACCCAGGCCAATGCCGCAGCCCTCGGCCTCGGTTTCATTCCCGCAGTGGTGTTCGACTACGCCTATCTGGAACCCGCCCTGCAAGTCGTGCCCGATGACCTGACCGTCGTTACCTATGCTTTCCTGCATCTGGATTTCTGGCATCTGGCCGGCAACATGCTGTTTCTCTGGGTCTTCGGCGACAATGTCGAGGATGCGCTCGGCCATTTCCGTTTCCTGATCTTCTACATCGCCTGCGCCATCGCCGGCGCGCTGTTTCACGGTTTCGTCGCCCCCACCTCGGAGGGGCCGCTGATCGGCGCTTCGGGTGCGGTTTCCGGCGTCGTCGCGGCCTATTTCCTGCTGCATCCCAGAGTGCGCGTCTGGGTGCTGGTTCTCATGCGCATTCCGCTTCCTTTGCCCGCCTTCATTCCGCTGGCGCTGTGGATCGGCCAGCAGTTCCTGATGCTGGCGCTCGGGCTCGAAGAAAACGTTTCCTGGGGCGCGCATGTGGGCGGCATCATGGCGGGCGCAATCATGGTGATTTTCATGCGCAGGCGGGGCGTTCCCCTGTTTGACCGCACCATTGTTCCGCCGAGGGCGGCACAGTTCAAGAATCCGTCGCAAACGGCGGGGTTGTCGCAAATCGAACGGGGCTATGACGGGAGCAGATGAGCTCTTGCGAAAGAGATAGAGTATTTACGTGAACGTCAACGTAAGATATGCCTTACGTGCATGTGATAATGAAGATTGCTCCGTTGTAATTGCGGGAAAAATGCTTATCCATGTCGCCAACCTGTTTTTGGAGGTCCGCGCGGTCAACTGGCCAAAGCGGACAGGAGTTTGAGGAAAGCCGCCGATGAAGATCCTTGTTCCCGTCAAACGAGTCGTCGATTACAACGTTAAGATCCGGGTAAAATCGGATGGTTCAGGCGTTGAGCTTGCGAATGTGAAGATGTCGATGAACCCGTTCGACGAAATCTCGGTGGAAGAGGCGCTGCGCCTGAAGGAAGCCGGCAAGGCCG
The DNA here is from genome assembly GCF_006970545.1 of Agrobacterium sp. T29. NCBI lineage: Bacteria > Pseudomonadati > Pseudomonadota > Alphaproteobacteria > Hyphomicrobiales > Rhizobiaceae > Agrobacterium > Agrobacterium sp. T29. The sequence continues at coordinate 652,521 of NZ_CP040641.1, forward strand.
AAGAGGTTGTGGTCGTCTCCATCGGCCCGGCCAAGGCGGAAGAAACGCTGCGCACCGCGCTCGCCATGGGCGCCGACCGCGCCATCCTGATCGAGACCGACGAGACGGTCGAGCCGCTGGCCGTCGCCAAGCTTCTGAAGGGCGTTGCCGAGGCTGAGCAGCCCGGCCTCGTGATCGTCGGCAAGCAGGCGATTGATGACGATTCGAACCAGACGGGCCAGATGCTGGCCGCCCTTCTCGGCTGGGGCCAGGGCACCTTCGCCTCCAAGGTCGTACCGTCCGACGGCAAGGTCGCAGTCACCCGTGAAGTCGATGGCGGTCTGCAGACCGTTGAGCTGAAGCTTCCCGCCGTCGTCACCACCGATCTTCGTCTCAATGAGCCGCGTTATGCGTCGCTGCCGAACATCATGAAGGCGAAGAAGAAGCCGCTCGACAAAAAGTCGCCGGCCGATTTCGGCGTCGATGTTTCGCCGCGCCTGAAGGTGCTGAAGACCGAAGAGCCGGCAGGCCGCAAGGCCGGCATCAAGGTCGGCTCGGTTGCCGAGCTGGTCGAAAAGCTCAAAGCCGACGGCGTCCTCTAAGGTTTCGGAAAAGGGAGATATTCTCATGGCCATTCTTCTTCTGGCAGAACACGACAACGCAACCCTTTCCGACCTGACGGCAAAGACGCTGACGGCGGCAACGCAGATTGGCGGCGACGTCCATGTGCTGGTCGCCGGTTCCGGCGCCAAGGGTGCAGCTGATGCGGCAGCGAAACTCTCCGGCGTATCCAAGGTGCTGCTCGCCGACGACGCGTCCTATGCCAATGCGCTGGCAGAACCGCTGGCGGCGCTGATCGTTTCGCTCGCCCCTTCCTATGATGTCATCATCGCGCCGGCGACCGCCTCGGCCAAGAACGTGACGCCGCGCGTTGCGGCGCTTCTCGACGTGGCGCAGGTCTCGGAAATCATCGAGGTCGTCAGCCCTGACACCTTCAAGCGGCCGATCTATGCCGGCAACGCCATCCAGACGGTGCAGGCGACCGATGCGAAGAAGGTCATCACCGTGCGTCCGACCGCCTTTGCCGCCGCCGCTGAAGGCGGTTCGGCAGCGGTTGAAACCATCGGCGCTGCTGCAAACCCCGGTCTTTCCAGCTTCGTTTCCGATGCTCTGGCGTCGTCCGACCGTCCGGAACTGACATCGGCCAAGATCATCATCTCGGGTGGCCGTGCGCTCGGTTCGTCGGAGAAGTTCAAGGAAGTCATCCTTCCCGTCGCCGACAAGCTGGGTGCCGCCGTCGGCGCCAGCCGTGCGGCTGTCGATGCCGGTTATGCGCCGAACGACTGGCAGGTGGGCCAGACCGGCAAGGTGGTTGCGCCGCAGCTTTACATCGCCGCCGGCATCTCGGGCGCCATCCAGCATCTGGCCGGCATGAAGGATTCGAAGGTCATCGTCGCCATCAACAAGGATGAAGAAGCGCCGATCTTCCAGGTGGCAGACTACGGCCTCGTCGCAGACCTGTTCGAGGCGCTGCCCGAACTCGAAAAATCGCTGTAATTTAAGCATAAATTGGAGGCGGCGCGTTTTTTAAACGCGCCGCCTTCTCTTTTTCGGCGATATGCGTAACATCGCCGGCAATAACGCAGACAAAATCCCTGAGAGGAGACCAGCCTATGACCGCCCCCTTTAAGAACATCGGTGTCATTGGAGCCGGTCAAATGGGATGCGGCATTGCGCATGTCTCCGCCATTGCCGGCTACAAGGTCCATATCTACGATCTTTCCAAGGAAGGCATCGAGGCCGGTCTTGCCACGATCAACGGCAATCTCGCCCGCCAGGTCACCAACGGCAAGCTATCGGACGACGCCCGCAAGCAGGCGCTGGCGCTGATCAGCGGTTCGACCGACATCAACGATCTGGCAGCCATGGACCTCGTCATCGAGGCCGCGACGGAAAACGAGGAGATCAAGCGCAAGATTTATGCGCAGGTCTGCCCGATTCTGAAGCCCGAGGCGCTGCTCGCCACCAATACCTCGTCGCTCTCCATCACCCGGCTTGCATCCGCCACCGACCGTCCCGAACAGTTCATGGGCATCCACTTCATGAATCCGGTGCCGGTGATGAAGCTGGTGGAACTGGTGCGCGGCATCGCCACCAATGAAAAGACCTTCGACGCGGCCAAGGACTATGTGCGGACGCTGGAAAAGGCGATCACCGTTGCCGAGGATTTCCCGGCCTTCATCGTCAACCGCATCCTGCTGCCGATGATCAACGAGGCGATCTATACGCTTTATGAAGGCGTCGGCTCGGTGGAAGCCATCGACACCGCCATGCGGCTCGGCGCCAACCACCCGATGGGACCGCTGCAGCTTGCCGATTTCATCGGTCTCGACACCTGTTTGTCGATCATGCAGGTGCTGCATGACGGCCTCTCAGACAGCAAGTATCGCCCCTGCCCGCTGCTGGTCAAATATGTCGAGGCCGGCTGGCTCGGCCGCAAATCCGGCCGCGGATTCTACGATTATCGCGGCGAGACGCCGGTTCCGACGCGCTGATCCCCTTCACCTGAACCCTCAGGCAATGAGCAGGTAAATGATCGATCCGACGCCGGCGGCGACGACGGATGCAGCCGTGAGCAACCCGCAATAAACGAGCGTTCCGGAAACGGCGGCGACGAATACGCGCCCTACCGCGTTGGCGGCGAGTGCAGTGAGGATCGCGCTCGCCACGATATCCGGCGACAGATTCTGTGCGCTGGTTCGCAACGCACTGAGAACCGCCACATCGGCATCGAATATGGCCGATAAAGCCGTGAGAGCGATGAAGCCGCCCGCGCCGATCCAGACAAGCAGAACGGCATTCAGCGTTCTCGTCGCGGCAAAGAGCGCGGCGAAAATGGCAAGCGGCACCAGTTCGAACGGGTTCTTTGCGTCGATTTCCTGCCCGGACTGCATATCCTGCAGCCTTATCAGGCCAGCGCCGCTTAACCCGAGAACCAGTGCGGCGGCCAGTACGGCCGGTGCGATAAGGGAAAATGTCGTCAACGAAAGAGCGAGAACGATAACGAGAACCCTAAGCAGCGATACGGCCGCGGCCAGCGCCGCCACACCGGCCAGAGGCCAAACGTTTTCACCGCTTTTCGCCTTCTGCCCAAAGCTGGCGGTTACGGCGGTCGATGAAACGAGGGCGCCCGCCAGCCCGGTCACCAGCAGGCCACGGGTTGAGCCGAGGAGGCGCACGGCAATATAACCGCAATAGGAAATCGTGGCGCTGAGCACGGTGAACAGCCATATTTCCCAGGGGTTGAAGCCGCCCCACGGATCGATCGTCCGGTTCGGAAGGATCGACAGGCCAACGGCGGTCATCACGGCAAGCACCAGCGCGGAGCGCAGTTCGATCCATGTAAGCCGTTTCAGCAGGCGGTGGAGAACTTCCCTGCCAGCGAGCAATGCCGCAAGGGCAGCACCACCAGCCGCCGCCGCCTGATATTGCGCCGTTACCGCAAGCCCGCCGAGGGCAAAGACGCAGAGAGCCGCCACCACGCCGGTAACACTGAAATCATTATCATGGCGCGCCTCGCGCAGCTTGAACCATGAAAAACTGAATGCGAACCCCAGAAAACCCGCCGCGAAGGCGAAGGCGCTGTTCTGCTCGGCGGCCAATACGCCGAAGACGCCACCCAGCAGACCGGCAATGCCATAGGTCCTGATCCCGGCGGTGCGGCTGCCCGCCGGCGCATCGCGCTCCCGCCAGCCGCGCTCAAGACCGACAAGCAGGCCGATGGCGAGGGCAAGACCAAGCCGGGGAATAAGCAACTCCATATCGGCACCCATTCATGGCGGAAGCCAGGATCATTATACGAGGCGGGCACGGGCTTGTCTGCACCGGCCCGTCCGCTGGAAAGGCCGGCTCTGAAGGCGGTTGCGGCCTACAGCCCTCAATGTCCGGCCGCCGGCATCATTTTCCAGTGGCTGCGGTCACCAGCGCCTTGGCATCCTCGCTGTCCCACGCAGCCGGGCCGTTCATGGCCGCAAGCAGGCAGCCGTTTTCGTCCAGCAGCAGGGTTGCCGGCAGGCCGAAAGCGAGGCCCTCCTTTTTCAGAACGTTGAAGACGCCCATGGAACTGTCGCGGTAGTGCTTCAGGGCATCGATCTTGTATTCTTCCATGAAGGCTTTCGGTTTTTCATCCGCGCCGGTATCGATATTGACGGCCACGACCTCGAAAGCGTTACCGCCCTTTTCCTTTTCAAGCGCGTTCAGCGCCGGCATCTCTTCGCGGCAGGGCACGCACCATGTGGCCCAGAGGTTGAGCAGAACCGCCTTGCCCTTGAGATCGGCAAGCGTCATGTCCTGCGCCTGCGGCCCCTTGAAGGAGAGAGGAATGATGCGCGGCGTGTCCGTGGCCGACATGGCCGCCACCTGCCCCTTCAGAAACGGCTTCAGCGAGGCGATGCGCTTCGCCGCCCCCTCACATAAACCGGCGTCAGTCACCGCTGCCCCTTGAACCGGGCTCTCAGACCCAATATGCCTGAACCAGACCGCGCCCGCGCCGCTTAAGACACCGGCAACGGCAGCAATTGCAACCAACTTGGCGGAAGGAAGCCTGAACGGCCTTTTTTCTGTCATCGAATACTCCAGGGCACTGCGAACATGGCTGACGGCACAGATCAGAAATCCTCCAACCAGATGTGGGGCGGGCGTTTCGCTTCCGGGCCATCTGCCATCATGGAAGAGATAAATGCCTCCATCGGCTTCGACAAGAAGCTTTACGCCCAGGATATCCGCGGCTCTATGGCGCATGCCGCCATGCTGGCATCTAAAGGCATTATTTCGCCGGAAGATAAAGACAAGATCACCGATGGCCTGAACACGATCCTGTCAGAGATCGAAGCCGGCAGCTTCGAATTCTCGCGCAAGCTCGAAGACATTCACATGAACATCGAGGCCCGCCTTGCAACGCTGATCGGCACCGCGGCCGGCCGCCTGCACACCGCCCGCTCGCGCAACGACCAGGTGGCGCTCGATTTCCGCCTGTGGGTCAAGGAAGAACTGCAGAAAACCGAGGGTATGCTGACCGCCCTCATCGCCGCCTTCCTCGACCGCGCCGAGGAAAATGCCGATACCGTGATGCCGGGCTTCACCCATTTGCAGACAGCGCAGCCCGTCACCTTCGGCCACCATTGCATGGCCTATGTGGAAATGTTCGGCCGTGACCGCGCCCGCGTGCGTCACGCCATCGAGCACATGGACGAAAGCCCGATCGGCGCGGCCGCACTCGCCGGCACCGGCTATCCCATCGACCGCCACATGACGGCGAAGGCGCTCGGTTTCCGCGAGCCGACCCGCAATTCCATCGACACCGTCTCCGACCGCGATTTCGCGCTGGAATTCCTATCTATCGCTTCCATCTGCGCCACGCATCTGTCGCGTCTCGCCGAAGAAATCGTCATCTGGTCGACGCCGCAATTCGGCTTCATCCGCCTGTCGGATGCCTTTTCCACCGGCTCCTCGATCATGCCGCAGAAGAAGAACCCGGACGCCGCCGAGCTGGTGCGTGCCAAGACCGGCCGCATCAACGGCTCGCTGATCGCTCTCCTGACAGTCATGAAGGGCCTGCCGCTCGCCTATTCCAAGGACATGCAGGAAGACAAGGAACAGGTTTTCGACGCCGCCGAGAGCCTGGAACTGGCGATTGCCGCCATGACCGGCATGATCCGCGACCTTGAAGTGCGCAAGGACCGCATGCGCGCCGCCGCCGGTTCGGGCTATTCCACCGCCACCGACCTTGCCGACTGGCTGGTGCGCGAAGCGGGCCTGCCCTTCCGCGATGCCCACCATGTGACCGGCAATGCCGTGGCGCTGGCGGAAAAGAAGGGCTGCGATCTCGCCGATCTTTCGCTTGAGGAATTGCAGGCCATCCATCCCGGCATCACCAAGGGTGTTTTCGACGTTCTGTCCGTCGAGGCATCGGTTGCCAGCCGCGTGAGCTTCGGCGGCACGGCCCCTTCCGAAGTGAAGAAGCAGATCGCCTGGTGGCGCGGACGCAACTGATAAAATCGCGTTACGCTGCGATCACAAGAAACAGGGTGCACAAGCGCCCTGTTTTTCGTTATCAGAGAGGCACATATTTCCTTTGGACAGGCCCATGCTTTCAAAAACCGCGCGCAAACTTATCGTTCCCATCGGCATGACGCTCGCCGTCAGCCTTGTTCTCAGCGCCTGCGGGCGTAAGGGCGACATCGACCCGCCGAGCACGCCGGTCGAAATGCGCAACAAGCGCAATGCCGACGGAACGGAGACAAAGCCGGCGACGGAGGAACGGCCGTTCATTCTCGACAAGCTTCTCTGACGGATAAAAGCCTGTGAACCATTTCGGCTATATCGACGGCGTGCTGCACGCCGAAAACGTGCCCGTGCCCGAGATCGCCAAGGCGGTCGGCACGCCTTTCTACGTCTATTCGACCGCGACGCTGGAGCGCCATTACAAGGTGTTTTCCGGCGCCTTTGCGGATGTGGACGCCATGGTCTGTTACGCCATGAAGGCCAATTCCAACCAGGCGGTTTTGAAGACGCTGGCAAAGCTCGGCGCGGGCATCGACGTCGTCTCGGGCGGCGAATTGCGCCGCGCACTCGCAGCCGGCGTTCCGGCAAGCCGCATCATGTTTTCCGGCGTCGGCAAGACGGTTGCGGAAATGGATTACGCGCTGGAAGCCGGCATCTACTGTTTCAACATCGAATCCGAGCCGGAACTGGAAGTCCTCAACCTGCGCGCCGTGAAAGTCGGCAAGCGGGCGCATGTGTCCTTCCGCATCAATCCGGATGTGGATGCGCGCACCCACGCCAAGATTTCCACCGGCAAGAAAGAAAACAAGTTCGGCATTTCCTATGAGCGCGCCCGCGCGGTCTATGCCCATGCCGCCACCCTGCCCGGCATCGAAGTGACCGGCATCGACATGCATATCGGCAGCCAGATCACCGAATTGCAGCCTTTCGAGGACGCTTTCCGGCTGCTGCGCGAACTTGTCGAGGCGCTGCGCACTGACGGCCACACGATCAGCCACGTCGATATTGGCGGCGGTCTCGGCATTCCCTATCGCGATGACAATAATCCGCCGCCGCTGCCGGATGCCTATGCCCATATCGTCAAGAACGAGCTGAAGAGCCTCAACTGCAAGATCGTCACCGAGCCGGGCCGCCTGATCGTCGGCAATGCCGGCATTCTGGTGACGGAAGTGATCTATGTGAAGGACGGCGGCGAAAAGACCTTCGTGATCGTCGACGGCGCGATGAACGACCTCATCCGCCCGACGCTTTATGAGGCCTATCACGGCATCCGCCCGGTGGTGCAGCCGGCCGAGAACACGCCGCGCATCAAGGCCGATATCGTCGGCCCGGTTTGCGAGACCGGCGATTATCTGGCGCTCGACCGCGAGATGGCTGCGCCGCAGCCGGGCGATCTGATCGCCGTCAGTTCCGCCGGTGCTTATGGCGCGGTGCAGGCCGGCACCTACAACTCGCGCCTGCTGGTGCCGGAAGTGCTGGTGAAGGGTGACAAATTCCACGTCATTCGCCCGCGCGGCACCTATGAAGAGCTGATCGCGCTCGATTCCGTACCCGCCTGGCTCGATTGATCTCGCCCGCATCACCGGTTGGTCGATCACAATCAAGCGAAGCTGCCTAAAAAATGGGGGTGAGGGCTTGGGTGCCCTCGTCTTCGCCACAAAGAATGTTATCCTTGCTCCGTGACATGAAACAGCTCGCCGTTCCGGGAATGGCGTTCGACGTGGCCAGAACCGGGAGAACGGATTGATGACCACAGCCGGAGAGGACAGGACAGGCAGAAAGCGCCCGACCGGCGCATTCGCGCAGCGGCCGGACCTTGCCCGCCGGGTTGCCGCCAAGCGCTTCTTCGCGAAAATCGTGCTGCTTTCGGAAAAAATTGCGCCGAAAACGCTCTGGCCTCTCTCCATCGCCGCCGTGTTTCTGGCGCTTGCCTGGTTCGGCCTTTACCGACAGATGCCGGATTTCCTGCGGCTCGGCGTTGTTTTCGTGCTCGTCTTCTCCTTCATCGCCACTCTCCTGCCAATCGTGCGGCAGAAATGGCCGACGGACCACGATGCATCCCGCCTGCTTGAAGACCGCAACGGTCTCGCGCACCAGCCGGTTGGCGTGCAGGAGGACGAACCGGCCTTCGATACGCCCTTTTCGCGAACGCTGTGGAAAGAACACCAGATCCGCATGGCGGAGCGCATCGCCGCGCTGAATGCCGGCCTGCCGAAACCCGATATCGCCCGTTATGACCGTCTGGCGCTGCGCGCCGTTCCCGCCCTTCTTCTGGCGGCCGCCTTCGGTTTTTCCTATTCCAACGGCGCGGGCACGATTGCCGATGCCTTCCGCAGCCGGCCGGCTGTCGGTCCGCTCAATCCCGATATCCGTCTCGACGCCTGGGTCACGCCGCCATCCTATACCGGCCGCGCGCCGATTTTCCTGACCGGACGCGACGCAACCAACCGTGACGCGGTTTCCGTGCCGCAATCCTCCAAGCTGACGATCCGCATGACCGGCGGCGATGGCGGCGAGGAAGTGACCTTCGAGCCTGAAATGGCAGGCGCGCTGCAAAAGCTTGCACCGGAAGCGGCGCGTGCCGACAGCGCAAGCGGCGATATCGCCGTTCAAACGCCGGTTCGTTCGGCGGATCAGCCCGTCGCGCCGCGCACCTTCGCCATGGATGTTACCGAAAGCGGCATGATCACCGCCAATGGCGAACAATGGGTGTTCAACGTCATCCCCGACCAGCCGCCCAGCATCGCCTTCGACAACATGCCGCGACGCGCCGTCAATGGCGCGCTGGAAGTGGGCTTTACCGCCAAGGACGATTATGGGCTGAAGGAAGCCCACGCCATCATCGAGCCGATTGGCGTTGCGGAAGGTGCGACCGCGCTTTATCCGCCGCCGGAATTCAAGCTCGATCTGCCGCGGCAGAACAATCGCGAGATCAAGGGCCTGACCAGCCGCAACCTGACCGAACATCCGATGGCGGGAAAACGCGTGCGCATCACGCTGGTGGCGACGGATGGCGCCGGTCAGACCGGCCGCAGCCCCGCACATGAAATGGTGCTGCCGGGCCGCAATTTCTCCGAACCGCTGGCCGCCTCCATTGCCGAGCAGCGGCAGATATTCTCGCTGGATACGCGCCAGATGCCGAAGGCGATCGCCTATAACGAGGCGGTGGGCCTGCGTCCGGAAGAGACCATTCCCAACACCACCCATTATCTCCTGCTGCAATCGGCGCAGACCCGCATGCGGCTCGCCTATAATGAGGAGATGCTAAAGGATACGGCCGATTATCTCTGGGAAATCGCGCTCGGCATCGAGGACGGCGATCTTTCGCAGGCCGAAAGACGCCTGCGCGATGCGCAGACTGCGCTTTCCGAAGCGCTTCAGCGCAATGCCTCCGACGAGGAAATTGCCAAGCTGATGCAGGAACTGCGCGAAGCCATGCAGCAGTTCATGAGCGAGCTTGCCCAGCGCATGCAGAATGCGCCGCAGGCCAACATGAACAGCCAAGCACAGAACGTGCTGCGCCAGCGCGATCTGGAAAACATGATGAACCAGATCGAGAACCTCGCCCGCTCCGGCAACCGCGACGCGGCGCAGGAAATGCTCTCGCAGCTGCAGCGCATGATGAACAATCTGCAGGCAGGCAGGCCGCAGCGTCAGGGCCAGCAGGGGCAGCAGCAGAGCAGCAAGATGCGCCAGCAGATCGACAAGCTGGGCGAAATCCTGCAGCAGCAGCAGAAGCTGATGGACGAGACCTTCAAGCTCGATCAGGCGCTGCGCGACCGCATGCAGCGCGGCGACCCGCAGCAGGGCGGTGAAGACGAACAGCAGATGGGCGAAAACGGCCAGCAACCGCAAGAAGGACAGCAGGGCCAACAGGGCGAGAACGGACAGCAGGGCGGACAACCAAGCGACCAGATGACCGCCGAACAATTGCGCGAGGCGCTAAAAAACCTGCGGGCGCAACAGGATGCGCTCGGCAAGCAGCTCGGCGAGTTGCAGCAGGGCCTTCGCGATCTCGGCATGGAACCGGGCGAAAACTTCGGCAAGGCGCAGCAGGAAATGCAAGGCGCCGGCGAGGCGCTGGGCAAGGGCCAGGGCGAGCAGGCTGTCGAAGGTCAGGGCAATGCGCTGAATGCGCTGCGCCAGGGCGCACAGGACATGATGGGCCAGATCATGCAGGCCATGCGCCAGCAGGGCCAGCAGCCGGGGCAAGGTCAGGAGGGCATGGCGGGCCAGGGCGGCCAGAACGGCCGTGATCCGCTCGGCCGTCCGCGCAGCACCACCGGCCCGGATTTCGGCGATCAGGTGAAGGTGCCGGACGAAATCGATGTGCAGCGCGCCCGCGAAATCCTCGAGGCGATCCGCGAAAAGCTCGGCAACAATCCGCCCGGTGAAATCGAGCGGCGGTATCTGGAGCGGTTGCTGGACATACAGTGAGGGTTCGCACAGGTAATGGCGCGCCTCGTTACATACTGTTTCAGAAGCTAAAGTTTCCGTCATGCCGGACTTGATCCGGCATCCAGTCGGCGTGCGTCTGCGCGGCGGAAAGAGTTCTTTCAGCTCAAGGACTTGGGCTGGCTGGATTCCGGCTCAAGACCGGAATGACGGAGGTAGGGAACTGCGCTGAGCCAGGGGACTGACCAACAAAAAAGGCGGCCCGACGGCCGCCCTTTAGATTTCTGCGCCCTTATCACTCAGGCCGCAAGCGCCCGCGCCACAGCCTTGCGAATATCCGGAAGCGCAAAGGGTTTGGAAACCACGTCCACGATCTTCTCCGCAAGATCGTCAGCCCGTTCGCGCTGTTCGGCGTAACCCGTCATCAGCAGGATGCGCATGGCCGGGAAGCGTTCGGCGGCGCGGTGCGCCAGCTCGATGCCATCCATGACCGGCATGCGGATATCCGAAAGAAGAAGATCGAAACTGGTTTCCTGAAGCTTTTCCAGCCCCTGCTCGCCATCCGCCGCCTCATGGGTCTCGTGACCGTCGAGACGCAGCGCGCGGGCGACGAAAGCCCGCAATGCATCCTCGTCTTCGGTAATCAAAATCTTCGCCATTACTCATTGCTCCTGGGCATCATTTCCAGCCGTGAGCAACATCGCAGGCTCCTCTTTTCAAGAGGTAAACACCCAGGCTTTGGCTGGGTGAATGGTTAATGAGGCGTCTCCGCGCTGTGCCGTTCCGGCACGGCAAAAGTGCTCAGGCGTCGCCGGTCACAACGCCGACAAAGGGCAGTTCGCGGAAGGCATAAGCGACATCCATGCCGTAACCCACGACGAAATAATCCGGACATTCGAAACCGACATAATCGGCCTCCAGATCTTCCTTGCGCTTGACCTTCTTGTCGAGCAGCACAGCGATGGTGACGTTGCGGGCGCCACGCTCGTAGAGCAGTTCCTTGGCGAAACGCAGCGTGCGGCCGGATTCGAGAATATCGTCGATCAAGAGGACATCGCGGTCCTTCACGTCGCTGTCGATATCCTTGACGATCCTGACGCCTTGCGAAACCGTGCCGGTGCCATAGCTCGACAGCGTGATGAACTCGACTTCAGGGGCAAGGCCGCTGTCATGCAGCGCGCGGATAAGATCGGCCGCGAAAATGAACGATCCCTTGAGCACGGCAATGACCAGCAAATCCTTGGTCGGGCCGCTGGCAATGTGCTTGGCCATGTCGCGATTGCGCGCGGCGATCTGCTCGGCGGTATAAAGCGGCTCGATGTTTTTTCCACGGACGACGGGCATTCTTACTCCTGTGCTGCGCCTTGCCGATTTTACCTTTCAGTAAAAATACGAAGACCACGCGTTAGCACAGTCAGCGTTCGGACGCACCCGCCTCGACGAAGGAAAGCTTGATCTCGGGCGTTTTTCCACCGGGATGGCGCAACTTTGCCGAAAAACCGTGGCTGAAACCGGGCTGCATCTCCTTCACCGGCGGTTCGATGACCATGCTGGCCACCAGTTGTCCCTTGGCGGCGAAGAGATCGGCGCGGAGGGCCGGCACCTCTTCGAGATTGCCGCCATTGTTTTCGACGATGCCGTTGATGAGCAGAGTATCCATGCCGTCCGCCTCCATCGGGGTCACGGTGACATGGGAAATGGCGAGCGGGTTCACCGAAGCGGCAACAGCCGGCTTTTCCGGCACGACCACCGAAAGACCGCCCGAGCAGACGAAGACGAAAATCGCAAGCCCCGCCACCAGCGCCGAATAGGCATCCGCCGAAAGACGGGATAATCTGCGGTCCAGCCAGCCGATGAAAGCGAGGCCGAGCACACCGATGGTGACGGGTGGTTTTGCCGCCTGCCGGCGCACTGCACCGCGATTGTCGTTTCCGGGCCGAGGCGAACGGTTTTCCTTGATGGTGACAAATTCCGCGTCTATCACATCGCGGTCGGGATTTGCCGCCCGCGCCGTGCGGCGCACCGGCGTTTCCGGCATCAGGAGGTCGAAATCGAATGCCGCTTGCCGGCGAGATGAACGGAACATAGCCATAGAATTCCTTGGGTGAGGTTTTCCGGCCCGCAAAACTGGGCATTGCAACGAATCCTGCCAAGTTTTAAATTTAATTGGTTAATGCTTCGCAAAAACGGCTCGCACAGGCTGCCGGATCCGGGTTAAACCCCGACATCCAAACCCCACGCGCCAGCGGCTTGCGAACCACCACGAAACGAAGAGACTGGAAGTCCGTTGATCCATTTCGAAAATGTCGGGTTGCGTTACGGCATGGGACCCGAGATCCTGAGGGACATGACCTTCGATATCCCCAAGGGTTCGTTCCAGTTTCTGACCGGCCCGTCGGGCGCCGGCAAGACGACGCTGCTCCGCCTGCTTTTGATGTCGCTGCAGCCGACTCGCGGCAATATCCGCATGTTCAACCGCGATGTATCGCGCATTCCGCGCAGCGAGTTGCCGATGCTGCGCCGCCGCGTCGGTATCGTGTTTCAGGATTTCCGGCTGCTCGATCATCTGACGACCTATGAAAACGTCGCCCTGCCGCTGCGCGTGCGCGGCAAGGAAGAAAGCGCCTATCGCAACGATGTGATCGAGCTTTTGAAGTGGGTGGGGCTCGGCGAACGCATCAATGTGCTGCCGGCCATCCTCTCCGGCGGGGAAAAGCAGCGCGCCGCCATTGCCCGCGCGCTGATGGACCAACCCGAAATCCTGCTGGCCGACGAGCCGACCGGCAACGTCGATCCGCCGATGGCCAAGCGCCTTCTCAACCTTTTCCTGGAACTCAACCGGCTGGGCACGGCCGTCGTCATCGCCACCCATGATTTCGGCCTGATGGACCAGATCGATGCGCGCCGGATGATCCTCACCGAAGGGCGGCTCGACATCTATGAATGAGATCAACCGCAAACAATTGAAGCCGGAAGCGGCGCAGCCGAAGCGCCCCCCCATGCGCATCCGCCCGATGGCGCCGATTCTGCCGCCCTCCAATATTCAGGGCAATGCGCTGATGGTGGTCATCGCCATCATGGCCTTTCTCGCCTGCCTGACGCTGGGCGCCGTCTCCATGGTGCGCGCCACCGCCGCCACCTGGCAGAGTCAGATTTCCCGCGAGATCACCATCCAGATCAAGCCCGAGGACGGGCTGGACATGGATGCGGCGCTCTCCAAGGCGCGCAACCTGGCGCTCACCTTCGTCGGCACGCGCGACGGCACCATCCTCGATGATGCGGCAACATCGCGCCTTTTGGAGCCGTGGCTCGGCAGCGGTCTCGATCTTTCCGAATTGCCGGTGCCGCGTCTCGTCGTCATCACCATCGATGAAAACAATCCGCCCGATTTCCAGGCGATGCGGGATATGCTGAAGGCCGAGATTCCGCAGGCATTTCTGGACGACCACCGCACCTGGGTCGACAGGCTGGTCTCCATGGCCAGAACCACTGTCATGATCGGCGTCGGCGTTCTTATCCTCGTCTTCACCGCCATGGTGCTGACGGTGGTGTTCGCGACGCGCGGCGCGCTTTCCGGCAACCGGCATATCGTCGAGGTTCTGCATTTCGTCGGCGCGGAAAGCAGTTTTGTGGCGCGCGAATTCCAGAAGCACTTCCTGAAGATCAGCCTCAAAGGGGCGGCGGCGGGCAGCGCTCTGGCCGCGGCGGTTTTCCTTGTCGCCGGTTTCTGGCAATCGAGCACGGTCGCCACGCCGCAGAGCGATCAGGCGAGCGCGCTTTTCGGCTCGTTTTCGGTCGGTCTCGGCGGCTATTTCGGCATTGCCATGACGATGATCATCATCGCGCTTTTGACCACCATCACGGCGCGCGTGACCGTCATCCGCACCATCGACGATATCGACCGCGTCCGCTCCGATCCATCGAAAAGCGACGGTCTTGCATCGTGAGAACACCCCCGGAATCCTGCGGTAAGACTGAAACCGTCACAAGCCGGATGTAACCTGCAGACGGTGGACAAAAATGCCTGTTCCTTGCCTTAATCGGCGAGTATTCAGGAGGAATGTTTGTGAGTCGGATGGACCAGGATCAGGCGACAGCGCGACCGGCCAGAAAGGGCCTGTTGTCGCGGCGCGGTCCTCTGCGCCGTTTTATTCGCGCCATCATCCTGCTTTGCGTCATTGTGCTCGGCGCATTTTCCGGCGGTTTCCTGTGGTTTGCCGATTCCGTCGCCTCCATGCGTCCGCCGGAGGGGGCAAGAGGCGATGCCATCATCGTGCTTACCGGCGGTTATCAGCGTATCGAACAGGCGGTCGGCCTGCTGAGAGACGGCGTGGGCAAGCGGCTTCTGATTTCCGGCGTCAACCCGGCCACCACCCGCTCGCAGATCCGCAAGATGACGCAAGGGTCATCGGACATGTTTTCCTGCTGCGTGGATATGGGCTATAAGGCGATAGACACGATCGGCAACGCCAATGAGGCGGCAAGCTGGATACGCGATCACAATTATTCCTCCATCGTCGTCGTCACCAATAATTATCATATGCATCGCAGCCTGCATGAATTGCGCAGCGCCAGCCCGCAGACGCAATTCATCGCCTATCCCGTCATCAGCGCCGATCTCGCCCGCACCAACTGGTTCGTGGAGCCGGATGTGGTGAGAACCATGCTTTACGAATATCTGAAGTTCGTGGCGGCGGCGGGACGCGACCTCACCGGCTTCGGCAAGGGCGACGGTCTGCGCAAGGCCGCCGCCGATCATTCCCGGATAAAGACGACAAGCGCTTCTTCCTGACCGGCGAGAACGCGCTTGCTGCGGCCCCTTGTTTTCGTGTAGGCGTCTGGCATCGGCATCCGGCATCGAGGCCTGTCCAGGGCTTCGGAACGGCTGCGCTCCGGGAAGGCTGTTGATGCTCAAGCTGCGCTCTTTTCTTTTCAATACGCTGTTTTATCTCAACCTGATTGTCCGCATGATCGTGCTGACGCCGATCTATTTCATCCTGCCGCGCAAGATCGCCTATGAAATTCCCAAGAACTGGGCGCGATCCAACCACTGGCTGATGAAGACCATCGTCGGCACCACCTTCGAGGTCGAAGGGCTGGAAAACATTCCCGAAACCGGCTGCATCTTCGCACCTAAGCACCAGTCCTTCTGGGATACCTACGCTCTGCTGCCCAATCTTCCCGATCCGGTCTATATTCTGAAGCGCGAGCTTTTGTGGATTCCGCTGTTCGGCTGGTACGCCATGAAACAGCGCATGATCCCGGTTAACCGTGCCGCACGCGGCAAGGTGATGCTGAAGGTGATGGAGCGGGCAAAAGAGGAAATGGCCGCCGGTCGCGAACTCATCATTTATCCCGAGGGCACGCGCCGCCCGCCGGGCGCCGAACCCGAATATCGTTACGGCATCGCAAGGCTTTACCGCGATCTGCAGGTTCCGGTCATTCCCGTCGCCATGCATCCCGGCCTGTTCTGGCCGCGCCGGTCCACCATGCGCTATCCCGGCCGTTTCAAGGTGCGTATCCTGCCGGCCATCGAGCCGGGGCTGGACCCCGACGTGTTTTTCAAGCGCCTGATCGATGTAACGGAAAAGGCGAGCGACGAGTTGCTGCTGGAAACCGTGCGCAACAACCCGCATTTGCCGCTGCCGCCGACCGCCGTGAAGCGGATCGCCGAACTTCAGGGCAAGGAAACCGCCGCCGGCTGAGCGGCGAGCGCGCCGACATTTTTGGCGATGCTCTCCAGCAGGGAATCGCGAATGCCCATCTCCTGCAGATGCTGCACGGTGTTGAAGACATAATCCGTATTCGGCCCGGACCGGCCCGATGCGGCTGCGACGATGGTCGCCGATTCGGCAATGCCGAGACCGCCGATATATTGCTCGTGCGCGGGATCGGCCACATAGGTTACGGCGCTGCTGCGCCTGCCATCGGAAAGCGCGATGGAAACCAGCCGCTCCTTATAGACATTCGTCACCAGTTCGCGCTCGCGCAGATAGATCATGACCGGGTCGCGGTCCTGTCCGCGCACGCGGAAAGCGACGCCAAGGCAGGAGCCGCCACGCTCCAGGCCGAGAACGAGACCGGGCTTTTCTTCGGTGCCTCTATAAAAGTTGGAACTGATACAAAGCGAGCGCCGATACCCGTGCAGCCGCGCCTGCTGCCGCTCTTCAAAGGCGAAGCCGGGGTTCCACATCAACGAACCGTAGCCAAAGACCCAAAAATCGTCCATATCCCAAGCCAAATCGAAATTGTCTGAAGTCTGTTCATCGGAGATCAATATGGCAGCGTCAAGCCAATCCGGCACCGCCAAAAAATTCCTCTGGCTCGCCATCGCCATCCTCGTGGTCATCGGACTTTATACCGCCGGGTGGTTTTACGCCGCCGACAGGCTGAAGCAGACGGTTCTGAACGTCATTGCCCCCTCGCAGGCCCGCAGCGTTAGCGGCGAATGCGGCGATATCGCCTTCAAGGGTTATCCCTTCCGCATCGGCCTCTTCTGCTCCAAGGTGACGGTGGATGACAAGGAGAACGGCGTTTCCGCTTCCTTCGGCGAACTTCGCTCGGCAGCGCAGGTCTATAATCCCGGCCACATCGTCTGGGAACTCGATTCGCCGGCGGAGATCCGTTCCGCCCATGGCCTGACAATTTCGGCCGCCTGGCAGAACATGCAGTCCAGCATCGTCACCAAGCTGAAGGGCATCGACCGCAGCTCGCTCGTCATCGACGGGCTGAAGGCACAGGCGATTTCTTCCGTCACCGGCCAGACCATCGATTTCGATGCAGTCAAAACGGAAATGCATCTGCGCCAGAACGGCGCGGATCTCGACGGGGCCATCACGCTCACCGACTCCGCGACCGTCATCAAGGACTGGCCGCAGCTTCTGCCGCGCCTCAACGCCATCGCCGATGTCACCCTTGCCGGCAAGGCGGGCATGGTGGATGGCAGCGACAGTTCGGGCCTGTATGGCGCGAGCGGCGAGCTTCGCCGGCTGGTGGCCGATATTGGCGAGGGCCGCACCATGCGCATCAGCGGCCCCTTCTCCTTCGACAACGAGGGCTATCTCTCCGGCCAGTTCAAGCTGGAAATCGAAAAGCTCGGCGCATGGTCGGACAATGCCAAGCAGGTCTTCCCGCAGCTGCAGTCCACCATCGATACGGCCCGCAAACTGCTCGGCGCGCTCGCCGGCGGCGGCGACCGGGCATCCGTCGATCTCGTTGTGGATCGTGGCCGCGCCACGGTCAGCGGCTTTATTCCGCTTGGGAAAATCCCGCCGATTTGACGTTTAGCCTCATATTCGACGTCATCCTCGGGCTTGTGTGGAGGATTTGTGGTTTACTGGATGCATCAGCCGGGCATCGCAAACCCGGCTGATGCAGGCAGGCGGCCGTTTTTTCGGGCTGGTTTAGACAGCCGAGGACAAGCAAGGCCCTGCCTGCTCCCTTTGACCCCGAACGGTTGATCGGGCTTTTGCCCGCACCACAAGCCTGGGAGCAAGGCCATGATACACGATATCGCCGTCGTCGGCATTGACGTTTCCAAGCAGTATTTCGACATCCATATCCACCCCGCCGGTAAAAGCTTTCGTTGCGGTTCGTCACCGCACGAGATCACGCAGCTTGCCCGGCGTCTTTGGGAGCTGGGGCCGGTCGCCGTCGGCCTCGAAGCCTCGGGCGGCTATGAAAGTAGGCTGGCCGATGGTCTTCATGCCGCCGGCCTTGAGGTTTATATCGTCGCCCCCGCCCGCGTGCGCAGCTTTGCCCGCGCCATCGGCCAGCTGGCCAAGACCGACCGCATCGATGCGGCCATGATTGCGCGTTATCTGGCGGCGGTGCGGCGTGACCTCACACCCTACGCGCCTGATCCGGCTTGCCGCAGGATGCATGCGATCAGCGCCCACCGCCGGCGCCTGCTGGCCGAAAGGAGTGGGCTCGTCAGCCAGCTCGACACCATCGACGAACCGCTGGTGCGCGACCTGATCGAGGAGCGTCTGCGGACCATCGCACAGGATATTGCCACATTGGATGCGGCAATCGACGATGTGCTGACGCAGACGCCGAGGCTGCGCAAAAGCCATGCCCGCCTTCGCCAGGTCACCGGCGTCGGGCCGGTCCTGGCAACGGCGTTGCTTGCCGACATGCCGGAGCTGGGAAAAGTCTCTGCAAAAGTCGCCGCCGCCCTTGTCGGGGTGGCGCCTTATGCTCGCCAGTCGGGCGCAACCGAACGAAACGGGCGATGTGCAGGGGGCAGAAAACATCTGCGCGACATCGCCTATATGGCCGTACTCAGCGCCATCAAGGTCAGAGACCCTGTTCTTGGCGGCTTCTATCAACGGCTCAGAATGCGCGGCAAGCCTTTCAAACTCGCCATCATCGCAACCGTGCGAAAGCTCATCACAATCCTCAACGCAATCGCTCGATCAGACCCGGCATTCGCACAGTAGATCCACGGTTGCTTGTCCCGAGGATCTGCAACCGGTTGTTTGTGTTGATGTGTTTAGATCCTTGGGCCAAGCCCAAGGATGACGAAAGCAAAGCTCTGACACTTTGCCAGCGGTCTGATGGCCGCATCAAATCCGGCCATGACTGTCGCCAGCGGCGATTTATTTCTTCTGGTCCAGCGCGTGACGGCCGAAGTCCGGTGCGTCGACATCCTGGCCCGCCTGCACGATAGAGCGGCGAATGGCGCGGGTGCGGGAAAACAGCTCGAACAGCTTGTCGCCCTCCCCCCAGCGGATCGCCCTTTGCAGGGACGCCAAGTCTTCGGAAAACCGCGCCAGCATTTCAAGGATCGCATCCTTGTTATGCAGGCAGACATCGCGCCACATGGTGGGATCGGAGGCGGCAAGACGGGTGAAATCGCGGAAACCGGAGGCGGAATATTTGATGACTTCCGATTCGGTCACCGTCTCCAAATCATCCGCCGTGCCGACGATATTGTAAGCGATGATATGCGGCAGATGCGACACGATCGCCAGAACCTTGTCGTGGTGTTCGGCATCCATCTCATCCACGCGCGAACCGAGCGCCCGCCAGAAATCCTTCAGCCTTTCCAGAGCCTCGGCATCCGTGCCCGGCAGCGGCGTGAAGATGCACCAGCGGTCGCGGAAGAGACCGGCAAAACCGGCATCCGGGCCGGATTTTTCCGTACCCGCCAGCGGGTGGCCGGGAATGAAATGCACATTGTCAGGCATATGCGGCGCCATCTGTGCGATGACCGAAGCCTTGGTGGAGCCGACATCGGTAACGATGGCGCCCGGCTTCAGATGCGGCGCGATCTGCTGCGCCACACTTTCTGACGCACCGACCGGCACCGAGACGATGACGAGATCGGCATCCTTTACCGCCTCCGCCGCCGAAACGGTGTAATCCGTGCCAAGCGCCAGTTCTTCCGCCCGTTTCAGCGTGTCTTCGCTGCGGGTGGAAATCGTCACATGGCGGGCAAGACCCAGCTCTTTGACATCGCGGGCAATCGACGAGCCAATCAGGCCGATGCCGATCAGCGCGATGCGTTCAAACATGATCTCAGCCATCACGCCTGCCCCATGAACTCGGTGAGGGCCGCGATGACGCCGAGATTGGCCTCCTCCGAACCGACGGTCATTCTCAGCGCATTCGGGAAACCGTAACCACGTACCGCACGCAGAATGTAACCGCGGCGGCTCAGGAACTCGTCCGCATCCGCCGCGCGCTTGCCGTCCCGATCCGGGAAATGGATGAGGATGAAGTTGGTGACCGAAGGCGTGACGGTGAGGCCGAGGCCGGTAAAGGTCGTGACCAGCTTTTCCATCCATAGCGCGTTGTGCGCCACGGCCTTCTCGACGAAGGCCTGATCGCGGATGGCAGCGGCACCAGCCGCGATGGCCGGTGCGCTCATGTTAAACGGACCGCGCACGCGGTTCAACGCATCGATGACGGCGGCCGGACCATACATCCAGCCCACGCGCAAGGCAGCGAGGCCATAGACCTTCGAGAAGGTGCGGGTCATCACCACGTTGCGGTTGCCGGAAACCAGCTCCAGCCCGGCCTCATAGTCGTTCTTGCGCACATATTCGGCATAGGCCGCATCCAGCACCAGCACGACATGTTTCGGCAGGCCGGCCTGCAGGCGGCGGATTTCCGCAACGGGAACATAGGTGCCGGTGGGATTGCCCGGATTGGCGACGAAAACCATCTTGGTCTTCGGCGTCACGGCGGCGAGGATCGCATCCACATCCACCGCGCAATCCTTTTCCTTCACCGTCACCGGGGTCGCGCCCGCACCCATGATCTGGATCTTGTAAACGAGGAAACCGTGTTCGGTGATGATCGCCTCATCGCCAGCGCCCAGATAAACGTGGCAAAGCAGGCCGAGAAGCTCGTCCGAACCGTTGCCGCACATGATATTCGCGATGTTGAGACCGTGCACGTCGGCAATCGCCTGGCGCAGCGCGATCGCCTGACCGTCCGGATAGATTTCCAGATGGCTGGCAGCCGTGCCGAAAGCCTCAATCGCCTTCGGGCTGGGCCCAAGCGGTGTCTCATTGGAGGAGAGCTTATAAACCTTCGCGACGCCGTCCACATGTTCCTTGCCCGGAACATAAGCGGCGATATCCAGAATACCCGGACGCGGAACAGGTTGGCTAAGCTCTGCACTCATTTGATCGACCTTTGGAAAAGCGCCGGAGAACCCGGCAAAAGCAATGCCGGAGGCATTAGACCGGAATGGGCGCTTTGTCGAGGGTCAGCGCGGCTTTCCTTGGCCTGCGGCAGTGCGGGTGGTGGGCACCCCCTGCGGGGCCAGCACCGGCACAAAAACGCGACGCGAGGCGCGCTGGGTGACGGGCAATCCCTGATAGAGACGCTTCTGGGCTTCCACCACGATGACACCGGAAAAAAGCGGCCACAGTCGGCGGCCGGTATGTTCGAGATAGCGGCGGAATTTCAGTATCGGCCGGCTGGTGGTGGGCGGGAAGAACAGCGCCTCGGCGGTGGCGCCCGGCGTGAAATTGGTTTCGCGCAAAAGCGCCGTCAGCTGTCCGCGCGAATAGGGCCTTCCGGAACCGAAGGGCGTATGCTCCATGCGCGCCCAGACGCCGCGCCGGTTCGGCACCACGATCACCAGACGGCCGCCGGGCGCCAGCACCCGCCACAGTTCCTTCAGGCTTTCGCGCGGATTTTCGGCAAATTCCAGCGCGTGCACCATCAGGACCCGGTCTATCGACGCATCAGGCAGCGGCAATTCCTCGTCGAAAACCAGCGCCGTGGAAGACAGTTCGCCCGCCGGCCAGTTCACCGCCCCCTGCCCCGCCGGCATGAAGGCGAAGGTGCGCTCCGTATCGCGACGAAACCGCTCCAGAAACGGCACGGCATAGCCGAGCCCGACCAGCCGCTCTTCCGGCAAAGGCGGCCATAGCGTCGAAAGCGCCATGGTGATCGCCTGCTCGGCCGAGCGGCCAAGCGGAGAGTGATAGAATTCGCGCAGATCGACGATATCGGTATTCATGGGCGAGAATGTAGCACCAGGCGGTTGGACTTCAAGGCGTCTGCCCTTACATAGAAGGTCAGGCGGGCGATGCGCCGGTTTTGGCCGGCAAATGGAGAGGATAAGATGAAACCTTTGGAAATAGACGTCTTTCTTTGCCGCACCGACAATTTCGGGGTTCTCCTGCACGATCCCGAAAGCGGCGCGACAGCCACCATAGACGCACCGGAAGAAGGACCTATCCTGCAGGCGCTCGACGGCCACGGCTGGAAGCTCACCCATATCTTCACCACCCACCACCATCAGGACCATGTGGAAGCCAATCTGGCCCTGAAAGACAAGTTCCGCTGCGAAATTCACGGCCCCTACGACGAAGCGGTTGCGATCCCCGGTCTCGACCGTTCGCAGGCCGATGGCGACGAGTTCGAATTCGCCGGCCGCCGCGTACAGGTTATCGCCACGCCCGGCCATACGGCGGGACATATCTGTTATTATCTGCCCGATGACGGGCTGCTGTTTGCCGCCGATACGCTGTTTGCCATGGGCTGCGGCCGCCTGTTCGAACGTCCGGCGGCGGATATGTGGCATTCCTTCCAGAAACTCATGGCGCTGCCGGATGAGACCAAGGTTTATTTCGGCCATGAATATACGCTGACGAATGCCCGTTTCGCCCTCACCGTCGATCCGGAGAACGCTGTGCTAAGCGAGCGAGCGGCCCTCATCGAGAGGGCGCGGCAGGCGAATGAATTCACCATTCCCACCACCATCGGGCTCGAAAAACAGACCAATCCCTATATGCGGGTGGCCGATGCCGGTATTCGCAAATATCTTGGCCTTGAAAGCGCCACCGATGCCGATGTTTTCGCGGAAATCCGCACACGCAAGGACAATTTCTGATGGGAACGGAAATATCGACGCAGGCGATCATTCGCGAACTGGGGCTGGAGCCGCATCCCGAGGGCGGTTTTTACCATCAGACGTTCCGCGACAGGGCAGGCGGTGAGCGCGGTCATTCGACGGCGATCTATTATCTTCTGGAAAAGGGCGACCGCTCGCACTGGCACCGGGTCACCGATGCGGTGGAGGTCTGGCACTATTATGCCGGCGCGCCCATCGCATTGCATCTTTCGCAGGACGGCCGGGAAGTGCAGACCTTCACGCTCGGCCCCGCCATTCTTGAAGGCGAGCGCCCGCAGGTCATCGTTCCCGCCAATTGCTGGCAATCGGCCGAAAGCCTCGGCGACTTCACGCTCGTCGGCTGCACCGTCTCACCGGGCTTTGCCTTTTCGAGCTTCGTTATGGCAGAGCCCGGCTGGGCGCCGGGAGATGCGCCGTAACTCCCTGAGTTATGTCGGTGGGGTGAGCGGATGCCACTTGTTTCTTCTCCCCGGCGGGGAGAAGAAATACGCCGCAACGTTTACTTTTCTTACGCCACCGCCAGCTTTGGTCAGCCGCCGTATTTCGTAGCCGTAATATAGACCTGCCCCACCCGAGTCGGAATGATGGCATAAACAGGCGCATAGACATCCATGTTGTTCGACTTGGCGAACCAGATTTCCATGGAGATGGATTTCAGATATTCGATATCCTTGCGCCCCTGCCTGTAACCCGACTTCGGCACATACCGCGCCTTGCAGACGATGGCGTCGCCATTAAAACCATTGGTCTTGAACGGCTTGGTGCCGCTGGAGCTCAAAACCAGATCGAGTCGCGATTCGCCGTCATAGATTGGCAGGCGAGTCGGGCAGATGCGGCCGCCCGCGGGAATGATGAGGCCGGAAATCGGATCGAGAACCGAGCGCAGGTCGCGGTCCTTCACGTCAACCCAGTTGTCCGGCCGGGCTTTCGGCTCAGGCTTCACCGTTGTCGATGTGACGTTGCCGTTGCGATAGACAACGTCATAGGTGCGCACCCGCTTGCCGTCCTTGTAGACCAGCGAATATTCGTTGGCCTGCAGCCGGTGGCCGCGCTTGGCGCCGGAAACGGTCGTCTTGCCGGAAATATCCTTGAGGATGCTGGCAAGGCCGGCGGCGCTGAAGGAACCGGAGATCGAATAATTCGGTCCATCCATGCGAGTCGAGAAACTTGCCCTGGCAATCGGCAAAATGCCGAGGTTGATGCTGTATTCGCTTGTGTGACGCGCTTCGGCGGCGAGCGAGGGGGAAACGCCCGTTAACGCTATTGTCGCGGCCACGAAAATGCTTTTTCCTCTGGCAATCATTTCGATATCACCTTAAAAGAGGCGCGGAAGCGGCCTTATCGGGCGATCATATACGCTGACTTGTGGCAATAAAAAAGCGGATGCCGGTTGAAAACGCCGGAATTTCCTTTCATTTGATCGCGAGCGGCTTGACTGTTAAGTCTCGTCTGACTATAGAACCGCAACTTTCCAATCATGGCCAGTTGGATTGCCACCCCGGTTTTGCCGGTGGCGAGCCAGTGGTGAAACAGACGAAACGAAATAGGTGTACCCATGTCCCGTGTATGCGAATTGACCGGCAAGGGCGTCCAGACGGGCAACAACGTCAGCCACGCCAACAACAAGACCAAGCGCCGGTTCCTTCCGAACCTCTGCCAGGTCACGTTGATCTCCGATGCTCTCGGCCAGCGTTTCCGCCTGCGTGTTTCCGCAGCCGCTCTGCGCTCCGTTGAACACCGTGGCGGCCTCGATGCCTTCCTTCTGAAGTCCGGCGAAAACGAACTGAGCATGCGCGCTCGTCTCCTGCGCCGCCAGATCGCCAAGAAGACGGCCGAAGCTGCTTAATAGCGGTTTCGACATCATCTGAATTCAGAAGGCTTGAATGGCTTTGCCGCTCAAGCCTTTTGTTTGTTCCAGATTTTAGTTGCATCGGGTTTTGCGAAAACCGTTTGAGACGTTTTCTTCCGATGCTTGGCTCCAACTGGTGGCATCACCCAGGATAAAAAAATGCCCTATCTGCGCTTTACGCTTATCTATGTCCTGCTGATGACACTGGTGGTCGTCGCGTCCAATATTTTGGTGCAATACCCGCTTTCCGGCTCGTTGTTCGGCGTCAATCTGGGCGACCTTCTGACCTGGGGCGCCTTCACCTATCCCATCGCCTTCCTCGTCACGGACCTGACCAACCGCCAGTTCGGCCCCTCGATCGCACGCCGCGTCGTGCTTGCCGGCTTCGTCGTCGGGGTCACGCTGTCTTTCTGGACATCCATTCCGCGCATCGCGGTCGCTTCCGGCACCGCCTATCTGATCGGCCAGCTGCTGGATATTTCCGTTTTCAACCGCCTGCGCCGCCAGCGCTGGTGGCACGCGCCGCTCGCCGGCTCCATGCTGGGATCGGTGCTGGATACGGCCCTGTTCTTCTCCATCGCCTTTGCGGCAAGCTTCTCCTTCGTCGGCCCCAACGATGCCTTCGCCATCGAAAACGCTCCCATTCTCGGTGTCTTCGCCGTGGAAGCGCCCCGTTGGATTTCCTGGGCGCTGGGTGATCTTTCGGTGAAGGTTCTCGTCGGCCTCGTCATGCTCCTGCCCTACGGCGCGCTGATGAACACGCTGAAGCCGATGCCGGGCGCCGTCAAAACGGGCCGCGTTTGAGGCCGGGCAAGCGCGGATCAAATCGCGCTTGCAAGCCAGCCGTCAGCATTGCAGTCTGTCGTCCGTGGCACAGCGCGGAGGCAGGTCGACATGCAGATCAAGGACGTTATAGACATCGTGGAGGCCGCCAGCGCCACGCTTTCAGGCTCAACCTTCAACGACGTCAATCTATCCGGCACGGTCTTCGACAATGTCAATCTTTCCGGGGCGAGCTTCAACAATATCAATTTGTCAGGCGCGTCGTTCACGGATAACAACATGTCCGGCTGGTCGATCGATGACGTCAATTTTTCCGGTCTGAAACTGAGCAACTCAAACCTGTCCGGTGCGCAGATAACGTCATGCCGGATGACCGGCATGAAGATCGACGGCATTCCCGTCGAGGACCTGATGGCAGCCTACAAGGCGGCACAGCAGCAGCAGGCCTGATTTCACTCCACCAGCTTGAATTCCAGCATCAGGTTGCGCTGGAGGAACGAGTGATTGTCATCGGAAACGATGATGAGGCGCGTCGAGCCGTCCGGCCCCTTTACCACATCCATGCCTTCCATATTGTCGATCTGGTAGGCCATGCCGGCTTCCATCAGAATTTCGCCATCCACCACAGCACCCGGCCGGATATCGGCGCCACGGATGCGGCGGATGCGCATGCCCACACCTTCGGCGAAGTTGAAGCGGCGCTCAAGAAGCAGCAGGTCGCCATTGGGCAGGAACGCGCCGTCCGTCACGTCGAATGACGGATGATGCGTCACGGCAAATGTGCCCTTGCGCGGACCTTCCAGTATGGCGGCGAGAAGATTGCCGTCCGTATCGATGCTTTTTTCAGCCACAACGACCAGAGCGCCGGCGAGCGGCGAATCGGCCGGCGATACCGCGAGAGCCTCCAGGCCGCCATTATGGCGCAACTCGTTGCTGGGGATAAGATATGGCAGGCGGTCGAGCGGCTTTGAGGTGGCGAAGCCCGGATCGGGATAGATAACGATCCTGTGGCGCTGCTCGTAACTGACGAAAACCCTGCCGTCGCGCAGCGCCAGCCCTTCCGCATCCATCTCCATCTTGCGCGGCGGTTCGCGCCCGCTCATGTCCAGCATGGGGGTGATGCGGGCATCGGCAAGCCCGGACAAAGCACCGCGAGCGTCGCGCAAGACCCTGCCCGTCAGCCAATGGCCGGTATCCAGCACCGCAACGAAATCCTCCCCATTGGGGCGGAAACGGATGGAGGATATCGCCCCGAACAGCTTTTCCGGCGCGCTCATCACCATGCCGCCGATAAATTCCAGCTTGCCGAAACGTTTTTCGCTGGTGCCGACCTCGAAAGAGGAGAGCAGACGCACGCTTACCGGCACATCGATGGTGGAAGCGCCGATGGAAACCGGACATAGCGATGCGGCCGCCAGAATGGCGGCCATCGCAAGCGTTTTGCAGGCGGAAGAAGCCCGGCCCCGCTTATCCCGCACGGCGAACCCTGCGGGACGAACCGGAAGCGCCGCTCGTATCCTCGAAGAGCGCCGCAAGCTGCTCGGTCATCGCACCGGCCAGCTCGTCCGCATCCACGATGGTCACGGCGCGGCGATAATAACGCGTCACGTCGTGACCGATACCGATTGCCAACAGCTCCACCGGCGAGCGCATTTCGATCTGCTCGATGACGGCGCGCAGGTGCCGCTCCAGATAGTTGCCCGGATTGACCGACAGGGTCGAATCGTCCACCGGCGCACCATCCGAGATCATCATCATGATCTTGCGCTGCTCGGGGCGGCCGATCAGGCGGTTATGCGCCCACATCAGCGCTTCGCCGTCGATATTTTCCTTCAGCAAGCCCTCGCGCATCATCAGGCCGAGATTGCGCCGCGCGCGCCGCCACGGAGCGTCCGCCGACTTGTAGATGATATGGCGCAGATCGTTGAGACGGCCCGGCGATGCCGGCTTGCCATTGGCGAGCCACTGTTCGCGCGATTGTCCGCCCTTCCAGGCCTTGGTGGTGAAGCCCAGAATCTCCACCTTCACGCCGGAGCGCTCCAGCGTGCGCGCCAGAATATCGGCGCAGGTGGCAGCCACGGTAATGGGACGGCCGCGCATCGAACCGGAATTGTCGATGACGAGGGAAACCACAGTATCGCGGAACTTGGTGTCGCGCTCCTTCTTGAAGGAAAGCGGCTGCATGGGATCGATAATGAGCCTGACGAGCCGGGCCGGATCGAGATAGCCCTCTTCCAGATCGAAGTCCCAGGAACGGTTCTGCTGCGCCATCAGGCGGCGCTGCAGGCGGTTCGCTAAGCGCCCGACGGCGCCCTGAAGATGGGCGAGCTGCTTGTCGAGGAAGGCGCGCAGACGGTCAAGCTCGGCCTCGTCGCACAGTTCCTCGGCGTGGATTTCCTCGTCGAATTCCTGGGTGAAGATGCGGTAGTCGACCTTTTCGTTGAAATCGTCGAAGGGGCTGTTGGGACGGAGGGTCTCGCCTGGCGTTTCAGAATCCTCGTCGAGATCGTCGGACATTTCCTCGTCCGACATCTCGGCGCCGTCCATCTCGCCTTCTTCCATTTCCTCCTGCGAGGCCTCGTTTTCATCGGCAGGCGTCGCGTCCGAGCCGGCCTCATCCTCGACCTGCTCTTCTTCGGTCTCGTTGGTGCGCGGCTGGTCCTCGTTGGATTCCGCCTCCTGGCTCTCGGGCTCGTTATCCTCGTCGCCGAAATCTTCCGCCATCTGCATGGAGGTCAGCATCTTGCGCACCAGCCGCGAAAACGCCTTCTGGTCGGTGATGACGCTGGAGAGATCCTTGAGGTCGCCGGCCGCCTTGTCCTCGATGAAATCGCGCCACAGATCGACAACCTTGCCGGCGCTTTCCGGCGGCTTCTCACCCGTCAGCTTCTCGCGCACCAGCAGCGCAACGGCTTCGGCAAGCGGTGCATCGTCCTTGTTGTTGATGCCGGCGAAGTTGGCCTTGGCGTATTTTTCCGTGTTCATGGCATGGATGTTGGAAGCCATGCCCGGCATGCGCAGCGCGCCGATGGATTCCACGCGCGCCTGTTCGACAGCATCGAAGATCAGCCGCGCTTCGGCGCCCTGCGGCGACATCACCGCATGGGTGTCGGCATCATGGCAGGCAAGACGCAGCGCCATGGAATCACCGAGGCCACGCGTGATGGCGATTTCCTGCGCCGTCGGTTTCTTGGAAATTTCCGGCAGGCGCATGCGCTCACCGGCAAGACCCGGCCGCTCATTGGCGAAGACGACCTCGACTTCGGCATCACCAGCGACGGATCGCACGCATCCGGCAATCGCCTGACGCAACGGTTCCGTATCGACCGCCGTACCCGGTTTCGCTCTGGAATTGTCGCCGCGCGCTGCCATTGTCTTTCCTGTCATTTGTCGGCGCCTGCGGCACGCGATCGGAAAATCGCGCGCGCCACCGGCGTCTTCAAGTCATCGGTGATCTTCCCCGGACAAGCCGGGGACGATCAGGCGCTGAGAACGATGTTCGCAGCGCTTTCCTTCAGCTCGACGCCGAAAGCCCGCTGATATTGCTCGGCCACCAGCGTGCGCTCCAGTTCGTCGCACTTGTTGAGGAAGGTCACGCGGAAGGCAAAGGCGAGATCGCCGAAGATTTCCGCATTTTCCGCCCAGGTGATGACGGTACGCGGGCTCATGACCGTGGAAAGATCGCCGTTGATGAAAGCCGAACGGGTGAGATCGGCCACGCGTACCATCTTGGAGACGGTTTCACGGCCCTTCGGATTGTCGAAACTCTTCACCTTGGCGGCAATGATGTTCACTTCCTGCTCATGCGGCAGGTAGTTCAGCGTGGTGACGATGGACCAGCGGTCCATCTGCGCCTGGTTGATCTGCTGCGTGCCGTGGTAAAGGCCGGTCGTATCGCCAAGGCCGATGGTGTTGGCGGTCGCGAAAATGCGGAATGCCGGGTGAGGACGGATGACGCGGCTCTGGTCGAGCAGGGTCAGGCGGCCGGAGGATTCCAGCACGCGCTGGATGACGAACATCACATCCGGGCGGCCGGCATCATATTCGTCGAAGACGAGCGCGACATTGTGCTGGTAGGCCCAGGGCAGAATGCCGTCCTTGAATTCGGTGACCTGCTTGCCGTCTTTCAGGACGATGGCGTCCTTGCCGACGAGGTCGATACGGCTGACATGGCTGTCGAGGTTGACGCGCACGCAGGGCCAGTTCAGGCGGGCGGCCACCTGCTCAATATGGGTGGATTTACCCGTGCCGTGGAAACCGGAGACCATGACACGTCGGTTGTGAGCAAAACCGGCAAGGATCGCAAGCGTCGTGTCGCGATCGAAAAGATAGTCGGGATCGAGGTCAGGCACATAGGCGTCGCCCTGGGAATAGGCGGGAACCCGCAGATCCGTATCAATGCCGAAAACCTCCCGCACGGACACCGTCGTGTCGGGCAGGTTGGAAATATCAAGGTCGATTTTGCTCATCACGTCTCCAAGGCGGGCGGCAGCCACCCGGCCACATCATCAATCAGGCGGTAAACACATAAGTTGGCTTAGCAGAAACCTGACTGCTTTAACAATTGATATGCTTGAACAACAGCCCGAAAACGCTCTTCCGAACCACGATCGCCACCATTAGCATCAGGATGGTGCTTTTTGACAAGCTCCTTGTAGCGCCTTTTTATGTCTTCCTGCTTTGCGGTGGAAGAAAGACCGAGCGTATCGAAGGCTTTTGCCTCCAGCGTCTTCAATTTTCGGTCCTGCTGCATGCGGGTGCCGCCTGCCCTTGCGCCGCCCGCAAAACCGCCGGCAAAGCCGAAAGGATCGCGGATACGGGCGTTGCCGCTCGCCGTGCCGGAACGCAGCGTGGAGTGCAGCGGGCTGTCGCGCGCCGTCTTGTTGACGCCCACCGTCCAGGTGGGGCGATGGCCGGTGATCGCTTCCTTCTGGTAACGGGCGATCTCGCTGTCGGACAGGCCGGAAAAATAATTATAGCCCTTGTTGTATTCCTTCACGTGCTCAAAACAGAACAGGAAGAATTGCCCCTCGGCATTGCGGCCGACGGGTGCCCGGTGAATACCCGGTTTGTCGCATCCGTCCCACTGGCAGGTGGGGGCCTGAACCTCAGGTTCCCTTTCCCTTTTCCGGCGCGTGCGGATGCGATCGAAATATTTCGAATCCAGTTTCATGATGCCCTGATTATGGGGTGCGAAAAGCCGCACAACAAGAATTGACAAAGCGGAATGTTGCTGGCTTTTAGGTAGCCCCCTTCAAGACCAGCCAACGAGAATGGAGCCCGTCGCATGTCCCTGCGAGAACGCATAGAAACGAAGCTTCGGGAAAGCTTTTCACCGGAGCGCCTGAGGGTCGTCGATGAAAGCCTGATGCATGCCGGCCACCAGCCGGATATGACCGGCACGGGCGAGACGCATATGCGTGTTCAGATAGTGTCGGAAAGCTTTTCCGGCAAGTCTCGCGTCGAGCGCCACCGGGCGATCAACGCGCTTTTGAAGCCGGAACTCGATGCCGGCCTGCATGCGCTGGCGATAGAGGCGGCGGCGCCGGGGGAAGCGGTGCGGTTCTAGGCACGGCCTCCTTTGTCTCGCGGCCTTAACCTGGATGTTTTTCCGACAGGAAGGACTGCACCTCGGACGCCGCAACATCATCGGCCACGAAGGACTGGCCGATGCCGTGGGTGAGGATGAAGGTGAGCTTGCCGCCCTTGACCTTCTTGTCCTGCGCAATTGCCGTCATCAGCGTTTCGACCGGCGGCAACTCGCCGGGAATATCCCTCATCGTCGTCGGCAGGCCCACCGCCTTCAGATGCGCCTCGACGCGGGCGGCATC
The DNA here is from genome assembly GCF_006970545.1 of Agrobacterium sp. T29. Classification (NCBI taxonomy): domain Bacteria; kingdom Pseudomonadati; phylum Pseudomonadota; class Alphaproteobacteria; order Hyphomicrobiales; family Rhizobiaceae; genus Agrobacterium; species Agrobacterium sp. T29. The sequence continues at coordinate 683,800 of NZ_CP040641.1, forward strand.
GTCGGGGCTTGCGAGGTTGAGGCGGGCGGAGAACTGGTGCGCCAGCACCATGCCGATGGCGACACCTTCGCCATGCACCAGCCGCTTGCTGTCGTAATTGGTCGCCGCCTCCAGCGCATGGCCGAATGTATGGCCGAGGTTCAGAAGGGCGCGCACGCCGTTTTCCTTCTCGTCGGCCACCACCACCTCCGCCTTGGCCTGGCAGCTCGTTGCAATCGCCTGAATGCGGGCGGGTCCGCCGGTGCGGATTTCATCCCAGTTCTTTTCCAGCCAGAAGAAGAAGTCCGGCTTGTCGATCAGCCCGTACTTCACCACTTCGGCATAACCGGCGCGGAATTCCCGCGGGCTCAGCGTATCGAGCACCGCCGTATCCGCCAGCACCAGATCGGGCTGGTGGAATACGCCGACGAGGTTCTTGCCATGGCGGCTGTTGATACCGGTCTTGCCGCCGACGGAGGAATCGACCTGCGCCAGAAGCGAGGTCGGTATCTGCACGAAGCGCACGCCCCGACGCACGATGCCCGCTGCAAAACCGGCGAGATCGCCGATCACGCCGCCGCCGAGCGCGATCACCGCATCGTTACGCTCCACCCTTGCCGCCAGAACCGCATCGCAGACGGTGACCAGATGTTCGAAGCTCTTGGTCTTTTCGCCGGCCGGCAGCGTCAGCGAGACGGCCTCGATGCCATCCGTCTGCAGCCCGTCCATCAGGCCTTCGAGGTAGAGCGGCGCGACATGTTCATCGGTGATGATGGCCGCGCGCCGGCCCTTCAGCCGCGCCGAAATCTCGCCGCCCGCCCGGCCGATCAGGCCCGGCCCGATCAGAATGTCATAGGCGCGCTCGCCGAGCGGCACATGGACGAGACGTTCATCGGCGTGGATTTCGGAAGGCGTCATGGGGATCAGTCTTTCTGTTCGATGCCGGCTATGGCGGCCAGCACTTCTGTCACGATGATTTCCTTGCGGACATCGCGGGATTCGATGGTCAGATCCGCTTCCGCATAGATCGGATAGCGCTTCTCCATCAGGGTCGCCAGCGTAGCCTTGGGGTTTTCGGTCTTGAGAAGCGGGCGGTGGTCGCGCTTGTTGACCCTCTCCCACAACACCTCGAGATCGGCCTTCAGCCACAATGAAATGCCGCCGCGCGTGATGTGCCGGCGGGTATTATCGTTGATGAAGGCGCCGCCGCCGGTGGAGATGACCTTGGGGCCGCCGCGCAGCAGCCGCTTGATGACCCGCGTTTCCAGCGCGCGGAATTCTTCCTCGCCATAGGTGGCGAAAAGTTCCGATATCGTCATGCGCGAAACGCGCTCGATTTCGACATCCGTATCGATGAACGGCACCCTGAGCTGCTGGGCGACCATGCGGCCCACCGCCGACTTTCCAGCCCCCATCAGCCCGACGAAGACGATGTTGCGCCGTCCGAGCTTTGCCCGCGCTTGCTCCCCGAGTGTGGCCGGGACGGATAAATTCGTTTCATTCATAGATTTGAAAGCCCGTTTGGCATGGATATCTGCAAATGTTTACGAAGCGTCAAGCCAAATTGCTGACTGAATTGCGGTGAATCACAATCATCGCCGCATGCGGCATGGAGCGGAGCGGGCATTTTGATCTTGTCGCCGCTTTCGCCGCACCGCATATACGTTTCGACCGCCACCTTCACGGAGCCGCCATGCCTACCCTCTTCCGCTTCACGATGATACTGGCGACCATCGCGGGGCTGATCTATGGCGGCATGGTGCTGCTCGTCATGGTCGTCAAACCGCGCGACCGCGAAGTGACGGTGCGCATTCCTTCCGAGCGACTGAACCCGCCGTCGACCGAACCGGCAAGGCGCACCCCATGAGCGGACAGCCGACGGCAGGACGCGACGGCGCGCGGCTGGAAAGTTTTCTGGAAATGATGAGCGCCGAACGCGGGGCAGCCGCCAACACGCTCTCTTCCTATGAGCGCGATCTTTCCGATCTGCGCGAATTTCTCGGTCAGCGCGGTCAGTCCCTGACGGAAGCGCAGACGCCTGACCTTTCCGCCTATCTGACCCATCTTTCCGCTCAGGGCTTTGCCGCAACCTCACAGGCGCGACGTCTCTCCACCATGCGGCAATTCTATCGTTTTCTCTATTCGGAAGGACTGCGCGGCGACGACCCGACCGGCATCATCGACGCTCCCAGGAAAGGTCTCGCTTTACCGAAAACGATGAGCGTCGCCGATGTGAACAGGCTTCTTAGCCTCGCGGCGCAGGAAGCCGCCACATCCGGTCCCGGCCAGCTTGCCCGCATCCGCATGCATCTGCTGCTCGAACTGCTTTATGCAACCGGCATGCGTGTGAGCGAACTCGTCTCGCTGCCGGTCAAGGTATTGCGACAGGAAGGCCGCTTCCTGATGATACGGGGCAAGGGCAACAAGGACCGCATGGTTCTTCTTTCCCGCGCCGCCATCGAGGCGATGGAAAAATACGAGGCTGCCAGAAAGGCGCTCGCATCCGAGAAAAGCAAGGTGGCCGCTTCGCAGAAAAAACCGGAGACACCGGAAAGCCCGTGGCTGTTTCCTTCCAACAGCAAGGAAGGCCACCTGCCCCGCCAGGTCTTTGCCCGCGACCTCAAGGACATCGCCATCCGTGCGGGCCTGACCCCGTCTGCGATATCGCCGCATGTGCTGCGCCACGCCTTTGCCAGCCACCTTCTGCAGAACGGCGCGGATTTGCGCGCGGTACAGGAACTGCTCGGCCATTCCGACATTTCCACGACACAAATCTATACACATGTGCTGGAAGAACGCTTGCAAGAGCTGGTACAAACACATCACCCCCTTGCCAAACAGGGCAAAAACCTTGATTAGAGCGACCGGAACCGCCGGATAATCCGGTCAAACCTTGCGCAAAACGATCGGAAACGGATCTCATGCACAATTATCTCGACTTCGAAAAACCTATCTCGGACCTTGAGGGCAAGATCATCGAGCTGAAGAAGCTTGCCGATGAAGACGAGAGCATAGACACCTCGGAGGAGATCAACCGTCTGGAATCGCGGGTCAACGACGCGATGCAGGACATCTATTCCAAGCTGAACGCCTGGCAGAAAACGCAGGTCGCGCGCCATCCGCAGCGTCCGCATTTCGTCGATTACGCCAAGGCGTTGTTCACCGATTTCACGCCGCTGGCCGGCGACCGCAAGTTTGCCGAAGACGCCGCCATTCAGGCAGGCCTCGGCCGCTTCAACGGTCAGCCCGTCGCCATCATCGGCCAGGAAAAGGGCAACGACACCAAAAGCCGCCTGAAGCATAATTTCGGCAGCCCGCGCCCGGAAGGTTACCGCAAGGCGATCCGCGTGCTGGAACTGGCCGACCGTTTCTCGCTGCCGGTGATCACCCTCATCGATACGGCAGGCGCCTATCCCGGCGTCGGCGCGGAAGAACGCGGCCAGGCCGAAGCCATCGCCCGCTCGACGGAGATGTGCCTCAACGTGAAGGTGCCGATCGTCTCCGTCGTCATCGGCGAAGGCGGCTCGGGCGGCGCAATCGCGATCGCCACCGGCAACCGCGTCTATATGCTCGAACATGCGATCTATTCGGTGATCTCGCCGGAAGGTGCCGCCTCCATTCTCTGGCGCGATTCGACCCGCGCCAAGGAAGCTGCAACCAACATGAAGATCACCTCGGAAGATTTGAAGGCGCTCGGCGTCATCGACGGAATCATTCCCGAACCGATCGGTGGCGCGCATCGCGCCCCGGAAACCGTTATCAGTGCAACCGGTGACGTCATCGCCAAGGCTCTGGCCGATCTTTCCCAGCGTTCGGGCACACAATTGCGCGCCGAACGCCGCCAGAAATTCCTGGATATCGGCCGGAACCTTTAAGTCCGGCCTTATTTTCCTTGAATATCGCCCCAACTCGGCCATAGTCCGGTCACATCAAAAGATGTATCGGCGGCCGCGGGGCGGGTCCGATTTGAGTTAAGAAGATGTAAACGGTTAATACCGTATTTAAAATACACACGGGACGGTGTAGAACTGCCGCCGCTTCGTGCCATCGTCTTTCGGATCAGATCATGCGTTTGACACATTTTGCACTTCTTGCCTGCACCGCGCTCGTTCTTGCCGGCTGCAACGATACGCTCGAAACCGTTGAACGCGACGTCTCCCACGTCAAGAACAAGGTCGATTACCCGCTGTCTCCGGCCATTCTGGCCGAGATCGACAAAAGGGGCATGGACCGCACCTCGCCGATCATGATCCGCATCTTCAAGGAAGAAGGTGCCTTGGAAATCTGGAAAGCCAGGCGCGACAACCGTTTCGAGAAGATTGCCAGCTACGAGATTTGCGCATGGTCCGGCAAACTCGGCCCGAAGGTGAAGGAAGGCGACCGGCAGGCGCCGGAAGGTTTCTACAACCTGACGCCCGCGCACCTTAATCCAAACTCGAAATATTATCTCGCCATCAATACCGGTTTCCCGAACCGTTACGATGCCGCCAATGGCCGCAACGGCACCAATCTGATGATCCATGGCGCCTGCTCGTCCTCCGGCTGTTATTCGATGACGGATGCGCAGATTCTTGAAATTTACGGTTTTGCCCGTGACGCCTTCAAAGGCGGCCAGAAGACCGTGCAGCTGCAGGCCTTCCCGTTCCGAATGACGGCGGAAAACATGGCCCGCCATCGCCAGAGCGAACATCTCGAATTCTGGAAGATGCTTAAGGTCGGTTACGACAATTTCGAAGTGACCAAGCGCCCGCCGGAAGTGAATGTCTGCGAGAAGAAATATGTCTTCAACCAGCAGACCGAAGGCGGCAGCTTCAACGCGTCTGCCCAATGCCCGGCCATGAGCACACCGCCGGCGCTCGTCAGCGCGCTTTCGAGCTACGAGAAGACCTACGATCTCGCCTATGAAAAGGCGATGAAGAAATATGACGGCATGGCCTGGTACGACCCGAGCGAAGCCGAGCGCAAGGCGCTGGTCGCCGAAAAGCGCAAGGGCCGCGAGCCTGCCTATGCCCCGACAGGCTCGGCGCTGAAGGCCGGCAAGCTGATGAAGGAAACGGAATATGCCGCGCTGATGGAGAAAAAGGCGCAGCAGGTGACCACCTCCTCTCCGGCCACGACCGCAACCGCTTCTTCCCTGCGCGGCCCACGGCCTTCGGCTGTCCAGCCCGCCACGGCACCGCAATCGAACCCGGCCCCGGCGGCACCGACGATGGTTGCCTCGGTTACCCCCGCAGCAGCCGACCAGACCGGAGCTGCTGCCCAGAGCATCCCGGTTCCGGCCATGAACCCGCTTGCCTATTCCGCAGCACCTGCTCCCGAAGCGCCGGAAAAGAAGCCATTCTGGAAGTTCTGGGCCAAGGAATGAGCGACACGGCCGAGATCGTTTATGATTTGAGGGGGCTTAAATGCCCCCTTCCGGTTTTGAGAAGCCGCAAGAAACTCGCAACCCTGAAGGCGGGAGATGTTCTGACCGTCGAGACGACCGATCCGCTGGCGGTGATCGATATTGCGCATATGTGCAATGAGGATGGGCATAGGCTGGTGGAAACCACTGCGCTGGATAAGGGGCATCGGTTTCGGATTGTGAAGGGCGGGTAACCGACGTTCAACGGCGCCGGCCGTGGTTACCCCCTCTGTCCTGCCGGACATCTCCCCCTCAAGGGGGGAGATCGGCAAGAAGCTCTCCCATCACTTCATTCTCAAATGTCGAGACGGCCGAAACCTCGCCTCGATTCGATCTCCCCCCTTGAGGGGGAGATCCCCGGCAGGGCAGAGGGGGGTAACCCCACCCACTGATTTCAACGGCATCGCGTGATCTAAAACCGCAACCCCGAAACCGCCAGCGGATTATCCGTCATCGCCTGCCTGTCCGGCCGGTCGATGCCGGGTGCGCTTGTGAAGGCCGCGAACAGGTCCTGCACGAAGGCTTCCGGCAAATCCTTGGTAATCAGCACCATGCGCGTGCGCTGATCAGCCGGGTCCGGCCAGGCCGCAAGGCGCTCCGGCGTGTGGAAAATATTCTGCACCCCATGCAGCACCAGCGGCCGGGCCGGATTATCCGACAGCTTGACGATGGCCTTCATGCGCAGGAGTTTTTCACCATGTGCCGAGCGCAGCAGATCCACGAACATGTCGATCGCCATCGGGCTGACCGGCTGATCGTGAATGATCGAAAAGGAACGGATAGACGCATCGTGTCGGTTCACATCGTGATGATGGTGGTGGTCGTCGTGATCGCCATGATGGTGGTGATGGCCATGGTCATGACCGTGATCATGATGATCGTGTGCCGCCTCTTCGCCCAGCCAGCGGCCGACATCGGCATTCTTGCTGCCGGCATCGTAAAGGCCGTTGTCGAGAAGCCCCGCAGCGCTCCACTCGGTTTTGTCACCGTCCTCGATTGTCGCACGCGGATTGAGCGCTTGCAGACGGGCTTTCAGCGTGGAAATCGTGGCGGCATCGGCAAGGGCGCGCTTGGTCATCACTAGACGGTCAGCCACGGCGGCCTGTTTCACCGCCTCCTGATGATTGTCGAGCGTGGAAAGGCCGTTCACGGCATCCACCACCGTAATCATGCCGTTCAGCACGAAATTCTGCGCGATGACCGGGTTGCCCATGACCGACTGCATGACGGGGGCGGGATCGGCAAGGCCCGTGGTCTCGATCACTACCCGTTTTACCGGCTTCAGCTTGCCTGTCTGGATGCCGTCCATCAGTTCCGCCAGCGTATCCACCAGCTCGCCGCGCACCGTGCAGCACAGGCAGCCCTCCGCCAGCTCGATGATGCCCTCACCCGCGCTTTCGACCAGCATGTGATCGATGCTGACATCGCCGAATTCATTGATGATGATCGCCGCATCGCTCATCGCCGGATCCTTGAGGAGCCGGTTGAGCAGCGTCGATTTTCCGGCGCCGAGAAATCCGGTGATGATGGAAACCGGGATGCGATCGCGAGACATGACTTGCCTGTATGTTGATGGCCGCTCCGGCAGGTCACTGGACGACACGAAACCCGGAGCCGCATGGAGCTAAAAGAAATCGCCCGCGCCTGGAAGCCGCGAGCGACACTGTAATATCATAACATCATCGACCTGCGAATACACAAACCGCATTGCAACCGCGAGGCTCGGCCTCGAGGCAGTCACCGATCATCAGAATGTCGGGCGCGGGATCGGGATCGGCACGTTCGCGAGTTCGCCCTTGCCGGCTCCCTTGGTGGCATTCACCGCCACCGTCTCGCTGCCCGGAATGAGACCGGCGAAGGAATATTCCGGCGGGCGGGTCATTTCCTGCACATAGGGCGAATGGATGACCATGCGGCCAGCCTCGTCGCGGCTTTCGCTGCGCACCTTGGCGGCCTTCGGGTTGCAGATTTCGGCGCTGATATCGTTCACATCGCCAGTATCGCCATAGGGCGCCAGCGCGGCGAGCGAAACGCCTTGGCCCGAGGGCGCCGTCAGCCCCATCTGCAACAGATCGGCCGACTGGTCGGTGCGTCCGGCAAGGCTGTCCGCGCCCAGCACGACCGTGATGACCGAGCGGCCATTGCGCACGGCCGACGACACCTGGTTGAAGCCGGAGGCACAGATGAAGCCGGTCTTCATGCCATCCGCGCCATCGAAACGGCCGACCAGCATGTTGAAATTGGCGTAGTTCTTCTTGCCGGTGCTGACGCCTTCCAGCGAGAAATAATGGGCATATTCCGGAAACTCGCGCTTGATGATCAGCGCCAGCAGCGCCAGATCCCGGGCGGTCGTATATTGTCCCTTGCCGGGCAGGCCATTGGCGTTGATGTAACGGGTGGAGCTCATGCCCAGCCGCTGCGCCTGCGCATTCATCTGCGCCACGAAATTGTCGCTGGTGCCGCCGATGGTCTCGGCAATCGCCACGGCGATGTCATTGGCGGATTTGATGAGCAGCAGCTTCAAAGCGCTATCCATCGTCAGCTTCTGGCCGGGCTTGAAATACATTTTCGAGGCCGGCTGATCGGCGGCCTTCTTGCTCATCACCACTTCCGTCTGCGGGCTGATCTTGCCGGCCTTCATCTGCGAAAAGGCGATATAGGCGGTCATCAGCTTGGTGAGCGAAGCGGGATACCACTTGCGGAAGGCTTCCTGATGGGAAATCACCTTGCCGGTTTTGACATCGACCACCATTTTCGGATTGGCGTTTGCCACGGGTGCTGCGGCAACGAGGCCTGCGGTCATGATGGCAACGGCTGCGGAGAGCCGTCTGGCGGCGTTTGGCGATTTAAATATCTGTGGCAAGGCTTGTCCTCGAATTCCCGTCTTCGGTCGGGGAATGGCAATATTCACCATATATGTCCTAGCAATGGCAAAGTACATTGATTACGTCAATTATGCGGCGCACTATCCACCACGGAGGATAGGATTTTACGACACGCCGCACCGATGAACCCAGGAATGAACGAATGCCGATTTTGAACAGAGCCGCCGAACTCCAGCAGGAAGTCAGCGAATGGCGGCGTCACCTGCATGAAAATCCCGAGATTTTGTATGATGTCGACAACACCGCAGCCTTCGTTGAGGAGAAGCTGAAATCTTTCGGCGTTGACGAAATCGTGACCGGTCTCGGCCGCACGGGTGTGGTCGGCATCATCAGGGGCAATCTTCCGGGCAATCGCACCATCGGCTTTCGCGCGGATATGGACGCTCTCCCAATTTTTGAGGAAACCGGCAAGCCCTGGGCCTCGAAAACCGCGGGCGCCATGCATGCCTGCGGCCATGACGGCCACACGGCCATGCTGCTTGGCGCGGCCAAATATCTCACCGAGACCCGCAACTTCGCCGGCTCCATCGCCGTCATCTTCCAGCCGGCGGAGGAAGGCGGCGCCGGCGCGCTCGCCATGGTCGAGGACGGCCTGATGGAGCGTTTCGGCATTGACGAGGTCTACGGCATGCACAACATGCCGGGAATTCCTCTTGGCGCCTTCGCCATCCGCAAGGGCGGCATTATGGCGGCACCGGACAAGTTCTCCATCACCGTCAAGGGCCGTGGCGGCCACGCGGCACAGCCGCACCGCACCGTCGATCCGATCACCATCGGCGCGCAGATCGTCGGCAATTTGCAGATGATCGCCTCACGCAATGCCGACCCCATCCGCTCGGTAGTCGTCTCCGTCACCCGCTTTCAGGCCGGTTCCAGCCACAACATCATCCCCAACGAGGCATTGATCGCCGGCACGGTGCGCAGCCTCGATGAAACGGTGCGCGATCTGGCGCAGGATCGCATCAAGCAGATGGCGGAAGGTATTGCCCTTGCCAACGGCGCGGAAGCGGAAGTCGTCTATGAGCGTTATTGCCCGGTGACCTTCAACCACGCCGCCGAGACCGACCACGCCATCCGTGTGGCCCGCGATGTGGCGGGCGAACCGAATGTCGACCCCGATGTCGATCCTTCCATGGCGGGAGAGGATTTCTCCTTCATGCTGAAGGAAAGACCGGGCTGCTTCATCTTCATCGGCAACGGCGATTCGGCCGGGCTTCACAATCCGGGCTATGATTTCAACGACGAGGCCATCGCTTACGGCATTTCCTACTGGGTGAAACTGGCCGAACAGCGCCTGACGAGCTGATTGCCGACTGACGCGAAGAAAGCCGAGGAAGAGATCGACCGCGATGAAGAACGCGGTTGATCCGCAGGCATCGTCAGGTTAAAGAGCAATTCAGTGTCCACGTAGCTCAGCAGGATAGAGCACAGGATTCCTAAGACAAATTGGGGGTTGCGCCCGGAAACGACGCAATCGATCTGCTCAAAGTCGGGGAAAGCTTCGCTGGTCTTCCAGCATGCCAATCCCGAGCCAAGCTCCGGAGAAATCCGGTGAAGGTGTAGAGACTGGATGGGCAGCACCTAAAGGCCGCAAGGCCCATGGTGAAGGGACAGTCCAGACCACGAACGTCTTGCCGGCAAACGGCGGGACGGCGGCGAAAGCCGAAGCGGTATGAATCCTGGGGTCGGAGGTTCGAATCCTCTCGTGGACGCCATTTTCCTGTTTTATTTGCTATCGAAAACGCAAGGCGCGTCTGTGCGGATCAGGATGATATGACATCAACTGTCAGCGGAGCCACCGAGACCGCATCCACGCCATTCGCTTTCAGGAAGTCGGTAACCAGACCTTCGGCTTTGGCGCTTTCCACAAACGCGGTCAGATAGCTCTGCGCCACCGGGCCATGCGTCCGTGCCACTCCCATCGCCTGCTCGATCACCATAAAGCGGCCGGGCAGAAGCCGCAGTCCACCGAACCGGTCCGCATCCTGCTGGAGTTGCTGACGAACGCCCGCCGCAACGTCGGCTGACGTTTCCAGGAAATGCTGGACGACGGTGGGGGAGGTCGCGGCACGCTCTATCGCGGCGTGTCGAAGTTCTCGTGTAAGATACAGGTCGTAGGCGCTGCCCTTGCCCACAACCACCCTACGGCCCGCAACATCGATGTCTTTCATTTCGGAGACCGGCGAGCCGTCTCGGACAAGATAACATCCCTCGATCAGCACGTAGGGGGCAGTGAACGCAATCAGTTGCGCGCGCGCCGGATCGCGAGCGAAAAAGCCGATATCGGCACGGCCTTCCTCAACGGCGGTGACTGCTTTACCCGCTGACTCCAGAACGACAAGTTCGAGCGGTACGTCCAGACGCTCGGCCAGCGTCCGGGCGAGATCGACGGAAACGCCTGCGACGCCTCCCGGCACGTCTTTCCGGCTTGCGAGGATCGGATTCCCGACGTTTATCGTCGTCCGCAACGTTCCCGAAGGAGCGATTGCGCGTCGCACTTTGGCGATGTCGATGTCTGTCATTTCGCTTCTCCGATCAGGTTTCCCGCCCGGATGCCTTCCGACCCGGCCTGTTCAGCAATTGCTTGAGGATGAGCGGCAGCACGCCGCCTGCCCGAAGAATGCCGACCTCCGCACTGGTTTCGATTGCCGCCACGGCATCCAGGGTCGTCGAAGTGCCATCCACCTTGCGTATTGTCACGGTCACATCGCAACGTGGTGTCATGGTCTGTGGATCGGCGTCAATCACGACGACATCATCGGCCGAGATGCCAAGGTCAGCGGGCTTGACGCCTTGCGGTAACCGTAGGGGCAACACGCCCATGCCGATCAGGTTCCAGCGGTGAATGCGCTCAAAGCTGGTTGCGAGCACGGCGCGGACACCGAGAAGCGCCACACCCTTGGCTGCCCAGTCACGAGAAGAACCCATTCCATAACGCTCGCCTGCCACCACGACCACGGACCTGCCCTCGGCTTGGTATCGTTGCGCCGCGTCCCAGAGCGACAGGACATCACCCGATCCGGCATGGATGGTGGAACCGGGGGGAATGTCGTCGCCGAGAAGATTGCGCACCGTTTTGTTGGTGAACAGGCCACGGATCATCACTTCCCAGTTGCCGCGCCGCGACGAGAAGACATTGAGGTCGAAGGGATTTTCCCCGCGCTCGATCAGATGGCGCCCGGCATCGCCCTTTGCGGGGATCGCGCCGGCCGGTGAAATATGGTCGGTCGTGATGTCATCGCCAACAACGAGGATCGGATGCGCCTCATAGGTTCCGAGCTTGGTACCCTTGCCGAAACTCGCAAATGGCGGACGGCGGATGTAGGTGGATGTCTCGTCCCAGGGAAACAGCGTCGTCGTTGGAGCCGGAAGCTCCTTCCACGCCTTGCTCGCTTCGGCGGCATCGTAGGCGGGCGCGAAGTCCTCGATCTTCGATGCGGCAGCCAGGGCTTCGTCGATCTCGACGGCGCTCGGCCATAGCATGGAGAGGGTCACCGGCGTGCCGTCCTGCGAAACCCCGATCGGATCGTTCATGATATCGAGTTCGACGGTCCCGGCGAGCGCGAAGGCCACGACCATTGGTGGCGAGGCGAGGAACCCGGCCTCAAGCTGGGGATGGACGCGCCCGGGAAAGTTGCGGTTTCCCGAAAGCACGGCGACAGGAAGGATGCCACGCTTGGCCATCGCATCCGCGACCGGCTCGGTCAGCGGGCCGGAATTGCCGATACATGTCGTACAGCCGTAACCCACGATACCGAAGCCGACGGATTCGAGATCGGACAAAAGCCCTGCCCGCACGAGATAACGCTCCGCCGTCGGCGAGCCGGGCGCGGTGGACGTCTTGACCCAGTGCGGAGGGCGAAGCCCATAGGCCTTCGCCTTGCGGGCTAGAAGTCCGGCAGCGATCAACAGGCGCGGATCGGACGTATTGGTACAGCTTGTAATGGCCGCGATCGCGACCGAGCCGTCGTTCGGTTCACCCTCGACGGAAGGCGCGCCGCCGTTCTTTTTCATTCCCGCGATTGCGCTACGGGTTTCGCTGACTGCAATCCGGTCCTGCGGGCGACGGGGGCCTGCGAGGCTGGGTTCGACGCTGGACAGGTCAAGATCAAGGGTGGACGTGTAGCGCGGATTGGCGTTCGGATCGAACCAGATGCCGACCCGTTTCGCATAGGCCTCGACGAAAGCAGCGTGTACCGACCTGCGCCCGGTGGCGAGAAGGTAATCGATCGATTGACGGTCGATCGGGAAATAGCCGCTATTCGCCCCGAACTCGGGCGTCATGTTGGCGACGACCGCACGGTCGCCCGCCGTGAGGTTCGACACGCCCGGGCCGTAGAACTCGACGAACTTGTCCTGCAAGTCGATCTGGCGGAGCAGATGGGTAACGACAAGCGCCAGATCGGTTGCAAGAACGCCCTCCCTCAGCGCGCCCGTCAGCCGGACGCCGACAACATCGGGAACGCGGAGGGCGACAGGCATGCCGAAGAAAACGCTTTCCGCCTCCAGCCCGCCGACACCCCAGGCCAGCACGCCAATGCCATTGATCATCGGCGTATGACTGTCCGTCCCGATCAGTGTGTCCGGCATAGCCCACAGCCTGCCGTCGCGCTGCACCGACGTCGCGACCGTCGCAAGCCGTTCGAGATTGAGCGTATGCATGATCCCGGTTCCCGGCGGATGCGCCCGGAAGTCGGCAAGGCTGTTGGTCGCCCATTTCATGAAACTATAGCGCTCGGCATTGCGCTCGTATTCCCGCTCCATGTTGCGCGCGAGCGCCGCCGAAGTCCCGAAAGCATCGACGGCGACCGAGTGATCGGTGGAGACATCGACGGGAACGACGGGGTTGAGCAGGGCCGGATCGCCGCCTGCCTCGGCGAGCGCCGAGCGCATGCCAGCGATATCCACGAGCGCGGGCCCGCATGTCGTGTCGTGCATCAGCACCCGGTTCGGCAGAAAGGGAATTTCGACATCGCTCTGGCCCGTTTCGAGCCAGGCGAGCATAGCGTCCTTGGCACGAAAGGCGTCATCACCTGCCGTACGGAGGACGTTCTCCAGCAGGATGCGATGGATATAAGGCATGCGCACCAGACAATCACCGGCCTCGGCCGGAAGATCGATGATGTCATGGCTGACGCCGTTGATGTCGAATGTGGTGCGCATGCTGTTTTTCCATTCAGGCTTTGCGGGAGGACGTACGGCCGGCGTGGAACTGTCCGGTCGGACTGTCATCGGCGTCGGGAGCCGGGAAGCGCATGAACCATGTCATGAAGAATGAGATCACGAGAAGCACCGCCAGGAACAAAAGACCACCGAGCGGGCTGCCTGTCGCCGTTTTAGCCCACCCCATCGCATAGGGTCCGACGAATCCGCCGAGGTTGCCGATCGAGTTAATCGCCGCAATCGATACCGCCGCCGTTGAACGTGACAGGAAAAGACCCGGCAACGACCAGAACGGCGATTTGAACGCATAGATGCCTGCGAGCGCCACCGAGATCAGGCCGATCGCAACATAAGGATCGTGTGTCAGGCCTGTAGCGGCCAGCGCGAATCCTCCGATCAGGAGCGGTACGGCGCTGTGCTTTTGCCGCTCGCCCGTGCGGTCGGAACTCCTGGACCACAGGACCATGGCGACCGTGGCGATCGCATAGGGAATCATGGCGACGAGGCCGATCTGGGTGTGCGTTAGCGACTTACCGAAGCTCTGGATGATCTGGGGCATCCAGAGACCGATCCCGAGATTGCCCACCTGATAGATGAAATAGATCGCTGACAGGAAAAGCACTTTCGGGTTGGAGATCGCAGCCCACAGCCCAAGATGCTGGACGTTCTTGCGTTTGTTATGGTCTTGGGCAAGCTCGCCGACCAGCCAGTTGCGCTCGTCCTCGGTCAGCCACTTCGCCTTCTCCGGGCGATCTGTCATGTAAAAGTAGTTGAAGACCCCGGCCAGGATTGCGGGCAACCCTTCGAGCACCAGCATCCAGCGCCAGCCCGCATGCCCGAACCAATTCACGTTGTCCATGATCCAGGTGCTGAGCGGCGCGCCGAGCAGATAGGAAGCCGGGATAGCGGCGGTGAAGAACGCCACCGTCGTCGCCTGTTCCTTGGCGCGGAACCAGTAGGTGAGATAGATGATGATGCCGGGGAAGAAGCCTGCTTCCGCGACGCCGAGGAGGAAGCGGAGTGTATAGAGCTGCCAGGCTTCCTGAACGAAACCCGTCAGGACCGCAACCGCACCCCAGGTGAGGAGAATACGCGAAATCCAGATGCGCGAGCCGTATTTCTGGAGGGCGACGTTGCTCGGAACCTCGAACAGGAAATAGCCGATGAAGAAGATTCCCCCTGCAAAGCCGAAAGCTTCGGCGGAAAGGGCAAGATCCTTGTTCATCTCGAGGGCCGCGTATCCGAGATTGGCGCGATCCAGATAGGAAATGACATAGAGGATGAAACAGTAGGGCACGATTCTCCAGAAGACTTTACGCGTGGTCGTCTTCTCAAGCGTGCTCGTATCGGTGAGCGTCATGGCTCCCTCCCAAAGGTGTTTATGTCGCTTGCCTCCCAAGGCACGACCCTATTTACATATTATAATTATAAAATGCAATTGCGATTTTCGAAGGATCGGTTTATCAGGTTCTGGCCCATACGGAGGAGACCTGAGAAATGGAAAATCGCGGCGACCTGGTCGTTTATGTCGGCGCGCGAACAACGCGGCAGCGCAATGCGCGCGGCAACGGCCTCAATGTGTACCGTCTTCGCAACGGCATGCAGTGGGAACACCTTCAGCTTCTCGAGATGGAAAACCCGTCCTTCCTGGCATTCGATCGAACCGGCCAGTTCCTGCATACCGTCCACGGCGACTCGGATCGGGTGACGTCATTCTCGATCGAACGGTCGACGGGCAAGCTGACGCCACTGGGAACGCAATCGACACGGGGACGCAATCCGGTCGATCTCTCCTTCGACCCCGCGAACCGATACCTCGTCATTGCAAATCACGTTACGTCATCGATCGCCCTTCTTCCGCGCCTCGAGAACGGATCCCTGGGCGAGGTCTGTGACCTTGCCGCAGTTACCGGGGAAATCGGCCCGCATCGCGTCGAGCAGCCCATGCCCAAGCCTCATCAGGTGGAATTCGATCCGAGTGGCCGGTGGATCGCGGTGCCGGACAAGGGTACCGACACCGTCCTCATCTACGAGATCGACGCGGCGAGCGGGACCTTGCGGAAAGCGAGCGCCTGCGCCACGCGGGAAACCTCGGGTCCCAGACACATCGCGTTCCACTCCAACGGCCGCCTCGCCTATGTTGTCAACGAGCTCGACTCAACTGTCACCGCGTACCGTTTCGATCCCGACAACGGACGCCTCTCGCCCTTCCAGATACTCTCGACCCTTCCCGACACCTTCACCGGAAACAGCCGCGCTGCCGAAATCGCGGTATCGGGCGACGGACGGTTCGTCTATGCCAGCAATCGCGGCAGCGACACCATCGTGGTCTTCGAGCTGGACCGCTCCGGCCACATGCGTCTCGCCGGACATTGGGCGACCGGCGGAAAGACACCGAGATTTTTCACAATCCTCCCAAACGGCGTCCTTCTAGCGGCAAACGAGGATTCGGACACCGTGACCACGTTCGACATAGACGCAGTGACCGGTCGCCTGTCTGCGAGGGATGAGGTGCTCTCGGTCGGGAGCCCTGTCTGCATCGTCTTCAAGGCGCTGGACTGATGGACGTCAGACCTTCGGAGTCTTGATGCGGCTCGCGCCCATGATGTGGGTGAATAGAAACGCCGCAGCCTCGTTTCGTCGCCCGTCCTCAACGAGATCGAGGATATGGAGATGTTCCGCCGTCTGCTTCGGCAGGCGGCTGCGGTCGATGGTGATGTGATATTCGATGAGGCGGCGAAGCCTGTTGATCCGTTTGATGGAGTCGAGGAAGAACTCGTTGCGGGAGCATGCGACGAGCATCTCATGGAATTCGTTGTTGGCCTTGAAGATATCGGCACGCGACCAGGTCTCGAAGCCGCCGTCGCGCAAGGCGGTCTGGACCTCGCGGGCGCGCTTCAAGCCCTCGACGTCGGGCTCGAACGTCGGCAACAGCATCGCTTGCTGCTCGATCACGGCCCGGAACGCATATCCATCCTCGTAACTCTGTCTGGACGTCAGAGCCTGGCGGAACGCCCACCCATTCCCCGGCAGTCGCTCGATCCAGCCTTCGTCAGCGATACGGTGCAGAACCTTCAGGAGACGGGTTCTGGGGACGTCGTAGAAGCGCATCAACTCGTTTTCGCTGACGCGCTCCTCAAGCTTGCCCGACAGACGGTCTTCGGCCATACGGAAGTAGATCGCCTCGTCGCCCGCCGCGTCCATATCGTCGCTGGCGGTTTCAAGCGCGATATTTTCAGCGTCGACGGCAAGGAAGTAGCCCCTGTTTGGCTCGGCCCGGACGATGCCATCTCCTTCGAGTTTCTGGAGAGCGCTCAGGATCGGCGCACGCGAAACCCGGAACGTGTCAGCCAGCAGCTGCAATGGCAGGTGCTGGCCCTGTTGCATGCGGTTCGTCTGCACATACTCGACGATGTTGCTGCTGATCTGTGGTACCAGGCTTTTCCTAGCCATCCGCCGCCCTGTCCTGTTCATCGCATGGTCGCGATGTCCTCTTACGGAACATCGCGCCATGTTACCATAGCGCGATGGGTCGCCGGTCACCAATCAATCCTCGTCCTGCTGGAAACGTGACAGTCCGCGGAAGATGAACGGTGCGACAAGAGCAACGACCGCGATCCCGATCATGATCGCCGAACTCGGATGTTGCAAGAAGACAATCGGATCGCCGAGGCTCATCTGAAGCGAGCGACGCAACGCACTGTCGGCAAGAGGGCCAAGGATAAGGCCAACGACGGCAGGGGCGATCGGATAGTCGAAACGCCGCATAAGGAATCCGACGACACCGAATCCGGTCAGCAAGAGCAGTTCGACGACGGATGGATTCGCCGCAATCGTTCCCATTG
Organism: Agrobacterium sp. T29; assembly: GCF_006970545.1. Taxonomy (NCBI): domain Bacteria; kingdom Pseudomonadati; phylum Pseudomonadota; class Alphaproteobacteria; order Hyphomicrobiales; family Rhizobiaceae; genus Agrobacterium; species Agrobacterium sp. T29. Next base: position 701,076 of record NZ_CP040641.1, read on the forward strand.
ACGCGAAGACCAGAATTCCGGCGTAAAGCCATGGAAGCGGGATTTTCAGCAGCCTGACCCAAAGGCCAACCAGCGGTAAATTAAGCACCAGCAACATCACGTTGGCGATGAACAGGCTCGCAACGAGACCCCACACGAGATCGGCGTGCTGAGCGAAAAGGAGCGGTCCCGGTTGAATGTTATATTGCTGGAATCCCGCAAGCATCACGGCCGCCGTCGCGGACGTAGGCAGGCCAAGCGTGAGCAACGGCACGAGCGTTCCTGCCGCGGAGGCATTGTTCGCCGCTTCGGGGCCTGCAACGCCCTCAATCGCGCCTTCGCCGAATTCCTCGGGTTTGCGGGACAGCTTCCTTTCGATGTTGTAGCTGAGGAATGTCGGGATTTCTGCGCCGCCTGCCGGCAGCGCGCCGATCGGGAAACCGATGAAGGTTCCGCGCAACCAGGGCTTCCACGACCGGCTCCAGTCCTCTTTCGTCATCCAGATCGATCCCTTCACCGGGATCGGTTTTTCCGGCTTGTAGAGATGTCGGGAAGCCACGATCAGGGCCTCTCCTATGGCGAACAGGCCGACCGCGAGCGTCGTCACCTCAACCCCGTCGAGAAGTTCAGGAACGCCGAAGGTCAGACGTGCCTGACCCGTAAGCTGGTCGATGCCCATAAGACCGAGCCAGAGGCCAAAGGCCAAGCTCGTCAGACCACGTAGCGGCGACGATCCGAACGTCGCGGAAACAGTGACGAACGCGATCAGCATGAGGCCGAAATAGTCCCACGGCCCAAACTTGACTGCGACTTTAACCAGGACGGGCGCGAGGAATGCGAGGCCGACCGTTGCGATCAGGGCCGCGACGAAGGACCCGATTGCGGCCGTGGCGAGCGCCGGACCGCCCCTTCCCCTGCGCGCCATCTGATTGCCTTCGAGCGCGGTCACCACTGACGCGCTTTCCCCGGGCGTATTCAGAAGGATCGCGGTCGTCGAACCACCGTACATCCCGCCATAATAGATGCCCGCGAACATGATGATGGAGCCGCCGGGATCGAGTTTGAAAGTGACGGGAAGCAGAAGCGCGACCGTCAGCGCCGGGCCTATACCGGGAAGCACGCCGACCGCCGTGCCTATGATGACCCCGATTGCCGCGTAGATGAGGTTGGCGGGATCGATGGCAATGGCGAAGCCCTGGAAAAGATAGATGAGGGTATCCATGGCGACCTCAGAACAGCCGCTCAAGCGGGCCCATGGGCAACGCGAGCGTCAGAAGCTTGTTGAAAAGAAGGAAGATGACGATGCCGAGGATCGACCCAAGACAAATATCGGTGACGAATGCCTTGCGGCCGAAGGCGCGCGCCGTGAAGGCGAAAAGCAGCGTCGATCCCAGAATGAACCCGCCCCCTGCCCAGATGGACACGATCAGTCCCGTCAGGGCGAGACCGATCCAACCGACGGCCTTCCAGTCGACTTCCTCGTTCTCGACATCATTCGGCTTGAACGCGCTGATCAAATGGCCGGCCGCCAGAATTGCGAACAGGATCGCAACGAAATATGAAGCCGCGGTGGCGCTCATTCCGTATGTGGCCCTTACGACCATTCGGCTTGCGTCCCAGTAGGTCACGGCGGCGATGGCGAAAAGCACAATGGCAATGACCGCCGCGGGGCGGTTATGGATAAAAGCTGGTTTGCTGGTCATTGTTTCCTCGTCGCCGGGATGCCGCAGACGGGGCATCCCGGTCTTGGGAGAAATCAGTCGGCAAGGCCGATGGACTTCAGAATGCCGTGCACGCGCTCGGTCTCCGAGCCGATGAACGTCTTGAATTCGCCGGATGGCGCGTAGTAGTCGGTCCAGCCGCGCGTCTTGAGAACGGCTTGCCACTGTTCGGATTTTACCGTCTTGTCTACGGCAGCCTCGATAGCCTCAAGGTCAGCGCCCTCGACGCCGGGACCGGCGAAAACTCCGCGCCAGTTGACGAGTTCGATATCAAGACCCTGCGCCTTCAGCGGCTTGGCCTCGATTCCTTCGATAGGCTCAGGATAGGAGATAGCCAGAGCGCGGAGATCGCCGGATTTGATCTGGCCTTCCCATTCACCGTAACCGGAAACGCCTGCCGTCGCCTGCCCGCCAAGCATGGCCGCCAGAGATTCACCGCCACCGGAATAGGCAACGTAGTTGATCTTCGCGGGATCTTCGCCAGCGGCTTTCGTGACCAGCGCAGCGAGGATGTGGTCCGCGCCCCCGGCGGACCCGCCGACCCAGATGGCCTTGGCAACGTCGGTCTTGATGGCCTTGAGCAGGTCATCCATGGTTTGGATCGGGGAGTCCTTGGGAACGACGATGACGAGCGGATCGCCTGTCAAGCGGGCGACCGGCGTGACCTGCGTAAGATCCACGGGCGACTTGTTCGAGATGCTGGCGCCGACAAGGGTAATGCCCGCAACGAGGAGCTGCTTGGGACTGCCCTTTGCAGACCCCACGAACTGCGCCAGCCCGACGGTGCCGCCGGCACCCGGAACGTTGACGACCTGCACGCTCTTTGCGGCCCCCGTGGCCATCATGACTTCCTGGAGTGAGCGGGATGCCGAGTCCCACCCGCCGCCGGCGCCGGCCGGAGCGGTGATGGTAAACTCGAGGCCCTGCGCCATTGTGGCACTCGCCCCCGACATCGCGGCAGTGGCGGCGACCGTTGCAGCCGCGAGAAATTTTCTGAGATGAAGCATTGCGACGATCCTCCTTATCGCGTGAACCCACCTCCATGGGTATGACGCAGAGAAACTGCATTATATAATTATAAAAGTAAATAGGTGTGACGTGCTTCTTTGTGAAGCGATTGATCGCAGCCGACTGGGTCCGCGCTAGAGGTCAGTCACGGCTCATTTCCTTGCCCGCTTGTTTCGACGCTGCTTATCTGGCGTCCAGGTGAGGCTTTTAAGCCTACTGTGCCTGCGGAAGGCTGCTCGCAACGATGCTGGCGTCGAGCGCTTCATAACCCGCAAGGTCGATCAGATCGTAGAGTTCGGCGCGGGTCTGCATCCTGTGGATGGCATCTGTTACGGCTCCCTCACGGGCAAGCTCGGCATAAAGTTCCTGCTGCGCCCTGTTGGCGACCCGGAGCGACGAAACCGGCCAGATAACCATTCGGTAGCCGAGCGCCTGCAGCGCATCGGCCGTCATGGGGGGAGAGCGACCGAATTCCGTCATATTGGCCAGAAGAGGAACGCTGTCCATAGCGGCCGCGAACTCGGCGAACATGGCCTCGCTCGTCAGAGCTTCAGGGAAGATGGCGTCCGCTCCTGCCTTCACATATAGACGAGCGCGGTCGATCGCCCGTTCCATTCCTTCATCGGCCACCGCGTCCGTCCGTGCGACGATCACGAGAGATCGCCGGGCCCGGGCCGCCGCCGCAATCTTTGCGGCCATGTCCGCAGAGGTGGCGAGCTTCTTGTCGTTCAGATGACCGCATTTCTTCGGCAACACCTGATCTTCGATCTGGATGGCCGCCGCGCCGACCTCCTCGAGACGATGCACCGTATTCATGACATTCAGGACCTCACCAAAGCCGGTATCTCCGTCGACCAGCAGCGGAAGACCCGAAGCCCTGACGATCTGGCGGGTGAAGAACAGCACGTCCTCCAGCGTAAGGATGCCAAGATCGGGAAGCCCCATAGAGGCGCTCATCGCCGCTCCAGACAGATACAGCGCCTTGAAGCCCGCTGTTTTTGCTTGGAGAGCTGCAAGGCCATTGTGCGCACCTGGCATTCTGACAATGTCAGGCGCGCGCAGAAGGAGACGTAACCTTTCGCCTGCCGATGTTCGATCCTGATCCGTGGGCATGAGATAATTCATTCTGATCAATCCATCTGGAGAGATGTTTTCTGCCGCCACTTCGCGAGCCTCGGCAAAAGCAGCGGAACGAGAAGAACAGCGGCGGCCATCCCCCACAGGGTGACGGAAATCGGGCTCGACCAGAGGATGGCGACGTCTCCGGCAGAAAGAGACAGGGCCCGCCGCAGGCTTTGCTCCAGTATCTTGCCGAGCACGAGACCGAGGATGAGCGGCGCCATCGGCACACCGAGACGGCGCAGAACATACCCACCAACCCCGAGGGCCACCATCAGCACAAGGTCAAAAGTCGTGGACTTGCCCGAATAGACACCAATCGCGCTGACGACGACGATGAACGGCACGAGTACCCAGGCCGGAACCGAAAGCATCCTGGCGAAAACACCAACGAGCGGAATGTTGATCGCCAGAAGGATGAAGTTGCCGATGAAGAGCGAAGCGATAAGGCCCCAGACCAGATCAGGTTGCGAACGGAAAAGCGCCGGGCCCGGTGTCAGGTTATAAAGCGTCAGAACGCCAAGCATGATCGCCGTCGTACCGGAACTGGGGATGCCAAGCGTGAGCATGGGAATGAAATTGGAATTGGAAGCGCTGTTGTTGGCTGCCTCAACGGATGCAAGGCCGCGCATGTCACCCTGACCGAAACGGCTTCCCTCGGGATCGTTCTTTTCAACCACCCGCTTTTCTGTCGTATAGGCAAGTGCGGAAGCGACCGTCCCTCCGGCACCCGGCAGAATGCCCACGAAGAACCCGATCAGCGATCCGCGAAGCGCAGCCATATTGGTGAAACGCATCTCGGCCCGATTGAAAAGCGAGCGACCCAATTGCTCGATACGAACGGTCATGCCCCCGTGCATGGTGTCGAGCATGATCAGCAACTCACTGATCGCGAACAGACCAATGACGACAGTGGCGAACTGGACACCATCGACCAGATTTGGCGAGCCGAAGGTGTAGCGATAGACCCCGGAGTTGGCATCGATGCCGATCGTGGAGATCGCGAGGCCCAGCCCTATCGCAAGCATCGCCTTCACAGGCTGATCGGTAAGAAGGCCCGTCAGGCACGCGAAAGCGAATACCATGAGGGCGACATATTCGACCGGTCCGAATGCCAGTGCCCATGTCGCAAGAATTGGAGCGGCAACCACGATGCCCAAAGTGGCGATAGCCGAGCCGACAAAGGAGGTCCAGGCCGAGAGGGAGAGCGCGATCCCGGCTTTCCCCTGGCGCGCAAGCGGATATCCCTCCAGAGCGGTCATCACCGCCGAAGCTTCGCCGGGCACGTTCAACAGGATGGCGCTGATCCGGCCTCCATATTCGGAGCCGATATAGATCGCCGCCATCAGGATCAACGACCCCTCCGGAGGCAATCCAAGGGCAAATACCACCGGTACAAGCATGGCGACAGCGTTGATTGGACCCAAGCCGGGAAGAACGCCAACCATCGTCCCGACGACGGCGCCAAGGGCGGCAAGAAGGAGGTTGGCAGGCGAAAGAGCAACCCCAAATCCATGCATGAGATAGTTGAAAGTATCCATCAGACGATGCCTCCGAATGGACCAGCAGGAAGAACAACCTCCAGAAGCCGGTCGAAGAGCAAATACGACGAAACGGCCAGCACAACGCCGGTCAGCGCGCCCTGCCACCATTTGGCTCCGAAGATCATCGCAATCGGGATCATGAAGATCGTGGTCGCGATCACGAAACCAAGCGATTGGAAAAGAAGGGCATATCCGGCGAGACAGCCAGACAGGGCGACGATGGCAGCGATGGGTCCCGCCGGCTCGACGGGGGATTTACCCGGCTTCAGAAGCAGGATGACACCGCAGAGCCCGATCGTCGCTGCCGCGATGATCGGAAATGCGCGGGGTCCAACCGGTTCATAGGCAAAGGGTGCCTGCAACCCGTATCCGAACATGAGCATGATCGCTGCGACCGCGATTGCGGTCGCTCCCAGAAGACGGTCGGTCATCATTGTTCAGGCCCTTATTTGGTCGTCGCGAGACCGAAGTCGGCGGCAAGCTTCTTGTAGGCAGCCACCTGCTTCTCAACGAAAGTCTTCGTTTCTTCGCCCGTCATCGGAAGAGGAAACAGGTTCCGCTTCTGAAGCTCGGCGGCGTAATCGGGAGACTGCATGGCCTTGGCAAAGGCATCGGCCCACCACCGGTAGTCCGCCTCGGTGACCTCGGGGCCGACATAGAAGCCGCGCACGATCGGCCACTTGATGTCGAATCCCTGCTCGATGGCAGTCGGCACCGGCGAAAGCTTGCCGGGAAGACGCTGCTCCGAGAAGATTGCGAGCAATTTGAGCGGCGCGCCGCCATCGATTGCCGCCTGGCTGTCGCCGACGTCGTTCATGCAGATATGGACGTGTCCACCCTGAAGGGCGGTCGCACAGTCTCCGCCGCCTTCGAAAGCAACAAAACGCATGGCTTTGTAATCGATGCCGGCCGCGCGGGCGGCCATCGCGGCTTTCATCCAGTCCTGACTGCCGATCGTGCCGCCGGCTCCAATGATGACGGACTTCGGATCCTTCTTGATCGCTGCCATCAGGTCTGTCAGGGACTTGTACTCGCTGCTTTCCTGGACGACGACCGCACCGTAATCGGTACCGACGCTTGCAACCCAGCGGACGTCCTTTTCGGAATATGCGCCAAATTTGCCCTGGGCGAGATTCAGAAGCGATCCGGCGGAAAAGGCCACAATGACATTCGGCTCCGCACGGCGCTGTCCAACGATGGCGTTATAGGCAACCGCGCCGATACCGCCAGGCATATAGGAAACGCGTATGGGGGACTTCACCGCACCCGATTGCTGAAGCGTCGCCTGCGCAAGCTTGCAGGTAATGTCAAAACCGCCACCGGGCTGGGCAGGAGCGATGCATTCGGGATTCTTGGGTTCGGCATGAGCAATCGTCGAAGAAATCGAAAATGCTGTAAAGGAAAGGGCGGCGCCGAGAGCGGCGCGAAATGCGAACGTCATTGATGTTCCTCCAGAAAGTGACGCAGACCTCCTATCTGCGAAGCACCCCGTATATCGCTCTCAAGCTTTCAACTGGCTTTCAGTCGCCAGTGGCAGGCGAATGGAAACCACAAGGCCAGTCCGGTCCTTTCTATTCCGGACCTGCAGCGAACCACCGCTGGCGCGGGCGACGGTCAGCGCAATGGCCAGCCCCAGCCCGCTGCCGCTTGCCGCCCGATGTCCGCTGCGGAAGCGTGTTCCCGCATGGGCCAGTTCGTCTTCCTCCATGCCCGGACCTTCATCCATGATGTCCACAACAACCCATCCATCGTCGCGCAGGAGCTTCACCGTCACCAGGCTGCCCTCGGGCGAATATTTGACCGCATTGTCGAGAACGTTCATCATCGCTTCCTGAAGAAGCCCCTCATTGGCGCGGATGACCAGTCCATCGTCGTGGGCGTCTATCGCGCAGTCCATGCGCCGGCTGCGGATTCGGGGCCACAGCATCCTGACGCTCTCGGCTACCGTCTCGGCAACGTTCAGGGAAACCTGCGGATATGTTTCCGTACCTTGGGAGGTCCGGGCCTTGGCGAGCGCGAGAAGCTGGTTCGTCGTTCGGATCGAACGATCCAGGACGTCCTTCGACGACTTCAACGTCATGCGGATTTCGTCCGGGTTTGCCTGATGCAGCGCGTAGTCGATCTGGGTTCGCAGGATCGTCATCGGGGTCCTGAGCTGGTGCGAAGCATCGTCCAGGAACCGTCGTTGCTGTTCCGCCTGCTCGACATTCCTCTCCATCAGCCGATTCATCGCCTCCACGGCCGGGCGAACCTCCTTTGGTAGATCGGCGATCTCGAGCGGCCTTAGATCGTCGGGTTCGCGGGCATCGATCGCCTCCCGCAGCCTGTTGAGCGGTTTCAGCGCCATAAAGACGCCGATGCCGATAAGCATTCCCAGAACCACCACGACGAGAACGTCACGAAGGATGGCGCGGATGATCAACTCGTTCTGGAACATGGTGCGCGACAGTTTCGTCTCGGCAACCTGAATGGTGATCTGCGTCCCGTCCGGCTTAACGGGATCGAGCGGCCGGCTGAGTGCTCCGACGCGGATCGCCTCGCCGAAATAGTCGCCGTCATGGAAGCGAAGCTCGCCCGGCAAGAGGTTCGGCGTCTCTGGCAGGAGGACATCGCCGATCTGAACGAGGCCGTCGCTCGTGGACACGTTGAAATAGACCTTCCCCTGCGCCGTGAGCTGGAAGAACTCGAAGAGATTGTAAGGAAGCTCGACCCCGATACCCCCACTTTCCGTGGAAATGTTTGCATCGATCGCCCTGACTGCCCCGGCAAGCGATCGATCATAGGCGCTATCGGCCATTTCCTGAACGGTCGTCGCACTGAACCAGAGCGTGGACGCCATTGCCAGGATGATTGCCGGCACAATCCAGAGACCGAGCGTGAGGGCGAGCGGACATCCGGGCTTGCCGGACCTTCCAGCGCTGCTCATGCCGCGCCCGCTTCGAGCACGTATCCCAGTCCGCGCAATGTTCTTATCTGAACCGAGTTCGAAAGCTTCTTCCGCAGTCGATGCGCGATGACCTCGATTGCCTCCAGCTGGATATCGGCGTCATAGGAGAACATCCGGTCGACAATCTTCTGCTTCGACATGGGTTCGCCCGCATGCTGCACGAGGATACGAAGGAGCGAGTGCTCACGAGGCGTCAGGTCGAGCGGATCGCCACACAGGGTGAAGCGCTGCTCGGCCGAATAATAGGTAAGGTCGCCGCAAGAAAAGGTGCCCACATTGCGCCCATGGGTTCGGCGCACCAGCGCTACCAGCCGTGCCTCCAGTTCCTCGATCGCGAACGGCTTGGCCAGAAAATCATCCGCGCCTTCATGAAGCGTGCCTATCCGTTCGCTGAGGGTGTCACGAGCGGTCAGGATGAGAGCCGGCGTATTGTCGCCGCGAACTCTCATTGCGGAGAGAACGGCGCGTCCGCCCATCTTCGGCAGCCCCAGGTCCAGAATGACGGCGTCGAACTCCTCCTGCCGAAGCCGCTGGTCGGCGGCCGTTCCGTCATCCGCCCAATCGATCATGAACTCGTAGCGCTGCTTCAGCGCCTTTATCAGCCACTGAGCCAGCTCCGCATCGTCTTCGACCAGCAGTAGTTTCAAATGTAAACCTCCGCTTACATGGCCTCATGACCAGCTTTGGCGCAGGATGAATCAAATCATCGTCTGCCTGAAACCGGGACCGATCACCGTTTCTCGCTGATATACAGATAACGATCTACGATAATTTCGCTTTCCCCAAGCCGTTTCTGATAAATTTCTTTTCTGTCGTGCACCCGTTCCGCAACCCTTTGCGAAGGGATGTTTTCGGGCGTGGTGATGCTGACCACTCTGGGCAAACCGAGGTTGTGAAAGGCATAGTCGCGGCAGGCGATGGCCGCTTCGGTTGCCAGACCCTTGCCCCAGAAACCGCGCCAGAGATGATACCCTATCTCCGGCTCAAGGCCCGCAGGGGTCTTTTGCAGCGTAATTCCACAATCGCCGATGACCTCTTCCGAGACCGGATCGACGACAGCCCAAAGACCGAAGCCATGTCGGCTATAACTATCGAAAGCCAGTTCCTGAAACCAGGCGAGGGTTTCCGAAGGTGACCTGGTACCCGGATAGAACTGCATGCAGTCCGGGTCAGCATAAATCCGGCTCAATGCGGCCAGATCGGCACTCTCGACTTTCCGCAGATGTAATCGTCTGGTCCTTATGATGATCGACACGCGAACCCCTCCAGCGCCGTGCCGCACCCTGCCCTCATCCCTTTATGAAAGCAACACCGCCCCTCCCTTCGCCATTCTCGGTTCGGTGGAGGGCCTGGCAGAAATTCACACGACCTTCCGGACCGGCATGGCCTCTCCGGAAGGTCGATTTCCGGCATAGTCCGTCCTTGGCTGCAAGCCTATACCGCCACCGGGGTAATCCAGCGCGGATCGGTGCTCTCGGCGCTGTCCACCACCGCCTCCACGAAGGCCACACCCTTCAGACCGTCATAAGCGAGCGGGATATTGCGGCCGATGGCTGCCGGTTCGCGCCCAGCCTTGCGGGCGCGGATGGCTTCCGCAAAACCGGCATAGAGGTTGGCGAAGGCTTCCAGATATCCTTCCGGGTGGCCGGGCGGGGTGCGGGTACGGACCCTTGCGTCTTCGGAAAGATCGTCCGCACCGCGTTTGATGGTCTGCACGCGCCCGTTCAGCGGCGTATAGACGAGTTCGTTCGGCTGTTCCTGAAACCATTGCAGCGATCCGGTCGAGCCGAAAACCCGCAGGCGCACGCCGTTGGAATTGCCGAGCGCCACCTGCGACGACCACAGGAGGCCCCGCGCGCCGCCTTCATAACGAATCATCACGTGGGCGTTGTCATCCAGCGCCCGCCCCGCCACGAAGGTAGCGAGATCGGCGGTGAGGGACTGCAATTTCAGCCCGGTCACGAAACCGGCCAGATGATAGGCATGGGTGCCGATATCGCCGATGGAACCGCCGCGGCCGTTCTTCTTCGGGTCGGTGCGCCACGCCGCCTGGGCATTGCCCTGCTGCTCGATGGCGGTCGCCATCCATTCCAGCGGATATTCCACCTGCACGGTGCGAACCTCGCCGATCTCACCGGCTGCCACGCGCGCACGGGCTTCATGCACCATCGGATAGCCGGAATAGGTGTAGGTCACCCCAACGAAACGGCCGCTTTCCCGCGACAGTTTTTCCAGCGCAATGGCGTCTTCCAGCGTCGCGGTCAGCGGTTTTTCGCAGATCACGTCGAAACCGGCCTCGATCAGCGCCTTCGCGATGGGATAGTGGGTGAAATTCGGCGTGCAGATCGCAACCGCGTCGACGCGGTCCTCGCGGGCAGCCTCGCCGGCAATCAACTCCTGATAATTGCCATAGCTGCGGGCAGGGTCGAGCCCTTCATTGATCGCGAAGGTGCGGCCCCGCTCGGGGTCGACATCGAAGGCCCCGGCAACCAGCACCCATTTGCCGTCAAGGCGTGCGGCAAGACGATGGATATTGCCGATATAGGCGCCCTGGCCACCGCCGATCATGCCCAGACGAAGCGGTCTTTCGATAGTCATTGTTCCTCCAGCCCCAGCATGGCGCGGTTGGCGTTGCGGTTCGCACCGGATTTGACGAAATCGTCAAAGGCGCGGTCCGAGACGCGGATGATGTGATCGGCGATAAAACGCGCGCCTTCAGACGCGCCGTCCTCCGGATTTTTGACGAAGCATTCCCACTCCAGCACCGCCCAGCCATCGAAGCCATAGGTTGTGAGCTTCGTGAAGATCGCACCGAAATCGATCTGCCCGTCGCCGGGGCTACGGAAGCGGCCGGCCCGTCTGGACCAGGGCTGATAGCCGCCATAGGCGCCGGATTTCCCATCGGGGCGGAACTCGGCATCCTTGACGTGGAAGGTTTTGATCCGGTCGTGGTAATGGTCGATGAAAGCGAGGTAGTCCATTCCCTGCAGAACCAGATGCGAGGGATCGTACATCAGGTTCGCCCGGGGATGCTCCTTGACCCTGTCGAGAAACATCTCCCAGCTGTGGCCGTCATGCAGGTCTTCGCTGGGGTGGATTTCATAGCAGACATCCACGCCATGGGCGTCGAAATCATCGAGGATCGGCGTCCAGCGGCGGGCAAGCTCATCAAAGCCTTCCTCCACCAGCCCTTCCGGCCATTGCGGATAGGGATAAAGATAGGGCCATAAAAGCGCGCCGGGAAAGGTCACATGGCGGTCGATGCCGAGACGTTTCGAGGCGCGGGCGGCAAAGCGCAGCTGCTCTTCGGCCCATGCCCGACGCTTTGCAGGATTGCCCCGGACATGCTCGGGCGCAAAACTGTCCATGATCGCGTCATGGGCGGGATGCACCGCCACAAGCTGCCCGGTGATGTGGGAGGCAAGCTCGGTGATCTCCAGCCCATGCTCGCCGAGCATACCCTTCAGATCGTCGCAATAGGCATCGCTTTCCGCCGCCTGTTTCATGTCGATCAGACGCGTATCCCAGGTGGGAATCTGCACACCCTTGAAGCCCTTGGCCGCGGCCCAGGCCGCCAACGAGGCAAGCGAATTATAGGGCGCCTCATCGGCCGCGAACTGCGCCAGAAAGACACCCGGCCCCTTGATGGTCCGCATCGCCTTATTCCTCCAGTTTTTTCGCCGGCACCGGCGCGTCGTCATAACCGCCATAGACCGATTGGTCGAAGGGGATCACGGCGCCGGTCATCATGCCGCTGTCGTCGGATGCCATCCACAGGATGGCGCGGGCTACTTCGAGCGGATCGAGAATCCGCCCGAACGGCTTTGCCGCCGCCGCACGGTCGATGAAATCGGGATCGCCGGTCTCGGAAAGGACGAGCTTGCGCTCGTGATCGGAATTCATCCAGCCGATATCGAGCTGGTTCACATGGATACGATGACGCATCAGCGAAAAGCCGGCATGGCGGGTGACCGTAGCAAGCGCACCTTTCGAGGCCGCATAGGGCGCGAGGAACGGCTGGCCGGTAAGCCCCGACATCGATCCGACATTAACGACACGACCCTCGATACCCTCGCGGATCATCACCTTCGCCGCATCCTGAATGAGAAAGAATGGCGCACGCGTATTTACCGCGAACATGCGGTCGAAAAGCTCGGGCGTTGTGTTCAGCATGTTGCCGCGATCCGTCAACCCCGCCGCGTTAACGAGAATATCGACCCGGCCGAAGCGTTTGTCCGTCGCCGGAATGATGCCGCGGACATCATCGATATTGCCAAGATCGGCCGCCACCATCTCGACCGGCACGCCTGATTTCTGCGTGATGGCATTCGCAACAGCCTGGCCTTTTTCCACGCCGCGCCCGACGATGACGATGCCCGCCGCGCCCGCCTGTGCAAACACCTGCGCAACGGCTGCACCCAACCCCTGGGTTCCGCCGGTAATAACGGCGATCTTTCCTTCAATACGGTTCATTTCACGACCTCATAACCAGCGGCGTCCATCACGCGCAGCAATTCCCTGTGCCCCTTGCGGGCCATGTCCAGCGGCGGATTCCTGACCGGATCCTGTTCTGCCTCGACCACAAACCAGCCCTGGTAACCTTTCGACGCCAGCGCCCTGACGATCGCCTCGAAATCCAGGCTGCCGTCGCCCGGCACGGTAAAGGCGCCCTTGATGACGGCATCGAGGAAGCTCTCCCGGTTTCTATCCAACCTATCGACAACCTCACGCCGGATGTCCTTGGTGTGGACATGGGTAATGCGCGCATGGTGGTTTTCGATGACGCGCATGACATCGCCGCCCGCAAAGGCCATGTGCCCGGCATCGAACAGCAGCGGAACCGAGGAGTGCTTCATGAAGAGATCGAGTTCCGCTTCGGTCTCCACGACGGCCGCCATATGATGATGGTAGGAAATCGGCATGCCCTGCCCCGCGCACCAGTCGGCAAAGTCGGACATCTTGCGGCCATAGGCCGCCATGCCGGCTTCGTCGAGCCTTGGCTTGGTGGCAAGCGGGGCGGAACGCACGCCCTGAATGGAGCGTGCCGTTTCACCATAAACGATGCAGGGCGCACCGGCGGCGATGAAGAATTCCATCTGCTGCGCGATACGGTCTTTCTCCGCCTCGATGTCGCCATCCAGCAGCAGGCCGGAAAACCAGCCACCGCACACCGATATGCCGTAGCGCTCGAGGATCGGCCCAAGCTCCGCCATATCCATCGGAAACCGGCGCCCGGTCTCCATTCCGGTAAAGCCGGCTTCGCTTGCCTGCCTCAGGCATTCCTGAAGGCTCACATCATCGGAAAGCTCGGCGAGATCGTCATTCCACCAGGCAATCGGCGCGATACCAAGTCTTGCTTTCATCTCAGACTCCCACTCGCTGCGCCTTGCGGATGTTTTCCTGCGCGGCGCGGGCGGCACGCACGGTCTCGAAGCTGGAGACGGAGGGAACACCGACATCCCAGTCGGCATCGCCCGGAACCCATTTCCACGCATCGGAAACGATGGAGATGACGGTCACGCCATCATTGCCCTGCGCCCAGATCATCGCCTCTTCAAGATCGGCAAGGCTCTCCGCCTTGCGTGCATGGGCACCCATCGCTTCCGCATGCTTGACGAAATCGACATGCAGCGGATTTTCCCGGTCCGCCACACGGCAATCGGTCAGCAGGTTGTTGAAGCCGGGAACGCCCTTGGCCTGCTGCAGACGGTTGATGACGGCATATCCGCCATTATCGCAGACCACCACGATCATCCGGTGCCCGGTAAGCGCGGCCGAATAAATATCCGAGTTCATCATCATATAGGTGCCATCCCCCAGCATGACGATGGGAACGCCGCCGGCACCGCCCGGCCCTTCCTGCGCCATGGAGCAACCCCAGCCGGCAGCGATTTCATAGCCCATGCAGGAAAAGCCGAATTCGCAGTCGAACGTATTCGGGTTCTTGACCCGCCATCCCTTGGTCACCTCGCCCGGCGTTCCACCCGCTGCCGCAATCAGCGTATCTTCGGGCCGCGCCACCCGATTCAGCACGCCAACCACCTGCGCATAGGAAGGAACCGGCGCATTGGTGACCCGCTGGTGTTCGTCCAGCAGATTGTCCCATTCGGCGAACAGTGTTTTGGCCCGCTGCATATGCGCGACATCGACCTTATACGCACCGAGCGCCTGGTCCAGCTCCTCAATGGTCTCAAGCGCATCGCCAACCACGGAAAGCGCCCGGTGTTTGACCGCATCGAAGCGGGCGGCATTGACGGAAATGAACTGCGCGTCGCGAGAGAAAGCCGTCCAGGAACCTGTTGTAAAATCCTGAAGCCGGGTACCGATTGCCAGCACGACATCTGCATCCTTGGCCAGCGCATTCGCCGAGGTCGATCCGACAATGCCGATAGGCCCGGCATGGACCGGATGGTGGTGGGTAAGCGCGCCCTTGCCGGCGATGGTTTCGACCACGGGAATGCCGCGCTTCGCGGCAAAATCGGCAAGGCGTTCTTCCGCCAGCGAATAACGCACGCCGCCGCCGGAGATGATGAGCGGGCGTTTCGCCTGCGCCAGCAGCCGGGCAGCGGCGGCCACGGCATCACGGTCCGGACGCGGCCGAGGGATTTTCCAGACCTTCGGTTCAAAGAAGACCGCCGGATAATCGAAAGCGATTTCCTGCGTATCCTGCGCAAGACCGATGAAGGCCGGGCCGCAATCGGCCGGATCAAGCATGGTCGCAACCGCCTGCGGCAGCGATTGCAGCAATTGTTCCGGCAACACGATCCTGTCCCAGTAACGCACCACGGATTTGAATGCATCATTGACGGTCAGCGTCGGATCGCCGAAATGCTCGACCTGCTGCAGAACCGGGTCCGGCAGGCGGCTCGCAAAGGTATCGCCCGCGAGAAGCAGAACGGGCAGCCGGTTGGCCATGGCGACGCCGGCAGCGGTCACCATGTTCAGCGCCCCCGGCCCTATCGATGTCGCGGCGACCATGATCTGCCTGCGCCGTTTTGCCTTGGCAAAACCGATTGCGGCGAGCGCCATGGATTGTTCGTTCTGCCCGCGCCATGTCGGCAATTGATCTTGCACCGTCTCCAGAGCTTCGGAAAGGCATGTGACATTGCCATGCCCGAAGATCGCGAAGACGCCCGCAAACAGGGGAACGCGCTCTCCATCGATTTCGGTAAACTGGTTGCACAGGTAACGTACTAGCGCCTGGGCCATGGTCAGACGTAAGGTCTTAGCGGTCATCTCGCCTCCTCCTGCGGATGGTTGTCGATATGTTTTTGGAATGCATATTGACAAATTCAATACTTTGCAATGATTATTGCCAAATACCTCGGGAGGAAAATTTCAATGCTGAGAATTGCAGTGCTTGGCGTGGGCCGTATCGGCCGCATGCATGCGGAAAACATCGTCGCCCATCCACGGGCGACACTGGCCGGTGTCTTTGATGTCTACGAGCCGTCGGCAAAAGAAATTGCCGAAAAGCTTGATGTGAGGAGATTTAAGTCAGCCGAGGCGGTTTTTGCCTCGCCCGAGGTCGACGCCGTGCTGATCGCCACCTCGACGCCCACCCATGCGGATCTGCTGGAAAAGGCGGTTGCCGCCGGAAAACCGGTGCTTTGCGAAAAGCCCATCGATCTCTCCCTCGACCGCGTCAACGCCTGTGCAACAAAAATTGCCGGCAGCGGCGTGCCGATCATGCTCGGCTTCGTCCGGCGATTCGACAGCGGACACCGCGCCGTGCGTGAGGCCGTCGAAAACGGAACGATAGGCGATCTGCATCAGGTCGTCATCACCTCGCGCGATCCCGGCATGGCGCCCGCCGCCTATATCGAAATGTCTGGCGGCATTTTCCGCGACATGACGATCCATGATTTCGACATGGCCCGCTTCATTCTGGGTGAAGAGATTACGGAAGTCTTGGCCACCGGCTCGCGGCTGGTCGACCCGGCGCTGATGGAAAAATGCGGCGACTACGACACCGTGACCGTGGTGCTGAAAACCGCTTCGGGCAAACAATGCACGATCGGCAACTCGCGGCGCGCGGTTTATGGCTACGATCAGCGGGTGGAAGCCTTCGGAAGTGCCGGCATGGCGATTTCCGAAAACCGGACGCTCAATCACCTGCGCCTCCACACCGAAGACGGCACCGACCGGGCAGCACCGCTGATGAATTTCTTCATCGACCGTTATGCCGATGCCTTCGCAGCGGAAATCAGCGCCTTCGTCGATGCCGTGGAACAGGGCAAGACGCCGGAGGTCGGCTTCGAAGACGGCCGGCTGGCCCTGCTTCTTGCGGAAGCGGCGATTCGTTCCGCCGCCGAAGGGCGCACCGTCAACACAAGCGAGATCGGGTAAGCCATGTACGCGAATTATGGACTTTTCATCAACGGCCGCTGGCTTGCCGGCACTGTGACGGGCGAAGTCATCTCTCCTGTCACCGGCGCGGCGCTGGGCGAGGTGACGCTTGCCACCGCCGATGAGACCCGCGCGGCGATCGAAGCGGCGGCAACCGCCCTTCCAAAACTGCGCGCCATGGGCGGCTTCGCACGCGCCGAGGCGCTGCATCGGGCCGCCGATGAAATGTTGCGCCGTGCCGAGGAAGGCGCGAGAATGATCGCGCTGGAGACCGGCAAACCGATTGCCCAGGCGGGCCGCGAATGGACGCTTTCCTGCGACCAGTTCCGCTGGTTTGCCGAAGAAGCGCGCCGCATCTATGGCCGCATCATCGACAGCCGGGTGCCCGGCGGACGGTTTGAGGTGACCCGCGAAGCCGTCGGCATCGTCGGCGCTTTCACCGCGTGGAATTTCCCGGCCGCGCTTCCAGCGCGCAAGCTCGCCCCGGCGCTCGCCGCCGGCTGCCCCGTCGTGCTGCGCCCCTCATCCCAGACACCGGGCGTCGCGATGGTCATGGTCGACTGCCTGAAGGCAGCCGGCCTTCCCGATGGCTCCGTCAATCTGGTTGTGGGTTCGACAGCCGATACCTATGGCCCGATCATGGCGGACAAACGCGTGCGCAAGGTGTCGCTGACAGGCTCCACCCGGGTCGGCCAGCAAATGATCCGTGACGCCGCGCAGACCGTGAAGAAGGTGTCGATGGAACTAGGCGGCAATGCGCCCCTCATCATTTATGACGATGCGGATCTCGACAACGCGCTCGATCTTGCGGTGCCCACCAAATTCGCCAATTGCGGCCAGGTCTGCGTCACGCCGGATCGCATCTTCGTTCACGATAGCCTGCACGACGCATTCGTCGACGGTTTCGTGGCCCGCACGGCAAAGATAAGGCTCGGTGACGGGCTTGATCCCGATACCGGCATGGGTCCGCTCATCAATGCCGGCCGTCTTGAGGACATCGAGGCGGTGGTCGCCGATGCCGTACACGCCGGCGCAAAAATCGCCCATGGCGGCAAACGCCCGCCGCACCTGAACCACGGCTTCTTTTTCGAGCCCACCGTGCTGACCGGCGTGACGGACACGATGAAGGTTTTTGCCGAAGAAAATTTCGGTCCGATTGCCGCAATCACCCGCTTCAGCACCGAGGAAGAGGTTCTGGAGCGGGCTAACGCCTCCGACATGGGCCTTTCCGCCTATGCATTCACCCGTTCCCCGGACAGGGCACGGCGAACGGTAGCGGCGCTTAAATCCGGCATGGTCGGCATCAACAGCTTCGCTCTCGCCGCATCCGAAGCGCCGTTCGGCGGTACGAACCATTCCGGCATGGGGCGTGAGGGCGGTATAGAGGGGATAAGCGATTATCTCGAAACCAAACTCGCCCAGATCGTCTTTTGAAGACGAATATTCTTGCAGGAGAAAATCATGCGGAAAAACAAACTGAAAGAAATCTGGGCCGAGGGACGTCCGGTGCTGCATGGCTGGCTGTCGATTGCCAGCCCGTTCAGCGCCGAAATCATGGCGGCGCAGGATTACGACGCCATCTCCATCGACATCCAGCACGGCGCAGTCGATTACAAGGATGTGCTCGGCATGTTCCAGGCGATGCGCGCCTCCGACAAGGTGCTGATGGCGCGGGTGCCCTGGCTCGACCCGTCCTGGATATCGAAGGTTCTGGATGCGGGCGCCTATGGCATCATCTGCCCGATGATCAACAACCGGGCGCAGGCCGAGCAATTCGTTCGTTACATGCGCTACCCCCCGCTCGGGGAACGCAGCTTCGGCCCCACCCGCGCCGTTTACGCCGCCGGCGGCAATTATGCCGCGGAGGCCAATGACGAGATCCTCGCCTTTGCGATGATTGAGACGGCAGAGGCGATGGACAATCTCGAGGAGATCGCCTCCACCCCCGGCCTCGACGGGATTTATGTCGGCCCCGCCGATCTCAGCTTCTCGCTTTCGAAAGGGCAATTGACGCCCGCCTTCGACCGGGAAGAGCCTGAAGTCATCGACGCCATCAGGCGCATCCTCGATGCCTGCCACCGCAACGGCATCAAGGCGGCCCTCCATTGCGGCACGGCGGATTACGCGGCACGCGCGGTGGAATGGGGTTTCGACATGACGACCGTATCCGGCGATTCGCGTCTTCTGGCGGCGGCGGCAGCGGAATCGACCACTACCTGGCGCCGGCTGGTGGATAAGACCGCCAAAAAAACCGATGGCAAAGGGGGGTATTGAATGCCGAACCTTCTCGTGGCCGGAAAACTTCATCCTTCCGGCGAGGCGATGCTGCGCGATCTGCCCTCCCTCGGCTTCTCCGTCCGCTATATCGAGGATGTTTCCGAAGCCTCCTACGCGCCCTTCATCGAAGAAGCGGATGCGATCGTCATCCGCACGCAACCGCTCTCGGCGGCCACCATTGCAAAAGCCGGACGGCTGAAAGTGGTGTCCCGCCATGGGGTGGGTTACGATAGCGTCGATCTTGCCGAACTCAACCGCCGTAACATCGCGCTCACCATCGTCGGCGACGTCAATTCCGTCTCCGTCGCCGAACATGCAATGATGTTGCTGCTGGCGGCTGCAAAGCGGGCCATACTCGCCGACCGCGCGGTTCGTGAACCGGGAGAATGGAGCTGGCGTAACAGGCTGGAGCAGCAGGAAATATCCGGCAAGAACCTCCTCATCCTCGGTTATGGCCGGATCGGGCGGCATCTTGCCAGAATGGCGTCGGGTTTCGGCATGCATATCCGCGCCTACGACCCCTATCTCCTGCAAGCGGGATGGCCCGAGGGGCCGACAAGACCCGTATCGCTGGAAGAGGGCCTGCCCTGGGCCGACTATATTTCCGTGCATATTCCCAAGGGAGCAAGCCCGGCAATCGGGGCCGCGGAAATCGCACTGATGAAACGTGGCGTCGTGCTGTCAAACACCGCCCGTGGTGGGGTGGTCTGCGAAAAGGCGCTCGGCGAAGCGCTCGCCTCGGGTCATGTCGGTGCGGCGGGGCTTGATGTCTTCGATGACGAGCCGCCGGAAAGCTCCTCCCCGCTACTGTCGCAGTTCAACACCGTCCTGTCGCCGCATATTGCCGGGCTTACGACGGAATGCGGGGAGAGGATGGCCATCGCGTCCATCCAGAACGCCGTCAATTATCTGAAAGGGACGATCGATCCCGGTCTCATCGTCAATCCGGAATTTGCCCATGTCTGAAAAACCCGTTCTCCGCGTCGGCCTCATCGGCACCGGCTTTATGGGCAAAGCCCACGTCTTCGGTTTCGCCTCCGCCCAGAAAGTGTTCGATCTGCCCTACCGGATCGAATTACACACCGTTGCCGACATCACCGAAGATGCAGCTACAAGGGCGGCGGCGGATTTCGGCTTTGCCCACTCCACGGCGGACTGGCGCAGCATCATCACCGATCCGGATATCGACCTCGTCGATATCACCGCGCCGAACGCGCTGCACAAGGAAATGGCGCTTGCCGCCATTGCCGCCGGCAAACACGTCTATTGCGAAAAACCGCTGGCACCGCTTGCCGCGGATGCCGGCGAGATGGCCGCTGCCGCGGCTGCGCGTGGCGCCAAAACGCAGGTGGGCTTCAACTATCTCTGCAATCCCATGCTGCGGCTGGCGCGGGAAATGGTGGCGTCAGGTGAACTCGGCAAGATACGCGGTTATCGCGGTCTGCATGCCGAAGACTATATGGCTGACGCCTCCGGCGCCTTCACCTTCCGTCACGATCCGGCCGGTGGCGGCGCGCTTGCCGATATCGGCTCTCACGCGCTTGCCACCGCCGAATTCCTGCTCGGCCCGATAACCGAGGTGATGGGGGATTGCGTGACGCTGATTGCCGAGCGGCCGGATGGCAGGGGCGGAACACGCAAGGTTGAGGTGGACGATGTGGGCCGCGCCTTCCTGCGCTTCGCCAATGGCGCGCAGGGTTCGGTTGAAGGCAACTGGATCGCCACCGGCCGCAAGATGCAGCATGATTTCGAAATCTATGGCGACAAGGGTGCGCTTTATTTCACGCAGGAGCGCTTCAACGAGCTGCATTTCTATTCCGCCGCCGATCCGGTCGGCCGTCGCGGCTTCCGCAGGATCGAGGCTTCGCCCGATCACGCGCCCTATGGCCGCTTCTGCGTGGCGCCCGGTCATCAGCTCGGCTTCAACGACCTGAAAGCCATTGAGATCGAAGGTTATCTGAGGGCGATCGCGGGAGAGGCGCCAGAGCCTTTCGGTTTTGCCGCCGGCCTGCGCATCCAGCGCCTGGTCGAGACGATCCAGCGCTCCTCATCCGCACGGCAATGGATGGAGGTCGCCGCCTGAAATCCCGGATTGAGCGACGGGCTGCGGGACTCCATGCCCCTTGGAAAACCGCAATAAATATTGCAAGATCACACCATGAAGCAACAACCGCAGCCCGTCGACCCTCCGAAAGATTACGAAGAACTGATCCGCCTCATTCATGATCGCCATGATCAGATGAGCAAGACCTATCAGCGGATTTCCGTCTATTTGACGCAGAACCCGAATGAAGTCGCCGTGCATTCGGTCAATACCATTGCCGAGCGGCACAACATCCACGCCTCCAGCTTCGTGCGGTTTGCGCAGTCGCTGGGCTACAAGGGTTTCAAGGAGCTGCAGGCGCTGTTCCAGAAACGGCTGGCGACGGCGGCTCCGGGTTTCGAGGCGCGCGTGCGCGCGCTCGACGATGAATTGCAAAGCCGCGAGGACCGCTCTGAATATGGTTTCCTTCACGATCTGGTGGTGCGGGACATCGCTTCCCTTCAGGATCTGCTCGAACGCATCAGTGCCGAACAACTCGGCACCGCCGCGGACCTCATAGAAGCCGCCGGCACCGTCTATCTCGTCGGCCAGCTGCGCTCGGCACCGGTGGCGGAACTGCTGCGCTACATCCTCACCATGCTCGGCAAGCAATGCATCCTTCTCGATCCGGGCGGCGGCCTTGCCACCCATATGGCACGGACGATGAAGACCGGTGACGTGCTGATCGCCGTATCCTTCCGCTTTTATGCGACGGAGGTGGTGAATATCGTCGAGGAAGCGGAAAAGATCGGCGTGCCGACCGTTGCGATTTCCGACAGCACCCTGTCGCCGCTGGCAAAATCGGCAAAGGTCCTTTTCGCGGTTCCCGAACATGATTACAGCTTTTCCCGGTCTCTCGCCGCGCCCATGTGTCTTGCGCAGGCTCTGGCCGTCGCCGTGGCCGCACGCGTTCAGAAAAACGAGACCGCGCCGCGCATTCCGACCGTGACGGGCCTCTAGGCACCAAAACCCCTTAAAGTCCCGTCACGCCGTCCCAGATCAGCTTCACCGCCACCAGCGCCACGGACACATAGGTCAGGGGATAAAAGATCGAGGCGCGCATGTGGCGCACCGTCCAGGCGCCGAGCCATGTGGAGGCGATCGCCAACGGCACCATCAGGGCGGCACGACCGAGATTCTGCGCGCCGAAACCGCCGAGAGCCGCATAGGGCACGAGTTTCAGGACATTGGTGATGGCAAAGAACATCACATTGGTGCCGGTGAAGACCTTGGGATCCATGCGAAGCGGCAGCAGATAGACCTGCAGCGGCGGCGAACCCGCATGGGCGACGAAGCTGGTGTAACCCGCAAGCAGACTCCAGAACCGCCCCGCCATCGGCCGCTCCTTCGCAACCGTCACCAGAACGCCTCTTGAAAGAACCACGCGCAGCACGAACACGGCCGAAACCAGGCCGACGATCAATCGCACCACGGCATCCGAGGTTATCTCGGCGGTCATCCATCCGAGCCCGATGCCAACGACAGCCGCCGGCAGAAGCTGGCGCATGATCCGCCAGTCGACCCAGTTGCGCCATGCCGCCACCCCGACCATGTCCATGACGACGAGGATTGGCAGCAGGATGGCGGCGGCCGTGACCGGCGACATCACCAGCGCCATCAGCGGCACGCCGAGCAGGCTCATGCCGCCGAGCCCGCCCTTGGAGAGCCCGACCAGCACGACGGCGAGCACGGTGACGCCCAGTTCCAGAGGAGAGTTGAAAAGGCTCAAGTGCATCTCCCCGGCATTGCCGCCAGCACCCCTGCCGAGATGCCGTACATATGGATATCAGCCCTTCCGAAGGCGGGCTTTTTGACGGTAGACATCAGCAACGACCGCGCTGACGATGATCAGTCCCTTGACGATCTCCTGATAGTAAGCATCCACGCGCAGGAATGTGAAGCCCGACATCATCAACCCCAGGATCACGGTGCCGATGACGGTGCCGAAAATGCGGCCACGGCCGCCCGAGAGCGAAGTACCGCCGATGACCGCCGCAGCGATGGCGTCCAGTTCGTACATCATACCCATGCCGGCCTGCGCCGTTTCCGCGCGCGCGGCGGTGACGATGCCGGCAAGGCCCGCGAGCAGGCCGGCAATGGCATAGACCTTGACCAGATGCAGCGGGACATTGATGCCGGACACCCGGGCCGCCTGCATGTTCGCCCCGATCGCATAGGTGAACTTACCGTAACGCGTATAGCGCAGGGCAATATGGAAGGTGACGGCGACAAGCAGGAAGATGACGACAGGCCATGCGCCGGAGCCGATCGAAGCAAAGCTTTCGGTCGGGAAGGAAATCGGCTGGCCCTTCGTGTACCATTTGGCGATGCCGCGCGCGGTGACCATCATGCCGAGCGTGGCGATAAATGGCGGTATTCCCGTCACCGCGATGAGCGTGCCGTTGATGATGCCGGCGATCAGGCCGAGACCGAGACCGACGGCCAGCGGCACCACCACGGGCATATCGGTCAATGCGGGATAGATCGCCCTGGCGAAATCGCTGCTCTGGGCGAAACTCATGGCGATCATCGCCGTCATCGCCACCACCGACCCCGAACTGAGATCGATGCCGCCGGTGATGATGACCTGGGTGACGCCGACAGCGATGATGCCGACGACGGAGACCTGCAGGATCATGATCGTCAGACGCTGCGGGCTCGCTAGAAAACTCTGCCCCTGCACGAACCATCCGAGCAGCTCGAACACAAGGGCGACGCCGATCAGCACCGTCAGAATGTTCAGTTCCTGCGGCAGCCTGCGCCTTTTCCGTTCGACCGGTTCGATCTGTATGCTTTCCATAATTGTCCTCCCCGGCATTGTCGCCGTCGCAGCCCTAGCGGGCCGCCAGTTCCATGATTTTGACTTGGTCCGCTTCGGCGCGATCGAGAATCCCGGTCATGTGCCCCTCATGCATCACGACAATCCGGTCCGACATGCCGAGAACCTCCGGCAGTTCCGAAGAGATCATGATGACGGCGACGCCTTCCTTCGCCAGACTGGAAATCAGGCGGTGGATTTCCGCCTTCGCGCCCACATCGATGCCACGTGTCGGCTCGTCGAGAATGAGGATTGCGGGCTTGGTCAGAAGCCAGCGGGCGATGAGCACCTTCTGCTGGTTGCCGCCGGACAGGTTCTCGATACGCTCGTCGAGATCGGGCGTCTTGATCCGCAGCGCCTTCTTCATGTCGTTGCAAAGCGTCGTCAGTCCGCGCTCATCGACATAACCCATCGTTGCGTGGCCATTCCGGAGGGCGGCGATCTGCATGTTTTCGAGGATCGAGAGCGGCAGAAAACAACCGGTATCCTTGCGATCTTCCGTCAGGAGCGCCATGCCCTCGCGCATCGCATCTGCGGGCGAACGGATCGTTACCGGCCCGCCATTGATGCGGATTTCCCCTTCGCTTGCCGGCACCACACCGAAAATCGCCTCCGCGACATTGGAGCGGCCGGAGCCCACCAGCCCCGCCACACCGAGGATTTCGCCGCGATGCAGATCGAAGGAAATATCCCGGAAAACCCCTGGCAAGCCAAGATCACGGACCTCGAGAACCACGTCGCCGATCGATGCCTCCTGTTTGGGAAACATGTTGGTAATCTCACGGCCAACCATCATTCTTATGATGTCGTCCCGCGTGACATCGGCGCTCGCATGGGTTCCGACATATCGCCCGTCGCGGAACACCGAGAACTCGTCGGCGATCTCGAACAGCTCGTTCATCTTGTGGGTAATGTAGACGATGCCGATATTGCGCGACCGCAGGTCGCGGATGATATCGAAAAGGTGTGCGACCTCGGACTCCGTCAGGGCCGATGTCGGCTCGTCCATGATGAGCACGCTGGACTGGTAACTGACGGCCTTGGCGATTTCGACCATCTGCCGTTGCGCCACCGTCAGCGTGCTGACCTCCGCCGCCGGATCGATATTGATCTTCAGCTGTTCGAACAGCGCCTTTGTCTCAGCAAGCATTTGCGCATGATCTATGAGGCCAAGACGGTTTTTCGGCTCGCGGCGAATCCAGATATTTTCCGCCACCGTCATCCAGTCCATCAGGGCCAGTTCCTGATGGATCATGGCGATGCCGCGCTCCAGCGCATCGCGCGGACTTTTGAGGCGAACTTCTTCCCCCCGCAGCCGAACGGTGCCAGCATCGGGGCTGTAAATTCCGGCGATGATCTTCATGAGCGTCGACTTGCCGGCGCCGTTTTCACCCATCAGCGCATGCACGGAACCGGGACGCAGCCGGAACTGGACGTCATCCAGTGCGACGACGCCCGGAAACTCCTTCCGCACCCCCTCGATTTCGAGAAGATAAGGTCCAATAGTCTGCTTGAAGCGTTCGATCGCCTCTAAGGTGGTCGTGGAAATCATATCTCACCCGTCCTTTATCCGGCCATCGGCCGGGCCGTGATTTGCCATGCCGGCGACCGGGGAAACGCCCGGCCGCCGGCCGCAAATCAGTTGCTGGACTTGTATTGAGCGACATTGGCGGGGGTGACGAGTTCGAAGGGTACATCCACCTTCTGCTCGAATTTTTCGCCGCGCGCGATTTTCAGCACGGCTTCGAGAGCCCCTTCGCCCTGGCCCTTGGCGGACTGATAGACCGTAACGTCGAGATCACCCGCTTCCATGGCCGCCAGCGCGTCCTGTGTCGCATCGACACCGGCAACGACGACGTCTTTCATGCTGATGCCGGAGGATTTGAGCGCCTGAATTGCGCCGAGCGCCATCTCGTCATTGTTCCCGAGCACGATGCTGGGCTTCATTCCGGATGTGATCCAGTTCGCCATCAAATCCATGGCCGGAGTGCGCATCCAGTTCGCGGTCTGTGCGTCCAGCACCTTGATGCCTTTGCAGGCATCGCTTTTGAGGACGCGTTCTGCGGCAGCAGTACGGCCGCGCTGGCCCGTGGTGCCGAGCTGGCCCATCAGAATGACAGCCTCGCCCTTGCCGCTGGCAAGCTTGCAGACCTCGGTCGCCTGCAATTCGCCGGCCTGTTCCTCATTGGAGCCGACCCATGCCTGCTTTTCCGGGAATTTTTCCATATTGGCCGGAAGCATGTTCACGAAGACCAGCGGAATGCCCGCCTGATCGGCGATCTTCGACATGGCCTTGCCGGAATCCGCATCCACCAGCATGGTGATGATGCCATCAACCCCGGCCGCCACGAAGTTTTCGATCTGCGACTGCTGGCGGGCGATATCGCCCTGCGCATCTTCCATCTGAACTTCAACGCCGAGGTCCTTGGCGTGGCGCTGGATATTGTGACGCAATACGGTCAGATAATTATCGTCGAACAGCGACATCGCCACACCAATTTTTTCGGCATGGGCGGCACTTGCCATCAGGGCGCAGAATGCGGTTGTGATTGCGATTTTTTTGATCACGAGATTTTCTCCTCCTCTTTTTCCCGCACGTGACGAATGTGTGCGACCATCCAAACCGACGCTTCCCGGCCATCTCCAGGGCATGACTTCGCCTTGACGGATGCAGCACAATCCGCCTCGAGCGAGGTCATGTCCTTTCGATCAGCCGAAACGGCAGCACCGTTTGCGCGCAGCTTCAATGCCGCGCCCGTCTCTCCCATGCGGCCGGCATTTTCCGGCTGCAGTTTCAACATAACGGGATGGAACGGGATTCGCAACAAAAATTGCAGAATTTTTATACGGCAATAAAATTTCCAAAATCTCTCTCGCGGACCCATGGCCATCATATGTCGGCAAGATGGCTGGAGGGGCGCCAGTACCCGGTGCCCACGGCTTCGCCGTCCGCAACCGCGCGACTATGTTCCTTTTGAAGAAGACCGGATGAAAGCGGGCACCGTCAGGCCGCAAAATTTACTCGACGAAAACCCGCACGCTCGAGGCGCGGCCATCGGCGTCGATCACCGTGAGTGTGGAAAATCCCTGGCCTTCCGGCCGCCATTCGCTGTTGCGGCGATGGGACGCGTTCGGCAGAGGCAAACCATTGGCGAGCCAGCGGAAAGGTGCGCGCCCGCCCTGCAGCTTCAGTACCAGCGGCGAGATACCCGACTGGCCGGAAAGCTCCACGCGCGCGCCTTCCGGCGGGTAAACGATGCGCGGGGCACTTTCACGTCTTGAAGCAGAAAGCAGGCCGCTGGCCGTCGTGGTGAACCGCCGCTGGTTGGCGGGGAGGTCATTGACCGCGATCCGCGCGACACCGGAAGGTGCGGCCGGCATCGGCGTGATCGCCACGCCGGATTTTTCGAAAGCCTCGAACAGGATCGGGGCGGCCGTCGCATAACCGGCAATGCCCGGCACCGCGCCGTTGTCGGCCCGGCCGACCCAGACGCCGACCACATGCCGCCCGTCATACCCCACCGACCAGGCATCGCGATAGCCATAGCTGGTGCCGGTCTTGTAGGCGATGCCGCGCTGTTTCATGCCGAGCGGCGGCAGCACGCCGGAGAGGATGTCGGAGATGTTCCAGATCGCGGCATCGGAGAATAACCGGTCGCCCTCCAGCCGTTCCGGGTCCGAGCGGACGCCGTCTCCAAGCCGCACGGGATCGCCGCCGCCGGCAAGCCCTGCATAGAGCTGCACCAGATCGACCAGCGAAACACCCGCACCACCAAGGGCGATGGCAAGCCCGGGCGCTTCATTGGCGGGAAGCACGAGTTTGACACCCACCCGCCGGAACCGCACCATCAGCGCCGAGGGGCTGACCGCATCGAGCAGCTTGACGGCAGGCACGTTGAGCGACAGTTGCAGCGCCTGCCGGATGCTGACATCGCCCTGATAGTGCATGTCGAAATTGCGCGGCCTGTAACCGGAAAAGTCGGCCGGACGATCCTCGATGATGGTTTCCTGCCCGACAAGGCCGTCTTCGAAGGCAAGGCCGTAGATGAATGGCTTGAGGGTGGAGCCCGGCGAGCGAACGGCCCGGCTCATCTCCACGAAACCGCGTCTTGCCGTATCGAGATAATCCGCCGAGCCCACTTCCGCCAGAATATCGCCGCTCTGCGCATCGGCCATGACGATGGCGACGGAGACCCTGTCGCCGAGCTTTTCCGCCGCGTGGCGGGCGACACCCTCCAGCTCCCGCTGGATCGGCAGCTTCAGCGTGGAGCGCACCTCGGCAGTATTCGGGAATTTCACCCGTGCGGCGACGGCCATATGCGGCGCATAGGCCGGCAGGTCCCGCCGGTTGGCGGGCACATTCGCAAGAGCCGACCGTTCCGCCTCCCCCTCACCCATCACGCGTTCCACGGCAAGCCGTTGCAGCACCCGCTCCCGCGCCTGCTTCGCCGCCTCCGGAAAACGATCCGGGCGTCGCTTTTCCGGCAATTGCGGCAACGCCACCAAAAGGGCCGCCTCCGCCGTATCGAGCCGGCCCGGTTCCTTGCCGAACCAGGCGAGGCTTGCGGCGCGAATGCCTTCGAGATTGCCGCCATAGGGCGCGATATTCAGATAGAGATCGAGGATTTCCGCCTTGCTGAGCCGTCTTTCGATCTGGAGCGCACGCGCGGCCTGCAGGAATTTCGCCGAAAACGAGCGGTCGGCGCGCGGCTCGATCAGCCGCGCCACCTGCATGGAAAGCGTCGATGCGCCGGAAACGATCCGGCCGTTGCTGGCCAATTGCCAGGCGGAGCGCAAAAGCGCCCAGGGATCGACGCCGTGATGCTCATAGAAACGCTGGTCTTCATAGGCCACCAACATGCGCAGGAACTGTGGGTCGACTTCGGCGGCCGTGGTTTTCAGCCGCCAGCGGCCATCGGGTGTCGCAAAAGCGCGCAAAAGCTTGC
The DNA here is from genome assembly GCF_006970545.1 of Agrobacterium sp. T29. Classification (NCBI taxonomy): domain Bacteria; kingdom Pseudomonadati; phylum Pseudomonadota; class Alphaproteobacteria; order Hyphomicrobiales; family Rhizobiaceae; genus Agrobacterium; species Agrobacterium sp. T29. The sequence goes on from NZ_CP040641.1 coordinate 729,867, forward strand.
CGTCACGATCCAGAACCTCGAAGGATCGTTGCTGCGCAGCGTCCAGCGGCGGCGGATAGGCCTTGTCCAGCGCATCGAGACCGAAGGCCGCGCCTCCCATAAGCAACGCGGCCGTCATGATGCCGACAATGATCGCCTTCTTCCGCCTCATGGGTTTGCCGAGCGCACCTCCATGCGGCCGGTTGCCGTTCGGGCGGCAAATTGCGGCCGGTACATATCCTCAACCGAAGCTGCCGGATGATCGTAGGTGCCGGGGGTGACGGCACGGACCACATAGGCCAGCGCAATTTCCGAACTGTCGCCGGCCGAGCGGTCGAAGGCCGCCACGAAACGGTCGTAGCGGAATTCCGTATGCGCCGCTTCCGTTTCCGGCAGCCAGTCGAAATTCGAAAGCTCAGCCGAATTGACGAGGCTCGGATTGTCGATTTCGAAACCGGAGGGCAGCAGGTCCGTCACCAGAATGCGCGACTGCCAGTTATTCTGCGGCACCACATTCAGCACCACGACATAACGCTCGTTCTGGACCACCTCGCTCGGGTTCACCTCCTCGCCATCCATGGAATAATAGGTGCGGGTGATGGTGAAGCCTTCGCCGCCGGCGGCAAGCGGCTGCGCCGGCGGCGCCACCGTGGTGACGACGGCCGTGACCGGATCGGCCGAGGCATTGGCGATCTTCAAGGGTGCGGCCAGCAATTCGTCGCCGCTCATCCGCTTGCCGAAGCCGCCGGTCTGCAGATCGCCGTTCACATCGAGACGGATATCCTTGTCCTCGCCTTTCACGGCGCGGGCGGCAAGCAGCATCCATGCCTGTTCCTGGGTGCTGGTATAGGGCTTCTTTTCCCATTCCTTGGCCACCGCACCGGCAAGCTGCGGCACGACGGCCGGAACCGGCCGGCTTTCCGCCGCAAGCGCCAGCGTCGCCGCGCCATCACGCAGGGCGGAGCCATAATCCGAGCGCGAGAAGCTGACATTGGTGGTGCGGCTTGCCATGTCGAGCGAAGCGCCGAATACGGCCTTCGAACGGGCCTGATCGCCATAAAGCGAAAGGGCGGCGGCAACCTGCGCCTTGGCGAGCGGTGTCGGGAAATCGGCAAGCGCCGTATCCGCATAATAACGCAGATCGTTGATCGCCGCCTTGCGGTTGCGCGCCAGCACATAAAGCGAATAGGCGATCTCGTTGCCGCGATCCTTGACATTGCTGTCATAGGAAAGACCGTTTTGCAGGTTGTTCAGCGCCTGCACCATGGCGGCTTCGGGAACATCGTAATTCTGCTCGCGGGCGCGGGTCAGGAAGTCGCTGATATAGGCATCGAGCCACAGATCGCCGTAACCCGGCGACCAGAGGCCGAAGCTGCCGGAACTCGACTGGAAGGACAGCACGCGGTAGATCGCCTCCTGCACCCGCCGGCGGGTGTCGGGGTCTTCTGCAAGGCCGCTATCCTTCGTCAGTTCCGAAACGTAAAGCAGCGGCAAAGCGCGGCTCGTCGTCTGTTCGGCGCAGCCGTAGGGATATTTGTCCAGCATCATCACCAGCGCCGGAATATCGAAAGCCGGCGAGCGCGTGACATTGACCGCGACGGACGAGCCCAGAAGCATGCTGTCGGCCAGAAGATCGCCGTTGATCGTCAGGCTGCTATTGGGCGCGATCTTGATTTCGCGCCGCGTCGTCACCGGCAGAACGGCCGGACGTACGGGAACGTTCAGAACCTGCTCCAGTGAAAGACCGGCGGCATTGGAAACCTTGATGGTGATCGCGCCATTGCCGGGCTGTTCGCCCGTCAGCGGGACCGTCAGCGAAGACTTGCCGCCTTTCTGAAGCGCGAGAGTTTGCGACATCTCACCCTGATCGACCGTCAACGCGGTATTGCTGGTCACATCCAGCCGATAGTCGCCGGCCTCGCCATCCGTATTGGCGATATCGAGCCGCAATTGCGAGACATCGCCGGGGGCGAGGAATTTCGGCGCGCTGGCCGTGACGACGACAGGATCGCGAATGATGGCATCGGAGACGGCATGTCCCACGCCTGTCTTCGTCCAGGCCACCGCCATGATGCGGGCCGTGCCGTTGAACTGCGGAATATCGAAGCTGACCGTCGCCTTGCCGTCTGCGTCGAGTTCGACCGGACCGGCAAAGAAGGCCACGAGCTTTTCCGTGGGCGGGCTGCCCTGAAGGGCTGCCTGCCCGCCGTCGCCGCCGGTGCGCAGCCGGCCGGTGGCGCCGAGCGAACCGTCGATCAGGCGGCCATAGAGGTCGCGGATTTCCAGCCCCAGCCGGCGCTGGCCGAAATACCATTCATCCGGCTTCGGCGGCTCATAGCGGGTAAGGTTCAATATGCCGACATCGACGGCCGCAACGATGGCATAGGCCTTTTCGCCCACGTCGGCACCGGCAACGGTGATCGGAATTTCAAGCGGCTGGCGCGGCAGCGTTTTCTGCGGCGCACCGAGCGTGACGGCAAGTTTGCGCTCGGCCGGATCGACGGCGAGCCATTTGATGCCGATGGCGCGCATCGGCATACGGCTTTCCTGCGCATCGCCGGGACGGAACAGCGTGGCCGTCACATAAGCGCCCGCACCCCATTCCTCGGTGACGGGAATGTCGATCTCGCCGCCATCCTCGCCGATCTCGGCATTCTGCACGGCAATCAGCTTTTCCGAACCCGAAGTCACCATCAACTCGCCGGCAAAACGCGAGGAAACCTTGAGTTTGGCCGTATCGCCGATCTTGTAGCTCTGTTTGTCGAGAGCGATTTCCAGCGCATCCGGCGTTTCCGTCGAGCTTGCCTCGACATAAAAACCGGCATCGAACTCAACGCTGGAAACAGGCGCGCCATTACCGGCGCCCTCCACTTCCAGCCGATAGCGGCCCCAGGTGACGGGCACGGAAATCTCGCCGCCATTGGCATCGACCGAAAGCGTACCGGCTTCCTGCTGCTTGGTATATTCCACCGGTTCGTAACGCCAGGAATTGCCCTGACGATACCACTGATAGTTCCGCTCGACCTTGATGAGTTTCCAGGCCAGGCCATTCATCGCCTGTTTGGCACCTTCGGCGCTGACACCGATGATGTGGAAACGACCAACGGAATTCTGGGCGAGATCGCCCGAAAACTGCGGCTTGATGCCAATGACAGAGGCTTCCGCCTTGATGGGCAGCGTCAGCGAGCGCTCCACGGCGCGGCCGCCGGCCTCGCGCATGCGCACGGTGATGTTGGCGGAAAGAAGCTGCGTGGTGGACGGCAGGTCGGTCAGATCGACATTGAAGCTCGCCTTACCCTCTTCATCCAGCGCCGGCAGATCGGCAAGCGTGGTGCGGTTTTCCTCTTCGCTCTCCTCATCGGCCAGACCGAAGAAATAACCTTCGAAATCGGCGCTGGTGCGCGTCGGTTTGATGGCGACCTCGCCTTCCAGCGTCAGACCGGCAGCGGGCGCGCCATAGAGATAGCGGCCATTGACATCGATTGCCGTTTCCGCGCCAGGGTCGATCTGTTTTGCCTTGCTGGAAAGATCGAACTCGGTGCGGTCAGGCACGAAATCATCGACGAGGAAGCTCTTTTCGCTGATCGCAGGCGTTTTCGGATCGGTATGGATGCGCAATGTCCAGGTGCCGCGCATCGCATTTGCCTGCAACGGCAGATCGACCGCATGGCCGCCCAGCGCCTTGCCGTCGCTGACGAAACGCCGGTCCTCTACACCATCCGGGCGCGAGAAGATGAAGGTGAGCGGCAGATCCTCGATTGCCTTGCCGTCGACATCGCGGGCAAGGGCTGCGGCATGCACGGTCTCGCCGGCGCGATAGATGCCGCGTTCCGTCCAGCTGAACACGTCGATGGCGCCGGGGGCTGCCCGGCCCGTCACGCCGCGATCCGAAAGATCGAAGCCGGCGCGGGTCATGTCGAGGAAGACGTAGTCCTTGTCGCCGTTGCGCGCCGTCAGGATCGCAGGCGCCTGCGCCGCCGTACCGCGCATCAGGCCGGCCGAGAACACCGCGCGGCCGTCCGCATCCGTCTTCGCGGTGCCCAGCACCTCATTATTCTTGGCGAGCAGCTGCAAATCCACATCTGCCAGCGGCTTGGCGCTGCCAAGTGCACGGACAAAAACATTCAGACCATCGGTTCCGGCATAAGTGGTGATGCCGGTATCGGAGACCAGGAACCATTGCGTGGCGCGCGAATCCCAGGTTTCCGGCGCGGTGCCCGGCGGTACGGCGGTCAGCACATAGATGCCGGGCTTGCGCTCCGGCAGGGCCTCATCCACCGGGAAGCTCGTCACCACATCCTTGTTGAGATCGGGCTGGATATCGATCGAGCCCTGCCAGACAAGCTCGCCAATTTCGTTTTCGATACGGTCGGCATTGTAGCCGTCCATCTGCGTCAGAAACTGCGAGTTTGAAAGAAGCGAGGTGATGTTGCGGTCGCCGACGCGATAAAGCTTCAGGTCGGCCTTGTCGGCATTGACAGAGACGATTGGAATGCCGCGGCGCGCCGTGCCCGGCAGCACGAAATTCTCGCCGGTGAAGCGCACGCTGGCGGCGCGGTCACGCACATAGATATCGAGATCGACCTGCTTTTCCAGAGGCTCTTCCACCGAAGACGGCAGGCCGGCGCGAAACGCGATCTTGTAACGCTGGCCATGGGTCAGGCCTTCCACGCAAATCTCGCTGCCCTTCGCCTCGATGGCCTTGGGGGCTGCCCCATCCAGCGTGATGAACGAGGAGTAATCGACGCCGTTCTTCACCAGCGGCTCGGAAAACTGCACGCAGGCGCGCGGGCTGACGCTATCCGTATCCACGGTATTGTTGATGACGCGGAAACCCTGCCGGGTGCGCAGATCGGCATAGGCCGCTTTGGTCTGTGCATTGTCGGCAAGCGCGAGGCTTTCCTTATAGGCATTGAGTGCCGCGCGATAATTCTGGGTTCTTTCAAACGCCTTCGCCAGCCGGTTCAGGGCCTCGGTGCGGGCGCTGACCGTGCGGCTCAGCTGATAGGCATTGATGGCGGCGGAAGCGGCTTGTCCCGCTATCGAATAATTATCGGTGACCTGCGCGGCCTTTTCCGACAATTCCGCCCAGAGCGCGCCATCGTCGGGTGTGATCGCAAGGGCCTGTTTATAGGTCGTGACCGCATCGGGAATATTGCCGGCGGCGGCCTGCTGGCGCGCCGTCTGCACGAGAGCTTCCAGGCCCTGTTCGCCCTCACCCTCATTCGCCGCAAGGCCGGATTTCAGCCGGCGTGCTTCCTGCTGCAGGCTGTCGGTCACGAAGGACAGGCGCTGCGGCGCGCCGATATCGGCCTCCGCGGCCACTTCCACGATCTTGCCGGCAACCGCGCCGGGGAAGGCGTTCAGCTGATTGAAATCCGATTTGAGGAAGCACCATTTCACCTTGGGATTGTAGGTAAAGGCCTTGCAGGCGGTATCGCCGACGCAAATCTCGCCGCATTGCTCCAGCGAGACATTTTGCTCCGTCCTGAGATCGAAGCCGAAATAATCGCCATTTTGGGTCGTAACGACCTTGCGGGAGGGTTCCGCCGCCATGGCTGGCGGAAAAAACAGGGCGGTTGAGACCGCAACCAGCGAAATCCGGACGAGCGCGCGCAACGACATCAGTTTTCTCCCCGCAACAGACATGTCGGGCGGGACTCTGGTCAAATCCACGCATGGTTGTCAACGCATCTTCGTCAATTCGCGACACGCAATGTGTGAAGGCGGGTAAGCGGGAAGCTCAGTCTTCTATTTTGCGCGCTTCGGAAATCAGCATGATCGGCACGCCGTCGCGGATCGGATAAGCGAGCCTCGCGCTTTCTGAGATGAGTTCATTGCGGGCGCGGTCATAGGCAAGGCGCCCTTTCGTCAAAGGGCAGACCAGAAGCTCCAGCAGCTTGGGATCGACATTGCTCATCCTGTCGTCCATGGCGGCGATCCTATTGCAGCACGTTTCCGCCCTCGCCCGATCCCTGGGCGAGAACGATCTCGGTGATGGCGATCAATGTTTCGGCCCGCGTCTTCAGGTCCGGCGCTTCCAGCAGCGCCTGTTTTTCAGCCGGTCCGAAGGGGGACATCATGGAAAGCGAATTGACGAGAACGCGGTTGCCCGCCCTTTCCACGCTTTCCCAATCCGCTTCCAGCTGGTTGGCATCCAGAAACGAGCGGAATACCCGGAGCAGGTTTTCGCGGTCCACCGCATCCTCGTCATATTCGCCGGAAAGATCGGCGATGAAGGGCGCATGCCGGAAGCTGCGATAGGGTTTGCCCGCCTCCACCTCTTCCAGCAGGCGGAAGCGGCACACGCCGGTGAGCGAAATGATATAACGGCCATCGCCGGTTTCGGAAAAGGACGTGATGCGGCCGAGGCAGCCGACCGCGCTCAGCGGACCGCCCTCAAGCCCCGCCTCGATGACATGCAGGGCGGGCTGCACCATGCCGATGATGCGATGGCCGGCCAACGCCCAGTCGATCATGGCGAGATATCGAGGCTCGAAAATATTAAGTGGAAGATGGCCTTCCGGTAGAAGCAGCGCGCCCGGCAATGGAAAGACCGGCACGGTTTCCGGCAGATCGTCGTTCTTCACATATCTCGCATTTCCGACATGCATGGGAATCAAGCCCCCTGTTCACTGCTGCCCGGCCGGCGGATCAACCGCCACGGCCGGGATATGCCCGCATTACGAAAACAGTATCGCCGAAAGCTTCCTGCGGCCGGCAACGGTTGCCGGATCCTTGAAGCCCCAGGCCTCGAAAAACTCCAGAAGCTGGCGGCGCGCGCCGTCATCGTCGAAGGTCCGGTCCTTGCGCATGACGTAAAGCAGATGGTCCGCAGCCTCATCGCGCCGCCCTTGAGCATTCAGCACCTTGGCAAGCTTCACCCGCGCCTCGTGACGATCGGGATCGAGCGCAAGCTCGCGCTCCAGCGCCACGGGGTCGCCGATTTTACGGGCTTCCTCATATTGCGCGATCTTTTTCGAAACGAGCTGAATACCCGCATCCTCGTTGAGTTCCGCGGGCAGCGAAGAGAGCAGTTCGCTTGCCCGCTCATATTGACCGGCGGCGATCATGCATTCGGCGATACCGGCAATGGCTGCCGGATTTTCCGGATCGGCCTGCATGACGGCGCCGAAAAGCTGCGCCGCGCCGTTGAAATCGCCATCCGCCAGAAGCTGCTTCGCTTCCGTCAGAACAGCCTCGATCTCGGCCTTGGGATCGCCCGCGTCAGGCCCGGCGATCTTCTCAATGAACTGCTTGATCTGGCTTTCCGGCACGGCACCCATGAAGCCATCCACCGGCCGGCCGTCGGCAAAGGCGACGATTGCCGGAATGGACTGGATGCCGAGCTGGCCGGGGATCGACGGGTGGTCGTCAATATTCAGCTTCACGAGCTTCACGCGGCCATTCGCCTCGTTGATGACCTTCTCGAGCACCGGCGTCAGCTGCTTGCACGGACCACACCAGGGCGCCCAGAAATCCACCAGAACCGGCTGGCGGCGCGATTCCTCAAGAACGTCCCTGGAGAAACCCGCCGTCGTGGTGTCCTTGATGTGGCCGGAGGCCGCACCGTTCAGCTCGCCATTATGATGGGCGCTTGCGGTCATCTGCCCGCTATAGGAACCGCCGTAAGGATTATTTTCGCCGCTCATGCCGGTCTCCCGTAACCTCTGTCATATGTCTTATTTGAAGCAAAGATCGTATCTCACTCGGTGACTTTCAAGACAAGCGGCGCATGTCCGGTTGCCTCGAGAAAGCGAATGAGATCCGTGGACGCGATCGTTGTCGTCTGGTCGTTGGAAAGCGGATGGCCATTGACCAGCTCGTTTTCCAGAAGCCCGCTGTCGAGCACGAAGGTGACCTGCCTGTCGGTGTCGTTGATGGCTCCGAACACCGTCACCGAGCCCGGCGCGACGCCCAGATATTCAAGCATCTTTTCAGGTCTGCCAAAGGACACGCGGCTTGCCGCACCGATGGTCTTGTGAACGCTTTTCAGATCGACGACCGCATTTTCCTCAACGGTCAGAACGAAATACTGATCCTTCTTGTCCTTTACAAAGAGGTTCTTTGTATGGCCGCCGGGAATGAGGTCGCGCAGCGACTGGGATTCGGCGACGGTAAACACCGGTTCATGCTGCTTCGTGGTGTGGGAAATGCCGAGTCCGTCGAGAAACTCGAACAGCTCCGTTGCCGTCTTCTGGGAATTTTCCGCCATATCCTGCCGCCTGCCTCTGCCGATTCCACTATCCTTGTTTCCTGATTAAGCGGGCAACCGACGCTTGGCAACGCAGGAAAAAACAGCGGGATGAAAAATTCTCAATCATTTCCGCCGCTTGTCGCATTTCTCAAAGAAATTTTCGCGTTTTTGTCATTTCCCTGTTGCATTCCAAAATCGATTGAGCGATATAGCGCCCGTCGCCGCTTGGCGGCCCACGGTTCAGCGAACTACCCCGGACCGGTGGATTTGAGCGGGTGTAGCTCAGGGGTAGAGCACAACCTTGCCAAGGTTGGGGTCGAGGGTTCAAATCCCTTCGCCCGCTCCAAATTTCCCTAAAGATAGAATCATCATAAAATTATCGCCGTTTGCGCGTGTCGCATCGTTCCGTGTCGTGCGGCTTGAAACTCGGCCTGCGCAGCCCCTTTGTCGGCAAGGCGCGACGGAAATTATTCCGCAAGCGGAACTTATGCCGAAGATGTCCGTTTCAGACCCGAGGCTCCTAACCTCAGTTCCCCTCTGATTGCCCGCGATGAGCGGGCATTTTTTTGCCGATGTCCCTGGAACAGCTTATGTGCGCAGCACGTTCTCCTGCGTTGTTCAACGCGGGGAAGAGCCATGTCCGCACATCCTGGAAGAATTCTCTTGATTGCCGCAGTCGCGACCTTGTCGATACCCGGCATATCGCCTGCCGCCGATATGACGGTTTATCGTGAGGAACGGGTTTCACCGCACAAAGCACATTATCGACCGCAGCGGATCGAAAATACCTATTCCAATTCCGCGGAAATGCGCTGCACCGAAAATATCGTGTCCTATCGCTCCCCTTACGAACGGCACACGGAACAGGTCACGCTCTGCCATCCGCCACTAAACTGGCGAACAGGGCCATCAACCGCAACAATATGGTCGCCTTGATCTTGCCATAATTCATTCAATGTGCTTTTGTGCAGCCGCCCTTGTGGGAGGGGGTAAAGGTTGAGGCCCGCTGGCTGCGTTTTGGCAGTAAGCGGGTTTCCCTTTTTTTGGGCATAACTTACCGGCAGGCACCATCGGATCCATTGTTTCTCCGGCTCGGAAAATCAATGAATGTACTTTGTCACCACTTACTGGAATCTCTAGGAATATCCGATAATATCCGGGAACTGGCGAGAAAGCCTTATAAATCAGGGGCTTTCAAGCGTGCATGCGAGCGCCAATCAAAAACAAGTTTGACAGACTGGCGGCGCGATCTGCGATCCGTCGTGGCAGAAACGGCCAAAATTCGAGCGTCCCTCAACAACTCCTCAAAAACCACCCTATCGGTCTTTTAAGACCCCTTAAAGCCCAGAAAACCGGCCTTTAAGAATTCGGCGGCCTCGCGCGGATATCTCACAAACAAGCACGAATGACGGCCCCGAAGCTAAATTGAACATGCAACTGTCTTGCAAGTTCGAAAAATCCTGATTTTTTACAATGAAATCAAAGACAATAAGAGAAAGCCGCGTTGCGAGAAGATGCAACGCGGCTTTTTGCGTTAGCGCACCAGGCCAAACCGTGACGGACGCTCTGTTAAGCTCGATCTCCAGTCGCCGTCGAAGCCGAAGGAAGGTGCGCCGATCGGCTCTGAAAACCAGAAGTCAGTAAATGCCGCGATGTCCGGCTCACAAAACCAGTGCGCTTCACCGTTGGCATCGACGGCCCACCACCGGGCGTTTTTCGGCGCAAGCTTCCAATCCACATTCACCATCTCAGGTCTCCGCTCCGCGAATGGAACAACAACGAACTTATCAGCTAGCGCCATACCCTTTACCTCATCTTCGGCGTTACTAATGTTCCTATTTTGTTCTCATTGCAAAATGAGTCAATGCCACCTTTGAGTGATTCCTAATTTATGCTCGACGAAGAAGAGAGAGCACCTGGCCGATGACGGAAAGATCGTCTGCCACATCCTCGTCGATGACTTCCTTGGGATAGCCATTCTGTTCGTTATCGGAACGCAGTTCTAACGAGCCGTCCATGCGCCAGTTTGCCCGCTTCACCTTAATTCCGGGTCCGACGCGAAAAACAAAAACCTGATCATCGACGATGTCGCTCTTGCTTTGATCGACGATCATGAATGCCCCATCTGGGATAGTCGGCAGCATGCTTTCGCCTTTAGCCTCAAGCATAATGCAACTTTCGGGTTTTGCCCCGATGCTCCGAAGGAACGCGCGGCTGAAGGCAACTGAGTTATGTTGCCCATCCTCTTTCGGAATAAGGCCAGAACCCGCAGCAGCCTGAACATCATAGAGCGGAATTTCCACGAGGTCAGCTCCAGGCACTGACATCGCCGATTCACTAAACATCGGCCCGTCGCCCGTGAGAAGCCACGATACATCGACGCCGTAAACCTCCTTATAGGCCAGCAGTACCGAGGCGTCCGGCTCGTTGTCGCCCCGCTCGTAATTGCCGAGCGTTTTCTCGGAAATGCCAAGGCTCTTGGCGAATACTTCACGCGGCTGATCGCCCAAAGCTTTCCGGATATCCCGCAATCGTTGGCCGAGCGGGGTCTTGATGGTTTCTGGTCGCGCCAAATTCTTCGCATTAATGCAAAAGCCGGGTTTACAAATCCCGGATTTTACCTTAATCCTTTCTGTGTTCGCAGAATTAATAACCCCAAAAAAGGAGGCCGGTCAGGGCCTCCCTTCTGGAAGGAATCCTTTATGCACCGTGTCTCTGACGGCGGCAAGATGAGCCGTGCCGAACGCCTTCGGCTGGAAGAAATTGCCCGGATTAAAGGCAAGCTCATCATAGCCAAAATTACGCTTGCCGAGATCGACAAGAAATATTGCCTGCCCACCGGCACAGCCGGCAATGCCGTTCATGAGCCGCACGCGGCCGGTGAACGTGCCATCGCTGCGGCCCTGAAAACCCGGCCGCACCTTCTCTGGTTCTCCCGTTACATGCCCGATGGTCGCAGGCTCAGCCCGCAGCCTTCGGAGAATTACCGGAACGGCCGCCGTGCCGCCGAAGCGGAGCAAGCCGCAGCATGAAGCGTGGAACGGTTCGGGATTGCTGCTCTAGCCTACCGCACGAGTGCAAGGCGTTCGTTCGCCCCGGCTGTCAGACCCAATCTCTCGACCGCTCCACACCCCGACAATCGCCGATCAGCAGACACCCCACAATGACGAAACCGCATGCCAATTTCGACAGCCCGATTTTCATTCCGGCCCGCTCCCGAGTGTGCCGGTGGGCCGAAACCCTGCTGATTTTTAGTCCTGCGTTCGCGGGCGTTTCGGCCGCACTCATCACCATCCTCAAACACTATGGAGCAGCTCTATGAGCGTAGCAGTTCGCAATCACGTCGCCGTGCCCTTCTTCGACCGTGTCCCGTCGCGGGTGAAAGACCTTGTGATTACCACCTTCGACAACATCGTCGAGCGTGGGCAGTCCACCAGAGAGGCCTACCACTTCTTCGGAAACGCTGTGAAAAAGCGCAATGTAGAGGGTCCGACATTTGACGAGTTCGCCCACTGGCATGAACGCGTCAAAAACGGCCTGATCGACCGCCCGCATCCGTCCGACGTTCTCGTTTTCAGCCCCGCTCCAACCACGGTCACCAAGCCTCTGCCCCAGGCGACAGAAAAGCCTCTTTCCATGGCCTGTGTCGTCGATCTTGAAACTGTGGATGCCGAGCGACTGCGGAATGCCCGCGCCATTGTCGTTGCAGCCCATGCCCTCAACGAAGCGAAGCTGTCGGCCGGTTACAGCCCGGAATCGATCACGCTCGACGACACAGTCGTGCAGCAGGCTTTGACAGAGCTTTTGACGGCAGAAGCTGACGCGACAGTCATGGACGCCGATGTTCATATGACGGCTGGAAACAAACTCGTCGACCTGCTGCTTGGCGAAGGCGATGCAGATATCGACGATAAGCTTGTCGGTTGCCTCACCATGGACATGCAGCCCGAGCTTTGCCGCCTGCTTGCGCGCTCCGACGCCAACAAATCCCGCTGATTTCCCGAACCGTCGCTCTGTTACCCCCAGGGAGCGACGCCAGATGCCGGGGCGGCCTCAACACCCAGCCCCACCGCCCCGGCATCGAACTGCCGCAATGCCGTCGCCGAGCGACGAACTCCGAGGTTTCGATGGTAAATCCTTATTCCGATGAAGAACGTTTGCAGGCAATGGTAGCGGCCAGCTATCGCGCCAGCCGTTCGCATTTCAACCACCTTCCACTCCGCCACATCATCAACCCGCCTGCCGAAATGTTCGATGCGAAGCTCGCACGGCAGATGGCGATCTACGTGCTTCACGTCGATTTCGATGTTCCGCGCCGCCGCTTGGTCGTGCTCCTGGGCGTTGCCCGCTGGACTGTGATGCAGGCTGTCCGCGTCGTTGAGGCACGGCGCTTCGAACCGCTCTTTGACAAGGCTTACGAGCGTATCGCCGCCCGCGCCAAAGACACCTTTATGGAAATGCTCTACGAGGCCTCGGCCGGACAGGAAGCCTCCCATGGCTGAGTTCATCCGCGCCACCCTATCAAGCATCTTTGTCGGCGAGCGGCTCCGCCCGATCGATATGGATTATGCCGAGGCTATTGCCGCTTCGATGTCTGAACACGGGCAGATCAGCCCGATCATGATCCGCAAGACGCCTGCAAAAAAGGGAACTCCTTTCACGCTGGTCGCGGGCGGCTACCGCATCACCGCTGCAACGCTGCTTGGCTGGAAGGAGATTGACGCCATCGTCGTCAAGGCTGATGCCGTTGAGGCGCAGCTGCTCGAAATCTCCGAGAACCTCTATCGCAATGAGTTGAACCCGCTTGATCGCGCCATCTTCGTCATGAAGTACCGCGAACTTTGGGAAGAGAAGCATGGCGAGATCAAGCCCGGCCGTCCTTCGGAGAAAAACCGTAACGATTACGGAATTATCTTCTCCGGCGGGCGGGAGCTTTCCGAACGCGTAAAAGAGCGCTTCGGCTTCGGTCAAAGCACCTATGAGAAGGTGACCAGCATCGGGAAAAATCTCGATCCGGTGCTGAGACAGGCCGTGCGTGGCACCTCGGCGGAAAACGATCAGTCGCAGCTTTTGACGCTGGCGAAACTTCCCCGTGAAGATCAGGTGAAGGTCGCGGCAGCGCTGAAGCACGAGCCGGACGTGAAGAAGGTTCTTGCCTTCACCAAGCCCCCCGCTCTGGTCACCCCGCCGCCCACTCCTTCTCAATCAATCATCCTCACCAAACTGATCGCCGCCTGGGACGAGGCGAGCGAGGAAACCCGCGATAGCTTCCTTGAGCACATCGGCATGTCTGACGCGCCGGATGCCCTCATGGCTGCGATCCGCGAGGAGGCTGCATGAGCACGAAACGCGATCCCAACCAGATGGACTTTTTCAAGGAGACTGTTTTCCCGGTGCGCTCTGCGTCGGAACGTCTCGATATCGACCGCTTCCGTTCGACCCTGAAACGCGAAATGGCCCGTGCCATCCGTGAATGCCAGTATGACCGCGACACGATCGCGGCACGCATGGCTTACTATCTCGGCCTGGACAAAGTCTCGAAGTCCGCTCTCGACAGCTACACCGCCGAAAGCAAGACCGCCCACGACATCAGCATGCCGCGCTTCAAGGCGTTCGTTCGCGCCACCAACGCATTCTGGCTTTGGGATGTCGTTGTTTCCGATGACGGCCTGTTGCTGCTCGAAGGTGATGAAGCCCGCCTCGCGGAAATGTCCCGCATTCGCCAGGAGCAGAGGAAGCTCGCCAAGGAACTGAAAGTTCTTCAGGCGACGCCAGTGCACATTCGTCGGGTGCGCAAATGAAGAAAGAATGGTTCACATCCGCCGAATTGGCCCAGGCAGCTTTGCCGGGTATTCCGAGCACGCGCCAAGGGCTTGAGTTGTTTATCGCTCGCTCTGGCGTGCGTTCCACCGTGAAAGCCCGCCCGAAGGCCGGACAAGGCGGCGGGTTTGAATACCATTATTCCTTCCTGCCTTCGGTTGCGCAGGCGAAGCTCGCATTTCTCAATGCGGAGCCGACCGATCCGCGCCCGACGAAACTTTCGAAGATGCTTTGGGACCGTTTTGAGGCCCTTTCAGACGCCCACAAGGCTATCTGCAAGACCCGCTTCGCCGTCCTGACGGAAGTCGAGGAACTGCGGACCTCGGGCATCAGCATGAAACATGCCGTCGCCCACGTCACCCGCAGGGCCGATATCGTGCCCGCGACCTATTACGAGTGGCGCAAGATGGTTGAAGGCCATTCCCGCCAGGACTGGCTTGCCGCCCTCGCCCCATCTTTCTCGGGAAGCGCCAGCGGCGAAGCCGCCGAAGTCACTCCCTGCCACCCCGAGGCGTGGAAAATCCTGAAATCCGACTTCCTGCGGCCGGAACGTCCATCCTTTAGCGCCTGCTACCGTCGCATGATGATGGTTGCCCGTGACCAGAACCTGTCGCCGATCCCTTCGGAGCGTTCCTTGCGCCGCCGCCTGGATGCGGAAGTGCCGAAGGCCGCGCAGATCATCGCTCGCGAAGGCAAAGATAAAGCGAAACAGCTTTTCCCTCCTCAGAAGCGCACCGTGGCACATCTGCACGCGATGAAGATCGTCAACACCGACGGTCACCAGCTCGACCTGTTTGTGCGGGCACCGTGGTCGGAGACGCCAGTGCGCGTGATCCTGATCGGTATTCAGGATGTCTATTCGCGCAAGGTTCTTTCGTGGACGCTCTCCGAAGCCGAAACGTGGGAGGCCGTCCGCACCTGCATCGGTTCGATGATCGAGAACCATGACGGCATCCTCCCCGAGCACATCTATATGGATAACGGCCGTGCCTTCGCGGGCAAGATGATCTCGGGCGGCGCAAAGACCCGTCACCGCTTCAAGGTCAATGAGGACGATGTTGCCGGCCTTTTGAAGACGCTCGACATCGAGCCGCATTTCGTGAAGCCGCGTTCCGGTCAGTCCAAACCGATCGAACGCGCCTGGCGCGATCTCGCCGAGGAAATTTCCAAGCATCCGTCTATGTCCGGTTGCTATACGGGCAACCGGCCGGACGCGAAGCCGGAAAACTACGGCAATAGCGCCGTGCCGCTCGAAACGCTCCAGCGCCACGTTGCGCAGTGCGTTGACGAGCATAATCACCGGCTGAACCGTACAACGGAAACCGCCCACGGCCGCAGTTTTGCGCAGACGTTTGACGCGTCGATCGCCGAGCCGTCCACGATCGTCCGTTATGCCAGCATGGCCCAGCGTTCGCTCTGGATGCTCTCGGCAGTCGCCATAACGGCCCGCAAGCCGGACGGCGCGATCCACATGCACGGTAACCGCTACTGGCACCCCGTGCTTAACGAGTGGATCAGCAAGAAGCTGACGGTTCGGTTCGATCCAGCCGACCTGCACAAGCCGGTCAAGGTCTACGACCCGGAAGGCCGCTTCCTTTGTGACGCCAACTGCCTGGCTAAAACCGGCTTTGCCGATACGGGCGCTGCCCGTCGCCAGGAGAAGGCACGCAAAACGCACGTCAAGAACCTTCAGGCGGTGGCCAAGAGCAATGCGGCGCTCTCCCCGATGCAGCTTGGCGAGATCATGGAAAAGGGCCGCAAGGCCGAGGCTGCGAAGCGTCCGCAGACGCCGGTTCGTCCGGTCGTCACGCGCCTTGTTACCGGCAACCTTGCACATGCCCCGGTCGAGGCGGTCAGCGTCGATCATTTCGAAGACAGTTTTGCGCGTGGCCTCGCCCGAGTGGCGGGCGGGGAAAGCGCAATCATCCAATTCCCCACGGGGAATACCGAGGCAGGCGGCAAGCCTGCCCGCAAGAGAAGAGCCGAAAAGTACTGAGTACGGTTCCAGTCCAACAGGGCGAAAAAAAATGAGCGACCCAAAGGCCGCCCCACAATTGAACAAAGGAACCTTTATATGAAAAAGACGACCAGCACAAATACCGTCTGGGAACAGTCTCAACCGACGATCGAGTTTACCGCCAAGCATCCGGCTTCCGACGTTGCCGAATGGCGCAAGCTGACGGCGCGCACCGTTGATGTCGCCGTCACTTACGGTTGGACGAAAGCCGAAGTGTCCCGCCGCTCGGGCGTTCCGGACGGCACGTTTTCCCCTTGGTTTAGCGGAAAGTACCTCGGCGTCCTGGCGAACGTAAATCAGCAGTTGGCCAACTGGCTCGATGCTATCGATGCCAGCCAGAACATGGCCGCTATCATGCCCGTGTCACCGCCTTTCCAGCGCACGACGGTCGGCATGGACGTTTACAACGCTCTTCTGTTTGCCCAGGTAACGTCCGGTTTCGTCCGCGTCACCCTGCCCGCAGGCTCTGGCAAAACCGCCGCTGTGGAGCACTTTGCCGCCACTCGGCCACATGTCTTTAAGGCGACGCTTAGCCCGAGCACCAAGACGGTTCACGGCATGCTCGTCGAGTTGTGTGCCGCTTTGGAGGTGCACGAGCATAATCCCGCAAAATTCGCCCGCGCCCTCGGTGCGAAGCTGAAGCGCGTTGGCGAAGGCTCGCTGCTCATCATTGATGAGGCACAGAACGCGGTTCCGGACGCGATCAACCAGCTGCGTCACTTCGTGGACAATGATCATTGCGGCGTCGCTCTGATCGGCAATGAGGACACCGCGACCGCCTTTGTTAAGGATCAGGGTCGTTCAGTTGCCAGCCGTGCGCAGGTGCTTTCCCGCTTCGATCGGCAGGTCCGCACGGTTCGTAATCCGATTGCGGACGCGGAAATGCTGATCAAGGCATGGGGCGTAGAGGAAGGCAGCGATTGCGCAACCTTTCTAAAAGGTCTCTCCCAGAAGCCCGGGGCGCTTCGCCAGATCGACCGCACCATGAAGGCCGCTTCCATGCTCGCCATCGGCGACGGCGAGGAAGGCGTTCGCCTGGAGCACCTTCAGGCCGCCTGGAAGAACCGCGACATGGGAGACAGCCTATGACGCCGGAAAACCCTTCCCTCAAATCTCACCTGGATTATCTCGCGAGCATCTTCGGGGACGCCAAAAAGATGAAGCCGGACGAAAAACTGGAACTGGATGCGCAATCCGCCCAGACCGTCCTGAAAACCCTTCGCGCCCTGTCACAGCAGGCCGGCCATCTTGAGCTGGAGCTTTCCATTCTGCGCGACAGCGAGGCCGGGAAGCTGCTCGCCAAGACCGCCGAGCAGCTCGCAACCGGCGAACTCACCGGCCTTCTGAAAAAGGCCGAAGGCAACATCATCCGCCCGAACTTTGGAGGAAAAAAGAATGACGGCGAAGCCTGACTGCGTTTCCGATTATCTGCTCAAGTTGGCGCGCGATTTGAACGGCGTCGTCAATGAGCGTGGCACGATCAACCTTGACCGGGTGACCTCTGTGAACGTCATCCTTCACATCGGCCGCATCGCCGAACTCGCCCGCAAACTCGAAAACGCCTGGTCACAGGCAGAGTGGAACCGGCGCGCTTCACAAGACCGCCTGTCGCTGCTGACCAGCATGAACCGCGTTACGGCTGAGGTTCTCGGCCTGATGCGGCCCGACACCGAGGACGGCGGTAACGTCGTCCAGTTCCGCCCCAAGCCCTCCAATTCCCCTGCACCTTCCGCGCCGTCTGGTGGCGACGCGGCCTGATCCCCCTTTCACATTAATTTATGAGGTTCATAACCATGGAAGCTGTAATTCTGGAAGAAAAGGCCGCAGCCGGCATCACTGTCGTCAACGGTAAAGATTATGTCACCAACGCGGATGGCGGCCTGACGCCGCTTGCCCTGGTGAAGGCAGAAGACTTCCTTGAAGATCAGATGGTTCGCAAGATCATCGGTTTCGCCAAGCCGCTTTCGGCTGAGCTGGCCCGCTTCAAAAAGCACACCCGCGCCGATATCGCCGAGTTCGACCGGAACCTTGAGGCCAAATACGGCCTCGTCAAACGCGGTCGCGCCGGGGCAGGAAACCAGAAATACCGCACGATCGACGGGCTAATGTCCGTCGAGACCCGCGTGAACAAACTGATCGAGTTCGGGCCGCAGTTGCAGGTCGCGAAAGGGCTGATCGACGAATGCCTGAATGAGTGGACCGAAGACGGCCGTGCTGAAATCCGTGGCCTCGTCACTCGTGCCTTCAATGTCGATCAGGCAGGCAAGATCAGCAAGGATGCCGTCTTCGAACTGTTCAAGATCGAAAGCGATGATCCGCGCTGGATGAAGGCGATGGATGCCATCAACGCGGCCGTGCGGGTAATCGGCTCCAAAGAGTACCTGCATTTCAGCTTTCGGGAATCGCACGATGCGGAGTGGGTCCGCATTTCCCTCAACATTGCTGACGCGTGAGGACAGCACCATGGCACGAATTTATGTCGCGTCCTCATGGCGCAATCCCCATCAGCCGGCAATCGTCGACCTTCTCCGGACAAACGGCCATGAGGTCTATGACTTCCGCAACCCTCCACACAACACGGGTTTCTCCTGGTCTCAGATCGGCCTCGCTGTACCTTGCTCTGCCGAGGACTATCGAAACGCCCTTTTGACGCACCCGCGTGCGGCGCAGGGCTTCATGTCCGATTTCGCGGCTATGCGTTGGGCTGACACCTGCCTTCTCGTTCTGCCCTGCGGTCGCAGCGCTCACCTTGAGCTTGGCTGGATGGCCGGCGCTGGTAAGCGCACCCTCATTCTCACACAGGACGGCGAAGAGCCGGAGCTTATGGCGCTGCTCGCTGATACGATCTGCATCAACGCCGGGGAAGTCCTAGCCGAACTCCGGAAAGGCGGTGCGGCATGAGCGAGCTTCACCTGTACGACAATCTTTTTGATGCGGAAGCCAGAGTTGCCGCCATCTACATGATCGAAGCGCTTGGTGACCCTGACAGCCCGCCAGACTGGCTGCAGGATTTCGTTGACAATACCGATTTGCCGGATGTCCGCGCTATTCTTGAAGCCCATTCAGAGCTTGCCGACGCGATCGATATGAACAAGTTCGAGGACTGCAAGGAGCAGGCGAGCGCGCTCATGGAACGCTGGTCGCTAGTCGGCCGAAAAGGGCTGATTGTCAAAGCTGAGATATGCGTTCGGCGATATCGGGCTGGCACCACAATCTTCTCCAGCGGATGGGGCCACCTCAGATGGCGATGGTTTATCGTTGATGAGTTGGACTTGGTTGTTCCAAAGCTTCTGGGGATCGCGAGCGGGCAGCATCATGTATCAATGCTCGAAGGCCAAGCGGCATGACCAGCATCTACTTCTCCGACGCGACCCTGAAATCCTTCTCCGCCGCCACCAAGGGTGGAAAGTCCACGATCAAGATCGAGATCGAGACGGCCGATCGCTACCAGATGGCCAGCATACTCAATCAGCTCGATGAGATCGAGGCTGAACAGAAGGCAGCGAAAACGCCTCGCAAAGCCCCCTCCGGAAAGACGGACGCGCCCTTGTTGGCGCTTCCGGCTCCCGTGAAACAGATCAGCTATCATGGTGATGATCATGAATGACCCTATCGCCAAGGCGAAGGCCGAAGAGGCCCGCCAGTCGCAAATCCTCGCCGATGCGATCCACAAGGCAATTATCGAGACCGGCGAGCAGTTCGAAGTGCCAATCCTGAATGCCGTTGGTGGTGCGCTTGCCACCAACATTGCAGAGGTTCTGGCCTCAATATCCGACCGCCGTCACCGCAAGATGTTCCGTGACCAGCTCGATCGCGCCATTTCTCTCGCGCTCGCTCAGGCCGCCACGCGTCCCATGGCGCCTGTCGAAACCGTCATTGTCGGAGGTGTCCGCCAGTGACGAGTAAGCGACAAATCCCTGCGGCCTTCACCAAGGGCTACGTGCTTTGTTCTCCATCGGGAAAGCTTCAGCCGAACACATGGAGCGAGACCGCCGCCAGGGCGGTCGCATCCAAATACCGCAAACGCGACACCTGGGAGAAGGCGCAACGCCGGGGATGGTCCGTCCAGTTCGTCTATGTGCGGTTCTTCATCCCGGTTTTCAAAGCCACCTTCACCACAACCGAAATCAGCGAGGCCTACGATGCCGAGAACATTTGAACCCGATCAGTTGCTGACGGCGCTGATCGACGCATTTCTGAAGGACGGCCATTTCGTTCACGCGAGAAACGGCAAGATGTTCGTCCTGGTCGTCACCGAGGAAGGCGGCGAAGACAAATCTTCCGAGTTCTGCCTTTCCGACATTGCAGAGCACGCGGCACGGAGGATGTCGAAATGAGCAAGACCATCGCCGCCATCAAGATCGAGCAGAAGAAACTCGGGCTGGACGATTTCACCTATCGCGCCAAGCTCCACATTTTGACCGGCAAGACATCCACGACGGAAATGACCGAGGCGGAGCGGCAAAAGGTTCTCGTCAGCTTGCGAGGCAGTGCCGCGAGACCCGCGCCGGTTCGCCAGGACGGCCGGGACGGCAAGCGCAAGCTTTCCGGCAAGTATCTGCCGAAGATGCGGGCGCTGTGGATCGCCTGTTACAATCTCGGCGTGATCGACGATCGCCGTGACAGCGCACTGGAAGCCTTCGCAATGGGCAGGCAATTGCCGAACATTTCGGATATGCGCTTCGTTCACAAGCCAGAGGACGCCGTCAGCGTCGTCGAGGCGATGAAGGGAATGCTGGCGCGAGCCGGTGTTGTCTGGGCCGATCGCCTGCCGTGCGAGCCTTACGAGAAAAGCCCCGGCTACAAGATCGCCCGCGCACAATGGGCGATCCTGCATCCAGCCGAGCCGAACGCGTTCTGGCAGGCCGTGACCCACATCGTCACCGAAAGCATCAGCTACAGAAATTTGAGCGATGCTGAGTGGATCACGGTGATGAACCATTTCGGGCCGCAGGTTCGTCGGCTGAAGAAGGCTCAAATGTGATGACCGGGAACATCGCTCCCCTGAATGGCATGCCGCTCTTTGGCTGGCCGGACCAGCGGGAGATCGATGTTCTTCAGAACCAGCGTGACCAACTGGCGGAAAGGATCGCCAAGCTGCCGCGCTTTTCCCACCGACGTATCGAGCTGGAAGCACGCCTGCGGGCGCTGACCGAAGAGCAGCTCATCATTTCGAACAGGATTACCCGTGGCCGAAGACCTCACCCTTGATCTGTTATCGACGCTCGGCGAAGACGGTTTCTTCTCCCTGGTCGAAGCGCATGCCGGCGTCAGGCTTTACGTTCCGTCTGATCCGGAGCGCAGCGAACTTTCTTCGACGATCGGCGTTGATGCTGCATACCGTCTAGCCAAAGCATATCCGGGCGGATATATAAGGGTGCCTCTGGCACGCGAGTTTCGCGCCCGTCGTTATGTCGATGCCGAAATGAGCAACCGCGATATTGCCAAAAGGCTCGGTTTGACCGAAAGCGGTGTTGAAAGACTTTTGAAGCGCGCCAGAAAACGGGAGCCGCTCAAGTCCAGGCGAAAGACAGACCCCCGCCAGATGGAAATGTTTTAAAGGCCCGCCCGCCACGGCGGGCCTGATTTGTTTCAGGCCCAAATTCTAATTTGCCCCCATATCGGCCCGCGCGATCTCCGCCAGTTGCCATCATGACGGGGCTTTCATGACCACCCAAACTTTTGACGAATGGCTGATCGCCCGCCTTCGCGTTGCTGGCGCTTATGGCGGGACCATGGACGGCGTTCATGGCCGCGAAGTGATCGCGGCGCTTGAGCGCTTCCAGGGCGCTTATGATCTGCCGATCACCGGCCGCGCAGATCAAGTCACCGTTGATGCGCTCCGCAAGGTGCAGAGCAAAAACCCGAACAGCAATCTCGTTACCTACGAGAAGGTGCCTGTGCCGGCCGAACCCGTATGGATGCGCGAGGCGCGCCGCTACATGGGACTGAAGGAAATCGCCGGCCCCAAATCCAATGCAACCATCATGGGCTGGGCCAAGAAGCTCGGCGGCTGGATTGCCAGCTTTTATACCGACGATGACATTCCCTGGTGCGGACTGTTCGTCGGCAACCTCATCGCCACCACTCTTCCCAAGGAGGCTCTTCCCGCCAACCCTCTCGGGGCGTTGAACTGGAAGAAGTTCGGCGTCGAAAGCCGGATTGCGCGCGGCGCTATCCTCGTTTTCGAGCGCAAGGGCGGCGGACATGTCGGCTTTTATGTTGGTGAGGACCGGACGCACTATCACGTCCTCGGGGGCAACCAGGACAATTCCGTTTCGATCACGCGGGTGGACAAAAGCCGCCTCGTGAGTGGTGGCGTCCGCTGGCCGAAGTCCGCTGACGCGCCGATCGCTGGCAAGGTCGAACTGTCGAGCACCGGCGCACCGGTCTCGAAGAGCGAGGCATGACGCCGATGAAGCCAACCTACAGTACATCCAAGCGCTATCTCTGGGGGTCGTTCTGGGCCTCGTGGGGAGCGATTTATCTTCTCATCGCCGGGGCGCTCGCTGGCTCTTCAGAAGCTACTGGCATGGCGACGATTGCACTGCCGTCGCTCCTGACGCTGATCGCAACCGTGCTCGGGGTCCATCGCCACTACGGCAGCAAGGATTTCGAAGCGGCCGCCCAGAGTGAAGCCGTTCTGCCTTCGCCACCACCTTACCTGTCGCGCGACCAGCCTGCTGCCCTGTCGGAGACGGTACGATGATTTCTGCCTGGCTAACGAAGGCGGCAAGGCCTGTCATCATCGTGCTGCTCCTGATCGGAGCTGCCCTTTTCCTCGGCTGGCTCACCATCGCCACCGTCAACGGCATGGTGGAACGGGCCGTCAGCAGAACGAAAGCCGAGAGCGATGCCCGTTGGACGGCCGCGATCGAGGCCGCCAACACCAAAGCCGCCAGCGCCGAGGCGGCTCAAGCCCGTTATGCGCTCGACCTGGAGCGCAGCACTTCCGCCAAGATCGATGCGCTGCGAGCGCGAAATGAAGAACTGGAGACACAGAATGCGGCTTTGCCGAATGGCGATGACTGCGGCCTTGGCCGTGATCGCGTCCGCCTGCTCCCCCACTGAAAGCAAGGCTCCGCTCGTGCTTCGCACCGTCAAGCCCGCCGTGCCGCCCGCGTCCCGTGTGCCCTGCGCAGTTGGCGATCTGCCGGATCGTGACCTTTCCCAGCGGGAGGTCGCCACCCGCTGGAGTGCCGACCGAACTGAAATCCTGTCCTGCGACGCGCGCCGAGCTGCTGCCGTCGCGGCGATCGACAACATGCCGGAGACCTCACCATGAATTTCGGTGGAAACGCCGCTCTCGATTTGGCGGCCGAGCGGGCCGAGCAAGAGCGTGAGGCCGGGATTGCCGCCGCCTCGCGCTCCCTGCGCACACCCGGCACGATCGAGTGCGAAGACTGCCCGAACGACATTCCCCGCGAGCGCCGCATCGCATTGCCATCCGCCACACGGTGCATCGTCTGTCAGACGAAGTTCGAGAAGGCCCGCCGATGACGCCGACCGAAATCATTCCCTGGCTGACGCTGGTTCTCTCCAGCCTGGCTGTCCTTGGTCACCTCAAGGGCTTTTTCTCCAGCGGCGAAAAGAAGCTTGAGGCTGACATCAAAAGCGGTCGCGAGGAAATCGCGCTCTTGGGCAAAGACGTCGAGGCCCATGAAACCAAGCTGACCAGCCATGACCGCCGCATCCAGGCGATCGAAGGGGAAATGCGTCACCTGCCGGACCGGGAAAGCCAGCACCGTCTGGAGCTTGCCCTTGAAAAGGTGAATGGCCGCCTCGACACGCTGAACGAAACCCTCAAGCCCATCAAAGCCACGAACGAAAGAATGAACCAGCTACTGGTGGAAACGGCAGGCAAACAATGAGCATCGGCATCGACTATATGAAAATCATGCGCGAAGAAGCGCGGCTCATCATCTTGAGGGCCTTGGCGGAACAGGTAAATGAGAGCCTGAGCAGCTCCATGCTTGAGCCGGTCCTTGCCAATTTTGGCATCAACCAGGAACGGCCATGGGTGCATCAGCAGATCGAGTATCTGGAGACCATGGGCGCTGTTGTCGTCGTCAGTGCCGGCACTGTCAAGATTGCTTCCTTGACCGATCTCGGCCGTCGCCATGTCGATCGCCAGTCCGCCATCGAGGGCGTGAAGCGTCCGTCACGCGTGGGTGCCTGACATGGCGAAAGCACGCGGCCGTCTTTCAGCAATTGATCTCCTGCCCGAGGAATGCAGTGACGCGATCTCCTGGGCATCGCAGGAACTTGCCGACCGTGATCGAAGCCAGCTCGACATCTATGCCGAGTGGAAAACGAAGCTGATCGCGCTTCAGGGCGAAATCGGTCTCGATTTCGACATCCCGTCATTTTCGGCCTTCAATCGCTTCGCCATCCGACTGTCACAGATGACGCGCCGGCTTGAACAGACCCGCGAAATCGCCGCTACCATTTCCGAGCGCATGGACGCGGCCGGTTCCGACGATCTGACCCTGATCGCGGCCGAGGCGATCAAGACGTTGATTTTCGAGCTGCTGCAATCGGCTGGTGATGCGGGCATTTCGCCGAAAGGTGCCATGGAGCTGGCGAACGCGCTGCGCGCTGCCTCGGCCGCCCAGGTCACGTCTTCGAACCGCCGTCTGAAGCTCGAAGCTGAAGAGAAGGCCCGACGCATTGAGGCCGACATGAAGGCGAAGGCGGAAAAGGCGCTCGACGTTCTTTCGAACGAACCCGGCATTTCGAAAGAGGCTATCGCCCGCGCCCGTCGCGAGTTCCTCGGCGTGCGGCCGAAGGCGAAATCCGTTCCCGAGGTCTCTCCGGATGTGGAGAATAAGGATGGTGACCAATGACCGTCACTCTTCCGAAAGCCCCCTGCACCAGGTGCGATGGCACAGGGCGGGCCATCAAGCGGATCAACCGCCGACGTGACGGCACGATTTCCAGCACCGTCTATGACCTGAAGAACGATTGCCGGTCCTGCAAAGGGACCGGTCTTGCATGCATGGAGGAACAGCGTGGCTGAAGCCTTGCCCGGTTTGCCGCAAGGCAAGTGGACCGACCCGCCAGTGCTTCCGATCGATCCGGCCAAGTTGCCGGACGAATTGCCTCGTGGTGCCGATATTCCGGCTGATCTCGATCCATTGGCCGAAGGCGTCCTTATGGCGCATCAGGCCGAATGGATTGCCGACGACAGTCTGCTGAAGGGCTGCGCCAAGGGCCGCCGAACCGGCATCACCTTCGCCGAGGCGCTGGATGCAACGCTGATCGCCGCCGCCCAGCGATCGGCAGGCGGGCAGAACTATTTCTACATTCCGGACACCAAGCCGAAGGGCCGGGAGTTCATCGGCTATGCGGCGCATTTCGCAAAGACCGTCGCCAAGGAACTGCTGACGATCGAGGATGGCATTTTCTTCGATCAGCGTGACGACGGTACCACGAACGCGATCTCCAGCTATATCATCCGTTTCAAGTCCGGTTTCCGCATCGAGGCGCTTTCCTCCCGGCCGGAAAATATCCGTGGTCTTCAGGGCACGGTCTGCATCGACGAAGCAGCCTTCCATCGTGATGTGCGCGCCGTCATTGATTCCGTCGCGGCACTTCTGATCTGGGGCGGCAAGGTCCGTGTGATTTCCTCGCACAACGGCGTCAGCAACCCGTTCAATGAACTGATCAAGGAAGCCGAGGCCGGAAAGAACGGCTTCAACTTCCACACCTTTACCTTCGGCGATGCCGTAAAGAATGGTCTGTTCAAACGCGTCTGCCTGATCAAGGGGGAGGAATGGTCACAGGAGAAGGAAGACGCCTGGGAAGCGAAAATCCGCTCGGCCTATGGCACGCGCACTTCCAAGATGAAACAGGAGCTGGACGCGATCCCGGCCGAATCGGAAGGGGCGGCATTGACCCGCGTCCTGATCGAGCGCTGCATGTCCGCCGATCTACCAGCCGTCGTGCGGTGGGACCGGCCGGACGAGTTCAAGAACCTCGACGATTTTGAGCGGGCCGAACAGGCTGACGAGTTCTGTGAAGGCCTCTTGAAGCCCCTTTTAGACAAGCTCGACAAGGACCGGGAACATTGCTTCGGGGAAGACTTTGCCCGTTCTGGCGACAAGACGGCAATCGTGGTCTTCGAGATCGGGGCCGATCTCATCCGCCGCGCCCGCCTGATTGTCGAGTTGAAGAACATCCCGTTCGACCAGCAGCGCGACATCCTCTTCTACATTGGCGATGCCTTGCCGCGTCTCATCGGTGGCGCGCTCGATGCGCGAGGCAACGGCCAGTACCTTGCCGAAAAGGCCCGCCAGCGCTGGGGGGAATGCATCCACGAAGTGATGACATCTGCCAAGTGGTACGCGGCCAACATGCCCGGTTACATCGAAGCCTTTGTCGATAAGAGCCTGCTTTTGCCGAACGACGCCGATGTTCTCGCCGATCACCAAGCACTCGCCTACGTCAACGGGATCATCAAGGTTCCGGATGAACATTCGACGAAGGGCGCTGACGGTTACGATCGCCACGGCGATACCGCGCCGGCTGGCGCGCTGGCGTGGTTCGCTTCCAACCAGGAGGCGATCGCCTACGAGTACGAGACCAGCCGCAAGGCTATCAATCCGATGCAGGGCCACAATGGCGGCCCGCCGATGCATGACGACGATCGCCGTGGCGGAACCGTCAATATCTACCTGAGAGGATCGCTCTAATGGCGAAAAAGAAGAAGCAGAAGATTTCTCGTCACCTCGCCAGCTCCATGAAGGATCAGGACGGCAAGGTCGTCAGCGTTGCCGAGCTGACGGAAGAAGTGGCCGGTGCACAGGTGGGCGGTGTCCGCCAGTGGATTTCCGGTCATCCGGCCGATGGCATGACGCCGATCAAGCTGGCATCCATTCTGCGCGCCGCCGACCAGGGCGAGGTGGAAGCCTATTTCGAGCTGGCCGAAGACATCGAAGAACGCGATAGCCATTATCTCGCGCAGCTCGCCACGCGCCGTCGCTCAGTTTCGCAATTGCCGATTACTGTCACGCCCGCGTCGGATGGCGCCGAACACAAGAAGCATGCCGAGTTTCTGCGCGAGTGGATCAAGACTGGCGTGTTGCGCTCAAGCCTCTTCGATATGCTCGATGCGATCGGCAAGGCAATTTCCGTCCTGGAGATAGATTGGCACCACAAGAACGGCAACGTGCTTCCGCGCGCGATGATCTGGCGGACGCAGCGCTGGTTCACGTTTGACCGGGCGGACGGCGAAACCTTGCTGCTACGCGAGGGCGCTGCCGGTGAGCCCCTCATTCCACACAAGTTCATTGTCCATCGCTCCAAAGCTAAATCAGGTCTGACCATCCGGTCCGGTATTGCCCGCGTCGCGGTCTGGCTCTGGATGTTCAAGAGCTTCACCGTCAAAGACTGGGCGGTCTTCACACAGAACTATGGCCAGCCAATCCGCATCGGCAAATATGGCCGTGGCGCAACCGAACAGGAAAAGGATGTCTTGTGGCGGGCGGTCTCCGGCATCGCCGGCGACTGCGCGGCCATCATTCCCCGCGAAATGCTGATCGAGTTCCATGAGGTGGGTTCGAAGAGCAGCTCGACCGACATGTTCGAAAGGCGGGCGGACTGGTACAATCGCGAGACTTCCAAACTGATCCTCGGCCAGACGACAACGACGGACGCTGTTTCCGGTGGTCATGCAGTGGCCAAAGAACATCGCCTTGTCCAGGAAGATATTGAACGTTCCGACGCGCTTGACGCATCCGACACGCTTAATGCGCAGCTCGTGCCGAACATCATCGCTTTCAACTTCGGCCCCCAGGACGAATATCCAACCATCCACATCGGCCGTCCGGACGAAGTGCCGCTGAAGGACTTTGCCGAGGCCTTCGACAAGCTCGCGAAACACGGCTTGACGGCTGAGGCCAGCTTCCTTCGTGACCGCCTCGGCATTCCCACACCTGCGACGGATGCCGAGCTGGTCGGCGGGCGTGTCGAGACGGTCGTTCCGCCCGAGGACAGGCCCCAGCGAAAACCGCTGACCGCAAAGCAAAGCCTCGATCGTCTATTCGCGTTGGCGCATTCCCGCGATGAACCGGACCTGCTCGAAAAGTTGACCGATCGGCTGGAGAAGGATGCGGCAGCCGCCATGGATGGCATGATCGACGAGGTCCGCGAGATCCTGTCCACCGCGACGGATCTTCGGGACGCGGCCCGCAAACTCGCGGATCTCGATCTGTCGGCCGAGGATCTCGCGGAAGCCATGGCGCGTGGCATGACGATGGCGCACCTGATCGGGCAGGCCGCGCTCATTGATGACCTCAAGAGGCAGTCATGACAGGAGGCCCACTGGCGCGCTTCAGGGGGCTTTTTGCGGCATCCGTAGCTTCTGGCCCGAAAATCGCTTCCACGGCCTTTAAAAACGCCTCAACTTTTAAGCCGTTGGCCGTTGCTCTGATGGCAACGACGGTGGCCGCGATCAATCTGCCGTTTGATGAGGCAATCGACTTCCTTCGCCAGAAAACGGCCGTCCCAACGGAAAGCTATCGCGATGTCTGGGACGCGGCCCATTCGAAGATGTTCATGGTGGCGGGCGCAAATAAAAAAGCGCTGGTCGAGGATTTCCAGGCAGCGATCATCAAGGCGGCCGAACAGGGCCTGACGCTTGAAGATTTCCGTGCCGACTTCGATGCGATCGTGGCGCGCCACGGCTGGCAATACAACGGTTCACGCGGTTGGCGCTCCCGCCTGATCTTCGAAACCAATCTCAGCACGGCTTACGCGGCCGGCCGCTACGCCCAGATGACGGCCCCGGAGACGCTCGAAGCGTTTCCCTACTGGATGTACAATCATTCCGGCGCGCTGCATCCGCGCCTGGAGCACAAGGCATGGGATGGCGATTGCTACGAAGCGACCGATCCTGTCTGGGCGAAAATGTATCCCCCGAACGGCTACCGGTGCGGTTGCTTCGTCACGCCGGTGTCTCGTCCTGGTCTCCGCCGCCTCGGCAAATCCGGGCCGGACACGCCGCCGAACCTTGACCAACTCGGCACGGACCAGCCGCGGGGGATCGATCCGTCTTTCGCCTACAATCCCGGCGCTGCCTGGCTGACGCAAACCGCACCTGGTCCGAAGGCGGTCAGCGCCGACCAGGTGCAGGTCGCGGCCTTCGTTCAATCGGCGCTGAAGGGCAAATGGCCTGACGGTGCCTGGACGCCGGTTGCGACGGCGAACAAGGCGACGGGTGCCGCCCTCGATGTCGCCGCAGGCACGGAAATCCGCCTGACGGCTGACACCATCCGCAGCCAGGCGCAAATAGCTGAAGCTCTGACGCCCGACACCATCGGCGTCATTCCCGGCCAGCTCGTCCAGTCCGGAAAGCTGCTTCGCGACAATCGCGGCCGGCCGGCCTTCGTCGGCGAACATGATGGTGTCTTTTATCGCGCCGATGTCGATATCGTCATGAAGGCCGATCGGAAGACCGTTTATATGACCTCGCTCCAGCGTGTCAGCCGTTCTGATCTGACGGACGCCTTCGGCCCCGGCTGGCAGTGAGGTTCTTGGCATGAGCGGCGCATCGATCTCGATCACGGCACAGGTTCTCGATTCGGAAGTCCGACGCGGCTTTCGCCAGCTCGAAGGCCTGATGACGAACACGACGCCCGTTATGCGCGCGATCGGCGTTGGCCTTGTCGGTTCGACCCATATGCGTTTCGTCACCCAGACCGATCCGGACGGTCAAGCGTGGCAGGCGTTGAACACGGGATATGCCGAGGACAAGCGCAATTCCCGCATCCTGACCGAAAGCGGCCGGCTGCGGAACAGCATCAATGCCAGGGCAAGCAATGACGAGGTACTTGTTGGCACCGATGTCATTTACGCTGCCCCTCACCAGTTCGGCGCGACGATCGTGCCGGTTCGGGCAACGCATCTCCGGTTCCGGATCGGCGGGAACCTTATCAAAGCCGACAGTGTTACCTTGCCCGCACGTCCCTTCCTCGGTATATCGTCGGATGACGAAGCGATGATCGCCGAAACCGTCTTCGGTTTTGTGGACCGCTATTCCCCCCGCTGAAATTCTCTTTCCTTCAGGCCCGCCCGCAGGCGCAGGCATGAATTGAATTTTGCCCGCATGGCATATCCGGACCATGCGAAACCTGATCTCGACCACTGTTGTTGCACTTCATTCGGCCTCGGCTGCGCCGGTCTCGACCCATATTGTCGCGTTGCAGTCGGCCGCCACGGTTCCCGAATGGCTGCACGTTCTGCCGACCGGCCGTTTCTCCGGCGTCGATGGTCGCGGCCCTTATGTCTTGGACAATGCCGACGCCCTGATCTCGGCATTCAATGCCGAGGGCAAGAAATTGCCGGTCGATGAGAACCATTCGACCGACCTTGCGGCAAAGCAGGGTTTTTCCGCGCCTGCGCGTGGCTGGCTTACCGCGCTGGAGCGCCGTGACGATGGCGTCTGGGCGAAGGTCGAGTGGACGCCCGATGGCCTGACGATGATGCAGGGCAAAGCCTACGGTTACATTTCCCCGGTTTTCACCCACAGCGCCAAGGCTCCCTTTGCGGTTCACAAGCTGCTGCGCGTGGCGCTGACCAACGATCCCAACCTCAACCTGAAATCGCTTCACTCTCAGAACTTGGAGACCACCATGGATTTGGAAGTTCTCCGGAAGGCGCTTGGCCTGCCGGAAACCGCAGATGAGGCCGCGATCCTTGCGGCGCTCACGGCGGCTCACTCTGCCCAGACCGCGCATGCGGCCTTGATGTCGAAGCTGGCGGAAGTCGCCGGCGTCGAAGTGACTGTCGGCGCTGACGCGTTGGTGACCGCCCTTCAGGCGAAAACGAAGCCTGCCTCGGGCATCGAGCAGGAAAACGCCACCCTGAAAAACGAGATCAAGGCGCTCAATACCCGTGTCGAAACGCTGATCACCGATTCCGCAAAGGAAAAGGCCACCACCGTCGTCGATGCCGCCATCGCCAAGATGCAGATCGTGCCGTCCCTGCGTGAGCACTTCATCGCTCGCCACATGAAAAACCCGACCGAAGTCGAAGCGGAGCTGAAGGTCATGCCGTCGCTCAACGCCGGCGGCCTCGGCGGCCGTCAGCCGCCCGCCGAGGGTGAAACCGCAACCAGTGATGAGCTTACCGTCGCTGCCCTGATGGGCGTCGATCAGGAAGCCTTCAAGAAAGAGCACAAGGCGCTCTTCGGAAAGGACATGTGACATGGCAGCTACCGCTGACATTCGCCGCAAGACCCGCAACGGCGATGCCTATGGTTATCCCGTTCTCGCCGGCGTCCGCATCTTCGGCGGCACCTATATCGGCGTGACCGCCGCGCTCGCGGCCGTGCCGGCCGGTCATGCCTCCTGCGTCGCCCTGATCGGTTTCGCGGAAGAAAACGTCGATAACCGCGACGGCGCGACCGGTGACCGCCTCATCAACGCGAAGAAGGATGTCACTGCCATCACACTGGCCGGTGCCACCGCCGCCGATATCGGCAAGACCGTTTACGCCTCGGCAGATGACACCTTCACGCTCGCTGCTGGCGCATTGCTGCCGGCCGGCATCCTCCATGCCATTGACGCCGACGGCGTCTGGCTCAAGCCCCTCTAAGGAACCACGATGGATATCACGATCTCCAATTTGCGGGGCATCTACACCTCGCTTTCGACCATCTTTAACCAGGCGATGGCCGCCACGCCTGCGTTTTACGAGACCATCGCCATGACGGTCACGTCTACGACCTTCGCCAACCAGTATCCGCGCCTGGACGACTTGCCCGGTTTCCGTGAATGGATCGGCGATCGTGTTGCCCATGATGTCGGTGCGTCTCTCTATCAGATCGTTAACCGCGACTTCGAGAAGACGATCAAGATCAAGCGCAAACAGATCGAAGACGATCAGGTCGGCATATTCACACCCATGGCCGCACAGTTCGGGCAGGACGGCAAATCGTTCCCCGATACTCTCGTTTGGCCTCTGTTCAAGAAGGGCGAGACCGTCACTTGCTATGATGGACAGTATTACTTCGATACCGACCATCCCGGCTACAATGAGCAGGGTAATCAGATTTCGGTGTCGAACTATACCGCAGGTGCGCAGCCGGCCTGGTACCTGATCGACGATACGCAGGTCATCAAGCCGATGATCTGGCAGGACCGTAAGAAGATCAAACTGACCCAGATGTTCGACGAAAAAGACCCGAACGTCTTCTGGCGCGCCGAATACATCTGGGGCGCCGACACACGCGGCAACGCTGGTTTCGGCATGTGGCAGTTCGCCTACAAGTCGAAGGCCGAGCTGACGCAGGAAAACTATGATGCCGCCCGTACCGCCATGCAGTCCATCCGTAGAAAAGATGGACAGATACAGGCGATCCGACCGGTCAAGCTGCTCGTGCCGCCCGTACTCGAAGCGACGGCCCGCAAGATCGTTGAAGCTGCCCTGATCAACGGTGGTGACACCAACGTCTGGGCAAAGACCGCAAGCGTCGTCGTCATCCCGCATCTCGCGTAACCGGCCGGGCGCTGATCCGCCGCTCGACCGCACCGCCAGCAGTCACCTCCCGATTGCTGGCGGGTTTCCGGAAAACGGCCGCGTCGCCGCTTTCCCGAAACCCGAAGCCAAGGAACCACACATGTCGAAAATCCAGATCATCTGCTCGAAACCGGGCATCCGCCGCAACGGTGTCGAGCATCCTGCTCAGGCACTCTATGAACCCGGCAGATGGACCGATACCGAGCTTGAAGCTTTTCGCGCCGACCCCGCCTTCATCGTCCAGGAGGTCGCCGGCAGCACAGTCGCAGTTTCCAGCGCCGACATTGAGCAGGCGGTAAACGCCCGCGTCGAGATCGAGCGCCAGAAGCTTCAGCTCAGCTTTAACCAGGCTGTTTCCGACGCCGTCGCCGAAAAGCTCGCAGACACTAAGGCGGAACACGACAATGCGATCGACGCCCTCGGCAAGAAATTGAAGAAAGCCGAGGAGCGCGTTGGTGATCTCGAAGCGCACATCAAAAAAGACGGCGAAACGATCAAAGGTCACGTCGCGACGATTGC
Organism: Agrobacterium sp. T29; assembly: GCF_006970545.1. NCBI lineage: Bacteria > Pseudomonadati > Pseudomonadota > Alphaproteobacteria > Hyphomicrobiales > Rhizobiaceae > Agrobacterium > Agrobacterium sp. T29. The sequence goes on from NZ_CP040641.1 coordinate 762,920, forward strand.
AGACATGACGAAGACCATCGCCGCCTCGGAGGGCGGCAAAGAGAAGAAGTAATCCCTGACGGGAGCGCCGCGAGGAGCGGGAGGACCGGATCAGCACGCCGGACCGATCGCCCCGAAGCCCTCCGATGGCACGAGGCTCGCAAGAGGCCATCGGCAACAGCGGCAAAACCCTGAAGCCAACCCAAAGAGGACACCGCATGACACGACGTTATTTCAGCCTCGCTTTCTTCGCCTGCCTCACAGCGTTCTCGACGTTCGCCAAAGACACTGTCGTCTTCGCCCTGAACCTCGTGCGCTTCGTGGTGCACGCCGTGGCCAAGCCTGCGGCCTTCCTCTGGGCGCATCTCGCCCTCCCGAAGGTCTCCAGTTTCAAGGTCATCGGCAAGCTGAAGGACATCTATCGCGAAAGCTGGCTGACCAGCGGGCAGTCTCTGCACTACCGCCGCTGGATTTACTGCTGATCCAACTGCCTGCACCGGGGCTGGCCTTCGGGTCAGCCCTAATCCCCGCCTTGAGGAAGACCATGACAGACAAGAAGAAACCCACCGTCGAAGAACTGGCTGCCTGCCTCGGCGGTGCCATCATTGGCGCTATCGCGGTGACCCTGGCATTTCTGGTTCTGGTGCTCTTTACCGCTCCTCGGTCGCTCCTCCTGGTCAGCCTCAGCCTTTCGCTTTTTCAGATCGCGGGCGGCCTGGCTGGCGCTACCGCTTTCATGTTCATGTTGAAATCACGGGAGAAGTGACCATGTACGCCACCGTCACCGACATGATCGCCCGCTTTGGAGAGGTGCAGATCGTGCGCCTGTCCAATCCGGAAGACCGTGAAGCCGAGACGCCGGACGTGGAAAAGGTCAACACCGCGCTGACCGACGCCACCGAGCTGATCAACAGCTACATTCGCGGCCGCTACCTGACGCCGATCGCAAACCCGCCGCAGGATGTGGTTCGTGCCACCTGCATCCTCGCCCGCTACGATCTGGCCGATACCGAACGGTCCAGCCCTTCGGAAGAAATGGCCAAGGGCCGCGCCGAGGTCATCAAGTGGCTTGAGAACGTCGCCAAGGAAATCGTGCACCTGGACATTCAGCTGGCATCGCCGACAGGCGGCAACGCGGTCGGCTCCGGCCCGCGCATTTCCGACCGCGAGCGCATCGTGACCTTCGACACGTTGAGGGGCTTCTGATGGACAGCTTTCCCCTGACGCCGATCCGCAACCAAGAGCCACTTATCATCGAGCGGCTCCGGATCGCCTTTCCCAAAAACCCTTTCACGATAGAGCGTGTGCCGCAGGTTCTCAGCCTTGGTGAGTTCAAGCGCGTCGTCAAACTGTCGCCCTTCATCGGCCTCGCCTGGACAGGCATGAAGCCGGACCCTGACAACGGCCGGATGCTGAAGGGCAACATGCTATGGCGGCTGATCCTCATAAACAGCGTTTCGAGCGGCCTTGAAGCGCGCTTTAAGGGCGACAAGTACGATATCGGCATGGACGCCATGGTCGATGTCGCCTCGGTACTTCTCCAGGGCGTCAGCTTCGCGGGCCAGGGTGCCACCAATGTGACGCTGATCAACAGCGTTATTGCCGATGGCTGGACCGACGACAATGTCGCGATTGCCCAGCTCGATTTCACCTTCAGCTTCGCAACCCGTGCCGCTGCGACCGGAAAGATGCAGCCCGACGACTTCGAGGCGCTTGGCATCACGTGGTCCGTGAACGGCTCGCCCCAAACCGTCTCCGACGAAATTCAACCACCCCAGGAGTAAACCCGGCCATGGCCACCACGAAAACACTCATCGCGGCCGAGGGCCGCACGGTCCTCCTTCTGGACGGCACTGAATGGCCGAAGGAAGGCTTGCCCGATCCGAACACGCTTTTCACGCGCCGGCGCATCGCTGACGGCGATCTGATCGAGAAGCCCGCCGACGCGGCCCAGCCCGCAGCGCCTGCATCGTCCGATGCGCCGCAGCTCACCCAGATCGAGGAACCGGCCGAAACCGCCGCCGAGACCAAGCGGTCCACGACCAAGAAGTCTGAAGGAGACAAGTAATGGATTTCAACGAAATCCCAGTCGATCGCCTCGAACCTGCGACCCTGATCGAGATCGGGCCGAACTATCGCAATGTCGGCATTCTGCCCTGGCCGGAAAAAGTCTTCATCATTGGCCAGAAGCTTGCCACCGGCACACTCGCTGCCGGTGCCATTCAGGAGATCACCCGCGCCGATCAGGCAATCGCACTCTTCGGCCGTGGCTCGATCGGCGCTGAACAGGTCGCCTATTTCAAAAAGGCGAACCGCACCGCGCCGCTTTTCGTCATCGGCCTTGTCGATGATGAGGACGCCGTGAAGGCAACCGGCACCTTCACCTTTGCCGGCTCTCCCAGCAGTTCCGTCGTGTTGCGCTTCAAGATCGGCGGCCGGCAGGTTCGCATGACCGCACTTTCCGGCGATGCGCCGGCAGCACTGGCGACGAAGCTTGCCGCCGCCATCAATGCCGATCTCGACATGGTCGCGACCGCAGCGGCCGTCGCAGCCGTGGTCACCGTCACGGCCCGCCATGGTGGCGAGGTCGGCAACGAGATCGATCTGCGCGTCGATACCAAGGTTCAGCCGCTTCCGGCCGGTTTGACCTGCGCCGTCGTCGCAATGGCGGGCGGCTCCGGCAATCCGGACGTTCAGCCGGCGCTCGATCTTCTCGCCAGCACCTGGGCAACCAAGATCACGCATCCATGGTCGGATGCAACGAACATGGCGAAAACGGCCGAGTGGCTGCGGGTGCGCTATCTCGCGACCTCGAAGCTCGACTGCCACGGCTTCGTGTTCAAGCGCGGGACCTATGGCCAGTTGACGACTTTCGGCAACCTGACCAACTCGCCATTCCTGACTGCGGCCGGCCTGAATAGAAGCCCGACGTCATCCTGGGCGATGGCCGCCTCGGCGCTTGGTGTCGCCTCGTTCTATCTGACGAACGATCCGGCCCGCCAGTTGAAGTCGCTGGTACTGCCGGGTGTGGACGCTCCGGATGAGGCCGATCAGTTCCTCGAATCGGCAAACGAACCCGATCTGCTGCTGCGCGCCGGCATTTCCACCTTTGACTGCCTGTCTGACGGTTCGGTCACGATCTCGCGTATGATCACGACCTACAAGAAGACGACGCTTGACGTCGATGATCGCGCCTGGCTCGACATCATGGTGCCTGTCACCATGAGCCGCATCCGCTATGACTGGTCCGTGTACATCAATCTGATGTATCCGCGCTCGAAACTCGTGGATGACGACACTGATGCGGCCTTCGCATCCCGCCATGACGATGACAAAGACCCCGGCACGGCGGTGGTAACGCCGAAACGCATGGCCGGCTCTTGGGCGGCACGATGCAAGCTTTACGGCGAAAAGGTCTGGATCGAGGACGTGCAGCGCACGCTCAGGGAAAGCGTCTTCAAACGGTCGAGCGATGATCGCAACCGGCTGGAAGCCCGCCAACAGGTGGTGGTTGTCGGCAATCTCATGGTCTTCGCCGCCCGTCTCGAATTTCAGGTTTAACAGGAGCTTTTGAACGATGACACAGGTATTAGGCATCGTCGATATCATCTGGCGGGGCCGTAACATCCCCGTCGAGAAGGGTGCGAAATTTCGCCAGGGCGGTATCAAGAACAACGCCGTGACCTATGGCCGCAAGGTTGGTCGCGCCCAGGAGTTTCAGGGATCGCAGATTACCGCCACCACCAACCTCGAAGCGGGCCAGAGCCTTGGCAATCTGCTGGACCCGGGCGAAGGAGAATTGCAGGTGCTCTGCGACACCGGCCAGACATTCGTCTTCAACGATGCCTTCCTCGTGGATGACCGTCCCGAGGTCACGGGCGGCGAAGGCGGCAAGATCGAACTCAAATGGGCCGCGTCTGCGGGCGAGGAGCTTATCTGATGGGCACTCCGAAGAACATCACCATCGACCTGGACGAAGATGCTTCCAATGGTACGATCACCACTACGGCTGCGGGCAATGTGGAGGAAGGGATTAGCGGTCGCTCTGACGTTGTGGATGAAGACGCAGATCCACGCGACAGACTTCCGGAGCGCGCAATCCAGAACGCTGACGGTTCGGTCACGCTGCCGTTGTTGTATCCTCAGGTCGTGGGGCGCAAGAAAGACGGCAAGACTTGGGAGGATGAGTTCGACGCTCTCACGTTTCATCGTCTACGCGGCGCTGATCAGCAGCGTATCGCCAGCGCGTCAGACGCAAAACAGGTGTCGGTTGCCTTTTCCTGCTCGACACGATTGTCGCAGATGGTCATGGACAAGCTGTATGAAAAGCTCGACCTCGAAGACATCACGGACGCCGGCCGGGTACTCAACCATTTTTTGACGAGTGGTCGGACGACTGGCCGATAATGCTCGGCGGCCTCGCTGACGGCTCCGGCTTCAGCGCGGCCGAGATCGGCGACATGACGATCGATCAGGTAAGGATGTGGTGGAACTGCATCCAGGCATACCGAAAACACGTAAACGACCTTGCTCAAGGCTAGTTCAGGCACCGCCCGTTGAGGCGGGCCTGAATTGGTTCGCGTGCGCGCGATATTTTGCCGCCAGATTGGAGCGGCGCGCGCATGGCCAACCGGAACATGAACCTTGATGTCATCGTTCGCCTCAAGGACCTCTTGAGCGGGCCTTTACGCGGTCTTAGAGGTGCGCTTGACGGCATCTCCAGCGCCGCCCGCAAGATCGGTATTGTCGGCGCAGCGGTTGCCGGCATTTCCTTCCTCGGCCCCATGCAGGAGGCCGCAGCTTTCCAGCAGCAGTTGATCGACATAGCCGGAACGTCAAATCTGACGGGACAGGCGGCGTTTGCGTTCGTCGATCAGTCAAAAGCGAAATTCGAGCAGCTCGCCCTCGATGTCGGTCAGCTTTCCGATACCGTTGCACGAGGCGCGGGGCAGATGATCGCCGCCGGCGTCGATAACGGGCTGGTAGACCGCTCGATCGGATCGATCAGCCGAGCCGCCACTGCCGCCAATGCCGAGATGAACGACATGGCGTCTGTCGCCACGTCGCTTCTCACCACACTGAAGCTTCCGGCCGATCAACTGGATGATGCCCTCGGGGCGCTGGTAACGGCGGGCAAGCTCGGCTCCTTCGAGCTGAAGGACATGTCGCGTTATTTCCCGACGCTGACCGGGCAGATGGCGAAGTTCGGCGTGACCGGCCGTGAAGCAATCAACTTCCTCGGCGCTGCCCTCCAGATCGCCCGCAAGGGAACGTCCGATCCGGCCGAGGCCGCCAACAATCTGAAAAACTTCCTCTCGAAAGTGCTTGCGCCTACCACGGTCAAGAACTTTGCCGACATGGGCGTCGATATCCAGGGTGTGATGCAGGACGCGGTGACGAAAGGCATCAACCCGATCGAAGCCGTGGTGCAGAAGATCACGAAGCTTACCGGCGTTTCCAGCAAGGAAATTCAGGGCCTGATGAAGAAAGCGAAGGATGCCGGCATGTCCGACGCCGATGCACTGGCATCCGTGCGCGAGCAGCTCGAAAAGATTTATGGCGCTGGCAAACTCGGCGAACTGTTCTCCGACATGCAGGTGATGGACTTCCTGATCCCCATGCTCGGCAACATCGACGAATACAAGTCGATCAAGGATGAAGTCGCCAAGGCGACAGGCAGCGCCATCGATGGCGACTTCGAAACCCAGATGCAGGGCCTCAATCGCCAGCTCACCATCTTCCGCGAAATCGGCACGCAGGCGTCCCGCGAAGTGGGCCTTGCATTCGGCACCTGGATGCCGGCGATCAACGGTTATCTGATGGACGGCCTCAAATGGTTGCGCGAGCTGGACACCGCGACTGGCGGCATGGTCAAGCAGGGCCTCGCCTTTGCTGGCGTGGCTGTCCTGGCGGCGGCCGGCCTCGGCGTTCTCGGCGTGGTCTTGCCCGCGATCGGCGCGGGACTGTCGGTTCTGGCCGCGCTGTTCAGCCCGGTGGGCATCGCGCTCGCCGGCATCGCGGCCGCTGGCGTCTACGTCTATCGCAACTGGTCAAGCTATGCGCCGCGCCTGTCGCAACTGTGGAACCGCATGGGCAAGGCCTATGCCGACGCCATGACGGTCGGAACCGCGATCGTCAACCGCTTCGGCCCGATCATCCGTTCTGGCCTCGGCAGAGCGCTTCAGGACGTGACGGCCGGCTGGCAGAACCTGAAGACCTTCGTGTCCGGCTTCATGCGCGGCCTCGATCTCCAGTTCGACTTCTCCGGCCTGACGATCAGCGATGTGCAGCTCGCCGCGTTCCGTGTTCTCGATGCTGCGTTGAATGGCATCGCCACGGCCTGGGGAATGATCCGGGATTTTGGCTCCGGTTTTGCGAAGTGGCTGGAGCCGATCGGCGAAGCGGCGGGCGGCACTCTGAAAGCGATTGGCGGCATCGCCAACGGTTTCATGCGTCTGGCTACGGCAATACGGGAACTTGTCGGCCTCGGCGAAGGTGGCAAGATAACCGGCATGCTTTCCGGCATCATGTCGTTCCTCGGCGATCTGGCGGGCAAGACAGTGCTGGCGGCCGTCATGGTCCTGGAGGACGTTGCGAAAGCCATTGAGTGGGTCGTGAACGGTATCGCATCACTGGTGGAAGCCATCAATCGCGGCATCGACTGGAGCGCCCTTGTGCCGCAGGGTATTGCCGAGGCGTGGAACAGCGTCGCGTCGGCGCTTGAGAGAGTGCAGAATGCGCTCAGCATTGAAAGCGTCTCGAACGCGCTCGGCGTGTCCGGCCAGCGCAACATGACGCGCTTTGGTCGAAACAGCGTGCTGCCCGCCAACCAGAATGGTGTCCTGCCGGCACAGGCGTCGCCAACCGCGCCGGCAGCACCACAGCAGCTCAACGTCAACACCGAAGCGAAGGTTGTTGTCGAAGGCCCCGGCAAGGTTGTCGGCCAGACAACGACCGTCACGTCGCCGTCGCCGAACGTCAACACCGGCCGCGCTGTCGGGAGGCCCTGATGCTTCTCGACAGCCTCAATGCCGCTGAAGGATTGCTGCCGGGTGTTTATCGCGGCATTCCGCTCTCCATCGTCGATGTATCGAGCGACCATGGACGGCGGGTTCTCGAATACCTGTTTCCGGGTGTCGATCCCGCCGCCTATGACGATTTCGGCGTTGGTCCCTCTGGCATCAGTATCGAGGCGCTTTATGTCGGTGACGATTACCGCACCCGTGCGCAGCTCCTCGCCAAAGCCTTCGAGACGCCCGGTCCTGCATTGCTCATTCACCCGTGGCTTGGCCCGATGCAGGTCATCATGGAAGAGCCGGCGCAAATCCGCTTCTCGGAACGGGAACTGCGGGTTATCCGGGTTTCGGCCCGGTTCAAGCGCGCACCATCGTCTTCGGCTTCCGGTTTCTCCGGTGGCCTTCTGCCTTCGGCGCTCATCAGCTTCACCAGCGCTGTGACCTCGCTCGCCGCCTCGATCGCGCTGACGGTCATTTCCAGCGCCAGAACCGCAGCGACCATTCGCAGCCGGCGCGTCACGTCCTCAGTCGCCGATTCCATCACGGCGCGTCCCGACGCTCGCTCGGCCGTCAGCCAGATACGCTCGGCGCTGGAAGCGTCGTCGCCATCCTCGCCTGTCGCGTTCGACACATGGGCCAGCTCGGCTGCGTCGGTCATTGCCCAGACGATTGAGGTTCCGGCTGTGGCACCCGCGACGACAACGGTAGCCGCGACGCCCAGCGCCCAGGCGCTGATGAGCGCCGGTCTTTCCATCGCCTCGGGACTGCTGACGGAAGCGGGCAAGGCACCTTCCGCAATTGACGCCCTGTTGCTGGCCGGTGCGGCCGGACAGTTCCTCGCGGCGACGGCCGAGCAATCCTCCTATGCGGATTTCGTGTCGCGGCAGGAAGCGCTCCGTTACCGCGCCGCCATGACCTCGGCACTCGCCTCACTCGTTGACCAGGTCGAGCAGCAGTCGCCCGACACGATGCAGGCCGCCAGTTCGGCGTTCTCTTCTGCTGCGCGATCGCTGACGGCCGCAATTGTCTCCGATCTCAATGAGGTGATCGGCCGCCTGCCGTCCGTGCGCCGCCTGTCGGTCAATCGCGATGCCGACGCATGGCTGGTCGCCCAGCATCTTTCCGGCGATACACCGGCACTGCTCGAAACCGTCTATGCCGATATTGTCGCCCGCAACGATCCATCGCACCCGGCGCAATTGCCTGCCGGCGATATAGAGTTTCTGGAGCGTGGTTGATGGCAAAAAGCATCAGGCTCTTTCTCAATGGCACGGCCTATGATCAGTGGACATCAGGCGAAGTCACCCGCGACCTGAAGGACTTTTCTGGCAGCTTCAGCTTCACGTTTCGTGATGGCGAGGCGTCCAAAGCGACGTTCCCTTTCGCCTCGATGCCGAACCTGCCGCGTCTTCACCCTCAGATGCAGGCAAAGATCATGATCGGAAAACGGACGGTTCTGATAGGCCATGTCGAAACTGTCGCCCCGGATGTTAGTCCCGGCAACGCCTCTGTAACGATCTCAGGGCGCGACAAGACCGGCGATCTCATTGACTGTTCCGCACTGGCGGAAGGTCCGGCCGAGCTGAAGGGCGTCAAACTGGAGGCCGCAGCCTCAAAAATCGCCGAGCCGTTCGGCCTGAAGGTCCGGACGGAAGTGGACACCGGCGAGACCTTCGACCGTTATTCGATCGACCTTGGCGAGACCGCCTTTTCCGCGATCGAGAAAGGTTCGAGACAGCGAAGCGTCCTCATCCTTTCGGATGGTGTCGGCAACATCGTCATCACCCGAACGGGCAAGACGCGTGCGCCCGATGGGATTAGTCTTCCGGGTAACGTGATCGGCATCAGGGCAAATTTCAGCACCGCGAACCGCTATAGCAAGACCGTGGTGCGCGGCCAGTCGGAACGGTCCGGCAAAGCCCGGAGCGCCGCCGCCCTTGATGCCACAGCCGAGCCGATCGGTGCGGACAGCCGTAACGACGGCGACGGTTCGGCCCGCGAGCGCGAGCGCAAGGGAACCGTCGCGACTGGCAGGGCGGATGATGCCGAGATCAGGCGTTACCGCCCGATCGTCCATCTCGCACGCAGCAAGGCGGGCGCGGTCAGCGCCCAGGACGAAGCCGACTGGCGCAATCGCACGTCTCGCGCCGAGGGTGACGAGCAGACCTACACGGTCAAAGGCCACGAGGTGAACGGCCAGCTCTGGACGGTTAACCAGGTGGTGTCCGTTTCCGATGCCTTCCTCGGCATCGAGCGCGATCTGCTGATTTCCGCTGTCCGTTATTCCGAGGCAGACGAAATCACCACGGATATTTCCGTTTGCTCGGCCGAGGCCTTCGACAAGGAGCCGGTGGGCAAGCGCCGGACAGACAAGGCCGGAAAGGGCAAGTCCGCGAAAAAGAGTTCCGGCCCGCTGGACGGCACGGCGGAGGCCCTATGAGCGAGATCGTCAACAAGGTGCGCGGCCTGATCCGTCGCGTCACAGTGAAAGACATCAAGGATGATGGCCAGATGCAGACGGCCTCGGCCGAGGTGGCGGAAGGCGTCTGGCGAGATGATCTGGAAGTTATGCTGCCGTATGGCCTGCTCTCGTTTCCCGACGATGACGGCGCAGTCGGCGTGGCGCTGGCGGTCGGCGGCGACGAAGGCGATATGGTCATCCTGCCGCTCGCCAATCCATCGCAACGCATCGGCGGCTTGAGCAAAGGCGATGTCGGTATCGGCAACAAGTTCGGCGATCGCTTGATCGTCAAGGCCAGCGGCGGCATGGAGGCGCAGGCCGCCAGTTCCATCACCTTCAAGGTGGGCGGCGTGACGATGACGCTGGATGCCGACGGGCTTAGCATCAGTGGCGGCAGCATCAGGCACGACGGCGTCGTGATCGACAAGACGCACAAACACACGGATGTTGTGCCAGGCGGTGGCATTAGTGGTGTGCCTGTTGGCGGCTGACCGCCCGCCACGGCGGGCCTGATCAGGCTTGCGCGCGCGCGATAATTTCGCGCCATGACCGGATTTTTCGACCTTGCCCTGACCTATGACGCCACGCGGCGCTGCTGCGATCTGGTGCTGGATGACGAATTCAATCTGGTCCTGGACGAAACGTCCGTGACGCCGGTCCTGCTTTCGGTCGGCCTAGATCGCCGCGCCTCTCCGGACGATGAACTGCCGGAAGGCCGGTCGCAGTTTCTGGCCCCCATTTCCTTCTCCGAGCGCCGTGGCGCGCTCCTCGATGGTCTCAATGCTGCCGGCGACATGGCGGGCTGCAAGATGTGGTTGCTGGAACGCGCCAAGGAAACCGAGACCACCCGCCAGCTCGCGGAATATTATCTCGCCGAGGGCCTCGGCTGGGCCGAGACCGATACCGGAACGCCGGCAGAAATCGAAGTCTGGTGGCTGCGAGATGGCGTGCTCGCCTATCGTGTCCTGGTCGAGGATGTCACGCTCGAACTGACGCGGAAGGTGGCGTAATGGTCTGGCCTGTCCCCGCAGCGAAAACGATCTTTTCCCGCCTCGCTGCCACCTCTGAAGTGATCCTGCTCGGCATTTATCCCGAGGCCGACGTGAAGGCGATTTCCCGCGCCGTCCGTTCGGCACGCGGCATGTTCGCGGTGATCTGGAGCGCGGTGGCCCCGGAAGTGCGCGAGACGCACGACCATATCGCATGGTGGGCGCGGCAGTGGATGCCGGACAGCGCCGACGACGAAACGATGATCCTTCGCCATGCCTCGATCTGGGGCATCGAGCCACGTCCGGCGACAAAGGCAGTCGGTTCCGTCACGATCGAAGGTGTGGCCGGAACCGTTCTGGCCTCCGGCATCGTGCTGACATCGACCGCCACCAACACCTACGTGACCACCTCGGGCGGCACGATCGCGGCCGGTGGCACCGTCGCCGTCACGGCCGAGGCGGTCACTGCCGGCAGCGCCGGCAATCTGGAAAGCGGTGTGCAGCTTTCGACACTTGCCGCATATCCGGAGATTTCGAAGGTCACCGTCGCGACAGCCTTTGCAGGCGGCGCTGATGACGAGGAGCCGGAAGAAGTCCAGGTGCGTTATCTTCAGCGCATCCGCGAGCCACCCATGGGCGGTTCTTCCCAGGACTATCAGGCATGGGTCGGCAACGTCGCGAGCGTCTATGCCGTGAAAGTCGTGGAGGACTGGATCGGTCGCGGCTCCGTGGGCCTTGTCATCGCCCTGAGGAATGATGATGGCACGCCGCGTGTCCCGACCGAACTGGAGCTGACCGCGATCGGCAATTACGTCGGCGCTCAGGGCAGCCAGACCGGCGTCCGGCCCGTTACCGCCCGCGTTATCCCCGTCGCGGCCGAGCTGGTCGAGGTGCCAGTGAGCGTGCGCCTTCGTCCGGATGGCGCTTTGACCAGGGCGGCGGTGCAGCTCGCCTATGATCGTTTCATTGCCACCATCGGCGATGAAGACGACATGGAGAACGAAAGCCCGATCGGCGCGACCATCGAGCCTTCGCGCATCTCGGAAGCCATCTCGGCCGCCGATGGTGAATATTCGCACGATCTGACCATACCTGCCGCCAGATACACGCTCGGCACCAAGGAATGCCCGATCGCCACCGAAATCACATGGCTGGATTGAGGAGGCTTTAAGACATGTCCAGGACTTCCTCAACGATCCTTCAAAACTTGTTTTCGAAGCTGCCGATCGGCTGGGCGTTGCGCTATCGCGGCGGCGTCATGGGCGTCCTCCTCGGCGCGATCGCCGAGGCCATCGCAGACGCGGAAGCTGCTGCCGAAGCGATGATGAACGAGACGGACCCGCGTCTGGCGGACAAGCTGCTTTCGGACTTCGAGCGCTGCCTTGGTCCCGACCCTTGCGGGCGCGACAAAGACGGCCTGACCGTACAGCAGCGCCGCCAGCTCGCCTTCCAGCGCTGGACGGCCCGAGGCGGGCAATCCATCCCGTATTTTGTATCGGTTGCCGCCGCCCTCGGCGTGACGATCACGATTGAGGAATTCTGGCCGAGCCGAGCCGGTGTCCTGCGTGCGGGCCAGCGGTTGCGCCCGGACGGATCGCAGTTCGTCTGGCGCGTCAACATTCCGGGCGTCGTGTCGGTCACGAAGTTTCGGGCAGGCGCAAGCCGCGCCGGCCATCGCCTCGGTTCGTTCGAGGTCTCGTCGATCGAGTGCGTTCTGCGCCGCTACAAGCCCGCCCATACCACCCTTGTGTTCAAGTACGGAGAAGCCTGATGGATCGCATCAATGGCGCTGACACTATCGATATTGGCGGCGGCCGGCGTGGCTTCCGCGACGAAAACCTTGTGACCGGAACGGCAGGCACTGTAGTCACTGCTCTATGGCTCAACATGGCGCAGGAAGAAATCCTGAAGGTTGTCACGGAGGCCGGGCTTGCCCCGAGCGAAGGCGACTGGACACAACTCTGGCAGGCCTTGCAAATCCTCGGGCTGGCTTCCGAAATCCGCAGCCGCCGATGGCTGGCGGTCAACTCCATGACGCTTTCGATCGCGCCTGGCGCACCATCAGCGGGTGATGCCTACCTGATCCCGACCGGCGCGACCGGCATCTGGGCGGGTAACGTCGGCAAGATCGCCCAATGGACAGGTTCCGTGTGGACCTACCTGACGCCACCGGACGGCCATGGCATCAGTCTGCCCGATGGGCGTGTATTCGAGCGTATCGCCGGCACATACGTCGAAAAGCTGGCGCTTGATGTCCAGTCCGATAAGTGGCGCTACGCCGTGGCCGGTGGCACCGCCAATGTGTTGACGGCTTTGCTGACGCCAACTCCGCCCGCCTACGTGGATGGCATGTCCGTCAATCTCCGGGTAGTAAACAGTAACACGGCTGCGGCCACCCTCAACATCAACGGGCTGGGCGCGATCCCGATCACTCTCGCGGACGGAACCGCGTTGACGGGCGGCGAAATTCCCAAGCTCGCCCGTTTCATCATCTTCAATAACAGCGCCGTTTTGACCAACCCTAATCCAAGTACGCTGACAGGTATTGGTGGATATCAAAACGTAGTCTCTTCACTGAACACAGCCTTGGCGCTCAACAATGTCGCCTACGCGGTGCCTTGGGCAACTTCCGCTTCAGCAAGTCAGTTCGGCACGATTGCTGGGTCTGTGTTCACATTCACGCAGGCCGGTCGTTACACGATCACAGGGCGCATGCAGATCAGCGTAACCGGAACTCCGACAGGGCAGTTCGTCTCGTCGCTCGGCTCAATCGTCAAGAACAACGGCACGGGCGGACAGATCACGGTCTGCCAGTTCGGGGACGACAAGACGCTGATCGCTGGCACACCAGTCACAAGCTACATCACCGGTTCGGGAGCAATCGACGTGGCGGTAGGCGACACGTTGATCCTCACCGGCCTTGAAGCCATTTCCTCTGGAGGCACCTTCAGCAGCGGGAACATCGCCGCCGCCTCAATGACTATTCTCCGGACACAGTGAGGGCTACCTATGCTGAAACTGATCTATAAGCGTTATCTGGCGGCCGGAGGCGATCTGGATTTCTGGTCGTTCCAGAAGCCAAATGGCGGACTTGTCGCGGTCGCGATCGTCGATGATAAGCCTGTCATCACGTTTTGGGACGAAGCGCTGGACGCGCTCAATATGATCCAGCCGACAACCGCCGAGCTTCTCGAAGCGTTGAACGCGGCCCCTGCAATCGAAGAAGCGCGCGATTTCGTGTTGGCCACGCTGCAAGCATGTTGTGGTGGTGCCATCGTCAGCGACTACGACTCTGATGCCCTTGGGTCAATGCATACCTATCCATCGGACGTGACGGCTCAACTGAACATGATGGGCAGTGTTACGGATGCGCTAATTCCAAGTAACCCAGATGGATGGACGACGCCGTTCTGGTGCGCGGACGCCTCCGGGGTATGGGCTTTTCGTGCTCACACAGCATCGCAAATCATTGCCGCTGGCCGGGCAGGTAAAGCCCACGTCGTCGCTTGCCAGACGAAACTCGATACGTTGACGCAACAGCTCATGGCGGCGGAGACGCTCGAAGACATCACGGCCATCTCCTGGACAGGAGATGCAGAATGATCCCCGACATGACCGCGATTTTCTACTTGGCCATTTTCGGCCTGATCTGCGGCGTCATCGCCCTCCTTGGCGGGGCGGGGTGGCTAGTCTTTTTCATCGTCAATCACGTCCGGATTATTTGACCACGCGCCGTTGAAGCGGCGCGCGAAATACACTTGCGGTTGACCAACCGGCTGCAATTTGCTGATAACTTTTCAATCTGAGGGAGCACATGCAATGAAGTTTTTTGGCATTCTCGCCATCGTAGTCGCCGGAATTTGGGGGAGCGCTGCAACCGCCCAGGAACTGGAGACGAACGCGACAGGAAAATTCCTGTGCGGTGGCGCACATCCACGCTGTTCGGTGATGGACCAATCGACCTACGGTTACCATCAGTTTGGCGGCCGGCCTGTCGGGCAATACGCGGGCGTTTCCCATCTTTTGGAAGACGGGCCACCGCTTGAGCACTACCAGACCTTCATTGGCGAGGTCATTTCCAAACGTCCCAACACGAACGCGGTGGGCATTTGGGGTGATGCGTCAGCGGTCGTCAACAATGCTAGGGTTTGGGGCGGTTTCTTCTCAGCTCGCTCCGGCGGGCAATCGCAGGATAGCCAGTTGATCGGACTGGAAGTCGATGTTCTCAATGCCGGCCTCGATGGCGTCTACCCGAACCATTCAAAAGTCGGCATTCAGGTGGTCGGTTTTGGTGGGCGGAATACGAACGCCCTAGAAGTCCTGACGGAAGGCAACGGCAAAGGTCGCTGGCAAAATGGCCTGACGATTTCTCCGGAGAGCATCTCGGCTGATGGAACCGTTATCGGCGTCGGGCACCAGCAAGCCGCCTTCGGCATTGACTTCCGAGGTTCGTCCTTCTCTGATTCTGCGATGATCGTATCGCCTCAAAACAGGATCACGTTCAGGCAGAACGGAAAACATGACGCCGCCATTTACCGTGACCAGTTCTTCGACGGTCATCTGGTTGTCCAGGCGGGGCCATCCGGCATCAGGATCACGAATGCTCAGAACACGGAGAACCTCGTCATAGTTACGCCCGACGGTGACGTGATCTCGAAGTACGGAAGCATGAAAAATCTAGCCGAGCGAATTGCCGCCCTCGAAGCCGGCAATTGATTTAGACGACCCGATCTGCGCTGCTTACCCTCTTCGGCAGCGCAGGCTGGCAAGCTTGTTTTTGCCCACGTAGCTCCTCTGTACGGGTCATTTCTAACTCGTTACAACCAGCGTGCTATGACATCGGCGAAGGGACACAATGACGAGCTTTCTCAAGTTTATTTTCATCTTCGCTGGCGGATTTGTCTTGTCGACATTCAAGCGTCATTCTTCACTGTCGATCCTGTTGGCCGCTGTGCCTTTGAGTGCGGGAGCCGAAGATGCGCCTTACCGCGCGTCGCAAGCGACGCCTTCCTCGGCAATCTGCATGCCGATGTCGGAATTTCAAAAGTTTTCGGTAGACGAAGGCGGGTTCACCGTAAACAATTTCTCGGTGAGGGAAGTGAAGGATATTTTGTCCGATATGACGCAGTTGGAAACGACTTACTCAATTGCCAATCGGAGCACACAAACCGTCCGGGTTTCTGGCGACTTTGTTTTCCTAGACAATGATAACCGCATCCTCGCCGCTATGAGCGCGGACCCATACGAACCCCAAATCGATCAATCTATGACGACGAAGGGCAGAGGGCAGACCTTTGTGGCGACAGGAACCCTCCCAACGGTTGAAACAGTTTGCCTTCGCATTTTCGGAACTCTGCCCGATAAGAAGTAATCAAGACCGCTTCGAAGGCCACTTAAAGCGTCTTCAATTGGAGTTTGACGCCCCTTTCGGAATTGTCACGAATTCCGATTTCTCGTGTCAAAATTCCGAAAACGCGCTACAGGGTACAATGAAACATGGGCGCATAATCGTTCGGTTTGGATTTTTCGCATGAAGGAAAGTGGTAGCGGGAGAGGGACTTGAACCCCCGACACGCGGATTATGATTCCGCTGCTCTAACCACCTGAGCTACCCCGCCACAGGGGAAACGTGACAGTCATGTGACCGGCCGTTCCATCAGGATGAGCGGCTTATAAGGTGCCGCTCCCCAAGGTGTCAAGCGCAAGATGCGCAAAAAATTCGCTTTCCGCATCGCTGCAAAAAGCGAATGGTTTCAGGCGGCAACCGGCTTTTCCAGAAGCGCCTTCAGCGACGCCTCGGCTTCCGCCGAGCGTTCCGACCGTTCGATGAAACCGCCGCCGTAAACGCGGGCATCGGCCCCCGGTGCGGAATAAAGCACGCAGGCCTGACCGGGAGCGACACCGGCCTCTCCGGTCATCAGGTCCACATAGATACCGTTTTCGTCCGCATGCAGCATCGCTTCCGTCGGCGGGCGGGTGGAGCGCACCTTGGCGAAACAGGCAAAGCCCTGCCCTGCATCGTTCGCCAGCTCGCCGTCACCCAGCCAGTTCATGTCACGCAGATAGACCCGGCGGGTTTCCAGCGCCTCGCGCGGGCCAACGATGACCCGGCGGCCGCGTGCATCGAGATGCACGACATAAAGCGGCTCCCCCGTCGCGACACCAATGCCTCGGCGCTGGCCGATCGTATAATGCACGATACCATCGTGGCGGCCGAGCACGCGCCCGTCGAGATGGACGATATCGCCTGCCAATGCCGCATTCGGCTTCAGCTTGTTGATGATATCGGTATATTTGCCCTGCGGGACGAAACAGATGTCCTGACTGTCAGCCTTCTTGGCGACGACAAGACCCATATCTTCCGCCAGTGCCCGTGTTTCAGCCTTGGAGAGGCCGCCGAGCGGAAAGCGCAGATAGTCGATCTGCTCCTGCGTCGTGGCGAACAGGAACCAGCTCTGGTCACGGTCGCTGTCGATCGGCCGATAAAGCGCACGCCGCCCCGGCTGACCGGAAACGGGATTGGGACGCGAACGAATGTAATGGCCGGTCGCCAGCGCATCGGCGCCGAGCTCCTGCGCGGTGGCGAGCAGATCGGCGAATTTTACCGTCTGGTTACAGGCCACGCAGGGGATCGGCGTTTCGCCCATCGCATAGGCTTCGGCAAAGGGGTTGATGACGGTTTCGCGGAACCGCGCTTCGTAATCCAGCACGTAGTGGGGAATACCGAGCGTTTCGCAGACCCGGCGCGCATCGTCTATATCCTGCCCCGCGCAACAGGAGCCCGCGCGGTGCACGGCAACACCGTGGTCATAGAGCTGGAGGGTAATGCCGAGGACATCATAACCCTCGCGCTTGAGGATACCGGCCACCACCGAAGAATCGACGCCACCGGACATGGCGACAACGATCCGGGTATCTTCCGGCCTCTTGTCAAAATCGAGCGTATTCACGTTTTTTCCCATCGTCAGTCATAACGGGGGTAAAGGCCCCGCCGCCTGTCGGTCATCCGCCGCGAGAAACCTGGCCATCAATCGGGCCGTCCTGTCTCGTCATCCTGCGGATTTAAGGGCTGCATATAGAAAGGAATGGCCGCGCACGCAAGTACGGGGCGGAAAACCGCCCCGCAAAGCCGTCAGATTCGGGCTGGGACCCGGCCCTCAGGCGCCGGCCGTCTTCTGGCCGCTGCTGCCGAACCACTTGTCGCGCTCCCGCCACAGGGCTGGCAGGGCCAGCAACCCAATAGCCGTGAAGGCGATCAGCGTCTTGTTGAGCTGAGACAGTTCCGCCGTGCGGCCATCCAGATAATAGACGCCATAAACGATCGCCACGTGCCAGACATAGACCTGCAGCGAATGGCGGCCGAGCAATTGCAGGAACTTCAGCGACAGCACCCAGATGACGCTTTCGGCGATGGAACGCACGAGCGGACGGTGGTGCTTCGGACCTGCGATCACCAGCCACGTCAGGCCGACGCCGACAGCGAGGAAGTTGATGAGATAGACCGGGCCGAAATCGGCGCGGATTTCCATGGTGGAAAATTTGCCCATCATGAATTCCGGCATCAGGCCCCAGGCTGTCGCGATGCGCAGCGGCATGAAGAACAGGCAGATGACGAGCGCCGCCTTCGGCAGCCACGTGTGCTCAGGCGAGAAGATCGCCTTCCACGGGATGCGGTTCTGCGCCGTCATCGCGCCCATCACCAGCGCTGAATAGAATACGAGCTGCCAGCCGAGCAGGTTGAAGCTGACGCGAATGCCCTGCTCGTCCGCACCCTTCACGAGTTCGTTGAGCGGGGTCGTCACGATCTGCTGCAGGCCAAGCTGGCCGGCCATCCAGACCAGCAGGGAGCCGGCCATGACATAGGCCCACTTGCCATCGAGGCAGAGCTTCACCAGCACCGGCGCAAAGATCATGTAGACGATATATTGCGGCAGAATATCCATGAAGGTCGGCTGGAACAGGAATGTCGCAATCGCCGCCAGTCGCAGCGGATCGTCGAACGACGTCATGCCGAGCCAGTTGTACCAGATATAGGGTGCATGCGGGATGACCATGCGGAAGAACAGCACGGCGATGACGAGACCCATCGCGTAACGATAGAGTTCCAGCGCCCGGTTCCAGATCATCTGCTTGCCGGCATCATAGCCGTATTTCATCATCTTGCGCGCATAAACCATGCCGATCAGCAGGCCGGACAGGAACACGAAGCCCTGGGCGTCCTCGACAAAGGCAAACTGCCGGTGATTGATTTCCACCAGCCAGAAGCCCCCGGCAAACACCAGATGGTTGATCAGCATGAAGACGAGGAAGTAACCGCGCATCCCGTCGATCAGGTCAAAGCGTTTCATCTCGATAGCTCTCCGTTCTCGCAGGGCCTGCATTGCCCAGCCACCCAGCCCGGCTTGGGAGGGGCCGGGGATTGGATTGTCAACGCTGTTTTGCGCCTGAGGTTCCCTTTCCAAAGCGGTTTAGAACCGGCGCGAAAAGTCACATTGACGTGTATGCATTCTGGTTAGGATGCAGGGACTGAATGCCGGATGAATAAAAAAAGGCAATTCCGTGAAGCGGATGAGCCATGCGCGGGCAACATGCCGCGACAAGAAGGGCTCAAAGCCTTGCATAGCAGGGCGAAGCGGAATTCACCGCCGATGAGCGGGGGAGATATCACCCGTTAGATTTATCAGTCGTTTTTTGACCGCATCTTGCTGTCCCCTTGGCGGAGCGAGCGTCGGCGTGACCATGCTTTCTGGAAGTGAGACGAGCAAAGGCCCGGCGGTCACCAAACCGCCGGGCCTTTATCCGTTAAACACGTTCCGATTCGTCAGGCAGCCGCCTGAATAGCGGCCACCTGCCAGTTGTCTTTTCCGGGGCGGCGAACGAAGGTCCACATTTCCACCGCTTCAGAAGGCTGGTGCTCGTCGCCTTCGATCACCTTGCCGGAGGTGCGGTCGCGCATCACGTCGATGGCGGAGTAGCGCATCGCCACCGTTGCATAATCCTGGCCCTCTTCGTGCCATGCTTCGGCAACATCGCCCTGTAGCAGCGTCACATCGCGCACGTCGTTTTTCACGCCGCTCGTGGCGTTGTCGCTCAGTTCTTCCGCGAGGTAAGACATGGCTTCCGGCGTCGTCAGCTTGCGCAATGTGCCATAATCCTCGGCGGCATAGGCGGCCTGCACGTCTTCCAGCATTTTCTGGAAAGTTTCGAGATCGCCCTGGGTAATGCCGATTTCATCACCTTCCGACATGGCGTTGGCATGAGGCGCAGGCTTTGCCGTTGCGGCAGTGGCGGCCACACCGCCCGCAGCGCCGGCCAGCGCGCCGATCTTCGGAATCTTGAACGAGGATGCGGCAGAACCCGCCTGCGAACCGCCATTATAGGAGGAACCGGAATGATCCGTGCGCTGCGACCCGCCGGCCGAGCCATAAGCGGGCTGGCCCTGACGGCGCGAGGCGAAGAAACGCATGGCGAGCATGACCAGAAGACCGATCAGCGCCACCTGCAACAGCATGCCGAAGAAACCGGCCATGCCGCCAAAACCGCCACCCAGCAGCATGCCGAACAGACCGCCCATCAACAGGCCGCCCATCAAACCACCCATCATGCCGCCGAACAGGCCGCGATTCTGCTGCGGCGCCTGCGCGCCCGGACGGGCGGGCTGAGCAGCGCTCGGCGCTGCCTGATTGGTGTTGGGCGTCATGCTGCGGTTGATCGGCGCGGTTTGGCCAGGTGCGGTGCTGGTCGAAGGCGGAGCGGAATAGGTCCGCGTGCCGCGGCTGCCGAAACCGCCGCTGGCGCGACGCGCTTCCGCCATATCAACCGCCACGAAAGACACCGCGATACCAAGCGCGGCGACTGCGAACAAACCCTTGAAGCGCCGAAAGGCAGCAAACATCGTTATCTCCTGTTGGCCGCCCTCCCATGAGCGGCATGTCAGCAGGCGATATAGCAACTCATGATCATCATTTTTAGACCACTTGGCTTAAATTTTTTGTGATATGCAACCAATGCGATAGTCGTCCTTATTTTACGACGAAACAGACACTGGAAAAACGAAAAACCCGGCACAGGGTCTCCCCTGCGCCGGGCCTTATTGTCCCCTTGGGAGGAACGATAAGATCAGTCGACGTTGAAGGTCAGCGGCTTGACCTGGCGGATCGCCGGGTTGGCGCGCAGCTTGTCGAGCACGACTTCGGAAACCGGGCCATCGACATAAAGAAGTGCGATGGCGTCGCCGCCTTCCTTTTCACGGCCGAGCTGGAAGTTGGCGATGTTGACGCCAGCCTCGCCGAGCGTGGTGCCCATAAAGCCGATCATGCCGGGAACGTCGGTGTTGGTGATGTAGATCATGTGCGACCCGACATCGGCATCCATGTTGATGTTCTTGATCTGGATGAAGCGCGGCTTGCCATCCGAGAACACCGTGCCGGCAACCGAGCGGATCTGGTTTTCCGTCTTGACCGTCAGCTTGATGTAGCCGTCGTAAACGCCGGTCTTGTCGCGCTTGACCTCGGAGAGGATGATGCCCTTTTCCTTGATCATGACCGGGGCCGAAACCATGTTCACATCCGCAACCTGGCTGCGGATCAGGCCGGCCAGCAGGGCGCTGGTCAGTGCCTTGGTGTTCATGCTGGCGGTTGCGCCGTCATAAAGGATTTCGATTTCCTTGGTGGCGCTTTCCTGCACCTGACCGACGAAAGAGCCCAGAACATCCGCGAGACGGATGAACGGCTTCAGGCGCGGTGCTTCCTCAGCCGTGATCGACGGCATGTTGATGGCGTTGGAAACCGCACCCTTGACGAGGTAGTCCGACATCTGCTCGGCAACCTGAAGGGCGACGTTCTCCTGCGCTTCCGTGGTCGAAGCACCGAGATGCGGCGTGCAGACGACGTTCGGCAGGCCGAAAAGCGGGCTCTCGGTGGCGGGCTCGACTTCGAACACGTCGAAACCGGCGCCAGCGACATGGCCGGACTTGATGGCATCTGCAAGGGCCGCTTCATCCACCAGACCGCCACGGGCGCAGTTGACGATACGCACGCCCTTCTTGGTCTTGGCAAGGTTCTCTGCATTGAGAATGCCGCGCGTCTTATCGGTCATCGGCACGTGCAGAGTGATGAAATCAGCCTGCGCCAGCAGCTCGTCCAGCTCAACCTTGGTCACGCCCATTTCCTGCGCGCGTTCCGGCGACAGGAAGGGGTCATAGGCCAGAACATGCATCTTGAGGCCGAGTGCACGCGAGCAGACGATGGAGCCAATATTGCCGGCGCCGATGACGCCAAGCGTCTTGCCGGTGATTTCGACACCCATGAATTTCGACTTTTCCCACTTGCCGGCCTGCGTGGAGCTGTCAGCGGCCGGAAGCTGGCGGGCGACGGCGAACATCAGCGCGATAGCGTGTTCCGCTGTCGTGATGGAGTTGCCGAAAGGCGTGTTCATGACGATGATACCGCGGCGCGAGGCGGCCGGAATATCGACATTGTCGACGCCGATGCCGGCGCGGCCGATGACCTTGAGGTTGGTCGCCGCCTCGATCAGCTTTTCCGTTGCCTTGGTGGCGGAGCGGATGGCGAGACCATCGTAGTTACCGATGATTTCGGCAAGCTTGTCCTTGTCCTTGCCGAGCTTCGGCTGGAAATCGACTTCGACGCCACGATCGCGGAAGATCTGGACGGCGGTTTCCGACAGTTCGTCGGATACGAGTACGCGAGGTGCCATGGTTCACGGGCTCCTTGAAAAACGGTGCAGTTTTGAAAGCGGGGAATATGCGGCCCTGCATCAGCGCAGGGCCGGTATCAAAATCAGGCGGCAGCCTTGGAAAGTGCTGCCTTCTGCGTCTGGTAGGCCCAGGCGAGCCAGGGCATGACGGCTTCCATATCCGCCGTCTCGATGGTCGCGCCGGCCCAGATGCGCAGACCGGACGGGGCGTCACGGTAAGCGCCGATATCGAGGGCGACATTTTCCTTTTCGAGCAGGGCGACAACACCCTTGGCGAAATCAGCCTGCGCGGCTACATCCAGCGCCTGCACCTCGGGATCGACGATCTTCAGGCAGACGGAGGTGTTGGAGCGGGTTTCCGGCTTGACGGCCAGGTTGGCGATCCAGTTATTCTTCTCGATGAAGTCGTAGATAACCTTGGCATTGGCATCGGCACGGCCGATCAGCGCCTTGAGACCACCGAGGTTCTTCGCCCACAGCAGCGCGTCGATATAATCTTCAACGCAGAGCATGGACGGGGTGTTGATGGTTTCGCCGGTGAAGATGCCTTCGATCAGCTTGCCGCCGGAAACCATGCGGAAGATTTTCGGCAGCGGCCATGCCGGCGCGTAGCTCAAGAGACGCTCGACAGCGCGGGGCGAAAGGATGATGACGCCATGGCCGCCCTCACCGCCCAGAACCTTCTGCCAGGAGAAGGTGACGACGTCGAGTTTCGTAAAATCCATGTCCTGTGCGAAGGCCGCCGAAGTGGCGTCGCAGATGGTCAGGCCCTTGCGGTCAGCCGGGATGAAATCGGCATTGGGAACACGAACGCCGGAGGTGGTACCGTTCCAGGTGAAGACGACATCACGGTCGAAATCGACTTCGGCAAGGTTCGGCAGCAGGCCGTAATCGGCCTCGAATTTGCGGACGTCCTTCAGCTTCAGCTGCTTGACGACGTCGGTGACCCAGCCAGCGCCGAAGCTTTCCCAGGCGAGCATATCGACGCCGCGTTCACCGAGCAGCGACCAGAGCGCCATTTCAACGGCGCCGGTGTCAGATGCCGGAACGATACCGATGCGATAATCGGCAGGAACGTTCAGAACTTCACGGGTGAGATCGATGGCCTGCTTCAGCTTGGCTTTGCCAACCTTGGCGCGATGCGAGCGACCGAGCGGCGCATCGGAGAGAGCATCTAGCGACCAACCGGGACGCTTCGAGCAGGGACCAGAGGAAAAATGCGCATTGCCCGGACGGACGTCCGGCTTCACGATATCTGTCATTTGACTACCCTTCCAGATAGGCGCTCCACGTTAGGGTGGAGTGTCCTGACGCCGTTGCTATTCCTCTCGCCGATCCCAGTCAAGCGGAATATGTCGCTACGCAGAAGAATTTTGGTCCATATGCGTCATGCCCCGTGTCAGATGCCGGTAAAACAAAACCGCCCGCACCCGGAGGATGCGGACGGTCTGAAAGTACCAGCGGTGCGTGACGTTTATTTATAAACGGCAGGCTGCAACGGAATATCGGCGGGCGGCATGTATTGCGCGGTATCGCAGCCGTTGAAGACATAACGGCCACCGACGCGCACTTCATGCGAATAAAGGCCCTTGTCACGGCCCGGACCGCCGCCATTCTCATAAGCGAACATATCGCCCTTGTTGATATGGCGGAAACGATAGCCGATATCGGCCTTCAGGTTACAGGTGACGTCGATGGATGCGCCGGCCATCAGAGCGTAGGCGAAGCGCCATTTGCCCTTGCCGCCATGTTCCGTGGTGGGGTCGCAGTAGCCAGATCCGTCCGTTGCACAGGACGTGTTACGCAGCTTGTCCCATTTCACATAGGATGCGCCGATACCGCCACCCACGTAAGGCGTGACACGGCCATAAGTGCCAAGATCGACATAGGCGTTCGCCATCAGCGTGTAGGCCCTCAGCGCACTCAGGTCCGTCGAGACGCAGTCAGCACCGTTGCCGCAATAGCCACGAGTAGAGCCACGGAAGTCCGACTTACCCATGTAGTCGAAGGTTAAGTCGCTGCGGAAATAGTTGTTGAACTGATAACCGACGCCGGCGCCGATGATGTAGCTGTCCTTGATCTTCGCGGTTTCGAAATCCGCTAGATAGCCGCCGGGGCCGCCCTGATAATAGTGAGCGCCGCGCAGCTTGTTGAAAGAATAACCGACGTCACCGCGCAGATACCAGCCGCTTGCCTGGGTAATCTCGACTTCGGGGGCCTCGACATAGGCCGGTGCGGGCTCGGCTTGATAAAGATCGGCAGCGATAGCGCTGGTACCGGTCAACAGGACGGCCAGAAATCCGGCCAGGGCGTTTTTCATGACTTCCACTCCAGAAGAGGCACGTGCGGTTTCGGCAGCAGATGCCAGTGAACTGTTCAGTCACGGAGATTGGCGTAAAATGGTTAAGTCCCGATTAACCACGATCATTCACTATATTTATTAGGAAATACTCAAAGAAAAAGCCGGCTGCGGAGCCGGCTTTTTCAGGCGTTACTGTTGCGGAAGTTCACGCCGCCGAGCGGGCATTGGCGATGACGCCGACGAGATCGTTGACGATCTGCTCCACCTTCGCGCTGTCGTCGCCTTCTGCCATGACGCGGATCAGCGGCTCCGTACCGGAGGGACGGATGACGAGGCGGCCATTATTGGCCAATGCGCTTTCCGCATCCGCAATCGCCTGCTGCACGACAGGGTTTTCCAGCGGCTTGCCGCCGGAAATACGGACATTCTTCAAAAGCTGCGGCACCGGCTCGAACTTGCGGCAGACTTCGCTGACCGTGAGGCCGGAGCGCTTGACCTTGGCGAGAACCTGCAAGGCCGCAACAAGACCATCGCCCGTCGTGCCATAGTCCGACAGCACGATATGGCCGGACTGCTCGCCGCCAACGTTGAAATTGTGGTTACGCATGTGTTCGACGACATAACGGTCGCCCACTTTGGTACGGGCAAGGGTAAGGCCCTTGTCGCCCAGGAAGCGTTCAAGACCGAGATTCGACATGACGGTCGCCACGATACCGCCGCCGCGCAGCGTGTTGTCGGCAGCCCAGCTATCAGCGATGACGGCCATCAGCTGGTCGCCATCGACGATCTCGCCGCGCTCGTCAACGATGATGACACGATCCGCATCGCCATCGAGCGCGATGCCGATATCGGCCCGTACTTCATGCACCTTCTTCTGCAGCGCTTCCGGGTGGGTAGAGCCGCATTCCAGATTGATATTGATGCCGTTCGGCTCATTGCCGATGGTGACGACTTCCGCGCCGAGTTCCCAGAGCGCAGCGGGCGCCACCTTGTAGGCCGCGCCATTGGCGCAGTCGATGGCGATCCGCAGTCCGCTCAGCGTCACATCGCGCGGCAGGGTGCGTTTGACGAATTCGATATAACGGTAGATGTCGCCATCCACACGCTTGGCGCGGCCGATCTCGCTCGGCTTGGCAAGCTGCGCATAGATATCCTTGTCGAGAAGGTCCTCGATCTCCAGTTCCAGCTCATCGGAGAGCTTGTAACCATCCGGTCCGAAAAGCTTGATGCCGTTATCGGAGAAGGGATTGTGCGAGGCCGAGATCATCACGCCGATATCGGCGCGCAGCGAGCGGGTCAGCATGGCGACGGCGGGCGTCGGAATGGGGCCGAGCAGGAAGACATCGAGACCGGCGGCGGTGAAACCGGCGACCAGCGCGTTTTCCAGCATATAACCGGAAAGACGCGTATCCTTGCCGATGACCACGCGATGGCGATGATGGCCACGGCGGAAGATCGTCCCGACCGCAATGCCCACACGCATCGCCAGATCAGGCGTCATGGGAAATACGTTCGATTGTCCGCGGATACCATCGGTTCCGAAATAACGGCGTGCCATTTGAACTCCAAATCTTTTCCAGCATTCCGGCAAAAGCTGAAAACAGCCGGAAGCGTTTTTGGCTAGATGCCACAAACCACGATAAACAGCACGTAAATTAGCGCAAAAATGGCTTATATCTTGTTACCAAAATGAAAAGGCCACCCGGAAACCCGGATGGCCTTTTACAATTTTTAGCTTGCGCGAACAATCAATGCGGCTGCGGCTCCATGCCGCCTTCGGCCTCACCGTCACCCTTTGCTTCGCTCGGGCCGTCCTTCTTGGTGCCGGCTTTCGGCACTGCCGAACCACGGCTGCCCGGAGAATCGTCACCCAGATCGCGGGCGGGCTTCTCACCCTTCAGCAGGGCCTTGATCTCGTCACCCGTCAGGGTTTCGTATTCAAGCAGACCCTCGGCAATCGCAACGAAACCATCGTGGTTTTCGGTCAGGATGCGGCGCGCCTCGCCATAAGCCTCGTCGATCAGGCGGCGAACTTCCGTATCGATGGTCTGGGCCGTCGCCTCGGAGACGTTCTTCGACTGCGAGACGGAATGGCCGAGGAAGACTTCCTGCTGGTTTTCACCATAGGAGACCTGGCCGAGAGCATCGGAGAAGCCCCATTGCGTAACCATCGCGCGGGCAAGCTTGGTGGCCTGCTCGATATCCGAAGACGCGCCGGAGGTGATGTTTTCCTTGCCGAAGGTCAGTTCCTCGGCAACGCGGCCACCCATCATGATGACGAGACGCGACACCATCCACTTGTAGCTCATGGAGTAACGGTCGCCTTCCGGCAGCTGCATGACCATGCCGAGCGCGCGACCGCGCGGGATGATCGTCGCCTTATGCAACGGATCGGCCACGGCAACCTTCAGCGCGGTGATGGCATGGCCGGCTTCGTGGTAGGCGGTCAATTTCTTCTCGGCCTCGGTCATGGCGGAGGAGCGGCGTTCCGCACCCATCATGATCTTGTCCTTGGCGTCTTCGAATTCCTGCATGGTGACGACGCGCTTGTTGCGGCGGGCGGCCATGAGGGCAGCTTCGTTGACGAGGTTCATCAGGTCCGCACCCGAGAAACCGGGGGTGCCTCGGGCCAGAACCTTGAGGTCGACATTCGGCGCCAGCGGCACGTTGCGGATATGCACCTTGAGGATGCGCTCGCGGCCGACAATATCCGGGTTCGGCACGACGACCTGACGGTCGAAACGGCCGGGACGCAGAAGTGCCGGGTCAAGAACATCAGGACGGTTGGTGGCGGCGATGAGGATGATGCCTTCATTCGCCTCGAAACCGTCCATCTCGACCAGCAGCTGGTTCAGCGTCTGCTCGCGCTCGTCGTTACCGCCGCCAAGACCGGCGCCGCGATGGCGGCCGACGGCGTCGATTTCGTCGATGAAGATGATGCAGGGCGCATTCTTCTTGGCCTGCTCGAACATGTCACGCACACGGCTTGCGCCGACGCCGACGAACATTTCCACGAAATCCGAACCGGAAATGGTGAAGAACGGCACATTGGCTTCGCCGGCGACGGAACGCGCCAGAAGCGTCTTACCCGTACCGGGCGGGCCGACGAGCAGCACACCACGCGGAATTTTACCGCCAAGGCGCTGGAACTTCTGCGGATCGCGCAGGAATTCAACGATTTCCTCGAGGTCCTGCTTGGCTTCGTCCACGCCTGCAACGTCATCGAACGTCACGCGGCCATGGGCTTCCGTCAAAAGCTTGGCCTTGGATTTGCCAAAGCCCATCGCACCACGCGAGCCGCCCTGCATCTGCCGCATGAAAAACAGCCACACGCCGAGAATGAGGAACATCGGCAGAAGCGTGCCGAGATAGCTCAGGAAACCGGAGGAACCGTCGCTTTCGGGACGCGCCACGATGGTCACGTTCTTGCTCTGCAAGCGCTCCATCAGGCTGTCGTCGATGACGGGGGAATAGGTCTGAAAGGCCGTGCCGTTTTCGGTATAGGTTCCGAGAACCCGGTTACCGGTGACGGTCACGTCGCGAACTCGCCCGGAATCCACATCGCGAAGAAACTGGGAATACGGAATTTCCCGCGAACCCGTTTGCGTCGGCGATGTCTGGAACATGCTGAACAATGCGATCAGCAAGAGGGCAATCACGGCCCACAAGGCGAAATTTCTGAAATTTGGGTTCATCGAACTCCCCGAACTCACACGGGCATATCTGCTGCCCGCTCTTACGTGCCCCTAACATAAGGACGACATCTGCCGTTGCCAAGGCAAAGCGCATTATCTGATGCGTTTTGGTGTAAAAACTATTCCAAGGCAATTCACGAAAAAGAGGCCGGATTTAAACCGGGGGCTGTGGATATGCCGTCCGCCCGAATAAATTGGCGATTGCATTCGCCAACTCAAGGTCGAAACGCGACAGGAAAAGATCGAAAGGTGCGAACCGCGGCGTGATGGTGAGGGCATCCGCCCGCGAACCCGGCTCATCGGCCGCTGCGGCAATTTGCGGCAGCCCCGCCATCGCCTGCTTCGCCACCCCGGCCGGTACTGACGGAAAAAGCGCGGCCGCTTCCGCAGCATCGCTGGCCCTGCGCGCTTCGACATGGACTGGAAAAGCCGATCCGTTCTTTACGAGGAAACGATCGTCCCACAGCCCTCGGTCATTTGCGCCAATATCAAGCTCCGGCAGGTTTCGCTGCTCGCGGAACATATAGAGCCCGTCCCGCCGGCGATCGAGCAGGACGCGACCGACCGTCAGTCGCCCGCGTTCAGCCGTCTTGAGAAACCGCAGAACGCGTTCCATGCTGCTTGCGGCCGGAAAATATGCCCTTCCGCCAAGGGTGGCGATCAGCGCCGCCAGCCCATGCCGGAACTCGGGAAGATCGGGATCGACGCCATCGCCGGCCAATCTGACGAGCGCAGCGTTTAAAACCTGTGTGTGACCGCGCAGGAAAGCGGCCGTTGTTTCGGAAAGCGCCTGTCTTTTGAGAGAGGTTTCCGCATCGATCCGGACGGCAGAAACGGGAAGCGCCTGCCGTACTCGCACCCTCTCATATCGGGTATTTTCATTGCTCGGATCGTCGAACCAGCCACGCGAGCGGGAGGACACATAGTCACGGATCGCCTGCCTCTCACACATCAGGAACGGCCGCATGATCCAGTGGCGGCCATCGTATAAGACCGCATCCGCCATGCCGGAGAGACCGAGATTGTCAGAGCCGCCGCTACGGGCGGCGCGCATCGCCACGGTTTCGCGCTGGTCGCCGATTGTATGTCCTGTCACGACAAGATCGGCGCCGGTCTCGCGGGCGACCTCGGCAATCAGGCGATAGCGGGCAAGCCGGGAGGCTTCGGAAAGGCCGGAGGCCGGTTTGGCACCGTCCCATCGGCGGGTAACGTGGGGGATGCCGAGTTCGGCGCAGAGCATCGCCACCTTGCGCGCCTCATCGGCGGATTCCGCTCTCAGCGCATGGTCTACGGTGACGGCGGAAAGGCGCAAGCCATCCCGATCCATCTCCGCCATTGCCTCATGCAAGGCCAGCAACAGACCGGTGGAATCACTGCCTCCGGAGAT
The DNA here is from genome assembly GCF_006970545.1 of Agrobacterium sp. T29. NCBI lineage: Bacteria > Pseudomonadati > Pseudomonadota > Alphaproteobacteria > Hyphomicrobiales > Rhizobiaceae > Agrobacterium > Agrobacterium sp. T29. The sequence continues at coordinate 792,464 of NZ_CP040641.1, forward strand.
TGCGACGAGGATATGGGCGGGTGTGTGGAGATTTTCGACAAAAGACCTTGCCGCCGCGAGCGGCGCAACAGTCTTTTCGTTCAGAATGCGGGCATCAACCGGCATGGAAATACCCGCGATCGCAGGGAAAAATCAGCAGCTCAGCCGTTTCTGTTCGCTGGCAACCTTGCTCAGCACGGTCTTGGAAGCATTGGGATAACGCTTCGGCACCTCGCGCAGCGTGGCGCAGGCGGTTTCGGTATTGTCGAGAGCGGCAAGCGACATGCCGAGCTTCATCAGCATTTCCGGTGCCTTCGGAGATTTGCCATAGGCCTGATGGCCGTTCAGGAAGGTCTTTGCGGCCTCATTGAACTTGCCCTGGGAATATTGCGCCTCGCCCAGCCAGAAGCTCGCATCCGCGGCCTTCGTGCCCTTGGGATAACCCTGCAGATATTGCTGGAACCCCTGTTCCGCCAGCTTGTAGTCACCGGAAAGAACATGGCCGTAAGCGGCCTGATAAATATCGCCTTCGCTGGTAAGCGCCGCAGTATTCACCGGATCCGTCTTGCGCTGGCTATTGCCCGTGCTGACGCCCGGAAGGCCGGCGGAGGAATTATTAGCGCCTTGATTCAACGTGCCGCCAACCGGCATTCCCTTGGAATCAAGCTCGATGGAGCCGAGCGTCGTCTCTCCCGGTGCGCCTGTAGGAGTGGTGGAGGGAGCAGACGGAGAAACGGAAGCGCCACCCTCGGGTGGCGTTTCGATGATCGTTGCAACGTCGTCGGTCGGCGGTGAGGCCGGATTGACCGGACTGGCTTCCGCCTTCTTTTTCGGCGCAGCGGTCGGGCTTGCACCCTTGCCGCCGGCATTGCCGCTCTCCAGTTCCTGGAAGCGGAACTCATTGTCTTCCTGCGCCTTGCGGATCGTTTCCTGCATCTGCAGAAGCTGGAAGCTCATTTCCTCGATACGGCCGTTGAGCTGCCGGATCTGTTCTTCAAGCTGCTGAACCCGATAGGCTTCATTGGCCTGAACCCGGACGACCGGGGGCTGCTGCTGAGAGTTGATCGTGCCGAAGCTACCCCCCGCACCGAACAGCGGACCCGAAACGGCGATGCCGCTCAAGCCGGTGCAGGCTGCAAGCCCCAGCATTCCCGCCACGACAAGTTTCTTCATCTCATTCGTCCTGCCTTAACTGATTTGCACCGGAATGGCGCAAGCCGGATTTTTTCCATATCAACCGAAAAAGCAACTTAACTTCGGCCAAACTATGAAAAAAACAAAAGGCGGCCCAAAGACCGCCTTTCATTCGAGATCACAATAACGTCAGGCAATCACATGCCCGCGCCACCGAGAACCGTCACGGCGCGGCGGTTCTGCGACCAGCAGGAGATGTCGTCGCAAACGGCGACCGGCTTTTCCTTGCCGTAGGAGATCGTCTTCATGCGGTTTGCCGGAACACCCTGGGAAGCCAGGAAGTCGCGGGTTGCAGCCGCACGACGGGCGCCGAGCGCCAGGTTGTATTCGCGCGTGCCGCGTTCGTCGGCATGGCCTTCAACGGTGATGGCGTAGTTCGGGTAACGGGCGAGCCACTGAGCCTGGCGCTGCAGGGTCTGCTGGGCGTCAGCGCGGATAGAGGTCGAGTCGGTATCGAAGAAGATGCGGTCGCCGACATTGACCGTGAAGTCCTGCTGGGAGCCCGGCGTTGCGGAGCCCGCGCCACCAAGGCCAAGTTCACCGGCGCTGTTCGGCATGTTCTTCTTATTCGCGCAGCCTGCGAGAGCGAGCGCGAGCGTCATGGCGATGACAGCCGGGTTACGGGCCAGTTTCTGCATGGGGCTGAGTGCCGAAATGTGTGTACGGCTCATCGCCGGTCTCTCCTTAGGATTTCAATAACGTTGCCGGACACTAACTGATCGCGGTTAATAGCCGGCAAACGCTTATGGTTAACAGAAAGGAAATGTCCCATTTTTTTGCTCCCTCACAACACTTTGCGGCAAGAAAGAGGCGCACTTCCCCGTGGTATCAAGTAAAACATGACGGCGCCGGCAGGAACCGGCGCCGTCATGGCAGTCATATCAGTCCAGAAGCGGCGACCACGCCGGGTCCGAAGCGAAAGTCGGCGTCTTGATGAGCTGCTCGTTGTAGCCCGTAAGATCGATCGAATAGAGCTGCGGACCGCCCGCACCGGCGTTCTGACGGAAGAACATCAGCACGCGGCCGTTCGGCGCCCAGGTCGGGCCTTCATTGTGGAAACCGCTGGTCAGGATGCGCTCGCCCGAACCGTCGGTCTTCATCACGCCGATCGAGAACTTGCCGCCCGACTGCTTGGTGAAGGCGATCAGATCGCCGCGCGGCGACCAGACCGGCGTGGAATAGGAACCATCGCCGAAGGAAACGCGCTGCTGGCCGGAACCATCGGCATTCATGACGTAAATCTGCTGGCGGCCGCCGCGGTCGCTTTCGAAGGCGACGCGCTGCCCATCCGGCGAATAGGACGGCGCCGTATCGATCGCCGACGTGTTCGTCAGCCGCGTCGTGGTGCGAGAGCGCAGGTCCATGGTGTAGATATTGGCGTTGCCATCCTGCTGCAGGCTCATGATGACCTTCTGGCCATCCGGAGAGAAGCGCGGCGAGAAGGTCATGCCGGGGAAATTACCGACGACTTCGCGCTGTCCGGTTTCCAGCTGCAACAGATAAACGCGCGGCTGCTGGCCTTCGAAGGACATGTAGGTCACTTCCTGACGGTTCGGCGAGAAACGCGGCGTCAGGACGATGTCGTTCGAGTTGGTGAGATTGCGGACGTTGAAGCCATCCTGGTCCATGATCGACAGCTGGCGCTTGCGGGCCGTCTTCGGGCCGCTTTCAGAGACGAAAACGACGCGGGTGTCGAAGTAGCCCTTTTCACCGGTGATGCGCTCATAGATGGCGTCGGCGATGATGTGGGCGACGCGACGCCAGTTTTCCGGCTGGGTAAAGAACTGCTGGCCAGTCATCTGCTGGTTGGCGAACGTATCCCACAGGCGGAATTCGGCGCGCAGGCGGCCATCGCTTTCACGCGTGACACGGCCGGTCACGAGCGCCTGTGCGTTGATGACCTTCCAGTCCTCGAAACGCGGCTGCTGATCCGGATTGCTGATCTTTTCGATGAAGGCGTTCTTGTTGACCGGCGCGAAAAGGCCGGAACGCTGCAGGTCGGCGGCAATGACCGCGGAAACCTGCGCGCCGATGCCGTCGCTCGACATGAAGTCGGTAATGGCGATGGGCAGCGGCTCGACATTGCCCTTGTTGATGTTGATTTCCACCCGCGCAAAAGCCGGTGCGGAGAAAACCGACATGAGGGCCGCGACAGCGAGCACCAGCCGGATCGGCGAAAATATCTTCATGTTGCCAGGCCTTTCAGCATTCATAGCAATTCACTGGGATCGAAGTTCACGACAACTTCGTTCCATGCGTCATATTTGTCGGCAGGAAGGTTGGTGAACGGAGCAGAACGCATGATGGCGCGATAGGCTCCGCCGGAAAGAGCACGACGCGTTCCTTCGGAACCGCCGGTCGCTTCGATCTCGGGCCGACCGATGATGGTTCCATCACGGTCGAGCTTCATGGTGACCCGGACGCGAACGTCCGAGGCATCCGCCATGCCGGGAATGATCTGCCAGTTCTTCTGGATCGCGCCACGCAGCGCATCCATTTCCGTCTGGCTGAGCGTCGAACCGCCCGTCGTCTTCTTGCCGCCAAGCGAGGCCTGCTGGGTGGAGCGCTTGGCGCCGCCGCCCGAGGGGGCCTGCTTGTTCAAAAGCGCGGCGATATCGTCAGCGTTAAAATCGCTTTCCTTCGAAGAAGCCGATTTCGCAGTCTCCTGCTTCTTCTCGCCGGGCTTCTTGTCGGAAGGCTTGTCGGTGGACTTCGCCTGATCGGGCTTGGTCTCGGCCGGTTTTTCCGCGGGCTTCTGCTCGGCAGGCTTGGTCTCGGCCTGCTTCGGCTCTTCCGGCTTCGGTGGCTCGGGACGGGAATTCGGACGCGGCACGTTCTGCGGCACGGGGATTTCGGCCGGTTCCTGCTGCGCGGGCGGCGGCTCTTCGGCCTTGGTTTCCTGCGGCGGCGGCTCCGTCTTCGGCTGCGGTGCGATCTCAGGCTTGGTCTGCGGCAAGGCGGCCATTTCCTGCGGCTTCGGAGCCGAGGTTTCTTCCTTGACGATTTCCTTCACCTCGTTCGCCTTGGTGTCGACGACGGGTTGCGGCTTTTCCTGCTTTGGCGGAGCGGCGGCGCTGATATTGTCGTTGGGCTTGGTGGTCGGCGTCGGCGGCGCATCAAGATCGACCGTGTTGTTGCCGACATTCTGGGCGTTCTCGACAATATCCGGCCGCGTGGTCGGGACCGGGGCCGATTTTTCCGCTTTCGGCGCGTTCTTGTCGCCCTGCTGGATTTGGCTCAGCTCCTCGATGGGCACCAGTTCCACCGGCAGGGCCTCGGCCTGCGACACGTCAAGCGGCTCCGGCGAGCCCAGGGAAACGAGGGCGAAAGCCAGAAGCGACGCATGCACGATCGCGGATGTGGTAAGGCTGCCCTTCATCGTTTTACGTCAATTGTCCTGTTTCTGCTGGGTCACAAGGCCGATATTCTTGAAGCCCGCCGCCTGGATACGCGCCATCACATCGGCAACGACGCCGTATGCGGCAACGGAATCCGCGCGCACGAAGATACGCTCGTTATAACCTGTCGTGGCGATTGCCTGCAGCTTGTCGGCCACTTCGGCCGCCTGGATTTCCGTTTCCTGCAGATGGATCTGGCCATTGGCGTTGACGGAAATGGTGATCGGCTGCGTGTCCGAGTTCAGCGCATTGGCGGATGTCTGCGGCAGATCGATCGGCACGCCGACCGTCATCATCGGTGCCGCCACCATGAAGATGATGAGCAGCACGAGCATGACGTCGACCAGCGGCGTCACGTTGATCTCGCTGATCGCGCCGCCCCTGCGTCGTCCGCCGCGCCCCCGGCGTCCACCGGAACCGCCGCCGCTGCCACCTGCTGACATACCCATATCATCTACTCCATTTTGCCTTGCGGCAAATTACTGCACAGCATGCGGCCGCTTACTGGGCGGCCTGCCGCGTCTGAAGTTTTTCATCGATCTGGCGCGACAGGATCGCGGAGAACTCGTCGGCGAAACCTTCCATGCGGGCGGAAAGCTTGTGCGCATCGGCCGTGAACTTGTTGTAGGCGATAACCGCGGGAATAGCCGCGACGAGGCCGATGGCCGTCGCCAGAAGCGCTTCGGCGATACCCGGCGCCACGACCGCAAGGTTGGTGGACTTCGAACCGGCAATCGCCTGGAACGAGGTCATGATACCCACAACCGTACCGAAGAGACCGATGAAGGGACCGGCCGAACCGATGGTGGCGAGCGAACCGAGGCGCGCCTCGTATTGTTCGCTTTCACGCGCCATGGTCACGTCCATCGCCCGGTCGATGCGCATCTGCAGACCGATGGGCGAGCGTGCGCCACGCTCGAAGGATTTCTTCCATTCGCGCATGGCGGAAACGAAAATCGCCGCAAGACCGCCATTCTGGCGTTCCGCCAGCGTGCGATAAAGCTCTTCGAGCGACTGGCCAGACCAGAAGACCTGTTCGAACTGGTCGAACTGGCGTCTTGCCTTGCCGAAGCTCACATATTTGTCAAAGACGATCGCCCACGTCCAGACCGAGGCGGCGATAAGTCCGATCATCACGAGCTTCACGATGAGGCCCGCCTGCATAAACAGTGCCCAGAGACTTACATCGTGCGTCGCCGCTGCCAAACCTGCCTGTTCCATAAATATCCAATCCCCGAATCCAAACGCCCGGTACGGGACCGGGCGATTCAAACGCGTGTTAACGCTCGAAGTCCTGCGGCAACAGCCGCCAACCCCTTAGCCATACCCCGATACTTGCCAGTAAGCCTTACTTGCCAATAAATTTGGTGAAAGGAAGGCGTGCGCCGCACAAATGCCAGTTGCTAAAGTAAGACACCATTATGGTTAAAGGAGTGTTACAGCGAGGCCACGCCGGATGGATTTACTGGACCGGGCCGCCAATTACTTCAGGAATTTTTCCGCCACCGTCTCCGGAAGACGCCTTGGCCGGCCATTGGCGTTGATGACGGCGATGATGACCTTGGCGGCGACAAGCAGCGTTTCACCGCGCCGGATTTCCTGATTGAGCACCATTTTCGCGCCGCCGGCCTTCTCGGTGATGGTCGTGATCGTCAACACGTCATCCATCCGCGCCGGCGTCTTGAAATCGATCTCCATGCGGTGAACGACGAAGACAAGACCTTCCTCATCGGCAGTCAGAAGCGCGCTTTGTTCGCAGCCGAGGCAACGCAGGTAATCGGTGCGCCCGCGCTCAAGAAAATGCAGATAACGCGCGTGATAAACGAGGCCGGAAAAATCCGTATCCTCATAATAGACACGCTGCGTCAGGCGGTGGCCATGTTCGATAAGCTCGCCCGAAAGCGAAACCACAAGCTCGCTCATACTATCTCCTTGGGAATTTCAACTGCATCGGAACGTCCTTCGCGGACGATAAGATGCTCATGCCGTTGCGGCAGCGCCTCGATACGCTCCGCGATGAAACGGGGCCTCAGATCGCTCTTCAGAAGCGCAGAAGGCTGCGCGGGCAGCCAGCGGAACTCCACCTCGACGCCATCCAACACCCGATGCACGATATCGCTTTCATGGAACGGCAGGGGCTGGCGAAGCGAAACGAGATAATAAAATCCGAGTTCATGCGCCGCAAAATCGTCATAGGCGAAAAAACTTTCGGCCGACCAGAGAAGACGTTCGACCGAGCAATCCCGGTCAAGCTCCTCGCCGATCTCGCGGATGATGGTTTCCTGCGAACTTTCGCCGATTTCGGCCCGCCCGCCGGGCAAGGCCCAATAACTGTCCTTCGCACCGCGCTGGACGAGAACATGGCCGTTCTGAAAGATCAGCGCCGCCACGCGCATGCTGAAAAGTTGCGGTTTCCGGTCCAGCCGGATCATGTGGCGTTTGGGGGCAGAGGTCATTTATCGTCCAGATCGCCGTCATGCCAGACGAGGTGTCTTGTGGCCTTCGGCAGATGCTCTATTGCGTCGGCAATGAAATAGGGCGGAATATCAAGCTCCGTCAATGCCTGACGGGTTGCGGCGACCCAGCGGAACTCCAGCTCGTTGTCGCCATCCTGAACGCGGTGAATGATATCGGTCGGATGAAAGGCCAGCGTCTCCGGCAGGTCCATCAGGTAATAGAATCCGAGTTCGTGCCAGTCCTTGCCTTCATAATGGAAAAAATTTTCGACCGCCCAGAGAAGCCGCCCGATCTTGGCCTCGACGCCAAGCTCTTCCACCATTTCGCGCGCCAGCGTTTCTTCGGAGCGTTCGCCCATTTCGGCGCGGCCGCCCGGAAAGGTCCAGAATTTTTCATGCGACGCCCGGTGCACCAGCACGTGTCCATCACGAAACGCCAGTCCCGCCACCCGCATCTGGAAAATGCGCTTCGGCTTGAACTTCATGCGGATGCGGGTGTCCTGCTTGGTATCGTGTGTCATGGCGCTGACCTGCGGGCTGGAAACATCAAATCGGTTTCCGTCCACCCTAGCGCATCCATCTCATCTTTTCTCGCTTTTGCGTCATCTCCCACAATGAATTCATCCAGTTGCGGCGGCTTGAGCGCGGTGCCGGACAACATCGCATGCGCCTGCCCGCGATGATGCGTCTGGTGCTGGAAGAGATGCGACAGGATATCGTCGCAGCGGTCCTGCTGGATGCGCGTGCCGCGGTGAATATTGACGTTAGCCGCAAGGCCGTCTTCATCGAGACTGTCGACAAATGCGATAAGCACCTCGTCCAACTCCATCTGGGCGACACGCAGATCCGCCATGGTGGCGAAAGGCTCTTCTTCGGCAAAGGCGGCAAGGCCGAGTGTGCCGCCCTGCAGGGCATCAATATAAAAAAGGTCAACGGTGTATATGTGGTTCAGCGTCGCGCGCAGCGTCGGAAAGAAACTCACACGGGAAGCCACAAACGCCTCCTGCGAAAGCTGAAGACAGGCCTGATGCAGCCGAAAATTGGCCAGCCGGTTGTTGCGCGCGAGTTTGCGGAAGACCCGCAGCGGATCGTAAGACATGAAGGCTCCTCCATTGCCGCCGAAGGACGGCGTCGTTCAATCGACGCGCTCAAGCTCCGATCTGCTTTTCAGAACCCTGGCGCCGTCGTCCTGTTCGATCAGATAGGCAGGCTCCTGCCTGCTCGCTTTCCGCTTTATTCTGGAGCCGGCGACGGTGCGTTCGACATCATCCGTGAAAGTCTCGACGATTTTACCTTCACCGGTGCCGCTGCCCCAGTTCCACCGGACCTTCGTGCCCTTGCGATACACCGACATGATCATCTCCGTGCCAAAGACGATCAAATGCCGGTACACCGGGCTTGTTCCCTCAATCCTCCTCCAGCGTCAGCCGGAACTGCGCCGCCTCGATATTCTTCGGCGGCTGCATGCCCAGATGTTTCCAGGCCGTGCCGGTCAGAATACGGCCGCGCGGCGTGCGCTGGATGAAGCCCTGCTGGATCATATAGGGCTCGATGATATCCTCGATGGCGTCGCGCGGCTCCGAAAGGCCAGCGGCGATGGTTTCGATGCCAACCGGGCCTCCGCCGAAATTGACGGCGATCATGGTGAGATAACGCATGTCGAGCTGGTCGAGACCCATTTTGTCGACCAGAAGCCGGGTCAAAGCCTCATCGGCGATCTCGCGGGTAACGGCTTCCGCCCGCGCCACCTCGGCGAAATCGCGCACACGGCGCAATAGCCGCCCGGCGATACGCGGCGTGCCGCGGGCACGCCTTGCCACCTCGCGCGCGCCCTCGTCGGTCATGTTCAGCCCCATCAGCCGCGCGCCGCGCCGGACGATCAGTTCCAGCTCATCCACAGTGTAGAAAGCCAACCGGACGGGAATGCCGAAACGGTCGCGCAGCGGCGTCGTCAAAAGCCCAAGACGGGTCGTCGCGGCGACAAGGGTGAATTTGGAAAGATCGATCTTCACCGAGCGCGCCGCCGGTCCTTCGCCGATAATGAGGTCGAGCTGAAAATCCTCCATTGCCGGATAGAGAATTTCTTCCACCGCCGGGTTGAGACGGTGGATTTCGTCGATGAAAAGAACGTCGCGCTCCTCGAGATTGGTCAGAAGTGCAGCAAGATCGCCCGCCTTGGCGATGACAGGGCCGGAGGTGGATTTGAAGTTGACGCCAAGTTCCTTGGCCATGATCTGCGCCAGCGTGGTCTTGCCGAGGCCGGGCGGGCCGACGAACAACACGTGATCCAGTGCTTCGCCACGGTTCTTGGCCGCCTCGATAAATACCTTGAGATTGGCGCGGGCCTCCGCCTGGCCGGTAAAATCGTCCAGCGACTGCGGGCGCAGGGTGGTGTCGATATCCTCACCGCGCTTTTCGGGGGTGATCAGCCTTGCCGGATCACTCATGTCAGAAGTTCCATTCCCGGCAGCTTGCGAGCAGCCTTTTTGTCAAACGTATATGTCGCCACGCAGCCATTGACCCTGTTGCTTTCCGATACAATTGCGTCGGAAAAATCCGCATTTGTATTCCGGCATATGTCGATGGCATTGCCAATCGCCTCATAATCCGGAATTTCCAGTTCCCGCCGCTCAAGCATAAGCTGGAAAAACTCCAGAACGGTGCTTTTAGGATAACCGTAGAACTGGCCTAGTACCCACGCCGTCTCCAAAATCACAGCAAGACTTACAAGCAGGGTTTCTCCGTCCTCAAGCCGTGTAAGAAGACGCTTCACCGTTTCTTTTTGTTCGACATCGTCATCTACCACGATACGGAGCAGAATATTCGTGTCTATTCCGAAACGGCTGGTCATTCGTCTTCCGTCTTACCCGTAGAACGCTTGTATCGCGCAACGGCTCCCTCACCAATCGCGTCATTCATCTGCTCGACGGTAAGCTTTTTGCCATTCGGAGGTTTACCGAGAATTCCGGCCAGATCGGCAAGAGATTTATTACGAGGGACAACGATCATCTCCCCGTTACGAACCCAGGCGTAACATTTGTCGCCGGGCTTGATTTTCAATTGTTCGCGCACGTTCTTGGGAACTGTCATCTGCCCTTTGGAGGTGATTGTCACCTGAAAGCCCATGCCGCTGCCCTTTTCTTACTTTTCACCCATTGTAAGGAATTTAGCATTAAGCGCATCAACGCGAAAGCTCTTTCAGCCCGAGCCGGATCAGCTTGGCGCTGTCGCCGCCCTCCCCGCCGTTCTTCAGCGCGGCGGCAACCGCATTGGCGGCCTGGTCGCGCGAATAGCCGAGATTGGTGAGCGCGGAAACGGCATCCGCCACCGGTGCGGATGCGACGCCTTCGCCAAGCTCCTGCTTGAGGCCGATCGAGGCGGAAGCCTCTCCGGCGAAGGCCGGCGCCTTGTTGCGCAGCTCGGTCACAAGGCGCACCGCCACCTTCGGCCCGACGCCCGGCGCGCGTGAGATCATCGTTTTGTCCTGTAGCGCAATGGCATTGGCCAGTTCGGAGGGCGACAGCGTGGAAAGAACGGCCAAGGCCACTTTTGAGCCCACGCCCTGCACACTCTGCAGCAGGTTGAACCATTCCCGCTCCAGCGCCGATAGAAAACCGAAGAGCTTCAGTTGGTCCTCACGCACATAGGTTTCGATGAACAGCACCACCGCTTCCCCGACGGAGCCGATTTTCGACAGCGTGCGCGCCGAACAATAGGCGACGTAACAGACGCCGTGCACATCCACCAGCACATAGTCCGCGCCGATTTCCTCGATGCTGCCTTTCAGTTTTCCGATCATGATGCCGCCCGCTGCAATGAGACTTTAAATATTCAACCGGCCGCCAGCAGTCGCCGCATCCTGTCACCGCCGCGATTATGGGCGTGGCAGATTGCGATGGCGAGCGCGTCCGCCGCATCGTTACCCTTGAATTCGGCCTTCGGCATCAGGATTTTCAGCATCATGTGAATTTGCTGCTTTTCGCCGTGCCCGACACCGATGACGGCCTTCTTCACCGCGTTCGGCGCATATTCGAAGACCGGCAACCCTGCGCGCGCCGGAACCAGCATGGCGATGCCGCGCGCCTGGCCGAGTTTCAGGGTCGCAACCGCATCCTTGTTCACGAAAGTCTGTTCCACCGCCGCCTCGTCGGGCTGGTGGCTGTGCACAATATCCGCCAGCCCGTCATGCAGCTGGCAGAGCCGGGAGGCCAGATCCATATCGCCGTCCGACGTCACCGTGCCGGAGGCGACAAACCGCAGGCTGTTGCCGAGGGTGTCGATCACCCCCCAGCCGGTGCGCCTTAATCCGGGGTCAATGCCGATGATTCGAATCGTCTTTTGCATGAGGCACCTTATCTTTCCGGCTGCGACCCTGCCAGCGATAAGTGAACAAAACGACAACATTCATCAAATTTGCAGTGCAGCATTTACCTCTGCTTAAACCGCGTACCGCATTGTTCCCCCACAAAATCAAAAAAGGGGAGCTGCGGACATGATGATCCGCGGCATAATATTTGAGCCATATCAGCCATCCGGTGGCGCCACATGCATGGCGCGGGAACTGATCCGGCATTGGGGGCTGTATCGGCCATGCTGAACCGTTTTCATTCCATATCCACCAAAGTGCTGGCGATTTTCCTGGCGCTTATGGCGATCTCGACCGGGGCTCTGACACTTCTCGGCTATCAAAGCAGCAGCGGCGTTCTCGAAGAACAGGCGTCGAAATCCATGGAGAGCATTCTCGTCTTTCGCGGCGACATGCTTCAGGAGCGTCTTGAGCAGCTGAAAACGCAGGCGGATTCCATTGCCAAGATCGAATCCCTGCAAATGGCTGTCGTTTCCATGCGCAGCGGCTGGGCGACCGTGCAGAAGAACTCCGGCGATGCGAAGGCGGAACTGCAGCGCGTCTTCGTCAAGGAAAACCCCTTCGGCGAAAAGGAAAAGCTGATCAAGCCGGAAAGCCCAAGCGGCTTTTATTATTCGACCCATGAAAAAACCCAGACGGATATTGGCGGTTATCTGCAGGGAACGCCGTTCAGCGACGTTCTCTTCATCGATCCTGCAGGCACGGTCTATTACTCTTACCTGAAGGGAACGGCTTTCGGGGAAACCGTCACCGGCAGCGCGTGGGCGGAAAGCGGCCTCGGCGCGGCCTTCACGCGCGGCGCCGCGAATGCCGAAAAGGCCGTGAACGACGTGGCGCAGACCAGCTTCTCCGGCCTGCGCATCGACGCCGCCACGAAAGAGGCTGGTATTTATTTCGGCGTTCCGGTCGTCAAATTCGGCGCGTTCAAGGGCATCGTCCTCTTCCGGGTCAAGGAAGAGGTCTTCAGCCAGATCCTCACAAAGGGTGTGACGGCCGGCAGTTCCGAACAGTCCGCAATCGTTTCCGCCGATGGCAAGGTTATCGGCGTGGAGGGTAACAGGCTGGTCGGCCTCGATCCGGCAATCTATGGTTTCCATGGGCAGGCGCTGAATACGACGGGCATGACGATTGCCAAGATCGACCGTGCCGATGGCGAGGCCAATGCCTATGCCCGCCCCTTCTCCTTTGCCGGGGAAAAATATCTCGCGGTGGAAAGCATGCTGCGCAGCGAATTGAATGCGGGCTCGGTTTCGATTGCCGGCACGCTTGCCGTGATCGGCCTTTGCGTTCTGGCGGCCATGTGCGCGGCGACGGCCTTCTTCGCGCGGCGCCTGTTCGCACCGCTGGAAAAGCTTGCAGGATTGACCGGCGAAGTGGCCGCAGGCCGTCTCGATGCGGAGATCGGCAATCAGGACCGGAAGGACGAGATCGGCCGCATGGCGCAGGCGCTCGGCAGTTTCCGCGAAAAGCTCATCCTGCAGCGGGAGATGGAAGAAACCGCATCACGCACGCGTGAGGAAGCCGAAACGGCCCGCCGCGCGCATCTTGCGGAACGGGAGGCCGAGGCCGGCACCCTGCAGATGGTCGTGCATTCCCTGGATGAAGGTCTCGACCGGCTGGCGAACGGCAACCTCGCCTATCGTATCGAAACCGTCTTCCCCGACGATCTCGAAAGCCTGCGCCACAACTTCAACACGGCGCTTTCCCGGCTCAGCGAAACCATGCAGGCCATCGGCGGCAACTCCGCCGCGGTTCGTGGCGGTTCCGAGGAAATGCGGGTGGGCGCCGATCAGCTCGCCGAACGCACCGAGCGACAGGCAGCCTCCATCACCGAAACGGCAAGCGCCATCAAGGCGATCACCGAAGCCGTCCGCGACCAGATCGAACGCGCCGAACAGGCAACGCGGATCGCCCGCGACGCCAGCGCGGAGGCCACGGCATCCAGCCGCGTGATGGAGCAGACCATCGCCGCCATGGAGGCGATCCAGACCTCGTCACGCCAGATCAACCAGATCATCGGCGTCATCGATGAAATCGCCTTCCAGACCAATCTTCTCGCCCTCAATGCCGGCGTGGAGGCAGCACGTGCAGGCGAAGCAGGCAAAGGCTTTGCGGTCGTGGCGCAGGAGGTGCGCGAACTGGCGCAGCGTTCGGCAGCGGCTGCAAAGGAGATCACCAGCCTGCTGAAGCGCTCCACCGACGAGGTTTCCGCCGGCGTGGCGCTGGTGGAAAAAGCAGGCACGTCGCTTTCCGGCATCGGCAAGCATGTGCAGACCATCAGCGCGCGCATCGAGGAGATCATGGACTCCACCCGCGAGGAAGCGCACACGCTCTCGGAAATCAACAGCACCGTCGCCAGCCTCGACACCATGACCCAGCAGAATGCCGCCATGGTGGAAGAAACGACGGCCGCCATTCACAATCTCGCCTCCGAAGCGGGTGAAATGGACGGCAGGCTTGGACAATTCACGCTGGCTTCCGACCGGGATGCGGCTGGTCATCGCGACACCCGACAAATTCGGCGGGCAGGCTGAAAAAGAACGGGGGCCTCTTCGAAGGCCCCAATTTTTTTGAACCATCCTTCAATTCTGCGCGACTTCACTGGTAAATCGGGACACGCGCCTTACATCCGCAGCAAAGATTTAAATTTCGCAGGAGCGTCGGATGATCCCCTTTTCCATTCTCGACCTTTCGCCCATCGGCGAAGGCGAGAGCGTCAGTGAGGCGCTTGAAAATTCCCGCCGAATGGCGATCAAGGCCGAAGAACACGGCTATAACCGCATCTGGCTGGCGGAGCACCACGGCATGCCGGGCATTGCCAGTGCGGCAACATCGCTCGTCATCGCCCATGTGGGCGCGGCCACGAAACATATCCGCGTCGGCTCCGGCGGCATCATGCTGCCCAACCATTCCCCGCTCGTCATCGCCGAGCAGTTCGGCACGCTTGCGGCACTGCTTCCCGGCCGTGTCGATCTCGGTCTCGGCCGTGCTCCCGGAACCGACATGCGCACGGCACGGGCGCTGCGCCGCAATCTCGATGCCGGTGCGGAAAATTTCCCGCACGATATCGTCGAACTCCAGCGTTACCTCGGCCCGCCGCAGCAGGATCAGGCCATTCTCGCCGTACCGGGCATGAATTCCAACGTGCCGATCTGGCTGCTCGGCTCCAGCACCTATAGCGCACATCTCGCCGCAGCCCTCGGCCTGCCCTATTCCTTCGCCTCTCACTTCGCACCCGATATGCTGATGGAAGCGATCCATATCTATCGCGAGCGCTTCCAACCCTCCGAAGTGCTGGACAAGCCCTATGTGATGGTGGGTGTGATGGGCGTCGGCGCCGATACCGACGAGGAGGCACAGCATCTCTTCACCTCGTCGCAGCAGCAATTCGTCAACCTGCGCCGCAACGTGCGCACGCAGTTTCCGAAGCCAGTGCACAGCATGGACGATTACTGGAACGAGATGGAACGTTTCTCTGTCGAACACACGCTGCGTTTCGCAGCCGTGGGCTCGCCTGAGACGATCCAGCGCCATCTCGACGGCTTCCTGGCGGAAACGCAGGCGGATGAGCTGATCGTTTCCATGCCGATCCATGACATCGAAAAGCGGCTGCGATCCGTGGAGATTTTTGCCGACGTGCGGACCTCCATAAAGAAGGCCGCCTAAACAAAAAGCCCCGGAGCGGACGCTACCGGGGCTTTTTTATGAAATATGAGACGTCAGGCGGAAAGCTTGGCGAGAATTTCTTCGGACACTTCGAAGTTGGAGTAGACGTTCTGCACGTCGTCATCGTCTTCGAGATTGTCGATGAGCTTCATCAGCGACTGTGCCTTTTCTTCATCCACCGGCACCGTGTTCTGCGGCTTCCAGATGGCCTTGACGCTTTCGGCTTCGCCCAGCACGCCTTCCAGCGCTTTGGAAACCTCGTTCATCGCTTCGAAACCGCAGATGATAGTGTGACCATCTTCGGAAGATTCGACGTCGTCGGCACCGGCCTCGATGGCGGCTTCCATGACCTTGTCGGCATCGCCGACTTCAGCCTTGTAGGAGATTTCGCCAACCCGATCGAAGGAGAAGGAGACCGAGCCGGTTTCGCCGAGAGCGCCGCCGGCCTTGGTGAAGATGGAGCGAACGTTGGAGGCGGTGCGGTTGCGGTTGTCCGTCAGAGCCTCGACGATGACAGCAACGCCGCCCGGGCCGTAACCCTCGTAACGGACTTCGTCATAGTTTTCGCCATCCGCGCCGGACGCCTTCTTGATCGCACGCTCGATATTGTCCTTCGGCATGGACTGTGCCTTGGCGTTCTGGATTGCCAGACGCAGGCGCGGGTTCATGTTCGGGTCGGGCATGCCCGTCTTTGCCGCAACGGTGATTTCGCGCGCAAGCTTGGAAAACATTTTGGACCGCACGGAGTCCTGCTTGCCCTTGCGGTGCATGATGTTCTTGAACTGTGAATGACCAGCCATGGAAAACCTGATTGTCGTAATTTGGAGATTGCGGGCCTTA
This sequence comes from Agrobacterium sp. T29, assembly GCF_006970545.1. NCBI lineage: Bacteria > Pseudomonadati > Pseudomonadota > Alphaproteobacteria > Hyphomicrobiales > Rhizobiaceae > Agrobacterium > Agrobacterium sp. T29. Next base: position 808,363 of record NZ_CP040641.1, read on the forward strand.
TAAGTGCGATAGCCGCGCCATTCAACCCCGCAAGCGCTTTCTCTTGCTGCAACAACGGAAGGAACTGATTTATCCGCTCTTCGTTCTGATCATGAACGCGGCGGAACAGGGCATTTTTCCTCCGTCGCAGCATAAGACCCGAAGGAGAAAACATATGGTCAGCCTGACTGAAGCACGAGAAGCACCGGCCCGCCAGCTCTGGGACGAGATCAATTCCGTCCATGCCGGCATGCTCGGGCTGGAGGGACTGCACAACCACATGCAGCCCATGGCGCCTCATGCTGACCCCAAGACCAACACCATCTGGTTTTTCTCCAAAAAAGACACCGATCTGGTGAAATCGCTGAAATCCGGCTCCCGGGCGCATTTCTGCGTGGTGGGCAAGGACCATGACTACCACGCCTGCCTTTCAGGCATCCTCGAAGCGCGCGACGACAAAACCAAGATCGACGAATATTGGAACTCCGTCACGGCGGCCTGGTACGAACATGGCAAAAGCGACCCGCAACTGACCATGCTGGCGTTGCATGTCGACGATGCCGATATCTGGGCTTCGACGGACAGCACGCTGAAATTCGGCTGGGAAATCGCCAAGGCGAACATGTCGGATGACAAGACGCCTGACGTCGGCGTCCGCCAGCACCTCACCTTTGCCTGATAAACCACTCCCCCCGGCCTTCCCCGCCCGTCGCCATGCTACATGCCTTTTGGCACCAGTATCTGCGGCTGGCGGGGAAGGTTTCTCATCGAAACCCGGATCACCGGATCGGTCGCATAGGCAATACGGAAACTTTCGCCGAACATCGTCAGAAACTGCTCCAGCGGCGGGCCGGTGCGGTGCATCGGCAGGATAAGCGCGGAGCGCAGGCGCTTGACCACGCGGCTCATGCTGTCGGCACCCATGGTCAGCCCGCCATCCACCGGCACCATCAGCACATCCAGACGGCCAATCTCGGCATAATGCGTATCCGTCAACTCGTGATGCAGATGCCCGAGATGGCCGATGCACAGCCCGGCAACCTCGAAGATGAAGATGGAATTGCCGTTCTCCTGAAAGGACTCGTAATCGCCCCAGCGGTTGCGGATGTCGGTTGCGACATTGCGGATATAGACATCGCCCACCAGAACCTTGTGCTCGGCCTTTTCTCCCGGCGTATCGCTCCAGCCATGCAGTACATATTGAATGGCCGGGTCCGGACTGAGGGTAAAATGCGTCGAATGCGCCCGGTTCATCGTCACCACCGTCGGCGTGACGGGCGGACGATAGACGCCGTTATAATCGGTGGCGATAGTCACACCGCCGGGGCTTTCGATGAGATAGGTGGAATGGCCGATGAAGCTGATCTTCACCTCTTCCTTTGCCGCAGCTTGCGCCAGCTGAACACCCGGCGGATTGAAGCTCGCGAACATGACGCCCGGAATGTTGCTGGCGATCGCCTGGCACTGGCTGACGGGAGGACGGCTCGCCGTCTGGGAGAAGGCCGCTCCCGAACAGGCGATCAGCCCCGTTATTGCAAGCATTAGCACGCGCAGCATCATGCCACTCCCCTGAACTTGCGAAGCTGAGAGGATGGGACAGGTTTTGGCGAGCGTCCAGTTACAAGAGTAACGGAAGGCTTACACTCTCGTCATTGTGAACGCTTCGGGGAAGATTAAACCCAGAAGGATGGCAGGGTTTCCGAAAGTCGCGGTCCGATGCGCAGCGGCGCAATCTTTTCCGCAAGTCCGGTTCGGTCGGAAATCTCAACGCCGACACCGCAGATCGTTGCAGGTCCGCTCGCAGCCTCGAAACGGCCCTTCGGCATTTTGGAAATGAAGCGGTTGATCGGCTCTTCCTTCTCCATGCCAAGCGAGCTGTCATAATCGCCGCACATGCCGGCATCCGACATGTAGGCGGTTCCGCCGTTCAATATCTGCGCGTCGGCGGTCGGAACATGGGTGTGGGTGCCGACAACGAAACTTGCGCGCCCGTCGACGAAATGGCCGAAACACTGTTTTTCGCTGGTCGCTTCCGCGTGGAAATCGAAAATAATGGCGTCGGCCTGTTCCTTCAGCGGGCAGGCGGCAAGAATGTTTTCCGCCGACTTGAAGGGATCGTCCAGTTCCGGATGCATGAAGACCCGGCCCATGATGTTGGCAACCAGTATGCGCGCGCCGTTGCGGGCATAAAAAATGCCCGAGCCCTTGCCCGGCGTACCATCCGGATAATTGGCGGGCCGCAGGAACTGGTCGTGGCGCTCACAGAAGGAAACCGCTTCCTTCTGGTCCCAGACATGGTTGCCGGTCGTTACCACATCGGCGCCAGCATTGATGGTCTCGAGATAGATATCCTCGGTGATACCGAAACCACCGGCAGCGTTTTCACCGTTGACGATAACGAAATCCAGCTTCAGGTCGGAAATCAGCCCCGGCAATCGTTCCCAGACAGCCGTGCGTCCGGTCTTGCCAACCATATCTCCGAGAAAAAGAAGTCTCATTCACCGCCCCGTTTTGCGTATGTTCTTTGGATTTCGTCCCTCTAGCGGGTAATCCGTCTTTTAAAAAGTGCTAAAGCGCCGTTTGCCCATTATCAGACATCAACGGCTGGCCGGAAAACCAGCGCAGGCCGCTCTCCGTCAGAATGGCGTGAAGCGACACATCATGCGGCTCCGCCGGTACGGATAGCACTTCCTGACAATCGAAGGCGACGCCGATGAGCACAGGCTGACGGCCCCTGGCGTGCAACCGCGCAATGGCGCGGTCATAATGGCCCGCGCCATAACCGACCCGCTGACCTTTGCCATCGAAGACGGAAAGAGGCACGAGCAGAATATCCGGATCGAGAACCTCCGCATCCTCGCCCGGCCCGGTCGTGCCGAAGCCGGTCTTCACCAGCGGCGTATCCGTTTCAAAGGCGCGGAAGACAATGGTTTCGCGGTCCAGCACAACGGGCAGGACGAGACGCCCGCCCCTTGTCCGCAACGCTTCCATCAGCGGCCGGGTATCGGCCTCGGAGCGGATCGGCATGAAGCCGGAAATTACGGTGCCCGGTGCAAAGGGGATGCTGGAGGCGCCATGGGCCGTTATGGACTGGCTCTTCTGCTGGCGCTCCGCCAGCGTCAGTGCATCGCGCGCGGCGAGCCTTTCGCCGCGCAGCCTTGCTTTTTTGGCAACGTCACCGGGCATCAAGCGGCCCGGCTCACGAGAACCTTGTCGATGCGGTGGCCGTCGAGATCGATGACCTCGAAACGCCAACCATTGCGGGTGACATGCTCGCCCAGTTCCGGCAGGCGGCGGAACTCGTCCAGAACCAGACCGGCAACGGTTTCGAACTCGGCATCCTCGTCGATCTGGAAACCCATGCGATAGGCGAACTCGTCGGCGGGCATCCAGCCGGCGACGAGGAACGAACCGTCCTCGCGCTCGACCATGGCCGGCTCCTCGTCATCATCTTCCTGGAACGCGCCGGTGATGGCTTCCAGCACGTCGCCGGAACTGATGATGCCTTCGAAATGGCCGTATTCGTCGTAAACCAGCACCATATGTACGGTGGAGCGACGCAGCGACTGGATGACATCCACCGCGCTCGTCAGATCCGATACGACCGGCACTTCCCGCAGAAGCTCGCGAATGTTGAGTTCCTTGCCGGAAGCGAGCGCATCGAAAGCGTCCTTGGCGAAAAGCACGCCGAGAATTTCATCCGAGGCGCCGTTGCGCACCGGCAGGCGCGAACGCTGCGTCTGTCGAAGCTGCTCGCGGATTTCTTCGGCGCTGTCTTCGATATCGACCACTTCCACATCGCGTCGCGGCGTCATCAGGCCGCGCGCATTGCGGTCGGCAAGGCGCATGACGCTGGTGATCATCGCCGATTCCTCGGTCTCGATCACGCCGGCACTGTGAGCTTCGGCCAGAACCGTGCGGATTTCATCGTCGGTGACCGAAGCGTTGGATTCACCGCTATGGCCGAGAAGCGCCAGAACGGCCTTGCCCGACCGGTCAAGCAGCCACACCAGCGGCGCGCCGACCTTGGACAGCAGCATCATGGTGGGGGCGACGCGGGCGGCGACCTTTTCGGGATCGCGCAGCGCAATCTGCTTGGGCACCAGTTCCCCGACGATCAGCGACAGATAGGTGATGGCGACGACCACCGAGCCGACGCCGAGCGCATCGGCGGCACGGTCGGGAACGCCCTGCTCCAAAAGCCACGCCGTAAAGCGGGCACCGAGCGTGGCGCCGGAAAAAGCGCCGGAAAGGACGCCGACCAGCGTGATGCCGATCTGCACCGTGGAAAGAAAGCGTCCGGGATTTTCGGAAAGGCTGAGCGCCATTGTGGCGCCCTTGCTGCCTTGTGTGGCAAGCACTTTGAGCCTCGCCGGTCTGGAGGAGACAACGGCAAGCTCGGACATGGCAAGCACACCGTTCAATACGGTGAGCAGGACCACGATCATAATTTCAGTAAACAAGTTTAGCTCTTTGGGCTGTTGAACGGCACGTCGCGGTTTTGACCGCAGCGCCCTTTTTTAAAGGGCATGACAGACATACCAATCCGGATAATAGGGAATTGTTCCGCCATTGCAATGACGGCAATATAAAAAAGCCGCGTCCGGCAGTTATGAAAAATGACTGTCGAATATATCAAGGATACAGGGAAGCCCCGGAGGTTGATCCGAAACTTCAAGCGCGATCCACGGCGACCGATGGAGATTTACGATCCTGGGCGCCTACAAAAGTAGGTGGGCACCGTGTGTCCAGCCCCACGGGACTGGCCAGGGACAGCTCCCTTTGGATCGAGTATGGCCCCAGGGATTGTGGTTCCTGTCGGGAAGCGCAGAACGCATAGAAGATATAGGACGGATCGGAGAAAACCGCCAGAGGGCAGCGCGCGAAATTTTGCCGCCTCAGAACCCTTCAGGCCATCAATGCGCGGCGGGCTTCGGCCGCGCCAGCAGTTTTTCGGTAATCCCGTTCAGGCGGTCGGCCAGATCGCCGATGGCGAGCGCCACCATCTCGTCCGATTTCGCCCGGTGCTCGGCCATGCCGTCGCGGTTGCGGGAAAGGGAGGCGACCTCTCCTTCCAGCTTCTCGATCTTGCGATTGAGTTCGGAAAGCTCGTCCATCACCATGATGCCCGCCATAACGGTCAGGCGAAGATCGCCGATTTCACCGAACTGGCTCTTGAGGTGCCCGACATACCGGTCGAACCTCGTTGCGAGATCGGTCAGATGGTCTTCCTGCCCCGCCTCGCACGCCATGCGATAGGCCTTGCCGTCGATCATAACTGTGACTTGCGCCATGAGCCCGCTCCTATCGATCCAGCACCGCGCGGATCGTCTCCATCGCCGTCACCAGCCGGCGGGAAACCTCGCGGTTGACTTCTTCAAGACGATTGGCGCGAAACTCGGCCTGATCCAGCTCATGCGCGAGCCTTGCGCGGTCGACATGGACCCGCTTGACCTCGTTATCGATCTCGCCCGTCTCCCTTTGCCGCTCGATACGCATATCGATGGCATTTTCGAGATTTGTGATGGCAGCATTCAGCTCCGTCAGCGCAGATTGTACGGTCTTGTCAGCCGACATCGTTTTTTCCAACTCGCACGCCACCGGCCGAATCGTCCGGTTTCAGGCCTTTTCAACAATCACGAGGTTATTACCCGATTTACCATCCCGTCAATCAAACCAGTGCATTGAGACGTTTTGCTCTGTGGATGAACGAAGAGGCGGCAACGCCTATCGCACGGATTTTGTCAGGATGTCCGATTTTCTAAACGATTTTTTCTCCCTCAGCGAACCGCAAACGCCAGTGGATTTATTGACTTGCCGGCCTCACCTGCTATGGATCAACCCGCTTTTTGGATAGTTGCGTAAAACTATCTCCTTTCACCCGGAAACAGACGGAAAAGCCATGATTTCTCGCGACAAACACAACCGGATGGCAAATGCGATCCGATTTCTTGCCATGGATGCAGTGGAGAAGGCCAATTCCGGCCATCCCGGTCTGCCGATGGGCGCCGCTGATGTCGCCACCGTTCTCTTCACCCGTTACCTGAAATTCGATCCCAAGGCGCCGCTCTGGGCGGATCGCGACCGCTTCGTGCTGTCGGCAGGTCATGGCTCGATGCTTCTTTACTCGCTGCTCTATTTGACGGGCTACGAGGACATGACGATCGACGAGATCAAGCGTTTCCGTCAGTTCGGTTCCAAGACCGCCGGCCACCCCGAATATGGCCACGCGACCGGCATCGAAACGACGACCGGCCCGCTCGGCCAGGGCATCGCCAACGCCGTCGGCATGGCGATTGCTGAGCGCAAGCTGGAAGAGGAGTTCGGTTCCGACCTGCAGAGCCACTTCACCTATGTGCTTTGCGGCGACGGCTGCCTCATGGAAGGCATCAGCCACGAAGCCATCGCGCTTGCCGGCCACCTGAAGCTCAACAAGCTCGTTCTGTTCTGGGATGACAACAACATCACCATCGACGGCGAAGTCGGCCTTTCCGATAGCACCGACCAGATCGCCCGCTTCCAGGCCGTTCACTGGAACACCATCCGCGTCGATGGCCACGATCCGGACGCGATTGCCGCCGCCATCGAAGCCGCGCAGAAATCCGACCGCCCGACCTTCATCGCCTGCAAGACCGTCATCGGTTTCGGCGCGCCCAACAAGCAGGGCACCCACAAGGTTCACGGCAACCCGCTCGGCGCCGAAGAAATCGCAGCCACCCGCAAGCACCTGAACTGGGAAGCCGAAGCCTTCGTCGTTCCGGAAGACGTGCTCGATGCATGGCGTCTCGCCGGCCTGCGCTCCACCAAGACCCGCCAGGACTGGGAAGCCCGCCTTGAAGCCGCTGAAGCCGGCAAGAAGGCCGAATTCAAGCGCCGCTTCGCCGGCGACCTGCCCGGCAATTTCGACAGCGCCATCGATGCCTTCAAGAAGAAGATCATCGAGAACAACCCGACGGTCGCGACACGCAAAGCTTCGGAAGATTCGCTCGAAGTCATCAACGGCGTCCTGCCGGAAATGATCGGCGGTTCGGCTGACCTGACGCCATCCAACAACACCAAGACCAGCCAGATGAAGTCCATCACGCCGACGGACTTCTCCGGCCGTTACCTGCATTACGGCATCCGCGAGCACGGCATGGCGGCGGCGATGAACGGCATCGCGCTGCATGGCGGTCTCATCCCCTATGCCGGCGGCTTCCTGATCTTCTCGGATTATTGCCGTCCGTCGATCCGCCTTGCAGCGCTCATGGGCATCCGTGTCGTCCACGTTCTGACGCATGATTCCATTGGCGTCGGCGAAGACGGCCCGACCCACCAGCCGGTGGAGCAGATCGCAGCCCTGCGCGCCATTCCGAACCTGCTCGTCTTCCGCCCGGCGGATGAAACCGAAACGGCGGAATGCTGGCAGCTCGCGCTGGAGCAGAAGCATCGTCCTTCCGCGCTGGCGCTCACCCGCCAGAACCTTGCGCCCTCGCGCAAGGAATATGAAGAGAAGAACCTGTCTGCTTACGGCGCTTACGAACTCGTCTCCGCCAGCGACGCCAAGGTTTCGATCTTCGCCTCCGGTTCGGAAGTCGAAGTGGCGCTGAAGGCCGCCGCAACGTTGAAGGACAACGGCGTTTCCGTCCGTGTCGTTTCCGTTCCCTGCTTCGAGCTTTTCAAGGAACAGCCGGAAACCTATCGCAACGCCATCATCGGCAAGGCTCCGGTCAAGATCGCGGTCGAAGCCGCCATCCGCCAGGGCTGGGATTATTTCATCGGTAACGACGGTGCTTTCGTCGGCATGCACTCCTTTGGAGCGTCCGCGCCGGCGAAGGATCTCTTCAAGCACTTCGGCATCACGGCGGAAGCCGTCGTCGCCGCAGTCGAGGCAAAACTTGCGTGAGGGCTTCCCAGGCCCTCACCATTCAGCAAAGACCACGCCCAATCTTGTTCGGGAGACTGTAAATGACTGTAAAAGTTGCCATTAACGGCTTCGGCCGCATCGGCCGCAACGTCCTGCGTGCCATCGTCGAATCCGGCCGCACCGATATCGAAGTCGTTGCCATCAACGACCTCGGCCCGGTGGAGACCAACGCCCACCTGCTGCGTTACGATTCGATCCACGGCAAGTTCCCGGCCGATGTGAAGGTCGAAGGCGACACGATCATCGTTGGCGGCGGCAAGCCGATCAAGGTTACCGCCGTTCGCGATCCGGCAACGCTGCCGCACAAGGAACTCGGCGTCGACATCGCGCTGGAATGCACGGGCATCTTCACCGCCCGCGACAAGGCTGCCGCTCACCTGACGGCCGGCGCAAAGCGCGTCATCGTGTCTGCTCCGGCTGACGGCGCAGACCTCACGGTCGTCTTCGGCGTCAACAACGACCAGCTGACAAAGGACCATCTGGTCATTTCCAACGCGTCCTGCACCACCAACTGCCTCGTGCCGGTCGTGAAGGTTCTCGATGACGTCGTCGGCATCGATCATGGCTTCATGACCACGATCCACTCCTACACGGGCGACCAGCCGACGCTGGACACCATGCACAAGGATCTGTACCGCGCCCGCGCCGCAGCCCTTTCCATGATCCCGACCTCGACGGGTGCTGCCAAGGCCGTTGGCCTCGTTCTGCCGCACCTCAAGGGCAAGCTGGACGGCACCTCGATCCGCGTTCCGACCCCGAACGTTTCGGTCGTCGACTTCAAGTTCATCGCCAAGCGCGACACGACGGTCGAGGAAATCAACGAGGCGATCAAGTCTGCCGCCAATGGCAAGCTGAAGGGCATTCTCGGCTACACCGAGGAGCCGCTGGTTTCCCGCGACTTCAACCACGACAGCCATTCCTCGATCTTCGCGATCGACCAGACCAAGGTCATGGAAGGCAAGTTCGTGCGCGTTCTGTCCTGGTACGACAACGAATGGGGCTTCTCCAACCGCATGTCGGATACGGCCGTCGCCTTCGCGAAGACCATCTAAGCAGGCATCGCTTCCATAAAAAACCGGCAGGAGCAATCCTGCCGGTTTTTGTTTGCCTGAAAAATGCCGGCGGGAGTGAGGGATCCCGCCGGCGTCGATCCCGAAGCAAGGCGGGGCGCTTCGGATCGAAACAATCACCGGCGGAGAGACGATGCGGCCGTCCCTCAACCAGTACGGGGCACGCGCATCCGTCATTTTCTGTTGTTGATAATGACCGGGCCGGAATTCCCGGCGCTGCTCCAGATCGTATCGAAAGTCTGTTGCCGCAAATCACTTTGCTGCATGGAAAGCTTCATCATACAGTCGGCAAAATCCCGAGAACCTTCAGGGTAGCCAAAGACGCGACAACGCTCGCGTTGAGCAGCCATGTTTTCGGCCGTCTGTTCCGTGCTTGAGCAACCCGAAACTATCGAGCCCGCCACCAACACCATAATAAATCCAGTAATATTTATCCGCTTCATCCGATCGCTCCGGTAATGTTGAAAAGCAATTCGGACGAGAGAAATAACGCCGCTGCATTGTCTCTATGTTACGTCGAAACCCGGGCGCCTGAATTGTTTGGGCGGAGCATATTTCGCGCTGCGCGCCTTGGATTTTTTCGCCCATACGCCGAAAAAATTCCCATTTCCTGCCTTTGTCTGGTCCACTTTGGGACGGACAAGAAACACAGGGATAACGGTCGTGCGCAATGCACTTCGGCCCTGCCGTATCATTCGATACACCCCGCCTTGCGTCACCTTTCAACGCCACCCGAAACAGCGCTGACAGACCGCAACCCGTGGCGCATTGACTGCAGACGTGCAGAGCATTCATTGCGCCACGGGTTGCGGTCTATCAACGCGGTTTGAATGAGGCGGTGGACGTGGAATCATTTTATCTTCTGTTGCTGGTCGCAACCGTTCTCGTTCTCGTCGCCGCCTTTTCCAGCCTCATCGCCTTCCGTTTCGGCGCGCCGCTCCTCCTGCTTTTCCTGATGATCGGCCTTGGGGCTGGTGTGGATGGTCTCGGCATTGAATTCACCAACAATCCACTGGCCTATATGCTTGGCTCGCTGGTGCTTGCCGTCATCCTCTTCGATTCCGGGTTCGGCACATCCATCCAATCCTTCCGGCTTTCGGCGGCCCCTGCCGTCGCTCTCGCTACAGTCGGCGTCATCCTCACATCCGTCTTTTTTGCGGGCGCGGCGGCCCTGCTGCTCGGGCTTTCCTGGCTTGAGGGCCTGCTGCTCGGCGCCATCGTCGCTTCCACCGATGCGGCGGCCGTGTTCTTCCTGCTGCGCATCGGCGGCATCCATATCCGCGATCAGGTGCGTTCGACGCTGGAAGTCGAATCCGGCACCAACGATCCGATGGCGATCTTCCTTACCATTGCCCTGGTCGAAATCATCGCCAAGGGTCAGGGGCTGGCCGGCATCGACAGCGGCTTTCTACTGCTTTTCATTGAGCAGATGGGCCTTGGCGTGATTTTCGGCCTGCTCGGCGGCGTCATGATCGCCACCGTCGTCAATCGGTTCGCCGCCGACCGCGGGCTGGCGCCGATCTTCGTGCTTGCGCTGGCGCTGCTCGTCTTCTCCTTCACCGGCACAATTGGCGGCAGCGGTTTTCTGGCGGTCTATGTGGCTGGCATCGTCGCCGGCAACCGCCGGATCTTCGCCAAGGAAACCATCCGCCGTTTCCATGAGGGTCTGACCTGGCTTGCCCAGATCATCATGTTCCTGATGCTCGGCCTTCTCGCCACCCCGTCGCAGTTTCCGGCAATCGCCATTCCGGCCGTGCTGCTGGCGCTTTTCCTGATCTTCGTCGCCCGCCCGCTTGCGGTCTGGTTGAGCCTGATGCCCTTCAACTATACCCAGCAGGAAACCTCCTTCGTCGCCTGGGTGGGCCTGCGCGGCGCGGTTTCCATCCTGCTCGCCATCATGCCCATTCTCGGCGGCCTTGACGATGCGCAGGTCTATTTCAACGCCGCCTTCATCATCGTGCTGGTGTCGCTCCTCGTGCAGGGCTGGACCATCAAGCCGGTGGCGACAAGGCTCGGGCTGATCGTGCCACCGCGCATGGGCGAGGTGGACAAGCTGGAAGTCGACCTGCCCGGCACCGCCAATCACGAACTGATCTCCTACCGGGTCGCCAAGGGTAGCGCCATCATGCAGGGCGAGCGTATTCCGCGCTGGGCCATGCCTTCGCTGGTGGTGCGCGACGGCAAATCGATCCGCTATCAATATGCCGGGCGGCTGCGGGAGAACGATCTCGTCTATCTCTTCATCGCGCCCGGCTATTCCCGCCTGATCGACCGGCTGTTCGCCAGCGCCCTGCCGGTTGCCGATGACGACGCCGATTTCTTCGGCACCTTCGCGATCTCACCCGCCCGCCCGGCGAAGGAGCTGGACGCAGCCTATGGCCCCGGCCTGCTTTCGCCCGCCGAACAGGCGATGAGCGTCGCAGAACTCATCGAGGCCCGTCTTGCCGGAAAGGCCGATTATGCCGACCGCGTGCGCCTCGGCTCCATCGTGCTGATCGTTCGCACACTGGACGAACACGAGGCGATAACCGGTGTGGGCATCTCCCTCGAACCGGTGGAACCGGCTACCAGCCTGCCGATCTTCATCAGCTTTTCGGAAATCCTCAATCGTGTGCGCAACCATCTGGCAGAGAAGCGCCAGCCACACGCCGCCAGCGTTGAAGAAAGCGCCCACACCCCTGCGAATACAGTGAGAGAAAATGAGGCCTGACCGGCTTGCGTCGTCAATCAGGCATAGTATGGTCCGTGCCGAACTCGCAACAAATCAGGATCGACCTATGCCCGCTTTCAAGACCCTCAACGACCTCAACGACATTGCCGGAAAGCGCGTTCTCGTCCGCGTTGATCTCAACGTGCCGGTCGCAGATGGCAAGGTGACGGACGCAACCCGTATCGAACGCGTTGCGCCGACCATTCTGGAACTGTCCTCCAAGGGCGCAAAAGTCATTCTGCTTGCCCATTTCGGCCGTCCGAAGGGCGAACCGGTGGCCGATATGTCGCTTTCCCAGATCGTGCCTGCCGTCGAGGAAGTATTGGATCACGCCGTTTCCTTCGCAGCCGATTGCATCGGCGCACCGGCGGCGGACGCCGTCGCTAAACTGAACGATGGCGATATCCTGCTTCTGGAAAATACCCGTTTCCACAAGGGCGAGGAAAAGAACGATCCGGCCTTCGTCGAAGCTCTGGCAGCCAATGGCGATATCTATGTGAACGACGCCTTCTCCGCCGCCCACCGCGCGCACGCTTCCACCGAAGGCCTTGCACGCCACCTGCCCGCCTATGCCGGCCGCACCATGCAGGCCGAGCTTGAGGCCCTGGAAAAGGGCCTCGGCCAGCCAGTTCGTCCGGTTGTCGCCATCGTTGGCGGCGCCAAGGTTTCGAGCAAGATCGATCTGCTGATGAACCTCGTCAAGAAGGTCGACGCCCTCGTCATCGGCGGCGGCATGGCCAACACCTTCCTCGCCGCCCGCGGCGCGCAGGTCGGCAAATCGCTGTGCGAGCATGATCTCGCCGAGACCGCAAAGCAGATCATGATCGAGGCGGCGACATCCGGCTGCGCCATCGTGCTGCCGGAGGACGGCGTCGTCGCCCGCGAATTCAAGGCCGGTGCGGCCAATGAAATCGTCGACATCAACGCCATTCCCACTGATGCCATGGTTCTCGATGTCGGCCCAAAATCGGTTGAAAGCATCAAGGCCTGGATTTCCCGCGCCGAAACGCTGGTCTGGAACGGTCCGCTCGGCGCCTTCGAAATCGAACCCTTCGACGCGGCGACCGTGGCTGCCGCAAAACACGCGGCGGAATGCACCAAGGCCGGCAAGCTCGTCTCCGTCGCCGGCGGCGGCGATACCGTGGCCGCGCTCAACCATGCCGGCGTTTCCGAGGATTTCTCCTATGTTTCGACGGCCGGCGGCGCCTTCCTCGAATGGATGGAAGGCAAGGAATTGCCGGGCGTTGCCATCCTGACCGCCGCCAAGTAAACTCACCCTACTTGCCTGACACGAGGCCGGACAAGCCACGCTTGTCCGGCCTTGCTTTTTGGTAAGCGGCACCGGGAGGAAAAGTTTCAAACGATTGAAATCATTTCAATCGTTTCAATGAGTTAGCGTGCCATTTCCCTGCCCTGGAACTTCTGTTATCGGAAATTTATTGTGCCTTGGGAGAATAGCAAATGACCGAACGTCTCGAAGACATCGCAATCAAAATGGTCGCCGACGGCAAGGGCCTGCTCGCCGCCGACGAATCCACGGGAACGATCAAAAAGCGTTTCGACAGCATCAATCTGGAGTCCACCGAGACCGCCCGCCGCGATTATCGCGAGATGCTGTTCCGTTCCGACGACGCCATGAAGAAATACATCTCCGGCGTTATCCTTTACGAAGAGACCCTGTTCCAGAAGGCCGCCGACGGCACGCCTTTCGTGGATATCATCAAGGCGGCCGGCAGCCTGCCGGGCATCAAGGTGGATATCGGCGCCAAGCCGATGGCTTTCCATCCGCATGAATTCATCACTGAAGGCCTCGACGGTCTTTACGAGCGCCTGCGCAAGTATCATGAGGCCGGCGCGCGTTTCGCCAAGTGGCGCGGCGTCATCACCATCGGCGAGCAGCGTCCGAGCTGGGGTTCGATCAAGGCAAACTCCCAGTCGCTCGCCCGTTACGCCGCCCTCTGCCAGCAGGCGGATATCGTGCCGATCGTGGAGCCGGAAGTGCTGATGGACGGCGAGCCGGGCACGCATGACATCGACCGCTGTGCGGAAGTCACGCAATGGGTTCTCCAGACCGTCTTCGCAGACCTGTTCGACGCCCGCGTGAACCTTGAAGGCATGATCCTCAAGCCGAACATGATCATCGACGGCAAGAAGGCCCGCAAGGCTTCCGTCGAGGAAGTGGCGGAAAAGACCGTGAAGGTTCTGAAGGCGACCGTGCCTTCCTCCGTTCCGGGCATCGCCTTCCTCTCCGGCGGCCAGTCCTCCGAAGAGGCGACCGCCCATCTCTCCGCCATGAATGCCGGCTACGACCTGCCCTGGTCTCTGACCTATTCCTACGGCCGCGCGCTTCAGGATACGGCCCTCAAGACATGGGGCGGCAAGCAGGAAAACGTCGCCGCCGGCCAGCGCGCCTTCACGCACCGCGCCGCGATGAACAGCCTCGCCGCCAAGGGTAACTGGAAGCAGGAACTCGAAAAGGCAGCCTGAGGCTGACAGAGAACATCAGATAAACAGCAGCCGCCCCAACGGGCGGCTGCTTCGTTTGATAAAGCAAGATCATCCGTATTCCGTCACCCGGACCAATCGTCTTTCATTTTACCTGACTGATAATTCTCAACCGTTTTGATTGTGCATCGCTACCTGCGTGGAAGCATATCCACCATGGGCAGCTTTATCCGCTCAAGTCGTGCGACCTGACGACTTTATGACCGTCATTGCCGCAATAGGCAGCGGATGCGCTCCCCGACTTCTCCAGTGCATAGCGCCAGACCATCCGGATCGCCCGGCATCATAAGCGCTTTCGTCTCGACGGGCTTCCGAAAAGCCCCGGAAATTGCTGCGCGCTCGTTATATCACAGATAAATTTCAATCAATTATAGTATGATCCACTATGTGGACCTATAAACACGCGATGAAAACCGCGCAATACTGCATTTATACAGTTGATTTTGGCACTTTTCCTGTGTATCCCGAATGCATAGTTTTTTAACGGTCCATATTGTGGAGGCAATATACCGCTAGTTTCAGGCTTTTGGAGGGGTCTGGCCGGTCTGGCAATGACAGATATATCCTGATGCGTCGGTCATGATATTGGCCTCGACGCGGATAACTCTCTTTGTCTGCCGCAGTCCGTTGCGAAGGTTGTTCTGTGGGAGAGGAGGCCCCGATGACCATGACCGCAAACGCGAATGACGACGTATTTGTACTCGATGGAGAGCTTTTACATACCGGGCCGGTAACAGGCTCGTGGTTCATGCGACCTATCGAGGCCGTAGCGGCGGTGCTGCTGGCGGTGATGATCGGCCTGCTTCTGCTGGGCGTGACATCGCGCTATGCCCTGCATTTGCCAATCGTCTGGATCGATGAAACGGCGTCGTTGAGCTTCCTGTGGTTTGCCATGCTGGGTGCGGCAATTGCCATCGATCGTAGCGAGCACCTGCGACTGACGCTGTTTCTCAACATGTTTCCGCAGCGCATTCTGGGCTATGTCAATTCGCTCGCTTTGGTGCTGGTGGCGACATTTCTTGCGGCGATTATCAAGCCCGCGATAGAATATGCCATTGAGGAATGGGTCGTCACCTCGGCGGCGCTGAATATTCCAATGTCCTTCCGCGCTGCAGCGCTGCCGGTTGGCGCCTGTCTTATGCTGCTGCTGGTCCTCAACAATCTCTTCCGCAGGGAAAATCTGCGGGACATCATCGCAGCCGTTGTCACCGTCGCGGTCGCCTCCGGCCTGCTCTATCTGGCATCTCCGACGCTCGAAACTTTCGGCAATTTCAATCTGGCGATCTTCCTTGGCCTGTTCGTGGCGGTGTTTCTGGTACTGGGCGTACCGATCGCCTTCTGTTTCGGCCTTGGAACCCTCGCCTACCTGACCTTTACCACCTGGGTTCCGACCATCGTGATGATCGGGCGCATTGACGAGGGCATGTCCGGCATCATTCTGTTGTCGGTTCCGGTTTTCGTGCTGCTGGGCTGCGTGCTCGATGCCACCGGCATGGGCAAGGCGATTGTCGAACTGCTATCCTCGATGTTCGGCCATATTCGCGCCGGCATGTCCTATGTGCTGCTCGGTTCGCTGTTTCTGGTCTCGGGCATTTCCGGCTCCAAGGTTTCGGATATGGCGACGGTCGCACCGGCGTTGTTTCCGGAAATGAAGCGCCGTGGCCACAAGCCCAAGGAAATGATCGCGCTTCTGGCCACCGGCGCCGCCATGGCCGATACGGTTCCGCCCTCCATCGTGCTGATCGTTCTCGGTTCGGCAGCGGGCGTGTCGATTGCCGGCCTGTTCACTTCCGGCTTCATGATCGCCATGGTACTGCTTCTGGTACTGGCCGTTCTGGCGCGCTGGAAGGCGCGGCATGAAAACATGGAAGGCGCAAAACGCACCCCGTGGCCGCTGGTGGGCAAGGCAGCGCTGGTTGCAGCGCCTGCGCTGGTTCTGCCCTTCCTCATCCGCAGCCTCGTCGGCGGCGGCGTGGCGACGGCAACCGAGGTTTCCACCATTGCCGTGCTCTATGCGATGATTATCGGTGCGGTGCTTTATGGCGGCATCAGCCTCAAAAAACTCTATTCCATGCTGGTGGAGACGGCCGCCCTTTCCGGGGCGATCCTGCTGATCCTCGGTTGCGCCTCGGCCATGGCCTGGGGGTTGACGCAGAGCGGCTTTGCCTTCCAGCTGACCGCGATGATTACCGATCTTCCGGGCGGCTGGATGACCTATATGGTCGTGTCGATCCTGATTTTCATGATCCTCGGCTGCGTGCTGGAAGGCCTGCCGGCGATCGTATTGCTCGCACCGATCATGTTCCCCATTGCCCGCACGCTTGGCATCAACGACATCCATTATTCGATGGTGGTGGTGGTCGCCATGAATATCGGCCTGATGGCGCCGCCCATCGGCATCGGTTTCTATATCGCCTGCAAGATAGGCAATGTTTCGCCTGATGAGGCCATGGGCGCCATCTGGCCCTATCTCGCAGCCATGGTCATCGGTCTGCTGCTGATTGCGGCAATTCCGGGCTTCTCGACAATTCTGCTCTGAGACCGTGGCGGGTCCACCCGCCACGCCGATGAATGATACATGCTTTTATTTTGGGAGGAGAAAGCAATGAATATCAACAGACGTACCGTGTTGGCCGGCGCCGGTTCTGCCGTTCTTGCCACCGCTTTTGTGTCGCGCGCCCGCGCTGCGCAATTCAATTATAAATATGCCAACAACCTGCCTGCCGCGCATCCCATGAACATCCGCGCCAAGGAAGCGGCTGACCGTATCGCCAAGGAAACCGACGGCCAGGTGAATATCAACATCTTCCCCAGCAGCCAGTTGGGTGCCGATACCGATGTGTTGAGCCAGGTACGCTCGGGCGGCGTTGAATTCTTTACGCTTTCGCCACTGATCCTGTCGACGCTGGTGCCGAATGCATCCATCAGCGGCATCGGCTTCGCCTTCCCGAACTACGATTCGGTTTGGGCGGCCATGGATGGCGATCTCGGCAAATATGTGCGCGGCGAAATCGCCAAGCAGAACCTCGTTGCCATGGACACCATCTGGGATAACGGTTTCCGCCAGATCACCAGCGCTTCGAAGCCCATCGCCACGCCGGCCGATCTCGAAAGCTTCAAGATCCGCGTGCCGGTAAGCCCGCTCTGGACCTCGATGTTCAAGGCCTTCAAGTCGGCCCCAGCCTCGATCAATTTCGCTGAAGTCTACACCGCCTTGCAGACCGGCGTTGTCGATGGCCAGGAAAATCCGCTGGCGATCATTTCCACCGCCAAGCTGTTCGAAGTGCAGAAATTCTGCTCGGTCACCAACCATATGTGGGACGGCTTCTGGTTCCTGGCGAACAAGCGCGCCTGGGAGCGCCTGCCGGATGACCTGCGCGCCATCGTTGCCAAAAACCTCAATCAGGCCGGCAAGGACGAGCGGGCCGATGTGGCGAAACTCAATGCCTCGGTGAAGGAAGACCTGATTGCCAAGGGCATGACCTTCAACGACACCGACGCCTCACTCTTCCGTGCAACCCTCAAGGAAGCCGGTTTCTATTCCGAATGGAAGGGCAAATATGGCGATGAAGCCTGGGCCATTCTCGAAAAGGCCGTTGGCGCCAGCCTGACCTGATCGATCCGCTGAATAACTGGCCCCGCTTTGAGAGCATTTCCAGGAAAAGTGGAACCCGGTTTTCCGTCCGGAAATGCGACAAAACAAAAAGCTGGAGCGTTTTCGCGATTCGAAGAAAAGTGAAAACGCTCTAGCGGGGCCGACCCGACTATTTCTGACGATTGTAATGGAGACTGTTTTGACAGGTCGCCTGACGGGAAAACGCGCCATTGTTTTTGGCGCAGGATCATCTGGTCCGGGTTTCGGCAATGGCAAGGCTGCGGCCGTGCAATTCGCCCGCGAAGGCGCACGCGTGGCCTGTGTCGACCTCTTCGCTGACGCGGCCGAGGAAACCGCGCAGATCATTCGCGGCGAAGGTTTCGAGGCGATTGCGGTTGCTGCCGATGTCACGGAATTCGATTCCGTATCTGCCACGGTTGCGCGGACCTGCGAGGTCTTCGGCGGCATCGATATCCTGCACAACAATGTCGGCGTGACCCATATGGGCGGCCCGGTCGAGCTGGATGAGGAACGCTTTCGAGCCTCGGTCGACCTCAATATCGGCTCCGTTTATCGCACCGCCAAGGCGGTGCTGCCGGTGATGCTGGCGCAGGGCGGCGGGGCCATCGTCAATATCTCCTCGCTCGCCTCCATTCGCTGGACCGGCTATCCCTATTTTGCCTATTACGCCATGAAAGCCGCCGTAAACCAGGCAACCGTGGCGCTGGCCATGCAATATGCCCGCCAGGGCATTCGCGCCAATTGCGTTCTGCCCGGAATGATCGACACGCCGCTGATCTACAAGCAGATCAGCAATCAATATGCCTCCGTCGAGGATATGGTGGCAGCGCGCAATGCCGCGGTCCCGGTCGGCCGCATGGGCGATGCCTTCGATATCGCCCATGCGGCAGTCTTTCTGGCATCCGATGAAGCCAAGTTCATCACCGGCATCTGCCTGCCGGTCGATGGCGGGCAAAGCTGTGCGGTGGGAGCGTTTTCCTGATATGGCCACGATGATCCCGATGGAAAACGACCTGACAGGCGCGCGCGCGGTAGACCGGGCGCTGGGGCTTCTATCGATGGTGGGGCGTCATGCCGAACGCGGTGTGGCGCTTTCGGTCATCGTCACCGAAAGCGGGCTGAACAAGCCCACGGCCCGCCGCCTGCTGCTGGCGCTGATCCGCGCAGGCCTGGTGGAGCAGGATGAGGAAACGCGGCGTTATTATCTGGGCGAGGAAGCCTATGTGCTCGGCAGCCTGTCATCGCGCCGTTTCGGCTTGCTGCAGATGGCCCAGGATAGTCTGACGCGCATTTCCCGCCGCACCGAGGATTCGAGCTTCCTTTCCGTGCGTCGCGATACATTTGCGCTGTGCCTCTATCGCGAAGAAGGCACCTGGCCGGTGCGCACCCACGCGCTTCAGGCCGGTTTCGAGCACCCTCTGGGCATTGGCGCGGGATCGCTCGCCATGCTGGCGGCGCTGCCCGATGCCGAGGTGGAAAGCGTCATTGCCGCCAATAGCGGGCTGATTGCCGCGAACTATCCCGGCATCACGCTGGACGGGCTGCGCCGCGATGTCGAATTGACGCGAACCAATGGTTATTCGCTCAATCCGGGTCTGATCCTCTCGAATTCCTGGGGTATCGGCGTTGCCATCCGAACGCCGGATGGCGCGGTGGCGGGGGCGCTGAGCATTGCCGCCGTCGACAGCCGCATGCGGCCGGAGCGCCAGCCGGAACTGGCGGCGGTGCTGCGCGAGGAAGTGACCCGCATCGAGACACGCATTGCGGAAATGATGGCCAGCCGCGCCCGCACGCGCGGCGAAGGCGATGCGAAACGGCAAACAAGGAGAACGAGCAAATGAGCAAAGCGCAGATCGTCGGCTGGGCGCATTCGCCTTTCGGCAAATCGGCCCTTGAAAATACCGAGCAACTGATGGCTTCGGTCGTGGCGCCGGCCATAGACCATGCCGGCGTCGATGTCGGCGATATAGACGGCATTTTCGTCGGCGTCATGAATAACGGTTTCTCGAAACAGGATTTTCAGGGCGCGCTGGTGGCCATGGGCGATGAGCGCCTCGCCTATACGCCCGCCGTGCGTTTCGAGAATGCCTGCTCGACGGGATCGGCCGCCCTTTACAGCGCCATGGATTTCATTGAGGCCGGGCGTGGACGCATCGCGCTCGTTGTCGGCGCCGAAAAAATGACGGCGCTGCCAACCGCCGAGGTGGGTGAAATCCTGCTATCGGCCTGCTACCGTGCTGAGGAAGCCGATATTTCCGGCGGCTTTGCCGGCCAGTTCGGACGTATCGCTGAGGCCTATTTCCAGCGCTATGGAGATCGCTCGGAAGAACTGGCGATGATCGCCGCCAAGAACCACGCCAATGGCGCGGTCAATCCCTATGCCCATATGCGCAAGGATTTCGGCTTCGATTTCTGCAACACGGTATCGGACAAGAACCCTTATGTCGCAGGCCCGTTGCGCCGCACCGACTGCTCGCTGATTTCCGATGGCGCCGCCGCCATCATTCTGGCCGATGAGGAAACCGCAGCGACACTCAACCGGGCCATCGGTTTCAGGGGCCGCAAGCATGTCAATGACATTCTGGCGCTCAGCCGCCGCGATCCGCTGGCCTTCGAGGGCGCGCGCCGCGCCTGGGCAGGTTCACTGGAACTCGCCGGGGCGACGCTCGACGACCTCTCCTTCGTCGAAACCCATGATTGCTTCACCATTGCCGAACTCATTGAATATGAGGCCATGGGGCTGGCGAAACCCGGTGAAGGCCATCGGGTGGTACGCGAAGGGACTGCGCTGAAAACCGGTCGCCTGCCGATCAACCCCTCCGGCGGGCTGAAATCCAAGGGGCATCCTGTCGGGGCAACCGGGGTCTCGATGCATGTCATGGCCGCAATGCAATTGATGGGTGAGGCGGGCGACATGCAGATCCCCGGCGCCTCGCTGGCCGGTGTCTTCAACATGGGCGGAACTGCGGTTGCCAATTATGTCTCGATCATGGAGCGCGTGAAATGACGATACAAAGCGCCGTGCAGCATCCTCCCGGCGGGGTTGCGCCTTCCACCACGCGGGTGATGAATCTCTCGCATTTCCTGACCCAGGCGGCACGCCGCCACCCAACCGATATAGGTTTCGTCTGGGGTGAAAAGACCTGGACATGGGCTGAAATGGACGCCCGTGTCGATGCCATGGCGCAGGCGCTGGTCACCGAATTCGGCGTCAAAAAGGGTGACCGCATTCTGGTGCAGTCTTCCAACAACAACCAGATGTTCGAATCCATGTTCGCCTGCTTCCGCGTGGGTGCGGTGTGGGTGCCGACCAATTACCGCCAGTCGCCAGATGAGGTGGCCTATCTGGCAAAAGCCAGCGGCGCACGCGGCATGATCTGCGCCAGCGCTTTTCCCGAGCATGCAAGGGCCAGCCGTGATGCGACCGCGATCGATTTCACCATCGCCATTGGCACGGCCGAATTCGGCGAGGACTACGATACCATCGTGGCCCGTCATCTGGGCCAGAAAGTAAAAAGCCAGGCGGTGGATCGGGACGATCCCTGCTGGTTCTTCTTCACCTCCGGCACAACGGGTCGGCCCAAGGCTGCGGTACTGACCCATGGCCAGATGGCTTTCGTCATCACCAACCATCTTTGCGATCTGATGCCCGGCACCGGACCGGGCGACGCTTCCATCGTCGTTGCGCCGCTGTCGCATGGCGCGGGTATTCACCAGCTGGTGCAGGTGGCGCATGGGGCAAAAACGGTGCTTCCGGCTGCGGAAAAACTCGATGTGCCTGCGGTATGGGCGCTGATCGAGAAATGGCGCGTCACCAATGCCTTTACCGTGCCGACCATTCTGAAAATGCTGATCGAAGACCCTTCCGTGGATCGTTTCGATCATTCCTCGCTGCGCTACGTCATCTATGCCGGTGCGCCCATGTATCGCGCCGATCAGAAACGGGCGCTCGCCAAGCTCGGCCCGGTGCTGGTGCAATATTTCGGCCTCGGCGAAGTGACCGGCAACATCACCGTGCTGCCGCCCTCCTTCCACGCCGCCGAGGACGGCCCGGAGGCGCGGATCGGCACCTGCGGTTTTGATCGCACCGGCATGGAAGTGCAAATCCAGAACGATGCGGGCGAGGAGCTTCAGGCCGGTGAAACCGGCGAGATCTGCGTGATCGGCCCGGCGGTTTTCGCGGGTTACTACGATAATCCCGATGCCAATGCCAAAGCCTTCCGCAACGGCTGGTTCCGCACCGGCGATCTTGGCCACCGCGATGAGAACGGTTTCGTCTACATCACCGGCCGCGCCTCCGACATGTATATTTCCGGCGGCTCGAACATCTATCCGCGTGAGATCGAGGAGAAAATCCTCATGCACCCGGATATCAGCGAGACAGCGGTTCTGGGCGTGCCGGACGCGGTGTGGGGCGAGGTCGGCGTCGCCGTCTGCGTGGCGCGGGAGGGCGCGGATATCGCCGGCATCGACCTGAAAGCCTATCTCGACGGCAAGATGGCCCGTTACAAGCTGCCGAAAGCCGTTGTGTTCTGGGATGCCATGCCGAAATCCGCCTATGGCAAGATCACCAAGAAGATGATCCGCGAGGAGCTGGAAAAGCGCGGCCAGATGCCGGTTTTCGAGGAAAAACTGACCGGCTGAAGGCCGTAACGCATAACCGGGAGGAGACGGTATGACACAGCAGACGAGAGAGATGAAAGGCGCTGTCGCCATCACCGGCGGCGCATCGGGTATCGGCTTTTCCACGGCGCAGCTCTTAATGGCGCGCGGCTGGCAGCCATGGCTTTTGGACCTCAAGCGTGAGGCGCTGGATGCGGCCTGCGAAAAACTCGGCATCGATGCCTCGCGCGGCATCGTCTGCAACGTGGCGGATGAGGCGTCGATAGAAGAGGCTTTCGCCGCCCTGACGGCAGGCGGCGCCGATCGTGCCGTTGATCTGGTGGCCGTCGTCAACAGCGCCGGCATCGGCATCGACAAGCTTTCCATCGATACCAGCGTGGAAGAATTCCGTCGTATCGTTGACGTTAATCTCGTCGGCAGCTTCGCCGTGGCCCGCGCCGCCGCGCGTTACTGGCTGGACCGCGCAATTTCCGGTTCGATCGTCAATATCAGCTCGGTCTCCGGCATGTGCGGCAATCGTGGTCGCAGCGCCTATGGCGCTTCAAAAGGTGGCGTCAATCTTCTGACGATGGTTATGGCAAACGAGCTGGGGCAATCGGGCATTCGCGTCAATGCGATTGCGCCCGGCCCCGTCGATACCCCCCTCACCCAAGCGGTTCATACGGAGAATGTTCGCAGCCAGTGGCACAGCCGCGTTCCCATGCACCGCTATGGCAGGACGGACGAGATCGCCTCTGCCGTGGCTTTCCTTGTGTCGGACGACGCGAGCTACATCAACGGACAGGTGCTGGCCGTGGATGGCGGCTTCATTACCGCAGGGCTTGCGGTATGACGATAATGCCCCCGAAGGGGCTTCCGCGCAGCATCGTCCATCCGGGGCCGGCAACACCCGAACGCTTCCGCGTCGTCGGCTGCCACGCCCATCCGGTCAGGCTGAATGCCAGACCCGGCGTCTGCGTCAACGAAGCGATTGCAGAGGCCTTTGTCGAACAGGGTTTCGATGGCGGTTATGTCAGACTGAAAAATGTGCCGATGAAGCGGTTGCACTATGTCATGCCCGCAGCCGCACCCGATGACGCCCATGCCGCCTGGTATAGCGAAACATTCTCCATGCCGGGAGGCACGATCATCGATGCCGGCCTGCATATGGGGCGACGCGACGGTCGGCCGTTCCTGCATTGCCATGGTTCGTGGAAAAGTGCCGAAGGCGTTCTATCCATGGGCCACCTGCTGCCTTTGGAGTCCGAATTTGCCGGGGAAACGCCGCTCGAGGCGCTGGCGCTGGATGGCGCAATTCTGGATGTGCAAAAGGATGAGGAAACCAATTTCCCCCTCTTCACGCCCATCGCGCAGCCGCGCAACCGGAAAGATGCAGGGCGCCGGGCGTTGTTGTGCACCGTGCGGCCCAATACCGATATCTGCACGGCGCTTGAAGCCGCCTGCAAACAATTCGACCTGCGGAAGGCCGAGGTCAATGGTATCGGCAGCCTGATCGGCGCGGATTATGAAGACGGAACAAGTCTCACCGCCTATGCCAGCGAAATCCTCATCCGCAATGGCCGCATCCACCCCTCCGCCACGGGTGGCGGACGGGCAATGCTGGATATTGCGATGGTCGATCTTACCACGCAGATCAGCGGCGGGCGGCTGGTGCGCGGCAAGAACCCGGTCTGCGTCACTTTCGAGCTGCTTCTGACCGAAAGACAGGGGGCGGCCGCATGAGTTGCGCCGCGCAACTCCACCGCCCGCCTTACCGTACCTCACGCCGCCTGCGGCTTTTCCGCAGGCAACCATTCTTCCAGCGTCACCTCAAAGGTCATGCATACAGGGTTGGCGCCGGCGATGAAGGGACCGCCGTAAACCGCGCCATCGGTATCGGCGACAACGCCGGTCAGCGCGGCGCGCAGGGAGCCATCCGGCTGGGCGCGCACCTCACCGGCAATCGAAACGATTTCAACGGCAGGACCGCTTATCTGCAAAAACGCGCCGCTGCGGGTGCCGAGGCACGCATCCACCAGACTGCCCAACGCGCCGCGCACGAAGGCGTTGCGGAAACCTTCGGCCAGACACAGTTTCTCGACGCCGAGCACGAGATCTTCATTGGGCGCGATGCGGGCATAGGCCACGCGGCCCATGGAGCCGGATTCGACAGTGTTATGCGTGTTCATCGGCGCGCTCCGTGCGATTCCTGGGTTGAAGAAGGGGAATATTGGTTTCGGGATCGAAGGACTGCTGCAGCACGAAACTGTCGAGCGAGGTCACGAGTGCGGAAATGCCGCCTTCTCCGACGATACAGGATTCCGTCAGCAAATGGCCGCCTTTGACCACACCCGCCGCAGTCCGCATGGCGGCATGGCAATGCACGATCGGCTCGCCCTTCATGCTCCGCCCCAGCGTCGCGTTGCCGAAAACCAGCCAGGCTGCCCCGGCATCGATGGGTTTCGTATAGGCGATGACCGCCCTGCCGGAAGGATCGGGTGGAGCCACGCAATAGGACAGGATGTCGAAATAACCGCCGAGAATGGTCAAAGAGGCATTTTCGATGCCGTTTTCGGCCAAAGACCGCACGATTCCATCGTAGAGGCTGCAGCCAGGCGCGATGAAGAGCCGCATATGGCGCGCAGACGGCGAGCGCAGGCTGTTGATACGCACCGGCGAAGAAATACCGGGGTGTATCAGCGTTCTCGGCCTTGGAAAATGCTGTTGCCGTGTAGGTGCCATGCCTGCTCCTCCCTGCTGCCTGTACCTTGCAGTACGGTACTCAAAGACCAGCCAAAGGTGCTTTCGAATGGCGCCGCCAAAGTGCCCTTCGGAAAACACTTCTTTCGCGAGCGGCCCCACCGACGGCAGATTTTTTTGCGATATATTTCAGGGAGGCCGGCATGACGAAGCCGCTGGACAGAATTGACCGCAAAATATTGCGGGCCCTGCTGGAGAACGGCAGGCTGAGCAATACGGAACTATCGGAAAAGGTAGGGCTGTCGCCCAGCCCTTGCTGGCAGCGCGTCAAGCGGCTGGAAGACGAAGGGGTCATTCGCGGTTATACCGCCATTCTCGATCAGGCCCACCTGGGACTGACCGAGACGGTGATCATCGAGGTCATGCTGGAGCGTCACGACGATGAGGTTCTGGAACGTTTCGGTAAGGCCATGGCCGCTCTTCCCGAAGTGCTGGAAGCCTATCTGACGACCGGCGAATATGATTATCTCATCAAGGTGGCGGTGGCGGGAACCGCGGGTTACGAGCAGTTTCTGCGCCGCAAGCTTTACAAGATCGAGGGTGTGCGCCATTCCCGCTCCTGTTTCGCACTTAAATGCCTCAAGCATACTTTATCGGTCGTGCCCGATGCGGAGCCGCCACCCGCCTGAAAGGAGCCTGCCTCCGCGGCGGCTTTTCGTTACGGACGCAGAAGCAGCGTCACCGACCAGATGACAAAGGCGGCAACCGCGATCTTCCAGCAATCGCCTCTTTTTTTCAGGCCCGGCAGACCGAGCGGCCGGATGATCTGGACCACCATGGCCAGCAGTAAAAAAAGGCCGATCGCCTTCGTCATTTATTGAGCCTTTTCTTTATTTCTGCATCGTCACAGGCTGGACATTTTTACCGTTCACCAGAAGAGTGCAACTCATTCGGGTAACGCCCGTCCTATGACCTGTCCGACCGTCCGTCCGAACGCATGAGAGTGTTTTCATGAGCAGAAATCTTCTACCCGTATTCGCTCTTTTATCCAGCACTCTGTTTCTTTTTCTCGGCAACGGCCTTCAGGGCCTCGTCCTGCCGGTGCGTGGTTCGGCGGAAGGTTACTCCAATGAAATTCTTGGCTTTCTGGGCACTTCCTGGGCGGCGGGATTCGTCGTCGGCTGCTTTGTCGCGCCTGCCATCGTGCGCCGCGCTGGCCATGTACGGGCATTCGGGTCCTTCGTGGCGCTGGTGTGCCTGACGGTGCTGATGACCGGCCTCATCATCGACGACACCTCATGGATCGCGCTGCGCGCGCTTACCGGTTTCTGCACGGCCGGAACCTCGATGATTATCGAAAGCTGGCTGAATGAGCGCGCCACCAATGAAAGTCGTGGCATGATCTTCTCGCTTTATATCGCCATCACGCTGCTCGGCGTCGTGGCGGGGCAGATGATCGTGCCGATGGGGGATATCAGCAATACCTCGCTGTTCATGATCTGCGGTATCATCTATTGCATCGCGATTTTGCCAGCGACGCTTTCGAAGGCGGCGAGCCCACAGCCGTTGCAGAAGGTGAAGCTGGATCTGCCGGCCCTTTACCGCAACTCACCGGTTTCCTTCATCGGCATTCTGATGATCGGCATTGCCAATGGCGCTTACGGTACGCTCGGCGCCGTCTTCGGTGCGCGGGCAGGGCTGGACCCGACCATGATCGCCATCATGGTGTCCGTCACGATTTTCGTCGGTGCGCTGGCGCAATTTCCCGCAGGCCGGCTTTCAGACCGGATAGACCGCCGCTACGTGCTGGCCGGGCTGGCCGGGCTTGGCGCGGTCGCGGGCCTGGCTGTCGCGGTGGTCCAGCCGCATGATGTCTATGTGCTGATTTCCATGATCGCCATTTATGGCGCCGCCGC
The DNA here is from genome assembly GCF_006970545.1 of Agrobacterium sp. T29. Classification (NCBI taxonomy): domain Bacteria; kingdom Pseudomonadati; phylum Pseudomonadota; class Alphaproteobacteria; order Hyphomicrobiales; family Rhizobiaceae; genus Agrobacterium; species Agrobacterium sp. T29. The sequence goes on from NZ_CP040641.1 coordinate 835,367, forward strand.
CAACGCCCTCTATCCCATCGCCGTGGCACATGCCAACGACTTCGCCGCATCGGAAGACTTCGTCAAGGTTTCCGGCGGTCTGCTGCTGCTTTACGGCATCGGCACCATCATCGGCCCGACGCTCGGCGGCGCGATCATGACCCATTTCGGCCCCTATGCACTGTTCCTGGTGACGGCTGTGGCCCATCTGCTCATCACCGCCTATGCCATCATCAGAAGCCGCCGGCGCGCTGCGCTTTCCACCGAGGAAAAAGACAATTTCTCGACGATGATGCCAACGACGCCCTCACCGCTCGTCACGCCGGAAAGTATTGCGCTTGACCCGCGCGCGCCGCAATATCCAGGCGACGATGGCGACTATGTGGAAAAAGGAGCAGGCATATGAGCCTCTTTGACGATGACCGTCCGCAAAAACCGGCAGCGCATGAGATCGGTGGCGATCTCAGCCTTCTTTCCGTGGACGAGCTGAGCAGCCGTATCGATCTTCTGCAAGCCGAAATCACCCGACTCGAAGAGGAGAGGACACGGAAATCCGCCGGAAGGCAGGCGGCGGAAAATCTCTTCCGATCCTGATGCGCGCTGCAGAATAGGTACACGACTGCACTTCCGCTGCCGCAAGCTACGGCTCAGCCAGCGCCCGAAAATGAATATTACGGGGCAGTCTTTCGTTTACCATTAACCGAAAATTAAGCTTTCTGAGAGATTACTATACATGTCCAGTTCTTCTGGACCTCAGGCATCTTCTCCATACGGCGAATTGGTCTGATTTTTCTCCCTGTTTTACCTTGAGAGCCGCTTTCGCGGCTCTTTTTTTGCCGCTGGCCGGTTTCCGTAAAACTGTGGGTATTAACCCTTCTTTAATAATTGCCTTGCGCATTTCAGGTAAAGATACCATCCTGAAAACACTAAAGGCCGGAACAAAATATCCGGGTCGTCGTTGCCTGACAGTGTGGTGCGTGAGCAGGGATTTAAAGAAAATGTCGGAACAGGTTTTAAATACCATAAGCTTTGCGGGTCGCGCGGCTGCTTCCAACCAGTTCAAGACCCTCTATACCGAAGGCATGACCTTGGTTGAGGAAACGGCAAGTTATCTCGACGGCGCCGGCCGCGCCGCCTCCAAGGTGCTGCCGCGCATGGCCTCGGTGCTTTATGCGGCGGAATCGATGCGCCTCACCACCCGCCTGATGCAGATGGCCTCCTGGCTGCTTCTGCAGCGCGCCGTCAACAACGGCGAAATGACACGCGATCAGGTTCTGAACGAAAAGAACAAGGTGCGACTCGACAGCTTCAACGTCGACCGCAACGCGCCCGGCTGGAACGACCTGCCGGAATCCTTCCGCGATCTCATCGAGCGCTCGCTGCGTCTCCAGAACCGCATCGCCCTGCTCGACCGCGAAATCTATCGCCCATCCGAAGCCGCCAAGGTGCCGGACAATGAAAACAGCGTGCAGGCGCAGCTCAACCTTCTGCGCACGGCTTTCTCGATCAACTGAGAAAAGACGACCTTATCCGGACAATTTGAAAAGCAGGCTCACCGGCCTGCTTTTTTCTTTGCGTGCTACGCGGGCGCGAGCGCCATCGCCGAAAAATGGCAACAAAAAAGCCCGGTAAAACCGGGCTTTTTTTAAACGATCCGTCCACAAGAGGATCAGAGGCCGAGGCCGCCGAAACGCTTGTTGAACTTGGAAACGCGACCACCGCGGTCCATAAGCTGCTGGTTGCCGCCCGTCCATGCCGGATGGGACTTGGGGTCGATTTCAAGGTTCATGACGGCGCCTTCCGAACCCCAGGTGGAGCGGGTTTCGTATTCGGTGCCATCGGTCATGACCACCTTGATCGTGTGATAATCGGGATGGATATCAGCCTTCATGACAATCTTCCTGGTTAAGTGACGTGCGGTCCATTTGCCGCAATTGCGTCAACTGAGCCATTTCAATAAATGAAGCCATAGACCAGATGGGCTATGGCTTCCCAATTCGATGCGGAGCCTATACATGAAGGTCGCCCAGATAACAAGAGCCTGCTATCCCCTTGTGAAAGGAGATGGCCAAAGGGGCGGGAATTTTACCGCACACCGGAAATTCACCCGCAAAAGGCCCAAAACGGCAGGGAATGAGGAGCATAGAGGACGTGGCAGACATTGACGAGCAGAAAGCGGCGAAACAAAGAAGCCTGAAGCCGCTTCTTGGCCTGTTTCCCTATCTCCGGCGTTATCGCGGCCTGATGGCGGCCGCCCTTTTCGCTCTCGTGCTTTCTTCCGCCACGACACTTGCCCTGCCGCTTGCCGTTCGCCGCATTATCGATCACGGTTTCCAGACGCCGGATGGCGGCATGATCAACAGCTATTTCGCCATGCTTCTGGCGATTGCCGTTGTCCTCGCGCTCGCCAGCGCCATGCGTTATTATTACGTCATGACCATCGGTGAAAGGGTCGTTGCCGATCTGCGCCGCGATGTCTTTGCCCACCTCACCACCCTGTCGCAGCAGTTTTTCGATAGCAATCGATCCGGCGAGCTGACCTCGCGGCTGACCGCCGATACCGTGCAGATTCGCTCGGCTTTTGGCTCGTCCGCCTCGGTAGCGCTGCGCAACATCATCATGTGCTGCGGCGCGGTGGCGATGATGATCTATACCAGCCCCGGTCTTTCCGGCCTTGCGCTGCTTGCCATTCCCTTCATCGTTTTCCCGCTGATCGCCTTCGGGCGCTCGGTTCGCGCCCGCTCCCGCACCACGCAGGACACATTGGCCAATTCCGCCGCCTATGCTTCCGAGACGATTGCGGCGAGCCGCACCGTGCAGTCCTTTAATGCCGAGGTGCTGGCGAATGCCCGTTATGGCGCCTCCGTGGAAGCCGCCTATCAGGGCGCACGCGCCGCCATCGGCGCCCGCTCCATCCTCACCGCCGTCGCCATTGCGCTGGTCTTCGGCAGCGTCGTCGGCATTCTCTGGTATGGCGCGCAAAGCGTGCTGTCGGGCAGCATGACCGCGGGCACGCTCGGTCAGTTCGTGCTTTATTCGGTCATCGCGGCAAGCGGTCTCGGCCAGCTCTCCGAAGTCTGGGGTGAACTGGCGCAGGCGGGCGGTGCGGCCGAACGGCTTTCCGAACTGCTGAACGAGCACTCGCCCGTCGCGGAACCCACATCGCCCGTCGCCATGCCGCAGCAGCCGCGCGGCGAGGCGGAATTCGAGAATGTCGATTTTGTCTATCCGCTCGCGACAGGACGGCCGATCGTTTCCGGCCTCTCCTTCAAGGTCAGCGCCGGCGAAACCGTCGCCATCGTCGGGCCTTCCGGTGCCGGCAAGAGCACGGTCTTTTCGCTGCTGATGCGCTTTTACGATCCGCAGCAGGGCCGCATCACCGTCGATGGCACGGATATCCGCGACGTCACCCTTGCCGATCTGCGCGCGCGCCTGTCCATCGTTCCGCAGGATGTGGCGATATTCGCCTCCTCCATCCACGATAATATCGCCTTTGGCCGGCCTGACGCGACGCGCGAGGAAGTGCGCACCGCCGCCATTGCCGCACAGGCCGACAGCTTCATCGAACGTCTTACCGACGGATATGATACGCAGGTGGGTGAACGCGGCGTGACGCTTTCCGGCGGCCAGCGCCAGCGCATCGCCATTGCCCGCGCCATTCTGCGCAATGCGCCAATCCTGCTGCTGGACGAAGCCACCTCGGCGCTGGATGCGGAAAGCGAAACGCTGGTGCAAAAGGCGCTCGATGAGCTGATGAAAACCCGCACCACCATCGTCATCGCCCATCGCCTTGCCACCGTGCTGAAGGCCGACCGCATTCTGGTGATGGATGAAGGCCGCATCATCGAAGAAGGCACGCATCAGAGCCTCATTCGCCAGAATGGCCTTTATGCGCGGCTTGCCCGGCTGCAATTCCAGACCGGGCCGGACGAATTGCGCGCCCAGGCCTAGATCACGCCAGCACTTTGCGCCCCGCAACGCGGCCGGAAAACAGGCAGCCGCCAAGGAACGTGCCCTCCAGCGCATTATAGCCATGCATGCCGCCGCCGCCGAAACCCGCCACTTCGCCGGCGGCATAAAGGCCCGGCACCGGCGCACCGGCAGCATCCAGCACCCGCGCTTCAAGATCGGTGTGAAGACCACCAAGCGTCTTGCGCGTCAGCACATGCAGCCGTACCGCAATCAGCGGCCCCATTGCCGGATCGAGCAAGCGGTGCGGTTTTGCCGTCCGCATCAACCGGTCGCCGAGATAACGGCGCGCGCCATGGATGGCCGTTACCTGTGCATCCTTGCTGAAACCGTTTTCGATTTCGCGGTCGCGCGCCTCTATCTGATGGCGGATACGGCCTATATTCAGCCGGTCGTCGCCGCTGATGGCATTCATCGCCGTCACGAGTTCTTCGAGCGTATCCCGAACGGCGAAATCTTCGCCGCGCTCCATGAAGGCACGCACCGGTCCCGGTGGTTCCTTGCCCAGTCTTTTGAGCAGCAGCCTTATATCCTTGCCGGTCAGATCCGGATTCTGCTCCGAGCCTGAAAGCGCAAATTCCTTCTTGATGATCGCCTTGGTCAGAATGAACCAGCTATGGCCGCTGCCGCGTTCGCCCAGCATTTTAAGCGTGCCGAGCGTATCGAAACCCGGCATGGCGGGGGCGGCGAGGCGGTTTCCATCCGCATCGCACCAGAAGGACGAGGGGCCGGGCAGGATGCGGATACCGTGACCCGGCCAGATCGGATCGTGGTTCTTCACACCCTCGGTATAATGCCACATGCGGTCACGGTTGATGACGGCTCCACCGGCGGTTTCCGTAATGGCGATCATGCGGCCATCCACATGCGCGGGAACACCGCAGACCATGCTGGCAGGAGGCTCGCCCAGCCGTTCCACCGGCCAGTTGCGCCGCACCAGTTCCTGATTGCCGCCGATACCGCCGGAGCTGACGATGACCGCCGCAGCGGAGAAGACAAAATCGCCCTGCTCTTGCCGGCTGCTCTCCTGCCCGCGCTGCACGGGGTCGGCTGCGAGAACCGCCCCTGAAATACCGGTCACCCGACCGTCGGCGATCTCCAGACGATCAACCCGGTGGCGAAAGCGAAAGGTCAGCCGGCCTGTTGCCGCCATCGCCTTCGCCTTTTCGATGAAAGGTGCAAGTACGCCCGGACCCGTGCCCCAGGTTACATGGAAACGCGGAACGGAATTGCCATGGCCGTGGGCGAGGCTGCCGCCGCGCTCAGCCCAGCCGACAACGGGAAACCAGCGCATGCCCATGCGGTGCAGCCATTCGCGTTTCTCACCGGCAGCAAAATCGAGATAGGCCTCCGCCCAGCGGCGCGGCCAATAATCCTCCGGACGGTCGAAACCGGCCGAGCCGAACCAGTCCTGTCTTGCAAGATCGAGACTGTCTCGCACCCGCATCCGGCGCTGTTCGGGACTATCGACGAAAAACAGACCGCCCAGCGACCAGAAGGCCTGTCCGCCAAGGTTCTGCTCGCCCTCCTGATCCACGACGCAGACGCTGAAACCCCGCTCAGCCGCCTCGGTTGCCGCCACCAGCCCGGCAAGCCCCGCGCCGACAACGACCACATCATAGCCTTCCATCAGCCCCTCCCAGATATGACGGAATTACTTTTACGCGAACGTAAATTCACTTTCATCAGAAGGCAACCGCGATGAGGCGGTCCGCGATTTCAGCGTTCGGTGAGCTTGAGTTCGATACGGCGGTTCTGCCGCCGTGCCTCCGGCGTATCGCCTTCGGCAATCGGCTGATATTCGCCGAAACCGGCGGCGACCAGCCGGTTTGCCGGCACGCCCTTGGAGATCAGGAATTTCACCACCGAGGTGGCGCGGGCCGACGAAAGCTCCCAATTGTCCCGATAACGCCCGGAACCGGAAAGCTGGACATTGTCCGTATGGCCATCCACGCGCAGCACCCAGTTGATCTCCGCCGGAATTTCCTTGGCGAGATCGAGCAACGCGACAGCAAGCTTCTCCATCTCCGCCTGCCCTTCCGGGTTGAGTTCATTGCCGCCGGAGGGGAAGAGCACTTCGGACTGGAAGACAAACCGGTCGCCAACGATGCGGATGTTTTCGCGGTCCGACAGGATTTCGCGCAGCCGCCCGAAGAAATCGGACCGATAACGGTTAAGTTCCTGCACCCGCTGCGCCAGCGCGACATTGAGACGGCGACCGAGATCGGCGATCTTGACCTGAGAAGAGGCATCCTTGGCTTCCGAGGCCTGAAGCGCGGCTTCGACCGAGGCAATCTGCGCTCTCAGCGCCGCAATCTGCTGGTTGAGCAATTCGATCTGCGCGGAGGCACGGGAATTGGCCTGCCGCTGCTCGTCCAGCTCACCGGTCAGGCTACCGATCCGGGCATTGGCATTCGCATTGCTGCCAGATCCCGCATCGAGAAGCGCCTGCAGGCGCGAGCGCTCGTTTTCGGATGCGGCAAGGGTGGATTGCAGGCTCGCGAGTGCGTCCTCAATATCCTGCTTGTTGCCCTTTTCCATGGCCAGAAGTTCGGTCAGCTCCGCAATCTGGCTGTTGAGACGTGTTAGCACCTCATCCTTGCCGGTGATTTCCCGCGACAAAACGAATTGCGCCAGTACGAAGACCGTGAGCAGAAACATGATGGCCATGAGCAGCGTCGAAAGCGCGTCGACGAAACCCGGCCAATAATCCACACCCCTGTCGCGGCGGCGGTTGCGCGCAAGCGCCATGGCTACTCGCTCCCGTTATCGTGCCGGGTGCGTCCGGAAGATTTCGTGTCGCTGTCGATCCGCGCCGACAGCCGGTCGAGCGTGCGGCGGAGCGATTTCGATTCTTCTTGCTGCGCTTCGATCCAGTCTCGCAACATCTGCTGTTCGCTGCGCATGTTCTTGACCAGGCCCTGAATGCCTTCGGCAAGGCTGGTCATGGCCGCAAGCGAGCGCTCGGTGCTGACCACGGCGCCGGGTTCGCCCTTGAACTCCCTCGGCCCTTCCGTCGTATCCGTCACCGAGGAAAGCCAGTTTTCGAGCTGGGTATAGAAACGGTTCTGGGCGCGGCCGGCCTGAAGATCGAGGAAACCGAGAATCAGCGAACCCGAAAGACCAAGCAGCGACGAGGAAAAGGCTGTTCCCATGCCCGCCAGCGGCGCAGTCAGGCCAGCCTTGAGGGAGCCGAGAATATCGTTGCTGTCGCCAGCGCTCGGATCGAGCGACTGGATGACATTGCTGATGGCGCCAATGGTGCCGATCAGGCCCCAGAAGGTGCCGAGCAGGCCGAGAAACACCAGCAGGCCGACAAGATAACGCGATGTGTCACGCGTCTCATCGAGGCGCGTCGCGATGGAATCGAGGATCGTCCTTTGCATAACGGCAGAGAGCCGGACTTCGCCACGCTTACCGATCAGCGTGCTCATCGGCGCAAGCAGCTTGGGCGCACGGCCGACCTTTTCGACGCTGCCGGCAGCGCGAAAGGCATTGAACCAGCGAACTTCGGAACGCAGGCTCATCGTCTGCGTGAACACCAGAATGATGCCGATGGCCAGCACACCGAGAATAAAGCCGTTGAGCCCCGGATTGGTCATGAAGGCGGTGTGGGCCTGCCGGTAAAGAATGGCCGCCAGAAAGCCCACGAGGATCAGAAACAGAACCATCGTCCAGAGAAACGGTGTCGGGCTGGACAGCTTGTGGCTGTATTGCCGTGTGGTCACCGGTTTCTCGACGCCAAGATCGAGCAGCTCCGAATCCGCCATAACGTTCGCATTCCCTCTGGTCAGCTATCCAGCGGAAGCTATTTGAAAATTGCGACGATTTGAAGCGAAAAGCCGGTCTTTCGTCACAGGCGTTTCACGAAAACAGCCTGGAACCGGATGACGGAAAATAAAAACACCCGGCGAATATTCGCCGGGCGTCTAAAACTTGCAGAAAACAGCAGGTTTTCCGCCGAAAACCAATCAGCGGCCCGGAATGGGACGGTTGGCGACCTCGACGAGCGCCTTGTGGATATATTCATTGCCGGCAGCGACGGAGCTGCTGCCGAAGATATCCGTACCGCCCTTGATGTCGGAGGCGAAACCACCGGCTTCACGAATCAGCACCAGACCTGCCGCCATGTCCCATGGCGAAAGATCGGCTTCCCAGAAACCATCCAGACGACCAGCGGCGACATAAGCGAGATCGAGCGAAGCCGCACCCATGCGGCGGATGCCGGCTGCCTCACCCATGACGTGGCGAAGTTCGACCAGGAACTTGCCGTGATTGCCACGGCCGAGATGCGGCACGCCGCAGCCGATGACGCAATCGGTCAGCGCCTTGCGCGCAGCGACACGGATGCGGCGATCGTTGAGGAACGCACCGCCGCCGCGCTCGGCAGTGTAGAGTTCGTCGGTGGCCGGATTGAAGATCACGCCGGCGACGACTTCACCGTTACGCTCGAGCGCGATGGAAACCGCGAAATGCGGAATGCCGTGCAGGAAGTTGGTGGTGCCATCCAGCGGATCGACGATCCAGCGATGTGCGCCGTCCGTGCCCTTTTCCTCGCCGCCTTCTTCACCCAGGAAGTCGTAGGTCGGGCGGGCCTTCATCAGCTCGTCGCGCACGATCTTCTCGGCTTTCAGGTCCGCCTGCGAGACGAAATCGCTCGGTCCCTTGACCGAGACCTGAAGGTTCTGCACTTCACCGAAGTCACGCGACAAAGACTTACCCGCCTTGATGGCGGCCTGAACCATGACATTGAGAAGGGCTGAACGGGCCATCGATGTTGTTTCCTGGAAATCTTGCGAACCGCCCGGAAGCTCACCGGGCAGGCACGTCATTATTTTCTTGAATTGAAAGTTTGCGGTTCAAGACCACAAAACGCGCGGAAATTCAAGGCAAAAAGCCCATGGGTCGACGCCGGTGCCGGAAGGCTCCCCTTCCATCACGTCGGGCGGAAACGATTTGCGGCCTCAATCGCCTTCTTCTGTTGCTCGTCGGTGATGCCGAGATAAAAGTCCTCGAGAGACGGATCCTTCAGCCCGGCGCGGCGGGAAAGCACGTACCATTTGGCCGCTTCGACCGGATCGGGCCGGGTGCCGAGCGCCTGAATGTAAAGATGCGCCACCTTGTTCTGCGCCACGACATTGCCGCGCTGTGCCGCACCGTAGAGCCAGCGGAAGCCCTCATCCAGATTGCGCTCACCGCCGAAACCGTTGACCAGCCAGATGCCGAGATCGACCTGCGCGGTATCGTATCCAGCCTTCGCGGCCCGTGTCAGCCAGTCCCGCGCCTTTGCCTTCTTCTCGGCCGGCACATCCTTGAGCGACCAGTAAATCTGCGACACCGCATATTGCGCATCGGCAATGCCCTGTTCGGCGGATTTCTCATAGAACGGCAAAGCCATCAGCAGACCCTTGGCGCCGGGATTTTCCGAAACCAGTATCTGACCCCAGTTGAACTGGGCAGAGGCGTTGCCGGCTTCCGCCGCACGGCGCATGAAATCGTCAGCTTTCGCCTTGTCGCGGGTGACGAATTTGCCTTCCATCAGGATCAGCGCGAATTTGAACATGGCGACGGGATCGCCACCCTGAGCCGCCTGCTGGTACCAGAAAGCAGCTGTCTTCTCGTCACGGGCGATGCCCAGACCACGCGACATCATTTCCGCCACCAGCGTCTGGGCGGCTGCGTCACCGTTCTGCGCGCGGTTCAGCGCCTTGTCGAGCGCCTGCACATATTCGCCGCGCTGGAAATGCCCGTAAGCTTCGTCCACCCGGCCCTTGAATTCCTTTTCAGGCGGCAGCGCCGGCAGCTCCGCGCCCATGCGCTGATAGACATTCACACCTGCAGAGGGCTGCAAGTCCTTCTGCTCTTCGGATTGCACCCTGCCCTGACGGGTCGGCTGAGCCTCATTTTCCAGCTGGCGGGACAGTGCATTGCTTTCGCTCTGCGGCCCGGACTGGGCAAAAGCGACACCCGCCGGCGCGCCGAAAGCGAGCGCCAGCAGCGAAACGGAAAGGCAGAGGTGAACCGAGCGCATGATCATCGCCTGTATCAACCGTCAAACCGTGGCGCTTTTTCGTCAAGCAGGGCGTTGATTTCAGAAACGGCCTGGGCAGCGCCACTGACGTTATCGAAAACACCGCTGCGCATCGCCACGAACTCCACACCGGTTTCTGCCACGGCAACCACCGAGGAAATATCCGTGCCGCCCATGACGATCGCCGGGATTTCGATCATCGAGGCCCACCACTCGCCGAGCGCCAGGTTTTTGGGGTGCGCTTCCGGCTTGATGTCGCCTTCGAGCTTTCCGAAAAAAACATAATCCGGATTGGCCTCGCCCTGCTCCAGCGCCTTGTGACGGTCATCCGCATTGCCGCCGCCGACGATGAGCTTCGGCGTGAATTTTTCCACGGCCTCGGCAAGCGCCTCGCCATTGCCAACCACATGCAGGCCATCCGCCTTCACGCGACCGGCAACGCGGCTGTCGCCGGCGATGAGCGCTGCCGCACCTGCCTTCTGGACAAGCGGCACGATCAGCTCGGCGCGTTTCTGGAAAGCGGCGTCATCCAGACCATATTGCGGAATGATGACGGAAGCGACATCGCCGCCCCGCAATGCGTCTTCCACCTCTGTCGCCTGCTTTTGCGCGTCGTCCGATTGCGGAACGATGAGGACAAGGCGGCAACGATCTTCAACTAGGGTCATCGGTTCGTCCATTTCAGACAGAAGACGCCTACCGCGCAATCTGCACTCGTTTTCATATGACAAATCCGATAAACCGGACCGGCGAAAGGATCAACCGTCCATCCATGCTCACCGATTTTCATTTTTATCTCGTCGCCATCCCCGCAGTCGTGCTCGTCGGCCTTTCCAAGGGCGGGCTGGGCGGCGCTCTCGCCCTGATGGGCGTGCCGCTGATGGCGCTTGCGGTATCGCCCGTGCAGGCGGCGGCCATCTTCCTGCCGATCCTGATCGTCATGGATATCGTGGCGCTTTTTGCCTGGCGGCACTACAACCACCGGGAAACGCTCCTCATCATGCTGCCGGGCGCAATCGCCGGTATCGCGCTCGGCTGGGCGACCTCGAGCCTCATTTCCGCGGACGCCATGCGCCTTGTCGTCGCCTCTGTCACGATCCTGTTCGTGCTGCGTTATTTCTATGAGAGCTTCAAAAGCCGCAAGGGCCAGGAAATTCCGGCCAAGCCGCAAAGACCGGCGGCTGCGACCCTCTGGTCCAGCCTGTCGGGTTATGCGAGTTTCGTGGCTCATGCGGGCGGTCCGCCCTTCCAGATATATGTTCTGCCGCTGAAGCTCGATCCGAAGACCTATACTGGCATGAGCGTGCGTTTCTTCGCCATCATGAATGCGATCAAGCTCATTCCCTATTTCGCGCTCGGCGCGCTGGACGCCACCAACCTCAAGACATCGGCAAGCCTGCTGCCGGTGGCGATGCTGGCGACGCTTGCCGGCGCCAGGGTGGTGAAATATCTGAAACCCGCCGTGTTTTACCCACTCATGTATGCCATGGCGCTGATTGCGGCGCTTAAACTGCTGTGGGACGGACTGCCGTTCTAAATTCGACAATAAAAAAGCTCTGGCAGCAGGTTTTCGCCGCCAGAGCTCGAAAGGCTCAGACCGTCGACCCCTCATTCATCGAGGGCCGACGGTCTGGCATAAATCAATGTCTTGTCGAGGCCTTGAGCCTCTGCAGTTCATCCTTCAGGCGCAGTTTTCGACGTTTAAGGTCCGCGATCTCTCTATCGTCAGACGACGGGGAAGCAAGAATACTTTCGAGCTCCTCCTCCAGAGCACCGTGTTTCTTTTCGAGCGATGCAATATGAGCCTGAATGGTCATGCGGCACGTCCTTCCTTTTTGAACCTACCTCCAGCTCTCCATCGCTGGAGTTTCAGGTTTACGACGGCAATGTGACACGGATCGCGCCGCTTGTCGAAGGCGAAATGAAGGCAATAAGTGGGCAATTTGGTCGCAACGGATAACTTCCCGTTACCGCGATTTGATGATAGAGGCTCGTGAACGATCACAGACGCGCCGGAGCCGATCCGGCTGGCATAAAATGGGGATGACGAGATGCCCGATCAGGACCAGGCGGACATCAGGCTCACGCTGGCGCGGCTGCGCCAGGAGCATGAGGATTATGACGCGGCGATCAACGCGATGATCCAGACCAGCTGCGATGCGCTGAGAATACAGCGCATGAAAAAGAAGAAGCTGGCCGTCAAGGACAAGATGACCCAGCTCGAAGACCAGGTCATTCCCGATATCATCGCCTGAGCCCGGAGACATTACGTGACAGCAGAAACGCCCCCCGTCGCCATCATCATGGGCAGCCAGTCCGATTGGGAGACCATGAAGAACGCCGCCGATACGCTGGATGCGCTCGACATTGAATACGAAGCCCGCATCATTTCCGCCCACCGCACCCCGGACCGGCTTTATGACTTCGCCAATGGCGCGAAGGACGAAGGCTTCAAGGTCATCATCGCCGGTGCGGGCGGCGCCGCCCACCTGCCGGGCATGACGGCCTCGATGACGCCGCTTCCGGTCTTCGGCGTTCCGGTACAGTCCAAGACCATGTCCGGTCAGGACAGCCTCTATTCCATCGTGCAGATGCCCGCCGGCATCCCCGTCGGCACGCTCGCCATCGGCAAGGCCGGCGCGATCAATGCCGCCCTTCTCGCCGCCGCGGTTCTGGCGCTGAGCGACGAGGACCTCGCCGACCGGCTGGATGCCTGGCGTGCGCGCCAGTCGGCGGCTGTCGCGGAATATCCCATGGACAGCGCCCAGTGACGACAAAAGTGATGGCAAAGACGACCAACCTGACCATCGGCATCATCGGTGGCGGGCAGCTCGGGCGTATGCTGGCGATGGCCGCAGCCCGTCTCAACCACCGTACCATCGTACTGGAACCGCAGGCCGATTGTCCGGCTGCGCAGGCCTGCAACGAGCAGATCGTGGCGGAATATGACGACGAAAACGCGCTTGCGGAACTCGCAAGCCGTTGCGATGTCGTGACCTACGAATTCGAGAACGTGCCTGTCGCGGCCGCCGAAAAGCTCAGCCTCTCCGTTCCCGTCTATCCGCCTCCGAAAGCGCTCAGCGCCTCGCAGGACCGGTTGACGGAAAAACGCTTCCTCAACGGCTGCGGCATCCCGACCGCCGATTTCCGCGCCGTGGACAGCCAGGAAGAGCTGGAGGCCGCATTGGCCGCCTTCGGCGGCAAGGGCGTGCTGAAAACCCGCCGCATGGGTTATGACGGCAAGGGCCAGCGTCTTTTCCGCGGTGGGGAAGACCTCGCAGGCGCCTTTGCGGCGCTCGGCGGCGTGCCGCTGATTCTCGAAAGCTTCATCTCCTTCGAGCGGGAAATTTCGATCATTGCCGCCCGTTTCCAGGACGGCGCCGTTGCCTGTTACGATCCCGCCGAGAATGTCCATCTGAACGGCATTCTACACACGTCCACCGTTCCGGCCGCACTTTCTGACGCCGCCAGGGAGGTTGCCGTGCAATCGGCGGAAAAGCTTCTGGCCGCGCTCGATTATGTCGGCATCATCGGCATCGAGTTTTTCGTCCTGCCGGATGGTTCGCTGGTCGCCAATGAAATGGCACCACGCGTTCACAATACCGGCCACTGGACGGAGGCGGCCTGCGTAATCTCGCAATTCGAACAGCATATCCGGGCCGTATCGGGCCTTACGCCCGGCAGCACGGATCGCCATTCGGATTGCGTCATGACCAACCTCATCGGCGACGACATCGACGATGTGCCGGCATGGCTGTCGAAAAAAGACTGTCTCGTGCATCTCTACGGCAAGACGGAAGCACGGCCGGGCCGCAAGATGGGCCATGTGACCGAGCTTTTGCGCACAGGAAAAGCCTAGTCTTTTAAGGCAACGACACGGGCAAGTGTTGACAGGCAGGGCTCAAACGGGTATCTGCCTGCCAACCGAAAAGAGCGCGCCCCGTTGCGCGCTTTTGATTGTTTGAATAAGCACGGCAGAAACCGTGCAAAACTGCGGACCAGTAAAATGAAGATCAAGAATTCGCTTAAAGCGCTTAAGGCCCGTCATCGCGATAACCGCCTGGTTCGCCGCAAGGGCCGCGTCTACATCATCAACAAGCAGAACCCGCGCTTCAAGGCTCGTCAGGGCTGATTGACTGCGACTGCGGTTCGCGATCAGGCTCGCGGATCACTTTGTTGACAGAGCAGAAGTTTGCATTTGATATTGGGCGCAGTCGGGTTAAGCTTTAACCCATGCGCCCAAATCGTTTTTGCACGGCTATCATCCTCGCTCAGGGCTTCCTGTTTTCAAGCCTCCCGCTTTCGGGAACGGCTGACATTGCCCATGCGGCGGACGGGCAACCGCCTGCCGTTGCGGACTCTGCGCCTTCACCCGCCAAGACGATCGACACGCTTTTCGCATCGCTGAAAAAAGAACGGAATGCGGTCAAGGCGCGCAGCATAGCCAACCAGATCGCCTCCGAATGGAATGATTCCGGCAGCGCAACGGTCAATCTGCTGATGCAATGGGCGGGCGAAGCCGCTGACGAAAAGCGCAATGCCGCCGCTTACGATTTTCTCGACCAGGTCATTCTGCTCGATCCGGACTATGTGCAGGCGCCCTATCGTCGCGCCATGGTGCATTTTGCCGATGGCGACACCCGCAAGGCGATGGCGGATATCAACCTGACGCTGGAAAGGGAGCCGCGCTATTTCCCGGCGCTGGCAAGCCTTGCCAACATCCTCGAAGCCTCGGGCCGCGACGAGCTGGCGCTGAAGGCGTGGGAACGTTATCTGGCGCTCTACCCCGCCGACAAGGACGCCCGCAAGGAGGCCGTCGACCTTTCGGAAAAGCTGGCCGGCACGCGCGGCTGAATTCGCGAGATGCTCAAACAAAAATCGCCGCAAAAGCGGCGATTTTTCATTGAGGCATTTCCAGCCGATCATTCCATGCCGAGCGCGGCCATATAGGTCTGGAGAATCGTTTCTTCCTCGATGCGCTCATTGGCATCCTTCTTGCGCAGGCGGATGATGGTGCGGATCGCCTTGGTGTCGTAACCACGGCCCTTCGCCTCGCCCATGACATCCTTGATATCGCCCTGAATGGCGGCCTTTTCTTCTTCCAGGCGCTCGACGCGCTCGATGAACTGGCGCAGTTCTGCGGCGGCGACGGTTTCGGTGGTGCTGGTATCGTCCATCATATCATCCTTTATTGACGGCCCGCATGCGAGCCTTGTTCATTATTCCGGGCGAAGCCTTCGCCGGTCGCTGCTGGCGGGCAGCAGAATTCCGGCCTGTGAACTGCCCACTGAAAGGCGTCGCGTCAAGTCGTTTCCGTCGATCGGGGTTATTCCCTGGGCCTGTTCTGCTCAAAGGCGGCTTTCTGGGTATCACTCGCCTCCGCCTGATATTTTTCCTTCCAGTCCTCATAAGGCATGCCGTAGACGATTTCCCGGGACTCTTCCTTGCTGAGCGGAACACCGGCCTCCTCGGCCGCTTCCCGGTACCAATTGGAAAGGCAGTTGCGGCAAAAGCCGGCGAGATTCATCAGGTCGATGTTCTGCACGTCGTGGCGTTCGCGAAGGTGCTGCACGAGACGGCGAAATGCCGCCGCCTCGAATTCGACCTGCCGATTGTCGTTTTCATTCGTCATGGCAAAACTCCAGGCTCAATAGGGGCCGGTGCGGGAGGCGAACAGCTGATATTCATGCAGGACGGGATCGTCGTTCATTGCGGCGAAAATGGGAGCGAGCCGGTCCGACCATTCGGCGATCCCCTCTTCATTCGCGATCAAATCCTGCCGAACCTCGAGAAGCGCATGCGGTATGCCCTTCATCATGCAATGGCGATACATGGTATCTCCCTTGAGCGCCCCGTCATAGGGTTCGTTGTCGCCGACGAGGATGTCGCCCGTAGCCCGCAGATGCGCCAGAAGCGGATCGACCGCGCGATGATCCGTATCCCACAGAACCGCCGCATGCCATGGCCGCGGCGTTTCCTTCCAGAACGGCGTGTAGGAATGCAGCGACAGAACCAGCGGCGCTTCTTCCGAGGCTTCGGCCACGCCGGTCAGCACACGGTCCACGGCATTGTGATAGGGCCGGTGAAAAATCTCGATCCGCCTCTGCCATTCCTCGTCCGAAATCGGATGGTTGCCGGGGATGATCGCCCCATCCGAAATCTTCATGATGAGAGTGGGATCATCCTCGCCGCGATTCGGATCGATGAGCAGCCGGGAAAACCGCCCGAGCACCGCCGGCACGCCAAGGCGCGCGGCAAGTGAGCGTGTCAGCCCCTCTATACCGATATCAAATGCGATATGGCGATGAAAAGCGGTTTGCGGAAGGCCAAGTTTGCCGTAGTGTGCCGGCAGGAGGTTCATGGCATGGTCCGCCAGAAGAACCATGCCTTTGTCATAATCGCCTTCTATGATTTCATAGGGTATGAAGTCGTTCATCGATGATTTTCTGGGGCAGGATTGAGGAGAGAAGCTTGATGGCATGGCTTGAGGCCGGGCGCAAGTTGCGGCGAAAGAACAGCCATCTACCTTATCGCACTCACGATCCCACGAACAATATAATCGATTAAAATCGCGTTGACTTTCTTGGGCGGCCACGCCAAGAAGTGTGTTCATTATAACCATGGAATCCGGATGGAAGCCGTGACTCAGTCATCTCTCGCTCTTCCTCGCCACTTTCGGCATATCGCCCGTCTTTTTTCCGCAGCGGCATTGTTTCTGACCCCGTTCATGATCGCGGCGCCCGCGCATGCGGATTTTCGCGTGTGCAACAGCACGCAGAACCTCGTGGGGGTCGCAATCGGCTACCGGGCACAGGAGGGCTGGGTCAGTGAAGGCTGGTGGCAGGTCCCCTCCTCGACCTGCGCGACGCTGATCGAGGGTGAGCTGCAGTCACGTTATTATTATCTCTATGCCGAAGATGCCGCCCATGGCGGCCGCTGGACCGGTGACGTCAACATGTGCGTGGCGGAAAACGAGTTCAAGATCAACGGCGTGGACGATTGTTTTGCCCGCAGCTTCCAGAGAATGGGTTTCAAGGAATATGACACGGGCAGACAGGGCAGCTGGATGGTCCAGCTCTCCGATACGCCAGGCACACAGGGAAATCAAAACTGATGAAGCGTAACCGCAAAGTCAAAATTCTTGCAACTCTCGGCCCAGCCTCTTCCGAAGAGGCGATGATCGAGAAGCTGCATCTTGCTGGCGCAGATCTTTTCCGGATCAACATGAGCCATGCGAGCCACGACGTGATGCGGACGCTCATTCAGCGTATCCGTTCTGTCGAGAGCCGTACCGGCCGCCCCATCGGCATTCTGGCCGACCTGCAGGGTCCCAAGCTGCGCGTCGGAAAATTCGCCGAAAGCAAGGTCGAACTCGTTCCGGGCCAGACCTTCACGCTGGACAATAACGACACGCCTGGTGACAACACCCGCGTTTTCCTTCCCCATCCGGAAATTCTCGAGGCGGTCAAGCCCGGCCATCGCCTGCTGATCGACGACGGCAAGCTGCATCTGCGCGCTGAAAAGAGCGACGGCAAGAGCATCGTCACCACCGTCATTTCCGGCACCCGCATCTCCGACCGCAAGGGCATCAGCCTGCCCGATACGCTGCTCGGCGTCGGCGTTCTGACCGACAAGGACCGCGTCGATCTCGACGCCGTTCTCGCCACCGGCGAAGTCGACTGGGTAGCGCTTTCTTTCGTCCAGCGTCCAGAAGACCTTGCCGAAGTGCGCAAGATCGCACGCGGCCGCGTCGGCCTGATGTCCAAGATCGAAAAGCCGCAGGCTGTCGAGCGCATCGAGGAAATCATCGAACTTTCCGACGCGCTGATGGTAGCCCGTGGCGATCTCGGCGTCGAAATGCCGCTGGAAGCCGTTCCGGGCATCCAGAAGCAGTTGACCCGCGCCTGCCGCCGCGCCGGCAAGCCGGTCGTGGTCGCCACGCAGATGCTGGAATCGATGATCACCGCACCTGTACCGACCCGCGCCGAAGTCTCCGACGTCGCCACCGCCGTCTTCGAAGGCGCGGACGCCATCATGCTTTCTGCTGAATCTGCCTCCGGCGACTACCCGGTCGAAGCGGTTTCCACCATGGCCTCCATTGCCAGCACGGTGGAGCAGGACCCCTATTATTCCAATATCATCTATGCGCAGCGCGCCCAGCCGGAACCGACCGGCGCCGACGCCATTTCGCTTGCCGCGCGCCAGATCGCCGAAACGCTGAAGCTTGCGGCAATCGTCACCTATACGTCCTCGGGCACGACCGGCCTGCGCGCCGCGCGCGAACGGCCGCAGGTTCCGATCATCGCGCTGTCGCCGATCATCCAGACCGCCCGCCGCCTGTCGGTCGTCTGGGGCCTGCACTGCGTCGTCACCGGCGATGCCAGCGACCTTGACGACATGGTGAACCGCGCTTGTCGCATCGTGGTTTCCGAAGGTTTCGGCAAGCCGGGCGATCGTATCATCATCTCCGCCGGCGTGCCCCTCGGCACCCCTGGCGCGACCAATATGGTCCGCATCGCCTATATTGGCTCGGACGGCCAGAGCGGCGTCTAAAGCTTCAATATCCCGCATAAAAAACCCGCCGGTAACGGCGGGTTTTTTGTTGGCCTCTCGGCCGTCTTACTTATGAAAACAGGCTCAGTGCATCTTCACCGGCGTGCTGAAGCGGCTGGATTCGATGGCAACGGCACCGGGCTTGAAGCTCGCCGAGGTGGCGGAAGCCGACATGTCGTTGCTGAGCATACGGTTGGCGACAACACGCGGCGCCTTTACCGAGCGTCCGGTCGTGCCCTTGTTCTGGTTGAGCGCCCAATCCGAAATCAGATCCTGCGTCAGACGTCCACCGCCCACCATGGCCTGCTGGGAAACGGCGGCATCCTGCCTGCTCGGACGCGAACCCTTGGTCGGCATGCCGGCGCTGAGACCGCCATTGATGGCAGGCTTCAGGTCGAAAGCATCACCGAAGCCAGCCTGCGGTTCGGCCTTGGCCGTTTCGGCGGGTGCGACGGTAACCTTGTGGTTGACGGCGGCCGGGAATGGCGCGGCTGTCGGCATGGCAGCCGACTGGACCTGCGACCGGGCGGCCTGACCGCTCTGTTCAAGTGCGGCAACCACCGTCGGCGAAAGCGTATCTTCCTGCGCCTCGGCGAGATCGTCCTCACCTTCGGGGTCGACATTCGCCGCCGCCAGCAGGGCTTCCGCCACGGCCGGACGATTGGCGGGAACCGGAACAGAAGCGAGTTCGCCGGTCGCAGCCGGTGTCGCACCATCTGCGGACGCCGTCAGGATCGATCCTTCCGCATCACCTCTCATGCCACGCGGCCCGAGAAGTGTGGGCACCGGCACGGATACCTCAGCCAGATCGGCAAATTGCTGGCGCTCGGCCGGCGCAGAAGCCGGCGTCGGCGTGGTCGCTGCCTGCAGGGCATCCTGCGCTGCATTGCGGGCCGGCGAATAAAGCGCGGTCGCAAGGCCTGTATTGGCCGGCGGCTGGTTACCGAAGGCGGGACGAGCCGTCGGCAGCGGCGCATCGTTCACGCCGGGAAGCGCCTGTGCCGAAGCAACTGCAATGGTGGGTTCAGGCTCGGGAGCCGCCTGCTGCGGAGCCGCCGGACGGGCGACAGCCGGCCGTTCTGCGGGCTCCGGCGCTGCGATGCTATCGGGATCTTCATCCTCGTCGCCGCCACTGCCAAAGAGGGCCTGCAACAGGGTCTTGCGCTTGCCGCCGCCAGATGAGGCAGGGCCGGCACCGGCGCTGGAAGCAACCTGAATGGAGGAGGAGCTGACGCGCTTCTTGTAATCGGCAAGCGCCTGCTCATAACCGGGAAGCGGCTTGCCGTCGGAAGGAAGATGCAGCGTATTGCCGTTCGGGAAGATGCGGACGAGTTCCTGGCGGCTCATGCGCGGCCAGGCGCGAACGCCGCCGACATCCATGTGCACGAAGGGGGAGCCCGATGTCGGATAGAAACCGACGCCACCGATCTGCATCTGCATACCGATTTCACGAAGGCGGGCAAGCTTCACACCGGGGATATAAAAATCCATGGCCTTGCCGAGCATGTGCTGGCTTTTTTCCGCGACACCCTTGGTGCGCGTCCGCAGCAGACCGTTGGTCTCCGGCGAGCGGAAGGCCGAAACGACGTTGATATAGTCGGTCGCGCCACTGCGGCGATAAACTTCCCAGACAAGATCGAAAAGGCGCGGGTCCATGCGTGTCGGCTGGTTGCGCCGCCAGTCACGAAGGAACCGGTTCAGCTCCTGCAGACCTTTCTGGTCATATTTTCCATTGCGCTTGAAGGTGATGACCGCCTTCTCGCGTGTATGGATATAATACAGTTTGAGGCTGCGCGTCTCGGCGGCGGCTTCCGTCGCCGAAACACCTACGAAAGGCATTGCGGCGAGCATCAGGCAGGCAAAGGTGACAGCGCGCGCCGACAGCTTCGTGCATATATCCTTGATCAAGCCGCGCGCGATCCTAGTCGAAAGCGCGTTATTCCGATGCAGATATGGCAATTCGATCCCCGCCTGGAAGACAATTTCTGTCACATTGCCTCAAATGAACGTCAAATACGGTGACACGATGGCAAAATTGCCACACACATACAACCTTCCTCTACATAGTGAATCAGCCACTAACAAGAGGTTTATAGACGGTAAGCGGATATCCTTGCTCAGAAGTTAACGAATTTACGATCTGCCTTCGAATGCGGGGTTTGTGCGCTCAGGCTGCATCTCGAAGGGGATCGTCGGGATCGATGCCATAATCCTTCAGCTTTCGGTAAAGCGTCGAACGGCCGATACCAAGCTTTCTGGCAACCTGGCTCATCTGCCCGCGATAGAAGCGCAGGGCGAAACGGATGAGCTCCTCCTCGATCTCGGCCAGTTTGCGGATATTGCCCGATTCATCCATGCTGGAGATCAGGTTTCCGCCCCGGTAAA
Organism: Agrobacterium sp. T29; assembly: GCF_006970545.1. NCBI lineage: Bacteria > Pseudomonadati > Pseudomonadota > Alphaproteobacteria > Hyphomicrobiales > Rhizobiaceae > Agrobacterium > Agrobacterium sp. T29. The sequence continues at coordinate 856,284 of NZ_CP040641.1, forward strand.
TGGTGGTGGAAATATCCGACGGCTCCTCGATGACGGCGTGGTTTTCAGCGGCCGGTGGCGGGGCCGGTGAATAGGCCGCAAGCTTCAGCGACGCTCCCGATGGTGTGCGGGTAACATCGTCCGCATCGTCGCCGGTCGAAAATTCCGGCAGCTGAAGCGCGATCTGCGGAAAATCGGAATCCGACAGTTCCTCGCCCTGCGAAAGCACTACCGCACGGAAGACAGCGTTTTCGAGCTGGCGGATATTGCCCGGCCAGTCATAAGCCGTGAGCAGCGCCAGCGCGCTGGCATCGAGGCCGACGGGATTTGGCAATTTCTGTTCCGCCGAAAAGCGCTCGGCGAAAACCCGCGCCAGATGGGGGATATCTTCCTTGCGGCGGCGCAGCGCCGGAATGGTGATCGGGAAGACGTTGAGGCGATAATAAAGGTCTTCGCGGAAGCGGCCTTCCTTCACCTCTTCGATGAGGTTCTTGTTGGTGGCGGAGATCAGCCGCACATTCACCTTCTGCACCCGTGCGGAGCCGACGGTTTCGATTTCGCCCTGCTGGACCGCGCGGAGCAGCTTCACCTGCACGTCCAGCGGCAGATCGCCGATTTCGTCGAGGAACAGCGTGCCGCCATCCGCCTCCATGAATTTGCCGACATGTTTTTCCGTCGCCCCCGTGAAGGCTCCCTTTTCGTGGCCGAAGAGGATGCTTTCCACGAGATTATGGGGAATCGCGCCGCAATTGACGGTGATGAACGGCTTGCTCGCCCTGTCGCCGGCCGACTGGATGGCGCGGGCGACCATTTCCTTGCCCACACCGGATTCGCCTTCCAGCACCACGGGAATGCTGGACTGGGCGGCGCGCTGCGCGAGTTCGATGACCCTCAGCATTGCGGGGCTTGCGGAAACGATATCGGTAAAATTCACTGCATTGCTCCGTCCGCGCCGGCCCGTGCGGGCCTTTGCCTCTCTCCTGTCGAGCTTGAGCGCATTGGAGATGGCAGCGCCGATCCTTTCCGGCGAAACCGGCTTGACGACAAAATCGAAAGCGCCGGCGCGCATGGCCTGCACAACGGTATCGATGCCGCCCTGCCCCGTCTGGACAATGACGGGAACATCGGTGCCGAGTTCGCCGATAGCTTTGAGAAAGGTAAGCCCGTCCATTTCAGGCATCATGAGGTCGAGGACGATGACATTGATCTCGCCGCTATATTGCTTGAGCAATTCCAGCCCCGCCTTGCCGTTTTCGGCGAGCAAGGCGAGATGCCCATAACGTTCCACCGCATTTTTGAGCAGGCGGCGCTGGACGGGATCATCGTCTATCACGAGAACATGCGCGGTCATTTTTAGCTCCGGTTTCCGGTTTATGGACCTGCTTCATGCGGTCCCTTATTCCGCACTCTGGCATGGGAGACTTGAACATCCAGTTTTGAGAATTGCTTGCATTTTATCCATTGCCGCGGGAAACAAGGTCCCCATATGCTTCGCACGCATAATCAGAAGGACACGTTCGATGACCCTCAACCGCCCTACCCCGCAACCCGTCTTCTCCCTTGCCGAAACCGCCGGTCCGGCGCTTGGCGACCTGCCCGGCTGGAAGCTCTCGGACCTCTATCCGTCGGGCGATTCGCCGGAATACAAGGGCGATCTCGACAAGGCGGCGTCGATGGCGGCGGCTTTCGAGAAGAAATGGAAGGGCAAGCTTGAAGCAGCCGCGAAGGCGACGGGCGAAAACGGAATCGGCGCCGCGCTCAGGGAATATGAAGCGCTGGACGATCTCATCGGCCGCATCGGCTCCTTTGCCGGGCTCACCTATTTTTCCGATACGTCGAACCCGGCAAACGGCAAGCTTTACGGCGATGCCCAGGCGAAGCTGACGGATATTTCCTCCCATCTCCTGTTCTTCACCCTTGAGCTCAACCGTATCGACGACGCCAGGATGGACGCCTGCATGGCGAATGACGCCGTAGCGGGTCACTACCGCCCGTGGCTGGTGGATTTGCGCAAGGACAAGCCGCACCAGCTCGACGACCAGCTGGAGCAGCTGTTCCTCGAAAAATCGATGACCAGCGCGGCGGCCTTCAACCGCCTGTTCGACGAGACGATGGCCGATCTGCGTTTCGACATTGACGGCGCGAGCCTGCCACTGGAAGTGACGCTCAACATGCTGCAGGAGCCGGAGCCGGAAACCCGAAAGAAAGCGGCTCAGGCGCTGAGCGCCACCTTCAAGGACAATCTGCGCGTCTTCACGCTCATCACCAACACGCTTGCCAAGGACAAGGATATTTCCGACCGCTGGCGCAAATTCGAGGATATTGCCGATAGCCGTCATCTCGCCAACCGCGTCGAGCGCGAGGTGGTCGATGCCTTGGCGGCGGCGGTCAAGAAGGCCTATCCGCGCCTCTCGCATCGTTATTACGCCATGAAGGCGAAATGGCTCGGCATGGAACAAATGAATTATTGGGACCGCAACGCGCCGCTTCCCGATACGTCGAACACGATCATTCCCTGGGATGAGGCAAAGGACACCGTGCTTTCCGCCTATGGCAATTTCGCCCCCGAGATGGCCGATATTGCCCGCCGTTTCTTCGATGAAGAATGGATCGACGCCCCCGCCCGCCCCGGCAAGGCGCCGGGCGCCTTCGCGCATCCGACCGTGCCCTCGGCCCATCCCTATGTGCTGGTCAACTATCTCGGCAAGCCGCGTGACGTGATGACGCTTGCCCACGAACTCGGCCACGGCGTTCATCAGGTTCTGGCCGGCGAACAGGGCGCCTTGATGTGCGCGACGCCGCTGACGCTTGCCGAGACCGCCTCCGTCTTCGGGGAAATGCTGACCTTCCGCAAGCTGCTCGACGACACCAGGGACATCCGGGAACGCAAGGCCATGCTCGCGCGCAAGGTTGAGGACATGATCAACACGGTCGTGCGCCAGATCGCTTTTTATGAATTCGAGCGCAAACTGCACACCGCCCGCAAACAGGGAGAACTGACCTCCGAGCAGATCGGCGAATTGTGGCTGTCCGTTCAGGCCGAGAGCCTGGGCCCGGCGATCCGGATTTCCGAAGGCTACGAGACATGGTGGACCTACATCCCCCATTTCATTCACTCGCCCTTTTATGTTTATGCCTATGCCTTCGGCGACTGCCTGGTGAACTCGCTCTATGCGGTTTACCAGAAGGCCGAGACGGGTTTTCAGGAGAAATATTTCGAGCTTCTGAAGGCGGGCGGCACCAAGCACCATTCGGAGCTTCTGAAACCCTTCGGCCTCGATGCGACCGATCCCTCTTTCTGGGACAAGGGGCTTTCGATGATCGAGGGGCTGATCGACGAGCTCGAAGCGCTGGATAACAAACAGGCTTAATCTCTTCCGCCGGCAGGGCTATCCTATTTCGGACAAGCTTTGCCGGTTGATATTGCCGGCAGAAGACACCGGCAATAATTCAGGCGACGAGCACAGGCAATGAAACGCAAACCCGCCGATCTGACCTTGAGGGAAACCCTGCGCTGGGAGCCGCAGACCGGCTTTCAGCGCATCGACCAGCATATGCGCCGATTGCTGCGCTCCGCCGACGCGCTCGGTTTTCGCGCGCCCGTCAATGCGGTTCAGGTTCTGGAAAAAAAGGTGAGCGGCGAAAAGCCGCTCTGCGTCAGGCTGGTCATGAACTACAAGGGCGAACTCGACATCGAAACCGCTGACTTCCAGCCCTTGCGGCAGGATGCCGTCTGGCGGGTTCGCATTGCCCGGCAGACCACGCTCGATTCCTCCGACACCTTCTATCGCCACAAGTCCTCACGCCGCGAGCCCTATGATGCCGCCCGGGCCGAATTTTCAGCCGGAGAGGCCGACGAGGTGCTGCTGCTCAACGAGCGCGGCGAGTTGTGCGAGGGATCGTCGACCAGCATTTTCGTCGAAATGCCGGATGGGCAATTGCTGACGCCGCCGCTCGACAGCGGCATTCTGCCGGGTGTGCTGCGCGCTGATCTGATCCGCGAACGCCGGGCGCGCGGACAGGCGCTGAAACCGGAAGACATTGCCGGTCGGAAACTCTTCGTCGGCAATTCGCTGCATGGGTTGATTGCAGCGGAACTCGTTTAAACGGTCACCGCCAGAAGCCGGTCGCGGCCTTTTTCCTTAGCCGCATAAAGAGCCTGATCCGCCCGCATGAAAACATCGTCGGCGCTTTCGGGCGCACGATAGACCGTCAGCCCGGCCGAGCAGCTATAGGAAAAGTCCGGAAATTCGGAGAGGGGCCTCGAAAGGCGCACCTTCTGCAGCAGCCGTTCGACGATCTCCCGGCCCTCGGCCACCGTGCTGCGCGGCAGGATGAGCATGAATTCCTCACCGCCGATCCTGCCGAAACAATCCACCCGCCGGATGACGGAATGGGCGATGCCGACGAAATCGCGAAGCACCGCATCCCCGCATTTATGGCCGAAACGATCATTGATCTGCTTGAAGAAATCGATATCGAGCGTGCACAGGCAAAAGGGCGTTTCCAGCCCCTTGGCAACCTGCTCCACCTGCAAAGCCAGCTTGGCGAAAACGAAACGGCGATTTGCCGTTCCCGTCAATTCATCCGTCTGCGAGGCGCGGACTGCCAGATCCCGGTCCTGCCGCAGCGTTCTGTAACCCTGGCGCAATTCGGTGACGTCGCTTGCAACGCACAGCATCCAGCCATCCTGCTGCACCGTTTCCGTCATCCAGAACCAGCGGCCGTCATGCATATCCATCTCAAAGGCGCGGTAAGGCAGCTTGCCGCGCCGGGACTGCGCCGACAGCAGCCATCCCTCGAAATCATTGTTGCGGACGACGACACCGGTGCGCAGCCGGTGGTTCAGCCGCATGATATCCGCCCAGGTCGGGAAATCGCCAGCGGCAAGCTGAAAGCTTTCCCGAAACGACGGATTGGCATGGCGCAACCGGTCCTCGGAATCGTAAAGCGCAATAAGAACGGGGGTGGCACTCTGAAGCGCTGCGACACGCTCGATAAGATTATTCAACAGGCAACTCCCCCGTGATGGCGAAAATTCCCCCGTCGTCATCCGGCCAAAGCCCCCAAGCCTTTGGACATAGAGAGGAAAAGAAGAACTTAATTATAAACGCACTCTCTAAAATGCGAAGAGGCAGAATGCGGTGGAAAGGGTGCGCGCGCCCGTCTTGCCGTCGCCATCGTCATATGTCCGTCATCCACCTGCCCTTTATTGTGGCACGCTTTTGTGATCTAGCTTACTTATTGGCTGAAAAAGGAAAATTGACGAATGACGGATGCAAACCACCCGATTTACGGCGATATTGACGGCCCCATCATCATGATCGGCTTCGGCTCCATCGGGCGCGGTACTCTTCCGTTGATCGAACGTCATTTCAATTTCGACAGGACCCGGCTCGTCGTCATCGACCCGCGCGAAGACATCGCCGCCTTTCTGGCCGAGAGGAACATCCGCCATATCCAGACGCATCTGACCAAGGAAAATTACCGCGAGATTCTCAAGCCGCTCCTCAAGGGCGTTCAGGGCCAGGGCTTCTGCGTCAATCTTTCGGTCGATGCCGCCTCCGTCGATCTGATGCGGATCTGTCGCAAGCATGGCATGCTTTACATCGACACGGTCGTCGAACCCTGGCCCGGTTTTTATTTCGATGCCGATGCCGACAATGCGGCCCGAACCAATTATTCGCTGCGCGAAACCATGCTGAAGGAGAGGGCGCGCAAGCCGGGCGGCACGACGGCGGTTTCCACCTGCGGCGCCAATCCGGGCATGGTGTCCTGGTTCGTGAAACAGGCACTCGTCAATCTCGCCAAAGATACCGGCCTCGACATCGAGGAGCCGCAGCCGCATGACCGCGATGGCTGGGCAAAGCTGATGAAGCGGCTTGGCGTCAAGGGCGTTCACGTGGCCGAACGCGACACCCAGCGGGCGAAAGAACCCAAGCCCTTCGGCGCTTTCTGGAACACATGGTCCGTCGAAGGTTTTATCGCGGAAGGTTTTCAGCCGGCCGAACTCGGCTGGGGAACGCATGAAAACTGGATGCCGAAGAACGCGAAAAAGCAGAAAAAGGGAAGCAAGGCGGCAATCTATCTCGATCAGCCCGGCGCCAATACGCGGGTGCGGACATGGTGCCCGGGCCTTGGGCCGCAATACGGATTTCTCGTCACGCATAACGAAGCGATTTCGATTTCCGACTATTTCACCGTCCGCAACGATGATGGCGACGTGACCTATCGGCCGACCTGCCATTATGCCTACCATCCCTGCAATGACGCCATTCTTTCCCTGCATGAGCTTTTCGGCAATGGCGGCACCCCTCAGCCGATCCAGCATGTGCTCGGCGAAGACGAGCTTGTCGATGGCGCCGATGAACTCGGCGTTCTTCTTTATGGCCATGACAGGAATGCCTATTGGTATGGCTCGCGGTTGAGCCTGCAGGAAGCACGCTCCCTCGCCCCCAACCAGAATGCGACCGGATTGCAGGTCAGCTCCGCTGTGCTCGCGGGCATGGTCTGGGCCATTGAAAATCCGCAGGCCGGTATCGTCGAGGCGGATGAAATGGATTACCGCCGTTGCCTTGAGGTGCAGCGCCCCTATCTCGGACCCGTCGAGGGACATTATACCGACTGGAAGCCGACCGATGGCCGCCCCGGCCTGTTTCCCGACAATATCGATACGTCCGATCCCTGGCAGTTTCGCAACATCCTCGTGCGCTGACGGGACGGAGTCTCATATTTGTCACGCCGGGGCTTTCCTGCACGACATCAGGAACCGGGGAGAGCGAACAACGTTGCCTTGAAATAAGCAACGCTTCGCGGCATGGTCGAAGCACAGAAGGTTTCATCGAATCGCAGGAGAACAGGCTCATGAACTTCAAGACAAGCGCTGCTTTGCTTTCAGCCGCCATCGCGGTGTCTTCATGCGTCGCGCCGGGTCCCTCCCAGCAGACCTCGATGGCGCCTTCGCTTGCCCGCGGCCCGGCCGTCGACGGTCGCTGGATCGACCGCAACGGCATCGTATCGACGTTCCAGAACGGCGCCTTCTCCACCCGCTCGACCGACACCAACACGCTTCTGGCCTCCGGCACCTATGTGACGATTTCGCCGACGCTTTACGAAATCAACATGACCTCGCTGGTGCGCAACACGCAGTCGCGCGTCAACTGCGCCCTCGTCTCCCCGTCACAATTGAACTGCACGACGGACACGAACAGCCAGTTCTCGCTGACGCGCCAAGGCTGATAACGTCACCTTTTCAAAGAGATGATCTTCTGGAACGCACGCCTCAGGCGTGCGTTTTTGTTTATTGTGCGCCTGTCATAATTTCGCTTGCGGCGATTGCCGCTAAATGGAAACATCGCGCTTTGAAAGACTGACATGATTTCAGATTAGAAAATGAGCACGGCCGGAGGATGATCGACCGGCCCGGGCTTCCGCTTTGAACAGGAGAGAGGGACCATGAAGAAAATTTTGGGACTGGGCATGCTGAGCGTTTCGGCGATAACGCTTTCGGCTGGAGCGGCTCTGGCCGATTACGAGCTCAACATTCTTCACATCAACGATTTTCACTCCCGTATCGAATCGATCAACAAGTTCGACTCGACCTGCTCGGCGGAAGAAGAAGGCAAAAACGAATGCTTCGGCGGCGCCGCCCGTCTTCTGACCGCAATCAATCAGACCCGTGATGCCCTGAAGGCTCAAGGCAAGAACGTTCTGCTGCTCAATGCCGGCGACAATTTCCAGGGCTCGCTGTTCTACACCACCTACAAGGGCACGGTGGAAGCGGAAGTGCTGAACGCCATGAAGTTCGACGCCATGACCGTCGGCAACCATGAATTCGACGACAGCGAAGACGGACTTGCCGGCTTCCTCGACAAGGTGCAGTTCCCCGTCGTGACCGCCAATGTGGTGGCCACCGCCGCCTCGAAAATCGGCGACCGTGTCAAGCCGTCCATCGTGCTCGAAGTCGGCGGACAGAAAATCGGCATCGTCGGCGCGGTGGCCAACGACACGGCTGAACTGGCAACGCCCGGTCCCAATATCACCATCGCCGAAGATGTCGCGAAAATCAGCGAGCAGGTACAGAAGCTGAAGCAGGACGGCGTCGACAAGATCATTGCGCTGACCCATGTCGGCTATCCGCGCGATCTCGAATTCATCGCCAAAATCCCTGACGTCGACGTCGTGGTCGGCGGCCACACACATACGCTGCTTTCCAACACCGACCAGAAGGCCGAAGGCCCCTATCCGACCCTGGTCGACAATCCCGGCGGCTACAAGGTTCCGGTCGTTCAGGCCGGACAGTACAGCAAATATCTGGGCGACCTAAAAGTGGTCTTCGACGACAGTGGCGTGGTCAAGGAAAGCAAGGGCGATCCCATCCTGATCGACTCCTCCTTCAAGCCCGATGAAGCCACGCTGAAGCGCATCGATGAGCTGAAGGCGCCGATCGAGGCTCTGAAATCGAAGGTCGTCGGCTCTTCGGAAGGCCCGATCGAGGGAGACCGTAAGGTTTGCCGCGTGAAGGAATGCTCCATGGGCAATCTGGTGGCCGATGCAACGCTCGCCCGCGTCAAGGATCAGGGCGTGACCATCGCTTTCGCCAATAGCGGCGGCCTGCGCTCCTCCATCGATGCCGGCGATGTCTCCATGGGCGAAGTGTTGACGGTTCTGCCGTTCCAGAACACCGTCGCGACCTTCCAGCTGAAGGGCGAGGACATTCGCGCCGCGCTCGAAAACGGCGTCAGCCAGATCGACGACGGCGCTGGTCGTTTCATGCAGGTCTCCGGCCTGAAATATTCCTTCGACCGCTCGAAGCCGGCCGGCGGCCGGGTCGTTTCAGTCGAGGTCAAGGAAGGCGACGCCTTCGTGCCTCTCGATCCCGCCAAGACCTATATTGTCGCGGCCAATAATTACGTGCGTACCGGCGGCGACGGCTTCAAGGTCTTTGCGACCAAGGCCATCAACGCCTATGACTTCGGCCCCAACCTCGAGGAAGCCGTTGCGGCCTATATCACCGCCAACAGCCCCTATAAGCCCTACACGGATGGCCGCATCAGCGAAGTGACGCCTGCCGGTTATGTCGCTCCGGCAAAGCCCGCGGCACCTGCGCCGGCAGCGACCGCACCTGCGCCGGCCGCCACACCCGCTCCCGCAGCCCCTGCCGCTACTGCACCTGCTGCCACAGCACCGGCCGCCACGGCTCCGGCCACGACGACGCCCGCCGCAGCCGCTGCTGCCGCCAGCAAATATGTCGTTGAAAAGGGCGACTCGCTCTGGAAGATCGCAGCCGAGAAATATGGCGACGGCGCTCTCTGGAGCAGGATTGCCAAAGCAAACACGCTGAAGCAGCCGAACCACATCGAGATCGGCGAGGAGCTGGAACTGCCGGCTCAATAAGCCGGACGGGAACGGACAGGGCAATTTGCCGCAGACAGGAAGCCGGCCCTCGGAGATCGGGGCCGGCTTCTTATTTTTCTTTTAAAAACAAATCTTTACAGATCAAATTTTGGCGAAGGACATCCTGCAGCGCCCCCCGCCGCGGAAATAGCCTCCGCCGGTGGTTCAATCCTGAAAAATTTCGTCTAGAACACGTGAACAAATTGACGGCACGAGCGTATAGCTCGGGCATTGCCGGCCCAACCGTCGCGGTTTGCGTTCGGCACGCATAAACACAAGATGGAGCGTTTCCGCCCTTATCCGAAACGGAACCGCTCCTCACGCAACCAGTCCGAGTTTCAGGGTGTCATTCATGGCGACAGAACTATCCGCACTCCCCGCAAACCATCCCCGCACAGCATTTGGCAAGGTCGGCGTCCTGCTCGTCAACCTCGGCACGCCTGACGGTACGGACTATTGGCCGATGCGCCGTTATCTGGCGGAATTCTTGAGCGACAAGCGGGTAATCGAATGGTCGCGTCTCTACTGGTATCCGATCCTTTACGGCATTGTTCTCAACAAGCGCCCGCAGAAAGTCGGCAAGGCCTATGAGGAAATCTGGAACCACGAGCGCAATGAAAGCTATCTGCGCACCTATACTCGCAGCCAGGGCGAGCTGTTGGCGGAAGCGCTGAAGGACCTGCCCAATGTCGCGGTCGACTGGGGCATGCGTTACGGCCAGCCCTCCATCGCCTCGAAGATCGATGCGCTGAAGGAACAGGGTTGCGAAAAAATCCTGCTTTTCCCGCTTTATCCGCAATATGCCGCATCGACCACGGCAACCGTGAACGACAAGGCTTTCGAGCATTTGATGAAGCTGCGCTGGCAGCCCGCCATCCGCACCGTACCGCCCTATCACGACGATCCGGCCTATATCGAGGCGCTCGCCGCCTCGGTCAAAAACCATCTGGCGACGCTGGACTGGGAGCCGGAGATGCTGATCACCTCTTTCCACGGCATTCCGCAATCCTATTTCAAAAAGGGCGATCCTTATTATTGTCACTGCCAGAAAACCGCCCGGCTGCTGCGCGAGGCGCTGGGGCGGACAGAGAAAAATTTCATGATCACCTTCCAGTCGCGTTTCGGACCGGAAGAATGGTTGCAGCCCTATACCGACAAGACCGTGGAAAAGCTGGCCTCGGAAGGCATCAAGCGCATCGCCGTGATGAATCCCGGCTTCGTTTCGGATTGTCTTGAGACGCTGGAAGAAATCGCCGGTGAAGCGGGCGAGATTTTCCTGCATAATGGCGGAGAGAAATTTACCCATATCCCCTGTCTTAACGACAGCGCCGAGGGCATGAATGTTCTCGAAAAGGTTGTGCGGCGGGAGTTGCAAGGATGGGTGTAATCTTGCCATAACGATGCCGGGGTAAAACCCGGACGGTTCTGATCAGGAGGAAAAGTGATGATTGCATTGGGCGGTTTCGACATCGTCGTCATGGCAGCGGTGGTTCTCGTTATTCTGGTGCTGTTTGCCGGCATCAAGACCGTGCCCCAGGGGCATCGCTACACGGTTGAACGGTTCGGGCGCTACACCCGCACACTCGAGCCGGGCCTGAACCTCATCGTGCCGTTCTTCGAAACCATCGGTTCGAAAATGAACGTGATGGAGCAGGTCCTGCATATACCGACACAGGAAGTCATTACCCGCGACAATGCCAGCGTCTCCGCCGACGCCGTCACCTTCTATCAGGTCCTCAATGCCGCGCAGGCCGCTTACCAGATCGCCAATCTGGAAATGGCCATCGAAAACCTCACCATGACCAATATCCGTTCGGTGATGGGCTCGATGGACCTCGACGAATTGCTGTCGAACCGCGACGCCATCAACGATCGCCTGCTGCGCGTGGTGGACGAGGCGGTGGGACCATGGGGCATCAAGGTCACCCGCATCGAAATCAAGGACATCGCACCGCCGAAGGATCTCGTCGATTCCATGGCGCGACAGATGAAGGCCGAGCGCGAAAAACGCGCGCAGGTGCTGGAAGCCGAAGGCGCCCGCAATGCCCAGATTCTGCGCGCGGAAGGCGCAAAGCAATCCGCCATTCTGGAGGCGGAAGGCCAGCGCGAAGCGGCATTCCGCGATGCCGAGGCGCGCGAGCGTCTGGCCGAGGCCGAAGCCAACGCCACCCGCATGGTCTCGGAAGCCATCGCCGCCGGCAATGTCCACGCCATCAACTATTTCGTCGCCCAGAAATATACCGAGGCTCTGGCGGAGATCGGCACGGCGAAGAATTCCAAGATCGTACTGATGCCGATGGAGGCTTCGGCGCTGATCGGTTCCCTTGGCGGTATCGGCACGATTGCGAAAGAGGTCTTCGGTGACAGGGGCGATGCGCCGACCGCGCCGGCCGCCTCCACATCGTCCCGCTCCGTGCCGCCGACGCGGCCTTCCAGCCAGAGCATCAACGTCACGATCCCCGGTAATCCCTTCGGCTCTTCATCGGAGAAGTGATGATGTTGCAACGGCTTGCCACTGAGCTGGGACCATGGAGCTGGTGGATCGTCGCCTTCATGCTTCTGGCCGCCGAACTCATCGCTCCCGGCGTGTTCCTGATCTGGATCGGCCTCGCCGCGCTGGTCATCGGCGCGGTCTCGCTGCTTTTGTGGGATGCGGTATTCTGGGCCTGGCAATTGCAGCTGGTGCTGTTTGCCGCGCTTTCCGTCGTCTTCGCCCTGCTCGGCCGGAAATATTTCGGCAGGAACCGGGCGGCAAGCGACGAACCCTTCCTCAACCAGCGTGAGGCAAGCCTTGTCGGCCGCACCGCGACCCTTCAGGAACCGATTGTCGAAGGGCGTGGTCGCATCAGGCTGGACGATACCTGGTGGCCGGTCAACGGCGAAGACCTGCCGGCCGGCACCCGGGTGAGGATCGCTTCCGCACGCGGACGCACGCTGACAATCGAGCCGTTGAACAGATAGATTCAGACCAGCTTTTTCAGGATCGGCGGTGGCTTCAAGCCACGCCAATTCTCAAGAGATCGTGGAAATGCACCAGCCCGATGGGCCGGTTGTCGTCATCGATGACAATCAGCGCGCCAATGTGGAATTTTTCCAGCGTTGCCAGCGCGCTGGTCGCCAGCACCGATTTTTTGACGGTCTTCGGCGTGCGGGTCATGATGTCGTCGACCGTCATCTCGGCGAGGTTGCGCGACAGGTTTCGTGCCATATCGCCTTCGGTGACGATGCCGCACAGGCGGCCATCCTCGTCCAGAATGCCGACACAGCCGAAATGCTTGCGGGAGAGAACCCCGACCGCTTCCGGCATGGCCGTTCCCTTGTTGACCAGCGGCACACGATCGCCGGTATGCATGATATCGCTGACCAGCGTCAGGCTCGCCCCCAGCTTGCCGCCGGGATGAAACACCTTGAAATCGCCCGCGGTGAAATTGCGCGCCTCCAGCAGCGCAACGGCAAGGGCATCGCCCAGCGCAAGCTGCATCAACGTAGAGGTCGTGGGCGCAAGGCCGAGCGGGCAGGCTTCCTGCTCATTGGGAACCAGCAGCACGATATCGGAAGCCTGTGCCAGCGATGAATTTTCCGAGCAGGTGAGCGCGATCAACGGAATGGAGAAACGGCGCGAATAGTTGATGATGCTGCGCAGTTCGGCGCTTTCGCCGCCCTTGGAAATGGCCAGCACCACATCATCGCCGCCGATCATGCCCAGATCGCCGTGATTGGCCTCCGCCGCATGCACAAAAAAGGCAGGCGTTCCGGTGGAGGCGAAGGTGGCGGCAAGCTTCGCGCCTATGTGGCCGCTTTTACCGACCCCGGTAATGATGAGACGGCCATTCGACTGGCCGATGGTCTCGATCGCCTTGCAGAAGGGGTCTGAAAGACCGTTCCTCAAAGCATCCTCAAGGGCGGCAAGGCCAGCCCGCTCCATCGAAATCGTCCGCACGGCGGATTCGATGGCATTGTCTTCGACCAGTTTGACGGCGCGCGTAATCATGGCCGACTGTTACTCTTTCAGCCGGAATAAGTCCACTCTCCAGCCCGTCGGCGCGGGGTTTTAGTCGATGTCGTCCGAAAATGTTCGACGGTTTCAGTCCAACGACATGTCATCAATGACGCCGGTCCGGCGGAGAAATCTCCTCCATCGTTCCAAGCCGCTTGAAAGGGATGTTTTCCTCGTCGACCAGATATCGCCCGAGCGTCCTTACCCATGAGACCGAGCCGTCGCTGCGGCGCACGGCATATTCCTGATTATAAAAACTCGCGGCCTTGAGCGTGGTCAACGCCGTTTCGATCACATGGTTTCGATGATCGAGGTCCACTTTTTCAAGCATCTGAAAAATGCTGATGCCCTGCATCGCTTCCCGAAGCGGAATCCCGAAGAGTTCAGCACATACTTCGTCTAGATAGAAACGGTCATTGGTAATATCCCAACAATAAAAACCGACCTGCTTGGTGTTCAAAACGGGATTCATGAAACGACGCTGTCACACAAAATAAAATTCAATACCACTTGCTGAGCAATAGAAGATCAGCCCTCATAAACTATAGGGCGATTCCGTGCCAAATTGAAACGTTTTAATCTTCTCATATTAGAATTTTTTTGCATTTATGACTATTCTTCTCCAGTAATCGAGGTGAGTGAAATCGAGCCGCCCGATTCAGCGATGGATGTCGCTGCTTTTCCCTCGCCTGCCATAACACTGAAATCCCGGCGATCTTTATCAACTGTTAACCATAAAAAACCTATTGTTAAAGCGATGTTAAAACTTGCGTCGCCTGTCTGGTCCCTGGTTTCTTCACGTCATTTCATCGGCCTGTCACTCATCGGGCCTGAGGAGATGTCTTGGTGGCCCTTCGATCCGGCATCGGCCAAACTCGCCGGGTGAAAAGGAATGAACGTGAAGGGCACCGCCACACGTCTGCCGACGTCGCGGAAAGCAGCAACCCTGCTGCTCGCCTGCACGATTTTTTACCCCCAGGGAAACACCTTCGCGCAGACTGCAACGACAGCCATACCAGTCTTGCCGGGCAGCGCTTCTGCCGTCGACGGAGCAGCTTCACCCACGCCGGCGACGGACAGTGGGGTGAGCACTGGCACTGTCCCTGCCACAGCTACACCCACGCCCGCACCGCAACTCTGGCGTCCGTCCAACAATCCCGGCGATCCGATTTACGAACAGCAGGACGAAGCGGGCCAACCCTATGCCGAGGCCGAAAACCCCTATGAGCCGACGGTGGACGGTGGCGAAAATCCACGGATAGCGACCGAACCCGGCCAGACGCCCGGCATCCGGCTCGGCACATTCCTGCTGCGGCCTTCGATCAGCCAGACGATCAATACGGAAAAGCAGACGAATACCGGCGGTCCTTCCAGACGCAATTATCTGACGACAGGCATACGCGGTACGCTCACCAGCGACTGGTCCCGTCACGCTTTGACGGTGACGGGCGACGGCGCCTGGGAGAGGAACTTCGGTAGCGACAAGGACGGTGAAGAACCCCGGGCAAGGATAGAGGCCGATCTGCGCCTTGATCTCGGTAAAGAAACGACGGCCAATCTCAAGGCCGGTTATGAATTCAGCCGCGAGGACACGACTGACCCCAATGCTCTCACCGGCGCTGCCGTGCAGGGCGGCGAACACCGCTTCACCACCAGCGCATCGATAGAGCGGGATTTCGGCAAGCTGCGCGGCCTGGCGGCGCTCGATCTCTCGCGCACGGTCTATACGGATGCGAAAGGCGTCGACGGCCGGCCGATCAGCCTCAGTGACCGCGACCAGAACGGCGCGAACCTGCGCGGACGCATCGGCTACGAATTGTCGCCGGCGCTCATCCCCTTCCTCGAACTGAATGCCGGGACGACCAAATATGACAGGCGTCTCGACAATTCGGGCTATGCCCGCTCCTCCAATGCCTATGGGGCGAAGGTCGGCGCGGAAGTCGATCTTGGCGAGAAGACCCGCGGCGAGGCCGCCATCGGCTATCTGCGCAAGCAATATGACGACGATCGCCTCGCCTCGATCGGCGCATTGACGCTGGATGGCGAACTCAACTGGTCACCCCAGCGCGGCACGAATGTCAATCTTGGCCTGCGCACGACGATAGAGGACTTTGCCGGCGGACCGCAGGGTGGCTGGATTTCCTATCGGCTGGATGCCGGCCTGACCCACGAATTGCGCAGCAACCTCGTTGCCCGCCTGACGGGGCAGATCGTGCATCGCACATTCCCCTCTTCCGACATGGAAAACGCCGTGGAATATACCGCAGGCGCCGGCCTGACCTGGGGGCTGAACCGCTATCTCGACCTGACGGCGGACGTCAGCTACCAGTGGACACCGGTTTACGACAGCAGTGAGCTGCGCGTCGGCGCAGGACTTGTCCTCAAGCGATAGGCTTCGGCCAAAAAGAAATCCCGGCGCTGAGGCCGGGATCCCGTTTCTGTTCTGGTGGATTATTTCAACCCGTCGATCAGAGCCTTGATCGGCTCTTCGATCGCAGGGCGAATATCGCCACGCTCCAGCGCGAAGGCGACGTTGGCAAGAATGAAACCATCCTTGGCGCCGCAATCGAAGGTCTGGCCACGGAAATGATAGCCGGAGAATTCCTGCGACTTGGCGAGCGTCAGCATGCCGTCCGTCAGCTGGATTTCGTTGCCGGCGCCACGCTCCTGATTTTCGAGAATGTCGAAAATCTCGGGCTGAAGAATATAACGGCCGTTGATGTAGAAATTCGACGGCGCCGTACCCTTGGCAGGCTTTTCGACCATTTCAGTGATCTTGAAACCTTCGCCCACGGTGTCGCCAACACCGACGATGCCGTATTTATGCGTCTGGTCGGGAGCGCATTCCTGCACCGCGATAACGTTGCCCTGGGTCTGGTCATAAAGTTCGACCATGCCCTTGAGGCAGCTTTTCTGCGAATGCATGATCATATCGGGCAAGAGCACGGCGAAAGGCTCGTCACCGACGATATCACGGGCGCACCAGACCGCATGGCCAAGACCGAGCGGCACCTGCTGGCGCGTGAAGCTCGCGGTGCCCGCCTTGGGCAGAAGGCCGGCCAGCAATGTCAGCTCGGCATTCTTGTTGCGCTCGCGCAGCATCTGTTCAAGTTCAAATTGAATATCAAAATAATCTTCGATCACCGCCTTGCCGCGGCCGGTGACAAATACAAAATGCTCAATGCCCGCTTCCGCCGCCTCATCGACGACGTATTGAATGACCGGCTTGTCGACGACGGTGAGCATTTCTTTCGGAACCGCCTTGGTTGCGGGCAGGAAACGCGTGCCGAGACCTGCGACCGGAAATACGGCCTTCCGAATTTTCTTCTGTTCTACCACATATCCCTCCTGAGAGATAAAACTTGATCACAATCCCCGCACGCTGTTGTTATTTCAAAAATAACAACGTTTTGTAAAGGGTGACGCTACCATCTATTAATGGTAAAGAATTTGTTGACGTTCTTTTGTTATCCATGATGACGCCCGATGCGTTTTCGCAATCGAAATGACATTCGAGAGAACGAAAGACAGACGATGACAAAGATGATCCTTTCAGATGTCCGCAAATTCGGCTGCATGGTGGTTGCAGGCCTGGCAATCTCGCTGGCGCCCGTTTCGGCCCGCGCCGATCAGGGATTCCGTCAGTGGATCAACCAGTTCTATGCAACAGCCGCGAAAGAAGGCATTAGCAAGGCGACCTATCAGAAGGCCTTTGCCGGTGTCAGTGAGCCGGATCCCGACGCGCTGCGCAAGGCCACCTTCCAGCCGGAATTCACCACGCAGATCTGGGATTATCTCGATTCCCGCGTCAATCCGTACACGGTGCGGATCGGCCGCGAGATGAAGATGAAGCACGCGACGACCCTCAACTGGATCGAGCGTAACTTCAATGTCGACAAGCACATCATTCTCGCCATCTGGTCGATGGAATCGAATTACGGCGCGGTTCTCGAAAAACCCGAACGTCTGCACAACATCCCGCAGGCGCTGGCAACGCTCGCCTATTCCGATCCCAAACGCGCCAAATTCGCGCGCACGCAATTGATCGCCGCTCTGAAGATTCTCCAGGCGGGCGATGTCACGCCGAAACAGCTGACAGGCTCCTGG
This sequence comes from Agrobacterium sp. T29, assembly GCF_006970545.1. Lineage (NCBI taxonomy): Bacteria > Pseudomonadati > Pseudomonadota > Alphaproteobacteria > Hyphomicrobiales > Rhizobiaceae > Agrobacterium > Agrobacterium sp. T29. The sequence goes on from NZ_CP040641.1 coordinate 873,763, forward strand.
GCGGGCGCGATGGGTCATACCCAGTTCATTCCCACCAGCTACCTGCTTTATGCGGTGGATGCGGATGGCAACGGCAAGCGCGACATCTGGCACTCGGTTCCGGACGCGCTGGCAACCGCAGCCAATCTTCTTTCCAAGAACGGCTGGGAGCCCGGCCGGACCTGGGGTTATGAAACCGCCGTTCCGCGTGGCGGCGCCCGTTATGAAGGGCAGACGAAGACCATTGCGGAATGGACGAAGCTCGGCTTTGCCCGCCCGAACGGCAAGAACTTCACGCGCGGTTCCGATCGCGCCATGCTGAAATTGCAGGGCGGAGCAAACGGCCCCGGCTTCCTGATGATGAAGAACTTCTTCACCATCAAGAAATACAACGCCTCCGACAGCTATGCGCTCGCCGTCGGCCTGCTTGCGGATGAGATCGCCGGTTATGGCGGCATGCAGCAGAAATGGCCGCGCCCCGATGGGACGCTGGACATTCGTGAAAAATTCGAGCTGCAGACCCGCATGAAGGAGCTCGGCTATTATGACGGCGAGGTGGATGGGAACTTCGGCTCCGGGTCGAAAGCAGCCATCAGCGCCATCCAGTCGCGCATGGGTATGGAAACCGACGGCCAGCCGTCGCAGCGGTTGCTGAGAGCCTTGCGCAATTGATAATGTGCCGGTGAATTCGGCGGCGGCGTGAGCGCCGCCGATGCATCCGGAAAGGTTGATGTCATGAGTAGGAAACCTGCGGCGAAGAACGGAAGAACCGGCTGGCGTTTCTGCGCCGTCCTTCTTTCCGCTGTCCTTACCGTGCCGCTCGTTCCTTCCGAAAGCTTCGCCCAGGAGCAACGGCGCACCCTGTTTGAAATGCTCTTCGGCAGACCGGTGGGCCGCGATGGCGGATCCGGGCGCGAATACCAGCCCCGCAACCGCCGCGATTTTCCGTCTGCTCCGCGTGAAAGATCGGTCACCCGCCCGCAACCCGCCAGAAAAGCGCCCTCGGTTGTGCAGATGCGGACCGCAAAGCCGGAGCCTGCCGCCAAGCTTGAAAATGCGCGGCGCGTTCTGGTCATCGGCGATTTTCTCGCCGGCGGCATGGGTGAAGAACTGGTCAATGCCTTCGCCAGTTCGCCTGCAATCGCCGTCGATGTGCGTGCAAATGGTTCTTCCGGCCTCGTCCGTACCGATTATTACGACTGGTTCACCAACCTGCCGCAATTCATCAGCGAGACCAAACCGGCCACCATCGTCATCATGATGGGATCGAACGATCGCCAGCAGATGCAGATCGGCGATATCAGGGAAAAATTCGGCACGGAGGTCTGGTTCAAGGAATATGAGAGGCGGATCGACGAGCTTCTGGCCCTTGCCGAGCGCCAAAAGGTGCCGCTCTTGTGGGTTGGCCTGCCCGCCTTCCAGTCGTCGTCGCTTTCGGCCGATCTTGTCGGTTTCAACCGGCTTTATCGCAGCCATGTCGAGAAATATGGCGGCGAATTCGTCGACGTCTGGGACGGTTTCGTCGATGAGGCGGGAAAATTCGTCATCACCGGTTACGACATGAACGGCCAGCAGGCGCGCCTGCGCGAGGCTGATGGCATCGGCATGACCCAGGCCGGCAAACGCAAGCTTGCATTTTACGTCGAAAAATTCGTGCGCAGGCACCTCGATAGCGCCGGGCCGGACCTCGTGAAACTGGACGGCAGCAATCTGCCGGCGCTCACCTCCCTGCCCGCACTCGGCATCGATGCCGGGCAGGTACGTACCCAGCCTATCAGCCTCACCGATCCCAATCTCGATGGCGGCGACAAGCTGCTGGGCGATGCCCCTTTGGCCGCCGGACCGACACGCGTATCTGTGGTGGAATCGCCACGCGAAAGGTTGACCAAGCGGGGCGAGATGGCCGATGCACCGGCAGGCCGCATCGATGACTATCGTGTGGCGCCCGATACCACACAGGCAAAACAATAGACGCTTTCGCAGCGGCCTGACCGCCCCGCAGCGGGCGTAATGTTTAGGCAATCCGCACATGACAGGATAGGTACAGCTTTGCAGGAATGCGGGGTTGGCCATCCACCATCCCCACTCCCCTTTTTGCATGGCGACATCTATTTGACGGCGACGCCTCGCTTGTCCGTAGCGTCAGCGGCGCCGTCGGTTTTTTGCCTTTCGCCGCGCCCCTTTCCGGAAGGTACGCCGGACAATACCGAGATGAATTCATGCGCCTGCTGCTTGTTGAAGACGAACGCGAAATGGCAGCAGCCCTGTCCGCCGCGCTCCACCGGTTCGATATTATCGTGGATACGGTCGGCACGCTCGATCTTGCCCGTCACGCCATCATGGACGGCGTTCACGATCTTGTCGTACTCGACCGGCAATTGCCGGATGGTGACGGCATCCGGCTTATTGAAGATTTGCGGCTCCTGCCCGTCACCCCGCCCGTTATCGTGCTGACGGCGCAGGGCGCGCTTGTGGATCGCGTGAATGGCCTGAACCTCGGTGCGGACGATTATCTGGCCAAGCCATTTGCCGTCGAGGAACTGCTTGCACGCATTCGCGCCCTGATGCGCCGGCCGGCCGGCGCCGTGACGATGACGGCAAAACTGGGCAGGCTGGAATTCTGCTTCGAAACCCGCGAAGTGCGTATCAAGGGCGAATTTCTTCCGCTGACCAGACGCGAACTGCTGATCCTCGAGGCCCTGTTGCGGCGACAGGGCAGAACGGTGCTGCGCTCATTGCTCGAGGAAGCCGTTTATAATTTCGACGATGAGATCCAGTCCAATGCGCTCGATTCCCATATTTCCCGCTTGCGCCGCAAATTGGCGGCCGCGGATGCGGGCCTTGAGGTCCACGGCATTCGCGGCGTCGGTTACCTGCTGAGGGCAACCTCGTGAAGCTGGCCAGAAGAAAATCGCTCAAGCGCCGGCTCACCATTCAACTGCTGCTGTTCCAGATCGGCAGCCTGTTCTTCGTCACCGCCGCCATTGTCACCTATATGTCGAGCGGCGGCGCAGGCAGCGCGCTGCTCAGCCCGGAGGCGGCCAAGATAACCGCCAACGCGATCATACGGAATGAGGACAATCGGCTGGTTCTCAAAGAAACGCCCGAATTCATCAACCTGCGCAGCAATACCTCCGATTTCTGGTTCGTCGCGGTCAGCGAAAAAGGTGAGATCGTGCAGGGCGGGCAGGTGCCCGAGGCATTCAGCAACATGGATCAGCAGCTGAGCGACATCAGGGTCTCCGACGTGCGCGACGCGGCGCTGTCCTATTCCTACCTCGCCGTGGTGCGCATCGCCGTCGTTCGCCGCGCTTCGGGACCGGCGGGAGAATTCGTCATGATCGGCAAAGGCGGGCCGTTCAGCATGACCTTCCCCGTTCTGTTGTTCTCGAACATATTGATCATGCCTGTCCTCATTCTCATGTCCATCGTGACGGTCGTGACCATCCCCTGGATCATCCGCAGGGAATTTCGCGCCCTTTCCACCATTGCCCGAACGGCGGAAACCATCGATATCGACAGGCGCGGATACCGATTGCCGGATGGCGATATTCCACGGGAGGTGCAGCCGCTCGTGCATGCTGTCAACGGCGCGTTGAAGCGGCTGGACGATGGCTACGAACGGCACAAGCGCTTCATTCTCGATGCCGCCCATGAATTGCGAACCCCCGTCGCCATTCTCCAGACCCGGGTGGAAACCTTGCTGGACGGCCCGGCCCGCAGCAGAATATTGGCGGATGCAAGCCGTATCGCCGTGCTGGCCGAACAATTGCTCGATTTGCAGCGCCTTGGCGGGCAGAAGGCCCCTCTGGTCCCCCTTGATCTTGTCAACCTGTGCAGATCGGTCGTTGCCGATATGGCCCCGCTCGCCATATCACGGGGATATGCGCTGTCCTTCGAACCGGAGGAAGAGCCTATCCTCGCCCTTGCCGACGACGCTTCGTTGCAGCGCGCCCTGATGAACATCGTGCAAAACGCCATAGAACATGGCGGCAATTGCGGCACGATCACGATAAGGGTGGCGGCAAACCGGGTGATAGAGATAGCCGACGAAGGCAATGGTATTCCCGAGGAGGACCGGGAACTGGTTTTCGATGCCTTCCACCGCCTGCGGCCGAAAGATCGCGGCACCGGGCTCGGGCTCAACCTCGTGCAGGAAATCGTCCGTTATCACGGCGGGGAGATTACCATCAGCGATGCTTCCACCGGTGGCGCCTGCTTCCGTATCACCCTTCCCTATTGCTGAAGAAGAAGCCGTCATTTTCACAGCCAAAAGAAAAGGCCTGTTGCGTCTGCAACAGGCCTTTCCGGCTCGTATTGCCGTCGGTGCTTAGCGCGGAAGAACGGTCGCACCCATCAGCGCTTCATCGATCGCACGCGCCGCCTGGCGGCCTTCGCGGATCGCCCAGACCACCAGCGACTGGCCACGGCGCACGTCGCCCGCCGCCCACAGCTTGTCGACCGAGGTTTTGTAGTCCGTTTCGTTGGCGATCACATTGGTGGAGCCGCGACGGTCGGTGTTGAGCGTCAGCTTGCCGTCCATTTCCTTCAGCACGCTGTCCGTGAAGGGACCGGAAAAGCCGATGGCGATGAAGGCGAGATCGGCCTTGATGATAAATTCCGTGCCGGCAATCGGCTTGCGGCGGTCATCCACCTGGCAGCATTTCACGCCGGTCAATACGCCGTCTTCGCCGACGAATTCGAGCGTTGCCACCTGGAACTCGCGGATGGCGCCTTCGGCCTGCGAGGACGAGGTGCGCATCTTGGTTGCCCAGAAGGGCCAGACCGCCAGCTTGTCTTCCTTTTCCGGCGGCATCGGGCGGATGTCGAGCTGCGTGACCTTCACCGCACCCTGACGGAAAGCCGTGCCAACGCAGTCGGATGCGGTATCGCCACCGCCGACAACGACGACATGCTTGCCGCCGGCAAGAATAGGATCGGCCGGCCAGCCGACGCTGTCGATATTTTCGCGACCGACGCGGCGGTTCTGCTGCACGAGGTAAGGCATGGCATCGTAAACGCCATGCAGATCGGCGCCGCCGATACCAGCCGGGCGCGGGGTTTCCGAGCCGCCGCAATAAAGCACGGCATCGTGGTCGGCCAGAAGCGCCTCGACCGTCACATCGACGCCGACATTGACGCCGCAATGGAAGGTGACGCCTTCACCCTTGATCTGTTCGACACGGCGGTCGATGAAGTTCTTCTCCATCTTGAAGTCCGGGATGCCGTAACGCAACAGGCCGCCGGGCTTGGATTCGCGCTCATAGACATGAACCTCGTGGCCGGCGCGGCCGAGTTGCTGCGCCGCCGCCATGCCCGAAGGACCGGAACCGATGATGGCGACTCGTCTGCCGGTGTGGATCGTCGCCGGCTTCGGCACGATGAAGCCCAGCTCGTAGGCCTTGTCGGCAATCGCCTGCTCGACGGTCTTGATGGCGACCGGCGCATCCTCAAGGTTCAGCGTGCACGCCTCCTCACAAGGCGCGGGACAGACGCGGCCGGTAAATTCCGGGAAGTTGTTGGTGGAATGGAGGTTGCGGATCGCCTCTTCCCAATTGTTGTTATAGACCAGATCGTTCCAGTCGGGGATCTGGTTGTGCACGGGACAGCCCGTCGGGCCATGACAGTAGGGAATGCCGCAATCCATGCAGCGCGCCGCCTGCTTCTGCACCTCGGCATCCGACATCGGAATGGTGAATTCGCGGAAATGGCGAATACGATCCGATGCGGGCTGATACTTGCCCACCTGCCGGTCGATCTCCAGAAAACCTGTAACCTTGCCCACGTTTATGTCCTCACATCAAAGCGGAGCGCCTGTCGGGCCCCAGTACCAGTAAGCGAAACCAAAAGCCGCCCCCAGCACGATGAACTCAAATCCGGTCTCGCCGCTCGTCCAGATGATCGCCGTGGGAACGGCGACCGCGATCATCAGCGAGACCAGTTGGTGTAGTATCCTCACGCGGCGGATTACTCCGCCGCCACGCCCATGCGCATGCGCTCCATTTCCTCAAGCGCACGGCGGTATTCGACCGGCATGACCTTGCGGAATTTCGGACGGAACTCGCTCCAGCGGTCAAGTATATCCTTGGCGCGCGACGAGTTCGTGTAATGGAAGTGGTTGGAGATCAGCTGGTAGAGACGCTCCTCGTCGTGGCGCGTCATGTCCTCGGAAACGTCCACGCGTCCCTTGTGCATGAGGTCGCCGCCGTGATGGTGCAGCTTCTCCAGCATATCGTCTTCTTCCGGAACCGGCTCCAGCTCGACCATGGCCATGTTGCAGCGGGTGGCGAAATCGCCCTTCTCGTCGAGAACATAGGCCACGCCGCCGGACATGCCGGCCGCGAAGTTACGGCCCGTTTCACCGAGAACGACGACGATGCCGCCGGTCATATATTCGCAACCGTGGTCGCCGACACCTTCGACAACCGCGACCGCGCCGGAGTTACGCACCGCGAAACGCTCGCCAGCCACGCCACGGAAATAACACTCGCCGGTGATCGCGCCGTAAAGCACGGTGTTACCGACAATGATCGAGTTCTCAGCCACGATCCGGGTGTTTTCCGGCGGGCGCACGATGATGCGGCCACCCGACAGACCCTTGCCGACATAGTCGTTGCCGTCACCCACCAGATCGAAGGTGATGCCGCGTGCGAGGAAAGCGCCGAAGGACTGGCCCGCCGTCCCCTTGAGGGTGACGTGGATCGTGTCGTCCTTGAGGCCCTTGTGACCCCAGCGCTTGGCGAGCGCGCCCGACAGCATGGCGCCGGCGGAACGGTCGACGTTCTTGATCGGCACTTCGAACACGACAGGTTCGCGGTTTTCGAGCGACGGCAGGGACTTCTCGATCAGCTTGCGGTCGAGAATGTCATCGATCGGATGCTTCTGGCGCTCGGTCCAGAAGGTTGCTTCCTTCGGAGCCTCGACCTTGTGGAAGATGCGGCTGAAATCCAGCCCCTTGGCCTTCCAATGCGCCAGCATCTCATCCTTCTCCAGCAGCTCGGAAGCGCCGATGATCTCGTCCAGCCTGGTAACACCAAGCGAAGCGAGGATTTCGCGCACTTCTTCGGCCACGAAGAAGAAGTAGTTGATGACGTGTTCCGGCGTGCCCTTGAAGCGCTTGCGCAGAACCGGGTCCTGCGTGGCAACGCCGACAGGGCAGGTGTTGAGATGGCACTTGCGCATCATGATGCAGCCGGCCGCAATCAACGGCGCGGTGGCAAAGCCGAATTCATCCGCACCGAGCAGCGCGCCGATGATGACGTCGCGGCCGGTCTTCAAACCGCCATCCACCTGCAGGGCAACGCGCGAGCGAAGACCGTTCAGCACCAGCGTCTGCTGGGTTTCGGCAAGACCGATTTCCCATGGGGAACCGGCGTGCTTCAGCGAGGTGAGCGGCGAAGCGCCCGTGCCGCCATCGAAACCGGCAACGGTGATATGGTCGGCGCGCGCCTTGGCGACACCGGCCGCAACCGTGCCGACGCCGACTTCCGACACCAGCTTCACCGAAACATCGGCTTCCGGGTTGACGTTCTTCAGGTCGTAGATCAGCTGCGCCAGATCTTCGATGGAGTAGATATCGTGATGCGGTGGCGGCGAGATGAGGCCGACGCCCGGGGTCGAGTGACGGGTCTTGGCAACGGTCGCATCCACCTTGTGGCCGGGCAGCTGGCCACCTTCGCCGGGCTTGGCACCCTGCGCCACCTTGATCTGCAGCATATCGGCATTGACGAGATATTCGGTCGTTACACCGAAGCGTCCGGACGCGATCTGCTTGATGGCCGAGCGTTCCGGGTTCGGCTTGCCGTTCAACAGCGGCATGTAACGGTCGGATTCTTCACCGCCCTCACCCGTGTTGGACTTGCCGCCGATACGGTTCATGGCAATCGCAAGCGTGGTATGCGCCTCGCGGCTGATCGAGCCGAAAGACATGGCGCCAGTCGAGAACCGCTTGACGATATCAGCCGCCGGCTCAACGTCGTCGATGGAAACCGGCTTGCGGCCGAGCGCTTCCGCCGACTTGACCTTGAACAGGCCGCGAATGGTGTTCATGCGCAGCGCCGTCTCATTCACCATGCCGGCGAATTCGCGGTAGCGATCCTGGCTGTTGCCGCGCACGGCGTGCTGCAGCGAGGCAACGGCATCCGGCGTCCAGGCGTGGCTTTCGCCGCGCATGCGGTAGGCGTATTCGCCGCCGATATCGAGCGTATTGGCAAGGATCGGGTCCTTGCCGAAGGCAGCCGTGTGGCGCGTTACGGTTTCTTCGGCGATTTCGGTCAGGCCGACGCCCTCGATGGAGGTGGCGGTGCCGAAGAAATATTTCTCGACGAATTCCGAAGACAGGCCGATGGCGTCGAAGATCTGCGCGCCGCAATAGGACTGGTAGGTGGAAATGCCCATCTTGGACATGACCTTGAGGATGCCCTTACCAACCGCCTTGATGTAGCGATAGACCACTTCGTCGTCGGAGACTTCCTTCGGGAAGGCACCGTGCTTGTGCATGTCGAGCAGCGTATCGAAGGCGAGATAGGGGTTGATCGCCTCGGCGCCATAACCGGCCAGCAGACAGAAATGGTGGATTTCGCGCGGCTCACCGGTTTCGACGACGAGACCGACGGAGGTGCGCAGACCCTTGCGGATCAAGTGATGGTGCACGGCAGCGGTCGCCAGAAGGGCGGGGATCGCAATACGGTCCGGCCCGAGCTGGCGGTCGGAAAGAACGATGATGTTGTAACCGCCGCGAACGGCCGATTCCGCGCGCTCGCACAAGCGGTCGAGCATTTCAGGCATGCCTTCGGCACCGCGCTCCACATCATAGGTGAAGTCGAGCGTCTTGGTATCGAAACGGTCTTCCGTGTGGCCGATGGAGCGGATCTTTTCCAGATCGCCATTGGTCAGGATCGGCTGGCGCACTTCCAGACGCTTGGCGCGGGCCGCACCTTCATGGTCGAGAATATTCGGGCGCGGACCGATAAAGGACACGAGGCTCATGACAAGCTCTTCGCGGATCGGGTCGATCGGCGGGTTCGTCACCTGCGCGAAGTTCTGCTTGAAATAGGTGTAAAGCAGCTTCGACTTTTCCGACATGGCCGAAATCGGCGTATCGGTGCCCATCGAGCCGATGGCTTCCTGACCGGTGGTCGCCATCGGCGACATCAGGAGCTTGGTATCTTCGCTGGTATAGCCGAAGGCCTGCTGGCGGTCGAGCAGCGACACGTCGCGGCGCAGCGCGCGCGGTTCAACCGGCTTCAGCTCTTCGAGGATGAGCTGCGTGCGGTCGAGCCAGGTGCGGTAAGGGTGCTTGGCGGCAAGCTCGTGCTTCACTTCCTCGTCAGAAACGATGGAGCCCTTTTCCATGTCGATCAGCAGCATCTTGCCGGGCTGCAAGCGCCACTTCTTGACGATGCGCTCTTCCGGCACCGGCAGCGTGCCGGCTTCCGACGCCATGATGATGCGGTCGTCATCGGTGACGAGATAACGCGCCGGGCGCAGGCCGTTGCGGTCGAGGGTCGCGCCGATCTGCTTGCCGTCGGTGAAGGCGACGGCGGCCGGGCCATCCCACGGCTCCATCAGCGCTGCATGATATTCGTAGAATGCCTTGCGTTCGGCAGACATGGACTGATTGCCGGCCCAGGCTTCCGGTATCAGCATCATCACGGCATGGGCCATGGAGTAACCGCCGCGCACGAGGAATTCGAGCGCGTTGTCGAAGCAGGCCGTGTCCGACTGGCCTTCATAGGAGATCGGCCAGAGCTTGGAGATATCGTCGCCGAACAGCACGGAGGAAACCGACGCCTGACGCGCCGCCATCCAGTTGACGTTGCCGCGCAGCGTGTTGATTTCGCCGTTATGGGCGACCATGCGGTAGGGGTGCGCGAGCTTCCAGGACGGGAAGGTGTTAGTCGAAAAACGCTGGTGCACGAGGGCCACGGCGGATTCGAAGCGCGGATCGGCAAGATCCTTGTAATAGGCACCCACCTGATAGGCGAGGAACATGCCCTTGTAGACGATGGTCGAAGACGACAGCGAAACGGGATAGAAATCCTGCGTTTCCTTGCCGCCGCCCTCGTCATAGATGCGGTTGGACAGTACCTTGCGGATCAGGAACAGCTTGCGCTCGAAATCGGCATTGCTCGCGGCATCGCGGCCGGCACCGATGAAGACCTGCACGTGGTGCGGTTCGGTCGCTGCGATATCCGGCGCCTTGGAGAGCGAGGCATTATCGACCGGCACATCGCGGAAGCCGAGGAATTGCTGCCCCTCTTCGCCGATGACGTCGACGATGACCTTCTTGTAATGCTCGATGCGGGAAGGATCACGCGGCATGAAGATGTGGCCGACGGCATATTCACCGGCCTTCGGCAGGGTGACGCCCTGCGCCGCCATTTCCTCGCGGAAGAAGCGGTCGGGAATCTGCACGAGAATGCCCGCACCATCGCCCATCAGGGGATCGGCGCCGACGGCGCCGCGATGCGTCAGGTTTTCAAGGATGAACAGGCCGTCCTTGACGATCTGGTGCGACTTCTGACCCTTCATATGGGCAACGAAGCCGACGCCGCAGGCATCATGTTCATTGGCCGGATCGTAAAGACCCTGCCTTTCCGGCAAACCGCCCGCGAAACGCGCTTTCGCAGAAACGGGTGCGGCCGCAGCCGCGGTGGGACAGTCTGTGGTCAGGGTGGCGGCGGCGATTTCCGCCTGCGGCTTGTTCGTCATTTTTGTCCCTCCTGCAAAATTACTTGCATGGTTTCATGCGAAGATCCGGCTCGACACGAATTTTCGCTTCCCGCAAAATCCGCATTCAATCCGGCTCGACCAAATTTAGGACAGCAAAGCTGTCTCAATTCACGAGGATTTTGGCAGAAACAGGCGAATTTGGCAAGGGCGTGAATCCAATTAGTGAAAGCCCCATTTTGCAGCGAAGTTTCGATACTGACCTATTGCGCGAAACTTTCTTATCGCAACACCCGCAGAGCCATTGCTTTCATTGCCGGATTTGCCAATCGCAATCTTAGGTCATAGAACTTTGCCGTTCATCGCGCCACGCATTCCCAAACCAGAACCCCAGCCATCGGAAAGCCTTCAGAGATGTTTTTTGCTTCAGACAATTGGGCCGGCGCCCACCCTGCCGTCAACGAACGGCTTTCGCGGGAATCCACGCGATTTGCCGCCGCCTACGGCACCAGCGAACTCGATCTCTCCATTGAAAAGCGCTTCAACGAGATTTTCGAGCGCGAGGTCGCGGTGTTTTTCGTCGCCACCGGCACGGCGGCCAATTCGCTTTCGCTGGCCAGCATCGCCCGCGCCGGCGGCCTGACCTTCTGTCATTCCGAAGCGCATGTGATCGAGGACGAGTGCGGCGCGCCGGATTTCTTTTCCGGCATGCGCATGGTCGCCGTCGAGGGACCGAACGGCAAGATGTTGCCGGAGAACCTGATCGAGCGCATTGCGCGTTATCCGCAGGATGCCGTGCATCACGGTCGCGCCGCAGCCATCACCATGACGCAGGCGACCGAGGCCGGCACGGTCTACACGCTCGATGAAATCGACGCCATCGCCAAAATCGCCAAGGACAACGGCCTGCCGCTGCATATGGACGGCGCACGGTTTGCCAATGCGCTGGCCGCCCTCGGTACAACGCCCGCCGAAATGACCTGGAAACGCGGCGTCGACGTCCTGTCTTTCGGCGGCACGAAAAATGGCTGCTGGTGCGCAGAAGCCATCGTCTTCTTCGATCCATCGCTCGCCCGGGATTTTTCCTTCCTGCGCAAGCGCACCGCCCAGCTTTTTTCCAAGTCGCGCTTCATCGCCGCGCAATTCGAGGCCTATCTGCAGGACGATCTGTGGCTCGATCTCGCCAGCCACGCCAATGCCATGGCCAACCGGCTGCGCGCCGGTTTCGCTTCGCTGAACAGCGCCCGCCTTGCCTGGCCGACCCAGGCCAATGAAGTTTTCGCCATTCTGCCAAAGGCCGCCGCAGAAGCCGCCACGGCAAAGGGTGCGAAGTTCTATGACTGGCTGGAGCCGCGCGACATGCCGGAAAAGGTCGGCAAGGACGAAGTGCTGATCCGCATGGTCACCAGCTTTGCGACGACCGAGGCCGATGTGGACGAATTCCTGTCGATCTGCGCCGCCGTTTAAACTATCGGAGGGCGTCGCCTTGCGGCGCCCTCACACCTCCTGCAGCCGATAACCGACACCGGTTTCCGTCAGGATATAACGCGGCTGATCCGGGGTTTTCTCGATCTTCTGGCGAAGCTGGCGCACATAGACCCGCAAATATTGCACATCGGTCAGTTCGTCCCAGACATGCTCCAGCAGGAAACGGTGCGTCAGCACCTTGCCGGCATGCTGCACCAGAACCCGCAGAATGTCATATTCCTTGGGCGAGAGCTTCACCTCCCGATCCTCCACCTTGACGATGCGCCTGACGAGATCGACCGACAGGTCCCCGGTCTGAAACACCGGCCTCTCCCCTTGGGTCTGCAATCGATGGCGCAGGGCGACGCGGATGCGGGCGACGAGCTCATTCATGCCGAAAGGCGTGGTGATGTAGTCATCGGCCCCCAGTTCCAGCGCCTTGACTATACCCGCCTCATCCGTGCGGCTGGAAAGGATGATGACCGGCAGCGCCAGCCCTTCGCCGCGCCATTTCGCCAGAAGATCATGCCCCGACATATCCGGCAGCCCGAGATCGAGAACGACGAGATCGGGCTTGTCCTCACTGACCAATTCCATGGCGACCTTCGCATTCATCGCCTCGCTCACCGCATATTCTTGGGTCGACAGCCCGACACGCAAAAGCTTGCGGATCGGCGGTTCGTCGTCGACGATCAGAATACGAACGGCGGAATTGGTCATTTCCGATCTCCCTCAGCGGCATAGCTGCTTGTCGCCGGCAATCGCGCCTTAATCATGGTCTATCACCGGCGCATCGGCGGGAACCGGCAGACTGACGGTAAACTGCGCACCGGTACGGCCCGACCTGTTTTCCGCGCGGATCGAACCGCCCATGGCCTCGATAAACCCCTTGCAGATGGATAGTCCCAGGCCCGTTCCAGCCTGCACGTGGTCCGCCTTGCGCACCCGGTAGAAACTGTCAAAGACCCGCTCCGTATCGTCGGGTGGAATACCCGGCCCCGCATCGGCCACGGAGAGGAAGATATTTTTGCCCTGCCGCCAGCCGCGAATCTCGATGGCGGTATGTTCGGGAGCGTATTTGGCGGCATTGTCGATGAGATTGAACAGGACCTGTTCGAAAAGCACAGGGTCGACCTTCAGCATCGGCAGGTCGGAGGGAATATCCAGAACGATCTCATGCCTGACGACGATTTTCGCGGCGCGCGAAAGCGCGGTTCCGACCATATCGCCGACGAAATGCAGACCGTAATTCGGTTCCATCGCGCCCGAACCGATCCGCGTCATATCAAGAAGATTGGAGATGAAGCGGTTCAGCCGCTCGGATTCCTCGATGATCGTCGAAAGCAGTTCGGCGCGGGCATCCGGCGGGATGTCCTCGGCGAAATCCTTCAGCGTTCCGGCCGAACCCAGAATGGCCGCAAGCGGCGTTTTAAGGTCGTGGGAGATGGATGTCAGGAGCGCGGTGCGCAGCCGGTCGGTTTCCGCCGCGAGCCTTGCCCGGTCGACATCCGAGACGAGCTGAATCCGCTCGATGGCGAGCGCCGCCTGATCGGCCAGGGCATCGAACAGCCGCTGCTGTTCCGGCGTCAGAAGCGGGCCGAGCCGGTCATCGTCCAGCCCCACCACGCCGACGGCGCCGCTGCCGGTGCGCAGGGGCAGATAAAGCCGTTTGGCGCCGGGAAGCGTATCCGCGCCCCTGCCCGCAGCCTTGTTATGTTCCCAGGCCCATTGCGCGGCGGCAATATCGGCATCCACCAGCGTATCGTCCGGCGGATATCCCGCCTTGACCGTGATCGTATTGTTTTCCGGCAAAAGCAGAACGATCCGAACCTTCAGCATCGAGGCCATCTGGAAAGCAGCTGCCCACAACACATCGTCCAGCGTTCCCGTCACCGAAAGCTTCTTGGAGAACAGATATAAATCTTCCGTCGTTCGCGCCCTTGCCCGCGCGGCGGCGGCCTGCCGTTGTACGGCTGCCGTGAGATTGGAGGCGACAAGCGCAACGCCGAGATAAAACAGCAGCGCCACGACACTTTCCGGATCGCGAACGGTCAGGGTGTAACGCGGCTCAAGGAAGAAAAAATTGAATGCAAAAGCACCGAGCAGGGAAGCATAAAGCGCTGGCCCCAGCCCTCCGCGTACGGCGGCGGCCAGAACCGCCATCAGGAAAACCAGCGCCAGATTTCTGACATCGAGCGTCTGGTCGAGCACGATGCCGGCCACGATCGCCAGGCCGACGAACAGGGTGCTGTTAAGATAAGGCCTTATGGAACGATGTGATTGTGCCGAGGCCGGCTTTGCGGCCTGGCCCAGCTTCTCTTCTTTTTTATCGCCGGAAATGACGTGAACGCTGATATCGCCCGCATGGTCGATCAGATCATGCGTCAGCGAACGCTGAAAAATCCGCTGCCACCACGATTTTCGCGGGCGACCGATGATGATGTGGGTGAAATTATTGGCGTTGGCATAGGAGATGATCTCCCGCGTCAGATCGAGCGCCGGCAGGGTCACCGTTTCGCCGCCGAGCTGCTGGGCAAGCCGCATCGTGCCGGCCAGCCGGTCCTTCTCCGCCTCCGACAATTGTTGCGAACGCGGCGTATCGAGATGCAGCGCCGTCCAGGGCGCGCGCAGACGATCCGCCTGCCGGCGGGCATAACGCACCAAACCCGGGCCATTGCCGCCGTGGTCCAGGCAAACCAGAACCCGGTCTCCAGCGGCCCACGGGCCGGAAATGGCATGGGACTGCATGTGGTTGAGCAATTGCTCGTCCACCCGTTGCGCGGTGCGCCGCAGCGCAAGTTCGCGTAGCGCCGTCAGATTGCCGCGCGAAAAATAATTCTCGATGGCGCGCCGGGCGGTGCGGGGCAGGTAAACCTTGCCATCCTGCAGACGCTTGATCAGATCGTCTGGCGTAATATCGATGATTTCGACATCGTCGGCCCGGTCGATAATGCTGTCGGGCACTGTTTCGCGAACACGGATGCGGGTGATCTGTGCAACGACGTCGTTCAGGCTTTCGACATGCTGGATGTTCAGCGTCGTATAGACGTCGATGCCCTGCGCCAGAATCTCCTGAACGTCCATGTAGCGCTTGGGGTGGCGGCTGCCGGCGGCATTGGTGTGGGCCAGTTCATCGACCAGAACCAGAGCGGGATGACGGGCGAGAATGGCATCGAGATCCATCTCTTCCAGCACCTGACCGCGATAATCGATACGCCGGCGCGCGATGATCTCGAAGCCCTGCACCAGCGTTTCGGTTTCCCGGCGGCCATGGGTTTCCACAACGCCGATGACGGCATCCACCCCCTCCGCCAGCTTCGCCCGGCCGGACATCAACATTTCATAGGTCTTGCCGACGCCGGGTGCCGCCCCCAAAAAAATCTTCAGCCGGCCCCGCGCCTCGCGCCGGGCGTTTTCCAGCAGCGCATCGGGCGATGGTCGGCTCGGCATATCGCGATTGTCGTCAGGCATTTAACCCACCAGTGTCGAGGCTATGGCTTGCGAACAAGCCATAGCCATTTCAGTTCATGAGCCGGCTGCGTCAAGAGCCATGTTGAGCGCCAGCACATTCACGACCGGCTCTCCCATGAATCCGAGTTCCGGTCCTTCGACATGGCGCTCGACGATGGCGCGCAGGGATGCCTCATCCATGCCCCTTGCTTTGGCGACGCGCGGCACCTGAAAATAAGCGGCCTCCGGCGAGACATGCGGATCAAGGCCGCTGCCCGAGGCCGTCACCAGATCGGCCGGAACCTCGGCCGCCGGATTTTCGGTTTTTGCGGCCTCGTAGTCCTGTTTCACCCGGTCGATGAGCTTGGCGCTCGTCGGGCCGAGATTGGAGCCGGACGACGAAGCGGCATTGTAACCATCGCCGGCAGCCGATGGCCTGCCATGGAAATATTTCTCACTGGCAAAGGTCTGCCCGATCAATTGCGAACCCACAACCGCACCACTCTTTTCAATGAGGCTGCCATTGGCCTGAAAGGGGAAGATCGCCTGAGCGAGACCCGTCATGCCCAGAGGATAGGCAAGGCCGGTGATGGCGGTGGTGGCGAGGATGAGCACCAGTGCGGGGCGAAGCTGTTTGAACATTGTCTTTACTCCTCAGGCAAGACCGAGCGCCGTGATGGCGAGGTCGATGGCCTTGATGCCGATGAAGGGAACGATGATGCCGCCGAGGCCATAGATGACCAGATTGCGCGACAGCAGCGCGCCCGCGCCGATCGGCCGATATTTGACGCCCTTCAGCGAGAGCGGGATGAGCGCGATGATGATGAGCGCGTTGAAGATGATCGCCGACAGGATGGCGCTCTGCGGTGTCGCAAGTCCCATCACATTCAGAACGCCGAGCTGCGGATAGAGCGCCAGGAACATTGCCGGGATAATGGCGAAATATTTGGCGATATCGTTGGCGATAGAGAACGTCGTCAGCGCGCCGCGCGTCATCAGCAATTGCTTGCCGATTTCGACGATCTCGATGAGCTTGGTCGGATCGCTGTCGAGATCGACCATATTGCCCGCCTCGCGTGCCGCCACCGTGCCGGTGTTCATGGCAACGCCGACATCGGCCTGCGCCAACGCAGGTGCGTCGTTGGTGCCATCGCCGCACATGGCGACGAGCTTGCCCTTGGCCTGTTCCTCGCGGATAAGCTCCAGCTTGTTTTCCGGTGTCGCCTGGGCAAGGAAATCATCGACGCCGGCTTCCGCTGCGATGGCGGCGGCCGTCATGGGGTTGTCGCCCGTGATCATAACCGTACGGATGCCCATGCGGCGAAGCTCTGCGAAACGCTCGCGAATGCCGCCCTTGACGATGTCCTTCAACTGCACGACGCCGAGCAGCTTTCCATCCCGCACGACGGCGAGCGGCGTGCCGCCGGTCTTGGCGATCTCTTCCGCAATTGTCCGGATGCCGCGTGCGGCGTCCGTTTCGGTTTTGACGGCAAGCGCCACATTGCCCTGTTGCGGAGCGCCGCCGTTAACATAGGCAAGAACAGCGTCGACTGCACCCTTGCGAATGGAGGAACCTTCGAAATCGACACCGCTCATGCGGGTCTGGGCGGTGAAGGGTACGAAATTCGCATGCAGCTTCTGCATGTCGCGGGCGCGGATGCCGTATTTTTCCTTGGCGAGAACCACGATAGAACGGCCTTCCGGCGTTTCGTCGGCAAGGGAGGCAAGCTGCGCCGCATCGGCCAGTTCCTGCTCGGAAACACCGGCAACGGGACGAAACTCGGTCGCCTGCCGGTTACCGAGGGTGATGGTGCCGGTCTTGTCGAGCAGCAACGTATCCACATCGCCGGCAGCCTCGACGGCGCGGCCGGACATGGCCAGCACGTTAAAGCGCACCAGCCGGTCCATGCCGGCAATGCCGATGGCGGACAGAAGCGCGCCGATGGTGGTGGGGATGAGTGTCACGAACAGCGCCACCAGCACGATGATCGGGATTGAACCGCCGGCATAGGATGCAAAGCTCGGAATAGTCGCCGTAGCCAGCACAAAGATCAGCGTCATGCCCGCGAGCAGAATGTTGAGCGCGATCTCGTTCGGCGTCTTCTGGCGTTCAGCACCTTCGACCAGCGAAATCATCCGGTCAAGGAAGGTGGAACCGGCGGCGGCGGTGATGCGAACCCTGATCCAGTCCGACAGCACCTGCGTGCCGCCGGTGACGGCAGAGCGGTCCCCACCGGATTCACGGATGACGGGGGCGGATTCACCGGTGATTGCCGCCTCGTTGACGGAGGCGACACCTTCGATAACCTCGCCGTCGGAGGGGATGATATCGCCTGCCTCGACGAGAACGACATCGTTCACCTTCAGGCTAGTGCCCGCCACCATCTTATACTGGCTGCGATCATCGCCGGTGAGCAGTTTCGCCTGGGTTTCGGTACGGGTCCGGCGCAGCGAATCCGCCTGCGCCTTGCCGCGCCCTTCGGCGACAGCTTCCGCGAAATTGGCGAACAATACGGTAAACCAGAGCCAAAGATTGATCTGGAAGGAAAAGCCGAGATTGGCGCCGCCCATGATGAGATCGCGGATGAACAGCACTGTTGTCAGCACGGACACCGTCGCGACCACGAACATGACCGGATTGCGGGCAAGCGTGCGTGGGTTGAGCTTTTTGAATGCGGCGGCAATCGCCGGCACGAGAATGCGAGAATCGAGGATGCTCGCTTGTTTGGACTGGCTCATGAAGAGGCTCCAGCGTTTGAAACGGGGCGACCGATAAAGGTCGATCAGCCCGTGATAACTTCGAGAGCGACGACGGCGGCGACGAGAGCCGCCATCATCGCGAGAATAAGATTGGAAGCGCACCAGCCGCCGGGCGTGGCGCTCCCTTTGACGGGAGCGCCTTTGCGGGCGGAGACGATGCGGTTACTTCGGGACTTGTCGTTCATGGCATCACCTCAGAAGAGCTGGCCTGCCGCCATCACCAGATGTTCGGCAACGGGGCCGAGCGCCAATGCAGGCAGGAAGGTAAGGCCGCCGACGATCAGGATCGTGCCGACAAGCAGGCCGACGAAAAGCGGGCCATCCGTCGGGAAGGTGCCGGCCGAGGCTGGAACGGTCTTCTTGGTGACCAGCGAACCGGCAATGGCGAGTGCCGGAATGATGACCAGAAAACGGCCCATCAGCATGCCAAAGCCAAGCGTGATGTTGTACCAGGTGGTGTTGCCGGTGAGGCCGCCGAAGGCGGAGCCGTTATTGGCGGCCGCCGAGGTATAGGCATAGAGGATTTCGGAGAAGCCGTGCGGCCCCGCCGTGCCGACCGAGGCGACCGCCGAGGGCAGCACGGTGGCCGTTGCCGTGAAGACCAGCATGGCGAGCGGCAGGCAGAGAATGGCCAGAACCGCCATCTTCATTTCCTTGGCCTCGATCTTCTTGCCAAGATATTCCGGCGTGCGCCCGACCATCAGACCCGCCACGAAGATGGCGATGACGATGAAGAGCAGAATGCCGTAAAAACCCGCGCCGACACCGCCGACGATCACCTCGCCCAACTGCATGTTGATAAGCGGGATAAGACCGCCCAGCGCCGTGAAGCTGCCATGCATCGCGTTGACCGCGCCGCAGGAGGCGGCGGTGGTGATGACCGCGAAGAGCGACGAGAGCGCCACGCCGAAACGGACTTCCTTGCCCTCCATATTGCCGCCGGCTAGACCGAAGCCGTGCATCAGCGGGTTTCCGGCCGCTTCCGCCCAATAGGTGACGGCGACGCCGGCGATGAACAGCACGCCCATGGCGGCGAGGATCGCCCAGCCCTGGCGCTGGTTGCCGACCATGCGGCCGAAGACGTTGGTAAAGGCCGCGCCGATGGCGAAGATCGACACCATCTGGAGCATGTTGGAAATGGCATCCGGGTTCTCGAAGGGATGCGCCGAATTGGCGTTGAAGAAGCCGCCGCCGTTAGTGCCCAGCATCTTGATCGCCAGCTGCGACGCGACGGGGCCGACGGCAATCGTCTGCTGCGCGCCTTCCAGCGTCTGCGCATTCACATAGGCGCCGAGCGTCTGCGGCACGCCGAGCCAGACATAAACGAGGGTCAGCACGATGCAGAGGGGTAAAAGCACGTAGAGGGTCGAGCGGACCATATCCACCCAGAAATTGCCGATCGCCTTGCCGGAAGCGCGGGAAAACGCGCGGATCAGGCCGATGGCGATTGCCATGCCTGTTGCGGCGGAAACGAAGTTCTGCACGGTGAGACCCGCCATCTGGGTCAGATAGGACAGGGTGCTTTCGCCGCCATAATTCTGCCAGTTGGTGTTGGTGACGAAGCTGACCGCCGTATTGAAGGACAATTCCGGCCCCACGGCCGCCATTCCCTGCGGATTATAGGGCAGCACCGCCTGAAAGCGCATCAGGGCATAAAGCAGGGCAAAACCAAGCAGGTTGAAGAGAAGCATGGAGAACGCATAGGTCGTCCAGTGCTGCTCCTCACGTTCGCTTGTCCCGGCAAGGGCATAAAGGCCGCGCTCGACGGGTGCGAGAACCGGCGACAGCAGGGTGCGCTCGCCATTAAAGACACGCGCCATATAGAAGCCGAGCGGCTTCACCAGCGCAAAAATGATCCCGCAAAAAAGCAGAATCTGAAACCATCCAGTGAGGGTCATGGTATTGAACTTTCAATAAAGCATCGGACCGAAAAGTGTCATGCGGTTTTCGGAAAATCCGATGCTCGGACAGAAAGAGAGAGCGGCGGATCCGATTCCATTTTTCTCTCCGCCGCGCGAACCGCCGCTTCCCGATCAGAAACGTTCGGGGCGAATGAGAGCATAGGTGAGATAGGCGGCGATAAAGACCGTGACGGCGCCGCTCAAGATATAGTCGAATGTCATCGCAGCCTCCGTCTAAAGCCGGTCGCAGGCGCGCGTATAGGCAAAGCAGAGGGCGAAAAACACCGTGGCTGCGCCGATCAGAACAACATCCATCATCGATGGGACTCCTTTTTATTCGAGGAGCCGGACAGGAAGAAAAGCGCCGTCATGTGGGACGTCGCTTTTCACTCTTTCTGGCTGAGAAGGGAACACCATCCCTTCACGCACAGAAGAATGCACCCGAACCGCATAAAGGTTCGAGACGGCCACAGAGGCAATAAAATAGGAATCTTATAGGAATTTCGATGCCCGCCGGTCGCGGGCATCGCTGCCGCTACTTAGAGTTTTGACGCATTTCCGGACGGAAAACCGGGGTCCACTTTTTCTGGAAGTGCTCTAAGAGAGCGGGCTATCACCGAAAGCGGAAACGATGGTTTCCGCCGGGCTTTTACCGGCCAGCAGCGCTGCCAGCAAAATGCGGGCCTGGCCCGGGCGAAGCGTGGATGAATGCACGGCGCCCGCCGCGACAAGATCATGCCCGCCGCCGCCGCCGCCATAAGTCGCCACCAGCCGCCCTTCCGGCACGCGGCTGGAAACGATGACGGGAACGCCGCGTTCGGCGCAGCGCTTCACAGCCTCGGCGATACGTGGATTGGCGTTGCCGGAACCGAGTGCGGCAAGAACGATGCCTTTCGCGCCCGCCTGCAGACTTGCATCGATATGGGTCGCGTCACAGCCGGGATGAATGGCGACGATATCGACGCGCTGATCGGTTACCGGGGCGGAAAGCCGCAGCATTGCGGCAGCAGCCAGCGGCCGGGCGGAGCGGAAGGCATCCGCCTCATCCGCGCTCAGCTTATAAAGCCCCCAGGCCGGCAGACAGCGGCCGCCGAAGGAGAGGAGCACGCCTTTTGCGGCATTCGCCTGATCGAGCGCTGTTTCTATGGCCCGCGCCAGATTGGCCGGTCCGTCCGCGTCCTTATGGTCTGCGGTAAACTGTGCGCCGGTGAAGACCACCGGCTTTGTGATGGCCCGCTGCAAATGCACGAGCAGCGAGGATTCTTCCATGGCGTCGGTGCCATGCAGAACCACGATGCCGGCAATAGCGGGATCATCGAGCTCGGCGCCCACCGCATCGCTGATGCGCTGCATGTCTGCCAGTGTCAGGCTGGAGGAATCCTTCGCCATCAGGTCGACCGGCTTCAGCCGGGCGTTGATCTGCGGAACCAGCGCCAGCAGATCCTCACCCGAAAGGCTGGGCGTGCTTACGCCATCGGCACCACGCCGGCTGGCGATGGTGCCGCCGGTGGCGATGACCGCCACCAGAGGCGTTGCGTCCTGCCCGCTCACTGCGATGCTCCCGCACGCTCGTCCGCAAGGCGGTAGATGCGGTCACGCAAGAGATACCAGCCGATGACGAGCGCCGGGATGATGACCAGCAGCGAGGCGATGGTCCAGGAGCCGACGGGATAATCGAAGGCCATCAGCACCAGCACGCCGAACAGGAAGATGAGCGTGAGAATGCCGGTGTACGGCGCGCCGAACATGCGGAAATCCGGACGCACGAGTTCACCACGCTTGGAAAGCTGCCAGAGCTTCAACTGGCAGAGCACGATGACGGCCCATGCGCAGATGATGCCGAGCGCTGAGAGGTTGAGCGCGATCTCGAAGGCCGAAGCGGGAACGACGGCGTTCAGCGCCACACCGAGAACGGTGACGACGGCGGTCACCGCGATGCCGCCATAGGGCACGCCGTTCTTGTTCATCTTCGCAAGTGCTGCCGGCGCCGAGCCGGAAACCGCCATCGAGTGCAGGATGCGGCCGGTGGAATAAAGCCCGGCATTGAGCGAGGACAGCACGGCGGTCAGAACCACGAGGTTCATGATCACGTCAGCGCCCTGCACGCCGATGGAACCGAAGAAGGTGACGAAGGGGCTCTCGCCGGCCTTGTAGGCGGTATAGGGCAGAAGCAGCGCGAACAGCAGCACCGAACCGACATAAAAGACCACGAGACGCAGGACCACGGCCCGGATGGCGCGGGGCATGACCTTGCGCGGGTCTTCCGTCTCGCCTGCCGCCGTGCCGATCAGTTCGATGGAGGCATAAGCGAAGACGACGCCCTGTATGATGACGAAGGCTGGCAAAATACCGTTCGGGAAGAAACCGCCATTATCGGTGATGATGCTAAAGCCGGTGACATGGCCTTCGATGGGGGTGCCGAAAATGACGAAATAAATGCCGACCACGAGGAAGATCGCAAGCGCCAGCACCTTGATGAGGCTGAACCAGAATTCGAGCTCACCAAAGACCTTCACCGACAGCATGTTCATGGCCAGCACGACCAGAAGCGCCGTCATCGCGAAGACCCACTGATCGATACCCGCAAGCCACGGAACATATTGCTTGAAGAAATTCATGTAGAGAGCAACGGCGGTCACATCCGCCACCGAGGTCATGGCCCAGTTCAGCCAGTACATCCAGCCGGCCGCGAAGGCCATCTTCTCGCCGTAGAACTCACGGGCATAGGACACGAAGGAACCGGAGCTCGGACGATGCATGATCAACTCGCCGAGCGCGCGCAGCACCAGAAAAGCGAAGAAGCCGCAAAGCGCATAAACAAATACCAGCGCCGGGCCTGCCTGTGCCAGACGTCCGCCCGCACCGAGGAAAAGCCCGGTGCCGATGGCGCCGCCAATGGCGATCATCTGAATCTGACGCGGCTTGAGGGCCTTGTGGTAACCGAGGTCTTCTTCGACGAAGACCTCACGATCGGCAGACGCCGTTTTCCCAGAATGCATGGATATTTATCCTCCCGATAAAGTGCTTGCAGTCGGCGATAAGCCGGAAATGAAAATGAAACTGGCACAGTCCGCGCTGGAATATGGCCAGCATGCATGCTCATGCGCGCTGTAAAGCTGCATGACAGATTTTTGCCCCTCATAATGGCAGATAATGCCGTTCGTCAAGCGTATTCGATATGATTGACCTTCTCCTCCACCCCAATTAAGGTCAAAAAATCTGTAAGACAGCTTTACAGATATAGCAACGCTTAAAAGCCAGTGGAGGAAAAAGTGAGCGTGACGCGCAAGGAGCATGATTTGCTCGGGACCAAGGAAATTCCGGCGGATGTCTATTGGGGCGTGCACACGGCGCGCGCCGTGGAAAACTTCAAGATCACCGGGGTGACCATCGGCCACAACCCCTATCTCGTCCGGGGACTGGCCTATGTGAAGGAGGCGGCGGCACGCGCAAACCACGAGCTCGGCCTTCTGGACACAGAACGCATGCAAGCCATCGCCGCAGCCTGCCGCGAAATCCGCGCCGGTGCGCTGCATGAGCAGTTCGTGGTGGATGAAATTCAGGGCGGAGCCGGCACCTCCACCAATATGAACGCCAATGAGGTCATCGCCAACCGTGCGCTCGAACTGCTCGGACACGAAAAAGGCGATTATGCCCGGCTTCACCCGAACGACCATGTCAATCTAAGCCAGTCGACCAACGACGCCTATCCGACCGCGATCAATGTCGGGCTGATCGAGGCCATCGACGATCTGGCGGCTTCCATGGGCGTGCTGAAGGATGCCTTCGACCGCAAGGCGCAGGAATTTGCCGGCTTCATCAAGATCGGCCGCACGCAATTGCAGGACGCCGTGCCGATGACGCTCGGCCAGGAATTCCGCACCTTCGTGGTGATGCTGGGAGAAGATCAGGCGCGCCTCATCGAATCCGCAGCACTTCTGCACGAGATCAATCTCGGCGCCACCGCCATAGGTACCGGGCTGAATGCGCCGCGCGGTTATGCCGAGCTTGCCTGCCAGCACCTGGCGGAGCTGACCGGACGGCCGCTGGTGACGGCGGCGGACCTCATCGAGGCCACGCAGGATCCCGGCGCTTTCGTGCATCTCTCCGGCGTGCTGAAACGCGTCGCCGTCAAACTATCGAAAACCTGCAACGATCTTCGCCTGCTCTCTTCCGGCCCGCGCGCTGGTATCGGCGAAATCACACTGCCCTCCGTTCAAGCGGGTTCCAGCATCATGCCGGGCAAGATCAATCCGGTCATTCCCGAAGTGGTCAACCAGGTGGCCTATGCGGTGATCGGCAATGACATCACCATCACCATGGCCGCTGAAGCCGGGCAATTGCAGCTGAACGCTTTCGAGCCGATCATCGTGCGAGCCTTGTCGCAGAGCATCAGCCAACTCAGCGCCGCCTGCCGCACGCTGGCGGAACGCTGCGTCGACGGCATCGTCGCCAATCCGGCCATCATGGCGCAGCGCGTGGAAGAATCCATCGGTCTCGCCACCGCGCTCAACCCGCTGATCGGTTATTATGCGGCGACAGAAGTGGCCAAGGAGGCGCTTGCCAGCGGCCGCACGGTGCCGCAGGTGGTTCTGGAACGCGGTTATCTCACCGATGCGCAATTGCAGCAGGCGCTGAGCCCGCGGCACCTTGCCAACCTGCCCGCCGTCACGGCTGGCGAAGCCGATCTTCGCCAATAATCGTCGTCACCACCTGCTTCACCTGGCCAAGGTGAAGCTCCATCGCCTCCCGCGCCTCGGGCGCTGAACCCCGCCGGATCGCCTCGACGATCCGGCGGTGCTCGAAATTCGAGGCGACGCGACGACCGGCCATCAGGTTGACCATCTCTGACTGTTGGGAAAGGGCCTCGCGGGCATCGGCCACCACCTTGGCGAACAGCCTGTTGGCCGATGCTTCCGCAATGGCGCAATGGAATTGCCCATCCAGCAGCACCCAGGGATGCGGCCTTTCTTCGGCTTCCATCCGATCACAGAGGTCAAGCAGGACTTCCAGCTGAGCATCCGTGCGCCGCAACGCCGCCCAACCGGCCGCAGGAACTTCGATGAAGGGGCGGGCTTCGATCAGATCGCGGGCGGAATAGGCGCCGTAATTCAATTCGGAAGGCGGGGTCGGCGTCATCACATAGGTGCCGCTTCCGGTGCGGGTCTGCGTCAGCCCCAGGGTCTGGAGCGACCGTAAAGCCTCGCGAATAATCGGCCGGCTGACGCCATATCGAGCGGCCAGATGGGCTTCGGAAGGCAGCCGGGTGCCGACCGCAAGCTGCCCCGAAGTGATGGCGGAACGGATATCATCGAATACCGCTTCTGCGGCATTCTTGCGATTGATCGGCTGCGCATCCGCAAGCCAATCCGACAACCCGCCCATCTTCAAACCCTCCGCACTCTCAATATGTTCGCAATATCAACGCGAAACCAGAATCGTCCAAACGCAAAAAGGACGGCCACCGCTCTCGCGGCCAAGCCGACCTTCCTAACATTATCCTGCCCGCCGGAACAACGACGGCGGATATTTTTGTTGGAGCGAGGATGCAGCATCGCCGCACCCTCGCTACGCGTCAGATATTACGCCTTGATTTCCGCTGCCTCCGGCTTGTCATCCTCACGCGGAATGCGGAACCACGCGACATAGAGCGCCGGCAGGAAAAGCAGCGTGAGCGCTGTGCCAACCACAATGCCGCCCATCATCGCATAGGCCATAGGGCCCCAGAAGATTTCCCGCGATATGGGGATGAGAGCAAGGGTGGCCGCCGCCGCCGTCAGCATGATCGGCCGCATGCGATGCTCGGTCGCCTCGATGACGGCACGCCATGCCGAAACCCCTTCGCTTCTCAGATGCTCGATCTGCACGACGAGAATGACCGAGTTGCGGATCAGGATGCCGATCAGCGCCAGCACGCCGAGAATGGCGACGAAGCCCATCGGCGCATTGGAGAAGAGCAGCGCCACCACGACGCCGATCAGGGCAGTCGGCGCCACGGCGAAGACCAGGAACAGCCGGCTGAAGCTCTGCAACTGGATCATCAGGATGGTCGCCATCGCAAACAGCATCATGGGCACGACAGCGACGATCGGTGCTTGCGAATCCGCACTGGATTCCACCGAACCGCCCGTCTCCAGCGTGTAGCCGACGGGAAGCGTTTTCTGGAACGCCTCGATCTTCGGTTTCAGCTGCTCCACAATCGTCGCCGGCTGCGTCGGGCCGATAATGGCAGCCTTGACGGTGACCGTCGGAATCCGGTCGCGACGCCAGATGGTCGGCTGCTCCAGCTCATAACGGAAATTGGCGATTGCCGAGAGCGGCACGGCCTTGCCGTTGGTTGCCGGCAATTGCAGGTTTTGCAAGGTCTCGATGGAGCCGCGCTCCGAAAGCTGCGCCCGCGCCACCACGTTGACGAGGTAGATATCGTCCCTAACCTGCGTGACTGTGGACCCTTCGACAATGCTGTTCATGGCATTGGCGATATCTTCCGACGAGACGCCAAGCTGGCGGGCCTTGTCCTGCAGAACATCCACTTTCACCACGCGCGTCGGCTCGTTCCAGTCCATCACCATGTTGGACAGCAGCCGGTGTTCGCCGACGATGCCCGACAATTGTTGCCCGAGCTCGCGCACCTTCTGGATATCAGGGCCACTCAGGCGATATTGCACCGGCTTTCCGACCGGAGGACCGATATCGAGCAGTTTCACGAAGGCGTCGGTGCCGATAAAAGTCTTGTTCAGATAGTCCTGCAACTCGGCGCGCACCTTGTCACGCACATCCAGCCCCTTGGTGACGATGACCGTCTGGCCGAAGGTGACGTCAGGCGTCTGCACGTCGAAGGACAGGATGAAACGCGGCGCGCCTTCGCCGACATAGGTTGTCCAATGGTCGATATCCGGATTCTTGGCCAGCATGTCCTGCTCGAACTGCGCCATCTGCCGGTTGGTCTCGGCAATGGAACTGTTCTGCGGCAGGTTCCAGTCAACGATCAGCTCCACGCGGTCGGATGACGGGAAGAACTGCTGCTGCACAAGGCCCATGCCGCCGACGGAAAGGCCGAACAGCGCAATGGTGAGGATAATCGTCACCCAGCGCCAGCGCAACGCCCGGCCGAGAAGCCAGGAAAAGGCGGAGGCAAAGCGGCCCTTTTTCTCATGATGCGATTTCATCGTCTTTGGCAGGATCGTCACGCCGAGCAGCGGCGTGAACAGGACCGCGACGATCCATGACACGATCAGCGAAACGGCGATCACCACAAAAAGCGTGAAGGTGAATTCACCCGCCGCACTGTTGTTGAGACCAACCGGAATGAAGCCGGCAACGGTGACCAGCGTACCAGTCAGCATCGGGAAAGCGGTCGAGGTGTAAACATAGGTCGCCGCTTTCCTGAGATCGTCTCCCACTTCAAGCCGCGCGACCATCATCTCGACGGCGATCATCGCATCGTCGACGAGAAGCCCGAGCGCGATGATGAGAGCACCCAGAGAGATGCGCTGCAAGGAAATGCCGGTATATTCCATGTAGACGAAGGTGATCGCCAGCACGAGCGGAATGGAAACGGCAACCACCATGCCGGCCCTGAGGCCAAGGCTGATGAAGCTGATGACGAGAACGATGGCGATGGCCTCGAACAGCGCCGAGGTGAAGCCCGAGACCGCCTCATCGACCACGGCCGGCTGATCGGACACGCGATGCACATCGACGCCAACAGGCAGATCAGCCACCACCCGCTTCATCTCAGCATCCAGCGCCTCACCGAAATGCAGCAGGTTCGCGCCGGTTTTCATGCCGATAGCAAGGCCGATGGCCGGCTGGCCGTTGAAGCGGAACAGCGAGGACGGCGGATCGACATAACCGCGCCGGATCGTCGCCACTTCCGTCAGCGGGAAAAACCGGTTGTTGACCCGCAGGTTGATGGACCGCAGGCTGTCTTCCGAGGTGAACTGGCCGCTGACGCGCAGCGCCACGCGCTCGGGCCCGGCATTGACGAAGCCGGATTGCGTGACGGCGTTCTGGGCTTGCAGCGTCTTGATGATCGACTGCTGGTCGATGCCGAGCGCCGCGATCTGCCGCGTGGAAAACTCCAGATAGATCGTCTCGTCCTGTGCGCCGATGACATCGACCTTGCCGATATTGTCGACAGTCAGCACCTTCGCACGCGCATCTTCCACCAGATCGCGCAATTGCCGCTGGCTGAGACCATCGCTGGTGAAGGCATAGATATTGCCATAGACATCGCCGAAGCGGTCGTTGAAGAAGGGACCGACGACGCCGGAGGGAAACTCGCCCTTGATGTCGCCGATCATGTTGCGCACCCGCACCCATGTCGGCTCGACGTTGCGCGCCTTGGTTTCCGGCACCAGTTCCACGAAGATCGTCGTGCGACCGGCGACCGTCTGGCTGCGCAGATGGTCGAGATTGTCGAGTTCCTCGAGCTTCTTCTCGATCCTGTCGGTCACCTGCCTCGCCACCTCTTCGGCGGAAGCGCCGGGCCATTGCGCGCTGATCACCATGGTCTTGATGGTGAAGTTCGGATCTTCCTCGCGGCCGAGGTTGAGATAGGAGAAAACGCCGGCAAGAACGAAAACCAGCATGAAGTACCAGACGAGCGAACGGTGTTCGAGCGCCCAGTCGGAGAGATTGAATTTCTTCACTGACGGACCTCCTGATCGATCCTGATGGCCTGTCCATCCTTGAGCTTGTGAACGCCGGCGCTGGCAACACGCTCGCCGGGCTTGACGCCGCCGGTGATGCGCACGTTGCCGCCTTCGGCAGGCTCGCCCTCTATCGTGACCGGGCGGAACGTTACCGTTGCCGTATCGGCATTGACGATCCAGACACCCCACCCATTGTCGGTCTTCAGCAGAGCCGATGATGGAAGCATGATCTGCGGTTCGGATGCGGCAAGCACGGAGGCCGTGACGACGGAACCGAGCCGGAATGCCGGCGGCGCATCCTGCAGGCTGATCTTCGTGCGGCGCGTGCGTGTCGCCGTTTCGGCTTCCGGAGCAATCTCGCGCACCACGCCGGTGGTGCGAATTTTCGGATCGAGCTGCAGGGCGATCTCGAAGGCGGAGCCGATCTCCAGCCGTTGCGCCGCAAATTGCGGAACGTCGACCACCACGTCGCGCACTTCCGGACGGGCAATGGTCACGACCGTTTGCCCGGCCGAGACGACCTGACCGATTTCGCCCGAAGTTGCCGTCACAACGCCGTCAAATTCCGCATGCAGCTGCGCATAACCCAGCTGCTCCTCGGCCTTGTCCAGATTGGCGCGGGCCTTGGCGACGGACGCATTGGCGGTGCGGGTGGCCTGCTCGGCCTCTTCCAGTGCGGCTTCCGTGCCGCTGCGGGCTTCCGCCAGCACACGCTGGCGCTGCTCGGTCGTCACTGCATTGGCCAGCTGCGCTTCCGCATTGGAGAGGTCGGATTGCGCGCTCTTCACCGCAAGCTCGAGCGCCAGCGGATCAATCGAGGCCACCACGTCACCCTTCTTCACCAGATCGGCCACATCGACATTGCGGGCGATAATGCGCCCGAGCACGCGAAAGCCGAGATCGGTCTGAATGCGCGATTCCACCGTGCCGGTCAGCCGCAGGGCGTCAGCCGGCTTCTCTTCCACGACGACGGAAAGCACCGGGCGCGGCGCCTCGGCGGCGGCTTCCTGCTTGTCCTCGCAGGAGGAAACCGCAATCGCCACAGCCACCAAAAACAAGCTTTTGTATATACTGGACATTATTGTGCCTGCCCCTTTTCATAGGCGACCTTTTCACCGGCGCGGAGAAATTTGGTGCCGACGGTGACGACGAGATCGCCGGGATTAAGCCCCTGCGTGATGACGAATTGACCCGTCTCGTAATCGGCGACCTCGATGCGCCGCATGGCGATTTCCGAAGATTGCGGATCGACCACCCAGACGGCGGGGAAGCCGTCCTGCGACGTCATCGCCGACCACGGAAGCTCAATCGCATCGACCTGTTTGAAGCGGAAATGGCCGGATACGGGCGCGCCGAGCGGCATGGTCATATCGCCGTTAAGACCCACCTTGACCCTGATCGTTCCATTGTCCGGGTCTATCGTCGGAGAAATCTCCCGCACCGGCGCCGCAACGCTGCGGGCGGGGTCCGACAGGAGGCTGACATTGACAAGATTGTCGATATCGCGCTCGAGGAAGAGGGATTCGTAGACATCGAAGACCGCATCGCGCGGTCCGTCATGCGCCAGCGTAAAAACGAGCTGGGCGGCCTGCGCCACCTGGCCGACCTCCACATTACGCGCCGTGATAACGCCATCCGCATCCGCCCTGAGTTCGGTATAGGACAGGGCATCCCGCGCCGTATCGAGCTGCGCCTGCGCCGATCTCACCGCCCCTTGCGTCGTGAGCAGGGTTTCCTGGGCCTTGTCGACCGCCGAACGCGAGGTCACCTGCGTCTTGAACAGGCTTTGCTGACGGTCGAACGTCAATTGCGCCTGCGTCTGCTGCGCTTCCGCAGATTGCAGGTTGGCCAGGGCGACATCGAGATCGGCCTTTTGCTCTTCGGGATCCATGCGGGCAAGCAATTGCCCGGTCTTCACCCGTGCGCCCACATCCACCAGCCGCTCGGTGATCTTGCCGCTGACCCGGAAGGACAGATCCGTCTGGACCCGTGCCTTTACTTCGCCCGTGATGACGCTACCGCGATCAACGGGCTTTTTCTCAGCCGCGACCACATCGACGGTGCGGAGCGGCTTTTCGGCGGGCGGCTCTTCATTGCTGCAGGACGACAGGGCGAAAATACCGCCAAGCGCCGCCGCGATAAGAATGGTTCTCATGGTGACCTCTTGATCTTCGCCTCATCCTATAATATTTGACTGACTGAATAGTCAATGAAATTCTTATGCCGCTGATTGGGGAGCTGTCCGGAGTATCGGTACAGGTTCCCGAATGATCGTTCCCTTCTCGTCCGGCACATACCTGCGGGCGCATTGGCAATGTTCCGGCATAGTGAAGCATGCGCGCGCCTTCACAAAAATCGTTCCGGTTTTTGCGCCGGTGCTATAGGCAAACCCATCTCTCATTTCCGCCAATCGCGACGGACAGAAGGGCACGCGTCAAAAAATAGAAGGATCCGGGGCCATGGCGAAAGCAAAACTGACACGTGCTGAACAGAAGATACAACGTCCGTTGCAAATTCTCGATGCCGCATTCGAGGAATTCACCAAAAGGGGATTTACCGCGACGCGGGTGGAAGACATCGCGGAACGGGTGGGGGTGACGAAAGGGACGGTCTACGTCTATTTCGAAACCAAGGAGGCGCTCTTCGAAGCGATGGTCAAGCATGCCTCCCTGCCATTCCAGGAGGCGTTCAAGGCCTATACGCATACATCCGACGACCCGGTCGAGGAGCTTCGCCTGCTGCTGGAATTCCTGTTCGATGCACTCGTCGACAACAAGAAGATGCGGGAACTGTTCCGCTTGATCCTTGCGGAAGGCGCAAAATTTCCCGATCTCATCGACCAGCACCATGACACGTTGATGGCGCCTGTCTTTGCGCGCATCGATACGATCCTCGAGGAGGGCGTGGCGAAAAAAAGGTTCAGGGCCAATCCTCCCGAACTTGCCAAAGTCGTGATGTCGCCCATGGTCGGAACATTGGTGTTTCGGCTGATTTTCAACGACCGACGCATTCTGGACAGACAGGCCGTCCTGAAAATACATCTCGAGCTGATCATGCGTGGGCTGTTGGCATAGGCATCATTCTTCGCGGCCCGGCCTTAGCCGACGCCACCGATGCAGACATATTTGAGCTCGGTATATTCCTCGATGCCGTGGCGTGAGCCTTCCCGGCCGAGGCCCGACATCTTGACGCCACCGAAAGGCGCCTCGGCGGTGGAAATAGCTCCCGTATTGACACCGACCATGCCATATTCGAGCGCCTCGGCAACCCGGAAGACCCGCGAGAGATCGCGCGCATAAAAATAGGATGCGAGGCCGAAATCGGTATTGTTCGCCTGCGCAATCACATCCGCCTCATCCTCGAAGCGGAAGAGCGGCGCAAGCGGCCCAAAGGTTTCCTCACGCGCCACCTGCATGCCGGCATCGACATTGCGCAGGATCGTCGGCTCGAAGAAATTGCCGCCCAGTGCATGCTTCTTGCCACCGGTGGCGATCTCGGCGCCCTTCGAAAGCGCGTCGGCAATATGGGCCTCCACTTTGGCGACCGCGTTTGCATCGATAAGAGGCCCGAGAATGCTTCCCTCCTCCAGCCCGTTGCCAACCTTCAACCGAACGACGACTCGAGCGAATTTTTCAGCGAAAGCATCATAGACGCCGCTCTGCACATAAAGACGGTTGGCGCAAACGCAGGTCTGACCATTGTTGCGGAATTTGGCGAGGATCGCGCCCTCGACAGCGGCATCGAGATCGGCGTCATCGAAGACGATGAAGGGCGCATTGCCGCCGAGTTCCAGCCCCAGTTTCTTGATCGTAGGCGCACATTGCCGGTAAAGATGCTCTCCCGTGCGCGTCGAGCCGGTAAAGGTCAGAAGGCGGATATCCGGGCTTGCCGTCATTTCTGCGCCTATCTCTGCGGCTGGCCCCGTCAAAATGCTGAAAAGCGCAAGCGGCAGGCCGGCGCGCTCTGCAAGGATGGCAAGGGCGATGGCAGAAAACGGCGTTTGCGGCGCCGGTTTCAGCACCACCGCACAGCCGGCGGCCAGCGCCGGGCCGGCCTTGCGGGTGATCATTGCATTGGGGAAATTCCATGGCGTGATGGCCGCAACCACGCCCACGGGCTGGCGAAGAACCAAAATGCGTTTGTCAGGCTGGTGGCCGGGCACTGTCTCACCATTGATCCGCCGCGCCTCTTCCGCAAACCATTCGATGAAGCTTGCGCCATAGGCAATCTCACCCTTTGCTTCCGCCAGCGGCTTTCCCTGTTCCAGCGTCAGTATCATGCCGAGATCGCCACGGTTTTCCATGACGAGCCGGAACCATTCCTTCAGGATATTCGCACGCTCGCCGGCGGTGCGGCGGGCCCATTGCTTATGAGCAATCACAGCCGCAGCGATCGCTTCTCTCGTTTCCTTCGCGCCGAGCTCTGGAACCCGCCCGACGATCTCACCGGTCGCGGGATTGCGGATCGCCGCCGTTTCACGGCCATTGCAACCGACCCAGCGGCCTGCCACCGGCACTTTCTCGCCGAAGAGTGTGGGATCATTCAGATGCATGGCCCATTCCTCAACAGAAGACCTGCGCCGAGGCCGGATCGAAGGCGAGATGCACGAGGTCGCCACGGCTGAGGCCGGAAATCGCCTCATGGCCGAAAGGCAGGCGCACCGCAAGCGGCTCACCCGAGCCGGTATGGGCCACCACATGGACATTGTTGCCGAGGAAAGTGATGTCGCTGACCGTGGCCTGGAAACCGGCGGCGGCGACCGGCCGGTTACGGCTGAGCTGCAGCCGCTCCGGGCGCAGCATCAGCGCCGCCTTCTTTCCCGGCATGGCTTCGCCATGCATCGGAATATGATCGAAGACGATATCCCGACCGAGCGAAACCGTCGCCTTGCCGCCCGAGGCGGCGAGGAGATCGCAGGCGATGAAGTCGCTGTCGCCGATGAATTCAGCCACGAAACGGGTCGCCGGGTGGGCATAAAGCTCCGGCCCCGTGCCGATCTGGTCGATAACCCCCTTGGAAAACACGGCGATCCGGTCGGAAAGACGCAAGGCCTCTTCCTGATCGTGGGTGACGTAGAGGATCGTCACTTCCGTCTGCTGGTGAATGCGGCGGATTTCGAACTGGATTTCTTCGCGCAGCTTCTTGTCGAGCGCCGAGAGCGGCTCATCCATCAGCAGCACCGGCGGGTCATAGGCAAGCGCCCTCGCCAGCGCCACGCGTTGCTGCTGACCGCCCGACATCTGCGCCGGTTTTCTGTCCTCGAAACCTTCGAGACGGACAAGCCGCAACATTTCCTTCACCTTCGCATCGATTTCCGCCCTGCTCTTGCCGCGGACCTTCAGCGGAAAGGCGATGTTCTCGCCGACCGACAGATGCGGAAACAGGGTGTAGCGCTGGAAGACCATGCCGATATTGCGCTTGTGCGACGGCGTCGACAGCAGGCTTTCGCAGTTCAGCAGAATATCGCCCGATGTCGGCTGCTCGAAACCGGCAAGGATATAAAGCGTCGTGCTCTTGCCCGAACCGGACGGCCCGAGAAATGTCATGAACTCGCCCGGCTGCACGTCGAGATTGACGTCCTGAACGGCGACGACCGGTCCGTATTGCTTGCGGATGCCGCGAATCTGCAGGAGCGGTTTGGTCATGTTTTCAGTCCTTTTCGCACAGCCGCGACAAGCAGCATGAGAATGATGGTCACCGCGATGAGAAGCGTGGAGGCGGCCGCAATAACCGGCGTCAAATCCTGACGCAGCGTTGCCCAGATTTTCACCGGCAGCGTCTGCAATGTCGGGCTTGCCATGAAGATCGCCAACACCACCTCATCCCACGAGGTAAGGAAGGAGAAGATCGCCGCCGAGAACAGGCCGTGGCTGATGGCGGGAAGCGTGATGCGGATTTTCGCCTGCAACGGGCTTGCGCCGCACAGCACCGCCGCATCCTCAATCGATTTGTCGAAACCCTCGAGCGCGCCGGTCAACGCCAGAATGGAAAAAGGCAGCGCCACGACGAGATGGGCGATAACGAAACCGGCAGTGGTGCCGGCAAGGCCAAGTTTCAGAAAAAAGGCGTAAAGCGCCACCGCCAGCACCACGACGGGCAGGATCATCGGCGTCATGAACAGCGCGCGAAGCGTGTTACGCCCGATGAAACGGCCGCGCACCAGCCCGAAGGAGGCGACAAGACCGATCAGCACGGACAGCACCGTGACCATCAGAGCGATGCGCAGGCTGGTCCAGGCGGCCTCCAGCCATCGCGGATCGGCGAAGAAATCCGCATACCATTTCAATGTCCAGCCGGGCGGCGGAAAGATCAGCCATTGCGACGAGCCGAAGGACAGCGCTGCGATGAAAACGATGGGCAGAACGAGAAATGCCGTCGTCAGCAGCGTGATCAGGAGGAGCAGCCATTTCCAGAGGCCGAGGCTGTTATAGTTCAAAAGCATGTCAGCGCCCCCCTACCCCGGCCGCGCCGAAAAATTTGAGCTGGATGGCGTAAAGCGTCAGCGTCACCACCAGCAGCACCAGTGCGGCCGCCCCGCCCATGCCCCAGTTGACCAGCGACTGCACGAATTGCGCAATGAGTTCGGCCAGCATCATGTTCGCCGTGCCGCCGAGCAGCGCGGGGGTGACGAAATAACCGAGCGACATGACGAAGACCATCAGCGCGCCGGAAATCATGCCGGGCGCTGCCAGCGGAATAAGGATGCGGGTTAGCGCCTGAAAGCGTGTCGCCCCGCACAAGGCCGCCGCCTGAAGAATGGCCGGATCGATCTTGCGGATGACGCCATAGAGCGGAATGATGATGAAGGGCAGCATGATATAGGTCATGCCTATCGTTACGCCGGTAAGATTGTTGACCAGCGCCAGAGGCTGATCGATGATGCCGAGCCCCATCAGCGTCTTGTTCACCACCCCCGTGCGCTGCAACAGCACCATCCACGCATAGGTGCGCGCCAGAAGATTGGTCCACATCGACAGGAGCAATATGGCAAAGACGATGGAAGCGAGCCGCGCCGGCATGATGGCGAGCGCCCAGGCGACGGGAAAGCCGATCGCCAGCGACACGACAGTTACCAGCGCCGACACCGCGAAGGTATTGAAGAAGATTTTCAGATAGGTTGAGCTTCCCAGCAGGGCGGCATAGTTGCCCAATCCGAGGACGGGTTCGGTGACGCTGCGCGACAGCAGGATCAGAACCGGAACGACGAAGAACAGGACAAGCAGGACAAGCGCCGGCAGGGTAGCCGTAAAATTGCCGGGCCGGAAAGGCGTCCGCACCTTCGCTTTCGGGCTGACTGTTTCATCGGTAAGCGAGACCATGCCCAAACCTCCTGGACGTGGAAAATCGCGCGGGCGCCTGTCGCGGCCCGCGCCGTTATCTTACTTCGCCTGCCAGGCGTACCAGCGCTCGCCGATCTCGTCGCGATGCTGCGCCCAGTAGTTCATATCGGCATTGACCTGGCTTTCCGTCTGCTGGTCCGGCAGGGTCTTGGCGGTTTCCGGATCCATCAGCGTGGCGGATTCGATATTGACCGGCGCATAGCCCGTCGCGGTCGCCATATCCGCCTGCGCCTGCGCAGAGGTGGCGAGCGCAATGAACTTCATCGCCGCATCCTTGTTCTTCGTTCCCTTGGGAACGACGAGGGAATCCGCCGCGGTGATGTTCTGCTGCCAGGAGGTTTCCACCTTCACGCCGCTTTTTTCAAGCGCCGTCATGCGGCCGTTCCAGACGCTGCCGAAAGGCGCTTCCGCAGATGCAATCAACTGCTGCGACTGCGCACCGCCGGACCACCAGATGATATCGGATTTGATCGTATCGAGCTTCTTGAAAGCGCGGTCGAGATCGAGCGGATAAAGCTTGTCGGCGGCCACGCCATCGGCCAGAAGGGCGGCCTCGATCACACCCGGCGCCGACCATTTGTAGAAGGTTCGCTTGCCGGGAAATTTCGCGGTATCGAACAGATCCGCCCAGCTCTTCGGGCAGGCGGCCACGGCATCGACATTGCAGCCTATGACGAAGGAATAATAAAAGCTGCCGACGGAGTAATCCGTCACGAAACGCGGATCGAGCTTGGTCTTGTCGATGACGGCAAAATCGAGCTTCTCCAACAGGCCTTTCGGGCCGGCCTGCGCGGCATAATCGCCCTCGACATCGACCACATCCCAGGTCACGCCGTTCGCCTCGACCATGGCTTTCAATTTGCCGTAGTCCGTCGGACCGTCCTGCACCACGTTAATGCCGGTCGATACCATGAATTTTTCAGCCCAGGCCGCCTTCTGGGCGTCCTGCGTGGTTCCTCCCCAGCTGGAGAAAACCAGATCATTCGCCTCAGCAGATGCACCAAGGGCAAAAAGAGCGGCGCATGTCGTCAATACCAGTTTCAATTTCATGTTCCCTTACTCCGTTTTAGAGCTTCTTGTTGGTATGCACGTCGCGACCGGCGCATTTCACCTGAGCGGTGAAAACCGCGCCGGTTTCATGATCTTGTTTTCAGCGACTTCGATGAGGTCGCGGATCTTCGGAAGGAAGGACAACCAGCGCGGATCGGCCATCAGCCGTGCGCGCCGTTCCTCGCGGTCATCCAGGCTCGAAAAGGCCCAGATATGAACGATCTCATTGATCGGGCCGATCTCGGAAAAGAAGTAACCCACCAGTTCGCCGAGATGGCTCTTCTGGATTTCGATGCCCTCTTCCTCGACCACCTTGAGGTAGGCGGGAATGGCGCCGTTCTTCAGCCGGTAGGTGCGGATTTCGTAAAACATGGGCTCACCGCATCACAAAGGGATCGGGGATCGGGTCATCGGAGGTGCGCAGCCATATGGTCTTGGTGCGCGTGTAATCGAGCGCCGCCGCAAGCCCGCCCTCGCGTCCGTCGCCCGACAGGCCGAATCCGCCGAAAGGCGCAATCGGCGAAACCGCACGGTAGGTATTCACCCAGACGATGCCGGCCCGGATCGCCTTCATCAGACGGTGGGCGCGCGTCAGGTTCTGCGTGAAGACACCGGAGGCAAGCCCATAGACCGTGTCATTGGCCAGCGCGATGGCTTCCGCTTCGGTTTCAAACGAAACGACCGAGAGGACGGGGCCGAAGAACTCTTTCTCCATCGATGGCGAACGAATGCCGTCGCAATCGAGAATGGTTGGCCGATAGAAATAACCGTCGCCGTCTACCGGCGCACCGCCTGTGACAACCTTGGCGCCCGCGTCCACGGAGGCGGAAACCAGAGAAACGATATGCTTTCTCTGGCGCTCCGTCGCCAGCGGGCCTACTTCCGTCGCCATATCCAGCGGCGAGCCGATGCGGATCGCCTCAGCCTTCGCCTTCAGAATCTCGAGGAACCGATCCTTGACGCTTCTTTCGATGATCAGCCGCGAACCGGCGACGCAGCTCTGGCCGGTCGCGGCAAAAATGCCCGCCACCTGCGCATTGGCAGCGCTCTCGAGATCGGCATCGGTAAAAACGAGAATCGGCGACTTGCCGCCGAGTTCCAGCGAGGTTGAGGCAAGGTTTTCAGCCGAATTACGCACGATATGACGCGCCGTTTCCGGACCGCCGGTAAAGGCGATATGAGCCACCTTCGGATGGGTGGTGAGCGCCGTGCCGCAGGATGCGCCGAAGCCGGAGACGATATTGACGACGCCGGCGGGAAAACCGGCCTCATGCACCAGCCGGGCGAATTCCAGAAGGGGTGCCGGCCCATCTTCCGAGGCCTTGACGACAATGGTGCAGCCGGCCGCGAGTGCGGGACCGATCTTGACGGCGGCGAGAAACAGCTGGCTGTTCCACGGCACGATGGCCGCCACGACGCCCACGGGTTCGCGCCGCAGCCAGACATCCATATCCGGCTTGTCGATCGGCAGATAGGCGCCCTCGATCTTGTCGGCCAGACCCGCATAATAACGATAATAATCCGCGACATAGGCAATCTGCGCGGAGGTTTCCCGGATGATCTTGCCGGTATCGCGGGTTTCGAGTTCGGCAAGCGTCTTCGCATTCTCAGTGACCAGATCGGCGAGCCGGTAGAGCAGCTTGCCACGCTGTGTCGCCGTCAGTTTCGACCAGCCTGCATCTTCGTAAAGCGCCCGATGCGCGGCCTCGACCGCACGGCCGACATCGGCCTCGCGGCTTTCCGGCATTTCGGCCCATGCAGCGCCGCTTGCGGGATCGAGACTTGCGAAACGCGCCTCGCCATCTTCGAAACGTCCGTCGATATAGCACTGGAAACTGCGCATCGCGTTACTCCCCGAAAGCCGGCATGACATCGGAAAGGAAGCGCTCCAGCGAGGCCTTCTTACGCTCGAAGCTCATGCCCGTATCGATCCAGAAGGAATATTCGTCATAGCCCATGGCCTCGTAAGCTTTAAGCCGGCTAATCACCTCATCGGCATTGCCGACGACATTGTTCTTTCGCATGACATCGGTGGAAAGCATCGCGTTGGCGGCGATGTCTTCGGGCGCAATACGCTCGATCAGCCCCTGATGGATCGGCTTTTCGTTTTTGAACCAGGCGAAGAAGTAATTGTAATAGACGCTCATCTCATGCGCCGCCTGAGCGATATCGGCTTCATCGGAACCGACATAGGTGTGGCGGAGCAACATGATTTTCGGCCGCTGTTTTTCCGGGTTCTTGGCGCAGGCATCGTTGAAGCGGCCCATCAGGGTTTCCACCTCGTCATCGCCCTGCCAGAGTGGCGTCACCTGCACGTTGCAATCATTGGCGACAGCGAATTCATGCGAATTCGGATCGCGCGCCGCCACCCAGATCGGCGGGAAGGGCTGCTGCAATGGCTTGGGAGCGGAGGTGGTGGCCGGAAATTTGTAGAACTCGCCGTCATGCGCATAGTCCCCCGCCCACACACCTTTGACAGCCGGGATCAGCTCGCGCATGCGCTGGCCAGCCCCCCAGGCATCAAGGCCCGGAAGCAGCCGCTCATATTCAAACGAGTAAGCACCGCGCGCGATGCCGATATCGAGACGGCCGTCGCAGATGAGGTCGGTCATCGCGGCTTCGCCTGCAAGCTTGATCGGGTGCCAGAAGGGCGCAATCACCGTACCAGTGCCGAGACGCGCCGTCCTGGTGCGCCGGGCAAGATCGGCGATCGTCACGAACGGGTTCGGGGCAATGGTGAAATCCATGCCGTGATGTTCGCCGGTCCAGATGGCATGCATGCCGCCGCGATCGGCGATTTCGCAAAGCCTCACGAACTCCTCGTAGAGCGTCTTGTGATCCTGCGAGGCGTCCAGCCGTTCCATATGGACGAAGAGGGAGAATTTCATGGGTTTGCCGCCTTCATCGAGATGGGATGGACCCTACCGGCAGTCTCGTTACCGACATAGACACCGAAATTGCCGATTGAACTTTCCAGCGCGAACCGGTTGACAATGTCCGCCGTCGCGCCGGAATCGAACTTTGCCGAAGCCAGCGCGCCGGGCAACAGAAAACGGCCCTGGCGCGGCGCATCGTCCCCATCCGCAAGCGCGTGGTAGACGATGTGCTGACGCCCATCCGCCTTGTTTTCATAAACCGAGTAAAGAAAACCCGTTCTGACCGTCAGTCCGGTGAGCTCTTCCAGCCGCGCCGTTAGCGCCGCGACCGGATCGCCGCCCGCCACGACGCAGCCGGGCAGCGACAGCACATCCTCGCCGACGAGGTAAATCTCGCCACGACGCTCAAGAACCGCGCCGACAGCGATTTCACCCTCTGCCGCAGCCGAAAGTGCCTTTGCGGCCAGCATCGGCGTGAAGTAACCGCCGCGCGCATAACCGAGGCCGTTCAGACCGCTATTCTCGAAAGCGTCGATGCGACCGAGCAAAATGACGTGGTCTCCGGCCTCGATAACCTCCTGCATCGAACATTCGAACCAGGCCGCAACATCGGTAAAGACCGGTGAGCCTGCCGGCGCATCCGACCAGATGGCGGCGGCGAAACGATCTTCCACCGGCCGGGCGAACGTATTGGACAGATCCTTCTGACCTTCCGACAGAATATTGACGGCGAAATTTTTCGCACCCGTCATCGTCGCGAAATTGCGTGAGCTGCGAGCAAGGCAGATCAGCAGCAACGGCGGATCGAGCGAGACCGAGGTGAAGGAATTTGCGGTGAAACCCACCGGCTTTCCGGCTTCGTCGCGGGTGGTAACAATCGTCACCCCCGTCACGAAGGCGCCGAATGCGTCGCGCAGGGCGCGCGGGTCAAGGGTTGCAACGGTCATTGCGGCTCCTCCTCTAAAGCCAGCCATTCGGCCATCAGTGCATTGACGGTTTCGGGTGCGGTCAGATTGACCATATGCCGGTGTGCCTCGACGATACGGGCATAACCGCGCGGCGTGATCGCCGCCATCTGCTCCGCCATCAGGGGCGTGGAGTTCGGATCGTCCGAACCGGTCAGAAAAAGCGCCGGGCAGGTGACTAAAGGCCAGCGGTCGGCATAGGTCTCGTCCCCGCCCGCAAAGGCGGTATAGGCGACCGCGTAACCTTCCGGATCGACCATTTCCAGCCAGCCTCTCGTCAATTCCCGCGCGTGCCGGCTTTTCAGATCATCGCCGAACCAGCGCAGCAAGGGGCCTTCCTTGTCCACGCCCGTGGTGCGGATCGCCGCCGCACGCGCAAGCACCGCCGCCTTCGCAACGGGGTCGCGGCGATAAACACCATTCAGATACCCGACACGCGCTATGCGATCTCCAAGCATCGCGGCTGCCCCGCCGGAAATCAGCGCCCCCATGGAATGCCCGGCGACATTGGCGCGCTCTATCCGCATGTCGTCGAGAAACCGGCCGAACCAGCCGACGAAATCCTCAAGAGTGCTGCCGGCCGCAAGACGTTCGCTGCCGCCGTGGCCCGGCATATCGACCGCGATGACGCGGTGCGTCCTCGAAAACACCTCGATCTGCGGCGTCCAGGCTTCGAGCCGCATTCCAACACCGTGGATGAGGATCAAGTCCTCGCCTGCGCCGGCGTCGAAATAGGCGGCCCCGCCTCCGGTCGTTTTCCGGGGGAGCGTGCCGGCGCCTGCCTTTGCACCATTGACCCGTGACGTGTCGGCGACCCTTTGCATTGGTGTGCGCCTCAAACGCCGGCCGGATTGGCGACATCCTGACCGAGATCCTTCAGATCCTGATAACGGTCGCCGATGCGGTGGTGCGGCCGGCCGCCAACGGAAGCACCGAGCGCGACCACGATCTCGTCGGCCGCCGGAGCATCGGGAATGGCCGTCTGGATCGTCAGATAATGCGAACGGCGGCCTTCATCATTCTTGTCCATCAGCGGGATCATGATCGGCGCATTGCCGGGGCCGCGCGTGTTGCAGAAGGCGAGATAGGATTTGGCGCCGACCGCCTGACGATAGTGATTGCCGAAGCGCAGCGTATGAATGAGCGCGGAAGCATGTTCGATCTCCCCATCCAGCCCCACGACGGCCGCCTTGCCATAGGCCTCCACCGCCTCGCCGGAACCGACGGCGTCAAGGATCATCTTCGTCAGCAACTCGCCAAGCGCCGGCGCGCCTGCGTGAATTTCCGGCTTCAGATCGGCGACGAAACCTTTGCCCGCCCACGGATTTTTAACAACCGCAATGGCGGCGAACAGCTTCAACGGCGCTGCGGCAGCCTTGCCCCCCTCAATCAACGTCGTTTCGACCTGCAGCAGGGTCTTGCGGATCTGGATGGACATCAGCGCTCTCTCCGTAAATATGATGGCTTATGGTATGCCATAATATATGACTGTCAAGTACCGTAATCCCGCAAGGGCGAGCAGTTGAATTTTGAGGGATTGTCGTCGCCGATAAGTCGAGCGCTACGGGCAACCGATTGCACTTGGCAAGCAACGATTGGAGCCGGGGAAATGGGACAGATTTGACCGGGGCGTCATCAGCCGGGCTGGATGCGCAAGTGGCCGCCCGATATGGCGATAATGTCCCGGAAGATCAGGGCAGCCGAGGCCGGCGGCCTCTATTCCTGACTTTCAAGCCGATATCGGGAACCCGGATAGAGCAGCCGTACGGACGTGACTGCACGGCTCGACGACCAGGTTCTGCGGCGCACGAGAAGGCAAGGCTCGTTTCGGCTGATGGCCATCAATTTGCATTCCCAGGGCTGGGGCGATGCCGCCTCGATGAATTGCTCGGTCCGCGAAATTGGTGCTGCCGCCGTTAGATAGGCATTCGGGGTGAGCGTATTGAAATCCTGCATCAGATAATCCGGAGCGATCTCCGCATTAACGAAGCGATCTTCGAGCTGGATCGGCACATCGTCTTCGTGGTGCACGATGATGGAGTGAAAAACCTTCGCTCCCACGGCGATCTCCAGCGCCGTTGCGAGATCGGGACCGCAAACTTCCGTCTGGGCGAGGATCAGGCTCGGCCGATGCGTCGAACCGCGCTCCTTGATCTCGTCGGCGATGTTGCGCACGCCCATCATGCCGGCGCTTCGCTTTTTCGGGGCGACAAAAGAGCCGCGCCCCTGCACGCGAACGATCACCCCCTCGGTTGCCAGCTCCCGCAGGGCGCGGTTTGCCGTCATGCGACTGACACCCAGCATGTCGACGATCTCGTTTTCGGAGGGTATCCTGTGGTTGGTCAACCACTCGCCGCTGGCGATCTTTTCCTTGATCTGTTCTTTCACCCGCTCATACAGCGGCAGGGAGGAGCGATCGCCCGAGACAGGAAACTCGTTTTCGGTGACGGGCAGCATTGAAACTCCTAAAAATCAGGCGACTGCACAAAACGCAGCCAGAATCCGCGCAAGCACAAAATTATCACATCCTATCTTGCTTGTCTTTCGCAAATGTGTGAAGTTACATATACAACTTGAGGGGAAAATAATGGCAAGCGAAGACTCGATCTCCAGCGGCCGCAAGTCTCCCGCCGATAGTCGGGGCGATATTCGAATGCCCGCCCAGCGCAACGGCAGGAACTGCCATACCGGTGCCGAAGCTATGCTTGACGGCTCGGCCGCGCAATATGCGCTGAAAGACTGCCCTTGCCAGAACCCGCCAACCGCATACGCCTTCGACTCGGAATGGCCAATGCGCGTGAAGCATATGAATTTCTCAAAGTTGTATAGTGAACTTCCAACCCGCCGCTCCAGGGTGAACATCGAATTCCATATTGATTCGACGAACGCCCGGCCGCCGATTTCGACGGGACATGAAATGCACCAATGACCGCCGGGCTCAGGGGTAGATATCTGCCCAGGGCACGCCCGGCCGAAACCACAAAACGCATGCCAGCAACTTGCCAATCATCAAACCAAAAGGGGAATGCAATGCTGAATTCAAAGCTGAAAATCGCGCTGGCCACCACCGCGCTCATCATTGGAGCCTATGCCGGGTCCGCGAGAGCGGAAGGCTACTGCGCCGCTGGAAAGACCATCACCTTCGCCGGCATCGACTGGGAAAGCGGTGCTTTCATCACCGAAGTCATGAAGGAAATCCTCTCCAAGGGCTATGATTGCAAGGTCGATTCCATTCCCGGCAACTCCGTGACGCTGGAACAGGCGACCGCCAATAACGACGTGCAGATCTTCGCTGAAGAGTGGATCGGCCGCTCCGACGTCTGGAACAAGGCTGCGGAAGCCGGGCAGGTAACATCGGTCGGCAAGACCTTCGTTGGCGCCGCCGAAGGCTGGTTCGTGCCGGAATATCTGGTCAAGGGCGACCCGGCAAAAGGCATCGAAGCCAAGGCTCCGGACCTGAAGAGCGTCGACCAGCTTTCCGACCCGAAGATCGTCGAACTGTTCAAGGATCCGGAAGAGCCGACCAAGGGCCGCTTCCTCAATTGCCCCTCGGGCTGGACCTGCGAAGGCGTCAACACCGCCAAGCTGCAAGCCTACAAGCTGGAAGCAAACTATGTGAACTTCCGCCCCGGCACCGGCACCGCTCTCGATGCCGCCATCGCCGCCGCCTATCTCCAGGGCGAGCCGATGCTGTTCTATTACTGGAGCCCGACGGCAATCATGGGCAAATACAAGCTCATCCAGTTGCAGGAGCCGGCCTATAGCGACGCCTGCTGGAAGGAACTGACGAGCGCCGATGGAAAGCGCGACGCCGGTTGC
The DNA here is from genome assembly GCF_006970545.1 of Agrobacterium sp. T29. Taxonomy (NCBI): domain Bacteria; kingdom Pseudomonadati; phylum Pseudomonadota; class Alphaproteobacteria; order Hyphomicrobiales; family Rhizobiaceae; genus Agrobacterium; species Agrobacterium sp. T29. The sequence continues at coordinate 918,698 of NZ_CP040641.1, forward strand.
GCCTTCCCCTCCGTCGAGGTGGCCTATGGCGTGAACAGCACCTTTGCGAAGGAAGCGCCGGACATCATCGCGATCCTTGAAAAGGCGACATTCCCGCTGACAGAGATCAACTCCAGCCTCGCCTACATGACCGACAAGCAGGTCGATGCGACAGCCGCCGCAAAGACCTTCCTTCAGACCAAGGCCGATATCTGGGGCAGCTGGGTTTCTGCGGACGCCAAGGCGCGGATCGAAGCCGCCGTCAAGTAAACATCGCAGGCGCGCCGGGCTTCCGGCGCGCATTTTCCCGTCAGGACAGGGGCCGGCTACCGGACATGGGGTCGGCAGGCGCGAGGACGACACCAATGTTTCCTGAAGTTTTCCATATTTCCATCCGAGGCCCGATCAATGAGATCGTGCGTTCGCTGGTGGTGAATTACGGCTCCGTTTTCAAGGCGATATCGCAGACGATCCTGCAGGCGATCCTCTTCGTGGAATGGGTGCTGCGCGGTCTGCCGTGGTGGGTCATTTTTCTGGTCTTCCTGGTGCTCGCCTGGTTCGCGGCGAAGAAGATTTCGCTCGTCATCATGGTGGCGGTGATGCTTTTCATCGTCGGCGCGCTCGGTCTCTGGGACCTGACAATGCAGACGCTGGCGCTGATGCTGATTGCCAGCCTCATCTCCATCGTCATCGGCGTGCCCATGGGCATCCTGCTTGCCAAAAGCGAGTGGGCAAGGCGCATCACCCTGCCGGTGCTCGACGTCATGCAGACCATGCCGAGCTTCGTCTACCTCATTCCCGCCATCATGCTTTTCGGCCTCGGCAAGGTTCCGGCCGTGCTTGCCACCATCGTTTACGCCGTGCCGCCGCTGATCCGCCTGACCGATCTCGGCATCCGGCAGGTAGACCGGGAAGTGGTGGAGGCGGCAACCGCATTTGGCGGCAGCCCGCGACAAATCCTCTTCGGCGTCGAATTGCCGCTCGCCACGCCCACGATCATGGCCGGCCTCAACCAGACGATCATGATGGCGCTCTCCATGGTCGTCGTCGCCTCGATGATCGGCGCGCGCGGCCTCGGTGAGCAGGTGCTGAACGGCATCCAGACGCTCGATGTCGGCAAGGGCCTCGAAGCGGGTCTCGGCATCGTTATTCTCGCAATCGTGCTCGATCGTATCACCCAGGGTTTTGGCCGATCCAGCCGAAAGGAAATGGGCAATGACTGATATCCATATCCGCAACGTGTCCAAGATCTTCGGCGGCAACTGGAAGGCCGCGCTCGCCATGGCGCAGCAGGGCGCGGAGAAAAGCGACATCCTGGCAAAGACGGGATGCAGCGTCGGGCTCGACAATGTCAGCCTCGATATAGCCGGCGGCCGCATTTTCGTGATCATGGGCCTCTCCGGCTCCGGCAAGTCGACCCTTGTGCGCCACATCAACCGCCTTATCGAACCGACAAGCGGCGAGATTCTCGTCGGCGACGACAATGTTCTCGCGCTGAAACCGAAAGATCTGCGCGACTTCCGCAACCGGCGCGTCAGCATGGTGTTCCAGAATTTCGGCCTGATGCCGCACCGCACCGTGTTGCAGAACGTCGTTTATGGCCAGCGCGTGCGCGGGCTGACCAAGGCCGACGCGCGGCCCATCGGCATGAAGTGGATCGAGACCGTCGGCCTTTCTGGCTATGAGGACAAGTTTCCGCACCAGCTTTCCGGCGGCATGAAGCAGCGCGTCGGTCTGGCCCGCGCGCTGGCGGCCGATACTGACGTCATCCTGATGGACGAGGCCTTTTCGGCGCTCGACCCGCTGATCCGCGCCGACATGCAGGACCAGTTGCTGCAGCTCGAAAAGAACCTGCACAAGACCATCGTTTTCATCACCCACGATCTCGACGAGGCGCTCCGCATCGGCGCGCAGATCGCGATCCTGAAGGACGGCAAACTGGTGCAGGTGGGAACACCGGACCAGATTCTCAACAGCCCCGCAAACGACTATGTCGCCCGTTTCGTGGAGCGCCGCACGGGTGCGGGAGAAGGCCAGCATGGCTGATACGATCACCATCGATCGTGCCCTCACCTGGCAGGAGATCGCCGCTGTTGCAAAGGGCGCCACGCTTTCCCTGTCGGATAAAGCGTGGCGGCGCATTGCCGAAGCCCGCGCCATCGTCGATGCACTCGTCGAAAAACGGGTGCGCGGTTACGGCATCAATACGGGTGTCGGCGCACTCTGCGATGTGATCGTTGATATCCCGCAGCAGCAGGCCCTCTCCCGCAACATCCTGCTCAGCCATTCCTGCGGCGTCGGAGAACCGCTCGGGCGCGAAGAAACGCGCGCCATAATGGCCGCCCAGATCAACAACTTCGCGCATGGTTATTCCGGCGTGCAGGTCAAGACGGTCGAAGCGCTGCTCGCCCTGCTGAATGGCGATATTCTTCCCGTTATTCCATCAAAGGGCTCGGTGGGTTACCTCACCCATGCCGCGGCGATAGGGCTGGTGCTGATCGGCGAAGGCCAGGCCCGCCACGGCGGCGAACTCATCAGCGGCAGGCAGGGGCTCGAAAAGCTCGGCCTCGAACCCATGGTTCTGCAGGCGAAGGAGGGGCTCAGCCTCGTCAACGGCACACCCTGCGCCACCGGCCTCGCCAGCCTCGCGCTTGCCCGCACGACTTCGCTCCTTGACTGGGCCGATGCGGCAGCGGCAATGAGCTATGAAAACCTTGGTGCGCAGGCCGATCCGTTCGCCGCAGGGCCGCTGGCACTGCGCAGCTCGCCCGGCATCCAGACCGTCGGCGCAAACCTGCGCCAGCTTCTGGCGGCAAGCCCGCTTCTTGCCCGGTCGGCCGGATCGCGCACGCAGGATCCGCTCAGCCTGCGCGCCGTGCCGCAGGTGCATGGCGCCGTTCGCGACAGCGTCGCGCAGATCGCCGACGTCGTAGACCGCGAGCTCGCAAGCGTCACGGACAACCCGGTCGTCGGCGGCACGCCACAGTCGCCCGAGGTCCATTCCCAGGCCCATGCTGTCGGTGCGGCGCTCGGGCTTGCCATGGATGGGCTGGCGACGGCCGCAGCCGAACTCGCAGCGATTTCCGAGCGACGTATCGACCGGCTCGTCAACCCGCTTGTCAGCGGGCTGCCCGCCTTTCTGGCGGAAAGTGACGGTGTCTGTTCCGGTTTCATGATCATCCAGTACACGGCCGCAGCGCTTGCCGCGGAAAACCGCCGCCTCGCCGCCCCCGCCAGCCTCGATGGCGGCATCACCTCCGCCTTGCAGGAGGATATACTGACACATGCCACCGCCGCCGCCGACAAGACGCTTTCGATTATCGGCAATCTGGAAACCATTCTCGCAATCGAGATCATGAGCGCCGCGCAGGCTTACGACATGCAGCCAGACGAAGGCGGCCGTGCGCCCGGCACCGATACGCTTTACCGGCGTGTCCGGACGGCGGCGTCATTTTATCGCGACGACCAGCCGCTCAACGATTTGGTAGCTGCCGTTCGGGAAATGTTGCAAACCACGCTTGCGGGGATAGGTGCCGACGCAGGCTAGATACTGCGTCGGAAATTTTAGCCGCACACGAGGCGGGAGAGGTTACTCTTTGCCGCTCTTCTGGGCGATGAGAACAGCTTCCGCAATCGCGCTTGCGCTCGCGACATGGTCCAGAGCCGCCTTGTAAGCGGCGTCTCCATCCCCCTGCCGGATGGCTTCGACGATCTTTTCCATTTGCGCCGGACCTTCGGTATCGCGGCTTTTCGTCTTGATCGTCATCGAACGAAGATGGTTGATCCGCACCGTCAGCAGGTTGACGACGCCCCAGGCGACATGACGGTCGATCTTGCTGAACAGCGTCTGATAAAAGGACGAGGTATGCGCCAGAACGCCCGGCATATCCCTTTCGACATAGCTTTCGCGGATATGACTGAGCGACGTTTCGAGCGCTTCCACGATGGCAGGATCGCGGCGCTCCGCACAAAGGCGCGCCGCCATTCCTTCCAGCGCACCGCGAATTTCATAGATCTGCTTCGCCTCATCGAGATCGAGCATCGCGACCATCGGGCCCTTGTTCGGCAAATTCGCCACCAGCCCCTCGGATTCCAGATGCCGCAGGACCTCACGGACGATGGTGCGGGAAACGCCGAGCTGGGCGCAGAGATCGCGCTCCACCAGACGGTCGCCCGGGCGGAAATAACCGTTCACGATGGCGTCACGGACCTTGTCGAGAGCGAGTTCCCTCAGCGTCTTTGTCGGGCGCTCAACGCGAATGGCAGTTCCGTGCGAAGCATCTGTCATGGTATCACCTCGTTTGACACCTCCCGTTTCGTTGCAACGCAGTTACGAACAAAGCGGGAAATGGCTTTTGTATTATGGCGTACCAGCTTATTTAGCGCCGTGCTCTGCTTAAGGCAACATCAGCACGGCTCACGCAGAATGCTCATCCCATTCTTTCCGAAGCGTAAGAGCCGGGACCGGGGGGAAACACCACGGTTCGGCTGCCGTTCAGGAATACACGACGGTGAATATGGGCGTGGATGGCACGCGCCAGCACCTGCGCCTCCACGTCGCGGCCAAGCGACACGTAATCCTCGGCCGACTGGGCGTGGGTGATACGCACGGTATCCTGCTCGATGATCGGCCCCTCGTCCAGATCGGCGGTCACATAATGCGCCGTCGCGCCAATCAGCTTCACACCGCGCTGATAGGCCTGCTTGTAAGGGTTGGCCCCCTTGAAGGACGGCAGGAAGGAGTGGTGGATATTGATGATCCTGCCCGACATCGCCTCGCACATCCTGTCGGAAAGCACCTGCATGTAACGCGCCAGCACGATGAGTTCCGTACCCGAACTTTCCACGATCTCCATGATCCGGGCTTCGGCCTGCGGCTTGTTCTCTTTCGTCACCGGAATGTGGTGGAACGGAATGTCGTGATTGACGACGACTTTCTGATAATCGAAATGATTGGAAACCACACCGACAATATCGATCGGCAGCGCCCCGATGCGCCAGCGATAGAGCAGGTCATTGAGGCAATGGCCGAAGCGCGACACCATCAAAAGAACCTTCATCCGCTCTGCCTGATCGTGCAGCGCCACCTCCATGCCGAATTTTTCCGAGATCGGAGCAAGCCCGGCCATCAAGGCGTCGCGTGTCGCACCCTCCTCGGAAATGAAACCGACGCGTATGAAAAAACGGCCGGTACCGAGATCGTCGAATTGCGAACTGTCAACGATGTTGCATCCCTTCTCAGCGAGAAAGCCTGAAAGGGCGGCGACAATGCCGCGGGTGGATTTGCATGTCACGGTCAGGACGAAGTTCGTCATCTGGCACTCTTTCCGTCATCGATAAAGCATGTCTCCCGAAAGCGTGCAGCGGTTTTGGGACCAAGACATGCTTAAAAACAAAGATCTAAAGCGCGTGGCATGAATCAGATTGGACGCGACGCGCTTTAGCGAAAAACCCCGCGCTTTTGATCAGCGCGGGGAAAAGCCGCAAGGGCGGCGGGGAAAACCGGGCTCAGACGTCGAGGGTGGTCTGATGCTCCCATGCGGTGAATTGCGAGCAATAGCTGTTCCACTCGCCCTGCTTGAGCTTCAGATAGGCCTTGGAGAATTCAGTGCCGAGCGCCTGCTGCAATTCCGCATCCTTCTCATATTCGCGCAGCGCATCGAGAAGGTTGAGCGGCAGCTTCGGTGCATCCGTGACCTTGTGGCCCTCGCGGTACATGTCGATATCGTAGTGCGGACCGGGATCGGCCTTGGAACGGACACCGGAAAGGCCGGCGGCGATGATGATGGCCTGCAGCAGATAGGGGTTCACGGCTCCATCCGGCAGGCGCAGTTCGAACCGTCCCGGCCCCGGCACGCGCACCATATGGGTGCGGTTATTGCCGGTCCAGGTCACTGTATTCGGCGCCCAGGTCGCGCCGGAAATGGTGCGCGGCGCGTTGATGCGTTTGTAGGAATTGACCGTCGGATTGGTGACGGCCGCAAGCGCCGACGCATGTTTCATGATGCCGCCGAGAAACGTCTTGCCCTTGGCCGACAGACCGAACGGCATTTCCCTGTCAGCAAAGGCGTTGACCTTGCCGTCGAGGTCCCAGACCGAAATATGGGCATGGCAGCCATTGCCGGTCAGGCCCTTGAAAGGCTTCGGCATGAAGGTGGCGCGCAGCCCGTGTTTTTCGGCGACGGATTTGACCATGAATTTGAAGAAGGAATGTTTGTCTGCGGTCTGCAGTGCGTCGTCATATTCCCAGTTCATCTCGAACTGGCCGTTCGCATCCTCATGGTCGTTCTGGTAGGGCTTCCAGCCCAGCTCCAGCATGTAATCGCAAATCTCGGCAATGACATCATAACGGCGCATCACCGCCTGCTGGTCGTAGCAGGGCTTTTCCGCCGTGTCGTATTCGTCGGAGATTTTCGCACCATCCGGCGAAATCAGGAAAAATTCCGGCTCCACGCCGGTCTTGACCCTGAGCCCTTCGCTTGCCGCCTCAGCGATGAGCTTTTTCAGCACCACGCGCGGCGCCTGTTCCACCGGCTGGTCTTCCATCACGCAATCGGCGGCGACCCAGGCGACATCCTTTTTCCACGGAAGCTGGATGACCGAGGAGGCGTCGGGCACGGCAAAAAGATCGGGATGGGCGGGCGTCAGATCGAACCAGGTGGCAAAGCCCGCAAAACCCGCGCCATCCTTCTGCATATCGGCAATCGCTTCTGCGGGAACCAGCTTGGCGCGCTGGCCGCCGAAGAGATCGGTATAACTGATCATGAAATATTTGATGCCCTTTTCGGCAGCAAATTTGGAGAGGTCCAGTGTCACGTCATTCCCCTTTTTTTGAATATCAGACACTTCATCGAAAAAAGACGGGCACATCCTCCCAAATGCGCCCGTCCGTTCTTATGGCTTAAAAGCTGCCTTTGCCCGGGAACCAGTTGGTTCCCGCCAGCGGAACCTGCGCCATGGCGGCAGCCTCCATCGTCAGCGCCACCAGATCTTCCGGCTCCAGATTGTGGAGATGGTTCTTCCCGCAGGCACGCGCGATGGTCTGCGCCTCGAGCGTCATGACCTTCAGGTAATTGGCAAGACGGCGGCCGGCGGCCACGGGATCGAGGCGAGCGGCAAGCTCCGGATCCTGCGTGGTGATGCCGGCGGGGTCTTTGCCCTCGTGCCAGTCATCGTAAGCGCCGGCCGTGGTGCCGAGTTTCTGGTATTCGTCTTCCCATTTCGGATCATTGTCGCCCAGCGCCACCAGCGCCGCAGTGCCTATAGCGACCGCATCGGCACCCAGCGCCAGCGCCTTGGCGACATCCGCACCCGAACGGATACCGCCGGAGACGATGAGCTGCACCTTGCGGTGCATGCCGAGATCCTGAAGCGCCTGCACGGCGGGGCGAATGCAGGCAAGCGTGGGCATGCCGACATTTTCGATGAAGACATCCTGCGTGGCCGCCGTGCCACCCTGCATGCCATCCAGCACCACCACATCCGCACCGGCCTTCACCGCCAGCGCCGTGTCGTAATAGGGCCGCGCGCCGCCGACCTTGATATAGATCGGCTTTTCCCAGTCGGTAATTTCGCGCAGTTCGAGGATCTTGATTTCCAGATCATCCGGGCCGGTCCAATCAGGGTGACGGCAGGCGGAACGCTGATCGATGCCCTTCGGCAGGTTGCGCATATTGGCGACGCGATCGGAAATCTTCTGACCGAGCAACATGCCGCCGCCGCCCGGTTTCGCGCCCTGACCGACGACGACCTCGATGGCGTCCGCACGGCGCAGATCCTTCGGGTTCATGCCGTAACGGGAGGGCAGGTACTGATAAACCAGCGTCTGGCTGTGGCCACGCTCCTCATCCGTCATGCCGCCATCGCCGGTCGTGGTGGAGGTGCCGGCGATTGTCGCGCCCCGGCCGAGCGCTTCCTTGGCGTTGCCTGACAGAGCGCCGAAGCTCATGCCGGCAATGGTGATCGGCGTTTTCAACGTGATCGGCTTCTTCGCGAAGCGCGTGCCGAGTGTAACTGTCGTATCGCATTTCTCGCGATAACCCTCGAGCGGATAACGCGAGATGGACGCGCCGAGAAACAGGAGATCGTCGAAATGCGGCACCTTGCGCTTAGTGCCCGCGCCGCGAATATCATAGATGCCGGTCGCAGCCGCGCGGCGGATTTCCGCCAGTGTATGGTCATCGAAAGTTGCGGATTTGCGCGGCGGGGTGAAGGGGTTGTGATAGCTCATCGGAATATCCCTCGCCTCAATACGCGTCGGCGTTGTCGATGTTGAAATTGTAGAGCGTGCGGGCCGAGCCGTAGCGCTTGAACTCGTCAGGGCTGACATCCGTGACGCCGGCCTTTTCCAGAAGTTCGGCGAGCTTTTCGAGATGTTCGGGTCGCATCTCCTTCTCGATGCAATCGGCACCCAGGCTCTTCACCGAACCGCGCACAAAAAGCTTCGCCTCATAAAGGGAATCGCCAAGCGCATCGCCCGCATCGCCGCAGACGACGAGATGGCCGGACTGGCCCATGAAGGCCGACATATGGCCGATATTGCCCTTCACGACGATATCGATGCCCTTCATGGAAATGCCGCAGCGGGAGGCGGCATTGCCCTTGATGACCAGAAGCCCGCCGCGGCCTGTGGCGCCGGCATATTGCGAGGCGTCGCCCTCGATGACGACCGTGCCGGACATCATGTTCTCAGCGACACCCGGCCCGGCCGAGCCGTGCACGGTGACGTTGCCGCCATCATTCATGCCGGCGCAATAATAACCGACCGAACCATGCACATCGACGGTGACGGGGCTGTCGATGCCAACCGCCACGGCATGGTGGCCGCGCGGATTGACGACCTCGAATTCGGTGTCGTTTGCGCCCGAGGAAAGACCGTGGAGCGCCTTGTTGAGTTCACGCAGCGGCGTGTGGGAGAGATCGAAAACTGGCATGGATTATGACTTTCAAAACAGGCGCCGATGACGGGTCTCAGGCGGCCTTTTCATGGTCCCAGAAATAGACGGTCGCCGGTTCCGGCTCCCAGACGCGGGCATTTTCAATGCCGGGCAGATTGACCAGAGCGCGATACTCAGAGCCGAAAGCGACATATTGGTCGGTCTCGGCCATGACAGCAGGCTTGCAGGCGATAGGATCACGCACCACCCCGAAACCGGATTTGGTGCCGACGACGAAAGTGAAGAAACCATCGAGATCATCGAGCGCGCCGGTCAGCGCCTCGCCCAGATCCTTGCCCTTGGCCATTTCCGCGGTGAGATAGGCGGCGGCGACTTCCGAGTCGTTCTGGGTCTCGAAGACCATGCCCTCGCTCACCAGTTCGCGGCGCAGATTATTATGGTTGGAAAGCGAGCCATTATGCACCAGGCACTGGTCTGCGCCGGTGGAGAAGGGATGCGCGCCAAGCGTCGTCACCGCCGATTCCGTCGCCATGCGGGTGTGGCCGATGCCATGGGTGCCCGCCATGGAGCGCACGTCAAAACGGGTGACGACATCCTTCGGAAGACCGGTTTCCTTGTAGATTTCGACGCTGTCGCCGGAACCCATCACACGCACATTCGGGCGGATTGCGGAAAGAACCGGACGGATACCATCCAGTTTTTCGGCGGGAATATCGAGAACAGCATGAGTGCTTTTCACCGTGACCACGGCATCGACGCCGCTTTCCTTCAGCGCTTCGGCGAGGCCGGAAAAATCGGCGGTCGGATCGGCCGACTGGATCGTCACTTTCGCCCGGCCATTGGCAGCGCTTCCGTAGATCGCGATGCCGGCCGAATCCGGGCCGCGATCGGTCATGGTGACGAGCATGTCCGAAAGCAGCGCGCCCAGCTGCGGTTCAAGGCTTTTGTCTTTCAGGAATAGTCCAACAATGCCGCACATCGACAGGCACCTCCATTCGTTTCTGAATGAAGGGCTAACATATGGAATTCCATTCCGTCAACTATCAGGAATATTTTTTTCTTCTAAGGCAAATTATCAATCATTGCCCAGCCGCCTTTGCGGATAGGAAATGATCGACAGATAACGGGCGGGAAGCTTCACCAATTCCTCCGGCCCATGCGGCGCATCGGCGTCGAAAAACAGGCTGTCGCCGGCCTGCATGGTGAAAAGCTGCTCGCCGTGGCGGTAAACCACCTCGCCTTCCAGCATGTAGAGAAACTCCATTCCCTCATGCTGGAAGGTCGGGAACACGTCCGAATCCTTGGTCAGCGTGATGAGATAGGGCTCGACGGTGACGCCGCTGGTATTGTTGTCGATATGGCCGAGCAGGCTGTATTGATGACCGGCGCGAGTGCCCCTGCGCTCGATATTCACGCCCTGCCCCGCCTTGACGAAGGTGGCGCTGCGCGGCTCCTCGAAACCGCGAAAGAAGGCCGTGATCGGCACGCCCAGCGCCTTTGAAAGCGTCTGCAGCGTCGTGAGCGATGGCGAGATATTGCCGTTTTCGATCTTGGAAAGCATGCCCACGGAAACGCCGGTGGCCGATGCAAGATCGGTGACCGTGATGCCGAGTTTCTTGCGATAGGCGCGCACCTCATGGCCAATCGCCATTTCCAGATTGTTGACCCTTGGCTCGCGGATGGCATGCGGATCCTGCGACAGGAACTGCGCAGTTTCGGTTTTGGTGGTATCCTTCACCATGATATCCTCCGGCATTATCGTGTTTTCCCTTCCTTACAGGAAAACTATTTTAATTCGGAGGAAATCTTTGCCGCATTGTATTTGGGGTATGGCCGAACCGGGCCTTGAAGCTTCCCGAAAAATGCCCGGCGCTTGAGAAGCCGGTGGCGAAGGCCACTTCGGCAATGGAGAGCGGGCTTTGCTCCAGCAGCCGCCGGGCGTGATCGAGACGGATCGCGCGGTATGTTTCCAGAAATGTCGTTTTCAGATGGGTTGCGAAAAGCCGGTCGAGGTGGCGCGCGCTGGTTCCCGCCAGTTTCGCCATGGTCTGCCGGTCGAGCGGGCTTTCAATGGTCGTTTCCATTTTTTCCAGCACGGCCAGCAGGGCCGGATGGTTGGTGCCATGGCGCTCGGCGGCGGAACCCCGTTGCGGCGCGCCGGGTTCGGCCACGGCCGTATGCAGATACCAGTCGCTGACACGCCGCGCAAAATGAGCGCCCATTCTCTGCGAAATCATCGCATGCATCATGTCGAGTGGCGCGACGCCGCCGGCGCAGGTGATGCGATCCCCGTCGAAAACAAACCGCGCCTGCCGGGGCGTGAGATGGTCGAAGGCCTCTTTCAGCACCGGCGCATGCTCCCAGTGAATGGTGAAATCGCGGTTTTCCAGCAATCCCGCCGCCGCCAGCACATAAGCGCCGCTGGAAATGCCCCCGATCCGGACACCCTGCCGCGCCAGCCGCCTTAACGTGCCGTAGGAATTTTCCGCAACGGTCCAGTCCTGCGGCCCGCCCCCTGCGCAGACGAAGATCGTGTGGCATCTCTCGCCTGCGGTGGCGAGTGCCTCGCAGCCGACAATGATGCCGGAAGAACTTCTGACAGCCTCGCCATCGAAAGAAAGCGGAACCACATCGTAAAGATCGGTTCCGGCGATCAGATTGGCGGCGCGCAATGGCTCCGCCGCCGAGGCGTAAGACATCAGCGCGAAATTCGGAACCAGGATGAAACCAATGCGCTGGACATTCTTCTGCTCGATGGTCGTCATGTCTCTTTTTTAAATCATTATGTCCCTTATTTGCAATTCCCTTTCGAACGACGCCGGTAAGCTTGCGCGATATCGTTCGAGGTACGCAGATGCGCTATTCCGCCTTTTCCATTTTCAAGAACGGCCTTTTCGGCAACAAGGCGTGGAAACCCGCCTGGCGGGAGGTGTCTCCGAAACCGCATTATGACGTCATCATCGTTGGCGGCGGCGGACACGGGTTGGCGACGGCCTATTATCTTGCGAAAGAATTCGGCGTCACCAATGTCGCGGTGCTGGAAAAAAACTACATCGGCTCCGGTAATGTCGGCCGTAACACCACGATCATTCGCTCCAATTATCTGCTGCCGGGTAACAATCCCTTCTACGAGCTTTCGATGAAGCTGTGGGAAGGGCTGGAGCAGGATTTCAACTTCAACGCCATGGTTTCCCAGCGCGGCGTGCTGAACCTCTATCATTCGGATGCCCAGCGCGACGCCTATACAAGGCGTGGCAACGCCATGCGGCTGCACGGCGTCGACGCCGAATTGCTGGACCGCGCCGCAGTCAAGGCCATGCTGCCGTTCCTCGATTTCGACAATGCCCGCTTTCCGGTGCAGGGCGGCCTGCTGCAAAGACGCGGCGGCACCGTGCGTCACGATGCCGTCGCCTGGGGTTATGCGCGCGGCGCGGACAGCCGCGGCGTCGATATCATTCAGGGCTGCGAGGTAACCGGCATTCGCCGCGAAAACGGCAGTGTCGTGGGTGTGGAAACCGCCAAGGGCTTCATCGGCTGCGGCAAGCTGGCGCTCGCGGCAGCCGGCAATTCCTCGCAGGTGGCCGCCATGGCCGGGCTGAAACTGCCGATCGAAAGCCATGTGCTGCAGGCTTTCGTGTCTGAGGGGCTGAAGCCCTTCATCGATGGCGTGGTCACCTTCGGGGCCGGCCATTTTTACGTCTCGCAATCGGACAAGGGCGGCCTCGTCTTCGGCGGCGATATAGACGGCTACAATTCCTATGCCCAGCGCGGCAATCTGGCGACGGTCGAACATGTCGCGGAGGCAGGCAAGGCGATGATACCGGCGCTCTCGCGCGTCCGGGTGCTGCGCTCCTGGGGCGGCATCATGGATATGTCGATGGATGGTTCGCCGATCATCGACCAGACCCCTATCGACAATCTCTATCTCAATGCCGGCTGGTGTTATGGCGGCTTCAAGGCGACGCCCGCTTCCGGTTTCTGCTTCGCCCATCTTCTGGCGCGGGGTGCACCGCAGGAAACGGCAACGGCCTTCCGGCTGGATCGCTTCCGGCGCGGTTATCTCATCGATGAAAAGGGCCAGGGCGCCCAGCCTAACCTTCACTAAATCTGTAGCGGGATTTCAGGCGGAAATCGCTCACAGTTTTCGCCATCCCGCTATCTGGCGGATCAAGGACATCTGAAATGGCAAGTCTCGTGCCCTGCCCGCATTGCGGGCCAAGACCCAGGGAAGAATTCACCATCAAGGGCGCAGCCCTTCAAAGGCCCGCCGCCGATGCCGGCGCGGAGGAATGGTTCGATTATGTCTATCTGCGCGACAATCCGCGCGGCGCCTATGAGGAGTATTGGCACCACACATCCGGCTGCCGCCGCTGGCTGGTCGTCGCCCGCGATACCGCCACCCATGAGATATCCGCCTGCCGCGACGCCGCCGACGAGACGAAAGTGACAAACGCATGAGCGCCAACCGCCTGAAGACCGGCGGTCTGATCGACCGTTCCAAACCGCTTTCCTTCACCTTCGACGGCAAGCCTATGTCAGGCTTTCAGGGCGACAGCCTCGCCTCCGCCCTGCTCGCCAACGGCCAGAAACTCGTCGGTCGCAGTTTCAAATACCACCGCCCGCGCGGCATATTGACGGCGGGTGCAGCCGAGCCGAATGCGCTGATGACCATCGGCCGCGGCGGGCGCACGGAGCCGAACACCCGCGCCACCATGCAGGAGCTTTATGCCGGGCTGGAAGCCAGCAGCCAGAACCGCTGGCCCTCTCTCGATTTCGATATCGGCGCCTTGACCGGCCTTCTGTCTCCCTTCCTCGGGGCGGGGTTCTACTACAAGACCTTCATGTGGCCTGCCGCCTTCTGGGAAAAGGTCTACGAGCCCTTCATCCGCAAAGCCGCCGGCCTCGGCAAGGCGAGCTACGAGGCGGATCCGGATACCTATGACAAATGCTGGGCGCATTGCGACCTGCTGGTGATCGGCGCCGGCGCGGCAGGTCTGGCCGCAGCGCTTGCCGCAGGACGCGCCGGCGCGCGCGTCATCATTGTCGATGAACATTCCGTGGCAGGCGGCTGGCTTCTTTCCGAAACCGCCACCATCGGCGGTAAAAGCGCTGCGGATTTCGCGGCGCAATGCGTTGCCGAACTTGAAGCCCTGCCGAATGTGACGATACTGACGCGAACCACGGCTTTCGGCTGGTATGACGGCAATGTCTTCGGTGCGGTGGAGCGGGTGCAGAAACATCTGCCCGATCCGAAAGCACATGTGCCCGTGGAGCGCCTGTGGCGCATCGTCGCCAAGCGGGCGCTGCTTGCAACCGGTGCGGAAGAACGGCCGCTGGTCTTCGGCGGCAACGATGTTCCCGGCGTGATGATGGCCGGCGCCATGCGCAGCTATCTCAACCACTATGCCGTCAGCCCCGGTAGGGCGACGGCAATTTTCACCACCAATGACAGCGGTTATGCCCTTGCCCGCGATCTGGAGGCGCAGGGCGTCGCTCTGGCCGCCATCATCGACAGCCGTGAGCAGGGTAGTCCGGGCTACGAAGGCAAGGCGCGCGTCATCAAGGGTGGCGTCGTCTCTAATGCCAAAGGCGGCAAGGCGCTTTCCGCCATCGAAGTTTATGCGAATGGCCGGGCGGAGAAGCTGAATGTCGATGCGCTGGCCATGTCGGGCGGCTTCAGCCCCATCATCCATCTCGCCTGCCATCGCGGCGGCAAGCCGGTCTGGTCGGAGGACGATGCCGCTTTTCTGGCGCCCGGCAATCTCAAGGGGCTGGAACTCGCCGGCGCGGTTTCCGCGATCAACGGTATCGCCGCCTGCCTTGAGGATGGAGCGCGGAAGGGCGCAGCGCTGGCACAAGAGCTCGGCTTTGCATCGACCGCACCGACATTCGGCACAGTGGAAAACGATATCGTGGCCCCGCCTGCAAAGCCGCTCTGGTCCATCCCCGGCATTAAGGCGAAAGCCTTTGTCGATTACCAGAACGACGTTCACCGCAAGGATCTCGGCCTCGCTATCCGTGAAGGTTATGGCCATGTCGAACTCGCCAAACGCTACACCACCAACGGCATGGCGACGGATCAGGGCAAGCTTTCGAATGTCAATGCCATCGGGCTGCTGGCCGAAGCGCGTGGTATCTCCCCGGCGGATGTCGGCACCACGACGTTCCGGCCGTTTTATACGCCCGTCTCCTTCGGAGCACTGACCGGAGCCTATCATGGCCAGCATTTCCAGCCGGTACGCAAATCGCCGCTGCATGGTTGGGCCGAGAAAAACGGGGCCGTGTTCGTTGAAACCGGGCTCTGGTATCGCTCTTCCTGGTTTCCGCGCGAAGGCGAAAGCGGCTGGCGGGAAAGCGTCGATCGTGAGGTTCTGAATGTGCGCAAGAATGCCGGGCTCTGCGATGTGTCGATGCTTGGCAAGATCGAAATCTGTGGCAAGGACGCCGCCGAATTCCTGAACCGGGTTTATTGCAACGCTTTCCTCAAACTGCCGGTCGGCAAGGCGCGTTATGGTCTGATGCTGCGTGAGGACGGCATGATCTATGACGACGGCACCACCAGCCGGCTGGAGGAAAACCGCTTCTTCATGACGACCACCACCGCCTATGCGGCGGGCGTCATGAACCATCTTGAATTCTGCGCGCAGGCGCTCTGGCCTGATCTCGACGTGCGGCTTGCCTCCGTCACCGACCAGTGGGCGCAGATGGCGATTGCCGGACCGAAGGCACGCGCCATTCTCCAGAGGATCGTCGATGAAGATATTTCCGACGAGGCCTTTCCCTTCCTCGCAGCCCGGGAAGTCTCCCTGTTTGGCGGGCAGCTGCATGGACGCCTGTTCCGGATTTCCTTCTCCGGCGAACTGGCCTACGAACTTGCCGTCCCGGCCGGTTACGGTGAAAGCGTCGCCGACGCGCTGATGGAAGCCGGCGAGGCGGAGAATATCATGCCCTATGGCGTCGAGGCGCTTGGCGTGCTGCGCATCGAAAAGGGACATGTCACCCACAATGAAATCAACGGCACGGTGGTGCCCGCCGATCTCGGCTTCGGCAAAATGGTCTCCGCTACGAAGGCCGATTTCATCGGCCGACGGATGCTGGAGCGCAAGGGGCTTTCCGAAGCCGACCGTCCGAGCCTCGTCGGCGTCGTGCCGCTTGATCCAAAACAGTCCTTCCGCACCGGCTCGCATATTCTTGCGAAGGATGCCGCGGCAACGCTGGAGAACGATCAGGGTTATGTGACCTCCAGCGCCTTCTCACCGCATCTGGGTTCGACTATCGGTCTCGCCCTGGTCAAGAATGGTCCTGCGCGGCATGGCGAGGAAATCATGGTCTGGAACGGCCTGCGCAACGAATTTACCCAAGCCCGCCTTTGCAACCCGGTTTTTGTCGATCCTCAAAACGAGAAACTCCATGTCTGATTTCAAGCCTGACTTCAAATCCGGCTTCCGGCCGACGCTCCGCCCGGTGCTGGGCGCGAAGCGAGCGATTGCCTCCACCGCCATCAAGCTCTCTCCGCTGCCGGAAGGCGCGATCATCCACGTTCTGGCCGCACCCGACGCAACGGATCTGGACGCCCGCCTTCGCGACCTTGCCAAAGGCGATATACGCGCGGTCTCACCGGGCCAATGGTTCATCGTCGGTGAACACCCTCTGTCTCATGCTGATATGAAGGCGCTTCTTGCAGCGCTCGAGCCTCAGGCAACGGGTGTCGACCAGAGTCAGGGACGCGTTCGCATCCGCATCGAAGGCAAGATGGCCGAGCGAGTTCTGGCCAAAGGCACAGCAGTCGACCTGTCTCTAGCAGCCTTCCCGGTGGGACATTCCGCCGCGACGCTGATCGGCCACATAGCAGCCCACCTCACCCGGCTTGACGGGCAGGTCTTCGAAGTCATCGTGCTGCGCGGTTTTGCCGAAAGCCTGTGGGACGATCTTGCCCGGATGAGCCTCGAATT
This sequence comes from Agrobacterium sp. T29, assembly GCF_006970545.1. Classification (NCBI taxonomy): domain Bacteria; kingdom Pseudomonadati; phylum Pseudomonadota; class Alphaproteobacteria; order Hyphomicrobiales; family Rhizobiaceae; genus Agrobacterium; species Agrobacterium sp. T29. The sequence continues at coordinate 935,526 of NZ_CP040641.1, forward strand.
CCAGTGATCGTGTCGGTCAGGTCCAGATGCTTTCGGGCGTCAGGATTTCGAAGGGCACGATCCGCTGCTCTACGGAAGACGAATCTCCGTTCTCGATTCGCCGCAACATCACGTCGATCAACTGCTGCGGCATTCTGTCGAGGGGAAGCGGCAGCGAGGCGGTAATCAGCCCTTCGTTGAGGCCTTTTCGTGTTTCCGGCCCGATATCGTTACAGATGATTTTTATGTCGCGCTGCCGCTCGGCAGGCAGTTCCCTGAGCGCGCGCAGAACACCCGATATGCCGCCGCCATTGACATAAATCCCCCGGAGCCCCGGTTCGGCCGCAATCATATCCCGCACAATGACATAGGCATTTTCCGGCTCCTCATGGGTCAGCAGCGTTTCCGCGACCTGAAGTTCAGGTGTGTTCTCGCGCATATAGGAGCGGAAGCTGGCGTCCGAAACATCCTGGCACTGATACCGATTGCTGCCGATCAGCGGTACGACCACGCCCTCGCCCTTTACCGTCTGGCTGAGGAACCATGCCGCCGTGCGGCCGCGTTTCCAGCTGTCGGTGCCGACAAAGCCCGCGCGGCTTGCCGCCGATAGATCGGATACGTAAGTCACCACCGGAACGCCCTTGCCCCGCAGCTCGTCGATCGCCTGGCTGACGAGCGGATGATCGGCCGTCACCACCGCGATTGCGCCGCAGGATTGTCCCATCTTCAAGAGATTGGCGGATACGGCCTCCGGTGAAAGATCGTCCTCGAAAACGACATCCGGCTCAATGATGCTATCCGGCCGCTGGCGTGCGGCGGCAACGATCCCTTCCGCCCAAAGCCGGTAAAGCGGCCGGTGGGATTGCTGCAACAGAAAGCCGAGCCGGTGATGGGGCATGGCCTCGCGGCGACGGTCCTTGATGGTGCCGAGACCATAAAAACCGATCTCCTCCGCCGCCTTGAGTATCTGGTCGATCGTATCCTGGCGCACGGAAGTCGAACCGTGCAGCAGCCGGTTGACCGTGGAGATGCTGACACCGGCGGCTTTCGCAAGATCGGTAATGGTCGGTCGGTTCATGACGCCTCACAATCGTATCATCCATGAATGACATGAAATGATATTAAATGCAACATTAAATGAAATATAAATTCCATTCCCATGAAAATGAAAGATATAAATCGTCCTGTCATTAGGGCCCGTCGGGAGAATGGGCAGGGAGGAAGCAATGGCATTTTTCAGGAAATTTCTCGCAACGGGCGCTGTGTCGCTCGTGATGGCATCCGGCGCGTTCGCGGCCAATATCGCCGTTGTCGGCGGCAAGAATGACGATGCGTTCTGGAACCTCATTAAAAAGGGTGTGGACGACGCACGCCTCGTGGTCGAGGCAAATGGCGGCAAGGTCAATTACCTGCGTTTGCAGACCTATGACAATTTCGCGCCCGACGTGTTGCAGCTGATCCAGACCGCCATCAGCCAGAAGGTCGATGGTCTCGTCATTCCGAACTGGGTTCCGGAAGGCGAGGACCCGGCGATCCGGGAAGCCATCAATGCCGGTATCAAGGTCATTCTCATGAATGCCGGTGGGCACGAAAAGGCCAAGGAACTCGGCGCGATCAATTATGTCGGCTCCGACGAATATATTGCCGGCGTCGCCGGCGGCGAATATTTTGCGAAACAGGGCAAAAAGAACGTCATCTGCGTCAATACCGTTCCGGGCGCCGCCAATCAGGAGGCGCGCTGCAAGGGCGTCATCGACGGCATTACCAAGGCCGGCGGCGCCGGCAAGCAACTGCCGCTTCCCGCCACCAGTTTCGGCGACGCCACCGCCGTCGCCGAGGCGATCAAGGCGACATTGCTACAGGACAGCAAGATCGACGGCGTCCTGACCATTTCGGCGGGCGATGCGGATTCCGCCGCCATCGGCATCATGCAGGCCGGCAAGACAGAAACCGCCCTGCTTGGCACTTTCGATCTCAACCAGTCCGGCCTCGACCGGATCAAGGACGGGACACAGGGTTTTGCAATCGACCAGCAGCCCTACCTGCAATCATTGCTGGCGGTAACGCTTCTGGCCTCGGCCATCGATTTCGGAACCGATCTGCCGACCGCCCCGCTGCTGACGGGACCGAACATCGTCGACAAATCCAACATCCAGACCACGCTTGTCGGCGTCGCCAAGGGAGCACGCTGAGCGGTGATCCTTGCCCGCCTCCGATCCCCGGCGAAACCGGGGGTCGGGGTTTGACGGGCAGAGGATATCCCCTCGGCACTTAGGGCCAATATTGGAGTGAACGACGTGAAAAATCTCTCTTTGGGCGACCTTCTGCGCCGCCCGGAATCAGGCGCCTTTCTCGGCCTTGTTTTCGTTCTTGCCTTCTTCGTCATCTTCGGCAGCATCGATTTTCTCAAACCCGCCGGCGCCGCAAGCTGGCTGAATGTCGCCGCCAATCTCGGCATCGTCGCCATTCCCGTCGGGCTGCTGATGATTTCCGGCGAGCTCGATATTTCCATCGGCGCTATGATCCCGGCCGGCGCGCTGACGGTCGCCATCATCACCGGTTATTACGGCATGCCGATCTGGCTCGGCATTGTCGGCGCGCTTGGCCTTGGCGTGCTTGTCGGGCTTATCAACGGCTTTCTGGTGATACGGACCGTGGTGCCCTCACTGATTGTCACGCTCGGCACGCTGTTTGCGGTGCAGGGGCTGATCCTCGGCTTTTCCGTGCTTCTGACCGGCACGACCAGCGTGGCGCTGAGCCCGGCCCAATCCGGCCCCATCGCCAAATTCCTGTTCGGACAATTCATCGGCGGCAGTTTTCAGGTCAGCATCGTCTGGTGGCTGCTGCTGACGGCGATCTATATCTTCTATGTCCATTATTCGCCCTTCGGAAACTGGATTTTCGCCATGGGCGGCGACCGGGTGAGTGCCCGCAATGCCGGCATTCCCACCGACAAGCTGACGGTGACGCTTTTCGTCCTTTCCTCCGTCAGCGCCTCCTTCGTCGGGGTCTGTCAGGCAATCCTGTTCAATGTCGCCCAGGTTTCGGCCGGCATGACCTTCATCTTCAACTCCATCATCGCGGTCGTCGTGGGCGGGGTGCTGCTGACTGGCGGCTTCGGTTCGGTGATCGGTATTTTTCTCGGCACCATCACCTTCGCCATCGTCAATCAGGGCATTTATTTCACCGCCTTTGACCGCAACTGGTCGAGCCTCATCATCGGCGTCATGCTGCTCCTGGCCGTGCTGATGAACAACACCTTCCGCGTCATGGCGCTCACCTATTCGCCGAAGAAGAAGTGAGGCAAGACGATGTCGACACCCATTCTCGAACTTAAAAACGTCAACAAATCCTTCGGCCCGATCGATGTTCTGCACGATATCTCGCTGAAAGTGCGCGCCGGCGAGGTGCTCTGCCTGCTGGGCGACAATGGCGCGGGCAAATCCACACTGATCAAGACATTGGCCGGCGTCTACCAGCCGAGTTCCGGCGAAGTGCTGATGGATGGAAAGCCGGTCAATTTCGACGGACCGCGCGATGCGCAGCGCATGGGCATTTCCACCGTGCACCAGTTCGGCGGAACCTTTCCGCTGATGAGCATCGGCCGCTCCTTCTTCATCGGCGCCGAACCGACCAAAGGTTTCTGGCCTTTCCGGATCTACGACCGCAAGAAAGCCAACGAAATCGCCGTCAAGGCGGTGCAGGAATTCGGCATCACCCGCATCGATGACGGCGACCGCCTGATCGGCGGGCTTTCCGGCGGCGAGCGGCAATCGCTCGCCATCGCCCGCGCGGTGCATTTTGGCGCACGCGTTCTGATCCTCGATGAGCCGACGGCAGCGCTGGGCGTGAAACAGGCGTCCCACGTCCTGCGCATCGTGCTGGAGGCGCGCAAGCGGGGCATCGCGGTGATCTTCATCACCCATCAGGTCACCCATGCGATTGCCGTCGGCGACCATTTCGCCGTGCTCATTCGCGGCGCGGTCGCCGCAAACTTCCGCAAGGGTGAAAAATCCCGCGAGGAAATCACCGATCTGATGGCCGGCGGTGAAGCGCTCGCCGACCTCGGCGCGGAGGTGGAAAATTACATGGCCAGCCATGACGGCCATCCGCCGCAGCCACCCTCGAATTAAGACTTAAAGCAAGGATCAAGACCGATGAAAATCGCCATCGACCCCCACATGCATCGTTTCACCAGCCTCGATCAGCTTCCGGCCAAAGTGAAGGAACTCGGCTACGACTGGATCGAACTCAGCCCGCGCGCGGATTTCCTCGAATGGTTCAAGGCGCCGCGCGTCTTTCCCGAGCGGATCAGGTCTTTCAAGAAGGCGCTGAAGGACGCCGATGTCGGCATCGCCTCGCTGCTGCCGATGTATCGCTGGGCCTCCAATGACGAGACCGAACGGCAGGCAGCGGTCAAACACTGGAAACGCGCCATCGAGATCGCCATCGAACTGGAGGTCGACACGATGAACTCAGAATTCGGCCGCGGACCGCATCCCGACAAGGGTTCATGTTATTGCTGCCACACCGGCTCGATGATCGAGGCCTGCGAGGATGCCTGGTGGCGCTCGATGGAAGAACTGGTGCCGATCTTCGAGCGCGAAAACATCAACCTGCATGTCGAGCCGCATCCGGAAGACTGGTGCGAAACGCTACAGCCGGCGCTCGACATCATCCGCACCGTCAATTCGAAGAACGTCAAGTTCCTCTATTGCGCGCCGCATACCTTCTATTTCGGCGACGACACCAAGGCGATGCTGCGCGAAGCCAAGGATGTGCTCGCCCATGTGCATGTGGGCGATACCTTCAACCACAAGGCCAGCTCCGGGCTTCGTTATATCCTCAATCCGCCGGGCACACAGGCGCGGGTGCACCAGCACCTGAATATCGGCCAGGGCGAAGTGCCGTGGGACGATTTCTTCGGCACGCTTTCCGAAATCGGCTTTGACGGCATCATGACCTCCTGCGTCTTCGCCTGGGAGGACAGGGCCGATGAATCGAGCCGGTTCATGCGCACCAAGATGCAGGACTATATCGACCTCTATTTCAAGAAATGACGCGGCAAACCGGCGCTGAGCCCGAGGCAGACCCCGCCTCCCGCCGCGGCCATTCGCAACATCAAATGGAAAGACGACTGACATGATCAACGGAGAAAGACTGATTTCGCGCCCGCTGCGCTGGGCCATGGTGGGCGGCGGACGCACGGGACAGGTGGGCTACAAGCACCGCACCGGCGCCCTGCGCGACGGCAACTACCAGCTCGTTGCGGGCGCCTTCGACCTCGATGCCGAAAGGGGCAAAGACTTCGGCGTCAATCTCGGCGTGGCGGCGGAACGCTGCTATGCGGATTACAGGGCGCTGATTGCCGGCGAGACGGCACGCGAAGACGGCGTGGATGTCGTCTCAATCGCCACCCCCAATTTCACCCACTACGAGATCACCAAGGCCTGCCTTGAGGCCGGGCTGCATGTCATCTGCGAAAAGCCGCTATTCTTCACCGTGGCCGAATGCGAGGAGGTGGCGCGGCTGGCCGAGCAGAAGGGCCTGATCGTCGGCGTCACCTATGGCTTTACCGGGCATCCGCTCGTCCACCAGATGGCGGCCATGGTCAAAAAGGGGATGCTCGGCGACATCCGCATCGTCGACCTGCAATATACCCATGGCTTCAATGCCGGCGACGATGTGGGCGCGGGCGAGGCCGTCAAATGGCGCACCAATCCCCGCACCGCCGGTCCGACCTTCGTGCTGGGCGATATCGGCACGCATCTCTATTATCTCTCTGAAGTCGTGCTACCGCATATGAAGGTGGAACGCCTGCTCTGCGACCGCAAGGCCTTCATCCCCACGCGCGCGCCGCTGGAAGATCACGCCACCGTTCTGATGCATTACGACAATGGCGCACGCGGCCGCCTGTGGGTCTCCTCCGTCAATGCCGGCAATATGGGATCGCAACGTTACCGTTTCGTCGGCTCCAAGGCGTCGCTCGAATGGTCGGATTCCCATCCCGATCAGCTGATCTACGAGGTTCAGGGCGAGCCCGGCCGCATCCTGCATCACGGCATGCCCTATCTGGAACAGGAAAGCCTCGCCATCGACCGCATGGGCGCGCTGCATACCGAAGGTCTCGGCGATAGCTGGTCGAACATTTATCTCTGGATCGCTCAAGCTGTCGACGCGGCAAATCGCGGTGACAAGGCTTTCCTGAAGACCCACCATTATCCTGGCATCACGGCCGGCACCGAAGGCGTTCGCTGGCTGGAAAACTGCGTCCGTTCGGCCGATGCCGGCGCCGCCTGGGTCGATTTCGCTTAACCAGCTTGGGGGCGCGCCGGACAACTCTCCCGTCCTCCTCCTCTTCAGACGCGTCCCCATACCTCCTCGGAAAGATGAACGATGAAACTCGCAATTTGTACCGACGTCATGGCAAGCCTGCCCTTCACCGACATGCTCGACAAATGCGTCGAGCTCGGTGTCGAAGGCATCGAGATGACCGGCGGCGGCTGGTCCAGCGGTCCGCATTTCAGGGCCGACGAACTTCTGGCGGATAAGGGTCTGCTCAAATCCAAGCTCAAGGAAATCGAGGCCCGTGGCCTCGAAATCGCTGCGCTGAATTGCTCCGCCAATCCGCTCGATCCCGGCGATATGGGCAAGCGCCACCTGAAGGAGATTGAGGACACCGTCCGGCTGGCGGGCGAAATCGGCGTGACGAAGATCGTCACCATGTCCGGCCTGCCGGAAGCAGCACCGGGCGACACCGTGCCGAACTGGCTCGTCTACACCAAGAGCTGGCCGAACGAGATGCCGGAGCGCGACCGTTACCAATGGGAAGACCGCGCCTTTCCGCTCTGGCACGGGCTTGTGAAGCTCGCCAGGGAAGCGGGCGTCGAAAAATATGCGCTCGAGAATTTCTCGGCCATGCTCGTCTGGAACCCGGAAACCCTGTTCCGCCTGCGCAATGAGGTCGGCCCGACGGTCGGCATGAATCTCGACCCGTCGCACCTGATGTGGATGGGGGCCGATCCCATCGCGTCCGCCCGTGCACTCGGCAGCGCGATCCACCATTGCCACGGCAAGGACACCCGCATCGAACGCGGACTGGCCGATGTGAACGGCCTGCTGGAGCTGAAAGAGGTGACGGATGTCGCCAACCGCAGCTGGAACTATGTGGCAGTGGGCGCCGGCCATGATCTGCAATGGTGGAAGGAATTTTTCTCCGTGGTGCGCATGGCCGGTTACAATGGCTGGGTCAGTCTGGAAATGGAAGATTTCACCATGTCCACCGAGGCGGGCATCCAGTCCTCCATCGACGCCCTGCAAGCCACCATCAGCCGCTGAGATCTGCTCCGGGCCGCAGAAGGCGGCCCGGCGTCAATTGCGCCACGAGGATGCCATGACCAACCGGATCACCATCACCACCGCTCCCTGTTGCTGGGGCGTCGACGACGTCAAGAATCCCCATCTGCCCCCTTGGGAAAAGGTGCTGGACGAGGCGAAGGCCGCCGGTTTCGGCGGCCTGGAACTCGGCCCTTACGGTTATCTGCCGCTCGACCTCGAGCGTGTTTCGCAGGCGCTCAATGAGCGCGACCTGAAGATCGTCGCCGGCACGATCTTCGACGATCTGGTCTCACCGGAGAACCGCGACAATCTGCTGCGCCAGACCGACGAGATCTGCGCGCTGATCACCCGCCTGCCGAAACCGGAAACCCATGCCGGCCAACGCTTTTCCGCCCCCTATCTGACGGTGATGGACTGGAGACATGACGAGCGGGACTATGCCGCCGGCCATTCCGACCGCGCGCCGCGCCTCGATGGCGACGCATGGAACGGCATGGTCGAAAACATCCGCGCCATCGCAACGCTCGCCCGTGACAAATATGGCGTGCGCGCCACCATCCACCCCCACGCTGGCGGTTACATCGAATTTGCCGATGAGTTGCAGCAGATCGTCGAGGACATTCCCGCCGATCTGGCGGGCCTGTGCCTCGATACCGGCCATATGGCCTATTCCGGCATGGACCCCGTCACCACGCTTCGCCGCTATTGGGATCGTGTCGACTATATTCATTTCAAGGATATCGACGCTGCGGTTTTCGAAGAGGTGATGGCAGAACGCATCCGCTTCTTCGACGCCTGCGCCAAGGGCGTCATGTGCCCGATCGGGCGCGGCTCAATCGACTATCCAGCCATCCACAGCCTTCTGACGGAACTTGGCTATGGCGGCTATATCACCATCGAACAGGAGCGCGATCCGCGCAATGCCGGCGGCATTCTGGATGATCTGGCGGCCAGCAGGGCATTTCTCGCTGAGTGTGGGTTCTGAGAAAACGGGGCAAATCCGTTGCACCTTTCGCAGAGGCAATAGCGGCCGAGAGCCGCGGCATTGAAAAATGGCAACGTTTGCAGGCAATTTCGTCCCTGTTGACAGCACCTGTCAGCAAACCTAACCTGTATCACCGCGAAATGATCGACATTTTTCTTTTTATTTTCATGGTGATACGATGATGACCCGTCGCCAGAGCCTGCTGTTTGCCGCTGCTGCCACCGGTCTTTCAACCTTGTCACACCAGAGTCATGCGACAGGCTCATCGGCGCGTGCCGCCGGTTTCTGGTATCCTGAAGAAACCGAACCGCATGAACGCACTTTCATGCAATGGCCGGTGAACCCCGCCGTGCATGATGACCCTGATTTCCTCGACGATCTTCAGAAAACCATCGCAAAAATCGCCAACACCATCGCGGAATTCGAACCGGTCGTGATGCTGGCCGCAGCGCAGCACCATGGCGCGATCCGCAGCCAAGTGTCGCGCAGCGTCGAGTTGTGGGATATTCCAACCGATGATTTGTGGTGCCGCGATTCCGGACCGTCTTTTGTTGTGGATGGCAAGGGCGGATTGGCCCTCACGCAGTTCAACTTTAACGGATGGGGCAACAAACAGACCCATAGCGCCGATGGCCGTATTGCCGCGCGGATAGCCGAGCGCATGGGCCTTCAGATTTTCGATGCAGGACTGGTGGGAGAGGCCGGAGGCGTTGAAACGGACGGTCACGGCACGCTGATCGCCCATGAAAGCAGCTTCGTCAACGCCAACCGCAATCGGGACAGCAAAGCCCGGATCGAGCAGATGCTGCTGGACACGATGGGCGCACGCAAGATGATCTGGGCGCCGGGAATTATCGGTGCGGACATCACCGATTATCACATCGATGCACTGGCCCGTTTCGTCAAACCGGGGCAATTGCTGATTCAGATGGGGGAAAAAATCAATCCCGACGATCCCTGGTCGGTCGCCGCCTTCGAGACCCATGATATCCTGGCCGCCGCCACCGATGCCGAGGGCCGCAAGCTTGAGATGGTCATTTTGCCAGAGCCCTATGGCATCCGTGCGGATAGCGCCGATTTTGTCTCTTCCTACGTCAATTATTATGTCTGCAACGGCGCCGTAATCGCCGCCGAATTCGGCGACCGGCAAGCCGATGAACGAGCCGTAACCGTTCTTGGCAAGCTCTATCCAGATCGGGAGATAATCACGTTGAATATCGATCCGTTGGGTGAAGTGGGCGGCGGCATCCATTGCGCCACCCACGAGCAACCCAAGGTCTGACATGGGAACAGGCACTCGTGACGACCAAAGGCGCCGCAACCACGATGCCGAAATGGCATCAAATCCACGAAAAGTATTGATTAAGCGATAATGGCGGAGAGGGTGGGACTCTTCCCCAATTGCACGAATCCAAGGGTTTCTGGCAACGCACTGACAGACAAGCCCGATTTCGATACCTGGAGCGATACATTGAACGATACATTTTGGCAAGTCGACGATTTCGGCCTTTGCCGATGCCTGTGTCGAACACCGCAATATGGAGTATCCTCGTACCCTTGCTGCTCATGCCGGTGGCTCTCCTCGATTGCCTAGAGCTGCAATGACCTGGGGCGGATGCCACTTTCCCTTGGCCATTCTGGAGCGCACGACAGACGCATGCTTGGTCGCATCAAGAGGGTGCTTTGTCCTGTGGCGGGTTGCGTTACAGAAGAGGCATGCGGCGACGATGTTGGCCGCGACGTCCTCGCCACCATTGCATCTTGCATTCAGGTGTTCCGCTGTGCATTGAAATCGCTTCGTCAAACCCGGCGGCATTCCATAGCGATTCATGAACTCTTTCGGTGACGCGTCCCACATCGGCAGTTGGCAGTAATAGCAGCGCCAGCCTTGTTCAAGAGCAGCTTGATTTCTGAGATTCTTGATCGCCTTTGTTGATGGCATGGATTCACGTCCTTTGCTTCATTGCTGAAGCGGACGTGCAGTGGCCGGGAAAACAGCCACCCCTCAGTTGGGAGTAGAATCCTCGCACAAGACGACGTATGCGTAATACGTCACTCCGCAGTCTTTGAACGGTACGAGCGCCGATCGGACGCCTCGCTGACGAGTTGGTAGAAAACTCCAAGTAAGCGAAATCGCTCACCTCCATCCGTCCGCCAGCTTAGCAGAAGTCGCGGGTTGATCAACAGTCACGCCGTGCCTTCCCGATCGGGACGATAGTTTCGTAATAGGCAGAAATCTTCCTTTTCGGTAAGCTCATCTGGATTCTTGATTATTCTTCCTTTACGGTAAGAGTAAAATCGCAGGGAGGTCATCATGATCCGTTCAGCGGCAGAATTCGGCGCGCTTGTTCGAGAATACCGAAAGAAGCAGGGATGGACGCAAACCCAGCTCGCTGAGCGCTGTGGCACCGGGGAACGCTTCATCGTCGATCTAGAAAACGGCAAGCCAAGCTGTCAGCTTGAGAAATCCCTGATCGCGGCCAGAACGGTTGGACTTAACCTCGGCGACCTGAATGCGATCTCGTCCTTGCCGATTCCGGCAGCCGATGACGACCTCGACTACCTGCCGCGCTTTTCCTGATCGGATACGACCTTGACGACTATCTACTACGAGAACTGGTCTGTTGCGCACTTGTCGGATCAGGATGGCCTAGCTCTCTCATACGACGCAGAGTGGGAGAAACGGTCCTCAGCCTTCCCATTGTCGCTTACGACGCCAATGCGCGCAGGCAGCTATGGGGCCGAACGGGTCATGCCGTGGCTCGCGAACCTGCTGCCGGAAACCCATCTGTCCGAAATTGGCCAGCAGCTCAAGGTGTCGCCCCAGGACGTAATCGGTCTCCTGCTGCGTGTCGGCCGCGATACGGCAGGTGCCTTCTCGATCGGTGAGCCGCGACGGGAGGGAAATAATTTCCGCATCGTCGATGACGGGGAAGCACTTGAGCGCATCATCGACGAACTGCCGGAGCGGCCATTCCTGATCGGTGAGCGGGGCGTCTCAATGTCGCTTGCAGGCGTCCAGGACAAGCTCCCCGTCTACATCGATTACGAAGGTCGGATCGGCATACCGGTTGACGGCACCCCTTCGACCCACATCCTGAAGCCCGACATCAAACGTCTTGCGGGGAGCGTCACCAATGAAGCGTTCTGCATGATCCTCGCAAGGCTCTGCGGGCTGGACGTTGCCGAAGTGACAATGGGCCGTGCAGGAACACGGGACTATCTTCTCGTCCGCCGCTATGACCGGGTTGCTGACCGCCAAGGTGTCATCCGCCGCATACACCAAGAAGACTTCTGCCAGCTGCTGGGACTGTTCCCGGCGGAGAAGTATGAGCAAACCGGTCTCGGTCAGCGTGGCGGCGCATCACTGCCGCAGATGTTTCAAGCCTTGGCGCGCCTTGTCTCGCCCGCCGAACGCATCCGTCTGCTTGACGCGGTGATCTTCAACATCCTGATCTGTAACTCGGACTCGCATGCGAAAAACTACTCGGTGCTTGTCGGCGCGTCCGGCACCGCGAGACTCGCGCCGCTCTACGATCTGATGTGCGCGTCACCCTACAAGCAGGTCGATCAATCTCTGCCCCAGCAACTGGCCGGCAAGCGCAACGCCGACGAGTTGCACGCGAAGGACTGGCGTCAGTTTGCCGCCGATGTCGGGCTTAGTCCCGCTGCCGTAACCAGGCGCGTCGTGGAGCTCGCCGCTCTGGTCGCGACCAAGGCAGACGAGGCACTTGACCACGTCCAATCGTACCCGGTTTCAAATCGCGAACTTGCGTCCAGCCTCGTCTTTCTCATCAGGAAGAGATGTAGGCGGATCGAGCGGCAGATTTCGGCCTGAACCCAGTGGTCTGAAGTCGATCAATACACTTTATGGGTGTGCCTTTATTATCGTCAAAAAATTTTTCCCGAAATTTTCAGTCATTGAAAACACTGGTGAAATCACGACGAAAACCTGGAAAAATGGAGATTTATGGTTTTATTTCAGTAGCTTATCGATATTGGTTGTAACACCTTTTCTAATCTCATGTCATCATAATCTCACGGTCGCTTATGAAGATCGGATGTAAACGGAGACAAGAGACACATGAAGAAGCACACTCATAGGAGGAAGGCCTCAGTTGGCGAGGCCAATCAGGGTCGCACCCTCAGCCAAGCGCAGCAGGACGAACTGAAACGGCTCCGAGACGCCTTTCGGTCGCTCGGGCGGCGCACGACGGAGGAGGCCTATGACATTGGCGAATACCTCTTGCGCGCAAAATCCATTCTACCTGAGAAGGCTCTCGGAGCATGGGTTAAGGCGGTGTGCAAGTTCACGCCAAAGACCGGCCGAAACTACATGGCAGTCCATAACAACCTGATGGATTATAAGGAGCGGTTGGTGTCGATGGCGGTCGCCCCGACGGTCCTGTTCGTGCTGGCCTCTGCCGAACGGTCAGACATTGATCGCGTCATCACAGCGATCGAGAACGGCGAAAACCTGACGGTGGCTCAGATTAAGGCAATGGTCGGTATCCAGACGAAGCGCGGAGAGACTCGTAGTGACGACGATCTCAATGTCGGTGGTCTTGCCGGGTTGCGGAAAGCTGCCGAGTTGAAGACGACGCAGGACGTCGCGCAGTTTCACGGTCTTATGTCGGCAGTCCTCAAGCAGGTCGAAAAGGCCATGGAGCCAATTGCCAAAGGGCGAGCGGTGAAGAAGGGGGAGCTGCAGGACGCGATTGTCTACGATTGCCGCCATGCCCACGACCTCCTCAACAGCATTGCGGCACCGATGAAAGCGGAGATGGTCGCAAGTGTGAATTGGCGGCCTGCGCGTCTTCCGGAGGGCAGTGCATGGCGCAAGGTTCAGGCTTTGCTGCATCGTATGGGCGGCGTTGACGGTTGGCCCGATCGCACCGAGTTCGTTGGCTGGCTTCAAGGTGAGGTCGTGCCGCTGCTGCGTTTCGTGGTCCACGGGGAGGCGTTGCCCTCTACTGAGAATGACGTGGCGGTCGTTGACAAGCGTAACCTTGCGCAGCCGGAGCCGCCAAAGCCGAGCGTGCGGGAGCGAAAGGGGCCGGAGGTGGCGCTGGCGCAGATCAACAGATTGTTCAATGGCATGAGCGCGCCCAAACGAACTGCCAAGGCGAGGAAGAGAATCACTTCTGGTGCAGCCGTCCCGGCGTAACGTTCAGAAAGCCGTACCCATGGCCCCGCCCGCGCGGGGCTATTTTTTTGACCGGTGGTCGCCGCCTCTCCCGTTAACCATACCGGTGCTCTTTGTTCCGGGTGTGTTCCAACCGCCTTGCCTGACGTAAAACTCCGGGCTATGTCGAAAGTGTTAGCAGAAAATGAATATCTGCAGACACTTAGCGGCCCCCGCCGATGCGCCAACATCGAACGAGGGCCTAACCCGCAACCTTCTAGTGAAAGGCATTGGGCTATGTTGACCCTTACCTGCTTTGCTTCCGAACGGGAAGCTTCTCTGTTCCCCGATCCTGTTGATGGCCGCATGTTGTCAAGGCGCAGCTGTATGTCCCATCGTTTTCGACGCGCCTGCGCACCGTCGATCACCTGACCCCATCAACCGATCATCCCTTTTCCGAACCGGCTTCGTTTGAAGCTGGGCGGCCGCCGGATGCGGAAATGATTTCCGGGTCGGACGCCGAGGGTTCGAGGTTTGCAGGCTGATCGCTACTGTCAGCAGGAGCAATACAATGACGACTATTCTTTCAGGCGTGCCCGGCGCGCCAGCCTATTCACATGCCGTCGATCTCGACGCCCTTCAGTCGCGCTTCGATATCCTTATCGATGAACTGTCTACGCAGCCCTTTTCCACCAGCGCGCTTTCCGACGCGCTTGCCGGCGGGGTCAATGAAGCCGCTGCGATCCTGCGATCCATTCCTATCCAGGAGGGAAGGCTGCTTGAGCGTGGCATCGGCATCATTGCTAGTCTCAACCCTGATCTTGTCGTTCTGGCGCATAATCTTCGGCTACCGGTTACCAAGACTGCCCTTGAACTCGTCGAGAAAAACGATCCAAAGCATTTCCGGTCTCTGACCCTCGACGCCGATACCGGTGGGCGTAAGACCTACACGCCGGACCTGATCCTGTTGAACAGGAAAACGAAGCTCGCCCACGTCATCGACGTCAAGCGCAGCCTCGGCTCTTACGAAGTCTCCCGCATCAACGAACTGAAGAGTCGGATGTTGGCCGCCGCCCTCGTCGTACCCGATCTTCTCTACCGAGAGCATCGTCGGCTGGTGGTGGAGGAGGTCCGTGTTGTGATCCTGAATGCGGAGAACCACCGCTCCGACATTGACGGCGGCGTCTGGCCACTGCGCGATCTCGATCATCTCCTCGAGGTCGCCGATGCAGGCAAGGCAATCGGAATGTTGCGCGAGCGCTTCCATGGGAGGATCGACGACAACTGGAGAATGGCAAGGGGCGGTTACACCCGACAAGCGGAACCGCCCCGCATTGACGATATTACCGCTGACGCCCCGCAGGACGGGTTGTCGGGGCCGGTAGAAGTCAGGCCGAATGAATGTAAGGTCGATTACGGCTACATCCGTGTTGGTTTTGCCCGGAGCCCTCGAACGGGTACGGGCTGACCGGCCAGCCCAACCTTCCTTCCGATATCCTCATCATTCACGCCGAACCTATGTTCGGCGACAGGAGACGTCCGCCATGCGCCGACCTACCTCAAACATTATTCCGTTTCCGGGCACCCCCACAGAAGATCGAGATTTTACATCGGTCACGAACGACCGATCAAAGAGATTGGAGAAATTCAAGGCCGCCGCCAAACAGAATGCGACCCCTCGGTCGCAGGTCATCCCCAAAGCCTTTGCAAGGTGTTCCGCGAATTCCACTACTCCGCCTGATCCAGATGTCGTTGCCCAAGTCGTCATTGGCTTTGCTCGACGCAAGGGCGTTGCCATGACCAGCATTCCCCAAACCTTCCGACAGCAGTTGCTTGCGCTGTGTGATGCGGGCGATCCAACGGCTTTGATGCTGCGCGACTGGCTCAGGGGCAATCGACAGTTCATGCCTCACGAAATCGGGGACGGCGCGTGATGGAAACCCTGACCGATCGTATTACCCGCTATATTCTGGCTCGTGTTCACCGGCTTGCAGTTCTTGATCTCTATGAGCGTGCAGCGGGCGTGGGACTTTTGGAGCAGGCTTTCATCATCGAAGGAGATGAACAGTCCGGCACGGTTTGGCGTGTGCCAGAGCACTCTCTGCATCTCCTCCGTTCCGAACCGGTGAAGCTTCACGCGGAGTTAGGACGGCGTCTTCGCAGAGCAACTTACAAAACACCGACCTGTGATGTTCACGGACAAGACTTTGCTGAACCGACCGTTGGAAACGTTTGCTCGTCAACGAAGCGAAGGAGCAAGCCGGATACATCGGCAACAGCCACGCGCGAAGTGTCCGTCCCTGCGTGTCGCCATGAGTTCCTGGCACAGCTTCGCAAGCATATTGCGCCGCCGAGCGTAGCCCACGTTGCTATCGCTTTACTGGTCGCGCGGGCCGTTGGTTCAAGCATTCCCGATCTGTCATTGCTGTCGGCGGTCCTCCGAAACCCAGGGGCTTTCGTCCTGATCAAAGCACCAGTCGGACGGTTTGAGCGGCGATTTGTTTTTATGCTTGAAGATGGATTGATCCTACCGTGCTGGACAAAGCTCGAAGACGTCTATCGCAGCAATTCCGTTTGGGATGGCTATAGTGATCGCCGTCGAAAGAGGCCACGCAAGACGATTAAGAAACTTGTGGGGACGGACGTCCAAAAGGCGGTTGAACGGTCGTTGAGCAAGTCTCTCGTTGATGTCCTGCTCGAACGCTCGGCCCCGGTGGTTCTTGCCGATGAGACAGAGACCGCCCTTCCGCCCTTCGTCTCGATGACGGCCGACCTCGTGCTCGAGACCGCTGGTCTTGATCATGAGATGATCGCCGAGCTTTTGCACATCTGTTGCGGCATCGCGCCAAAGCAGTCCCTGCAGCAGCTGGAAAAGGCGGCCCTTGATCTCAAGGGTCTGTCTATCGACGCGCTTGCACTGGCGGTTCGACCCGGACGTGGCCTGGAGCAAATCCTGTCTATCCTTGAGGTCCTGGGCAAGCAGGCGCGCGCCTCCAGTAAATCTGATGATGACGGCGAAGACCGCGGCTCTCGGCGTGTCGGTGACCGGTCAGGGCGAGCAAAGGTAAAGGGTCTCCGTTCAGATGGTGACAGCGATGATCCCTCCGGCACCCTGGATGGTATCGACATCGTTCAGCCTGACAGGCTTGTGGGGACCTCTGATGAACAGCCAAGCGCTGTTACCGATCTGGGTCAGACTGTCGTCGACCGCAATCTCGTAGGTCAGCTCCGTGTCGAAACACTATCGGGCTACCGCGAGGCGCTGGAATGGGCCCTCGACCTAAAGACAGACCTTTTGCTCTGGCGCGAGGGCGAATTGGCCTGGAATGAGATGAGTACGAAACTGATCCTGTCCGGGCCGCCGGGCACCGGCAAGACAACCTATGCCCGCGCCTTATGCAACACGTTGCAGGTGCCGCTGCTCGTAACGTCGGTTGCGTCATGGCTTGAGCCGGGTTACCTCGGCGACGTTCTCAAGCGCATGACCAGGGATTTTGAATTGGCGCGCAAGAACGCACCGGTCATTTTGTTTATCGATGAGATCGACAATATCGGAAGTCGCTTTGGTGGGAACCGAGAGCAGCACGACGACTATTGGCGATCTCTGATCAACCGTCTGCTCGAACTCCTCGACGGAACCACCAAGACCGACGGCGTCATCGTCGTGGCAGCGACGAACCTTCCCGAGAAGATTGATCCAGCCCTTCTCAGGTCAGGCCGATTGGAAAAACACGTCGCGATCCCAATGCCGGATACCGAGGGTTTGATCGATATCCTGGCTTATCATCTCGGCGCTGATCTTACCGATGTGTTGTCCACTGCGCCATTGATCGGAACGACTGCGGGTTTGCGGCCCGGAGGCCTGGTCGGAGGTGGTGACAGCGCAGTTAACTCGATCATTCCGGGAGCAATTAAAGATGTCTGAAGCAATCCATACAATCGCGACTGAGCATCGATCCATCCTCCAGCGCCTGGCACTCTTGGCGACAGGCAGCACCGGAGCCGATATCGAGCGCCTCGTTCGTGACGTTCGACGCAAAAGCAGACGGCAACGACGGCCATTGACCTTTATCGATATCGAGCACGCTTTGCTCGCCGGTCAGCCACGACTATCCGATGAGTTGCGGTGGCGGATCGCCATTCACGAGGTTGGTCATGCAATCGCGTTCTCTGACACAGACATTTCCGAGGTCATGACCCTCAGCATCGGGATCGGTGGAATGGGGCAGGTCATCAGTCGCCAGCATCAACACCTTGAACAAACCGAAAATTGGTTGATGCGCAAGGTGGCCTGCATGCTTGCAGGACGAACTGCGGAGCTGCTGATCTTTGGCGATACCGTTGCCGGAGCAGGGGGCTATGACGACAGCGATCTCGCCATGGCAACCGACCACGCAGCAGCTGCCGAGACCCGCCTCGGCTTCTCGGATCAACAACCCCTGCTGTACCGGTCGGCGGCTTTGACCATTAACGCGCTAAGCCTTGACCGGCACCTGGCGGATCGCGTCAATGCCCGGTTGGTGGCCGCCGAAGCGATTGCCCGAGACCTGCTGGAAAGCCAACGCGGAGCTTTGATCGCCATCGCCGAGCGGCTGAAGGATGTCGGGGTGATGACCGGCGAGGAGTTCAGGAGGCTTCTGGGGACAAATAACCGAACTGAAAACTGACGATAATATTCGGACTGGCACCGAAACCACGATTCCTATCGGCGCCACTCCGATTCCCAATTCCCGAATGCCGATTCCGAAATCATAGAGATCGATTCCCATTGAGGAAATTGCGATTTTAGTGCGGGCCGCGACAGCATTTGGCGGGGTGGCTGTTCCGCCGTCGCAATGCGTTATACCACTCTGGCGGCAAATGGTTTTACGTTCATTCACTTCGGCTCGCACCGCATCAAGGTGTGCATACCGTCTTCCACGTTGCCGGCAATTTGAAACACATTATATCAATTTACCCTCCCGCGATTCACAATCCAGTTTTGTCGTTGCCAATGTCTCAATTGCCGATTCCGGTGCAAACCGAGTTTGCGCAGCGCCGGTCGATGGACTGGCGATCCAGCCTTCCGCTCCGGAATGTCAACGTGGGCGGAGCTTGTTTCTTGCATAGCCGGTATGGACGCTGAGGCTCCAAACTAAGGAGATGAAGCAATGGCAAGGAAATCGAAGAAGCAGCGCAACGCTGATCAGGTCGTGCGTCAGCAGAGAGTCAGGGACGAGGCCAAAGCCAGGCGTCGACCGTCACGGGATGATATGGCGAGGATGCTGTTATGGCAGATGATCGTGGCTGCTCAACGCCGGAAAGATGCCCGGCTTGCTTTGAACAAGCTGTCCGAAGCCCTCGTCGTTGATCTTGAACGCCAGGGCTTCGATCTCCGTGAGAGCGAAGACGTCTTCGAGAATCTGGCCGATCGGTACTCCGATGGTTTGTTTCCGTTCCGGCCAAAGTGGCACCTCAACCCTCAGCCTACAGTCTCTCTACCACAATGTTGAGGGCATGGCAGCAGCAGAGGTAGCTCAGGCTTCCTCTGACGACTTGCAGTATCACCGCCAAACGGCGTCCCATTATTTTTGGACGTCTTCCCCCCATTACTCCTTATAACGGCGTTTGCTGGCAAATCGATCTTACTCAGCGTCTGAGGTCTTCAAGAAACTCAGAACCAGGAGAAACGCCCGAAATGAACAAGTGATCTCGGGCTCGTGTTGCTGCCACGTAGAGCAACTGCCGCTCGGTCGCCACCACTTCATCGAGTTCAAATTCGTCTGCAACGTCAGCAATGCGAGCATTCAATGGCAGGATTCCTTCGTCGCAGGCGATGAGAATGACCGCACGAAACTCTAAGCCCTTCGCGAGATGCATTGTACCAATCAGGACCGCTTCGCTTGAGGAGGCAGCATGGAGAGCAGAGACCGTGGGAACATCCGCCGCTTCTGCCACCTTAGCCGCGCGCGCTATCTCATCGTTTGATCGGCAGAAGATGCCAATCTCGGAGGGCGCGACACCTGTGTCAACGAGCCCTTTCAGGAAGGTCCCGGCAGAAATGATTTCCTCTTCAGGCGTCGGTGCAATGACGACAACGGGCTCCACTCCGTCGAAGACCGAAACAGTGCCCTTGCGCTGATCTTCCTCGCCATCGACGTCGCGGACATTGTCGGGGAGCAGGCTGTCAGCCATGCGGCGTATCTGATGTGACGTTCGATAGTTGACTTTCAACGTGAAAGAACGTCCCCGCACGTCGATCCCGAGCCCTTTCCAGGAAAACGGTTGCTGGAAGATGCGTTGACCAATATCACCTGCGAAGAACATCGCATCGGCACGATCCGGAACGATTGCCTTCAGAAATCGCAGTTCTGCAACGCCGAGGTCCTGTGCTTCGTCCACCACGACGTGGCTGTACGGCTTGTGGTCGCGATTATCGAAGTGCCGCATCACGGCGGTGAAGAGATCGGCGCTCGTCATCAAAGCTTTGGCACGAACCTGGCGGCTAACTTCAGCAAAGATGGACCAGAGTTCCTCGCGCTGTTTGGCACCCAACCGGTTCTTGCGTCCCATCCGCGGAACTAGAGCGTAGGCCTCCGCACTGTCGATCTGCCAGGCGTCGATCACGTGTTCCCATTCAGATAGCAGGAAACGGATCGGGTAACGTCCGGTGCCGGCAGTTGGGGCAGTGTCGCTCAGTATGCCACGCAATTTTTCACGGCTGACCAGATAGGCCTTCCGTCCCGTCATCAATGCATACAGTTCTCCCGCAGCCTGTTCGAACGATGACACAACGACGCGTTCCGTCAGCCGCGGGTCATCTGCCACAAGCACGTCGAGCTTTCGCTTGAGCGCCATAGCCAACGGTTCGGAGAATGTGGTGAGCAAAACGCGAGAGGCGGGGTCGGCGCGCAGTGTCCGGACAACCCGATGCAGCGCCACGATGGTCTTGCCGGTACCCGCCGATCCGACCACGCGGACAGGGCCCGAGAAGTCACGTTCGACGAGGGTTCGCTGTGAAGGATGCAGGAAAACTGCCCATTTCTCGAAGGGTTGGTCGAGTGCTGCCGCAAGCTCCTCGTGCCCTTCGAAGATGCGGAACCGACGCTGAGCGTCGGGATGAGTGATCGGCGTGGAATCGACAGCCCTTGGCTTGTTGAGAACCCCAGTCGCTGCGTACTCGAGAAGCGCCTCGGCAGCTTCCTGCGGCAGGTGGTTCGCCAGCGTGAAAAAGTGATCTTCACTTGCCTGGAGTACATCCTCCACCCAGTCGGCTGGTACGCCGATCGACAGGGCCTCGTCCGAGGACAACCTTGTGAACAACGGCGCGCTTGCGGCCGGCAACGGCGGTGAAACAACGAAAGGAAGATCGGGCTGTACCGGCGGCATTGCGCGCAGGGTGACTTCTTCAACCCGCTCTCGAACCTCAACGATCTGCAAAGCCCCTGTGCGCGGGTGCGCCTCAATGCGCCGCCGCTCCGCCCAGGCATAGGCGTCATCGTGATGGTCTACATAGGCCAGCATCACGCTGTCGCCAGTCTTGTGGATAATGATCCGGAGATCGCGGTTGACCCGCACCGACCAGAAATTCGGGTCCTTGGATGCCTCTATCCGATGCATCTGCAGACCGGGCCTGTCCGGATTGGTCTGCAGATCGAACGCCGTGAGCTTCGCGTGCTTCTGCTCGTCATTGGTGAGCTTGGCGAGTGCGGCGGTGAAGCTGTCTGCTAGGATTGTGGTCATGTCAGTCACGGAGCCTGACATAGGGCGCAAGCTTCATGCCTTTGCGAATCTCTGTCTTATAGGTCGCAGGCATCTTAGCCCGCGCAAGAATGTCTGGCAGCGACAGGTTCGCGAGCTCCTCCGCATATTGTATTCCGAACAGATGAACCGAGGTCGCCTGTTCACGGGTGACTGCGCCTCTGTCATAGCTATCACGAAGTAGCTGCGCCGCTTGGGTTTCATTCATCTTGGATTTTCCTCCGGTACGCTCGCTTGACTGTTCGGGGCTCGGTTGATGATGAACTTAATGGTCTTTAAAAAGTCGATTAACGCCCGCTCGTCTTTGCGATCAAATCTTCTGTCAAACGACGTGGAATGAAGCACTCCATTGGCCCATTCGACAAGCGGTCTGATTTTCCCAGCCTGAATGTATTCGTATTGCTTCTCGGCAAGAATAATCAGCTCCCCAAGACCTCTGTCCCGGAGATGACCTTTGTCGTTTTTGTATCGATAGTCCAGCCCATAATTTCGTTTCAGGACCAGCTCCAAAGTAGCTCTGCACATCGCGACAGAAGCGAGAGTCGCGCCGAAGACATACGCCCGGATTGCATTGTCCAGAAGTTCATACAAACCTCCTTTCTCCGCTTCAGAGTGTTTGGCTGTCACATGACCGGGGATGAAGAAAACCGGTAAGCTCCGCCAGCGGCGAAACACTTCCTCTGGCGAAAAACCGATGGTGCCGGTCAGATAGTCATAGGCCTCAAGCCCAATGTTCGAGGCACGAGCGAGATCATCTTCCCACTGGCCGCCGACATCATCTGCCCTACCTTCGGCGGCCCGAAACGCCAATTCAAAAGCCTTGGCTCCATCCATCAAAGAGGGATCGAAGTTGCAGTCCTCGTCTGGGTTCGGAGCCACAACGTCTAACAACTCGCTTTTTGTCTGATCTGCTGGTTTTGCCTCGTTTGCCGTCGGGCTGAGTTGCAGAGACAAGTCATCCAGATCAATGCCCAAAACAGCATCGAAAAGTGGTGCGCGCCAGCTGCTGTGGAAATCGTTCCAGTCTTGCTCAAAACGAGTCGGCGCGCCGGAGAGCAGTTTTCCCGAACTGTGAAACACGCTACGTTCAAAACTCCCCCAGCCAACAAACTGGAAGAGCTGATCTGCTGCGTCTTTCACCGATGCACTTTGATCGTAGAATACTTTCAATCGCTCCGGGCTGTCGCCACACTCATTCTTCAAACGATGAAGCAAGCTTATAAAGCGCGAGATGGAATTGCCTACTTGCTTCATCAGCTTTTCCTCTTCTATCCTCTCCGTCGATTGCAGCCTGCAGTTCAGTCGTCCATCCATCATGAATGGTGTCGCAACGCCTACGTTTGCTCACGGATTCTTATAGATGCAACTGATTCCGAACTCGGATGGACTGTTGCTATAACTCGACACGCTTGCGTCGGTTGTTACAAGCCAAACTTCGGATGCAGGGTCGGCTGGTACGGTCGGTCTAGAATGGTCCGCAGCCTCGGCTATCACCGTAGGCCTTTGACGCGAGGCAAGTAAACTCAATTCTCTCCGAAGTCCGAGCATGCCTCTGATTACAGATTTTGGAAGCGATACGACCGCCTTGCATTCGACCGCAAGGGCCACATCAGTATGCGCAGGTCGAACGTTGTTCAGTCCGTACGTGAATACACCAATGTCAATCTCGTGATGTTCGCTGAGATCGCTAGTTGTGCCGCTTTTCAGGCGCGCACTGCCGAGTGTCTGAAATTCGACGTCGACATATATATCGAACGATGGGGAGACCCCTGGCTGAGCGGCAAAAAAATGGGGATCACTTGCCTTCAAAAACCCGGCGCTCGCCTTGAACTGCACTGTTCCTCTAGGGTGCGAAAAACTCACTAAGTATCCCAATCGCCTGAGATACCTGATCACCAGCGTCAGGACATACAGCTCATAGACCTTGCCGCGCACATGAGAACTGGCTCCAGCGGGTATAGCTGATCTTGCAATACCATAAGCACTGAACACGGAATTGATTGCCGCTTCTGCATTCACCCTATTCATTCCGGCACCCTTGTCGGCGACGGCTCGAAATCCTCGCCTCTTAGCGCAATGATCAAATCATCAAGCTCTTTACGAAGAGGACCAAGCGCTGGGAGTTCCGTGAGGTAAACGCGGCGGCTGTCCCCGCGATCCGGGAGCTCCATAAATGCGTTTTCCGGAGCTTCCTCAACGGTTTCGGAAAGACGCTCTAGGCTGCGATTCACCGTGTCCACATCAGTCCACTTGAGATGAAGTTGGAATGCTTCCAGCAGCAAGATCAAATGCTTTTGCGGCGGGGGAAGCTTGGAAACTCCCTCGGTAAGCAGGTAAGGGTCTAGGAAATTGCTGTCGTCCGCTAAGTCGGAAAGATCATATTCCCGCATGTAGCCTTTGACGATTTCGATCAGGTCCTCGTAATCTTTCCCCTCCATCTCAAACCCCGAACACCTTCAGCACTTCATCCCCGAAGTGGTTGATCACCTTCACGGCGATCCGCCCCGTGCTCGGCCTTGGGAATGGCCGTGACGTGTCGGAATAGAGCGTCTCCCAGGCGTTCTGGTCGATCTCGGCCTTTAGCGCCGTCTTCAGCGATTTGTAGGGGTCGTTCGCGCCGAGGAAATAGGCGTGGCGGACGAAGAAGCTTTCCTCGTCGTAATCGGTGTCGATGAACCAGGCGGCGATGCCTTTCACGTCGTCGGAGCGGATTTCTCCGGTGGAGGGGTCGAAGACGTCGACGCCGTGGACCTTGACTTTGATCTCGCCGCCCGGCGCATCGAGGATTTCCACGTCCGGTTCGCCGAAGACGACGAAGAGGTTGCCCTTGCCGGTGTTCTTCAGGTCCTCGGCCATGTGCAGGTCGGGGTTCATACGCGCTTTCAGGATGGCGAGTGGGCCGAGTCTGTTGAGATCGGTTGCCTGGGCGTCGAAATTGAAGGCGCAGGCAATCAGCACGTCAAAGCGGGCGTCCGATGCCTCACGGGCGGCAGCGGTGATCTGGCTACGTGTCAGCGTGCCGAATTCCGGGCCGATCAGGATTGCCGCCCGTTTTTCCACCGCGCCGCCATCGGCATAACGGCCTTCGGCGGCAATGTAATTACCCGGCCAGGGGGTAATGGCACTGAAATGGATGGTGTCACGCTTCTCCTGCTGGTGGACGCCAGCGGTGCGTAAGTGCGAAAGCACCATCTCGCCGAAGTCCGCCTCTGGCATGTTGGCGGGCGTGGAGGCGCGTGCGGTGATCGCGCCGGATGCAGCAAGTTCTGCACCCAGCGTATCCTCACGGGCGGCGACGACGCGGTGAGGCGACAGGCTTTCGACGGTGAAGGGGCCGGCAACGCGCACCTTCGTCTTATCCTCATAGGGGCGGTCATAGAGCAGCTCGACATCGGCCGCACGGGCAATCGAGGCGTCGATCTCCTTCTGACGCGCGATACGGCCCTCCCACCAGTCGGCGTGGATTTTGCGCACAGTCTCCGTTACGAGATGCACCTTGGCCTGTCCGTCTTTGCTATCCAGCCAGGCATCGAGATCACGGGGGATTCCCCATTCTTCAAAGGTGGTGGAAACAGCGTTGTTTAACTGCGTCCTTAGCGGCTCCAAAACACCTTGCCACTTGTCCCAAATGTCGTCGATCTGCGAGTTGTTGGCGATCGCACCGAGCATGACGCGTGGGGCACGTTCGTAAACAAAGCCCAAGCGGATGTCTCCTGTCACCGGCGCATCGGGAAGGATTTTGCCGGAGACGTCCTGCTCCTTCACACGACCCTCCTTGGAATCAGCTAACAGGTAATAGGGGTAGCGCGCGCACATCAGCCGCGTCCGGGCCAGAGCAAGTGCCACGCGAGACGTGTCGATGGTGATCCAGCGACGTCCCCACTGTTCTGCTACATACGCCGTTGTTCCCGAGCCACAGGTTGGATCGAGCACGAGATCGCCTGGGTCGGTAGCCATTAGTATGCAACGCTGAACAGTTTTTGAACCGGACTGAACTACGTACAACTTGTCGTCTGTAAAGCTGCCCGTGCCCGTATCAGTCCAAACATTACCTACTTCGCGGGCAGAGAAGTCATCAAGATATCGGACGTAAGCAGCGGAAAACCCCGACGGTACTAGGCGATATGCCTTTTTAAGCCTCGCAATTCCTATTTCACCTGTCGACCAGTACCGCTTTCCAGGTCGCATTTTTTGGCCAAACAATTCGAACTCGAAACTGCCAGGGGGCTTCTGAGATGTAAAGTTGTCGAGTCTGAAAATCCTGCCGTGCTCTGGTTGGTAAGTCAGTAGCTCAGCTTCACTTAGCCGTCGCCGCTGCCCATCGTCCGATTGTAGCCAACGATAAACTCCGGCGTTGTCTTCTTCTAAGCCCTTATGGGTCAATGGTTTACGGTATTTTAGTTTTGAAGCATGCTTTGCATACCAAACAATATGATCTGCTACTCCGGGAAGGTATGCAGCGGATCGACCCGCAGTTTTCATTACAGTGATTTGAGAAACGGCATTCTCTTCACCGAAAACCTCGTCCATTAGTGCCCGCACCCGATGGACGTTTTCGTCGCTGATCTGCACGAAGATCGAGCCGCTTTCCGTTAAGAGTTCCCGCGCCACCATTAGCCGGTCGCGCAGATAGGTGAGATAAGAGTGAATGCCGTCCTTCCAGGTGTCGCGGAAGGCTTTCACCTGTTCCGGCTCGCGCGAGACATCCTCCTTCTTGCCATCCTTTACGTCCCGGCTCATCGTCGAGACCTGCCAGTTCGAATTGAACTTGATGCCGTAGGGCGGGTCGAAATAGATGCACTGAACCTTGCCGCGCATTTCCTCCCGTTCGGCGAGGCTCGCCATCACCTGCAGGCTGTCGCCGAGGATCATGCGGTTCTGCCAGTGCTTGGTGTGCTGGTAGAATT
The DNA here is from genome assembly GCF_006970545.1 of Agrobacterium sp. T29. Lineage (NCBI taxonomy): Bacteria > Pseudomonadati > Pseudomonadota > Alphaproteobacteria > Hyphomicrobiales > Rhizobiaceae > Agrobacterium > Agrobacterium sp. T29. Next base: position 961,600 of record NZ_CP040641.1, read on the forward strand.
CCGCCCGCGCCTCCGGATCGGCAATGCCGTTGAAATCGGCAAACAGGTCGGGCGCATCGGTGCTCTGCTGGCGGGCGCTTGTGGTGCGACGTTTCAGGTCGTCGATGATGGCCTTGGGATGCACCTTTTCCTGAATGTAGAGTGGCGGCGCATTGACCACGAGGTCCGACCAGTCCTGACGGTCCTTGCCGCGCCAGACAAGCTGAGCATCGCCGATCTCGATCTCGCCGGTCTCGGCCAGCTTCTTCATCTGCGCCGGCGTGATCTTGATCTTCGCGCCATTCCAGATGATCTGCGGATCGCGGTCCATATCCCGCTCGCGCACCACGCCGTCGGCCAGCGGACGATCCCGCGGCACCCGCATCTCGCGCGCCGCCTCGCCGAGCATCTCCTCCTGCTGCTCGTAAAGCGACGCCATCTCGGCCGTCGGATTGTTCAGCCGCACCGCCTTGTCATGGGTTAGGGTGGAGACGTCTTTTTCGCGTGGGGTCTTAGCCATGTCAGGATGCCTGTTCTTTTTTCATGTCATCACGCAGCTCGTCGAAGCGATGGATGATGCTGTGTATGTAATCGAGCGCTTCGCTCAAGGGTCGTAATGCGTCGTCGAAGTTCTCCTCCTCCGCTCCTTTTGACAGGGCGTCCTTATCAACCTTGACCGGGAGAAACAGACTTGGCTCATCGTCGAAGATGAAACGAGTATCGTTGAAGCGAGCCGCACGGCGCTGAATAAACTTCTTCCAAGGCGTCTTTGGGAATTCCTCTTGGCGAAACCGAAAGCCCATACCACCTCGGCCTTCTGCGCACAGCTTGGTCAGCCAGAAGTAATCGTTGCCATCGCGCCACTCAAGGGTATCTCCAGACCGATATTCGAGACCAAACCAGGCATGCCAGCTTTCGCCTGTTACCCAGTGCTGAGGCGCGACTGCAGCATCCTCATCATCTTTCCAATTTGGAGTGCTGCGCCAGACCTGGCGGGTCGCCCAGCCCTCGATGAGCGCATCAACTTTTTCCGCAATGCGATCTTGGAGAAGTTCAAATCGCCGCGCGCCTTCATCTAGGTCTGCGATATTCAGTATAAGAAGCTTATCTAGCTCATTGGAAAACATACGGACCTCAGTGCAATCGGCTGATGTGAGTTGCAAACTGTTTTAGAACAGCGCCGGACACAGTGCGCTCAGGTGAGCCAGCCACAGCGGAGAAAATAGCGCGTGCCACATCGCGCCATGTCAGCCATATCAAGTGTGCAGGTGGGTTGGGAGGGCAGGTGTTGTTGAGGTACAGCACCAGAGAGACGGGTTTGCGCAAAGCTATTGCCCTGCGTTTTGCCAAAGCCGTATAGCGGTCAAGTTGGTCTCGGCCTTCGGGTGCATCGATCTTCACCTCAATGAAAATGATGCAATTTTTTCCTTCGATTGCGAGGTCAACGCGGTTGTCGCGCTCACCAAATGAGGTGTGCTCGGCCGAAACTCGGTAGTGACTGCCGAGCACCGCCTGCCTCAGCTCTTCGGAGCCAGTCCTCTGTATGAGAGCCTCCAGCAAGGCCTGCAGAACCGCTGAGCCAAAGCCGTGACTGCCATTACTGTCGAGTATCCACCCAAGAACCGCTGACGTGCGAACCTCGTTTCGCTTTAGGCCGGCAATAGTCCAGACATTCAGAAGGTCGCCATCGTGGCGCGCTGCCGCCAGACCGCGGCGGAGATCAGCAAGGTACGATAAAAAGCTGGCCGTATTCAGTCTTCGCTGAGGGGCTCGGCGCGTCGGAACATTATCCCGCTTGAAAGCGGCAACGGCTTCGAACAAAGCGCTCAGCCGCATTGTCTGCGCTTGAGCCATCTTCTCTTGTGGATGCAACGCGTCTTTCAGTTGATCGACAAACTGTGCGATCCGATCAAGACTTGGCTGCTGCAACGTCATTGTGCAGCCACCGTGAACTCGGCCTCCTCCTCGTCCTCATCCAACTCGTCGGGATAGTCGCTGGTGCTAGCAATGGCTCCAGGCGACTGTTTCCCCATCGCATGTTCGATCAGGTTCAAAAGGGCCTTCTGGCGTGCATCCATGAATCCGGCAAAATCGTCACCACGAAGAAGAGCCGGCTCGATCAGATGCGACGTCAGACACCCGTCGAGCTTGGCAGGACTGATGGCAGAGGCATCTGCGCTCCCTGTCTCCAGCTTTGAAAGGTAGGCCGAGGGTGCCACACCACCGATTATGCGGTTCGTTCGGTAGGAAAGGGGTGTCTTGTTGATGATAGAATCATAGATGTCCGATTTGATGCCTCGGTCCTCGCACCACTTCTTGGGGAAGATATGGTGGATATCGACACTCTCGCCGAAGAAGACTGTGTGGTCAAATTCCTGGCCGGAGCGGAAGTCCTTTGCCTTCTCTTTCATCAGCAGGGCATTCACACCCTTGTAGGCAGCAGACAGACGCATGCGCATCGTTTTCAGGCGTTCAGGTCGGAATGAGGCTTCGGACACTGTTGCAGGCACTTTACCACCGGCCAGCCAGACAGGCACTTCCAGGAAATCGCGCGAGATACGGCTCTCAACCGCAGAACCATAGAGCTCGCCGAGGACGCCGCACCAGTACCATTTCGTCAACTTGTCCCGGTTCGCCTCAAGTTCCCATGCATCGCCGATGTCGGCAAGGATTGCGGCGAGCGAGATGATCTGCGACTGGTACGGAAGATCGAAGAGACGGTATACCCGTTGAGTAAAAAGAAATTTTGCGGCCTTCAAGAAGCCCTGCTCGGCCTGATCCTGGTACTGCTTATAGGCAGACAGCGGTAGATTCAGAAGTGCCTCCCGCTTTCCTGTGACCTGCGGCAGGTCCTTGCCTTCTTTGCCCAAGGCCTCGGCTGCCCGTCTGAGGTCACGGGTGTAGAACAGAGATGTTACGTGGAGGAAATCGGTGTTGGCGACGTTCGCCAGGATGCCTTTTTCTGCGTCGGCCAATTTCTGGGCATTCACGAACCGGCCGTGGCGGCCTTTGTTGTCGCGTCCGTCGCCGTACCAGTCTTTACGTAGTTCGTGGCCATCAGCAGCATAAATAGCGGTAACAAGCTCGAAGGCGTCAAGCGGTTTACCTCCAGTATTGACCTTCTCGAAGACCGTACAAACGGCTTCCTTCGTGGTTGATTTGTCAAGCGCGATGACGGGCACTTGATAGCCCGTAAAGTTGGCAAGGACTTCGGTGTAGAACTGCTGGACGACAGGCCAAAGTTCCTGCATTCGACCGTTGGCATTCGCCCAAGTGACGAATTCCATTTGCCAGGCCATCCCGTCGAAGACACGGGATAGGGGGAACACCAGATTTTCGAACTCTTTTTCAGTCGTGGAAAAGTCGCTCTCGATCTGACGATTGAAGTCTGATCGAACAATCTTGTCCTTTGGAACAGAGAGGATCGCGTCCTCACGATCCGAAGACAAATCCAGCGATTTTCTCATGTCGATAAAAAACCAGCGCTCGACAGGCTGTTTCTTTGGCGTAACCGTCTTCACCACCTGACCGCGAAGCGTGACCTGGTAGAGCGAGGTCATGCGCTGCTGGCCATCCAGCAGCAGTTCTGCTGGCGAGACGTTGCTTGCGGCTTCGGGGGCACCCTCAATTGTTCTCGGCTTGAAATTAACGCCCCCGCCAGTCTCCAACGTCATGAGCGCTCCGACAGGGAAAGCTCGGGAGATGGAGGCGATCAAGCTCTTGATGCGATCTTCGTCCCAGACCCAGCTTCTCTGGAAATCTGGTAGCTGCATTTTGCCGTCGTTGCAGCTCTTCAGGAGGTCGTGGAGCGAAACCGGATTAGTTCGAAATGTTGAGCCCGCCATCAAGCAACTTCCTTTACCAGCGTCAGACACGACGCAATCAGTTTTTCGTATTCTTCTTCCATCGCAAACGCGTCACGAAGTTCCTTGAACGCCCAGCGGCCATAGGTCTTCAGGTTGTTGACCCCCGGCACCCACATGGTCTCCATGGTCTGCGCCTTGATCTGCGCATCCAGTCCACGGAAACCCTTGACCTCAACGATTAAGTTCAGTGGGTCATCCGGCCCGTGGCCGTCATCCACCTGAATGATGAAATCCGGCAGGTAGCGGCGCGGCACGCTGCCCAAGCGGTAAGGCACTTCGAAACCAAGCGCCTGGTTCTTGACGTAGGAAATGGTTGAGGGATGCGCTTCCACCACACGGGCAAACTCCGCCTCCCAATCACTGTCGCACACCACGTAGTTAACCTGCGACAGCGACGTGCGCCAGAGGTTCTGCTTGGTGGTGATGAAGGAGACGAAATCTGTGTAGCCATGCGGGTTATAGGGATCGAGCATCGCCTTCACGACGCCTGTGCCTTCTTCGCCAGCGCTGCGCACGATCGCCTGGTAAATCTGCTCGCAGGCTTTTTCCGCCAGCTCTGCATAGGTCAGCATGCCGGCCTTTGTGCCGCCGGTTAGCTTCAGGCACTGGTTGACCCAGCGTCGGGTAATCGGTTGAAGCTGGTTATAGAGGTAGTAGGGAACATCCTGATCGGTCTCGCGGAAGTAAAGCTCGATCAGCTTTTTGGTCAGATAAATGGCGACGGTGTTCGGCCGCATGTCGTTCAGCGCGTCGGGCGAAATCTCATGGCCCTCTCCGACCAGACCTTCCAGGCGGACCCGGCAAGGACCGACCAGCTCTGGCGTCAAAGTCAGGCCCGAATCCTCGCTGAATGTCGCGGAGAAATTGTCGGACGGTAGTTCTGTGCGGTAACCGGCAACGCGGGGGAACCGGATCGATAGATGGGGTCGCTCTTTCAAAGCGTGGACTCGAGTAACAGGCTTCGGCGGCGTGCGAACCACCTCCTGCGGTTCAGTGGCGAAATCGAAGGGAATGCCAAGGATATCGGCATATTCGGTGTTGAAGAGACCCTTGTCGTTCAGCTCGTAGGATTGCCGCCGCAGGCCGCGGCCGATGACCTGCTCACAGAGAAGCTGCGTCCCGAAGGCGCGCACGCCGAGAATGTGGGTGACAGTGTTGGCATCCCAGCCCTCTGTCAGCATCGAGACCGAGACCACGCAACGGATTTGTTCACCGAGCCGCCCCTTCTGGCCGACGGTATTCATCACCTCGCGCAGCAGTTCGGACTCCGAAATATTGGCTGCCTCGGCAGCGCCATCGCGCTCGGCTTTCTCCCGCTTGAACTGCTCGATCTCGATCTTGGCCATCTCGCGGAAAGCCGGATCGAGTGCCTCACCTGATTCCAGCTGTTGGCTGTCGATCAGCAGCGTGTTCATCCGCGGCAGACGGTTGCCGTATTGGTCGAAATTGCTGAACAGTTTCAGATGGCCATGATGTTTGGTGACAAGCTCGCCCTGCTCGCTGCGTTCCCATCCCGATACCCATTCATAGACAAGCTTCGAGCTGGCGGTGTTGTTGCAGACGACGATAAAGACCGGTGGGACGCCGATCCCTACCTGCTGCCAAGCCTCGTATTCCTTCTGGTAATGGGAATAGAGCGAATAAAGTGCTGTCTGCAATGGCGCTGGCATTTTGAAAGGGTCCAAGTCGCCAGATTTCCCGGCTCCCTTCTTCGGCATGTCCTTGCCGATGTGATCCCACAAATTGCGATAGACCGGCATGGCGGAATTGACGGAGTTATCGGAGACGGGGACGCGTGGCAGCTTCACGATGCCGCATTCAATGGCATCGACGAGAGAAAAGTCGGATACAACCCATGGGAAGAGCGTGCCTTCCTCATAGCCCGAGCCGTGCAGAAAGAATGGCGTTGCAGAGAGGTCGTAGACGGAGCGCACGCCGACCTTGCGCTTCAGAGCTTCGATGCCGGAAATCCAAAGGCGCGCTGCCTCGTTGTTTTCTTTTGCTTCCTCCTTCTCCTGGCCCTTTAACTCTTGTTCTTCGTTCGTATTCGGTCTTTCACGATAGCAATGGTGAGCCTCGTCGTTAATGACGACGATATTCTTGAGCTGGAGCAGATCGCCACAGGCGCGCTGGAGCATGGCCCCCTCGGTTTCCAGTTCCTCGATCTCCTCGTTCTTCCAGCCTTTCATCAAACGAAGACCCACAGCATTAAGCTCGTGTGCCTTTCTGCGCTGGAAGACGTGATAATTGACGATCTCGATCTTCGCCTTGTTCAGGTCTTGCATCATGTCCTGCGGCACAAGCTCGCGGGTGCGGTAATAGCTGTTGGCGTCAGAGGGTTTAAGGACGCGCAGGCGATCCTTGATCGTGATGCCCGGCGCGACGATGAGAAAGCCACGGGAGAATAGGCTCGAATTTGGCTGACGCGCCGAATTGATGGACTGCCAAGCGATAAGCATCGCCATGACAGTGGTCTTGCCCGCACCCGTGGCAAGTTTCAGGGCTGTACGGATGAGTTCAGGGTTGGCGTCCTGGTTTGCTTCTTCCAGATGGCGGAAAATATGCGCGTACTGCTTTCGGTTGCGCGCAACTTCTGCAAGCCAGATCGCTGTCTCTACAGCCTCGACCTGACAATAGAAGGGCCGTGCCCCCGAGAACGCGTCGCTGCGCCAGTGTTGAAGGAGCCGCTGAGTCGTCGGAGTAACACCCCAGTCGTTAGGATTGGGCAGGCTGCGCCATGCAGCGATGTGCGTCCGAATCTCACTGATTATAGGTGTGGGATTGTAACGGCTTCCACCCTGGCCAGCTTGGTCGAGGTCCAGAGATGCCTGCCTTTTGCCGTCAGCCTTTGTCCTGCGGCTTTTAGGGACGGGCGCGATGTATTTCGAGCGTCGCCGTCCCTCAATTGGAGGGTGATCCAACGGCTCCCCGCTTTCAGACAACGCATGATGCCGGGTCGGAACCTCATAGGGCGAGTTGAGAATCGGTTCAGCGTAAAAAGGTTTGGTCACTTGCAGTCGCCCCCAGGAATCAGCATCGACATTCAATAGTCCTAGCGAACAAAAATGCAACCTAAGATCAATCTGTTGATCCGGTCTCGGTGGTTGAAAGCTGTGCATTTTTGAAGGATTAATCCTGTAGCTGATGCGGTGCGAAAATGATTTCCGCATCGGATCAAATTCATATGTCAGCTGCGTCTGCGTCCAGAGTTTCGATGTTGATGAGAATATGGCTGTCTACTAAGCCTAAATAGGCATGACCAACATGCTTCTGTCGTCGATCTCGCGTGAACTGAAACGGACGAAACAACCGGTGCTTATAAGGGGCAACAACCTAAAGCCGCGTCAGAAAAACGTGCTGGATGTCGCCCTACCTCCGATACGATGTGGGGACTATGCAGCGTCCCCCCGCCATTGTGTTGATTGGCATAGGCAAATAGACGCAACCGTTTGATCAATTGCGGCCTGTCTTTGGTTTCCGCCCCCGCGTTCTCTTCGCCTTTGCTAACTTGCCGAAATCCAGCCCCTTGAACATCGAAAGGTCGATATCCGGATTAAGAGGCAGGTTCGCGAGCGTGCGGGCTTTCCGCTCTGTCAACGTTCGAAACCCGTACTTATCGTGTTCGTCGTCACCGATCTCATGACCCACCTGCATCTGCCTATCCCGTTTCTCGATGTCTTGGTCACCGGCATCCGCGATATAGCCGCTCCGGAGCGAGTGAAACACCTCACCACGGGATTCCTTGATTCCAGCGTCCTCAAACAGTCGTCCCATGTAGGACGACGCGCTCTTGCTAGGGTCTTGCAGCCTGATCAAGTTTGGGAAAAGAAACTTGTCACCTTGCTCCAGCGCCCATTGGACGAAACCGATTTCCGAAAGGAAGTTATGGAGCACGAAGAAGGATGTGCTTGCATTGGTCTTGATAGGGAGCCGCTTCCAGTGTCCGTTCATCTGAACGATGCCGGAGGTCTGGGCAACCCACACGTCCTTGAACTTTTCGCGGAAATCATCGCCCTTGAGATGAATAAGGAGCCCAAGTCGACGCCCGGTCAAAAATCCCAGTAGAGGGAGGAAGGCGTTTTCGAACAACCCGCTGGCGACGCCGGCCTCGAATAGTTTCTGAATCTTGGCACTTCCCAGAGGTTCCGTGTGGACCGTTGACCGGGCGAGATCGGGATAGACCAGTTTGGCATTGGCTATTGGGCGGTAGTCGTGCTTGACCTGGCCATTGTTGAGGGCCGCCCTGACGGCGGCGATGTAGCCTTCTTCCAGCGTTTTCAGCGCCAAGGTCTCGTATTTGTGGTCCCGGTTCGAGTCGATGATCTCGAGAGCGGTAAGATGTTTGGGCCTGAATTTTGCATCCTTGGGCCAATACTTGATGAGATCGAGGAAAGCCTGGAGATCGGTGGCGGTGTAGGTATCGACAGGGTGGTCTCCGATAAGCTCGGCAAAGAGATTGAGACGTGTTTCGGCGGTGGCTATATCCTTGTTGTCCTCCGACTTGGATGACCGCCTGGTTGCAAGGTACTCGTTGGCGATCTCGCTGAAAGTCGGCTTTGTGGACGCAGGTCTCTCGACGGTGCGTCGGTCGAGCTTGAAGGCAGGTGTCGCATTGGAGTGGATCAGGCGTTGACGCCTGCCTGCCGACGCGGCGACTGTATCTTGAGCCGGTGAAGACAAGTTTGGTTGCCGTTCAGAGGCGAGTGGAACTGGTGGCGCTGCCGTGGCGTAGAGCTGTTTCGGGACGGAAACCGTACCTGACGCCACATCGAATTTGGCAAGATGGCGAGCGGCCAGAATTTCCGCATTGTCGGCGATCATTTCATCATGCGGTTTACCTGCCTGTCTGGCCGAAACCTCCTGGCCGATGCGTACCAGGCCTCGCATCATCTCGAGACCCCTGGCCTCTTCTGGCGTGGGGGAGCGAGCGGGCTCGCGAATATCATAGAGCGCGCCCTTGAATATCAGCGTGGCGAATTCGGACGGCCAGTCGTCGGCGAGGTTTTCCTCATCCGCCGAGCTACCCATGAAGTGCGTGAGATCGGGTTGGTTGTCGCCAGTCATGATCTTTTCGATCTCCTTGAACACCTTGCGAGCCAATGCCGCCAAGGCATCGGCAAGCTCCCTTGCTTCCTGATGCGGGACGACACCCAGACTTATCCGGATGGGTCGAGAGCCTGCGCCGCCCCCGATACGTTTCGGCAGTCTGATCTGGAAAAGATAGGTTCCGCCGCTTCTTACCAGATAGAGGCCGGATGATCGCGTTTTAAGCTTGCGATTTCGTTTCCTCGCGGAAATGATTTCCGCGTCCGACGATACATCGGACTGTACATCAAGCGATACAACGCGCGATACATTCATGACTGAAGTCCCTGTGTCATGGGCAGCCGGTCAGGAATAAGTCAGTTAACTCAGGGACTTGCGGGCAATTGGGGAAGAGTGTTCCAATTTATGGCGGAGAGGGTGGGATTCGAACCCACGATACCCTTGCAGGTATGCCGCATTTCGAGTGCGGTGCATTCGACCACTCTGCCACCTCTCCGCATGCGCGAACGCTTGCGTTGCGCGCTCCTCTTAAACATCAATGGCCGGGCTGACAAGGGGAATTTCGTGTTTGTGTCACAAATTATTCGTCATGGGTGAGGCTGGGGAATGCATCGGCTTCTGGCCGTTTTCGCAGATATTTTTAAGGTGACGCGCACGATCCGCAGGGGTGCGCGTCACATTCGATAGCAGCGTCAGATCCTTTGATAACGCCGCAAGATTTCCAGGATTTTTTCATCCTGCTCTTTATCCGGCAGAAGGGCAGGTTGGCGGCTGGCGCCGACGGATGGGTCCTGGAGATAAAGCGAGCGTTTGACCATGGCCGGTGCGAAGCCGAGGGCGTATAGATCGGTGCGGAAGTCGGCGTAGATTGCCTGCTGGCGTTCGGCCTCGGTGATGTCGCCGGCGTTGAAAGCATTGAGAATGCCGGCAAGTACATCCGGCAGCGCGTTGCCGAGGCCGGAAATGCAGCCTGCCGCCCCGTTCTGCAACGACCAGAGAACGAGGTGATCCGGGCCGGAATAGACCTCGAAGCCGGGCATCTCCTTTGCCACCTGAAGATAGGCTTCGAGCGTCTGCTGCGCGCCGCCGGAATCCTTGATGCCGGCGATATTGCCATGGGTGGCGAGTTTGCGGGCGGTTTCCGGTTCTATGTGGTTCTGAGTGCGGGCGGGAATATCATAGAGATAGACCGGCGTTTCGACGGCATCGGCCACCGTCGAGAAATGGCGGATCAAGCCATCCTGTGTGCAGGCGATGAAGAAAGGCGTGATGACGGCGATACCGTCGACGCCGATGCGGTCGAAGGCTTTGGCAAGTTGCAGGGTTTCGAATGTGGCGGGCATGCCGGCATTCACGATGACTTTGGCACGGCCGGCAACTTCGTCCACCACCTCTTCGGTCAGTCGGATTTTTTCCGCATGCGTCAGCGCGGTGAAATCGCCATTGGTGCCGGCGCACATGATGTTGTTGCCGGCCGCCACCTGGCGGCGCACCTGCGCGCGGGTCGCTTCGTAATTGATGGTTTCGTCCTCGTTGAAACAGGTGACGAGCGCGACGAAAGCTTGTTTGCTCATGAAAGAACTCCGCTTGAATTTCCGATGGCGTCGCCGGCAACGGCCGAATGACGCTGAGATTGCATATCGGGGTCGGGATCGAGGCTCGCGGATAGAAGGGCACGGGTATAGGCCTCGCGCGGCGCCTCGAACACCTGTCGGACGGTGCCGAACTCCACCACCTCTCCCCGCTGCATGACCATGACGTGATCGGCAAAATCCCGAACCACCGGCAAATCATGCGCGATGAAGATGAAGGAGAGGCCCATTTCACGGCGCAGCTTGTCCAGCAACGCGATAACCTGCGCCTGAACCGAAACATCGAGCGCCGAGACCGCCTCGTCACAGATTATGAGCTTCGGTTCCAGTGCCAATGCGCGGGCGATCGCGATTCTCTGCCGCTGGCCGCCGGAGAACTGGTGCGGATAACGGCGCACATGTTCCGGCGAGAGACCCACCTGATGCAGCAATTCCGCAACCCGCTCACGCCATCTTGCCTTGGGCAATATCTCCGGGTGGATGACCCAGGCCTCGGAAATCAGCTGGAACACGGTCATGCGCGGATTGAGCGACTGGGTGGGATCCTGAAACACCATCTGCAAATCGCGCCGGAGCGCAAAGAGTTCGGCAGGCGGAAGCTTGAAGAGGTCTCGACCCTTCCACAAGGCGCTGCCCGCATCCGGCTCGTCGAGGCGAAGTAGAATACGCGCCAGTGTCGATTTGCCGGAACCGCTTTCGCCGACGACCGCAATGGTTTCGCCTTCCATGAGGTCGAAGGAAACGCCCTTCAGCGCCTCGAAGGCGCCGTAACGCTTGCGCACGTCGCGCACGCTGAGCAGCGCTTCACCTACCGCTTGCGGCTCGTGCATGTCGCCCCTGCCGGGTGCTGCGCTGATGAGCTTGCGGGTATAGGGGTTCTGCGGATTGCGATAGACCTCACGAACCGTGCCGGCCTCGACCAGAACGCCCTTTTCCATCACCACCACGCGATCGGCGATTTCGGCGACGACGCCGAGATCATGGGTGATGATGAGCACGGCCATGCCGGTTTCCCGCTGCAATTCCTTGAGCAGTGAAAGCACTTCGGCCTGCACCGTCACGTCAAGCGCGGTGGTCGGTTCATCGGCGATCAGGAGATCGGGCCGAAGCGCCAGCGCCATGGCGATCATGACGCGCTGGCGCTGGCCGCCGGAAAATTCATGCGGATATTTCTTCAAGGCCCCGTCCGGGTCGGGAATGCCGACGCGAGCGACAAGCCGCCTCGCCTCCGCTTCGGCCTTTGCCTTGTCCATGCCGTGGGTGGTCATCGCCTCACGGATCTGCCAGCCGACGGTATAAACCGGATTGAGGTGGCTGAGCGGGTCCTGAAAGATCATGGCGATACGCCGGCCGTTGATCTCGCGGCGCGCCTCGGCCGGCATGGTCAGAAGGTCCTGACCGTCGAGCAATATCTGGCCGCTGCTGATATGTCCGGGCGGCATGTCGATGAGGTTCATGATGGCCGAGGACGATACCGACTTGCCCGAACCGCTTTCGCCGAGGATGGCCAGCGTTTCGCCCCGGTCGATATGGTAGGAGACATCCTTCACCGCATGGACGACACCGCTTGCGGTGTGGAACTCCACGGAAAGGTTGCGCACGTCGAGAAGATGGTCAGCCATGCTTGCGGCCTTTCATTTCCAGCCGCCAGCGCTGCACGGGATCAAGCGCGATGCGCAGCCAGTTGGAAAGCAGGTTGAGCGACAGGGTGGTGAGAATGATGGCAAGCCCCGGCCAGAAGGACAGCCACCAGGCATTGGTAAGATATTGCCGCCCCTGCGAAATCATCAGGCCCCAGGTGATTTCCGGCGGCTGAATGCCGATACCAAGGAAAGACAGCGCGCTTTCCGCCAGCATCACATAGGCGAAATCGAGCGTGGCGAGCGTCGTCAGCGTCGGCAGCACGACGGGCAGGATGTGGCGGAACAGGATGCGTTTGCCCGATGCGCCCATGACCCTTGCTGCCTGCACGAACATGCGTTCGCGCACCTCCAGCACCTCCGCCCTCGTTGTGCGGATGTAAACGGGAATGCGGGTGATGGCGAGAACCAGCATCAGGTTGAGGATGGAGGAGCCGAGCAGATAAAGCACGATGACCGCGATCAACAGCGACGGGAACGACATGATCACATCCGCGAGCCGCATGATGATCTGGCCGACACGGTTGGAGGAAAAACCGGCGATCAGCCCGAGCACGGTGCCGGTGATGGCGGAAAGAAGCACCGCGCCGGCAGCGATCATCATCGTATTTTGCGTGGCGGCGACAATGCGCGCGAGAAGCGAACGGCCGAGCGCATCCGCCCCCAGCCAGAAATACCACTCGCGCTGCCAGTCGAACGGGGCGAGGTTGCGCCCGCGCAGGTTCTGTTTCGTCGCCAGATCGCCAAGCCAGGCAGGGCCGACAAAAGCGAAGATAACGACGATGATGAGGAAGATCGCGGCGCAGAGCGCGAATTTATCCGCCCACAACATGCGCAGCATGCGTGTTGCGAAGGACGGCTCGGCGATGATCTCGGTGTCGGCGCTGGAAAGGCTCATGGCTGAACGGCCTCCTCAGTGCCGGATACGCGGATCGAGGAGCGCATAGGCGATATCGATCAGAAGATTCATCAGGAAGATCGCCAGCGCGGTCACGAGAATGGCGGCCAGCACGACGTTGAAATCGCGCTGAAGAATGGAATCGATCATCAGCTTGCCGACGCCGGGAAAACCGAAGATCGTTTCGACGATGACGGCGCCGTTGAGAAGGCTTGCCGCCTGGTCGCCAATGACGGTGATGACCGGCAGCATGGCGTTTCGCAAAGCGTGAATGAAGATGATCGGACCCGACTTCACGCCCTTGGCGCGCGCCGTTTTGACATAAGCCGAGGACAAAGCGCCGATCATCGAGCCGCGCACCACCTGCACGATAATGCCGAAGGGGCGCACGAACAGGACCGCGATCGGCAATATCCAGTGCAGCACGGAGCCCGTTCCTGACGTGGGCAGCCAGGCGAGATTGACGGAGAAGACGACGATGGCAACGATCGCCAGCCAGAAATCCGGAACGGATGCACCGATGAGCGAGATGCTTGAGGCCATGCGGTCGAAGAAGCCGCCGGAACGGAAAGCCGCAAGCGAGCCGATGACGATGGCGGCGGTGGTAACGAGCGACATGGTGATGACTGCAAGCCAGAGCGTCCAGACGAAAGCCTCCAGCACCACATCCAGCGCCGGACGGGCTTTCCTGAGCGATTCTCCGAGGTCACCCGTCATCACATCGCCCGCATAACGCAGGAATTGCACCATCAGCGGATCGTTCAGCCCGTGCAGCGCCCGAAACTGCTGCTTCAACTCTTCCGAAGCCTCGACCGGCAGAAACAGCGCTGCCGGGTCCCCCGTCAGACGCGACAGGAAGAAAACCATGACGATGAGGCCGATCAGGGAGATCAGGCTTGCAACGGAACGTTTTCGGATGAAGCTCAGCATGGTTGCCTCCGGTTTTTCAATGCGGCGGCGAAGCTTTCGCCGCGCCGCCGCTTCTTAGTTGACAAGACGCGGGGTCTTATTTGATGCCGATTTCCGAAAGCTGCAGCATCGAGTTGGTGGCGATGGTGGGCTTGAAGTCCAGCCGTTCCGAGACGCGGGAGAAGCCGACCATGTGGAACAGCAGCACATCCGCCACCACATCGTCGTGCAGATAGGCGATGAGTTCCGACCAGAGTTTGGCGCGCTCGTCACCCACGGCTGCGGATGCACGTTCGATCAGATCGTCCACCTTCTTGTCCGAGAAGCCGGACTGGGTGCCCTTGGTGGCATATTTGAAGAACATGGTGAAGGACGGGTCGCCCTTTGAGTTGTCGTGCATGGCTGCGACGATCTGCGGTCCACGGCCTTCCTTGAAGGGCTTGGAGTAATAGCTTTCGTGCTCGGCCACTTCCACGAATTTCAGGTCGATCTTGAAGCCGACATCCTGCAATTGCTGCTGGATCGCCTCCATGATCTCGGTGACGTTGGGGAAATTCGCGGTGCGCGCGATGATGGTGATCGGCGTATCCACCTTCACACCGGCAGCCTTGGCTTCTTCGAGCAGCTTTTTTGCGCCCTCGGGGTCATAGGGGAAGACCTTAACGTCGGGGTTCCAGCCAAGCGTGGTCGGCGGGACCAGCGCGGTGGCCAGCACGGCACCTTCCGGAACCAGCGTGCCGAGGAAGGCCTGCCGGTCGATGGCAAGGTTGAGCGCGCGGCGCACCCGCACATCGTTCAGCGGCGCAATATTGTGATCGAGACGCATATAGACCGTCTCGCTGTCGAGATAGGAAAAGTCGGTCTTCGTATTGGTAGCGTCGAGCTGCGAAATGGAAGGCGAAAGATCGGCTTCGCCGGTCTGCACCATGGCGGCACGAACCGAAGGATCGGCGCGGAAAAGATAGGTCGCTTCCGTCACCTGCGGCTTGGCGCCCCAATAATCGTCGCGTGCGGTGAGCACAATCTGCTGGCCCGGCGTCCAGTTGGTCAGCTTGTAAGGCCCGGTGCCCACAGGCTCGCGGATGAATTCCATCTTGGTTTCTTCGGGAACGATGGTGACGAGCGACATCAAGAGCGGCAGAATGGGCTGCGCCGGTTCGGTCTTGAAGTCTATCGTGTGGTCGTCAACGATCGACGGGGTCACCGTCATGCCACCGAAATAACGACGAGATTCGCAGGCGTTCTTGTCGCTCATGATGCGTTCAAAGCTGTGCTTGACGTCCTTGGCATCGAATGCCGTGCCGTCGGAAAACTTCACGCCTTCACGCAGGTGGAAACGCCAGCTTCCATCGGCATTCTGCTCCCACTTCTCGGCAAGGCGCGGCTGAACGCCCTTCTTGCCGCGCACATCGAGCTCGGTCAGCGTTTCGCTGACATTTTCCATGATGATGCGGCCGATATTGGAGCGGGTGGCCATGCAGGGTTCCAGCAGGTCCGCCTCTTCCGCCAGCACGATCTTGATCGGCCCCGATGCCGCAAGCACCGGGGAAACCGCGGCGCTGAGGGAACCCAAGATAAGGGCGCCCGCAATCAATGACTTCTTCATTCCGTTCTCCTCCCAGATTCAGAAATTCAGCAACATGGCGGCGCGCCGCAAGGGGCATCTGAAAAATCCCCGTCTCCTGCATTGAGGAGCATGACATGCGGATGATTGTCTCCTCCACCCGTAAACAGAGCATCGACGTTATCGCATTTTTTGTCAATTTATTTTTCTAAGACAATTTTTATTCAAGCCAAATCTCTTATTTTTATCATTTAAAAACATTTGCTTAATTCAGAAAATCAAAAATATATGATCCTCTTTTTTTATCAAATAAACTTGACAACTTTTCGAATATGTCATTTTCATCGGAACAAGAGGAGACCACGATGACCCCTGATGACATCGCTCACGCCATGACCGGAGCCATCCATGCCGTGTCGCAAAACCGGCAGGAAGCGTTCCTGCCGTCACCCATGATCCAGAACCATGCGAGCTTCCTGCACCTTCTGGATGACGGCACCCTGCTCTGCGCCTGGTTCGGCGGCACGCTGGAAGGAAAATCGGATATTTCGATTTTCGCATCCGTGCTGACAGCGGGTGCAACCCACTGGGGACCGCCGCAGCGCCTGAGCCACGACCCCGCCCATTCCGAACAGAACCCGGTCCTCTTCACCGCACCGGATGGCGTTCTCTGGCTGTTTCACACAGCCCAACCCTCCGGCAATCAGGATGAATGCCGCATTCGCATGGCGCGCATCCACCGCGACGCGACTGCACCGGAAAAGCTTATTTCCGACGAAGGACGTTTTCTCGATCTCCCGCAGGGCTGTTTCATCCGCGCACCGCTGCGCATCCGCGATGGCGGCGCTTGGCTGCTGCCGATCTTCCGCTGCGTCCAGCGCCCCGGCCAGAAATGGAACGGCAGCCACGATACGGCAGCGCTCGGCATATCCACGGACAATGGCGCGACTTGGCAATTGCAGGAGTTGGAGGAATCGACCGGCTGCGTGCATATGAGCCCGGTCGCGGTGACGGACGGGCGCTACGCAGCCTTCTTCCGCCGCCGTCAGGCCGATTTCGTCTATCGCACCGAAAGCACCGATGGCGGCCGCTCGTGGTCAAAGCCAAAGCCGACCGATGTGCCCAACAATAATTCCTCCATTGCCGTGATCAGTCTCAACGATGGCAGGCTGGCTATGATCTGCAACCCCGTCAACGCCGCGCAGTCGAGCGACCGCCGCGCCTCGCTTTATGACGAGCTGGGAGAGGAAGACGACAGGCCGGATGCCGATCCGAGCGGCGGCTGTGTACCGGTCTGGGGCGTGCCGCGCGCGCCGGTTTCTATCTGCCTGTCCGACGATGACGGGCGCAGTTTTACCACCCGGATACTGATCGAAGACGGACCGGGCACCTGCCTTTCGAACGATTCGACCGATGGGCGCAATCTGGAAATGTCCTATCCGTGGCTTCTGGAAGCGCCGGACGGTACGCTGCATGCGAGCTACACCTATCATCGCCGCGCAATCAAATATGTCCGGCTGGCGCCCGGCTGGGCTAACGAGAACGACGGGAGACAGAGATGAGCAACATCATTGGCATCACCATGGGCGACCCCTGCGGCGTCGGCCCCGAGATCACGGTGCGGGCGCTCGCAGAAATGTCTGCCCCGGATCGTGCGGCGACGCGGATTTACGGCAACCTCGCGACGCTGGAAGCGGCACGGGATGCGCTCGGCGTTGATATCGACCTTTCTCAGCACGTGGTCGACCTGCCCATGGAGGGGGCGCCGCTGCCCTGGGGTACATTGTCGCCAGTGGCCGGAGACGCCGCGTTCCGCTTTATCGAAAAGGCCGTTCGCGACGCCGAAGCGGGCGCAATCGGCTGCATCGTCACCGCACCGATCAACAAGGAAGCCTTGAATCTCGCCGGTCATCATTATGACGGGCACACCGGCATGTTGCGAAGCCTCACCGGCTCCTCGGCCGCCTATATGCTGCTCGCCTCCGAACGGCTGAAGGTCATTCACGTTTCCACCCACGTCTCCCTGCAGGAGGCCATTCGCCGGGCGACGACGGAGCGGGTTCTGGCGACCATCCGCGCCGGCAACGCGCATCTGAAACGCATCGGTTACGATCGGCCGCGCATCGCGGTTGCCGGCATCAACCCGCATTGCGGTGAAAACGGCCTGTTCGGCACCGAGGATGACGACCAGATCGCACCGGCGGTCGCCGCCGCCCGCGCCGAAGGCATTGAGGTGCAGGGACCGATTTCCGCCGATACCGTGTTCCACCGGGCTTATTCCGGTGCTTTCGATCTCGTCGTCGCGCAATATCACGATCAGGGCCATATCCCGATCAAACTTGTCGCTTTCGACACCGCTGTCAATGTCTCCGTCGATCTGCCGATAGACCGCACCTCCGTCGACCACGGCACGGCTTTCGATATCGCCGGCAAGGGCATCGCCAATCACGGCAACATGAATGCGGCCATCGCCTATGCGCGCAAGCTGGTGGCGGGCAAGGAGCGGAAGGAATGAGCACCATGTCGACAGCTCCCATTCTCATCCACCAGCCACGACGGCTCTCCGTTGGCGCCGGTACCATTTCACAGGTCGGCGCCTGGGCGGGAAAAACCGCATCGACCCTGATTATCGCCACACCGTTGACGGCAAAATTTGCCGAACGGCTGCAATTGCAGGGCCCTTTCACAATCTTCGACGCCATTCCCGGGGAACCCGACACCGCAACGCTGGAAGCCGCCCTTGCCGCAGCACGTGCCGCCAAGCCGGATCTCGTCATCGGCCTCGGCGGTGGTTCGGTAATGGATGTGGCGAAGCTGGTCGCGGCGCTCTGGAATTCCGGCCAGACGCTTGCGAATGTGGCAGGGCCGAACAGGGTTGCCGGGCGCGACACACGGCTGGTGCAGATCGCCACCACCGCCGGCACCGGCTCGGAAGCCGGCATCCGTTCACTCATCACAGACCCGGTAAAAGGCAACAAGATCGCGGTCGAAAGCCCTTATCTGATCGCGGATTTCGCCGTGCTCGATCCGGAACTCACCTATTCCGTGCCATCGGCCGTGACGGCGGCAACCGGGGTGGATGCCATGGCCCATTGCGTTGAAGCCTTCACCAACCGCAAGGCCCATCCGATGATCGACGGTTTCGCGCGCATGGGTTTTGCGCTGGTCGGCAAATATCTGGCGCGCGCCGTTCGCGACGGTGCGGATACTG
Organism: Agrobacterium sp. T29; assembly: GCF_006970545.1. Taxonomy (NCBI): domain Bacteria; kingdom Pseudomonadati; phylum Pseudomonadota; class Alphaproteobacteria; order Hyphomicrobiales; family Rhizobiaceae; genus Agrobacterium; species Agrobacterium sp. T29. The sequence continues at coordinate 980,305 of NZ_CP040641.1, forward strand.
AAGCGCGGGAAGGCATGATGCTTGCCTCCTATTATGGCGGCATCTGCCTCGGCCCGGTCAACACGGCGGCCGGCCACGCCATCGCCTATCCGCTCGGCACGCTTCTCAACCTGCCGCACGGGCTGGCAAACGCCATCGTCTTTCCGCATGTTCTGGCCTTCAACCAGCCTGCGGTTTCGGCGAAGACGGCGGAAGTGGCGGGAGCGCTCGGGCTTCGCGAGCACCTTTCGCCAGACGATCTACGCAAGGCGGCGACGGATTTCTGCGCCGGGCTCGGTATCGAAATGTCGCTCGCACGGCATGGCGCGACTGAGGCCGATCTTCCCCGATATGCCGAGGATGCGCATGCCATCCGCCGGCTGATGGACAATAATCCCGTCGACATGAGCGTCGAGGACGTGCTCGGCATTTACCGCCACGCCTTCTGAGAGAACCCGGTGCGCGGACACGCGCATCGGTCTTCAGTCACCCGCTTAATCCGTGTGCGAAGACTCGAACAGGCGGTCGCGCGATCCCGTCAGATGCTGGAGCATCAACTGGCGCGCCGCCTCTGCGTCCCCATCGGCAATCGCCTTTGCGATTGCCTCATGCTCGGCGAAAACACGCGTCAGACCGGATGCCTCCCGCTTCACCGACATGCCGTGGAACTTCATTCCCATTGCAATATGGTCCTTGAGCGCTTCCATCGCGGTGGAGAAATAGCTGTTTCGCGCCGCCCGCGCGATGGCGAGGTGGAACTGATAATCGGCATCCTCGCGGTGGGACTGGCGATTGGTCGCATCCCGCATCAGTTCGAGAGCCTTCCGGATCGCCGCAAGCCTCTCGCCATCGTGCCGCAAGGCCGCCGCAGCCGCCGCAGCCGGCTCCAGCGTCAGCCTGAATTCGTAACAGTTGAGAAGATCAGCAACGTTTTCAAGCTGCCCGAAGCCAAGCGGCTCGCGCAGGCCAAAAGCCCTGACATAGCTACCGGAGCCTCTGCGGGAATAAATGAACCCCTGCTCGCGCAGCCGCCGCAACGCCTCGCGCACGACGGGTCGCGACACTTCGAATTCCATGGCGAGTTCATGCTCGGTCGGCAGCCGCTCATCCGGCTTGTAGGCGCCGGATTTGATCGCCCGGTGCATTCTCTCGAAAATAATGTCCGGAAGTGCCTTGCGCGCCGTTTCTTTCATCAGCCCCATCTGGTCAGCTCTCTCCAGCGTCATTGTCGCCAAGCATCATTTTCGCGATCCGTTTCAACGTGTCAGCTTGCCCAAAACCGCCGGACTTCGCAATGATGCATTGATCGCCGGACCAGCCTACCCCAAGACCCGGCAGGCATTCGCCGTCAAGACGCAGGCGCGAAACGCCCATGGTCCGCAGCACGGCCTCTGCCGTGGCTCCGCCCGATAACAGCAGCCTTGCCGCCCTGGCGGTAAAATGCGGCACGACGCCTTCCGCCAACCGGTCTGAAACCGCAAGCGGCGACAGATTTTCCTTACCCTGCGTCGCTTGAACCAACGTCAGACCGGCGCCGTCATCGGTGTGGCGGGGCATGACGCCATTCGGCGCCTCCACGATCGAGACAGGCCCGACGCTTTTGAGAACATCAATCTGCTGCAACGTGATCGGGTCGCGAGACCCGATGACAAAAAGCCCCCTGCCGGGTGGAATGAACGCCGCTTCAGGAACAGCCTGCGCCGTCATCGCTTCAGCCAGCACCTCGGCAAGTCCACGCGCGCCAACCAGAAGATCGGCCCCTTCCGCCTGCGCGGCGGCGAGAGCGTCCCTGATATCGCCCTTTGATCGCGTGTCGGGTATCGTGCAGCGGCCGGCATGTCCGCCCAGTCTTTCATGAACCGGAATGGCAGCTTCGACGCCAAAGCCGGAAACGGCTCCGCCAATAACGACACGTCCGAAATCCGGAATGGCGGGCGCGACAAGCGCGTACCGATAGGAAATCGCATCCATTTCCGCCGCAATATGCCCTTTCAGGCGGGAATCGATCTTCTTGAAAAGGATGGTATCGGCCGGAACCAGCCCCAGCAGTTCCTGCGTGCGACGCCCGGCTTCATCCGCCTCGCCATCGCGGCAACCGAGATTGACGCTGAGGACGGCAGGCGCATCCGCGAGCGCCGCACGCACACCGTCAAGCCCTATCGCAACCTCGGTCGCCAGCCCGCGCCCGGCAAAGGGGGCGGCGGCGTCGAGCGCTCCGGTCAGATCATCGGCAAAAATCAGCAGCACGGGCGAGGCCTTCATAAAAGTTGTAATGTTTTAGGTCGATAAATTTATTTATAATCAATAGATAAATGGATGTGAATAACAAAAATTATGGCGCAGATTTTCGGGCTGGCCAATCAGCCGCAGAGAGGCTCAAAAAACGAGAGAAGAAATCGGAAACGGCAAAAGAGAACGCCAAACGCGGGCCGCAGCCATATATGGCGAGACGGCCGAGCGATGGCGAACGAACAACGTCGCTAGATGAACCGGAAAGGCAGGCCCGAGATGAGCGCCTTGACGAAGCGCTTTTTCTGAAAGCGTCCATTCAGCGATACACGCGGCAACTGCGTCGGCTTTTCAAGGCTGCGGGGACCGATAACGCCAGCCTGCGTGGTCACGGCTGCGGAAAATCCTGCATCGTGAACCGCTTTCGCTTCACGTTCTCCCACGGCCTTTACCCAGCCATAGGGATAGGAAAAGGACCGTGGCCGATGGCCGGCATAAGCTTCCACACGGCGCGTCGATTCCGCAATCTCATAGGCCAGACGCGCGGCATCCACCTTACGCATATTCACATGCGTCATGGTATGCGCGCCGAAATGCACCAGAGGGTCCTTCGCCAGCGCCCTGAGCTCATCTTCATCCATGACAAGTTCGTCCACGATCGCGATGGGGTCGACGCCATGCTGCCTCGCGACACGATCGATCCTTTCCACCGCCTCGTCTTCCGAAAAGTTCTGGACGAAATCTTCAAGCCGCGTGAATGCCTCCGCTTTCTGCGAAGGGCTGGCGCATGCCACCTGTTCCGGCCCCGCCCCGAAATCGAATTCGAACGACGCGGCTTTCTGCGTCAGGAGAGCAGCGGTCTCCCACCAGAGGCTGCGTGTTCGCTCCACAAAACCCGGCGTGATGAAAATCGTGTAGGGAACGGCATATTTACGGAAGATCGGCGCGGCATAGTCGGCATTGTTTCGATAGCCGTCATCAAGCGTGAAGGCGCAGAACGACCGGCCCTCGTGATTATCGGCAAGCAGAGCCGGCAGATCGTGCAGATGGACTGGAACAAGACCGCATTCGAGTGCGGCCTGTATCGCCTCTTCCAGAAATTGCGGCGTGACGGACAATTGCACATTGGGTGCGAAAACCGAAACAACCCCTCCGGGGCGCACATGATGAAGCGTGAAGATCACACCGCGCCCGGCGAAAGACGGAAATGCCGAACGGACGGCCGAGAGAGAACTCACCTCCAGCCCCGCCCTTATGGCTCCATATTTCACAAGGCGTTTTATCGGCTGAAAAAACATCCTCCCCGATTGTCCTGATGTCAGGCCGGGAAGAAGGCGTTTTCTCACGACTCTCGAGACCGTCAGCGGCAGATCGATCAGACCCGGCAAGGGATCGTTCGGCGCAAAGGCGGCCCAGCTGCGGATATTGCCCAGAGACGCGAAATAGTCGCGGATTTTCGCCTGCCCCCTCCGGGCTAATGTGAAGGCGGCAACGGCATCGCGGACAAGATAGGACCAGGAAACGTCCTGCCGCACATTGCCGGGCTGGCCGACCGGCTCGCCATTGGCGACCCGCCATAGCAGGGCGCCAAGGTCGATGCCCGCCGCCGAGCAAAGGCCAAACCATGACCATGGGCGTGGATTGACATCGAGAAGCTTGAGCTTGCCGTCCCGGCCGTCGAGCTTGAATTCCGCCTCGACCAGCCCGCTATGGCCGGCCGATTTCAGTATTTTTCGGGCCGCATCCACCGCTTGCCCGTTGTCGACGACCTCGACGCGGGTGCTGGTATAGCCGAAATCGACAGGATATTGCCGGGCGCGCCGGGCAGTGAATTCCGCTACCGGCTCTCCATTCAGCCACAGCGCCGCGTAGGAGAACTGGCTTTCTCCCCCACCCGGAATGAGTTCCTGCACGACGACATTGCCGGCGCCGATCTCTCCACTCGCATCGGCAAAAGCCGTTTTCAGAGCATGTCGGTCATCGGCGCGAATGACTTTCGCCCTGGCGATGGTGGTATCGCCACCGCCCATATTCGGCTTGAGAATGACGGGAAACAATATGTCCAGCGTATCGATATCAGCGGCCGATGCCAGCGCATAGGTTCGCGGAATATTGACGCCAAGTTCTGCGGCGCGCTGATAAAGCAGCGGTTTTTCGCAGAGCCATTGCAGCGCGGTCCAATCAGGCAGGATGATTTTGTAGAGCGAGGACAGTTCCTCACGATGCTGCGCAACGAGCTGGACCTCTCCGTCGCCGGACGGCACCAGCAGACAGCCCTTCAAACCATGCTTGTCGGCCATTTGACGCAGGAACGGCAGTGCCCCGGCATCATGCGGGCCGGCCCAGCGGATTGTTTCCCGCACGAAACGCGACCAACCCGGCAAAGGGGAATCGTGGGTGAGGTAATAAACAGGCACATTCAGGGCGCCGAGGCTTCGGGCAAGGGCGAGCGTGCCGTGAGCGCCGCCGACAATAACAACACCTGGAATGGTCAAAGCCTGATCCCCGTCCTATTCCATATCTTGATCGCAAAAATTGATAAATAAATTGGATATTTCTAAAGTATTGAGCGGACGGATATCGAATTGCGAAAAATCCGAAACGCCGATGCTTTTAATCTTTCGCAGGCGCTTCGGAATTGCTTTAAAAAGAAAAAGCGGAAGCCGCCTCACGCCTCCTTGCGGACAGGACGCGGATCGCCGTTGTCGTCCACCGCGACCATGATGAAAACGGCCTCCGTCACCTTTTCGCGTGAATCCTGATAGTGCCTGCGGGTCCAGGCCTCGATTTTCAACGTGACAGAGGTGCGGCCGATCTTTTCGATTTTGGTGTAGACACACAATGTATCGCCGATCTTGACCGGCTTCTTGAAGACGATCTCGTTGACTGCGACGGTGACGGTGCGGCCGCCGGCCACATCATTGGCGCGGACGAAAGCGGCAAGGTCCATCTGCGACATGACCCAGCCGCCGAAAATATCGCCGGCCGGGTTGGCATCGGCGGGCATCGCAAGCGTTCTGAGCGTGAGTTCCATATCGGCGGGCGGTTGCTGGTCCATGTCTCAAAGTCCTTTCACAAGCCTCCCGCTGCCGGACTTAAACAACCGCACACCATCCGCCAATAGCCGATTTGTCGCGGCAGCCCTTCCAAAACAGCAAGGAATCACAGAGCCATCGTAAGCTTCGGTTAACCATGATGAGGCACGATTCCAAAAAACGCGAGGGCGTGCGAATGGCCTATGACTGGAGTGGAAACAACACAATACAGCAGCGCTACGACCGTATCGTCCTGGCGGTCGCCAGCGTCGTCGCCATCAGCCTGGCGACCGGCACCCTTGCCCTGCGTTCGCAGGTGGAGCCGGACACCACCATAAGCCTTGCCAAACAGCAGCGGCTCGATTCGGACAAATGGCATTTGCGGCTCTAGTCCGCTCCGAACAGCCGAATGGCCCGATGACCTATTCCGGAGCGCTCCCGGCCCTGGAGATATTTTCCTTCTGCGTGGTATGGTCGAGATGCGCCACAGCCGGAGCGAGAACCGAAAGGAATGTTTCCGACCGGCCGATATAGATGATCGCCGCACCTTCGATCCCGTTCAGAACGTCCGCCAGCGTATCCTGCGTCTGTTTTTCCAGCCCTTCGAGCAAATCGTCGATAACGACGAATTTCGGCTTCAGCAGCAGGGCATTGGCCACCCGGATGCTGGCCTGCTCATCCGAATCCAGTTTTTTGTCCCAGCGAATGTTTTCCTCGAGACGGGATGCCATCTCGCCGAGCCCGCAGGCAGTGAGCGCCGAGACATAATCCGTGTCGGCAAAACGCTGGGGCGCGCGCGGATAGGCGAGGATTTCACGCAGCGATCCCGCCGGCAGATAGCCGTGCTGAGCGATGAAAAGCGTGTCCGACTGCTCGGGCATCTGTATTCTGCCCTGCCCCCATGGCCACAGGCCCGCCATGGCCGCAAACAGCAGCCTTCGGTTCACGCCCTGCTCGCCATTGATCATCAGCCGTTCGCCCGGCCCGATCTCGACTTCGCTCTCGCGCAGCTGGAAGCCGCGATCCAGATCCTGCCCACCCGCATCGCGGCAGATCACTACCGACTGGAGGCGGATTTTTTCATTCTCCGCGCTGCGTTGCAGATCGATCGCCAGGCCGTGCTGTTCGACGCTGTCCATCTGGATAAGCGCGTTACGGAACACCGAAACGCGCTGCAACGTCGCTTTCCAGCTGGCGATCGGCCCGAAATTGTCGATGTACCAGCGCAGCGCCGTGTTGACCTGGTTGAACGCACCGACGGCCATCATCAGCCCGCCGAAGGTGAGGTTGCCGGAGAAATAAACCGGAGCCGCGATCAGGATCGGCGCCACCACCGCCAGCCAGCCATATCCTGCCGAAACCCACGTCAGATGCGTCAGCGCCATGGCGAGCCCGCGAATGACGCCGAGCACCGCATCAATATCGATGCCTATCCGCCGCCTTTCGTTCTTTTCGCCGCGTGCAAGGGCAATGGCGGCAAGATTTTCACTGGCCCGCATCAGTGAGAAGCGAAGTTCCGCCTCTTTGGAATAACGCTCAGCATTCAGCCCCACCAGCCGATAACCGACGAGATTGCTGAGCAGGGAAGCCGAACCGGCGTAAAGGATCGCCGCCCAGACCATATAACCGGGGATCGCATAGGTATCGCCGCCGATGGTGATGGCAAAGCCGGCCGAGAGCGACCAGAGGACGCCGATAAAGCTGACGAGCAGGATCGTCGCATTGACGAGACCGATGGAAAGCGCCGTGCTGCTTTCAGCAAGGTTGCGGACATCGTCATGCAGGCGCTGGTCGGGGTTGATCGCAATGGTGCCGAAACCGGCAAGACGGGCGGCACGCCCCGGTTTCAGCCATTGATCCACCATATCCTTGGCAAGGCCCTCGCGCATGTTCAGCGCCGTCATCTGGTTCAGCCAGGTCTGGATGACGTTGAGGAGAAGCAACAGCCCCGCGATGATGGCGAAGACCTCCAGCTGGTGAATGAAGGCGGCAAGATCGCGCCGCTCCAGCGCGTTGTAAAACGGCGCGTTCCATTCATTGAGCCTTATCTGCCCATAGGCGGTGAGCAATATCACCGTGAGCAGCGCTATCGACAGCAAGATCAGCCGGGTGCGCACTGGCGAGGTCCAGAAGGCACGCCCCATCATGCGCAGCTGCGCCGGGAAATCGAGATCGAAACCCGAAAGATTAGCCGCGCTTTTGCGCTGATCGTCGGTCACCGTTGTTGCCATTCATTCCATTCCGAAACGTCAGTCGGCAAAGAAAGCGGGTCGCGATTCTGCGCCTCTCGTTGCCAAGCAATAACACGCCGTTCGACCTTGTCCACAATCCCGGCGAAATCTCAGCGGCGATGATTGAAAAGCCCGGACAATTCTTACCGCGGGCAAATATCGCGGCCTCGACCAACAATGCGGTTGCCCCCGGAAATGATCCTTGCTTTCTTTTCCTGCATTGCACAAAATCCGAATAATTTCAGAGGGGCGGACAAACCGCATAAGCCGGAAAACCGGGCAAGGCAGATTAATGGCGATCAAAGCGAGCATCTATCATCTGACGCATTATAAATACGACAATCCGGTTCGCCTTGGACCACAGATCATAAGATTAAAGCCCGCCTCGCACTCCAGAACCCGCGTCATCAGCCATTCGCTCAAGGTTTCGCCCTCTAATCACTTCGTGAACCTTCAGCAGGATCCCTACGGCAATTACCTCGCCCGCTTCGTTTTTCCCGAGCCGGCGACGGAATTTAAGATCGAGGTCGATCTTGTCGCCGATATGACGGTTTACAATCCGTTCGATTTCTTTGTGGAGGAAGAGGCGACAAAGTGGCCCTTCGACTATCCGCAGGAATTGCGCGACGACCTTTCCATCTACATGAAGCCGGAGCCGACAGGCCCGCTGCTCGCCGCCTTCATGGCCACCGTCGACCGCACGCCGGGGCAGCAGACGGTGGACATGGTCGTTGGCCTCAATGCCCGCCTGCAACAGGAGATCGGTTACGTCATCCGCATGGAACCGGGCGTCCAGACGCCGGAGGAAACGCTCGCTTCCGGCAAGGGGTCCTGCCGCGATACCAGCTGGCTGCTGGTGCAGGTTCTACGGCATCTTGGCCTCGCTGCCCGTTTCGTATCGGGATATCTCATTCAGCTCACCCCCGATCTCAAGGCGCTGGATGGCCCATCCGGCACCGAAGTGGACTTCACCGATCTGCACGCCTGGGCCGAAGTCTATATGCCCGGCGCCGGCTGGATCGGCCTCGACCCCACCTCGGGACTTCTGACGGGCGAGAGCCATATTCCGCTGGCGGCAACGCCGCATTACCGCAATGCGGCGCCGATTTCCGGCGGTTATTACGGCCATGCCAATACGGAATTCGCCTTCGATATGCAGGTCCGGCGGGTTGCCGAAACGCCGCGCATCACCAAACCCTTTTCGGATGAAAGCTGGGAGGAACTCAATGCGCTCGGCCAGGAGGTCGATGACGTTCTGAACAGCCATGACGTCCGGTTGACCATGGGCGGCGAACCGACCTTCGTTTCCATCGACGATTTCGAATCCGACGAATGGAACACCGGCGCGGTCGGGCCGACAAAGCGTGAAAAGGCCGATGCCCTGATCCGCCGCCTGCGTGAGCGTTTCGCACCGGGCGGCTTTCTGCATTACGGGCAGGGGAAATGGTATCCAGGCGAAAGCCTGCCGCGCTGGACCTTCTCGCTCTATTGGCGCAAGGACGGCCTGCCGATCTGGCAGAACCCGGCGCTGATCGCCGAGGAGGGCGCAAATACGGGCGTCAAGGCGGAAGATGCGCAGAAACTGCTGGGCGGCATAGCCGCCCATCTTGGCATCGAGCCTGAGCTGGTGCTGCCGGCCTATGAGGATCCGGCCGAATGGATCATCAAGGAAGGCAGCCTTCCCGACAATGTCGACCCGTCCAATTCCAAGCTGAAAGACCCGGAGGAGCGAAACCGCATGGCCCGCGTCTTCGAGCGGGGACTGACGACACCGACCGGCTATATTCTTCCCGTTCAGGCGTGGAATGCGCGCGCCGCCGGCAAGCGCTGGATCAGCGAAAAATGGAAGACGCGGCGCGGAAAAATATTCCTCGTTCCGGGTGACAGCCCGGTGGGTTACCGTCTGCCGCTTGGCACCCTGCCCTATGTGCCGCCATCCGCCTATCCCTATATTCATGAGGCCGATCCTTCGATCCCCCGTGGTCCGCTTCCCGATGTCCTGACGCCATCGGGCCGCGCCATGCCCGAAGCCTCCTTCCATGCCAGCGAGGCCCCGGGGCAGGAGCGCATCGAACAGACGCTCGGCGAAATCGGCGGCGCGGTGCGCACCGCCATGTCGGTGGAACCGCGTGACGGAAGGCTCTGCGTCTTCATGCCGCCGGTCGAGCGCATCGAGGACTATCTCGAACTGATTGCAGCAGCGGAAGCGGCAGCCGCCGATCTTGGTTTGCCCGTCCATATCGAGGGTTATGCGCCGCCGCATGACGAGCGCGTCAATGTCATCCGCGTCGCACCCGATCCCGGCGTCATCGAGGTCAACATCCACCCCGCCGCGGGCTGGAAGGATTGCGTCGACATCACCACGGCTGTTTATGAGGAAGCGCGTCAGTCGCGTCTCGGCGCCGACAAGTTCATGATCGATGGCCGCCACACCGGCACCGGCGGCGGCAACCATGTGGTCGTGGGCGGCGCCAACCCCAATGACAGCCCCTTCCTGCGCCGGCCCGATCTTCTCAAAAGCCTCGTTCTGCACTGGCAGCGGCATCCCTCGCTCTCCTACCTTTTCTCAGGTCTCTTCATCGGCCCGACGAGCCAGGCGCCGCGTATCGACGAAGCCCGCCACGACAGTCTCTACGAGCTGGAGATCGCGCTTGCGCAGGTGCCTGCCCCCGGAGAAGGCGTGCCGCCGCTGCCATGGCTGGTCGACCGGCTGTTCCGCAATCTTCTGACGGATGTGACGGGCAATACCCACCGCGCCGAAATCTGCATCGACAAGCTGTTTTCGCCTGACGGGCCGACCGGCCGCCTTGGGCTGGTGGAATTCCGTGGTTTCGAAATGCCGCCCAACGCGCGCATGTCGCTCGCCCAGCAATTGCTGGTGCGCGCCCTCATCGCCCGCTTCTGGAAAAATCCGGCCGCCGGCAAATTCGTGCGCTGGGGTACAGCGCTCGCCGACCGCTTCATGCTGCCGCATTATATCTGGGCGGATTTCCTCGACGTGCTTGCCGACCTCAGGGAAAATGGTTTCGACCTCAAGCCGGAATGGTTCACTGCCCAGCAGGAATTCCGTTTCCCCTTCTTCGGGGAAGTGGAATATGAGGGCGCGAAGCTGGAACTGCGCCAGGCGCTGGAGCCCTGGCATGTGATGGGCGAACAGGGCGCCATCGGCGGAACCGTGCGTTATGTCGACAGCTCCGTCGAGCGCCTGCAGGTGCGGCTGGAAACCTCCAATTCCGCCCGTTACGCGGTGGCCTGCAACGGCCGCGCCGTGCCGCTGACCCCGACGGAAAACCGCAGCGTCGCGGTCGCCGGCGTTCGCTTCAAGGCATGGCAGCCCGCTTCCGGCCTGCATCCCGTTCTGCCCGTCAATTCACCCTTGACCTTTGACATTTATGATACATGGTCGAGGCGATCGATCGGCGGATGCATCTACCATGTTGCTCATCCGGGCGGGCGCAATTACGAGACGTTTCCCGTCAACGGCAATGAGGCCGAGGCACGCCGCCTCGCCCGTTTCGAACCATGGGGGCATACGGCAGGGCAATATCCGCTACAAGCGGAAACCGTGTCGCCAGAATTTCCGCTGACGCTCGATCTGCGTCGGCCTTACGGAGTGTAAATTGTCCAAAGCCCCGGCAACGGAACGCAAGACGGAAACGAGCGCGCAACCGCGTGGGCTTGAATATTCCCCCTTGCCGGGCGTTGCCGACGAAATGCTCGATACCAACGGCAAGGTCAGGCCGGTCTGGAAGACCCTGCTCGACGCCCTGTCGCGCATGTCGGAACGGGAATTGCACGAGCGCTTTGCCCGCACCGACCGCTATCTGCGGGATGCCGGCGTGTTCTACCGCGATTACGGCAAGGGCAGCAGCGAAAGAAACTGGCCGATCTCCCATATTCCGGTGCTGATCGACGACAGGGAATGGGCGGTTCTCTCCGAAGGGCTGAAACAGCGCGCCAATCTTCTGGAAGCCATGGTGGCCGATTTTTACGGCGAAAACCGGCTGGTCAAAGAAGGTTTCGTACCCCCGGCCCTGATCGCCTCCAATCCGGAATATCTGCGGCCCATGGTCGGCGTGAAACCGGCAAGCGGCCATTATCTGCATTTCTGTTCCTTCGAGATCGGGCGCGGACCTGACGGCAACTGGTGGGTGCTGGCCGACAGGACACAGGCGCCTTCCGGTGCGGGTTTCGCGCTCGAAAACCGGGTGGCCACCACCCGTGCACTTTCCGATATCTATGCCGAAACCCATGTGCATCGTCTGGCCTCGTTTTTCGGCGCTTTCCGCGACACGTTGCAGGCGCAAAGAAAGCACCCCGACGACCGGATCGCCGTGTTGACGCCCGGCCCCGCCAACGAAACCTATTTCGAACACGCCTATATCGCCCGTTATCTCGGCTTCATGCTGCTGGAAGGCGAAGACCTCACCGTCGTCAACGGCCGCGTCATGGTCAGAACCGTAGCGGGACTGAAACCGGTCGGCGTTCTCTGGCGGCGTCTCGACGCCTCCTACTCGGATCCGCTGGAACTGAACCAGCAATCCCATATCGGCACGCCGGGCATGGTGCAGGCGCTGCGCAATGAAGCGCTCACCGTCGTCAATGCGCTCGGCAGCGGCATTCTCGAGACGCGGGCGCTGCTCGCCTTCATGCCGCGCATCTGCCGCCACATTCTGGGCGAGGAGCTGAAACTGCCATCGATTGCCACCTGGTGGTGCGGGCAGGAATCGGAACGTCGCCATGTCGCCGGCAATATCGAAGGCATGGTCATCGGCCCGGCTTACTCAAGGCTTCCCTTCTTCGACGATAACGGTCAGTCCGTGCTCGGCTCGTCGCTGCGCGAAACGGCGAAGGAATCGATCAGCGACTGGCTCGCCTCCGACGGCCACAGGCTGGTGGGACAGGAAGTGGTGACGCTTTCGACAACCCCGGCCTATATCGACAACAAGCTCGTGCCGCGCCCGATGAGCCTTCGCGTTTTTGCCGCGCGCACCCAGGATGGCTGGCAGATCATGCCCGGCGGCTTTGCCCGTATCGGCAGCAGCAACGATGTCTCCGCCATCGCAATGCAATCGGGCGGAAGCGCTGCGGATGTATGGATCGTCAGCGACAAGCCGGTGGAACGCACCACGCTACTGCCGGCGGAAGAAAGCTTTACCCGCAATATGCCGGGCAGCCTGCCGAGCCGCGCAGCCGACAATCTCTTCTGGCTCGGCCGTTATATCGAGCGTTCGGAAGGCGCCCTGCGCATCCTGCGCGCCTGGCACGGGCGTTATGCCGAATCCGCTGATCCGCGCCAGCCTCTGCTCGCGCATGTGACACGCTATCTCGAAGCGCTCGATGTGGAGATGAACGATGCCGTGCCGGAAAGCCTGCTGAACAACATCAACAGCGCGCTTTATTCCGCCAGCAATATCCGCGACCGCTTTTCGCCTGACGGGTGGCTGGCGCTGAACGACCTTGCCAAGACCGCCCGCCGTTTCCACGCGAAAGTGGCCCCCGGCGACGACGCCACCCATGCCATGACGATCCTGCTGCGCAAACTTGCGGGCTTTGCCGGTCTCGTGCACGAAAACATGTATCGCTTCACCGGCTGGCGTTTCCTGTCGATCGGTCGTTACCTGGAGCGCGGCCTGCATATGACACGTCTTCTCGGCCATATGACCGGCCCGGATGCGCCTGACGGTTCCTATGACATGCTGCTCGAAATAGGCGACAGCGTCATGACCCATCGCCGGCGCTACAACGTCAATACGGCCGGCCTGACCGTGACCGATCTTCTGGCGCTCGACCCGCTCAATCCCCGCTCGATCCTGTTCCAGCTGAACGAGATCCGCACCGAGGTGGAACAGCTTCCGAACGCCTTCGTGAACGGCCAGATGTCGCCCTTCTACCGCGAGGCGATGCGTCTGCATTCCGGGCTTGCGGTCATGACGCCGGAAAACATGAACGGCGCGATCTATCGCCAGCTCGAAACCGACATGGAACATCTCTCCGATGTTCTGGCCCGGACCTATCTCGGATAATCCTATGCTTTACGATCTTTCCCTGCATATGGGTTACACCTACGACACGCTGGCCCACGGCGCGCGCCACATCATCCGTGTCCTGCCGCTCTCCATCCCAGGCCGGCAGCGGCTTGTCGCCGGCTCCATCGATGTTTCGCCGGTGCCGGAAGAACGTGCCACCTTCGAGGACTTCTTTCATCAATCGGCAACGTCAGTGCATCTGCGCGCGCCGCATGAAAAGCTGGATATCCGCATGCAGGCCCGCGTGATGGTGGAGGCGCCGGCGCTGACGGCGGATTTTTCGCCCGAGCTTTCCCGCCTGCCGCAGGACCTGGCCGATGTCTGGTCGCTCGATTTCCAGTCGCCGCACCACTTCATCGGTGCGAGCCCGAGGATCGGAATGGATGCGGCGATATCCGCCTATGCCCGGGAATTGCTGAAACCGGGAATGACCATTCGCGAAATCGCGCTCTCTCTGTGCAAACGCATCCACAAGGACTTTACCTATGACGGCGAGGCGACGACCGTCGATACGACGCCATCGGAAGCTTTCAAGCTGAAGCGCGGCGTGTGCCAGGATTTTTCGCACATCATGATCATGGCGCTGCGCAGCCTCGGCATTCCCGCCGGTTATGTCAGCGGTTTCCTGCGCACCATTCCGCCACCGGGCAAGGAACGGCTTGAAGGCGCCGATGCAATGCATGCCTGGGTTCGCGTCTGGTGCGGAGAAGCCGCCGGTTATCTGGAACTCGATCCCACCAATGATATCGTCGCCGGAAGCGACCATATCGTCGTCGGTTACGGCCGGGACTATTCCGATGTCGCCCCCGTGATCGGTGTCTTGAAGAGCTATGGCAACCAGCAGATAAAACAGGCCGTCGACGTCATCCCCGTCCAATAATGACACGATGTGTATTATTGCGGCCATCGCGCCAACAATTCTTGAAAATACTTCGAAAACTGCTCCAATTTGATCGCTGCGTAAAATTGAACCGATCACGTTAGCGGATTTTACATCGTTTGCGGCTTCTCTGTGCTCAGTCGAATATTCTAATCCGTGAGCCCGTCATGACCGCCTCTGCACATCAAAAACCGAAGCGCCGTTTTCTTGCCGATACCAGCGGCAATTTCGGCATGATGACGGCCATTCTGCTGCCGGTGTTGCTGGGTTTTGCCGGCGCCGGCATGGAGTTGGCAAATGTGATGCAGGTGAAAGCGGATATGCAGAATACCGCGGATTCTGCAGCCCTTGCGGCGGCCACCGAAGCCCGTTTGAAAATGGGGGACCTGACGGACGAGCAGATCAAGGAAATCGCCAAGAACTTCATCGCGGCCCAGATGGAAAAGAACCTGACCGAGGAAGAGAAAAAGGAACTGGAGCAGAATTCTCCAACCAATATTACAACAAGCGAAAATGCCCGCGGCAAGACCTACACCGTCGAGACCACGATCAACCACCGAGTGCAGCTCAATCCGCTGCTCGGGTTCATTGGCGCAAAAACACTCGACCTTTCGGTAACCGGCACCGCAAAGAGCACCGTCAACAAGGGCGCACCGATCTCCATGTATCTGGCGCTTGATCGTTCCGGTTCGATGTCATTCAAGACGGATACCATCAATACCGCGAAAAAATCGTGCCCGAACTACACTTCCAGCAATTGGGGCAAGAGCGAAGCGCAGGTCACGTCCAGTCCCTGCTATGTCAACAAGGCCACCTCGCTCAAAACGGCCGTCGGGTTCCTCGTCGCAACATTGAACAAAGCTGATCCGACCTATACCGCGAGCGGCGGTTCCGAGCTCGTTCGCACAGGTGCCTCGGTCTATACACATGAGACCTATCCGGCTCAGCCCATCAGCTGGGGTACGAGCAGCGTTGTCAGCTACGTGGACAAGCAAATCCCGGAATTCCCTACCGGCGGCACCGATGCCCGCAGCAGCCTGACCGCCGCCTATAACGCCCTAAAAAAAGCCAACACCGATGAAGCGAAAGCACATAAAGCGCAGGGGAACGAATCCTTCGAGCGCTATATTGTTCTCATGACCGACGGTGAAATGACGGGCAACAGCGCCTCGTGGAACTCCAGCATCGACCAGTCCGTGCGCACCACCTGCGAGACCGCCAAGAAAGACGGGATCAAGATTTTCAGCGTCGCCTTCATGGCGCCGGACAAGGGCAAGTCGCTGTTGCAATATTGCGCATCGAGCCTCGACAATTATTACGCGCCGGAAAACATGGAGCAGATCGTCACAGCCTTTGGCGAAATCGCCCGCAAGGCTGCCGGCAGCATAGCCACGCTCACCAACTGATCTGTTTCCGGAGCGTCTTGTCGGCTGCATGGCTGACAAGACGTGTGCGGCAGGTGACAGCGGCGACGGCCCGTGGCATAGGAGGGCCGCTCCCATTCACAGGCCCTGTCATGATCCGCATCGAAAACATCAGCAAGTCGAACAGTCACCGTATTCTCTATATCGAGGCCTCCGCCGCGCTCAATCGCGGCGAGAAGATCGGCCTTGTCGGTCCGAACGGTGCCGGCAAGACGACACTGTTCCGGATGATCACCGGCGAAGAACAGCCCGACGAGGGCCAGGTCGTCGTCGAAAAGGGCATGACGGTCGGTTATTTCGATCAGGATGTCGGTGAAATGTCCGGCCGCTCGGCCGTCGCGGAAGTCATGGAAGGCGCAGGCCCCGTCAGCGAAGTGGCGGCCGAACTTCGGGAACTGGAAGCCGCCATGTCCGATCCCGACCGGATGGACGAGATGGACGCCATCATCGAACGTTACGGCGAAGTGCAGGCGCGTTATGAGGAACTGGACGGCTACGCGCTGGAAGGCCGTGCGCGCGAAGTGCTGGACGGGTTGAGCTTCAGCCAGGAGATGATGGACGGCGATGTTTCCAAGCTTTCCGGCGGCTGGAAGATGCGCGTGGCGCTTGCGCGTATCCTGTTGATGCGCCCGGACGTGATGCTCCTCGACGAACCGTCGAACCATCTCGATCTCGAAAGCCTGATCTGGCTCGAGGATTTCCTGAAAAACTACGACGGCGCTTTGCTGATGACGTCGCATGACCGCGAATTCATGAACCGCATCGTCACCAAGATCATCGAAATCGATGCCGGCAATCTCACCACCTATTCCGGTGACTACGGCTTTTACGAACAGCAGCGCGCACAGAACGAAAAGCAGCAGCAGGCGCAGTTCGAACGCCAGCAGGCCATGCTCGCCAAGGAAATCAAGTTCATCGAACGTTTCAAGGCCCGCGCTTCGCACGCCTCGCAGGTGCAGAGCCGCGTGAAGAAACTCGAGAAGATCGACCGCGTCGAGCCGCCAAAACGGCGTCAGACGGTGGCTTTCGAATTCGCGCCGGCGCCCCGGTCGGGCGAGGATGTCGTGGCGCTGAAGAAGGTAAACAAGGCCTATGGCAGCCGCACGATCTATGGCGAGCTCGATTTCATGGTGCGGCGCAAGGAACGCTGGTGCATCATGGGCGTCAACGGCGCTGGAAAATCGACGCTGCTGAAGCTGGTGACCGGCACGACGGAACCGGATTCCGGCAATGTCACGCTCGGCGCCAGCGTCAAGCTCGGCTATTTCGCCCAGCACGCCATGGATGTTCTGGATGGCGACAGCACCATTCTCGAATGGCTGGAGGAGCGTTTTCCGAAGGCGGGGCAGGCGCCGTTGCGCGCCCTTGCCGGCTGTTTCGGCTTTTCCGGCGACGACGTGGAAAAACGCTGCCGTGTTCTTTCCGGCGGCGAAAAGGCCCGTCTCGTCATGGCCGCCATGCTGTTCGATCCGCCGAACTTCCTCGTGCTGGACGAGCCGACCAACCATCTCGATCTCGACACCAAGGAAATGCTGATCAAGGCCCTGTCGGATTATGAGGGCACGATGCTGTTCGTTTCGCACGACCGCCATTTCCTCGCCGCGCTTTCCAACCGGGTGCTGGAACTGACGCCCGATGGCATCCACCAATATGGCGGCGGCTATACCGAATATGTGGAAAGCACGGGACAGGAAGCACCGGGCCTTCGTAGCTAAGCCACCTGCCGGACGCGTCGCACTGTAACGGCAGCTTTTGTTTGGAGACTGGAGAAACAGATGCGGATCGTGGTCTACAGCGCCAAACCCTATGACAGGCAGTTCCTTGACGCTGCCGCCCATGCTGGCATGCGGATGCGATATTGCGAAGCACGCCTGTCTCTCGAGACAGTGGCGCTGGCGGAGGGAGCGGCGGCCATCTGCGCCTTTGTAAATGACGACCTGTCGCGGCCAGTGCTTGAAAAGCTTGCGAAAATGGGTGTTCGGCTCATCGCCCTGCGCTGCGCCGGTTTCAATCAGGTCGATCTAGCCACGGCCGAAAAGCTCGGCCTGACCGTTGCGCGCGTGCCGGCCTATTCACCCTATGCGGTCGCCGAACACACCATGGCGCTCATCCTGTCGCTCAACCGCAAGATCCATCGCGCCTATAACCGTGTCCGCGAAGGAAACTTCGCCGTCGATGGCCTGCTTGGCTTCGACCTTCACGGCAAGACGGTCGGCATTATCGGCACGGGCAAGATCGGGGCGATTTTCGCGCGCATTGCGGCCGGCTTCGGCTGCCGTCTCGTTGGCCATGACGTACGGCCAAATCCGGATTGCGAAGCACTGGGCATGGTCTACGTCACGCGCGAGGAACTGTTTCGGACATCGGACATTCTGGCGCTGATGTGCCCGCTTACACCGGAGACCCGTCACCTCATTCGCCGGGAGACGCTGCCGCTTTTGAAAAAGGGCGTGATGCTCGTCAATACCAGCCGCGGCGCCATCATCGACACGCAGGCGGCGATTGCGGGTCTGAAAGACGGCACAATCGGCAGTCTCGGCATCGATGTTTATGAAGAAGAGGCCGATCTCTTTTTCGAGGATCTTTCCAACGACGTGCTGCGCGACGATGTTTTCGCTCGGCTGCTGACCTTTCCCAATGTTCTGGTCACCGGCCATCAGGGTTTCTTCACGCAGGAGGCCCTCAGGAACATCGCGGACACCACGATCGGCAATATCGAAAGCTTTTTCAGGACCGGCAGGGCGCTACATGCCGTTTCCACGGAGCAGTTTGCCGGCCCGGCCTAGTGACTCCGGTCAGAAGCCGGAGATTTTTAATACCATTCTGCGCGTCCTCTGCACGAAGGCGGGTAAAATTGGTATGATCATTGAGTTTTACTGAAATTCATCATACATATTTGACAGGCTTCACGCCTGCCTCGATTTTAATGCATGGTGACCGACGTGCCTGAACAGCAAAAACAGCGCAGCAAATCCTCCGGTTCTCTGGTCAGCAGAGTTAGCCTCAGCCTGAGAAATGCGATTGCCTCCGGGCAATATGGACCCGGCGACCGCCTGCCCAGCGAAATCGAGATGACGGAAACCCATGGCGTCAGCCGCACCGTGGTGCGCGAGGCGGTGACGGCGCTACGCTGCGACGGGCTGGTGGAGGTACGTCAGGGGGCGGGCATTTTCGTGCTGAAGCGTGAAAAAGACGCGTCACCCACACCCGGTATCGACCGCGCCCGGCTCTCTTCCGATCTGGAGGTGCTGGAAATCAGGACGCCGCTCGAAATCGAAGCGGCAGGGCTCGCCGCCCTCCGCCGTTCGCCTTCGCAGGAGGAAGCGATTTTCGACTGTCACGCCCGGCTTCTGCAATGTATCGAAGAGAACCGCTCCATTCGCGAGGCGGATCTGGCGCTGCATCTCGCCATTGCGGCCGCCACCAACAATCCACTCTTCACACAGTTCCTCGAGCTGCACGGTCAGGCCGTGATTCCACAATCGCGCGTGGTTTCCGAAACCGGCGAGAACGACCAGACAGCTTACCGGCGATTGATCCACAAGGAACATGAAGCCATCGTCATCGCCATATCGGACCGGAACGAACAGGCCGCGAAGCTGGCGATGCAGGCGCATCTGCGCGGCAGCCAGCACCGCTACCGCGACATGATGCGCGACCTGCGCGGCATCGCGCACAGCTAAAGGACTTCCAGCAAAACCGGGTCGTAGCTCTGTGCTCCGAAAGGGGCGATCTGGAACTACGGCGCTTCCCGCAGATCCGCTCCCCAGACCTCGATCTGCGTCAGCGCGGGAAAAGGCGAAGGATCGTCGGCTTTTTTTAGATCATGCAGACGGATCCATTCCACCTGGCGCGGTGCGACCGGGAAACTCTGGGCAGCTCCGGTTTTTTGCAGGGAAAAGCTTGCGCTTTCGCCGTCGGAAAAAGTGACGCTCGCTTTTTCCCACCAGGCATCATGGGGAAAGTCCGCCCGCAGGTAAAAAGTCAGCTGGTCGATGAGGACCGCGCGGCCGAATACAAGCGTCAGCGAAGCTTCGGGATCGCGGTTGATGCCCCAGCTTGTATAGGGCCAGAAGCCGTGGCCCGCGCTCGCCTTTTCACCATCGATGACATTGCGGGCTGCGAAGGCCGCCTCCCCGCGCGTTTCCGTGCTCGCATAAACGTGCGGAAACAGCGAGGTGTTCTCATGATCGTCAAACGGGTTGAGGGCCAGATTCCTGCGAACTCCGATTTCACCGGCAAGTGTGCGGCGCGCAGCGATCCGGTGAAGGTTACCGCTGAAAGCCTGCGGCGGATAGGATTTGCGTTTCGCCGCGGAAGGAATGGGCAGGATGAATTCGTTTCCGTGCAGGAAAACCAGCGTCGGCGGCATGCCGGCGTCGAGCGCAAGCCAGATATGACCGGGCTGCGAAACCTCGACGACAAGCCTGTCGCCCTCGCAATATTCTGCGCGATAGACGAGCAAAGCTTCGTCCTCCGCTCCGGCTTTCGCCAAAACATCACCCACCGCATTGACGACCTTGAGTGTAAGTTTCATCGGCACTTCCTTAACTGATCGTCAGGCACAGACGCTGGGCTGCGATGGGGATGAGAATGCGATAGATCACCGGCGGCCAGGACTGGCGAAGGCGGGCATCGTTGATTGTTATGGCTTCGATGGCGGGTTCTCCTGCCCCTTCGCAGGCTATGTCTCCCAGCCCCGCAAAGATCAGGCCGCCCCGCGTGACGACGGGCTTCTCGGCGACCATCAGCGACAGAACCGCCTCCTGCCCGCCCTGATAGTCGTCAAGGACTTCCACATGGCTGCCACGCAGCAGTCGGACGCGGCGGCGATAGTGCTCAACACGCGCCACGGCGGGATAGGCCCCGGCTATATCGAAAGAGACTTCCGCCTGAGCTTCAGAGAATTCGGTCACAAGATCTCTCGCCGCAAACTCTGCCCCGGCTGCCTGCATGACGCCGCCGAAAGTCGGCAGATTGTGGAAAGCCGATTGCATCGTCCAGATGTCGTAGCGTTGCGGCGAGAAGGTTTTTGCGGTGTAAGTTTCCACCCCGACATCGATGATGAACGGCCGGCCGTTCTTATAAAGCGTGAAACTGCCGACATCGTTGTGGTTGTGGCTCTCGCCATTATTGCCCGCCTTCACGGCAAGATCGAAGACCCCATCGCGGGCAATCGCAAGACCGATACCGGGATAGGCGATATCGGTCTTTGCCGGTTCCGCTAGAATAAGCGCGGAAAATTCCGGGACGGCAAGCACCGCCTGGACCCGATACCAGAGGTTCCACTCCTTGCACATCAGCCGGTCCGGTGAGCGGTTCCAGCAGGCGGCAGCGAAAGCCTGCAGCGGCGGCGAAGAAACGGCCTTGCTGAAAAGATATTCCCGCACGCCGGATGTCTCGACCTTCGCCGGCGCATCGGCGAAGTTGAAGAACCGGTCTTCCGCCACGTGCATGTTGAGAATGAATTCGGCCATGCTGCGCAGCTTCGGCGCATGAAAGAGCGGCACCATGGAGCCGGGCGCTGAGGCTTCGAGAATGCTCATCGCCCCGAACAGGCAAAGTGCCGCATGGCCATAATAAAGAACGCCCTCTTCGCAGGCGCCGTCTTCCGCATAATCCTTCTGAAACACATCGAGACTCTTGAGCGCCTTTTCCACGACCGAACGCCTCGTCGACTGGTCGGTGGGCAATAGCAGGGTCGAGAGAAGGATGTTCTGGGTGATCCAGGCCGTCCAGTTGTTCATCCGCTCGTGGCCATTCCCCATCCACCAGAAATGCCGGGCGAGATAAGGCCTCGTAATGCGCCGGTCGATCTCGGCGCGGATGCGGGAAACGAGGTTTGCATTTGCCCTTTCCAGCTCCCGTGCCAGCAAATGCAGGCACAAAGCGAGATTGGCGCCCGTTTCGGCGGCGAACAGGTCGATCACCGGGTTCTGTGGATCGGGCAGAGGATCTCGTGGGCCGCCGCGAATATGGGAATTATGGGCGGGCAATTGCCAGCCGCTCTCCTCGCATATCAGCAAAAGACCATCGATGATGGCATCGAGAAAGCGGCCCTGCCCCTCGGCGCATTCCCCAAGAACCAGCGCGTTCAGCTTCAGTCGTCGGGAAAAATAAAGCGCCTCGAAACGATCGCGATTGCCGGTGCGGCTATATTCCTGGTAGTCGCCCGCCAGAATTGTGGGCCAAGGCTCGTCAAGCGTCTGTTCCGCCGCCTCGATGAGACTACGGGAAACCGCGCCCGGTGCTGAAGACCGTATTTTCTGCGCCGTCAGTTCCGCGCCGAAATCGGCGAACCGTTCGGGCAGAAGCCGCATCATTTCGACAAACACGCCCTCAAACCTCCCGCGCGTTCCGCAATCCGATATGGGCCTCCTATCATACGTATTTTTGAAAAACCAGAAAATTTGTCTGACTTTATGCAAAGTTGTTTGACCAATATCGATATTGTGTTATCCAGAGCGCGGGAGGCGGCAGGGCGAAGACCCGGACCGCAATGGAAAATGCAGGCAGCCGGCACCGATGAAACAGTGAAACGGCGGCAATGGGAGATATGCTGTGGCAATCGCAACCGCGACCATGTCCGACAAGCAGGCGACTCCGTATCGCAGGAAAAAACTCCGCATCGTCTCCAAACGGCGGCGCAGAATAGAAAATGCGCTCGTCGCCTATTCCTTCATTGCGCCCAATTTTCTCGGCTTTGCGATTTTCACGCTCGGACCGATCCTCTTTGCCTTTGCGCTGGCCTTCATGCATTGGGACGGCTCCAATGCCATGCGTTTTGCCGGTCTCGATAATTTCTGGCGGCTTTTCGAGGATAGGGCCTTCATCGCGGCGTTCTGGAACACGGTCATCTACACCGTCGCGTCGGTGCCGGCCACGCTCGCCTGCGCACTCGGGCTTGCGATCCTGCTCAACCAGAAAATCCTCGGCCGCAACTTCTTCCGCACGGCCATGTTCTTTCCCTATGTCGCATCGCTGGTCGCCGTGGCCGTCGTCTGGAACATGATTTTCAATCCGGAGATGGGTCCGGTCAACATGCTGCTCTATACGCTCGGCCTCGATCCCGCCGACATGCCGGGATGGGCGGCGGACCGGCACTGGGCCATGGTCACGGTCATTCTCTTCGGCGTGTGGAAGAGCATGGGTTATTACATGGTCATCTATCTCGCCGGGCTGCAGGGCATCAATTCGGAGCTTTATGAAGCCGCGGGGCTGGATGGCGCCAATGCCTGGCAGAAATTCATCCACGTCACCCTGCCGCAGCTTGCGCCGACGACCTTTTTCGTCACCGTCATGCTGACGATCCAGTCCTTCAAGGTTTTCGATCAGGTCTATATGATCACGCAGGGCGGTCCCGGCACTTCGACGCTGGTTCTCGTCTATCACATCTACAATGAGGCCTTCATCTCCTGGGATCTCGGCTATTCCAGCATGATCGCGCTCGTCCTTTTCTTCCTCGTCCTGATGGTCACCATCGTTCAGTTCAAACGGCAGCGGGAGGATTGATCCATGCGCATCATGGGCCGCAAAATCCCCGCCGCCACGATCGGCATCTATCTGACGGTCATCGTCGTCACCATCGTCATGCTGTTGCCCTTCGCATGGATGCTGTCGGCATCGCTGAAACTCAGCCGCGATGTCTTCGCGTTTCCTATCGAATGGATCCCCTCGCAGCCGCGCTGGGAAAACTACGTGGAAATCTGGACTAAAATCCCGCTGGCGCTATTCATCTACAACACGTCGAAGCTGACGATCATCGTCACACTGCTGCAATTGCTGACCTCAAGCTTTGCGGCCTATGCCTTCGCCAAGCTGCATTTTCCCTACAAGAACACGCTGTTTCTCGGCTATATCGCCACCATCGCCATGCCCTGGCAGGTCTATATGGTGCCGCAGTTTCTGTTGATGCGCGAATTCGGGCTCAACAATACCCATCTCGCCCTGATTTTCCTGCAGGCCTTCACCGCCTTCGGCGTTTTCCTGATGCGACAGTTCTACATGTCGATCCCGAACGAGCTCTGCGAGGCGGCGCGCATCGACGGCATGAACGAATACCAGATCTGGGCGAAGATCATGCTGCCGCTTTCCAAACCGGCGCTCTCCACCTTGACGATCTTCACCTTCGTCACGACCTGGAACGACTTCATGGGTCCGATGATCTATCTCACCAAGACCGAGCTGAAGACCATCCAGATCGGCCTGCGCATGTTCATTTCGCAATATTCGGCTGAATACGGATTGATCATGGCCGCCTCGGTCGTGGCGCTTGTCCCGGTTCTCGTTGTTTTCCTGGCGTTGCAGCGCTTCTTCGTCGAAGGCGTCGCCTCCACCGGCCTCAAGGGTTGATTTCATGCTCGATTTGACCACGTCCCTCCCAACCGCGATCACAGACGCCGAAATCGATGCTGCGCTGGCTGTGGCCGTCGCGCAGGTCAGGCGCAACCTGCCGCAATTTACCTATGCGGCGCAGAACCATTCGAGCGTGAAGAACTTTTACCCGGCAGTCGCCAACGACCAATGGACCGCCGGTTTCTGGCCCGGCCAGATATGGCTCGCCTTCGAGCACACCGGCGACAGGACCTTCCAACACGCGGCGCAAATTCAGGTGCAGAGTTTCCTGCACCGTATCGAAAACCGCATCGAGACCGATCATCACGATATGGGCTTTCTCTACTCGCCCTCCTGCATCGCCGCATGGAAACTGGTGGGCGATGAGGATGGAAGACGCGCGGCGCTGATGGCGGCGGACCAGTTGATGGAGCGGTTCCAGCCAGTCGGGCAATTCATCCAGGCCTGGGGCCGCAGGGATAATCCCAACGAATATCGCTATATCATCGACTGCCTTTTGAACCTGCCGCTGCTTTATTGGGCAAGCCGCGAAACGGGCCGGGAAGACTACCGCACCGTGGCGCTTGCCCATGCCCGCACCACGCTTGCCCACTCCGTCCGGCCTGACGATTCCACCTATCATACATTTTACATGGACCCGCAGACCGGCGCGCCGGTGCGCGGCGTCACAAAACAGGGTTACAGCGATGAGAGCTACTGGGCCCGCGGACAGGCCTGGGGCATTGCCGGCATGGCCATTTCCTATCGATATGAGCGCCTGCCCGCCTATCGCGACACCTTCGAGCGACTTCTCGCCTTCTATCTCAAACGCCTGCCCGACGATCTCGTACCCTATTGGGATCTGATTTTTGCGGATGGCGATGGCGAACCGCGCGACAGCTCGGCGGCGGCCATCGTCGCCTGCGGCCTCCTGGAAATGGCGGAGCTGGAGACGCCGGAAAAGGCGTCGGAATATCGCGATCTGGCAAGGCGCATGGTGAAAAGCCTCGCCGATATCTATTCGGTTCGCGATCCCGCGATCTCCAACGGGCAGCTTCTGCACGGCACCTATTCCAAGAAGACGCCCCATAATACCTGCCGGGGCGAAGGCGTCGACGAGTGCGTCTCCTGGGGCGATTATTATTATCTGGAAGCGCTGATCCGGCTTTCGCGCAACTGGTCTTCCTATTGGTGAGCGCGAGGAGCAGATGGCTAGCATTTCCCTGAAAAAACTCAACAAGACCTTCGGCGCGCTCAAGGTCGTTCACGATATCGATCTGGATATTGCCGACAAGGAATTCATCATTCTGGTCGGCCCTTCCGGATGCGGAAAATCCACGACGCTCAGGATGATCGCCGGGCTGGAGGAAATCTCCGGCGGCGAATTGCGCATCGGCGAGGACGTGATGAACGATGTGCCCTCCAAGGATCGCGACATCGCCATGGTGTTCCAGAACTATGCGCTTTATCCGCACATGACGGTTTACAAGAACATGGCCTTCGGTCTGGAACTCAGAAAGGCGCCGCGCGATCTCATCGACACCAAGGTCAAGGATGCGGCGAAAATTCTCGACATCACCCATCTCTTGAACCGCAAGCCGAAAGCGCTCTCCGGCGGCCAGCGCCAGCGTGTCGCGCTCGGCCGGGCCATGGTGCGCAACCCGGAAGTCTTCCTGCTCGATGAGCCGCTTTCCAATCTCGACGCCAAGCTGCGCGGCACGATGCGTTCGGAAATCTCCAAGTTGCACAAGCGGCTGGACGCCACCTTCATTTATGTCACCCACGATCAGGTGGAAGCCATGACCATGGCGGACCGCATCGTGGTGATGAAGGACGGCCATATCCAGCAGGTGGATACGCCGCAGAATCTTTACGACCGGCCGATCAACATGTTCGTTGCGGGTTTCATCGGCGCGCCGCAGATGAACATGCTGCCAGTCACGCTGCGCCGCGACGGCGACCGCTTCACCGCCCTGTTCGATGGCAATCCGTTGCCTCTGCCGGCAGGCATCGATACCGCACGCCTGCTCCCCCATGAAGGAAAGGACATCGTTCTCGGCATCAGGCCGGAAAATTTCCACGAATTCGCCCCGGCGGATATCGATGCCGCGAATGTCGCACCCTTCCGGGCGACGGTGGAACTGGCGGAGCCGATGGGATCGGAGGTGCATCTCAACCTCGTCTCCGGCGGTAGAAACCTTGTTGCGCGCGTCTCACCGCGTTTCAGGGCGAAGATCGGCGATCCCATCGAACTGGTGGCCGATCTGACGAATGCGCAGCTTTTCGATCCCGCAACCGAGCGATCGATCCTTTATTGAGGCGACGGGGAGAAACGCGATGCAATGGCTGGAAGGGTTATGGACAAAGGAAGGGGCCGGGATCGACAAGAACGCCCCGCCGCTGACCGGCCTTGCCCTTTTCCTCGATATCATCAAGCGCGAATGGTGGGAGATGGTGAAGCTCAACCTCCTCTTCATCATCGCCAGCCTGCCGGTGGTGACGATGCCGGCGGCGATGCTGGCCATGGCCCGTGTCTCTGTTTCCTTCGCAAATGACGAGAATACCTATCTGCTGCGCGACTTTCTCGAGGCCTTGCGGAAATTCGCCCTGCGCGGCACCGCGCTTGTGGTTTTAAGCGCTCTGCTGGTGAGCGCCGGTGTTTACGCGGCTGTCAGCTATGCCGGGGCCGCCCGGCTTCAGCTCGTCTATAGCCTGCCTTTTGCGATCAGCCTTGCAGTAACAATATTCCTCATCCTCCTCAGCGCCTATGCCAGCGTTGTTCTGGCCAAGCGGGACCTGCCGCTTTCGGACACCCTGCGGCAGGCGGCGTTTCTGGCGCTCACCAGGCCATTGCCGATGCTTGCGGCGCTCGGCTTCATCGCAGCGCTCTGGATTGCGCATATCCTCTTTTATCCGGTGTCGGTGTTCATGCCGGTCACCATCAATTTTTCGCTCGGCATGTTCGCCCTCTGTTTCGCAGCGAGAAACGCTACTGCGAAAACACGCGCGCGGATGCCCGAACCGGCAGGGAGCGGCGCCTAAAACAGACCGAAATCAAAACGACATCAGTCAGGGAAGGAGAAACGGGCTATGGAGTTTAAGACAACCAGACGTGCATTCGCTCTCGCAACCGCCGGTCTCGGCATTGCCATGGGCATGGGAGGAACGGCGTTCGCTGCGGGCGATGCGCCCGTCACGCTGAAATGGGCGCTGTGGGATCTGGACAAGGGCGCATATTTCAAGCCCTTGATGGAGGCCTACAAGCAGAAGCATCCGAATGTGACGTTCGAGGTGGTCGACCTCGGCTCGCAGGATTATACGCAAATGATATCCACGCAGCTCACCGGCGGCTCCAAGGATATCGATGTCGTCACCATCAAGGATGTGCCCGGCTACGCCAATCTGGTACGCGCCGGCAACATCACCGATCTCAGCGGCTTCATCAAGGACCAGAAGATCGAAACGGCACCCTATGGCGGCCTGATTGAGGAGCTGACCATCGACGGCAAGATTTACGCCCTGCCGTTCCGCTCGGATTTCTGGGTGGTCTATTACAACAAGGATATTTTCGACAAGGCCGGCGTGCCTTACCCCACCAACGACATGAGCTGGGCGCAGTTCGATGAGATCGCCGGCAAGCTGAAGGGCGGCATGGGCGCCAACCGCACCTATGGCGCGCTGCTGCACACCTGGCGTTCGACGGTGCAGCTGCCCGGTATTCAGGACGGCAAGCATACGCTGGTGGACGGCAATTATGAATTCCTGAAACCCTGGTATGAGCGTGCGCTTGCCCTGCAGAAGAGCGGCGCGATACCGTCCTATGCCTCGCTGAAAACCTCGAACACCCATTATTCCGCTCTGTTCTTCAACGGAACGATCGGCATGCTGCCCATGGGAACATGGTTTGTCGGCACCCAGATCGCCAAGGTGAAATCCGGCGAGTCGAAAAGCGTCAATTGGGGCATCGTGAAATTCCCCCATCCGGATGGTGTGGCGGCAGGCGCGACGGCCGCGCAGATCGCCGGATTGTCGGTCAATGCCAATTCCGGCCACAAGGAAGCCGCGCTGGACTTCATCCACTTCGTTACCGGACCTGAGGGGGCGGCGATCATCGCCTCCACCGGCACTTTCCCTGCACTCAGAACCGATGATGTGGCCGAGAAGATCGCGGCGCTGCCGGGCTTCCCGCAGGACCAGAACAGCAAGGACGCGCTGCAGGCGGGCAAAGCCTATCTGGAAATGGCGGTCAACCCGAATGCGGCCAAGATCGAAGTCGTTCTGAACCGCGTGCATGACGCGCTGATGACCGACAATATCTCCATCGATGACGGCATCAAGGACATGAATGACGGCGTCAAGGCCATCAAATAATTGCCACAGGGCCGCGGGCGGGAAGCTTGCGGCCCTTTCCTTTGATCATAAATTCCGGACATTTGCACCCGTGCCTCACGAGACCGCCACAGCCAATCCGCTCTTTCACAATCCGCTTCTCGGCAGGGACGATCTCGCAAAGGCGGTGATCGATCTCTTCAACCCGCTGCTTGCCTGTTTTTCACCGGGCGGCGCGCGTGTCCAGCTCGGAGCAACGGGGGCGATTTTCGATTTTCCTGCGGCGGAACTGGAAGGTTTTGCCCGGCCATTATGGGGCATCGTTCCACTTGCCGCCGGCGGTTATGACTTTCCCCACTGGGATCTCTACAGACGTGGACTGGCCAATGGCGCCAACCCCGCCCACCCCGAATATTGGGGCGATACGGCTGATCGGCACCAGCGGCTGGTCGAACTGGCGGCGATAGGATTTGCGCTCGCCATGGTTCCCGAACTTATCTGGGAGCCGCTTGCCGAAACGGACAGGCAGGCTGTCGCCGCCTATCTTCTCGCCGCCCGCGAGCGGGAATTCGTAGACAATAACTGGAAATTCTTCCGCGTTCTGATCGATCTTGGGCTGGAGCGGGTCGGCGTGGAATTCGACCGGACCAAGACCCAAACCTATCTCGATGAACTCGAGGCTTTCGATATCGGCAACGGCTGGTATCGCGACGGGCCGGTGCGCCGGGTCGACCATTATATTCCCTTCGCCATGCATTTTTACGGCCTGATCTATACGGTGCTGGCAAAAGGTGACGACACGCGAAAGACACGCTTGCTCGAACGCTCCCGCATTTTCGCGCGTGACATACGCCACTGGTTCGGGCCTGACGGGGCGTCGCTCGCCTTCGGGCGCAGCCAGACCTACCGTTTTGCGGCTGGCGGTTTCTGGGGCGCTCTTTCCTTTTCCGGTCTGGAAGCGCTGCCGTGGCCGGAGATCAAGGGCTATTACATGCGCCATATCCGCTGGTGGTCGAAGCGGCCTATCGCGGACCGCGACGGCGTCCTGTCGGTCGGATACGCCTATCCAAACCTTCTGATGAGCGAGAGCTACAATTCTCCCTGCTCTCCCTACTGGGCGCTCAAATTTTTCCTGCCGCTGGCGCTGCCCGCCGATCACCCGTTCTGGGCCGCTGAAGAAGCCGAACCGCAGGAATTTGCCGAACCGGTTCCCTTGGCGGAGCCTGGCATGGTGGCCTTTCATACGCCGGGCAATATCGTGGTCCTGTCCTCCGGGCAGCAGCACGACAGGATGCGCGGCGCGCAGGAAAAATATTCGAAATTCGTCTATTCCACCCGTTATGCCTTCAATATCGAGGCGGATGACCGGCATTTCGCCGCCGCGAGTTTCGATGGCATGCTCGGCCTTTCCGACGACGGCGTGCACTTCCGTACCCGCGAGACGATGGAAGAGGCGTTGATCGCCGAGGATTGCCTCTATTCCCGCTGGCGGCCATGGGCGGATGTCGAGATCGAGACCTGGCTCGTGCCGCAAAACCCGTGGCACATAAGGCTGCACCGCATCCGCACACCGCGCCCGCTGCAAACATCAGAAGGCGGATTTGCCATAGAACGCGCCGATTTCAACAGCGACCGCACCGAGGCAGTAGAAGGTCGCGCCGTCTGTTACGGGCAGACTGACACCAGCCTCATCGTCGATCTTTCGGCTGGCATTCAGCGCGAAGGCGTGTGCCATCAGGCAATCGCCAATACCAACCTCATTCACGCCAGAACCCTTGTTCCGCAATTGCGCGGCGCCATCGCCTCCGGCGAAACGCTGCTGGTGACGGCGGCCATGGCACTGCCGGCCGGCAAAGAGGCAGAGGCCGCATTGGCTGCCCTCCCCGAAAGTCCCGATCTCCCGAGGCTGGAAGAGATGTTCAAACGGGAGGGGCGGCGCGTTCCCGCCTATGCTCTCGATGAAAACCGCGCAGGCTGACGGAGATGACCGACGAAGTATCGAGCTTTTCCCAAAGGTCGGATAGGCTGAACATCCTGACCTGGGAGCGGAGAGGGGAGGATATCGACAGCCCCGACCATCAGGCGCGGCTGCGTGGCCTCGAGCGCTCTGGAAACGCCGTTTTCGGGCAGGGCGTCTACATCGCCGCCAGGGCCGAGGTGCATACGGATAGACTCCTTATGGGTGCGCAGTCCTGGATCGCCGGTTACGCAATCGTGCGCGGCGATATCGAACTCGGCGAAAATGTCTCGATCAACCCCTATGCCTGTCTTTCCGGAAAGGTGACAATCGGCAATGGCGTGCGCATCGCCTCACATGTCAGCATCGTCGGCTTCAACCATGGCTTCGACGACATTGAAACTCCGATCTATCGCCAACCGCTGACCTCGCTCGGGATAGAGATCGGTGACGACGTCTGGATCGGCGCCAATGCGGTTGTGCTGGATGGCGTGAAGATTGGGCGCGGCGCAATTATTGCCGCAGGCGCGGTGGTGGCGAAGGACATTCCCGCCATGGCCATTGCCGGCGGCGTTCCCGCCCGGGTTCTGCGATATCGCGGAGAAAAAGCGTCCGCGCCGACGCTGATGGAACCCGATGGCCTGCTGCAAGAACTCGGCAAGGAGATTGCCGACGACTGGCTTGCCGCCATCCGCTCCTATGGCGAGGATGGCATCTATCGTTCCGCCGATGCATCCGGACGTGAGGTCGTAAGCGTCAGGCATCTATGCGATGCCATCGAGATCGCAGCAGCCTTCGGACAGGAAAAGATCGCTTTCGATGCCGTAAAAACCGTGGCCACTCTTCAGGCCCTGCAGGATCGGGAAACGGGGCTGTTTCTTAACCGTCACCACCGCCCCTCGACGCCTCCCGAGAAGGACCCTGCCGTCCTCTATACTATTCTGGCTGTCGGATATGCGCTTGAATGTTTCGGTGCTGCGCCGAAACAGCCAATCGCTTTCGTGGAGTGTCTGCGCGCCGAAGAACTCATCCTCCTGCTGGAAGAATTGCCGTGGCAAAGCCGGGCATGGCATTGCGGCGCCACCATAGACGCCATCGCCACCGCGCTTTATTTCAACAGGCGCTATTTCACATCCGGCGACAACCTCACCATTCTCTTCGGCTGGCTGGCGATGAATGTGGATAAAACCACCGGGCTTTGGGGTGAGCCGACTGCCGCGCAGGGCCTGCTGCAACCGGTCAACGGTTTTTACCGGCTTACCCGCGGCTCTTACGCACAGTTCGGCCTGCCCCTTCCCCATCCGGAAGCAGCAATAGACTCCGTTATCGCCAACTATCGTGCCTATGGCGGTTTCCATGGCGAGGATTTTAATGCCTGCAACCTGCTCGATACGATCCATCCGCTTCTTCTGTGCCTGAAACAGACGGATCACCGGCAAGACGAGGCGAAGGAAATCGCCCGCGAAATCCTGCGCCGAAATGAGGGGCGCTGGCAAAGAAACAGGGGATTTGCCTTCGCGGATGGGCATCCGGCCGGGCTACAGGGCACGGAAATGTGGATGTCGGTTCTCTGGCTTTCAGCGAAGCTTCTCGGTGCGGAACATCTCCTGCCGTTCCGACCTCGCGGCATCCATCGCTTCGAGCCTGCGGAAATCGTCCGTGGCCTGATTGCCCGCTCTAAATCTCCGGTATAGGTTTCCGACACTCTTTTGAAAGCTTTCAAACCGGACCGGTCGAGTAAAAGATGCAACTCAAAGACTGCTATAATTTCCACGATTTTCGCCGCATGGCCAAACAGCGTCTGCCCGGACCGATCTTCAATTATATAGACGGCGCCGCCGATGACGAGGTGACGTATCGGCGAAACACGGCCGCCTTCGAAAAATGCGATCTCGTTCCCGATGTGCTGCGTGGCGTGGCCGATGTGGATATGTCGGTCACCGTCATGGGGCAGAAGCTGTCCATGCCGGTGTATTGTTCGCCGACGGCGCTGCAACGCCTCTTCCACCATCAGGGGGAACGGGCGGTTGCGGCAGCGGCGGGGAAATACGGTACGATGTTCGGCGTCTCCTCGCTCGGCACCACGAGCCTTGAAGAAGCGCGTCGGATCAGCGGCGGCCCACAGGTCTATCAGTTCTATTTCCACAAGGACCGCGGCCTCAACCGCGATATGATGGCGCGCGCCAAGAGCGCCGGTGTCGAGACGATGATGCTGACGGTGGACAGTATTACGGGCGGCAACCGCGAGCGCGACAAACGCACCGGCTTTGCCATTCCGTTCAAGCTCAATCTTTCCGGCATCGCGCAATTCGCCATCAAGCCGGCCTGGGGCATCAATTACCTGACGCATGAGCGCTTCAGCCTGCCGCAGCTCGACGACCATATTAAAATGGACGGCGGCGCTCTTTCCATCAGCCGCTATTTCACCGACATGCTCGACCCTTCGATGAACTGGGACGATGTGGCGCAGATGGTACGCGAATGGGGCGGGCCGTTCTGCCTTAAAGGCATCATGTCGGTGGATGACGCCAGACGCGCCGTGGAAATCGGCTGCAGCGGCATCGTGCTTTCCAATCACGGCGGGCGCCAGCTGGATGGCTCCCGCAGCGCCTTCGATCAACTGGCCGAGATCGTCGATGCGGTTGGCGACCGGATCGATGTGATGATGGATGGCGGCGTGCAGCGCGGCACCCATGTTCTGAAAGCACTGTCCCTCGGTGCAAAAGCCGTGGGGCTCGGCCGGTATTACCTTTTCCCCCTTGCCGCCGCCGGGCAGCCGGGCGTGGAACGGGCGCTCGAGCTGATGCGTATCGAAATCGAGCGCGGCATGAAGCTGATGGGCTGCACCTCCGTCGATCAGCTTACACGCCGAAACCTTCGGTTCCGTTGAGCCGACAGGACGGTTACAGAAGGACTTGAGCGGAGCGCGGTCACAATCGACTACTGAAACCGCATGCCATTTCAGCAGCGTTTCGTCGCTGCTCCTGAAGCGCCATGCCGATATTCCAGACGAGCGCCAAGCAAACAAGCCCGCAAAAACAGGCTGAAATCAGCGAGCGATGGCGTTTGGCTCCGGAGAGAAACATCCAGCCGATAATTGCATAGGCCGCAAGCGCCGGCACGGCGGCAATCAGAACGGATATGGGGCCATCGCAATCGACGGCCTCGACGCCGATGGCGCGATATTCATTCGGGGTTGCCACCAGACCGAGGACGGCCACGGGAAACATGGCCGCTAAAACCGCGTAACGGAAAAATCGGGGCGTGTCGGGCATGCCTGCTCCATAGCCGGATAATCAACTGCCGCAAACGGCGCAGGTAAAGTCCCGCCGCGCGATCTGAGCGAATATCCATCTTGCCGATAATATCGGTTTAGCCGCCATTGTCGGCGACCGGAAGAGCAGATTGCCCGCTTTTGCTGAGAAAGCCAGCCTTTTACGTCGGGGGCGATCTTGGCAAGTCAGGCTGAATATGATTATGGTTGCACGATGCAACCATAATGGATTGAACGTGCCCCAACAGCCCTTCCCCATAAACGATATCCGTTCCACCTCCCGCCGGCTCGTCCGCGAACTCGGCTTCATGGGGGGAGACTTTGCCGGCACCGATCTGCCGCCCTCCGCCGTGCATGCCCTGATCGAGATTGAGGCGCGCCCCGACATCACGGCGCGGGATCTGGGAAAACTTCTGCGGCTTGAAAAATCGAGTGTCAGCCGCATGCTACGCAAGCTCGTCCTGTCGGGCGATGTTCGCGAAGAAACGGATGAAGGGGACAGCCGCATCAAGCGGCTGCGTCTGACGGGTCAGGGACAAGAACAGGTGGGCGCCATTCATGGCTTCGCGAACCGGCAGGTCTCCGACGCCCTGACGCAGCTTACGTCAGCGGATGCCCACACGATCCTCCAGGGGCTTCGTCTTTACGCCGATGCGCTGGGAGACAGGACCGATGCCGTTGCTCCCTCCATAGAGATCCTGGAGGGATATAGGCCCGGCATCATTGCCCGGATCACGCAGATGCATGCGCTCTATTACGCCCGGACATCCGGCTTCGGCCAGCGTTTCGAATCCGTCGTGGCCGAAGGCCTCGCGGCTTTTTGCAACCGGCTCGAAAGCCCGAAGAATGCGATCTGGGTCGCAATGCGCGGACAGGAGATCATCGGCTCCGTCGCTATCGATGGCGAAGATCTCGGCGCGGATATTGCGCATCTGCGCTGGTTCATCGTTGATGACGGCGTGCGCGGTGGCGGTGTCGGACGCAGACTGCTGGAAACCGCACTGGCCTTCGTCGATGAAAAAGGCTTTGCCGAAACCCATCTCTGGACATTCAACGGCCTCTTGGCCGCACGGCACCTTTACGAAGCCCATGGCTTCAAATGCGTCGAGGAACATCCGGGCAGCCAGTGGGGAAGCCAGGTTCTGGAACAGCGCTTTGTCCGGCCAAGGCCCGAATGATCTTTCAACCACATATAAACGGCCGCAATCGGAATCGTCCTGCGGCCGTTTCGAAATCAGGTGCCGGCACCCGTTAAAAGGCGAGTTGAACCTTCATCGACCTGCTTCGGTCGCCGGCGGCTTCGAATGCCGCAACCGCCTCTTCTAGCGGAAAGGTTCCGGTCAAAAGGGGCTTCAGGTCGACACGGCGCTGATTGATGAAATCGACGGCAAGTCCGAATTCCTCATGGAACCGGAAGGTACCCTTCATCTCGATTTCCTTGGCAACCACCATATTCTGCGGAATGGACACATCGCCGCCAAGACCGAGCTGAACCACCGTGGAACGCGGTTTCAGCGCTTCAAGACCAGAACGGACGGCTCTTTCATTGCCGGACGCCTCGAATTGCACATCGAAATAACCCTTGTTTGCCGAATAGGAGGAGAGCGCATCCGGGTCATCGGCGACATTGATGACACGGTCGGCGCCGATGGCGAGCGCCTTTTGCAGAACCGCATCCATGACATCAGTCGCGACGATTTCCCGGGCGCCATGGGCGCGGGCGGCGATGATCGCCAACGCACCGATCGGCCCACAGCCGGTGACCAGAACGCGTTTGTCGGTCAATGCGCCGGCACGGTTGACGCCATGCAGCGTTACCGCGAAGGGTTCGGCCATGGCCGCTTCATGAATGGAGATGCCATCCCGCACCTTGTGGCACTGATACGCCTCGGCGACGAGACGCTGACGAAACGCGCCCTGAATATGCGGCATGGGCATGGCGGAGCCATAAAAGCGCATGTTCAGGCACTGGTTCTGCTGGCCCTTCAGGCAGAATTCGCAATGGTTGCAGGGCCGGCTGGGCGATACGGCAACGCGGTCGCCAACGGCGAGACCGGAGACACCCTCTCCCAAAGCCTTGATGGTGCCGGCCACCTCATGGCCGAGAATCATCGGCTCCCGCACCCGCACGGTGCCGAAGCCGCCATGATTGTAATAATGCAGGTCGGAGCCGCAGATGCCACCCGCTTCGATGGCGACCTCGACCTGCCCCGGACCGGGCTGCTCGGTCTCCCGTTCCTCGATCCGCAGATCCTTCGCCGCGTGGATGACAACCGCTTTCATAGTCTCTCCTCCCATAAGGCTCACACGGCGGCAGTCGCCGCCGTTGCCCATTGTCCCCGGACTTGTCTCAGATATCGACCACGAGGCCCTTGGCTTTCAGAACCGGCTCCAGCTTGCTGACCTCGATCACCGACTTGCCCTGCTTGTAGGCTTCGATGTAGCCGGCCTCGGCATCTTCGCGGGCCTGCGAAAGCTTGGCCGCTTCCTGCGCTTCCTCGCGCCTGACGACGACGAGACCGTCGGCATCACCAACGATGATATCGCCCGGATTGATGATCTCGCCGCCGACGATCACCTGATCGTTGACCGCGGCAATGGTCTCCTTGACCGTGCCCTTGATGCAGACGCTGAGCGAGAAGACCGGGAAGCCGAGGTCCCGCAGTTGCAGCGTGTCGCGCACGCCGGTATCCGTCACCAGGCCGCCGATGCCTTTTGCGAGGCAGGCATTGGCGAGAACGTCGCCGAAGGAACCGGCTTCTTCATATTCGCCGGCGGAAACGACGATGATGTCACCCGGCTTGGCATAGTTGATGGCAAGCTGCAGCATGATGTTGTCGCGCGGCGCGCATTTGACCGTGAAGGCCGGGCCGCAGAGCTTCATGCGATAATCGACCGGCTTCAGCCGCGAGGACAATGCGCCGCGGCGTCCCTGCGCCTCATGGATCGTGGCGGGAGAGAATTTGGCAAGGGCGTCGACATCCGCCTTGGCCGGACGCTGCGCGATATCTTTAATGTGGATCATGAAAACCTCCCACGTTGAAGCTGTCGGCGAGAGCGTCTCGCCGACCGATAGTGTTGAAGAGTTGGAAATTGCCGAGGCTGAGCCGAAGCTCAGGGGATCGGGTCGAACTTCAGTTCGGACAGAGGCACGACCTTGTCGGTGCGTGTCATCTTGTATTCGGTGTTCGGGCCAAGCCACTTGTCCCAGATGCGGTTGATTTCGCCATCCGCATCGAGCTTGCGCAGGATTTCGTTAATCTTCGCGGTCAGCGCCGGGTTGTCCTTGGCCATGCCGATGCCGATGGGCTGGAAGAGCATCGGCTCTTCGATCATGCGCATCGGCTTGCCCTTGGTCTTGGATTCGTTGACGAACTTGGTCATCGTCATGGTGTTGCCGACAATGCCGCGCGCCTTGCCCTGCTGCACGGCGAGATAGGCGGATGCCGTATCCTGGAATGTCAGCGGCTCGGACTTGTTGAGCTTGACGGAGAGTTCCGATGTCGAGCCCTTGCTGGACGCGATGCGCTGACCGACGAAATCGGACTTCTTGGTGCCGGGGTCATCAACGGGAACGATCAGCATTTCCTTAGCCAGATAATATGGATCGCTGAACTGGATCTGTTCGGCGCGGCTCTGGGTGTAAGCGAGGTTGGCAACTGAGAGATCGACGCGGCCGAGCTTGACTTCGGGAACGCGCGCTTCGACCGACACCGGCTTGATCTCGGCCTTGACGCCCAGTTCCTTGGCGATGGCGCCGCACAGATCGACGTCGAAGCCGGCCATTTCGCGCGTCTTCGGATCCGGCGAGGCAAAAGGCGGCACGTCTGCGAATGTCGCACAACGCAGCGTCTTGTTCGCAATGATCGTATCGAGTTGGTCCGCCTTGGCCGGAATGACCGCAGCCGAGGTCGCCAATATGGCGGTAAGAGTAATGCACTTCCAGTTCATTTCAGTTCTCCCTGTTATTATAGAGGTTGGGTCCTAGTGTCTAAGATCGGCAAGAAACCGCTGGGCACGCGGATGTTGCGGATTTTTGAAAAACTCGTCCGGTTTTGCCGTTTCGAGTATGCGCCCGGCATCGATGAACCAGATGCGGTCGGCCACTTCGCGGGCAAAACCCATTTCATGGGTGACGCAGAGCATGGTCATGCCTTCAGCGGCGAGACTTTTCATGACGGCGAGCACCTCACCGACCATTTCGGGGTCAAGGGCGGAGGTCGGCTCGTCGAACAGCATGACGGGCGGCTCCATGGCAAGCGCTCGCGCAATCGCCACGCGCTGCTGCTGGCCGCCGGAAAGCTGGGCCGGATAAGAATTGGCCTTGTCGGCAAGGCCGACGCGATCCAGAAGTTTCAGCGCCTTGTCATGCGCAACCGCCGGGGAAACACCCTTCACGCGGATCGGCGACATCGAGACATTCTCCACCACCGAAAGATGCGGGAAAAGGTTGAAGCTCTGGAAGACGAAACCCACCCGGCTGCGCAGCGCGTTCAGTTCCCTGGCGCGCATCTGGGCATGGATGTTCTTGCCATCCAGCATGATCGAACCACTGCTGATCTCTTCCAGCCGGTTGATCGTGCGGATGAGGGTGGACTTGCCGGAACCCGACGGCCCACAGATGACCACGACTTCGCCACGGGTGACGTTTTCGTTGACATCCTTGAGCACCTGATAATCGCCATAGCTTTTGCAGACCTGCGAAAGCGTGATGGTATAGGCGTCCTGAGTGGCGGAAACTGGCGCGGTCATAGCTGCTCCGTAGCGATATTGGCGGGGGCCGGTGCCGTGTCTGCGGCAAGCTTGCCGCGCGGGCCGGCCCGGCGGCGGGCGATACGCCGCTCGAGAAGATTGGCGACATGGGTGAGCGACCAGCAGATGATGTAATAAACCAGCGCCAGAATGAGGAAGACCTGGAAGGGCTGGGTCAGGAGCTGGTTGTTCACCTGGTTTGCCGCAAAGGTCAGGTCCGGCACATTGATGACGTAACCGAGCGTCGTATCCTTGATGGTGGATACGAAAGTCGAGATCAGGCTCGGGATCATGTTGTAGAGCGCCTGCGGCAGGATGACATAGCGCATCGCGCCGAAATAACCGTGGCCGAGCGCCCGTGCCGCATCCATCTGCCCCGTGCCCAGCGATACGATGCCGGCACGGACGACTTCGCTCATGAAAGCGCCCTGATAGATGACGAGCGTGGTGAGCATGGTGACGAAGCTCGGCACATCGGCGCCGGTCCAGAGCGGAACGAGAAAATAGCTCCAGAGAATGAGCATCAGCAGCGGCACGCCACGGGTGAAATAGACCACCGCGGTCACCGGCCAGCGCAGGGCTCGCCATTTCGACAGCCGCGCCAGCGCCATCAGAATGCTGACGGGAAAGGCGAGCGCAATACTGAGCGCCGACAGGATGAGCGTGTTGGCAAGGCCGCCGAGCGGACCGTTGGGATATTGGCCGATCAGGAGCAGCAGCCAGTAATCCTGGATGATTGCGATCATGTCGTGGATCATGCCCGCGCCCTCCGCAGAGGATCGGCACGCATGGAGATATAGGCTCCAAGACCCATGATCAGCAGCGAGAAGAACAGATAAAGCACGGTGGCGACCAGATAGACCTCAAACGTCCGGAAACTCAGATTTTCGACTTCCTTGACCGCATGGGTCAGTTCCGGTGCGCCGATCAGAACGCCGAGACTGCTGTTCTTGAACAGCGAGGTGCTGTGGTTGATGAGCGGCGGCAGCGCGTTGCGAACGCCCTGCGGCATGATGACGAACCGCATGGCCGAGACATAGCTATGCCCGAGTGCACGTGCGGCCTCCATCTGGCCGGGATTGATGGAGCGAACGCCCGAACGCAGATCCTCGCTGAAATAGGCCGCCTGACAAAGACCGAGGCCGATAATGGCGAAGATCGCTTCCGCATTATGGCTGGAAAGCCAGCTGGCCAGCCCGCTCGGCAGCAGCGTGAAGACGCCGAAATACCAGAGCATCAGCTGCACCAGCGTCGGCACGTTGCGGTGATAGGACACATAGGCCGCCACCAGCGGATCGCCGAAGCGGAAGGGCGAGAGGCGGATGGCGAGAAGCACGATGGCGAGCGACATGGCGAGCAGCCACGAGCCGGCATAGATGATGAACGTCATCTGGATGCCATGCAAAAGCATCGAGACGTAGTCCGCATTGTTCAAAATTGCGCCGAGGTCAAAACCGCTCACGCGACTTTTCCTCCGGCTCCGCCCGCCGCGACCTTTTCAGCCGGCCGATTTTCAACCGTTTGGGGCTTGGCCGTCTGCAGCCCGCCCATGACCTGAAGCGTCGGGGTGATTTCCATGTGGCCGATATTCATGGCCACGGGTGCGGCGATGGCAAAGGCAATCGCATCGGCGATATCGGATGCCTGCGGCAATTCGAAACCATCGATGAAACGTTCGCGAATGCTCGGATCATCGCCATGCACATGGTTGAAAATATCGGTCGCGACGCGGCCGGGGCAGATTTCCGTCACCCGCACGCGTTTGCCGAAAGCATCGATGCGCAGCTGGTTGGACAGCATCGCCACGCCGGCCTTGCTGGCATGATAGGTGGAATTGCCGCCGAAATTATAATTGCCGGCAATGGAGGAGATGTTGATGACGTGGCCGCGATCGCGCGCCACCATGCCCGGCACCACCATGCGGCACAGATGCAGCACGGCGCGCAGGTTGACGTCGATCAGGAGATCGATATCGCTCTCATCCGCTTCCAGAAACTTCTTCGGGCGGTCAACGCCGGCATTGTTAACGAGGACATCGAACGCAACTTCGCTCGTCAGCTTTGCAAGCGCCGGCCGGTTCGTCACATCGATGGCATGTGCGAAGCAGCCCGTGCGCTTCGCCAGCTTGTTGAGAGCGTCCGCGCTTCTGGCAACCGCATGCACTTCCAGCCCTTCGCGGCAAAGGCGCTCGACGACGGCAGCGCCAATTCCGGAAGATGCGCCGGTTACGAGTGCGGTCTTGTAGTCTGAGAATGGCATGTTTGTCCCCTATCGTTGAGCAAACATTAGTGAAGCTTTCATCGCTTGCCTAAGACCGATTTTTTTTGGAGTAATAAGCAACTTGTATGGATGGCGATTGCACCACTTTAAGCGATGCGGCAATCCGGCCGGCAGGGCATATGTTCCCCGTGCCGGCCACAGGTACATTCTAGACCACCGCCGTCGGCAGGTCCTGTCCTGCGAAATGCGCATCCAGATTGGCGAGAACCAGAGCGCCCATCTGAAGCCGCGTCTCATGGGTCGCAGCGCCGATATGCGGAGCGAGAACGACATTGCGCATGCCGATCAAGGCCTCGGGAACATGCGGCTCGTTCTCGAAAACATCGAGCGCCGCACCCTTCAGCCCGCCTACCAGAAGAATATCAACCAGCGCCTTTTCATCCACCAGCGATCCTCTGGCGACGTTGACGAGCACGCCGTCCGGCCCCAGCGCCGCCAGCACCTCGCGGTTGATCACGTGTGTGGTCTCCGGCGTCGCCGCCGCCGCGACGATCAGGACATCGCAGGCGCTTGCGAGCGACACTGCCGTTGAATGATAGCCATAGGCCACGTCCTGTTTCCGCCGGCTGAAATAGGAAATCTCCGCATCGAAGGCTTCCAGCCGCGCCGCGATGGCGCGGCCTATACGGCCAAGCCCGTAAATCCCGTAACGCCGCCGCGAGGCCTTGTTGCCAAGCGGCATCTCGGCTTTTTTCCACTCCCCCGAGCGGACATGGTGATCCGCGCTGACAAGCTGGCGCAGCAGCATGATGGAAAGGCCGATGGCGAGATCGGCGACATCCTCGGTCAGCACGTCCGGTGTGTTCGTCACCCTGAAGCCACGCGCGCGGGCCTGATCGAGATCGACCTTGTCGAAACCGACGCCGTTGATGGCGACGATTTCGAGAGCGGGCAGGCAGGCGGCGAGATCGGAGGCGAGGCCGATATGGCCACCGGTGACGACAGCCTTTATCGAAGCCGCCTCCGCCTGCAGAAACGCCTGTTTGTCGGATATTTCGTGCCAGCGATGGACCCGGAAGCGCTTTTGCAGTTCGGCTTCTATCTGTGGCTGAAGCGGGTAGGTTTGCAGAAGATCGGGCTTCATGCGCGCTCCTTAGCCGCGACCGACGAAAGGCATGCCGCTCGCCATCACCGTCATGGTCAGCACATTCGCTTCCAGCGGCAGCGAGGCCATATGCACCACGGCTTTGGCAACGATGCTGGCATCGATGGTGGGTTCGATGGCGGTGCTGCCATCCGCCTGCAGCACACCGGTTGCCATGGCGCGCGTCATTTCCGTGCTGGCATTGCCGATATCGATCTGCCCGCAGGCAATGTTGAACGCTCGGCCATCCAGCGCGGCCGACTTGGTAAGGCCGGTGATCGCGTGTTTGGTCGCGGTATAGGGCGCTGAACGCGGCCGCGGCGTGGTGGCCGAAATCGAGCCGTTATTGATGATGCGCCCGCCCTGCGGCGATTGCGCCTTCATCTGGCGAAATGCCGCCTGGGTGCAGAGGAAGGCGCCCGTGAGATTGGCCCCGACCACCGCGTTCCAGGTTTCGAACGGCACATCTTCGATATGGACAGCCGGCGCCGACACGCCGGCATTGTTGACCAGAAGGTCGAGACGGCCGAAACGTCCGG
This sequence comes from Agrobacterium sp. T29, assembly GCF_006970545.1. Taxonomy (NCBI): domain Bacteria; kingdom Pseudomonadati; phylum Pseudomonadota; class Alphaproteobacteria; order Hyphomicrobiales; family Rhizobiaceae; genus Agrobacterium; species Agrobacterium sp. T29. The sequence continues at coordinate 1,022,661 of NZ_CP040641.1, forward strand.
TGGCCTCCGCAAACAGCCGTTCGACATCGGCCGGAACGGAAATATCGGCCGCGACGGCCAGAACACGGTCTCGATGTTCGCGCCATTCGCCGATGGCGGCGTCCAGAACCTCACGCCGCCGCCCGGTGATAGCAACGCTGTAACCATCTTCAAGAAGCGCTTTGGCAATCGCCTTGCCGACTCCTGTTCCTCCGCCCGTAACGAGCGCGATCTTTCCATCACTCATGCTGCTTTCCCCTCCAGTTCATCTTCCACATGCGCCTGAATGATTTCGGCAAAGGACGTTTCCGCCCGGAAGCCGAGCGACAGAGCCAGTTGCGGATCGTAATCCTCGGCCCAGCCATCGACGATCCGGATGATCCGCTCGTCGGGAACGCGCTTGATAAGCGCCACAGCCTTTTCCCCGGCAAAGGCGCGCAGGGCCTCGATTTCATCGGCCACCGTGGCAGAAAGTCCCGGCATGATGAGATTGCGGCGAACGCCAAGCCCGGAGAGATCAACACTCGCGGCGCGCAACAGGAAGGCGACGGCCGAGCGCGGGCTGGCGAACCAGTGGCGTACGGTATCGGCGACGGGTAGCACCGCCTCCTGGCCCACCAGCGGTTCGCGCAGGATATTGGAGAAGAAGCCGGAGGCGGCCGCATTCGGCTTGCCGGGGCGGATGCAGATGGTGGGCAGGCGGATGCTGACGCCATCGAAGAAACCGCGACGGCTATAATCCGCAAGCAACAGCTCCACGATCGCCTTCTGCGTGCCGTAGCTGGTCAACGGCGCCGGCAGGAACTCGTCGCCGATCACCTTGGGGAATGGCGATCCGAAAACCGCGAGCGACGAGCAAAAGACCACACGCGGCCGGTATCCATCCTTCTGATGCTCCAGACGAATAGCCTCGAACAGCGAACGCCCGCCATCGAGATTGATGCGATAACCTTTCTCAAAATCGGCCTCCGCCTCGCCCGAAACCACAGCGGCGAGGTTGAAGATCACATCCGGTCGCTTGGCGATCAGCTTTTCGGCGACGCCGGCATTCGAAAGATCGCTGCGCTCGACGGTCACTGCGCCGCCGAAGCCTTTCGGCGCGGCCGGCTCGAAAACATCCGTCAGCGTCATTTCGGTGATCTTCACACCGCCAAGCGCTCCGTCAGAAGCGAGACGTTGCGTCAATTTGCGGCCGATCATTCCGGCCGCGCCGATTATCAGAATATGCATTGTTTCACCTTTGTTTGGCCGATCGCGCCGGCTCGATTGATCGTCAGTCGTCGTCACCCTGAAACACCACCTCGCGACGGCGCATGATCGCCGGCATCGCCATCATGATAACGACCATGCCGGACAAGGCGAGCAGGGTGGCGCTGATCGGATGGGTGACGAATGTCGAAAATTTGCCCTGCGAAATCAGCAGCCCGAGACGCATGTTCTGCTCCAGAAGCGGACCGAGAACGAAGCCCAGCACCAGCGGTGCCGGCTCGCAGCCGATCTTGCGCAGGAAGAAGCCGACAATGCCGAAGACCGCGCAGAACAGAACGTCGACGACGCTGTAGGACAGGCCATAGGCCCCGATGGCGCAGAACATCAGAATGGCGGGGCACAAGAAGCGATAGGGAATGCCAAGAAGACGGACCCAGATGCCGATCAGCGGCAGGTTCAGCACCAGGAGCAAAAGATTGCCCACCCACATGCTGGCGATCAGCCCCCAGAAGAGATCGGGCCGCGACTGCATGACTTCCGGTCCCGGTGTAACGCCCTGTATCATCATCGCCCCGACCATCAGCGCCATCAGGCCGTTGGCGGGAATACCGAGCGTCAGAAGCGGGATGAAGGAGGTCTGCGCGCCGGCATTGTTGGCGCTTTCCGGCCCCACCAGCCCTTCGATTGCGCCCTTGCCGAAACGGGATGGATCCTTGGCGATCTTGCGCTCCAGCGCGTAGCTCGCGAAAGAACTCATAATCGCACCGCCGCCGGGCAGCACGCCGAGGAAAGAGCCGAGCGCCGTGCCGCGCAGCACGGCCGGAAAGGCCTGTTTGAAATCCTGCCGGGTCGGCATCAGCGATCCGGTCTTTACCGCTCCCGCATCGCGCTCCACGCCCTGCTGCAGATTGAAGAGGATTTCGCTGACGCCGAGAAGCCCGATGGCGAGAACGACGAAATCGATACCGTCGAACAGTTCCGCCATGCCAAATGTGAAGCGCTGCTCACCCGATGTCGGATCGATGCCGACGAGGCTGAGCGCGATACCGAAGGCGACCATGCCGACCGCCTTGACCGGCGATCCGCTGGACAGGAACACGGCAAATAGCAGCCCGAAGATCACCAGACTGAAATAATCGGCCGGGCCGAAAGCGAGCACAATGGCCGAAAGCGGCTTTGCGACAACGACGATCAGAACGGTCGCCACCGTGCCGGCAAAAAACGACCCGAGCGCCGCCGTGGCCAGCGCCACACCCGCCCTGCCCTGCCGGGCCATGGCATATCCATCGATGCAGGTGACGACGGATGAGGATTCACCCGGCAGATTGACGAGGATCGCCGTGGTCGAGCCGCCATACTGCGCGCCATAAAAAATGCCTGCGAGCATGATCAGCGCCGCCGTATCCGGCATCGTATAAGTGATGGGCAGAAGCAGCGCGACGGTGGCGGAAGGGCCGATGCCCGGCAGGATACCGATCATCGTGCCGAGCGTGACGCCAAGCAGGCAATAGAAAAGATTGACGGGTGTGACGGCCACGCCAAAACCGAGAACGATATTGGAAAGAAGATCGGTCATGGCAGCAGCGGTATCCTCTGTCCGAGGCCGACAACGAAAATGAGGATGCAGGCGAAGATGAGCACGGCGGAAAGCAGCAGAACCTCAACCGGCCGAATCCTGCCATAAGCGATGCAGGCGAGCACGATGAGCACGAAGGCAGCGGCGATAAAGCCCAATGGCTCGATCAGCAGCGCAAAACCGGCAATGCCGGCGACCGCCAGAAACGGACGCATTTTCGGCGCCACCCAGGCTTCGGACGGTGTCTTTCCCAGCAGATCCTGCAAGAGCAGCGCGATACCCAGTGTAAACATCAAGGCTGCGATGACCGTCGGCATATAGCCGGGCCCGGGCTGGAAATTGGTGCCCATGCTCAGCGGCCGCGCACCATAATAAAGCCCGGCGGCGGCCACCAGAAAGAAAGCCCCGGACAGAATATTCGCCGTTAGTTTCGAGCCGTTTTCGGCCATGATTATCTCCCCTCCTCATCGGAAATACGCCGCGCCTCCCGACACGGCGTATCCAACGTTTGATCACTGGCTCAATCGGCCCAGACACATCCTTTCGAGCGCATCATTTCATAGCGATCCTCGATATCCATCTTGCCCTGACGGTGCAGTTCCATCATGTGGTTCTCGTGATCGTCGCGCTCCTGGCAGGCCTTGACGAGCTTCGGGATATCCTTCTCGCGAACGACGACAACGCCGTCATCATCGCCGCAGACGATATCGCCGGGGCTGATCAGTTCACCGCCCACCACGACCGGATGGTTGATGGTGCCGAGTGTGTCCTTGGAGGTGCCCTTCATGCAAAGGCCGAGCGAGAACACCGGGAAACCAATCTCGCGCAACCCCTTGCCATCACGCACGGCGGCACTGACCACGAAACCGACAATGCCCTTGCCGATGCAGGCGGCAGCCAGCACATCGCCGAAGCCGCCCTGATTGGGATTGTCACCGCCATCGATGACCAGCACATCGCCGGGCTTTGCCAGATTGATGGCCTCGAAGATCATCAGATTATCGCCGATATGGCATTTCGCGGTGATTGCCGGGCCGCAGATTTTCAGGCCGGGCTTGATCGGCTTGATGCGATAATCGAGAGCGCCGAGCTTGCCCTGCGCCTCGTGAATGGTGGCAGGGCTGAATTTGCTGATCGCCTCGATATCGGCTCTGGAAGGGCGCTGGAAATTGCGGATGACATGGGCCATTGGCCGGATTCCTTTCAACAGTGGGTCATAGCCGGGCCGCAGGCCGGCCCAGGCGTCATTTTGGTTAAGGGTGAGAAAAGCGGTCGGTACCGGCCGCTTATTTTGTCCAGGGCTTGCTTTTCCAAAGCTCGGCCAGATTGGCGTTGCCCTTCTTGAGCGCCTCGGCAAATTCGGCCTGTGTCAGCGGCAGCATCGTCAGCTCGCGCTTTTTGGCCTCGGCAAGATAGTCGGGGTCCTTCAGCGCCTTCTGGAAGGCATCGACCAGCCTCGCCTCCACATCCGCCGGCAAGCCCTTCGGCGCGCCGAAGCCCGCCAGCAGGCTGAACTGAACATTGTAGCCGGCTTCCTTGAAGGTCGGCACATCAGGCGAAAGCGGCGAACGCTCGGCACCGGAGGTCGCAAGCACACGCAGCGCGCCGGAACGATTGTCGGCAAAGACCTCGTTGAGGTTCATGAAACCGAGCGTCACGTGGTTGCCGAGCATGGCAAGCCGTGCCGGCCCGCCACCATTGAAGGGCACGAAATTGAGCTTCACGCCCGCCGCCTCTTCAAACAGCAAAGCGGTGATCTGGCTTGGATGGCCGATACCCGTCACGCCGACGACGACCGGGTTCCCCTTGGCCGCCTCCACGAATTCCCTGGCGGTCTTGATCGGCGATACCTTGTTGACTGTCAGCGCCAGATCGCCGCCGATCTGGTTTGCGAGCGGCGTGAAGGCATCTTCCTTGTAGCTGGCATTGCCCTGCACGATCGGCGAATACATGGACGGGAAATTCAGCGCCCCGATGGTGTAACCGTCAGGCTTCGCATTGGCGATATAGGTCGCGCCGATCAGCCCGCCGGCACCTTCGCGGTTTTCCACCACGACCGACGTGCCGAGATATTTTTCGAGATAGGGCACCAGCGCCCGCGACTGGATATCGGTGCCGCCGCCGGCCGGATAACCGATGACGAGCGTCACCGGCCGCTCCGGATATTCCGCCGCCGCCCCTCCCGCAGCCAGCATTCCCGCCGCCGCCAGCATGCCAAACAGAGATGTCTTCAAACGCATATCTTTTCCTCCCCGATACGCTTTCACCGGGGAGGCTAGGAAGAAGCCATCAACAATACAAATACCGAGTTTTCAATTTACCCATACAGATCGTTTATGGGTTAAATGCCGGCTCACGTCTTGCAACAGCCCGCAAAAGGTCGCGGAACAGCCTGAACGTTCCCTCATCCACCTCCCTGCCCTTCAGCAGATGGATGGAGCGAAAAATGACGGGCTCGGTAATATGGGCGGCCTGAAGCTGACCGGCCTCCTGCTCCTGCTGCACGGAATTCCATGACAGGATCGTCGCACCGATACCGGCGCTGACGGCGCGTTTGATCGTATCCTGCCCGTCGATCTCCATAGTGACATTCAGTGTTATCCCGGCACGCGCAGCAGCCTCGTCGATCGATATGCGCAGCGGATTGTCCTTCGGCGGCAGGATCAGGTTGAGCCCTGCCGCAGCCTCAAGCGGCATCGACCGGCCGATAGGCCTTGAAGAAACGGCAAACAGACTCTCCTTGACGATAAGATCGTCGGCCTTGTCCTCCGCACCGACCAGCGCAACGGCCATATCCACCTTGCCGAGACGGATGAGCCGCAGGGATTCGTCATTGCGCGCCTCTATCAACCGCAACGAAACCTTGGGCATCGAAGCGGCAACCTCGCTGATAATGCTCGGCGCAAAGGCGGTCGCCCAGGAAGGAATGAGGCTCAGCCGGATCACCCGCTCATCCAGATAGGCCATGGCCCGGATTTCCGCCTCCGCCTGCCGCACCTTCTCGGTAATCTCCCGCGCATGGGAAAGCAGGACTTCACCCTTTTCCGTCGCCTTCACCCCGCGCGCCAGCCGGTGCAGCACGGGAAAACCCACCAGCCGTTCCAGTTCCGTAATGTGATGGCTGAGCGCCGGCTGGGCGATCCCCAATTGCCGCGCCGCCGCCGACATGGAGCCGCAATCGGCAATGGCGACCAGATATCGCAGCCTGCGCAAATCCAACATGCCCGCTTAAACCTCCCGCCGGTTCGAGATGCGATCATGACACCAAATCACCGCGGAGGCCTAGGGGAAAAGCGCCGTCCACTAGTCCTGCCGGACTTCAAGGAAGTGATGGGGTAAGACAAGATTCTTATGACAGCCGGCTAAGGCTTTTCTCCGCTTCTTCCCCATGACACGGTTTGGGCTGCGATGGGGAGCGGGATGAATCCTAAGACCGGAATTTTGCTCAAGCTGACGGCCATGCTGGCATTCACAGTCATGTCCGCCTGCGTGAAGGGCCTGAACGGGGCGATCCCCGTCGGCGAAGTCGTCTTCTGCCGGGGATTTTTTGCCCTCATTCCCCTCTGTCTCTGGTTCATCGCCTCCTCGGAGCGGATAACCGTGCCGGCCACAAAGAACATCGGCAGCCTGCTCGCGGGCAGCTCGGCCGGGCTTGGCGGCATGTTCTTCGGCTTTCTGGCGCTCGCCTATCTGCCGCTGGTGAATGTGACGGTGCTGAGCTACACGACACCGCTTTTCACCATCATGCTGGCGGCGCTGCTGCTTGGCGAAAAAGTGCGAATATATCGCTGGTCCGCCGTGCTGACCGGTTTCATCGGCGTCTTCATCACGCTCTCGCCGAAACTGATCTTCGATGCCGCCTCAGGCCCCGCCCAAATCGACAGCGTCGCGATGATCGGAACCGCACTGGCGCTGACCGGTGCACTTTGCGCGGCCTTTTCCTCCATCGCCGTCCGCCATCTGAACAGCATCGAAAAGCCGTCGCGCATCGTTCTCATCTATACGCTGACGGGTGTGGTGGCCGGTCTCGCCACGCTCGGATTTGGATGGAAGATGCCGGATTTTCACCAGTTCCTGCTGCTCGCTGGCGGCGGCCTTGCCGGCGGCATCGGCCAGATCGCCATGACGCTCAGCCTGCGCCACGCCCAGGCCTCGCTGCTGGCGCCGTTCGACTATACGACAATGATATGGGCAATCGCCCTCGGTTATCTCTTCATGGCCGAAGTGCCGACGGGTGCGACCATCATTGGCGCCTTGACGGTCATCGCCGCCGGGCTTTTCGCCATGTGGCGCGAAAACCGGCTGGCGAAACAGGCCGTCAGGGAGCCGACAGCGTCAGCTGTTCCGTAACACGCTTTTTGTGCAGCCGCCTTTCCCGCCACAGCGTGAACAAACCGGCGGCAACGACGATAGAAGCCCCCAGAATGGTCGTCAGAGCCGGAACCTGATCCATGAAGGCATAACCGATCAACAGCGCCCAGATCATTGTTGTGTAATCGAACGGCGCCAGCAGCGAGGCCTCGGCATAACGCAGGCTGAGCGTCACCAGTATCTGCGCGGTTCCGCCAATGAGACCGGTGCCGATCAGCAGGGTCCATTGCCACGCGGTCGGCATTTTCCAGCCCATGCCGATGCTCGCGAAACCAATGACGGTTGTGAGCAGGGTGAAATAGAAGATGATTGCGCCGGTATTTTCCGTCTGTGTCAGATGCCGAATCTGGATCATCGATATGGCGGAGAAAAAAGCCGCCGCCAGACCGAACATGCCGCCGAGCATGGCGACGCCGGAACCGGAAGCGACATCCGAAACATCGAAGGAAAAATGCGGCGACAGGATCAGCACGATGCCGCAGAGCCCGACGACCACCGCCGTCCAGCGGTAAATCCTGACGACTTCCTTCAAAAGCAACACCGCCAGAATGACAGTGAAGAGCGGTGTCGCGTAGCTGATGGCCGTCGCGTCGGCCAGCGGAATATAAGCGAGCGCCAGATAGCTGAAGACCATGCCGCCGGTGCCGGAAAAACTCCGCACCAGATGGCCGCCAATATGGCTGGTTGCCACCTGCTTTCGAAAACCGCCCTGCACCGCCATCCACAGACAGAGCGGCAGCATGGCCACCGCCGATCTGAAGAAGACCACCTGCCCGATGGGTATCTCGCCCCTGAGGCTGCTGATGCAGGCGCCCATCAGCACCAGAGCGAGCGCCGCGGAGATTTTGAGGAGAATGCCTTTGCGGGAATCCATGGTTCGTTCCTTCGGACGTCTTTGAACCGTTTCACCACGCGGCGGCGGGATATCAAACCGGAAAGCAATGTCCATAGGAACTTCGTCTGACCCCATCAATCCCGCCCCCATGGTAGCTATTGATGATGGACAGGGTGCGGATTCCGCTCCGCCCGCCTGCCGCCGTGGGGACAAAAAAGACGTTGGAAACCAATATGGATCTGGAAAAGATCAAGAAACTGATCGAGTTCGTCGGCTCTTCGCGAGTATCCGAATTGACCGTGAGCCAAGAGGGAACCACGGTCCGGATCATCCGCGAAAACAATGCCGTTTCACTGCAGGCACCATCATCGCAGCCCCTTCCCGTTCCGGTAGCCGAAACGGCATCCGAGACACCCCGCGCCGAAGAGCAGGCGCCGGCATCCGCCGCAGCCGCACCGGCGTCATCCGGCATCGTCGCAGCACCCTCATTCGGTCTTTTCCATCGCGCCCCGAGCCCGGGTGCGGCGCCTTTCGCCGAAGCCGGAGACGAGGTTAAGGAAGGGCAGGAACTCTTCATCATCGAGGCGATGAAAGTGTTCAACACCGTGAGGGCCGAACGAAGCGGCAGGATCGCCAGATTTATCGCCAATGACGGCGAAGATGTCGAACTTGGACAGCCGGTGCTGGAGTTCGAATGATGGATGCAACACTCCCAAAGGTGGCTGAGCCAAGAGCATTCGACAGTGTCCTGATCGCCAATCGCGGCGAGATTGCCTTGCGGGTGCAGCGCGCCTGCCGTGAACTCGGTCTGAAGACCGTCATGATCTATTCGGAAGCTGATAAGGATGCCGACTATCTGAAGGCGGCCGATACCGCCATCTGCATCGGCCCGGCCTCTCCCGGCCAGAGCTACCTCAATGCGCCGGCCATACTGCTCGCGATGGAGCTGACCGGCGCTGGCGCAGTTCACCCCGGCTATGGTTTTCTGTCCGAAAGAGCGTCTTTTTCGGAAGCCGTGGAGGCGGCAGGGGCGGTCTTCATCGGCCCGCGCGCCGACGCCATCCGCACCATGGGAGACAAGATCGCGGCGAAGCGGGCGATGATGGAGGCCGGCGTGCCCTGCGTTCCCGGACCCGATTCCGCCCTGCCGGATGACATGGCCGAAGTCTCGAAAATCGCCGCCGAAATCGGTTATCCCGTCATCGTCAAGGCGGCCGGCGGCGGCGGCGGGCGCGGCATGCGTGTCGTGCGCGAGGCATCCGCCCTTCAGGATGCAGTTCTCGTCACGCGGGAGGAGGCAAGCCGGGCCTTTGGAACGCCGGAACTCTATATCGAAAAATTCCTCGAACATCCGCGCCATGTCGAAATTCAGGTTCTCTGCGATGGTCAGGGCGGCGGGGTCTGGGTGGGGCTGCGCGATTGTTCCATGCAGCGCCGCCACCAGAAGGTCGTCGAAGAAGGCCCGGCCATCGGCATCCCGCCCGATGTTGCGGCTTTCGTCGGCAATCGCTGCGTCGAAGCCTGCCGCCAGATCGGTTATCGCGGCGTCGGCACCTTCGAGTTTCTTTACGAGAATGGCGAATTCTATTTCATCGAGATGAATACCCGCCTGCAGGTCGAACATCCGGTCACGGAAATGACCTCGGGCGTGGATCTGGTGCGCCAGCAGCTTCTCGTCGCTCTCGGCCATCCGCTCGAGATTTCGCAGGAAAATATCGTCTGCGAGGGCCATTCGATCGAATGCCGCATCAATGCCGAAGACCCTTACAACTTCATCCCCTGCCCCGGCCTGATCACGGCTCTGCACCTGCCGGGCGGTCCCGGCATTCGGGTCGATACCCATGTGACGGCGGGTTATCGGGTTTCGGCTCATTACGATTCGCTGATTGCCAAGCTCATCGTCCATGCGCCGACCCGCGAGCAGGCAATCCTGCGCATGCGGCGCGCGCTTGGCGAAATGCGCATCGAAGGCGTTTCCACCAACCTGTCGCTGCACCGGGAAATATTGCAGGACCCGGCCTTTTCCGAAGGCGGCACGGATATTCATTACCTCGAGCATTGGCTTGCAGCGCGGAGTGCAAAGTGAAGCGACAGCCTGTTTCCATATCCCGCTACAGCGAGCCCGGCACGATTGCCGATCTTGCCGCTCACCTCGAGCACAACAACGTCTCCGCCATTGAAATCGAGACGCCGGATGGGTCATTGAAGATCGTTGCCATGGCAGGCGGCCACGCCTCTGCGGCACAGTGGCCCATTGAAGCGGCCAAAGCGCCGGTAAAGGCGGGGGACATTCTTGCCCGTGCACCGATGGCCGGCATCTTCACGCCCGCGCATCCGCAGCGCCCCGACCGGGCGGTTCAGACAGGACAATCCGTAGCGAAGGGCGAGATCGTCGCATTCATCGCGGCCGGACCCGTGCTTGTTCCGGTCATAGCCGAAAAAGCCGGCACCGTCAGCGAAATCGTGACGGGAGCCGGCGCGCTTGTCGGCCATGGCTCCACCCTTTTCAAGACCGAAACATGATGGTGACGTCGATGAGCAACCTCCCGCTGAAAACGCCCCACCTCACCCCCGCCCATCTGGGCCTGCCGAAAATCTCGATGATCGGCAACAAAACGTTTCTGATCGAAGCGCCCGGCGAGCTGGACCTGCCCGCCCAGCGGCGCATCTGGGCGCTGACGCGCGCATTGAAGGACCGCCCCGACGTGCTGGAACTCATACCCGGCATGACCAACCTGCTGATCGTGCTGCGCGGCACGCCTGAAGATGCCGGACGTTTGCAGGATGAGCTTCTCGACATCTGGCAAAGGACGGCGGAGCTCGATCTTCTGGGCAAGACCATCGAAGTGCCGACGACCTATGGCGGTGAACACGCCATCGACCTTGCGGCGATCTGCGATTATTCCGGCCTGCCGGACAAGGAAGTCGTGCGCCTGCATTTCGAGCGGACCTATACGGTTTTCGCCGTCGGCAGCGCGCCGGGCTTCGGTTATCTCGGCGGTCTCGATCCGCGCATTTTCATGCCGCGCAAGAAAGTTCCGTCGCTTCGCATGTTGAAGGGCATGGTGACGATCGGCGGTATGCAGTCCGGCATCTCGGTTCTGACCGGACCGAATGGCTGGAATTCGCTGGGTTTCACCGAAATCACCATGTTCGACGCCACCGCCGAGCAGCCGGCGGTGCTGGCGCCCGGTGACCGCGTTCGCTTCCTTCCCGAAAGGATCGAGCTATGATCCATATTCTTGCCTGCGGACCGCTGAACACCGTGCAGGATCTCGGCCGCGCGGGTTACCGCAATATCGGCATCACCGCCACGGGCGCGATGGACCCCATCGCGCTCAGGGTCGGCAATATTCTTGTCGGCAACGGCGAGGATGCTGCTGCCATTGAAATCCAGACCTTTCCGTTCCGCATCGAATTCGAAGAGACGCTGACCTTCGCCGTAACCGGTGCGGATTGCGCCGCCCGGCTCAATGGTGCCGATCTGCCGCCCTACTGGTGCGTTAGAGCCGAGAAGGGGCAAACCCTTGAGCTTTCGACGCCCATGAAAAATGCGCGCGCCTATCTCTGCCTTCAGGGCGGCATAGACGTCCCCGTGGTCATGGGATCACGAAGCACCTCGCTTCGCGGCTCCTTCGGCGGCCATGAGGGACGCCATCTCACCACCGGCGACAGGCTGTCCGTTCTGCCATCCGAACCACTGGTGCTGCCGGCAAGCGGCCTCGGTGTCATGCCGCTTGCGGAGGCGATGCCGGACATGTTTCCGGTATCCGACAAGGGCGAATTGCTGCTGAGAGCCATTCCCGCCGCCGAACACGATCTTTTCGGCGAAGGTGCGGAACGTTTCTGGTCCGAAGCCTGGAAAATCACCTCGCAGAGCGACCGCACCGGCTACCGACTTGCCGGCACGCCACTTATGCTTTCGGCTCCCGTCGAGTTACGCTCCTATGGCGTCATTCCGGGTGTGGTTCAGGTGCCGCCGGGCGGTGAGCCGATCATCCAGATGAGCGATGCCAACACGGCCGGCGGCTATCCCAAGATGGCAGGTATCATCGACAGCGATCTTTGGCGGCTCGGACAGGCGCGCATCGGCAGTCGCATCCGCTTCGTGCAGGCGACGGTGCGCGAGGCGCTGGAAGTCGAGCAGGCAATCGACGCCTATTTCGCCGATATCCGCAAAACCCTGCCGCTGGTCAACGCCGCACTCGGCACGCTCGCAAAACGATAATCCTGAAAAACACGGAGAGGGAACCATGAAGATCGATGTTAATTCCGATATGGGCGAAGGTTTCGGCGTCTATAAGGTCTGCGACGACGAGAAGCTTATGGAAGTCGTCTCTTCGGCGAATATCGCCTGCGGCTTCCATGCCGGCGATCCGGAAATGATGGCGCGCATGGTGCGTCTGGCCAAACAGAACGGCGTCGGTGTCGGCGCCCATCCGGGCCTTGCCGACCGTCTCGGCTTCGGCCGCCGCGAAATTCCCGTCGATGCGGAAGAAATGGAACAGCAGGTTCTCTACCAGCTCGGCGCGCTTTCAGCGATTGCCAGGGCGCAGGAGGTCGCGCTCTCCCATATCAGCTTCCATGCCGCCATGGGCAACATGATCAACCGCGATGCGGCGCTTGCGGAGCGGATCATGAAAAAGATCAAAGCGGTCGATCCCGATCTCATCGTCTTTTCGATGCCGGACATGCTGATCGAAAAGGCGGCTCTGGATTGCGGGCTGAAAGTGCTCAACCTCTTTCTCGCCGACCGGGCCTATGATGTGAAGGGCCAACTCGTGCCGCGCAAGCTGCCTAATTCCGTCATCAAGGAAGAAGAAAAAGTACGCGCACGCGTGCGCCAGTTTCTGGAAAAAGGCACGGTCACGACCATCGAGGGCGAGACCATCCCCGTTCGCGCCAGATCGATCCTCGTTCATAGCGATACACCTGGCTCGCTGGAGCTTGCGCGCACGGTGCGAAGCGAAGTGGAAGCCTGCGGCGGCAGCGTCGTGCCGGCTCGCGAAGTGGTTGCCTGAAGCGGGAGCCGCCTTCATATCCTGAAGCACAAAAAATTACGGCACCGCATTCCAGGTCAGGAGCGCGGTGCCGTAATTTTTGCCGGCTATGGAATACGGCCCGGATTTCGATCCGTCGCCAGCCGGGCTGCCTGAGCGATCCGGCTGCAGAAGCATCAATTCAGCTGGATCACGTGATTGCTGTCGCTGGTCCAGCTCAGTCTCACCCGGTCGCCAGCGGCGCTGACGGCATTGGTGAAACCTTCCGTCTGGGTCTGCCGGTAGGCGATCATCGGCTCGCCATTGTCCAGACGCAGGTAATAATGCAGCATGAAACCGCGATAAACGACCTGCTCCACCCGCGCCGTGGTGGAATTGCTGGCGTTTTCAACTGCGTCCACCGCAAGCGGTGAGACCGAGATCGCTTCGGGGCGAACGGTGACGACGACCTTGTCGCCCTGAACCGCCCCCATATCCTCGACATCGAGCCGCACGCCCGAACCGGTGACCAGCCTTGCGGAACGACCATTGCGCTCCGCCACGCTCGCCTCGAAGAAGTTCGAGGCGCCGATGAAACCGGCGACGAAGCGTGTCAACGGCTTCTGGTAGATTTCGCCCGCCGGTGCGATCTGCTCGAGATTGCCATCCCGCATCACGGCAATCTGGTCCGCCATGGTCAGGGCTTCGTCCTGATCGTGGGTCACCATGATGGTGGTGAGGCCAAGCCGCTGCTGCAGGCTGCGGATCTCGACCTGCATGCTTTCTCTCAGGCCCTTGTCGAGCGCGCCGAGCGGTTCGTCCAGGAGCAGCATCGAAGGCTCGATCACCAGCGCACGCGCCAGCGCCACACGTTGCTGCTGGCCGCCGGAAAGCTGCACCGGCAGCCGGTCGCCGAAGGCGTGCAGCTGAACAAGATCGAGCGCCTGTTTAACGCGCCCTTCCCGGTCGGCCTTGGAGATACCCCGCATCTCGAGACCGAAGGCAACGTTTTCGGCAACGGTCATATGGGGGAACAGGGCGTAGTTCTGGAAGAGCATGCCAACATTGCGGCGGTGAACCGGGGTGCGCGTGGTCGGCTTGCCGCCGACCACGATTTCACCCGATGTAGGATCGACAAGCCCCGCAATCATGCGCAGGCAGGTCGTTTTCCCGCAGCCGCTCGGGCCGAGAAGCGCCAGGATTTCCCCTGCCTTGACGGTAAGCGAAACATCATCGACGGCAACGACCTGACCGCTGTAATGTTTGGTCAGTCTTTCCAGGCGGACTTCTACGGATTTCATCAGCGTTCCTCAGCCGTTAAAGGTCTGGTTGTATTTTTCGAGCCACTGGGCGCGGCGCGGAATGATGTATTTCCAGTCCGGCGTGAAGAGGTTGAGCGATTCCATCTTCGCTTCCGGGTAGGCAAGGAACTTCGCCGTATCTGCGCCGAACTCGATGCCCTTGACGGAGGGCGCGCTCAGCGTCGCTTCCGAAAGCATCTTCTGCACACCGGGATCGAGGATGCGGTTGATATAGGCAAGCGCGAGATCGCGGTGCGGCCCGCCCTTTACCAGCGCGATGGAATTGATGCCGGTGAATGCGCCTTCCTTCGGGAAGGTCATGTCCAGCGGCACGCCCTTCTTGGTGTGCGGATAAACCGCCTTGGAATATTCGATGCCGCCGAAATCCGCCTGGCCCTGCGCCACCATCATCGTCTGTGCTTCCGCGTCATAGATCGAGAGCACGTTCGGCTTCAGCTCGGCGAGTTTCGCCCAGCCGGCATCGGTATCATATTGCGCTTCCTTCAGCGGCTTGCCGGTCGCAAGGGCGGCCGCCACCATCAGCATCAGAACGCTCTGGGTATTCTTCGGTGTGTTGAGAAGCATGCGGCGGGCATATTTCTTGTCGAACATCTGTTCGTAGCTTTCGAACGGCTTGCCCGTTGTCGGATTGTAGAACAGGCCGGCGATAGAGATCGCAAAACCGACGCCGAAATTGTCTTCGAAAAGATAGCGCGAATAGACGTTCTTGAGGTTGGGGATTTCGTCCATCGGCAATTGTTCGATCAGGCCTTCCTCCTTGGCCTGCGGAACGCCGACATCGTCCATCGACATCACGCTATATTGCGGATTTTCGCGCGTGGCGCGCAGCGTGGCGATATTGGCGAGCGTCGCGCCTTCGGTCGTCAGGACCCGGCACTTATATTCCTTTTCGAAAGCCGGGATCACTTCCTTCTTGATCAGTCCGCCCTGCGCCGAATTGTAGACGCCGACATACATGGTGCGGTCCTGTGCGGAAGCCGCGGTGTAGAAATAGGGTGTGGCGAGCGCGCCTGCGGTGACTGTCAGGAAACTGCGCCGTTTCATGATGATGGTCTTGTCTGTCATTTCCGGTACCCCTCTTGTTGTTGATTTACATAGCCATTGCCCGGCGCAGACCCACCAGCCTGTCGAGGACGAGCACGACGGTCACCGCCAGAAGGATGATGATGGTGGACATGGTCGCGACCGAAGGATCAAAGACCGTGCCAATCTGGCGATAGAGAACGATGGGCACGGGCAGGTTCGCGGAATCGGCCAGCCACATCGAAACGGGATAATTGTCGAAAGAAACCATGAAGCAGAAGATCGAGCCGGAGGCGACGCCGGGCGCGATCTGCGGAAAGATCACCCGCGTGAAGGTTTTCCAGCGCGTGGCGCCAAGCGTGCGCGCCGCCTCCTCGAGGCTGACATTGACGAGCTGAAGGCTGGTCAGCACCGTGCGGATCACATAGGGCGACGTTACGACGGTGTGGGCGATCAGAAGTTTCAGCTTGGTATCCATCCAGCCATAGCCGGAGAAAAGCTGCAGCAATGCCAGGCCGGTCACCAGCACGGGAAAGATCAGCGGCGAAAGCAGCAGCCCCTTCATCAACGAGCGGCCGATGAACTTTCCACGGGAGAGTGCGAAGGCTGCCGGAACGCCGAGCGCCAGTGAAAGGATGGTGGTCGCCACCGCCAGCGCCGCGCTGAAAGTGAGGCCGGCGGTAAATTCCTCGTTCTGCATTACCGCCGCATACCAGCGGAAGGTGAAACCCTGCGGCGGGAAGGTGACGAAATAGCTGTCGGAAAACGAGATGGCGACGACGAGAACGATGGGGGCCAGGATGAAGACCATCATGGCGGCGGTGATCGCGTAAAGAACGATGGCGGAAGTGCCGGTCAGCTTGTTGTTCATGACGCGCTTGCCTTGATACGACGCCCGCCGAGCAGCCGCATCGAGACGGCGTTGATCAGAATGACGATGAAGACGAGGATGGTGGCGATGGTGGCGCCGAACGGCCAGTCATAGACCGCGAGAACCTGCTGTTCGACCATGTTGCCGAGCATCTGCGAGCCGGGACCGCCGATCAAAGCGGGAATGACGTAGGATGCCGAAGCCAGAGAGAAGACCAGCGTGAAACCCGCGACCAGACCGGGAAGGCTGAGCGGGAAGGTGATCCGCAGGAACACTTTCCATGTCGGCGCGCCCAAAGTACTGGCGGCCTGTTGCAGATTCGGATCGATCTTTCCGAGAGCCGAGGACAGCGGCAGCACCATCATCGGGAAGAAAATGTGCAGCGAGCCGATAATGACGGCGGCATCCGAAAACAGCAGCGTCATCGGACTGTCTATGATGCCCAGATTCATCAGCACGTAGTTCAAAAGACCGGTCGGACCGTTGCCGAGAATGAGCTGCCAGCCATAGGCGCGCACCACGACGCTGACGGCCAGCGGCGCAATCACGATCAGCGTAATGATACGGGTCGTGACGATATTGCCGCGCACGAGAACGGTCGCGACCGGATAGGCCAGTATCGCCGCAAGAACTGAGGTGATCAGGCTGATGCGGATCGTCGCCCAAAGCACCTTCTGGTAAAGATCGACCTCGAAAAACCTGGCATAATGGGCAAGCGTGAAGGGGGAGCCGATCAGCCCCTGCGAATTCTGGGTCATGACGCTGAAGCTCATCAGCCGAACCGCAGGCCAGAAGAAAAAGATCAGCAGAAAGATCAGCAGCGGCAGGATGAGAATGCCGGGCGAAAACAGCCGACGCTCGAGGGCCTTCCAGCCGGAAACTCCACGGCGTGGCGGGGCATGTGGTTCCATGATCGCAATATCCGACATCTATACTCCCGTCGCGTTGAATACGGCACGAGGCATCGCTTTGAGCCGAACGAGATCGTCCAGACCCTATGACTAGAATTTGCTGGGTGTGCTCCCTGTCGAGGCATCCGGTCTTTTGCCGGCGCCTGTCGCATATTTCTGCATTTTCGCGCCGGTTACCTCTTTGGGTAACATTACCCGACGCGTCGTTCCCTTGTTGTTGAGCCAAGCTTAGGGGCTAAGCCGACGGGCTGCATAATATTTTATTCCTCTGAGGTCATCGCATACGCATATGGACTGCCCACCCCATTTTGGCGGCGATGCATCAAAATCCCGTATGACCTCACATCGAAGTCGTATTGGGGAAACGGCGGAAAATTCCCGTAACCTCCTTGTCATGCACTGGCATCGCGACGATGCCCGCCTTCACCGTTACAATCGGAAATAATCCATGCCCACTATCGCCCAACGCCTTAACAACGTCACCGTGTCAGCTTCGCTCGCCATGACCCAGAAAGCCCGCGATCTCGCCGCTCAGGGCATCAAGGTCATCAGCCTGTCGTCCGGCGAGCCGGATTTCCCGACGCCTGCCCACGCGGTCGAGGCGGCGCATGCGGCGGCCCTTGCCGGCGACACGAAATATCCGCCAGCCGACGGAACGCCGGCGCTGCGGGCCGCGATCCAGCGGAAGTTCAAGCGCGACAATAATCTCGACTACGATCCGAGCCAGATTCTGGTGGCGGGCGGCGGCAAGCAGATCATCTTCAACGCCATCATGGCCACCTGCGACCCGGGCGATGAAGTCGTCATTCCCGCGCCGTCGTGGATCAGCTATGCCGATATCGTGAAGTTCGCGGGCGCCGTGCCGGTGCCGGTGGTTTGCCCGGAGAATAACGGTTTCCGCCTGCGCGCCGAAGATCTCGAAGCCGCCATCACTCCGAAAACCAAGTGGCTGCTTTTCAACTTCCCCAACAACCCCACGGGCGCCGCCTGCTCCCGCGCGGAAATGAAGGAAATCGCCGAGGTCATGCTGCGGCATCCGCATGTCTGGATCATGACCGACGACATGTATGAGCACCTGATCTATGACGACTTCGAATTCTGCACCATCGCCGAAGTCGAGCCACGACTCTATGATCGTGTCCTGACCGTCAACGGCGCATCGAAGGCCTATGCGATGACCGGCTGGCGCCTCGGTTTCTGCGGCGGCCCGAAGGATCTCATCAAGGCCATCAGCAACGTCAATACCCAGAACAGCGGCGGTGTCGCAACCATCGTGCAGGCTGCCGCCGTCGCGGTTCTCGACGGCCCGCAGGATCTGCTGAAGGAGCGCGCCGATATCTACAAGACGCGCCGCGATTTCGTGCTCGGCAAGCTTTCGGAAATCGAGGGGCTCCGCTGCCACAAGCCCGAAGGCGCCTTTTACATCTTCCCGAATATTGCCGCGCTGATCGGCAAGACGACGAAGGGCGGCACGAAGATCGAAAACGATACCGATTTCGTTATGGCGCTTCTCGCCGAACATCATGTTGCGACAGTGCAGGGCGCGGCCTATGGCCTGAGCCCCTTCTTCCGGCTTTCCTATGCCACCAGCATGGAGAACCTTGCCGAAGGCTGCGCCCGCATCGCCGAATTCTGCAATGGAATGAAATAGGGAGAACAGCATGTTGGGAGGAAGTGGCCGTGTCATCATGGTTTCCGGCGCATCGCGGGGCCTTGGCCTTGCGATCGTCAAAAGGCTTCACGACGCCGGTTTCACCGTCGCGGCGGGAGCGAGAAATCCGGCCGCCGTGGCGGTGAAGGACCGGCTTTCGGCCGATCGCTACGATGCGGAAGAGGCTGGCTCGGCGGAGGCCTGGGTTGAGGCCGTTGCCGCCAGATATGGCCGGATCGACGGGCTGGTGAATTGCGCCGGCATCAACCCCAAAGTCCGGGTCATGGACGCGGGTGAAGAAAGCCTCGACCAGATGTGGCGCATCAACGTCAAGGGTCCGCTGAGGGTCACGCGCGCTGCCATTCCCCATCTCGTAAAAACCGGACAGGGCAGGGTCATCAATGTCGCCTCGCTGGCGGGACGCCGTGTAGGCTCCAATGTCGGTTATGCGATGACGAAATTCGCCGTCGTCGCCCTCACCCATGGTATCCGGCAGGAATTGTGGGACAGCGGCGTGCGCGCCACCGCGCTTTGCCCCGGCTATATCGCAACCGATATGACCGTTGGCGAAACGGAAGTCAGCCGCGAGGATATGACCCAGCCGGACGATCTCGCCGAAATGGTGGAAACCCTGCTCCGCCTGCCGAACAACCTTTCGGTGGCAGAATTGCTGGTAAACTGCCGCAAGGAAGCAATGCTTTGATCTTTCTCACGCGCGGTACAGAAGGACTGCGCCGCGCGTGGCTTTAAACCGGCCTGACCCTTTTATTTCAGGGTCTCCGCCAGTTGCAGCAATATCTCCTTCACGGCAAGCGCAGGCTCGGAGAGCGGCGTATTGTCCGATACGCAGAAGGACAAGGTTTCCTCAATCATCGGGCTGGCGATCTGCCTGACGACGATGTCCTCATTGGATTCCGCCACGATACGGTTGGCGATGGCCTTGGGCGTTATGGTCGCGCCAAGCCCGGCATCCACGCCGCGCGCGATGGTCCTTACCGATTCCAGCTCCGCCATCACGATCAGGTCCTTGCGGCTGCGGGTGAAGGCGAGATTGATGGCGCGGCGCACGAAATTATAGGTCGGCGGCAGAAGGAAGGGTAAAAACGCCAGATCGGCGACCGTGATCGGCGCATCGCCCGGTTCCACGCCGAAGCTGCGATGTACGACCAGAACGAATTCCTCACGCAACAGCGGCGTGAACTTGACACCCCGGATCGGCCCGACGCCGTGGATCAAACCCATTTCCAGACGGCCATTCATGATCATCTGGCTATAGGGCTGGCTGACGCTTTCCGTGATATGCAGCAGAATGCCGGGATGAAGCCGCTTGGTTTCCTCCATCAGACGCAGCGAAAGCGTGGCGGCGCTGCTGAAGGGCGCAAGGCCCACGGATACCTTGCCGGAAAGCACAGCGCCCGCTTCCAGCGCCTCCGCCTGCGCCTGCTCCATCTGCCGCAAAATGACCTGCGCATGCCTGTAGACGACCTTGCCGGCATCGGTCATGACAACGCCCTGCTGGCTTCGGGTCAAAAGTTTCTGGCGGAAATGCTCCTCGATGCTTGCCAGCTGCTGGCTGAGCGCCGGCTGGGCAATATGCAGCACATCGGCCGCTCTTGTTATGCTACCCATGTCGACAATCGTGATAAACGATTTCAGGCGCCTGATATCCATCTGCTGTTGATCATCCCATTACTGCTTGCAGGAATAAGATGCTCAATTTGCAGACAAAGTCCATCTTCCATTTCCCCGCCGTGCCCATCGGAGCTGATGGACACGGCCGCTCAGGTAGCCCAGTCAGGCGGCCTTCAGAGACCCCCGATGGACACCTGTTCCCTGACCGAGTTCGAACTGGCCGAGCAGCCGGTTCAGCGCATCGACCTCCGTTGCCAGCGTGTGGCTAGCGGCGGTCATCTCCTCGACCATCGCGGCATTTTTCTGCGTGTCCTGATCCATCTGGTTGACGGCGACGTTGATCTGCTGGAGGCCGGATGACTGTTCCTGCGCGGATTCCACGATCGCGGCGACGTGCTGGTTGATTTCCTGCACTTCGGCAACGATGACATCGAGCGCCTTGCCGGTATCGCCGACAAGATGTACGCCCTCTTCGACCTGCTGGTTCGACTTGGTGATCAGCGACTTGATTTCCTTCGCCGCAGCGGCGGAGCGTTGGGCAAGCTCGCGCACTTCCTGCGCCACCACGGCAAAACCCTTGCCCGCCTCACCGGCACGCGCCGCTTCCACCCCGGCATTCAGCGCCAGCAAATTCGTCTGGAAGGCGATCTCATCGATCACGCCGATGATGCTGGAAATTTCGTTCGACGATTTCTCGATCCGCTCCATCGCCATCACGGCCTGACGCACGACCTCACCCGACCGTTCCGCGCCGATGCGCGTGCGGGAAACCAGCCGGCCCGCCTCATGTGCACGGTTCGCGGCGTCTTTTACCGTTGTCGTAATCTCTTCAAGGGCCGCAGCGGTTTCTTCAACGGCCGCCGCCTGCTGCTCCGTTCGCCGCGCCAGATCATCGGACGCCGACTTGATTTCATTGGCGCCGGCGTCGATGCCGGAGGCGTTTTCCGATACCCGCAGAAGCGCGTCCTGCAATTTCCCGGCCGAGCCGTTGAAATCGCCACGCACCGCGTCGAGCTGCTCGACAAAGGGATTGTCGATACGGCAGGACAGGTCGCCGTCAGCGAGCTTCGCCAGCGCATAAGCCAGGCTGTCGACGGCAAAACGGATGCTGCCCGCCTCATCGGCGGCCCTGCGTTCCCGGGCTGCGCGCTCTTCTTCGCCAAGCGTGCGGTTGGTCTCGGCCTCCTGTTCCAGCGAGGCCTTCTGCCGATTGTTTTCGCGCAGAACATCGAGAGAGCGGGCAAGATCGCCAATTTCGTCCCTTGTTCCGATATCCTTCAGTGTCAGATGAAGATTTCCCTGTGCAATCTTGGCGGTCTCATCGATGATGTTTGCGATGCGCCCGATGAACCGCCGCGCGATGAACCATCCCGCCAGCGCCAGCAGCACGGTGGCCGTCACGATGGTCAAAGCGGCGTCACGCATCATGGCATGCAGCTGCGCAAACACCGTTTCTTCCGGCACCGAGATGATTGCGTACCATTTCATGTCCCGGGTGAGCATGACGGGCAAGGCGATGGCGAAGGACGCCGTTCCATCCTGTGCGGTGATCTCGCGCTCAGCACCGGGATTTGCAATCAGCTGGTCCCAACCGGCGGTCTGCGCACCGCCGTCCGCGAGGCTTTTTCCCATGATCGCCGCATCCGGATGACTGATGATCTTGCCGCCGCCGCTGACCAGACTGACGAAACCCGTTCCCATGGGCCGCACCGCCGAAAGCGCCTTGCTTGTTTCATCGAGCGACAGGTCGAGGCCGGCGACCCCCTGAGGTTTGCCATCGACCATAACCGGCTTGGCAATCGAGGTAATCAGGACTTCCTTGCCGTCGATTGCATAGGAATAGGGCTCGACGACGACCGTTTTCTTCAGGGTGAAGGGCAATTGATAATAGTCGCCCGGACCTGCGGTGGCATAGTCCGTCAAAGCGGTATTGCCTATTTTGCCGCCGCTGCGCACCCAATAGGGTATGTACCGGCCGGTCGCGTCATGCCCTTCCCTGTTGGCGAAATCCGCATCCTTGCCGTCAAACGCGTTTGGCTCCCATCCGGTCCAGAGGCCAAGGATGTCGGGGTTGTTGGCCAACATCTGGTGAATGATCTGATCGGCCTTACCCCGGTCGGCATTGCCTGACTGTTTCATCGATTCCAGAACCGAGGCGAGGCTGTTGACGATATGGATCGTGCCGCCGATATTCTTTTCGGTCGCCAGGGCTTCGCTATGGGCGATCTGCCGCATACGCTCGAGATTGTTGGCCCTGGTATCCTCAATGGACCGATAAAACAGCATGGCCGAGGCCGCGATCGTCGCAAAGACGCCGCATGCGGCGACCGCAAAAATATTCCGACCCGTTGTCGATTTAAAAAGCATATCCCATCCCCCCAAAACTATGTTGCGACGGTGGCGAGAGTTACGGGTGCGTGCGCAACTGTTGGCGACCGGGCTGGAGGGTGAGCTTAAGAAGTTATGTTTAAAATTTACTTTCAATTCTATTTTTCAAGCGTCATAAACAAACATCAATACTTTATAAAGTTGAAATATTAAAGTATATACAAACTATTGCGCGATATCCTCACCCCCTGCACAGATACTTTCTCTCTGCGCAGGGGCTCTGATTGATGCGGGCGCGCGATTGCGCCCTGCAGAAACCGGAGACTATTGCGGTAACCGCAAAGCGCTCCAGAAGCCACGCAACTGCGCGGTCAATTCTGCATAGAGACCGTAGCGCCGCCCATAATGCGAGACTTGCGCAGCATCCGGCCGGTAAGCATTCGCAACCCGTGTCATCGCCGCAACCGCCTCCTCATAATCAGGATAAAGCCCAATCGCCACGGCCGCGCCAATGGCCGCACCGAGCGCGCCCGTCTCGCGGGCCTCCGCGACACGTAGCGGAATTTCCAGAACATCCGCCATGATCTGCGGCCAATGCTGGCTGCGGGAACCGCCGCCGGACATCACGGCGCTTTCCACCGGCAGTCCCGCTTCGCGCAGAACGCCGATATGGCGGCGATGTTCGAAACACACCCCTTCGAACAGGGCCCGCAACATATGGCCTTCGCCGTGCCATCCCGCGAGGCCATAAAAGCCGCCACGGAATTCCGCACCCAGCCGCGAGCCGAAAATGAACGGGTGAAAGAACGGATCGTCGGCGCGGGGTGTGACGGAGCCGACCAATTCGTTGCAACGCTCGAAGGCGTGGTCGCCATGGTCGCCGCGAACACGGTGCACGTACCATTCGAGGTTGGCGGCGGAGGTGGCGCTGGATTCGATATTGACATAGCGGTCACGGCCGAAGGTGGTCACCATGAAGACATCGGGACTGATGACCGGCTTGTCCGCGAAAACCTGGTTGATGCTCCAGGTGCCGGCGATGATGGAAGCTTCCCCGGCATTGATGACCCCCGACCCCATGGCGCTGGAGACGACATCGAAGAAACCGCCGATCACGGGTGTGCCTTCGGAAAGCCCCGTCACAGCCGCAGCCTCGCCCGTCACATGGCCGACGATGTCAGCCGATTCCACGTGACGGGGGAAAAACGCGAACGCGTCCTCAAGATCGTAAAGTGACAGAAGCTCGCGGTCGAGCCGCGCTTCCGGCAAGGCAAGCAGCCCCGCGCCGCTGAGATCGGAAATATCATTGGCAAGGCACCCCGTCAGGCGGAAATTGACGAAATCCTTGCAGAACAGGACCGTACCGGTCCGGGCATAGAGATCGGGGGCATGTCGCTTCACCCAGGCCAGTAGGCTGGGTGTCTGCGCGGGCCATGGCCGTTGCAGGCAACGGGCCTGCAATAACGCACCGCTTTTCCGGTCAAGCTCGGCCGCCACGTCGGCAGCGCGGCTGTCGAGCGACTGAATGCCGATCAGGGGCTGCCGGTCCTTGTCCAGAAGGTAGAGGCCATTGCCGTGGCCGGCGCAGCCCACGGCCAGAATGCTGCGGGGATCGACAGATGATTTCACCAGAAGCTGGCGGATCGCCTCGCAGCCGTTCCGCCACAATTCCTCGAGATCGCGCTCGACATAGCCGGGCTGCGGGAATGTCGACTGTCCGTCGATGGCGTGTTGCGCAACCTGCCGGCCTTCCGTGTCGAACAGCACGGCCTTGATGACCGTGTTGCCGACATCGAGACCCAATATGTGATTTTTATCAGCCACGATTATAGATATCCCATGCTTCCTCGCCACCCGCACCCTGATGGATGATGGCCATCAACGCCGCAACGACGGCCTTGGGATTGTCGTGCTGGTAGATATTGCGCCCATAGACCATCCCGTTCGCACCTTCGGCCACCAGAGCCGCCGATTTCGTAAGCACGTTACGCAAATCCTCACGCCCCCCGCCCCGCACCAGCACCGGGCACCGCGCGGCTTCGATCACCTTGTGAAAATCATGCGGATCGCTGGTCGGATCGGCCTTGATGATATCGGCTCCCATTTCCGAGGCAAGACGCACCAGCGTGACGATCTTTTCGGCGTCGCCATCCACCTGATAACCGCCGCGCACATCATTCGGCAGCATCACCAGCGGCTCGATCATCAGCGGCATACCGAAACGATGGCAATCTGCCCGCACGCGGCTGATGTTTTCGACGCATTGACGAAACAGCTCCGGCTCATCCGGCAGCATGAACAGGTTCACGACGACGCAGGCGGCGTCCATTTCCAGCGCACCGATGATCGGGTCCTGATGGTTCTGGAGCTGCGACCACATGGTTCTGTGGCGCGTGGAATTGTAAGGGTTACCCATGTCGATACGCATGACGAGGGCCGGCTTGTCGCGCTCCGGCCTCTGCTGCAGCAGATCCGCCTGCCCATAGGCCATCTGTATGGCATCGGGACCGGCCTCGACCAGCCTGTCCACGGTCTGCGCCATATCCTCCAGCCCGACAAGGAAGCTCGGCTCGTTGCAAACCCCGTGATCGATGGCCACATCCAGGCAGCCGCCATTGCGGAACAGCCGGTTCATGCGCACCTTTTTCGAAATCCGCATCATCATGCATTCTCCTTGCATCTGTGTTGAAGCATTGCCGGCGTGACCCCATAAAAAGTCTCCAGCTCATGGATAAGCCGCTGGCGTTCCGCCGCCGCCTGGGTGGCCGGCCAGCCAAGCTCGCGGGCCGCAACGGCGAGGATCGCGTCGATCAGATCGGCATCGATGACGCCGGTGATGGCGAGCGTCGTGCGCCGCAGGGCGAGATCGGTCAGGTGGCGCACGTGTTCGAAGCGGATCAGCCAGACCACCTCCGCGGCCGTGATCGGCGATTTTTCCGAAAGCCGCACATCATCCGCACGGCCCCGGCAAAAGCCCATCAGATCGAAGGCACGGGAGCCGTAAGCCAGAGCCAGATGCTCCGCCCGCTCTCCGGCAATCGAAAATTCCTCCGACAGCAAGGCGGGCAGGCTGCTGGCACCGGTTGGAAAATTCCTGCCGCCGCCGATCGGGCGGTCCAGGGTGCCGGTCAGCCGTCGGCGTCCAAGAAAGGCCAGAACCTCGTCGGTCACCTGTTCGCCAAAAGCCCTGAAAGTGGTCCACTTGCCGCCGATCATGCAGAGCTGCGGCGGATCGCCCGCAACGCGATGGATGAAATGGCTTCGGGAAATTCTTCCGGTAAAGGCGGCATCGCTGCGCGGCAGCGGACGTATGCCGCTGAAACTGAAAACGATGTCGGAATGGGTAATGGCAATCTGCGGAAAGACCTGCCGGATCGCGTCCAGAATATAATCCCGTTCCTCGGGCTCGCAGCGCACCCGCTCGGGGCGATCCACCTTGATATCGGTCGAACCTGCGAGAACCCGGCCGAGATAGGGAAAGAGGATACAGACGCGATTGTCGTCATTCTCGAAGAAGATCATATGGCCATTCAGGGCCTTCAAAAGCGCCTCGTTAGCGATGATCAGATGCGATCCCTTGGTTCCGGAGACGGTCGGTTTTACTATCTCCGCCGCCGGGGCTGCAGCCAGAGCGCCAATCGTCTCGTCGATCCAGGCGCCGGTCGCATTAACAATGATCCTTGGGCGGATAGGCAGGGCTTCATCCATGCCCTCCAGCCGAAGACGATACTCGTCGCCGAGACGGACAAGCTCCGCATAGTTGAGCGCAACGCTTTGCGGCGCATCGGCACGGGTGTCGATCAGAAGCTCCAGTGCAAGCCGTTCGGGCTGGCTGATCCACGCATCGTAATAGGTGGCCGAATATCTGATCTCCGGCGTCAAATCCGGCCAATGCTGCAAAGTCCCGGACGCACCGCGAAACGCATGACGGGGCAGGATACGGTTTTTGCGGGTGACGAAATCATAGAGCATCAGACCCGCCTTGATGGCGAGAGCGCCCCGGCTTGCGGGTTTTCCGCCAGAACCGGCAAAGGTTGCTGCGGCATTGAACAGGCCGCTGAAAGTCGAAAAAATCGGGATCGTGGTCGGCAGAGGATGAACCATATGCGGCGCAAGCCTGAGAAGCGCATCCCGCTCCCGCAACGATTCTGCCACGAGGCCGAATTCACCGTTTTCGAGATAACGCAGGCCGCCATGGATCATGCGCGAGGGTGCGGCGCTGCAACCGGAGGAGAAATCGTTGCGCTCCACCAGCAGCACCCGCAGCCCCTGCAAGGCGAGATCGCGATAGGCGGCAATTCCGTTGATGCCGCCGCCGATAACGACGGCATCGAAATCACCATCGAGCCGGATACGGCGCAGAGCGTCCTCGCGAAAACTGGGCATAGAAATACCGTTCGCCGGCTGATGACCAGCGTCCCAATGTTGTTGACCGTTTAAAGCGACGTGAGAGACGGGACGAAAATGATGCGCTGTTCGCCTGAAGTCCCGTCTCAGCCTACATAATCAGGTATCGAGCCCCATAAGATGCTCCGCGACACCGGCGCTGATGAGCGCCAGCTCACTCTCCGTGAGGCGAAGACGTGCGGCCGCGGCGTTTTCGACCGCCTGAGCCGGATCGCGCGCGCCGCACAGCGAGAATGTTATGCCCGGCTGGGCAATCGTCCAGGCGATCACCACCTGCGCGACCGAAGCCCGGTGGGCAGCCGCCACCGGTTCCAGCACGCCCATCAACCGCGCAATCTTCTGACGGTTCGCCTGGCTGAAACGCGGATTGCCGTGGCGCTGGTCGTCTTCCGCAAAGACCCGTTCAGGCCCGACCTTGCCCGAGAGGAGACCGAGCGCCAGCGACGAATAGCTGAGGACCGAGACATCACTCTTTCGGCAAAGCGGCAGCAGCGTCGTCTCGATATCGCGCTTCACCATGGAATATTCTTCCTGAATGGCATCCAGCGCGCCGGTGGCGATATAGGCTTCGAGATCGCCGGGCGAGACGTTGCTTGCCCCGATGGAGCGGATCTTCCCCTCCTCCTTCAGCCGCACCAAAGCCCCGACCGTTTCGGCAATCGGCGTCGTGGCGTCCTGCCAATGGGTCACGTAATGATCGATATAGTCGGTTCCGAGCCGTTTCAGGCTCTCTTCGACCTCATGCCGGATGGAAGCGGCGCCGAGGTAACGGTGAACGGGCTTGCCATCCTGATGGAAGAAATAGGCACCCTCATTCACATGCCAGACCAGCCCGCATTTGGTGACCAGCACCACCTTCTCGCGCCTGCCGGCTATTGCCTTGCCAACGATGGTTTCCGCAAGCCCCATGCCATAGGCCGGTGCGGTGTCGATGAGTGAAATACCCGCATCGATGGAGGCCTGGATGGCGGCGATGGATTGCCGCTCGTCGGTGCCGCCCCACATCCAGCCGCCGATGGCCCAGGTGCCAAGCCCCACGGCGGATGCGTCGATGCCGCGTCTGCCGATCGTCCGGGTCAATATTGCATTGTCCGTCACGCGGTTTCCCCTCCTTCATGATCCAGTAAATAGCCGGCTATCGCCTCGTCCACGACGAGCGAGGTCAGATAGCGGCCGGCAAGCGTGGCCGCGACCGGTCCGGCCTTGATGGCGCCTGCCGCCACACCGATGATATTCGGGCACCGGGCAAGCTGCCCGGGGTCCAGCGCCACCACGCGCGAGTTGAGATCGATGCGCGCCAGTTGCCCGTCCGCCATGGTGAGATGGGCGAGAAACTCGCCGGCAATGCCCGCATCCACCAGCGCCTGCCCGCCACGGGCCGCATCCGGCAGAAGATCGTAATAGCCGGAGCCCGGAGCCTCCACGGAGCCGATGCCGACCAGCGCCACCTGCGCCTGCCGGGCCAGATCGAAGACCTCGCGGATCGATGCGACATTCATCAGCAGATCGCGCTGTTCCTCATCCTCGGCAAACAGCGGCGCATGAACGAGCGATGCGCTGCCGCCGAGCTTCTCCGCCAGTTGCGTGGCGAGATGATTGACATCCGTATAGTGCTTGCCCTGCACGCCGCCGGTCAGCGGCACCACCCGCACATCGAAACGACGCTCCGCCTCCAGATTGTCGACAACGGCACTCACCGCCTTGCCGCCGGTAATCGCGATCACATCGCCGTCACGAATGGTTTCCAGCAAGTGGTTGGCGGCCACCCGACCCACCATCTGCAAGGCGGTTTCCGGATTATCGGAGACCGTCGGCGTCACCACCGACTGCCTGAGGTCGAAACGGCGGGTAATCTCGTTTTCGAGGTCCACCAACCTCTGATAGGGACTGGCGATGGTGATCTTCACCATGCCCGCCTTGCGGCCGGCCGCAATCATGCGGTTCACCTTGGTATGGGAAAGATTGAGCCGCTCGGCGATTTCCGACTGCTTCACACCCTCGATGAAATGCAGCACCAGGACCGAATACATCTGTCTCTGTTGATCAAAATCATCCTTGATATCCAGCATGGTCGTCTTTCTCCAGTTACCCTCGGGCGAGCGAAGGGCGTTCAACGGCGGCGCCTGACCAGATAGTGGTCGAACAGGACCGCAGTCAGCAATATGCTGCCCCTGATGATGTCCTGCCAGTAGACAGACACATTGAGCAAGGCAAGCGAACTGGAAACCACCGAAAGAAGGATCGCCCCAAGGATCGCGCCGAGAATGGTGCCCGAGCCGCCCGAAAGGCTCGCGCCGCCGATGACCGCCGCCGCAATCACGTTGAGTTCCATGCCGACGCCGAAGCTTGGCTGGGCAGAGCCGAAACGAGCCATATAGATAACGCCTGCAACACCGCACAACATCGAACAAAGCGTGGTGGTGGCGAACACCACCCGACCGACGCGGATACCGGAATAGGCCGCAGCCTTCGGATTGCTGCCGGTATAGAACACCTTGCGGAAGGCGGTCGTGCGTCGCAGCAGCAGATCGAAAGCGACAACCACCACCGCGAAGATGATCAGCACGAGCGGAATGCCGCCAAGCGCACCCTGACCGATGAACTTGAATTCCGGCGGCAGGGAATAGAGCCCAAGCGGCCGCCCGCCCGTCGCCAGCAGGCACACACCGCGCGCAATCACCATGACGCCCAGCGACACGATGAAATGATGCAGACCGATCACCGTCGTCAGGAATCCCATGGCCATGCCGATCAAGGTCGTAAGGCAGATCGCCAGCCCCGCCGCCACCCATGGGTCGACGCCATTGAGAAACAGCCAGCCAGCCGCCACCATCGCAAGTGCAGTGACGGAGCCGACCGAAAGGTCGATACCGCCAGAGATCAGCAGGATCGTCATGCCCACCACGACGATGCTTTCGATGGCAAAGACCATGGCCATGGCCCGCAGATTGTCCACGGTCAGGAAATACGGAGATATGAAGGACATCACCGCAAAAAGCGCGAGGATGATGACGATCAGCCCGGTTTCCCGCGCCTTGAGCGCCGGCTCCCACCAGGCGGTGCGGCGAACCGCCGTCTCAGCTATGCCCGAAGGTGTTTCCGATGTTGCCATTTTCCCGCTCCCTCAGGCCCTTTCCGGGCTATGCACAATATTGATCGATGCGAGCTGCATGATCTTTTCCTCCGTCATGTCGTCGCCCTCGACCTCACCCGTGATGCGCCCCTCGCGCACGACCAGCACGCGGTCGCTGACGCCGATAAGTTCCGGCAATTCCGAGGATATGACGACCACACCGACACCCTCGCGCGCCAGTTCCCTGATCTGGCGATGGATTTCCGCCTTCGCCCCCACATCCACCCCGCGTGTCGGCTCGTCCAGAAAGATGACCTCCGGCTCCACCGAGAGCATCTTCGCCAGCGCCACCTTCTGCTGGTTGCCGCCGCTCAGGGTCGATACCGCGTCGCCAACGCTGTTCGCCCGCAATTTCAGTCGGCGTCCCAGCTCATCGGCGCGCTTCATCTCCTTGCGCCGTTCGATGAAGCCCATGCCGTTCGATACCCTGCCGATATCGAGCGCGGAGACATTCGAGGCGATGGACATATTGAGGAAAAGCCCGTCCCCTTTGCGATCCTCGGACAAATAGACCAGCCCCTCGCGGATGCTGTCGCGATAATCCTTGAGCTTCAGCGGCCGGCCGCGCAGCGTAACCTCGCCTCTCGGCTTCCCCTCCAGCCGGCAAACCGCCCGGGCGATCTCGCTTCTTCCCGCACCGATCAGCCCGGCAAGTCCCAGGATTTCGCCGCGGCACAGATCGAAATCGACATCGAAAACCCGCTTTCCTTCATTCAGGCCCCGAACCGAGAGAATGACGTCGTCCGATTTTTCATCGTCCGAAAGCTTTGGCGGGTAGAGCTTGTCGAGCACCCGTCCCACCATGCTGTTGACGACTTCCTCGGGGGAGATATCGGCAATATTCTCCGTCCTGATATGACAGCCGTCGCGCATCACCGTGATGCGGTCGCAATGTTCGAAAATCTCGGCCATACGATGCGAGATATAGATGATGGCGATGCCCCGTTCCGCCAGCCGGTGCATGATCCTGAAAAGCGTCTGCGCTTCGGTTTCGGTCAAAGCCGCCGTCGGCTCGTCGAGGATCAGGATGCGGCAATCGAGTGTCAGCGCCTTGGCGATTTCGACGATCTGCTGTTGCGAAATCGACAGGTCGCCGGCCCGACGGGCGGGGTCGATATCACCGATTTCCCGCAGCACAATTGCGGCCCGCTTTTCGAGATCGCGATAGTTCATGAACCAGGAGCGGCTCTGACCCGTCTGTGACATAAACATGTTCTCGGCGACCGAAATCTCCGGGCAGAGCGCAATCTCCTGATGCACGAAACCGATGCCGAGCCGGTTCGCCGCATTGGGCGAGGAAATCTTGACCGGTTTGCCATCCAGCACGATTTCCCCGCCATCCGGCTGCAGAATGCCGTCGATGATATGCATCAGCGTCGACTTGCCAGCGCCGTTTTCACCCGCCAGCGCATGGATTTCGCCACGCCGCAACTCAAGCGCCGCATTGCGCAGCGCCCGCACGGGGCCGAACGCCTTGTGAATATTCGTCATGCTGAGGATGACCTCACCCATAACGCCCTCCCGAACCTGCTTCCCCTTGTGGCCGGCGAGGCGCAAACCTCGCCGGGTCCCGAGCGACGCGTCAGCGCCCCTTCATATAGTCGTTGAGATCGAAGGAAGCGGCGTTCGCCTTGGTAATGACAGCGAAACCATTGTCCATCGAGGGAACCTGCATCGGGTTGAAGCCGGAAACCTTGTAGTCGTTGAACGGATCGATCAGGTCCGAATGGGCGCCCAGAAACGTGTTCATGAAACCCATGAAGCCCTGCACGCCCTGATTGGGATTGATGGACATGTAGATATTGCCCTGCTTGATATGCTCCAGCGTGGCCGGTGTGATATCCGCATGCAGGATCAGGACCTTCTTCTTCGCCTCAAGAACTGCGGCCGTCGCGCCTTCGGCCGAACCGGCTTCGGGAATCCACAGGGCACCCAGATTGGGATTGGCCTGCAACAATGCGCCGACGGCCTGGTAGGCAAGGTTCGAATCCTGATTGGTCGCCTGGCGGCCGACCAGCTTCATCTGCGGATAGGTGCGCCCCATATAGTCGATGAGGGCCGTGACGCGCAGATCGTGATTGCTCTGCCCCGGATTTTCCAGAACGGCATATTCACCTTTTTCGCCGAGTTTCTTGACGATTTCATCGGCCGCGAATTTCGCCTCGGCGACATTGTCCGAGGTGATATAGGCGGTGCGCTTCGACTTCGGCGAATCCGCCGCAAAAGTCGTCACCGAAACGCCGGAGCCGATCGCCTTGTTGATCGGTTCGATAAAGGGATCGGCCTGCATCGGGTGCAGCAGGATGCCCTTCGGCTTCTTCACCAGTTCCTGCTCGAAAGATGCGATCTGCTTGGTGATGTCATATTCCGGGGTGCCGGTGAAAACGGCCTCGCAGCCGAGCGCCTTTGCGGCCTGCTTGAATCCCTCGAAGACCGGCACCCAATAGGGGTGGCTGGAAACCATAACGTTCATCACATAGGTTTCGCCCGGCTCGCAGGCAAACTTGCCCGCAGCGGCAGCCTGCGAACCGGCACCAGCGGCAAGCGCCACGGCTAAAACACCTGCGGCAGCAGTCGATTTCAGAAAAGCCAACATATTCCCCTCCCAAGGACAATGACTTAGTCCGCAATAAATTTTATTCGATGTAATTTATTGCATGCGAATTGGGATAGCCGGAAACCGAGCGGCCGTCAATGCTGCTTGAATTTTATTTTATGATGTGAAATTTATTTCAATTCATGCGGTAGGATGGAGAATGCGGCTTCTCGTAGGGGAGCTTCGACGCAAACCGGGGCCGCAAGGCACAGAAGCGATGGCCGGCGCCTAATCGGCGCCGAGCAAATAGAGGATGAATTTATAGAGGACATAGGCGCCGACGACGGCGGGAAGGAGGTACATGAAGGGATGGATAATCGCCATGTCGAACGCGCCCTTTCCAGATCGGACTAAGTCGTTGCCAACTGAATGAAGCGAATGGCATCGCCGACAGTGGAAAGACTGTCTGCGGCAGCATCGGGAATTTCGATGCCAAATTCCTCTTCGATCTCCATGACGATCTGAACGACCTCAAGCGAATCGGCATTCAGATCTTCGGAGAAATTAGCTGTATCGACTATTTTCTCATCAGCTATTCCGAGCTGCTCGCCGATGATTTTTGTCACCCGGTTTCTTATCTCGGATACTGCGGTATCTGTCGGGACCGAAAAACTCACCATCTCGATTCCGACTTCCTGTTTTCCGTGCCGATGCCATCCGACATCCATCGATAGAAGGCGAAAATGCCTATCGCGAAGACAAAAAGGGATATGAGGCTACCCAGGTTCGACATTGCTCTCTCATTTCTCCCCCCGATAAAATCTAAGCTTCGGAATGAGTGACCTGCAATGAAGATTTTGTAATTTATTGTTGCCCGCAACCGGCTTTTAGACCGCTCTCTGTCTCGGAACTTTTCCGGCTTTCATGAATTGTATCCGGCTCGCAGGCGCACTCCGGTGACATAGACAATGAAATGGATTGCCGGTCCGGCACCACGTAGCGCAGACCGCTTTGGTCTGAACCAAATAGGTCTACGATATCTGACCTAGCCCTGCCGAACGGGCAATGGACAGTAACCTCCAGATTGCACGCACCGAGCCCTAGGCCTTAAAACAGTTCTCCCGATGCCATTGCAAGAAATGTGGATGAGGCCTCTCGAATGACCGAGCTGGCACGATTGCCCGGCCAGACTTGTTAATCAGATGAAAAATGCTTTCCGGATCATTGGCCTGGCGGGAAACGATAATTTCGAGGCTATCGGACAGGCCGATCAGCCCGCGGTCGAACATCCAGTGAGCCGTGCCTGAAAGGGCGATACCGTTGCTTATGATGTCGGGACCATTTGCCTCGACAGGACATATGTGCGCAGCGTCAACTTCTGCCCGCCCGCCGCCATTGATAAGCTTCAGGCCTGTAATTGCGCATCTCTTGTCATAAGCCTGCAAAACCAGCCGGCGAAACAGGCGGTTTCGAACAAGGCGCGAAGAGAGCATCGTGACACGCTCCCGCTCTTCCTCCAAGACGAAGGGCGTCTGAGGTTCGTCTTCGAACGCCAGTAGGCCTCCCGTTTCCTCCGGCTCACCAAGCCGCGGTAATTCCACTTCAAGCTCCGCCAATCCAATAGAGACGATGCGATTAAAATCTGCCGATGATATCGAGCGCACGGCCGCCTGCGCACGGCCGGAAATCCGGCCCTCATCATTCAGCAACCCGCGCTCGACAATTCCATCCTGCCCACCGAACGCAACAGGATTGACAAAGTCGAGGTAGCTTCCTGGCTCGATCAAAGCCAGATACATCCCGGAAGCCTTGGGGTCGGCAATGACTTCGGCTACTTTGGCGACAGCAAAATAACCACGCGTCGCTACAACCTTGCGCGGCTCGTAATAAATGATCCAATCACCGACGCAGGCTTGCACACGTCCGAGATATTGGCTCGGAAACTGATATTGCTCCGCCGGGCTGTCGTCGTAGATTGAATCTGACCGATGAATGAAAACCCCGAATCCCATGTGCGAATATTAGCATCAACGCGACGGGTAAGTGCAACCTGGTTTTGTATTATCAATCAAAATCAGCTGTGATCTCCAGATCGCATCACTCGTTTCTGAGCGTATCCGGGATAGAGTTTGGCAATAGATCGAGGCCCGACGGCGTTTGCCAAAAGCAGCGAAAATTTTCTTCACATCTCTCACGAGAGTCATTCAGCAAGCATCTTGCAATTTCGCGTGCCGCCTATAGCGGCACCATTCTCCGTGCCGGAACCAACACATCCTCGCGGAGTACCTCACTCTTGACATCCCCTCGCAAACACTGTTTATACGCATAAGCAGCTAATACGAATTAGCAGCCAGCAGGAAACGAGGCTTCGATGGTTAGGCGCTTGACGCAACGGGACATTGCGATCTTCGCGGGGGTCAGCCAGGCGACGGTTTCGCTCGTGCTCAACGAGGCGAAATCCGCTGAGGGTCGTATCCCGCCTGAAACGCGAGAGCGTGTGCTGAAGGCCATTCGGGATACCGGTTATGTGGCGGACCCCATCGCGCGCAGCATGGTCAAAGGCGCCAATCGGATTCTGGGTGTTTTCACCTATCAGCCGGCTTTTCCGATCGCGCAGGCGGATTTCTACACGCCTTTCCTGATGGGAATAGAGGAGGAAGCGGAGAGGCTGAGCTACGACCTTCTGCTGATGACGGCTGCGGCGCGCGACGATAACGGCCGCAAGCGCATCTTCGGGGAAACAGGTCGGCTTCGACTAGCTGACGGATGCCTCATTCTGGGCAGCCAGTTCGACCGCGATGAATTGGCCCAGCTGGTTGCCGGGGACTACCCCTATGTTGCAGTCGGTCGTCGTGACGATGCCGGCGGGCCGGTGCGTTATGTTGGCGCGGACTATGTGACAGCCACGCATGCTCTTGTACGAGAGGCACTTGCCGCGGGCCATCGCCGCTTCGCCTTTATCGGCGCGACGGGCCCGGCGGAATCCATCAGCGACCGCTGGCGTGGTTTTCTCGCCGCAATCGAGGGCGCGGCGGAGCTGGTCTATTCCCACGAAAGCGAAAATGGCGATCCGGCCGAGCAACTGGCCGCCGTTCGCGCCAGCGGAGCGAGCGTCGTTTTTTTTGCCGAAGTGGCCGAAGCGGTGGTCTTCGACAATCAGGCCCGCGCCCAGGGGGTCAGCGTCCCCGGCGATCTTTCCATCGTGGTGCTGGGCAGCGGCACCCGCACGCATACGCTCCGGTCGCAACGCGTCTTCACCTCCTATGCCATCCCCCGCGAAGAGATGGGCAGGCAGGCGACCTCCATGCTGGTCGAAACCCTCACCAGCCCCCCCGGCCCGGTACAGCAGATACTGCTGGGCTGCGACATCGTGGCGGGCGAAACGCTTGGCTCCCCAAATCAAAGCCCAACTTAAGGAAAGAGAACCTGACGTGAGAGAATACAATGCAGATATTCTTGTGGTTGGCGGCGGGCTTGGCGGCGTGGCCGCGGCACTTGGGGCCCTGCGCAATGGCCGCAGCGTTATCCTGACCGAAGCATTTGAGTGGATTGGCGGCCAGCTGACCAGCCAGGCCGTACCGCCCGACGAACACAGCTGGGTTGAACAGTTCGGGATCACCGCCAGCTATCGCGCCTTGCGCACGGGTGTGCGGCAATATTACCGCGATCATTATCCGCTCACCGACACAGCCCGGGCCGATCTGACGCTCAACCCCGGAGACGGCAACGTCTCTCGCCTGTGCCATGAACCACGCGTTTCGCTGGCGGTGATGGAGGCAATGCTTGTCCCTTACGCGGCCGGCGGCAAGCTGACCATCCTCAAGCCCTATGAGCCGATATCAGCGGAGGTCGACGGCGACACCGTGCGGGCCGTGACGCTACGCCATTGCAATACCGGCGATCTCGTTTCCTGCTCGGCCCGCTATATCATCGACGCGACCGAATTGGGCGATCTGCTGCCGCTGACCGCAACTGACTATGTCACGGGTTTCGAAGCCCAATCCGAAACCGGCGAGCCGAGCGCGCCGGCGGAGGCGCAACCGGACAATCAGCAAGCCGTCTCTATCTGCTTCGCCATCGATCAGGTTGACGGCAATCATGTCATCGACAAACCTGCCCGGTACGACCACTGGCGTCAGGTTGCCCCCGAATTTTGGGGCGGCCCGCTATTGAGCTGGGACTCGCCCAATCCGCGCACACTGGAGCGCAGCCGCCGGTTCTTCGATCCCAACCCAGCCGACAACGCAACACGCGACGTTGCCGACCAGCGTCACAGCGCCGGCGATATGAGCCTGTGGATATTCCGCCGTATTGCCGCCCGCCATACATTTCGACCCGGTGCCTATGCCAGCGATATCTGCCTCGTGAACTGGCCGATGATCGATTATTTCGAGGCACCGATCATTGATGTTACCCCAGAACAATATGCCGAGCGGCTGGCCGATGCGGCTAGTCTGTCCTATTCCATGTTCTACTGGATGCAGACCGAGGCGCCTCGCCCGGATGGCGGTCAGGGCTTTCCGGGCCTGCGTCTGCGCGGCGACATTACCGGCACGGAACATGGCCTGGCCATGGCGCCCTATATCCGTGAAAGCCGTCGCATTCGTGCCCTGACCACGGTGGTCGAGCAGGATCTGTCGCTTGCGGTGCGCGGCGATCGCGGCGCGGTGCACTACCCCGACAGTATCGGTATCGGCATGTACCGCATCGACCTTCACCCCTCGACAGGCGGCGATAACTATATCGATGTCGGCGCCTGCCCTTTCGAAATTCCGCTGGGTGCCCTTATTCCCCGCCATAAAACGAACCTGCTGGCGGCATCCAAGAATATCGGCACCACGCATATCACCAATGGTTGTTACAGGCTGCATCCGGTCGAATGGAACATTGGCGAAGTGGCCGGCATGCTGGCCGCCTACTGCCTCGACAGGGGCGAGACCCCGCATGGCGTCCATGCCAATGAAAAGCGCCTGGCGGAGTTTCACACCCACATCGAACGCCAAGGGGTGGAGCGCCATTGGCCTGATATTCGCGGCTACTAGCTAATACGTATAATCGGGGAGGATTATTCATGCGCAGGAGTATAGTGAAAATTGCATTGACCGGTTTTCTGGTCACATCCGGGCTGGTTTCGCCGGCTTTGTCGCAGGAATTGCGGATGGCCATATGGAGCGCCAACGAAGCCCATCTGGCTCTGTTCAACGAAATCGCCGATGAGTTCGAGGCGAGCCATCCCGGCGTCAAGATCACCTACGATTCGCTTGCCTACGAAGGCTATGCCACCACTCTGACAACCCAGATCGCCGGCGGTAATCCCCCCGATCTGGCCTGGCTGTTCGACACGACCGCGCCGGACTTCATGGCGGCCGGGGCGCTTTATCCCCTCACCGAAACCTTTGCCAATACCGAAGGTTACGACATGGGCGACTTCCCCCCGGCAACGCTCACCGCCTGGTCGTATGAAGGGGTACAATATCTCTATCCGTTCTCGACATCGCCCTTCGGCGTCTTTGTTAACAACGACATGATCCGGGCGGCGGGCGCAAAGACGCCCGCCGAGATGATCACTGCCGGCGAATGGAACTGGGACAATGCCATTGCGACGGCCGCAAAAGTCGCGACGACCGGCAAACAGGGATTGATCATTCGTGATTTCGAATACAAGGCGTGGGAGAATCTTGCCGAAATCTATACCGGCTGGAATGCCTATCCCTGGTCGAAAGATACCAAATCCTGCGCTTTTGCCAGCCCGGAGATGGTTGAGGCCATGCGCTTCATCCACGATGCGATCTTCGTGAAGAAGGCCATGCCGGGGCCTGGCGTTTCGGCCGATTTCTTTGCCGGGGATGCGGCGATGACGACCACCCAGATCAGCCGCGCATCGCTGCTGCCGAAAGGCGACAAGGCCTTCGACTGGGATCTCGTGCCATTGCCTACAGGACCTGCAGGCGACTATGCCGTTACAGGTCGCGCAGGCATTGGCGTCATGGCCAGCGGCAAAAACCCGAAGCTCGCGGCGGAATTCCTCGCGTTTTTCTCCTCCAAGCCTAATGTAGCCAAGCTCGCGCGGTTTTTCCCGCCGGCGCGGCAAAGTCTGCTCACTGCCGATGTGCTCGCGGCCGCCAATCCGTTGCTGTCGCGCGAGCAGATAGAGGCCGTGGTCATTCGTGGCGTCGCCACCGGTCAATCAACGCAACAGGTTCTCAATTTTGCCCGGCTACAACAGACCGTTCGCGCTGGCCTCGACGGTCTCTGGCGACCCGATGCCGATGTCGCGGCTGTTCTGCAAGCGCTTTGCAGCCGTCTTGACCCATTGCTGGCGGCCAATTGACGCTTCGCAGTCATCCGGTGGATGCGAAAGGCAGAAGGAAGAAGAGCCATGACGCTTGCCCTCCAAACAGCGCAAACAGAGGCCCGGCGCGGTTTCTGGACCATGGCGCGGCGTGACGCCGCCATCGGTTATCTGTTCATCGCACCGCAACTCATCGGTATCGTCGTTTTCGTGCTCGTCCCGCTGGTGCTGGTCTTCTGGTATTCGCTGCATGAGTGGAACGTGCTGGCGGGATCGTTCCGGTTCACCGGCGCGGCCAATTACCAGAAGCTGCTCAGCGACCCGGCCATAGGCGAAGTACTGGCCGTGACCGCCGTGTTCTCGGCCGGGCTTGCCCTGCTCAATATGAGCCTGGCGCTGGGGCTTGCGTTGCTCTTAAACCAGAAGCTGGCCTTCATGACCGTGTTCCGCACACTGTTCTTTTCGCCTGTCGTGGTGTCGCTGGTCGCCTGGACGATTGTGTGGAGCTTCTTGCTGCAGAATAATGGCGGCATCAACGGCCTCCTGCAAATGATCGGTGTCGAGGGTCCCAACTGGCTGCGCCACCCAACGACAGCGATGATCTCGGTCATCGTCGTGCAGGCGCTTAAGAATCTCGGCCTCAACATGATCCTGTTTCTCGCAGCACTGCAGGGCGTGCCGCGGGAACTGTTCGAAGCCGCGCGCGTCGACGGTGTGCCGCGCTTCAAGCAATTCTATCGCATCACCCTGCCGATGATCAGCCCGACGATCCTGCTCGCCTCCATCGTCACCATCGTCGGCGCGTTGCAGGTCTTTGCGCAGATCATGATCCTCACGCAGGGCGGGCCGGGTTTTTCCACGACGGTTCTCGTTTATTACCTCTATCAGCAGGCCTTCCAGTTCTACCTCTTCGGTTACGGTTCGACACTCTCCATCATCCTGCTGGTCATTGTCGGCGCTCTCACCTTCATCCAATGGCACTTGCGCAGAAAGTTCGTATTCTATGAAAACTGAACTCAGCCCACGCGCGCAGGCGCTGATCTATTTCATACTCTGCGTGCTGCTTGTCCCCTTCGTCTTCCCGACCTGGTGGATGGTCACGTCGTCGGTCAAACCCGTCAGCCAGATATTTGCCTTTCCGCCGGATATCTGGCCGCGCGCCTTCGATTTTTCCTCCTATTCCGACGTCTTCAGAATACAGCCCTTCGCGCTGCAATACTGGAACTCCGCCTATATCGCGGCGATCGTCACCATCGGCACCATGGCAGTGGCGTCGATGGCCGGATATGCCTTTGCGCGTATCAGGTTCCCCTTTGCCAACGCCATCTTCATGGTGGTTCTGGTGGGGTTGCTGATCCCATCCGAAGTGACGCTGGTTCCGTTGTTCCGGATGTTTCTCAAATGGGGCATGATCAACACGCATTGGCCGCTGATCCTGGTGCCGATCTTCGGTGCGCCGGCGGTCTTCGCCACCTTCATCATGCGCCAGTTCTTCATCTCCCTGCCCGTGGAACTGGAAGAAGCCGCACGGGTCGATGGCCTCGGCCGGCTAAAGATATTCTGGACCATCGCCCTGCCGCTTGCCCGTCCGGCGCTGGCCGCCGTTGCAATCTTCACATTTCTCGGCAGCTGGAACCTTTATCTCGAACCCATCGTCTTTCTTTCCAGCCCCGACAAGTTCACCCTGCCCCAGGCGCTGACACAATTTACCGACGCCTACGGCGGACCGATGTGGAACATCCAGCTTGCCGCCGCGACGATGACCGCCATCCCCGTACTCATCGTCTTCATCGTTGCGCAGAAACAATTCGTCGAAGGCCTCGCCCATACCGGGCTTAAAGGCTAATCGAAAGGCTGACCCATGGCACCCGTTACCCTTAGATCCGTCAAGAAAAGCTATGGCGCATTCGCCACCATCCACGGCGTCGATATCGATATTGCCGATGGCGAATTCGTTGTCCTCGTCGGCCCTTCGGGCTGCGGCAAATCCACCCTGCTGCGGATGATCGCAGGCCTTGAAACCGTTACCAGCGGCGATATCTCTATCAGCAGCCGTATCGTCAACGAGATCGAGCCGAAAGACCGCGACATCGCCATGGTCTTCCAGAACTACGCGCTTTATCCGCACATGAACGTAGCGAAAAACATGGCTTTTTCGCTTGAACATCGCGGCGGCAGCAAGGCCGAGATCGCCGAGCGGGTGAGCTGGGCAGCGGAGATATTGGGGCTGACGCCGTTGCTCGAACGCTTCCCCCGCCAGCTTTCCGGCGGGCAACGGCAGCGTGTCGCCATGGGCCGCGCAATCGTCCGCAATCCTCAGGTTTTTCTGTTCGACGAACCGCTCAGCAATCTCGATGCCAAGCTGCGTGTGGTGATGCGCGGTGAAATCAAGGCTTTGCACCAGCGTCTCGGGGTCACGACCGTTTATGTCACGCATGATCAGGTGGAAGCCATGACCATGGCCGACAAGATCGTGGTGATGAATGCCGGACGGGTCGAGCAATGCGGAGCGCCGCTCGAGCTTTATGACCGGCCCGTCAATCCCTTCGTCGCCGGTTTCATCGGTTCCCCGGCAATGAATTTCATCAAGGGACGATTGACCGCCGATGGTTTCGAGGCTGACGGCGTCGTCCTGCCCCTCCCGCCCGGCCCTGCCACAGGCGAAGCGATCTACGGCATCCGCCCGGAACATTTCGAACTGGTCAACCATGGCCTCACCGCAACCGTTTTATTGGTGGAGCCGATGGGGTCGGAAACGCAGGTCACGATGATGATCGGCGATCACCAGGTCATCGGTGTCTTCCGCGAGCGCGTACAAGCGCAGCCGGGCGCGACCATCCAGGTTCAGCCGGATCTGGCATCGATCCACCTGTTCGATGCCAGAACCAGTCAACGCCTCAACTAGCGTCGATGAAAACCGGAAGCGTGCGTATAGAACCGTCGCGGAAATCGCGGCGCAGGGCAGAATTCAATGATTAAAAATCACTGCCCACAGAAGCCGCTTGGTGTTGAAACTGGGATAGACAGTCCGAAATCGGCATGTCAGGTGTTGGAAAAGCTGCAACCGGAGGGCATGCAAATTCGCACGACCACAACGCGCCGCAATATCGGCCTGATCCGCCTCCTCTTTCTCACTGCCGGTCTGACATTCCCTGCAACGATAGCTGTCAGCCCCGCACAGGCGGCAGAGAGCGTGACCGTGCCGCCTTATGCGCCTGCCGTCGGCACTGAGCTTCATTATCGGGTTCAAAAAACGACCGAAACCGATATGTCGCTTTGGTTCGACAAGCCGGAAGCATCCTCCGTTGTCATGCGTGGCGATTTCCGTCAATCGGCAACGGTTCTGTCGCGGAACGACGAGGGGATGCGTGTGAAATGGAAACTTTCCGCAGACATTCCCTCGGATGCGACGGGTGCTGCGGATTCCTATGCGATGAACGCCATGTTCCGCAATTCGCTCGCCGCTTATGGTGTCGAGGAACTGGAATTCGACGCGGATCCGAGCGGTGCTCCGGCGGCGCTTGTCGGCGCCGATCAGATCATTGCCAATTTGGAAAGGCTCCTGTCCACGTCCTCGTCGGATAACACGGCCTCCCGCATGCTCCAGACCGTTAAAGGTAATCCTCTTGTCGTGATCAACGTGCTTGCGCCGGAAAGCATGATCCTTGCGCTCGGGCAGTCCTCCGAAGCTTTCACGACAGATATCGGGCAGGAATGGACGGTTGCGGGAAGCGAAGAACTGAAGGGGGTGCTCGTTCCGACAAGCACCGTCTGGAAACTTGAAGCCGCCGACAAGGCCCGGCAAACAGCCACATTCAGCGCGACGGTCACCTACGATCCGGCTGCCCTGCTGCAATCCCAGCAATCTTCGATAGATGGCATGATCGCAAGCTTCGCAGACCGGGCGAAACAACTGACCGATGCGCAACTGGCGCAGGCCAGAAGCGCCGGCAAGTCGCGGACTGTGACCTATGTGAATTCAACACGCGACGGCTCGACAATCGAAGTGCTGGAAAACACGGTCGCAAGTGTTGGCGGCATGAAGGTCACCGTGGGTGTGCATATCTGGCGAGAGGATCAGCCACCGGTCCTGCCTGCACCGCATGCCTGGACCGCCGAGACCCTGTCTGGCCAACGCGTTGAGCCGCTACCTCAAAACAATACGCAGGCTTCGATCGATCTGGACCATTACCGCCCAAAGGCCGACGCCGATACCGCTTCCTCTCCCAACCAGAAGGAGGGTGGCAAAACCTCTGCCGACAGCGGTGGGGACGTTGCACCGATTTCGCTCAAGGTCGCAAAGGTGAAAACCTCGATCAATCCCACTGCCGGACCTGCGGTGGAAATTGCGTTGACACCGGAAAGCGCCAAGGTCTTCGAGGATTTCACACGCGCGGCTCTCGGGCAGAAGACCCAGCTGCTGGTTGACGGAGACGTCATCTTCGAACCGGTCGTGAGAGAGCCGATTATGGGCGGCAGCGTCACCATCAGTGGCCTTGATTCAGCGCAAGCTCTGGCCGTCGAACGGAAATTGTCGTCTTCCAAGGCCACGATCATTGTGCGGTTGGCGCCATAATCCTGCAAAAGGGAAATGGCGGTCGCTGCTGGTCGCCAAAGGACGCGAGCAAGGCAATAACCGGGAGCGATCCGTATCTCCTCAAGACTCTCGTAGTGTTAGATACGAACCAAGGTCTCCTGCGGCGCTCATCATTTGACGGATGCGCTCAATCAACTCATCAAGAACAGCAATTCTCTGCGCACCGATTGGCCGTATCGCGTAGTAGGACACTTCGATCTTCGGTTCGAATGGTATCGCCACCACTTCGGCACCGGCAGAACGCAGGCTGGTATGATCCACGATGCCAACGCCCATGCCCGCCGATGCAAAGTGGCAGCAGTTCAGCATTGACGTTTCCATCGTGCTTATCGGTTGGTGATCTTCGATTGAGAAGGCGCGGTCGAGCGCTAGCCTGAGCGGAGAATTGCGGCCGGGAATGAGCACTCGTTCATCGAGAAGGTCATTTGGCGTGACGACCCGGCGGGATGCCAGTCGATGATCTGCCGTCATTGCGGCAACGGCATAGGAACTGTGCAGAGGCGTGGCGTTCTTGTCCGCCATTCTAGGAGAGCCGAAAACCAGCCCGAGATCATAGCGGTTCTGGTCGACCATATCCCATATATGCCGGCTGTTTTCGACGTCGATCACCAGCGGAATATCCAGCCGGTCGCCAATGGTTTCGACAATCGCCCGATGCAGGTAGGGGCGAACCAGCGATGTTACGCTGCCAATGCGTAGAACGGTGTTCTTGTGCGCGCGTATGTCGTCGGCGGCCTGGGCAATCTGGTCGAGGCCGAGATAAAGCCGCTCGACCTCCCGATAAAACTGTGTGGCTTCGGCGGTTGGCACCAATCTGGCGCCCACGCGTTCAAACAGCCGCATTTGAACGATCTCTTCGAGATCGCGGATAAGGCGACTGACGGCCGGCTGGGTGACGTTCATGGCTTCGGCCGCGGCAGTAATGCCACCGGTCATCATCACCGCTCGAAACGCTTCGACCTGCCTTGGTTTCAGTCTCACCTGGTTTCCTTCCATAACATTGCGGCATGGCTTAAGTACAAAATGCAATTTTTCTTTTGCCAGGTAAAACGTTAATTCGTCTTTTACCCGCAGGGAGCGCGGGCCGGACAACCTGGAGGAGTCCCCGTCATGAAGTTTTCTGTTTTCGCAGCCGCATTGGCAGCGTCTGTTTTCGCCATGCCGTTCGCGAGCGAGGCCCGGGATCTG
Organism: Agrobacterium sp. T29; assembly: GCF_006970545.1. NCBI lineage: Bacteria > Pseudomonadati > Pseudomonadota > Alphaproteobacteria > Hyphomicrobiales > Rhizobiaceae > Agrobacterium > Agrobacterium sp. T29. The sequence goes on from NZ_CP040641.1 coordinate 1,067,501, forward strand.
ACCGTTGGTCTGTCCGCCTCCACGACGTCCATGGACCCGCAATTTTATGTCGTCGGCCCGAACAGTGCGATGGCGCGCAACATTTTCGATGGCCTCGTCAATCAGGACGACAAGCAGCAGATCCAGCCGGCGCTCGCAGTTTCCTGGAAAATCGTCGACGACAAGACCTGGGAATTCAAGCTGCGCGAAGGCGTGAAATTCCACGACGGCAGCGATTTCACTGCTGAAGACGTGGTCGCCAGCATCAAGCGCATTCCACTTGCCTCTACCAACAGCCCAAGCTCGTTTGCCGCTTACGTGAAGGCTATAACCGAGGTCGAAGCCGTCGATCCGCTGACGGTCCGTATCAAGACTGCCGGCCCAACGCCGCTTCTGCTCAACAATCTCAGTCGTATCGCGATGCTTCCGGCCGAAATGGAAAAGGTTACGACGGGCGAAATGAACACCGGCAAGGGTGTTATCGGCACCGGCCCGTTCAAATTCGTTTCCTGGTCGCCGGACGATAATGTCGTTGTTGCGCGCAATGATGCTTACTGGGGAGAAAAAGCTGCCTGGGACAAGGTGACCTTCCGGGTCTTCAAGAACCCGAGCGCGCGCGTTGCCGCCATGCTTTCGGGCGATGTCGATATGATCGAAAGCATCCCGACGGCCGATACCCGCCGGCTCGAGGCATCCGACAAGCTGAAGGTCGTCAACATTGCCGGCAACCGCATCATGTATCTGCACATGGACCAAGCCCGCGAAGAATCGCCTTTCGCCAAGGGCCCGAACGGCAAGAACCCGCTCCTGAAACCGGAAGTGCGCCGCGCTCTGTCCCTGTCAATCAACCGCGAAGCGCTGGTCGACCGCATCATGGACGGGCAGGGTGTGCCGGCCGGCCAGGTCGTGCCGGAAGGTTATTTCGGTTATGATCCCGCCATCAAGGTCGACGCCTATGACCCGACAAAGGCCAAGGAACTGTTGGCGAAGGCCGGTTATCCCGACGGTTTCCAGCTGACCTTCCATGCATCGAATGACCGTTATCCGAACGATAGCAAGATTGCGCAGGCCATCGGCCAGTTCTTCAGCCGCGTCGGCGTGAAAACCGAAGTCGCCACCCTGCCGGGTAGCGTCTATTTCACCCGCGCCTCGAACCTCGAGTTTTCGTTCATCATGGGCGGCGCCGCCGTCGAAACCGGTGAGGCTTCGGGCGTTCTTGGACCGATCCTCGAGACCTACGGCGAAAAGGCCGGTCAGGGCAATCGCGGTCGTTATTCCAACCCGGAATTCGACAAGGCCCTGAACGAGGCCCGCTCGACGCTCGACGACGCCAAGCGTGAGGAGCTTCTGAGGAAGGCCACGGAAATCGCGATGACGGATCTCGGCGTCATTCCGGTTTTCTATCTCGCCAACACCTGGGCGGTGAAGAGCGATATCAACTATGCGGGTCGTTCCGACGGTTACACGCTTCCCTACTACGTGAAGCCGAACTGATCGAAGAAAAGGAGCGGTCCACCATGTCTTTCAGCGGTGTATTTCCCTATCTCGTTTCCCCGGTCGATAGCGCCGGCGAGGTGATGCCAGGTGTGCTGACGGATCTGGTGGACCACCTGGTCGACGCGGGCGTGCATGGTCTGACGCCGCTCGGCAGCACGGGTGAATTTGCCTATCTCTCCCAGGAGCAAAGACGCCGCGTCGTCAATACCGTGATCTCGGCCAATCGCGGCCGGGTTCCCGTTGTCGCCGGCGTGGCGTCGACTTCCACTGCCGACGCCGTTGCCCAGACGGAATATATGGTCGCGGCCGGCGCGGATGGCATTCTGGCGATCCTCGAAGCTTATTTTCCGGTCAGCGACGAGGGTGTGGAAGCCTATTTCACTGCGATCGCCAGGGCGGCCAAAGGCCGTCCGGTGGTGCTCTATACCAATCCGCAGTTCCAGCGTTCCGATCTTTCGTTGCCGGTTATCGAGCGACTGAGCCGGGTCGATAATATCCGCTACATCAAGGACGCCTCGACCAATACGGGGCGCCTGCTTTCCATCATCGAGCGGACCCGCGGCCGGATGGAGGTATTTGCAGCCTCCGCGCACATCCCTGTCTGCGTGATGATGATTGGCGGCGTGGGCTGGATGGCCGGCCCGGCTTGCATCGTGCCCAAGCAGAGCATTGCGCTCTATGAGGCGGCCAGGGCCGGTGACTGGACGCGTGCGATGGACCTTCAGCGGCCGATGTGGAAGGTCAACGAGATTTTTGCGAAATATTCGATCGCCGCCTGCATCAAGACGGCGCTCGATCTGCAGGGTTTTGCCGTCGGTGCGCCGATGCATCCGCAAATGCCGCTCGGCGAAGCCGCGCGAGCGGAAATCGCCAGTGTGCTGCGCGATGTCGGCGCGCTCTGAGTTTTCTGATCCCACACATTGAAGGCATTGAGAATGAAGCCGATTTCGATCATCGTCGATTGTGATCCCGGTATCGATGACACGATTGCCCTGTTGACCGCATTCGTGTCGCCGGAACTTAAGATTCTGGGCATCACGCCGGTCTGTGGCAACCAGCCGCTGGAGCGCACGGTGCGCAATGCGCTGCAGGTCTGCGAACTCGGCAATCGTGCCGACATCCCGGTCTATGCCGGCTGCTTCCGGCCGATGCTGCGTGAGCCGATCCACGGGCAGTTTCATGGCAAGACAGGTCTCGGCAACACCGTATTGCCGGAACCGGTGAAGAAGGCGGAAGAGACGTCCGCCGTCGATTTCCTGATCGACGCGCTGGGCAAGGCCGCCGAACGGGGCGAGCGTATCACGCTCTGCTGCCTGGGACCGCTCACCAATGTCGCGGTTGCCTTGCGCATGAAGCCACAGATCGCCGAAGGCATCGAACGCATCGTCATGATGGGCGGCGCTTATCGCGAACCGGGCAACCGCACCATGACCTCGGAATTCAACGTTCTGGCCGACCCGCATGCCGCACATGTGGTGTTTTCGAGCGGCATTCCGCTTGTTGCCCTGTCGCTGGATGCCACGCATCAGGTCATGTTGAAGCCGGAGCATGTCGCCGAGTTTTCGCGTGTCAGCGGCCGTATTTCCGAAACATTGGCCGAGTTGATGGCGTTTTGGGATCGCAACGATGTGCGCCGTTATGGTTCGCGTGGCGGCCCGCTGCACGATCCCCTGGTCATGGCCTATATTCTTGCGCCACATCTGTTCGAAACCCAGAGGGCACGTGTTTTCGTTGAGTATGAAAGCGAGCTTTGCATGGGCCAGACGATTGCCGACTGGTACGGCAAGAGCGGCCTGGAGCCGAATGCCGACATCGTCACCAAGGTCGATGCGGAAGGCGTGATCGCTTTCTTCCTCGAACGTCTGTCGCGTTATGCCGAAAAGGTCGTCGCATGAAACCCCACAAGGTCATCATCGATGCGGATCCGGGCGTGGACGATGCCGCCGCCATTCTGATGGCGCTTGCCTCGCCGGAAATCGAGGTTCTGGGACTGTCCATTGTCGCCGGCAATGTGCCGCTTCGCGATACGGTCGCCAATGCCTGCAAACTTGTCGGCCTGAGCGGACGGCGTGATGTGCCGGTTTATGCCGGTGCCAGCGGTCCGCTGGTGCGTGAACAGGTCTATGGGAAATATGCCCGCATCGGCGCTTTCGACGATACGCTGGTCAAGGCCGGCGATATCGTTGCGGCGGAAGAAAACGCGGTGCGTTTTATCGTCCGCACGGCGCGGGCGGCGGCAGCGGCAGGCGAGCCGGTCACCATCTGCGCTATCGGGCCGATGACCAATGTGGCGCTGGCATTGATCCAGCACCCGGACGTTGCCCGCGGCATTCGCCGGATCGTTTCGATGGGGGGAGCTTTCACCGCACTTGGCCATCGCACGCCATGGGCCGAATTCAACATCTATGCCGATCCGCACGCCGCCGAAATCGTCTTCCAGTCCGGCGTTCCGATTGTGTTGATGCCGCTCGACATGACCTTCCAGGCGCTGTTTACGGCCAAACATTTTGAACGGTTCCGTGCCGGCGGCGAAGCGGGCGATGCCCTTTTCAATCTTTTCTCGACCTTCGACCGCAGCGACGTCAAACGTTTCGGCCGACCCGGCGGACCGATCCACGATGCGACGACGATCGCGTGGCTGATCCGACCGGAATTGTTCACCAGCCGCGAGGCTTTTGTCGGCGTTGAGGTCACCGGCCTCACGATGGGTTACACCTACGCCGATTTCTACAAGAAGATGGACCGGGCGGCGAACACCACCGTCGTCACCGATGTCGACGAGGCCGGTTTCATCGAATTGCTGATCGAGCGCATCGCCCGCCATGGCGGTGCAGCGCTCGGCAGAAAAACCCTGGGAGGCTCAAGCTCATGAGCGGATATCTTCTAAGCCGGTCGCTACAAACCGTGCTCACGCTTTTTGTCATGTCGGTTCTGGTCTTTGTCGGCCTCTATCTCGTCGGCAATCCGGTTGACGTTCTGCTGAGCCCGACTGCGACACCGGCGGAACGCCTGCAGGTCATCCAGTCCTTCGGCCTCGACAAGTCGGTTTGGGAACAATACTGGCTGTTCCTCACGCGAGCGCTTTCCGGCGATCTCGGCAATTCCTTTGTGTTCAACCAGCCGGCGCTGACCCTGATTTTGAACCGCATGCCGGCAACGCTGGAACTTGCCTTCGTCGCGCTGTTCATGGCGCTTGTTATCGGCATTCCGCTCGGCGTTTATGCCGGCCTCAAGCCGAAGGGCTTTATTTCCAAGTCGATCATGACCTTCTCGATCCTCGGTTTCAGTCTGCCGACGTTCTGGATCGGGCTCGTCATGATCATGCTGTTCAGCGTCTATTTAGGCTGGTTGCCCGCATCGGGTCGCGGTGAGACTGTCAACGTCCTTGGCGTGCCGCTCAGCCTCTTCACGTTCGATGGTTTGACGCATCTGCTGCTGCCGGCCTTCAATCTGGCGCTGTTCAAGATTTCGCTGGTCATCCGTCTTACACGCGCCGGTGTGATGGAAACCATGCAGCTCGATTTTGTTCGTTTCGCCCGCGCCAAGGGTCTGCCGGAACGCCGTATCGTCACCGTGCATGTGCTGAAGAACACGCTGATCCCGTTGATCACCGTCATCGGTCTGGAACTTGGCTCGCTGATCGCTTTCGCTGTCGTCACGGAAACGATCTTTGCCTGGCCGGGCATGGGCAAGCTGATTATCGACGCTATCGGCGTTCTCGACCGTCCCGTCATCCTCGCCTACCTGATGATCACCGTGGTGATGTTCAGCGTCATCAATCTTCTGGTCGACATTCTGTACTCCATCGTCGACCCCCGCGTTCGCCTTGAGGGGAATTCGTGATGACCGACAACAACAGCTCGACCGTTTCGGTTCATGCCGCCGCAAACAGCGGCGCGAAATCCACCTCGCGTTCCCCCGCACGGGAGGTTGTCCATGCGCTGCTGCACGACAAGCTCGCGCTCGTCGGCATCATACTGGTGACGATCTTTATCGTGGCTGCCATTTTCGCGCCGGTCATCGCGCCGCAAAATCCGTATGATCTGGCTCAGCTCGACATTCTCGACGGTCGCCTGCCACCGGGTTCGGAAAGCATGTCGGGCATGACCTATCTGATCGGCACCGACACGCAGGGCCGCGACCTGTTCAGCGCCATTCTCTATGGCCTGCGCACCAGTATCCTCGTCGGCCTCTCCAGTGCGGCAATCGCGCTCGTCATCGGCGCATCGATCGGCCTCACCAGCGCTTATGTCGGCGGCCGGCTGGACTCGGTGCTGATGCGTATCGTCGATATCCAGCTCAGCTTCCCCGCGATCCTGATTGCGCTGATTTTCCTCGCCATTCTCGGCCAGGGCGTCGACAAGATCATTCTGGCGCTGGTGGTGACGCAATGGGCTTATTATGCCCGCACGATCCGCGGTTCGGCGCTGGTCGAGCGCAAACGCGCCTATGTCGATGCCGCCCGCTCGATGGCGCTGCCGGACCGCAACATCCTATTCCGGCACATTCTGCCGAACTGCCTGCCGCCGCTGATCGTCGTCGCCACCATGCGCGTCGCTTATGCCATCATGCTGGAAGCAACGCTTTCCTTCCTCGGCATCGGTCTGCCGGTGACGGAACCGTCCCTTGGTCTGCTGATCTCGAACGGCTTCGAATACCTGCTTTCCGGTGACTACTGGATCAGCTTGTTCCCGGGCATCGCCCTTCTGTTGCTCATCGTCGCGATCAACCTGATCGGCGATTCCCTGCGCGACATCCTCAATCCGCGTCGTGAGGGCTAAGATCATGACCAATCCAATTCTTTCGATTTCCAATCTCAACACGGCCTTCCGCGTCGGTGGCGAGTGGCGCAATGTCGTGCATGATGTCAGCTTCGATATCGCGCCGAAGGAAACCGTCGCCGTTGTCGGTGAATCCGGTTCGGGCAAGAGCGTCACGGCGATGTCGATCATGCGGCTTCTGTCGCCGGGCAATTCGCGCGTGGCCGGAAAGATCGAGTTCGAGGGCAAGGATCTTCTGTCGATCCCGCTTGAAGACATGCAGAAAATCCGCGGCAATCGCATTGGCATGATCTTTCAGGAGCCGATGACCTCGCTCAATCCGGTGCTGAAGATCGGTGCGCAGATCACCGAGGTCCTGCGCCAGCATCGCGGTATGACGGAAACCGAAGCGCAGGCGGAAGCCGTGCGGCTTCTGGAAAAGGTTCGCATTCCTTCGGCAAAGTCGCGGCTTAACGAATACCCGATGAATTTTTCGGGCGGCATGCGCCAGCGTGTCGTTATCGCGATTGCGCTTGCCTGTGATCCCAGGCTGCTGATCGCTGACGAACCGACGACGGCGCTCGATGTGACCATCCAGGCGCAGATCCTCGAACTCATCAAGACATTGCAGGAAGAGGAAGGCATGTCCGTTCTCTTCATCACCCACGACATGGGCGTTGTTGCGGAAATATCCGACCGTACGGTGGTGATGTATCGTGGCGAACAGGTTGAGACCGGCACGACGCATGATCTCTTTGCCGGCGCCAAACATCCCTATACCCGCGCGCTGTTGTCGGCAGTACCGCAGCTTGGCTCGATGACTGGCAAGGATCGTCCGTTGCGGTTTCCGCAGGTGGACATGGCAACCGGGGAAATCCAGCCGGTCAAGCCGACCGAGGATACGGTCAAGCGCAATCACCCACCGATCCTCAAGGTCGACAACCTGATTACGCGCTTTCCGATCCGGAAGGGCTTCCTGCGCAAAACCGTCGGCTGCATCCACGCGGTCGAAGGCGTATCGCTGGAACTGCGTCAGGGGGAAACCCTGTCGCTGGTCGGCGAATCCGGTTGCGGTAAATCTACCACCGGCCGCTCGATCATTCGGCTGACCGATGCGGTATCCGGTGAAGTGCAGATTAGCGGCAAGAATGTACTCACGGCCGGCAAGAGTGACCTTGCCGATATCCGCCGCGAAGCGCAGATGATCTTCCAGGACCCGTTCGAAAGCCTCAATCCGCGCATCCGCGTCGGCCAGGCGATCGCCGAGCCGATCATCACCCATGGTCTGGCGCCAGCTTCGCAAGCGCGTCAGCGCGTTGGTGACCTTCTGGAACGTGTCGGCCTTTCCGCTTCGATGGCGGACCGCTTCCCGCACGAATTTTCCGGCGGCCAGCGTCAACGCGTCTGTATCGCCCGCGCCCTGGCGCTGGAACCGAAGCTCCTGATTGCCGACGAGTCGGTGTCCGCGCTCGATGTTTCGGTCAAGGCGCAGGTCATCAATCTGATGCTGGACCTGCAGGAAAAATACGGCCTCGGCTATCTCTTCATCAGCCATGATATGGCGGTTGTCGAGCGCATCAGCCACCGCGTCGCCGTGATGTACCTCGGAGAGATCGTCGAAATTGGCCCGCGTCAGGCCGTCTTCGAAAACCCGCAGCATGAATATACCAAGCGGCTGATGGCGGCGGTCCCGATTGCCGATCCGTCGCGCCGACAGACACGCCGTATCTCCAATGACGAGATCAAAAGCCCGTTCCGCGCTGCCGATTATGTGCCGCCGAAGCGGACCTATGAAGAAGCCGGCGAAGGCCACTTCGTTCAGATCGCTTAAGGAAACCGCGTCATGATCATCACCTTCGGCTCAATCAATGTCGACTTCGTTTATGAGGTCGAGGACATGCCGCAGCCGGGCCAGACGCTGCTTGCCAAACGTTTCCGCACGGAAGCCGGCGGCAAAGGCGCCAATCAGGCGCTTGCAGCGGCCCGGGACGGTGCCGAGGTGGTGATGGTGGGCGCGGTCGGGCAGGATGGTCTGGCCGAGATCGGCTTGCAGAACCTGAAGGCGGCAACGGATATCAGCCGCGTCGCCTCTCTTGGCGAACCGACCGGCAATGCCTCGATCCATATCGACGCCAGGGGTCGGAATATGATTGTGGTGGCGGCTGGCGCCAACCTCGCGGTTTCTTCGAATTGCGTGGAGGAGGATTTGTTGCAACGGGCCAATGTCGTGCTCATGCAAATGGAAAACGATGTGGCCGAAGTGGAAAAGCTCATCCGCCGCACGCATGCCTCAAAGGCCATCTCGATCCTCAACCTCGCACCGGCATTTCCTTTGTCGGAAGAAGTTCTGTCTTTGTGCGATCTGATTGTCGTCAATGAAGACGAAGCCGGGGCTTTAGCCGGTTGGCTCGGTTGCGATGCATCAGCAGAGGCCTTGTCTGTGCGTCTTGGCACCGGCGTTCTGCGCACACTCGGCGGGGATGGGGCGGAAGCCTGCGCGTTTGGCGAATATGTTCGTATCGCGGCCATGCCCGTCGACGTAAAGGACACAACGGCAGCCGGCGATTGTTTCGTCGGCGTGCTTGCCGCAGGACTGGACTGCGGCTTGCCGCTGAAGGCGGCGATGCGGCGGGCGTCGATCGCTGCAGCGCTGACATGCTCGCGAAAAGGCAGTCAGAGCAGTATTCCCGAGCGGCGGGTTACGGATTCCGTCGAAAATAGGTGCAACTAACCTGGCCGCATGACGTTGCCGCTCTTTTTCAAGTGGTTCAGGGCCAGAGAAGGCCTGCCACGGCCGTGCTATAATCTATGGTGCCGCTTCCACTGAAAAAGCAGATTTGATGAGTGTTTCGGTATATTCAGCCGTCGGACTGTTGAATATGGCATCCGTTTCTCCTTCCTCCACAATCTTCCCGTTTCTCATGACGATGACGTAATCCGAAATCGCCTTGATGACAGAAAGGTCGTGGCTGATGAAGATGTAAGAAAGGCCATGCGTCTTCTGCAAATCACGTAGTAGATCGATAACTTGTCCCTGAACGGATCGATCCAGTGCGGATGTCGGTTCGTCGAGAATGACGACATCCGGTTTGAGGATGATCGCGCGGGCGATTGCGATACGCTGACGTTGTCCGCCCGAAAACTCGTGAGGGTAACGGTTGCGAGCGGCGGGATCGAGACCGACTTCTTTCAGTGCTTCTATTGCCCGCTTGTCCCGTTCCGCTCGGCTCAGCCGTTGCTCATGCACAAACAGGCCTTCCGTGATGATCTCTCCGACCGTCTGTCTTGGCGAAAGCGAGCCATAGGGGTCCTGGAACACGAGCTGCAGACGCCGCCGCAATGGCCGCATTGCCTTCCGATCAAGTCCGGTAATTTCCCGCCCGCCGAAGAAAATACGGCCATCTGCCACAATTAGACGCAGAAGCGCACGACCGAGCGTGGACTTGCCTGACCCGGATTCACCGACGATGCCTATGGTCTGTCCCTGATGAAGGTTGACATTGACGCCGTCGACGGCTCGGAACCTGCGAGACTTCGACAAGAAGCCACCAGGAATTGTATAATCGATCGTCACGCCCTGGCCGGAGAGGACGACCGGCGCCTCTGTACTAATTGCCGGCTTGTGCCCGCTGGGTTCGGCATCGAGAAGCATCCTGGTGTAATCCGCCTGCGGGCGATCGAAGATATCTTCCGTCGCACCAGACTCGACAATCTCCCCACGGCGCATGACAGCCACACGATTGGCAAAATGGCGGACCACGCCAAGATCGTGCGTGATCAGGACGATGGCCATGCCGAAGCGTTGTTGCAACGACTTCAGAAGGTCGAGGATTTGCGCCTGGATCGTCACGTCAAGCGCAGTGGTCGGCTCATCCGCAATCAGAATATCCGGTTCATTCGCGAGAGCCATGGCGATCATGACGCGCTGGCGCTGGCCACCGGAAAGTTCGTGGGGATAGCTGTCTATACGCCGCTCCGGATCGGGAATTCCCACGAGCTTCAGAAGTTCGAGAACGCGGGCGCGCGCTTCTTTTTTGCTGCCGCCCCTGTGGTGGAGGATCGGTTCGGCGATTTGCGCGCCGATCCGGTAGAGAGGATCGAGCGAGGTCATCGGCTCCTGGAAAATCATGGTGATTTTCGCACCCCGGATATTGTTCAGCTCGCCGACCGGCAGACCGATCAGCTCTCGTCCGCGATATTTTGCCGAGCCTTCAATAACGCCGTTGGATGCTAGCAGCCCCATGATGCCCATCATGGTCTGGCTTTTGCCGGAACCGGATTCTCCGACGACGGCAAGCGTTTCGCCCTGCTTGACGTCAATATCGATGCCCTTGACGGCTTTCACCGTGCCGTCCGGCGTTGTGAAATCGACCTTGAGATTACGGACGGTGAGGATGGTTTCAGATGTCGTATTCATGTCAACGATCCTTGGGATCGAGTGCATCACGCAACCCGTCACCCACAAAATTCAGCGAAAACAGGGTGAGTACGAAGAAGATCGCCGGGAATATCAGGAGCCACGGGGCCGATTGGATATTGTTGGCGCCTTCGGAAATCAGCGCACCCCAGCTCGTAAGCGGCGCCTGCACGCCAAGACCGAGGAAGGAGAGGAAGCTTTCCAGAAGAATGACTTTGGGTACGACGACCGTGACGAACACGACGACGGGCCCGATCGTATTCGGGATGATGTGACGGCGGATGATCTGCCAGTCGCTCAAACCCAAAGCCTGTGCGGCGCCCACAAATTCCCGCCGTTTCAGGGCAAGCGTCTGACCGCGGACGATACGCGCCATATCCAGCCATTCCACCGCACCGATGACCAGAAAGATCAGGATGAAGCTGCGGCCGAAAAACACCACCAGAACGACCACCAGAAAGACAAAAGGCAGCGAATAGAGGATTTCGACGAAACGCATCATGACATTATCGACACGCCCACCGATATACCCCGCAGTTGCGCCGTAAAGCACGCCGATTCCGAGCGAAACGAGGCTGGCGAGAACGCCGACGGCGATTGAGATTTGCCCCCCCAGCATCACGCGCGCCAGCATGTCGCGACCGTTCGAATCCGTGCCGAAGAGGAAGTATTCGCGGTTGACGTCGCCTTCCAGCTTCAGTGTTCGCCCCTCATCTTCGGTGGCGATGACCTTTGTGTTTTCGAATTCGTTGGCGCGGTCGAAATAGCGTGTGGTGCGCGGGTCAATCGGGCTGCTGGAGGTGACGGTTGCCGTGAAGGTCTGCCCTTCGACGGAGAATTCCTTCAACTCCACGCGCGCCCGGCTGGCAACACCCTCCATCACGCCCTGAAGGTTGTTCACATCCGGGCGCGGCTCAAGGCTCGGCGGGACGGAGACATAGGACGAAAACACCTGATCGTAGGTATGTGTGAGGAAATGCGGACCGATGAACGAGAAAAGCGTGATCAGCAGCAGCATGACGGAACCTGCCATGGCGGCTTTGTTTCGTTTGAAACGCAGGGCTGCCAGCTGGAACAGGCTTCGGCTTTTTACCAATGGTTGAGGGGCAATATTGCCGGGGATATCAGTCATGTCTGACCCTCGGATCCAGCAGGCCGTAGAGAATATCGACCACGAGATTGAACAGGATGACAAAAATGGCGACGAGAACGACGGTTCCCATCACCAACGTATAGTCACGATTGATCGCACCAAGAACGAAGTAGCGGCCGACACCCGGAATAGTGAAGATCGTCTCGATGACTGCCGAACCCGTCAACAGTGCTGCGGCGCAGGGAGCCAGATAGGAAACGACCGGAAGCATCGCCGCACGCATGGCGTGGAATACCACCACGCTGCGCGCTGGAAGGCCATAAGCCTTGGCGGTGCGGATGTGGTCCATCCGCAAAGCCTCGATCATTGCACCGCGTGTCAGGCGCGCGATGACCGCAAGCTGCGGTAAAGCGAGCGCGATCATCGGAAGGATGAGATATCGCAGCGATCCGTCGCCCCAGCTGCCGGCGGGCAGAAGACCGAGTATGACGGCAAAGACAAGCGTGAGAACGGGTGCGACAACGAAGTTCGGCACGGTAACGCCAACCGTCGAAATCGACATGATCGAGAAATCGAAGGCACTGTTCTGCCTGAGCGCAGCCAGAGTACCGGCAAGAACGCCGCCCACCAGCGCCAGCAAAAGAGCATAGCTGCCAAGTTCCAGCGAATAAGGCAGACCCTTGCCGATCAACTGCGCGACGGTATTGTCCTTGTAGACGTAGCTCGGACCGAAATCGCCGGTGACGGCATTGCCGAGATAGATGAGATACTGGCGCCATAATGGTTCATCCAGATGATAGGTTCTCATCAGGTTTTCCATCGTCTGCGGCGGCAGGGGACGTTCAAGATTGAACGGACCGCCCGGTGCGAAACGCATCAGGAAAAACGAAATCGTGACGACGATAAACAAAGTCGGCACCGCACTCGCCAAACGGCGCAGGATAAACGAGATCATGCTTTTTCGGGCTCCGGCATGGCACGGTGGTGTGAGCCACCGTGCCGACGCTGCTTATTCGGAAACGCTCAGGAAGCGGCTGAGGTGTGCGTTGGCAGCGTTGTCGACCCAACCCTTGACGCGGTTGGAAACCAGCCAGAGATCGGCCTGCGTCAGAAGCGGAACAACCGGCTGTTCCTTCATGAGGATGGTTTCTGCCTCATGCAGGAGCTTGGAGCGAGCGGCAGGATCCTTCTCGTCGTAGGACTTCTGCATCAGCGCGTCATATTCGGCGTTGTTGAACTTGGAATAGTTGAAGGTCTTGTTGGAAGATACCGAAAGCGCGAGGAAGTTTTCGGCATCCGCATAGTCGGCAACCCAACCGGCACGCGCCACGTTGAATTTGCCGCCTTCCTGAAGGTAACCATAGTGCGAGGCGACGTCGAGGTTCACCAGCGACACCTTCGCGCCGAAGGTGTTCTTCCACATATCAGCGATAGCCGTCGCGACGCGTTCATGGTTCGGGTTGGTGTTGTAACGGATTTCGATGGAAAGCGGCTTGCCGCCCTCACCGTAACCAGCGTCCTTCATGAGCTTGAGGGCTTCGTCTTCGCGATCAAGCTGAGACAGCGTGGCAAAGTCGGCCTTTGCCGGCTCTTTGTAGGAATCCATGCCCGGAGGAACCATGGAGTAGGCCGGAATCTGAGAACCGCTATAGATTTCCTTGGCGAGGAAATCACGGTCCACTGCCATGGAGAGCGCCTGGCGGACACGGACATCGTTATACGGCGCTTCGCGGGTATCGAAGGTGTAGTAATAGGTGGCAAGCGTCGGCGAAACGTGAACCTGTTCGCCGTAGGCCTTGCGCAGACGGTCGATCTGATCCGCGGAAAAGTTGTAGGCGAGGTCCATTTCCTTTGCTTCGAAACGACGAACGGATGCGGCCTGATCGTCGATCGGGTAGAAGATGACCTTGTCGATCTTGGTGTTGGATGCATCCCAGAAACTGGTGTTCTTGACGACCGTCAAGCTGTCATTGGGAACATGCGCTTCGAGTTTATAGGCGCCGTTCGAGACCATGACGCCGGGCTTTACGAAGTCGGTGCCATTCTTTTCGTAGCTTGCCTTGGAGATTGGCAGAGCCGCCTGGTGAGAAAGGAGTTCAAGGAAGAAAGGTGTCGGGCGCTCGAGTGTGATCTCAAGGGTCTTGTCATCCACCGCCTTGACGCCAAGCTGGTCAACCGGAACATCGCCCTTGTTGATCTTTTCGGCGTTCTTGATCGGGTAAAGAATATTTGCATATTTTGCTGCAGTCTTTGGATCTTCGACGCGCTGGTAGGAGAACACAAAATCTCCGGCCGTTACCGGCGTGCCATCCGACCACTTCGCATCCGCACGCAGTTTGAACGTGTAGACGGTGCCATCCTCAGACAGTGTCCAGCTTTCCGCCGTACCGGGAACGATCTTGCCGGCGGCATCGTAAATGGTGAGACCTTCATAAAGGTCTTTCAGGATAAAGGCTTCGATGTTGATGGAGGTCTGCGCCTGATCGAGCGTCTGCGGTTCCCCGGCATTGCCGCGGTGTAGAACTGTTTCTGCAAGTGCAGAACTCGCCCCAATCAGAAGCGATCCTACCAGCAGAGTGGCGCGAGTTGTTGTTTTTATGGACATCGTTTTCTCTCCCCGTGAAGATTTTGAGTCTACAAACAAGGCGATATTGCTCCGAAGCGCAACAACAATAAATTGTGAGTTGATGGGAAGCCTTGACCTCAGCAGACAAAGAAAACCGCCCAAATGGGACCTGTGATCGCTACAGATCGCGATAAGCCACCCCATGTGTTGATGACCACAGCCGGTTCGAACGCCTTATTGGAAAGCGCCGTAACCTCATCGATGCTCTTTCAATGTCCGGACTGTCGACGACTGACCTGAATACCCCAGAGCAGAAATCGGAACCCGGGGGTAATACCTGCGCGATACGAACCTTATCTCCGAACCGCGTGGCATCGAAGACGGTAAGGCAGATGTAAGTGTCACTCGCTGGGGGCCACTATGTAAAAAGGCCCTGCGATCTCTCGCAAGGCCTTGATACTTAAGAATTCGGATGGTGGGCGTGACAGGGATTGAACCTGTGACCCCTACGATGTCAACGTAGTGCTCTCCCGCTGAGCTACACGCCCTCCGTGGCGGCGGATAGACCACAAAACCGGTTCATGCGTCAACTGCTTTTTTTCGGTTTTGTGAAGGTTTTTTGAGAGGCCTTACGCCACAAGGAGTTTGTTGACCTCATCCACCAGATCGCGCAGATGGAACGGCTTGGAAAGCACCTTGGCGTCCTTCGGGGCCTTCGAATCGGCATTCAGCGCAACGGCTGCAAAGCCGGTAATGAACATGACTTTCAGGTCCGGATCGAGTTCGGTCGCGCGCCGCGCAAGCTCAATGCCGTCCATTTCGGGCATGACGATATCGGTCAGCAGAAGCGAAAAGGGCTCTTCGCGAAGCCGGTCATAGGCGCTGGCGCCATTGTCGAAGGAAGAAACCTTGTAACCGGCTTTTTCCAGCGCCTTGACGAGGAAGCGGCGCATATCGTTGTCGTCTTCAGCGAGAAGAATTTTCTGATTCATCATAAGTGACCGTAACTACTCAATGTTTGGAATACCCTAGCCCGATTATAGGATTTTCACGGTAAATATCCTGTGAACGCGTGAATCGGTATAGCGCTGATTGGGCGATAGTATGGACTTGCCGCGCCGTAACTGGCAACATGAACATCCTGATAGTTTTACGACATGGTAAATGACCCTGAATGGACTGGATAACGGGTGAATATGAGCTGTTCGAAGTAACGGAACCTGCCGTTCAAACCCTGCCATTCGTCTATAATTCCCCCCATAGCGGCCGCTGCTACCCGATTTCCTTCCTGGAATCGGCAAGGCTCGATTCGCACGAGATCCGCCGCTCCGAAGATCACTTCGTCGACGAGCTGTTTGCGGCAGCACCGGAGATCGGCGCGCCGCTTCTCAAAGCGAATTTCCCGCGCGCCTATCTGGACGTCAATCGCGAGCCCTACGAACTCGATCCCCGCATGTTCGAAGGCACGCTTCCGCCTTATGCCAATATCGGCTCCATGCGGGTCGCAGGCGGTCTGGGAACGGTGCCGCGCATCGTCGCCGAGAATATGGATATCTATGCCCACCGCCTGCCGGTCGACGAGGCGCTTTCGCGGATCGAGACGATCTACAAGCCCTATCATGCCTGCCTGCGCCGCCTGCTGTCTCGCACCCACGCCAATTTCGGAATGGCGGTGCTGATCGACTGCCATTCCATGCCTGGCAATATCCGCGTTGCCGGCTCGAATCTCAGGCCGGATGTGATCATCGGCGATCGCTACGGCACCAGCGCATCCCAAGAAGTCTCCCGCGCCGCGCTGCATTTTCTTGAGGAACTGGGTTTCGTCGCGGTCTGCAACAAGCCCTATGCCGGCGGCTTCATCACCGAACATTATGGCCGACCCATCCGCTCTCTCCATGCGCTGCAGATCGAGGTCAATCGGGCGCTTTACGTGGACGAAAAGACGCTTTTGAAAAAAGCCGATTTTCCCGCCATTCAGGCGTCGCTTGAAATCTTCATGCGTCAGCTCGGCGCCTTCGTTTCCGAATACGCGATAGAAACGTCGCTGGCTGCCGAATAGCAGCTCGAATTATCCGCTATTTCAATCTTTTATCCCGGATCGTCTGGCGGCCCGCCGGACAAAAAAAACCGCGCCTTGGCGCGGTCAAGTCTAGGGAGGAAACACCCAAGGAGGGTATTTACAGTCAAAGACTGTAGGATCACGCTACGCAGTAATTGCACAATTGTCAATCATTTTATTTTATGCATATTTTTTAGGCTTATGCTGAAAATATGGAAACACCGGCGCCTTCATTCGTATGAGTGGACGGCGGATGCGATTCCGGTCTATGCATTGCCCCATAGAATTCAGACCCAATATTCAGGCAATGAGGTTCGCATGCTGCCCGACCGGGATTTCTTCTTCAAACTTGCCGATGCCGCCAGCGCTGAAACGCTTCCCCGCTTCCGCACGGGCATTGCCGTCGCCAACAAAGAGGATGGCGGCTACGATCCGGTGACGGAAGGCGATCAGGCGGCAGAAACAGCCATTCGCGCCCTGATCGAGGCCCGTTTTCCACAGCATGGCATTCTGGGCGAAGAACACGGCAATATCGGTCTCGACCGCGAGCATATCTGGGTGATCGACCCGATCGATGGCACCCGCGCCTTCATTTCCGGGGTGCCGGTCTGGGGCACGCTGATCGGCTTCCAGTCGGCCGGCCGCGCCACCATGGGCATCATGGACCAGCCCTTCACCAAAGAGCGTTATTTCGCCGATGGCGAGGCGGCCTGGTATTTCGGGCCGGATGGCGAGCGGAAAATCCGCACGCGCGACTGTGCTTCGCTATCCGACGCCGTGCTGTTCACCACGAGCCCCCACATCTTCACCGCGGAGGAGAAGACCCTGTACGAAAAAGTGCAGGATCAGGTCCGCCTTTTCCGCTACGGCGTGGATTGTTACGCCTATTGCCTGCTTGCGGCGGGCCACGTCGATCTGGTGATCGAATCCGGCCTGAAGCCTTATGATGTCGGCGCGTTGATCCCTGTCATCGAACAGGCCGGCGGCATCATGACGACCTGGGATGGCGGGCGTCCGGAAAATGGCGGCCGCATTCTCGCAGCCGGCTCAAAGGCGGTGCACGAACAGGCGCTCGCCATTCTCTCAAAACTTTGAGGCAGCCCGCTTAAGCGGCCATCACTCCGGCGCGAAAAAGGCGTCGATGGCTGCCAGCGCCTGTTTGCGGAAAACATCACGCTCGTGCAGCAATTCGTGGCGCGCACCGGTGATCGGAAGAAGCTGCGCTGCCCGGAAATTGCGTGAGAGTTCCTCCTGCGCCTTATAGGGCGTGATGGTATCCAGCATCGGCGCCAGAATGAGGGTCGGAATGGTGATATTCGTCAGATGGTCCTGACGGACCACCCGCCCCATGGTCTTCAGCGCCTCATAGACCCAGCGCGCCGTCGGCGCACCGATGAAAAGTTCCGGAAACTGCCTGTGCAGCGAGAGATTTCTTGTAAAACGTCTGGGGTCCGAGGTGAGCGGATTACCGTCGAAATCCCGCTCGCGCTGATCCTTGCCGAGCTGCACCCGCCCAAGGCCAACCAGACTTAGAGCCGTCGCCACCGCCCGAATGACGGATGATGGGACGGATTGCTGACTGTCCAGCTCGATGAAGGGCGAACAAAGCGCCAGACGGTCGATCCGGTTCGACAGGCCGGGTGCGGCGGCAAGCGCTGCAAGCGCGCCGGTGGAATGCGCGATCATGAAGAATGGCAGCCGCGTATCCGGCAACACCACCTGTTCGAGAAAAAGGCTGATATCACGCTGATAGTCGGAGAACCGCCGCACATGCCCGGCACCCGGTTTTTTCAGCAATCTTTCGGAACCGCCCTGCCCGCGCGTATCGAAGGTCGCAACCCAGAAACCCATGGCGGTAAGATCGCCGACCGTTTCGAAATATTTCTCGATACATTCGTTCCTGCCATGCAGCAGAACCACGGTTCCGCGGGCCACCTGGCGGCTGGCGCGAAAGATCGCATAGCGAAGCTGTTTGCCGCGATCGCCGGTAAAATATCCGACGGTATGGTTGCCGGGAACCGGGTTGTCTTCGCTGGCGCGTAATGTGGCTTCGATCATCGGTCTTTTCCGGCTTTTCTGCCTTTTCGGGATAGGTCGGCGGCGCGGGAAGGTCAAAGAAAAAATTGCCGGAACCGTCGGTTAAAGCAGTCGCGGTTCCGGCGAATAAGACAGAAGAAGAAGGGACGTTATTGCTTCTGTCCACGGAGAATGTCTCCGATGACCGATGTTTTATGGCTCTCAAACTGAACGATGCCGGAACCTGACGTTCAGCCATGGTTCATGTTGCTTTCGCCTTTTCACGCCCCCTTGACGCAGCGGCAGGCCATTCCCATCTCATTCATGCGGTCGCCAGAACGGGACCGCGCCACATGTCCGGCCGTTGCCAGAACGGGACGCCGGGCTTAACCGCAAACAGTCGCTTCTTAAGGAGGACACCATGCGTCACGTTGATTTTTCCCCTCTCTATCGTTCCACCGTCGGCTTCGACCGTCTTTTCTCGATGCTTGACGGCCTCGGCCAGCCCGAGCAGGCCCAGTCCTATCCGCCCTACAATATCGAGCGGACCGGCGAAAACACCTATCGCATCACCATGGCCGTTGCCGGTTTCGATGAGAACGAACTCAGCATCGAATCCCGCGCCAATGCGCTGACCGTGAAAGCCGAGAAATCCGCGGATGAGAAATCCACGGAAGGCGAGTTTCTCTATCGCGGTATCGCCACGCGCGCTTTCGAACGCCGCTTCCAGCTTGCCGACCATGTCGAGGTCCAGACCGCTTCCCTGAAGAACGGCCTGCTCCACATCGATCTCGTCCGCAATATTCCGGAAGCCATGAAACCGCGCCGCATTGCGATCTCGTCCGACAGCGCCGATGCGCCGAAGACCATCGAAGCCCAGATTTCGCCGGCTCAGGTCAACTAAGCTTTCCTTACAGGCAAAACGAACGGCCCCTTTATGGGGCCGTTTTATTTGCGGAGAACCCTCGCGTCAGCGGCTGGAAGCAGCCGCGCCTTCCGTGGCAACCGGTTCCGGCATCGCCGCTTTTTCATGGGCCTTGCGCGCGTAACGCTGGGCCAGAACCGCGCAGACCATCAGCTGAATCTGGTGGAAAAGCATGATCGGCAGAACAATCGCGCCGATGCTCTGGCCGGCGAAGATGGCGCCTGCCATCGGCACGCCGCTGGCGAGGCTCTTTTTCGAGCCGCAGAAGGTGATGGTGATTTCATCGGCCTTGTCGAAACCCAGCAAACGGCTGCCGAACATCGTCACGCACAGGACAAGCGCCAGCAGCAGGATATTGATGACGATGACCACGCCGATATCCCTGAGCGAAAACGTGTGCCAGATGCCTTCGATGACCGCATCGGAAAAAGCCAGATAAACGACCATCAGGATGGAGCCGCGATCGACCGGAGCCAGCAATTTCTTGCGCGCCCTGATCCAGTCGCCAATCCACGGCTGCAGCACCTGACCGACGATGAAGGGCAGAAGCAGCTGCAGGAAGATTTGCAGGAACGCATCCAGCGAAAATCCACCGCCGTGGCCGCCCACCGTAAACAGCAGGCCGACCAGCAGCGGGGTCAGGAACATGCCGAAAATATTCGAAGCGGAGGCCGAACAGATCGCAGCCGGCACGTTTCCGCCCGCCATGGAGGTGAAGGCAATGGAGGACTGCACGGTGGATGGCAGGACGCAGAGGAACAACACGCCCATATAAAGCGGCGCAGGCAGAATATTCTCGGGAATTAAGCCGATTGCCACACCGAGCAGCGGGAACAGGCCGAAGGTCACGAGAAGGATCGCCAGATGCAGGCGCCAGTGCAGGATACCGGCAATCACCACATCCCGGGAAAGCCGCGCGCCGTGGAGGAAGAACAACAAAGCGATCGCGAGTTTTGTCGCCAGCCCGAAGTACTCCGCCGGCTCACCGCTGATCGGCAAAATGGAGGCCAAAATCACGGTGGCCACCAGCATCATGGTGAAGCGATCAGGTAGGAAGCGGGTCATGGGAGATCTTTCCGGCATCGGTTTTGCTTGAAACGCGCGCTACTATCGCTCATCATGAATTCCGATGCAAAGATTAACAGTTATCGCGATTCAGGATAATGCTGAACCTTCAACATCTTGCCAGCTTCGTGATGCTTCAGCAGACCGGCAGCTTCACGCTGGCGGCCGAACGGCTGGGGATTGGCCAGTCCACTGTCAGCCAGCATATTCAAAGGCTTGAGGCCACACTTGGCCGCCGGCTGATTGCCCGCAGCACCCATCAGGTGAAACTGACGGGCGAAGGTGAGGCGCTGCTGGGTTACGCCCGCAACATGCTGGAAATCGACAGCAAGGTGTCATCGCTATTCAGCGAGAACCGTCTGCGCGGACGGTTGAGGCTTGGCGTTTCGGAAGATTTCGTCGCCAGCCGGCTGACCGCCATTCTGGAAGAGTTCATCCGCCTTTATCCCCTCGTGGATCTGGAACTGACGGTCTCGTTGAGCGGCGTGCTTTACCAGATGCAGGACAATGGCGAACTGGATGTGGTGCTCGCCAAACGCCGTCTCGGCGACAAGCTCGGTCACTTTCTCTACCGCGAACCGCTCGTATGGCTGGCGCGCGACCCGGAGCGGATGCTGAACCAGCCGGACGCCCTGCCGCTGATTGCCTTTCCGCCGCCGAGCATCACCCGAAAGGCGGCGCAGGAGGCGCTCGACCGGGCCGGTCTCGCCTGGCGGATCGTCTGCACCTGCGGCAGTCTCAGCGGGCTGACCGCCGCAGCAAGGGCGGGCATGGGCATTCTGGTGCAGCCACGCAGCATGGCGCCGGCAGGCCTGAAGGAGATTGCCGCAGGCGTGCTACCGCCGCTGGAGGACGTGGAATTCGTGCTTCAGCCGAGCAAGGGCGCGGATGCGAAGCTGGTGCGCGCCCTTTCCGATCTCGTTTCCAGCAAGAGCATCGCACCCGGCAGTTTCGTATAGCCTGTTCAATTCTTCCGCCGCGACAGGCAGCGGCCGACGCTGTCACGCCAGCCGGCAATGGCGTCTTTCCGTTTAGCCTCTTCCATTGCGGGGCTGAAACGGCGGTCACGCCGCCAATGTTCAGCAAAGGCCTTGCGATCCGGCCAGATGCCGGCACGCGAGGCGGCAAGCCAGGCCGCTCCGAGAATGGTCGTTTCCAGGAAGACCGGCCGGTCGACCGGCGCCGCAAGAATATCCGCCAGCCGTTGCATGGTCCAATCGGAAGCGACCATGCCACCATCGACCCGGAGCACCGTCTTGCCATTGTCACCCGCCCAGTCCTTGCGCATGGCGTCCAGCAGGTCGAAGGTCTGATAGGCGACGCTTTCCAGCGCCGCGCGGGCGAATTCCGCCGGACCGGTGCCACGCGTCAGCCCGAAAATCGCGCCACGCGCCTCCGCGTCCCAATAGGGTGCGCCAAGGCCGGTGAAGGCCGGAACCAGATAGACACGCTGATTGGCGTCAGCCTTTTCCGCAAGCGCGCTGACCTCGGAAGCGACCGAGATGAAACCGAGCTCATCGCGCAGCCATTGCACGGCGGCACCGGCAATGAAGATCGAGCCTTCCAGCGCATAGGTGGTGACGCCGTCGAGACGGTAAGCGATGGTCGTCAGCAGCCGGTTGGTGGAGGCGACGCGATCCGTGCCGGTATTGAGCAACGCAAAGCAGCCCGTGCCGTAGGTGGATTTCATCATGCCCGGCTCGAAGCAGGCATTGCCGATCACCGCTGCCTGCTGGTCGCCGGCTACACCGAGGATCGGAATTTTCGCGCCCAGCAGCGACTTGTCGGTCACGCCGAAATC
Source organism: Agrobacterium sp. T29 (assembly GCF_006970545.1). Classification (NCBI taxonomy): domain Bacteria; kingdom Pseudomonadati; phylum Pseudomonadota; class Alphaproteobacteria; order Hyphomicrobiales; family Rhizobiaceae; genus Agrobacterium; species Agrobacterium sp. T29. The sequence continues at coordinate 1,089,679 of NZ_CP040641.1, forward strand.
GGCGGCGCAATCTAGCACCTCCGGCAGCATGGCGCGGGGAATGTCGAGGATCGACAGAAGTTCATCGTCCCATGTATTTTCCTCGATATTATAGATCAGCGTTCGCGAGGCATTGGTGGCGTCGGTCACATGGCGACGGCCGCCGGTGAGACGGTAGATCAGGAAACTGTCGACGGTACCGAAGCAGATCTCGCCCTTCACGGCTTTTTCGCGAAGGCCGCTGACACTATCGAGAAGCCATTTCAGCTTCGTGCCGGAAAAATACGGATCGAGCAGCAGACCGGTCTTTTTCGAAAAAAGCGGCTCCAGCCCCCTTTTTTTTAAATCCTCGCAGACGGGAGCGGCGCGGCGATCCTGCCAGACCACGGCCCGATGCACGGCCTCGCCCGTGTTCCGGTCCCACAGCACCGTCGTTTCGCGCTGGTTGGTAATGCCGATCGCCTCGATATCGGAGGCGGCGATGCCGGCATCGGCAAGCGCCAGCCGGATGGTTTCGAGCACGCTTTTCCAGATATCCTCGGCATCGTGTTCGACCCAGCCGGAGGCCGGGAAATGTTGCGGAAATTCTCGCTGTCCGACACCGATGACCCGCATGTCGCGATCAAAGACCATCGACCGTGTCGATGTCGTTCCCTGATCGATCGCCAGAATATAACCGCCCATCATGCCACTCCCTTTCAGACGCAATGACCGGGGCGGCAAGCCGCCCCGGTTTCAGATTTTACGCAGACATCACTTCTGCCAGCTTTTGACCAGTTCGTCGTAATTGACGGTGACCGGCTTTTCCTTTTCGTTGGCAATCTTCAACTGCGGCGCCAGATTGCCCTTCGAAACGGCATCCTTGTTCCAGTATTCGATATCGTGCTCTTCCGCCAGTTTCGGGCCGATATCGCCCTGCACGCCGGCGCGTTCCAGACGGCTCATGACCTTTTCCTGCTCGGCGCAGAGAGAGTCCATCGCGGCCTGCGCGGTTTTCGCACCCGACGAAGCATCGCCGATCGCCTGCCACCACAGCTGCGCCAGTTTCGGATAGTCCGGAACGTTGGTGCCGGTCGGCGACCACTGCACGCGGGCCGGCGAACGATAGAACTCGATGAGACCGCCGAGTTTGGACGCCCGATCCGTGAAGCTCTTGTGGTGGATGGTGGTGTCGCGAATGAAGGTCAGGCCCACATGGCTCTTCTTCACATCCACGGTCTTGGAGGTCACGAACTGCGCATAGAGCCACGCGGCCTTGGCGCGGTCGTCGGGGGTGGATTTCATCAGCGTCCACGAACCCACGTCCTGATAACCGAGCTTCATGCCGTCCTTCCAGTAGACGCCGTGCGGCGAAGGTGCGACGCGCCATTTCGGCGAACCGTCCTCGTTCACGACAGGCAGGCCGGGCTTGGCCATATCGGCGGTAAACGCCGTGTACCAGAAGATTTGCTGGGCGATATTGCCCTGCGCCGGCACCGGACCGGATTCGGAGAAGGTCATGCCCTGTGCTTCCGGCGGCGCATATTTCTTCAGCCATTCGAGATATTTCTCGATGGAATAGACCGAAGCCGGACCGTTGGTATCGCCGCCGCGCGCCACGCAGGAGCCGACCGGCTGCGACTTGTCGTTGACCTTGATGCCCCATTCATCGACCGGCAGACCGTTCGGCAAGCCCTTGTCGCCGTTGCCGGCCATGGAGAGCCAGGCATCGGTGAAGCGCCAGCCGAGCGAGGGATCCTTCTTGCCGTAATCCATATGGCCGAAGACCTTCTTGCCGTCGACATCGCGGCCGGTGAAGAATTCGGCAATATCCTCATAGGCCGACCAGTTGACCGGTACGCCGAGGTCATAACCATATTTGGCCTTGAAGTCGGCCTTGTTCTTTTCGTTGTTGAACCAGTCGTAACGGAACCAGTAAAGATTCGCGAACTGCTGATCGGGAAGCTGGTAGAGCTTCTTGTCCGGCGCCGTCGTAAAGGCGCTGCCGATGAAGTCCTTAAGGTCGAGGCCGGGATTGGTGACGTCCTTGCCTTCATTGGCCATGAAGTCGGTCAGGTTGCGCACCTGCTGGTAACGCCAATGCGTACCAATAAGGTCGCTGTCGTTGACCCAGCCGTCATAAAGGTTCTGGCCGGTCTGCATCTGGGTCTGGATTTTTTCGACGACGTCGCCTTCCTGGATCAGGTCGTGCGTGACCTTGATGCCGGTAATGGCGGTGAAGGCCGGAGCCAGAACCTTGGATTCATATTCATGGGTCGTCAGAGATTCGGAAACGACCTTGATTTCCATGCCCGCGAAAGGTTTCGCGGCATCGACAAACCATTGCAGCTCCTTTTCCTGATCGCCACGCGAAAGCGACGAAAGATCGCCGATTTCCTTGTCCAGAAACTGCTTTGCTTCCTCCATTCCGGCGAAAGCGGAACCCGTCATTGCCAGCAGCATGGCCGCCGTCGTCGTCATCAGATGCCGTCGCATATCAGTCCTCCCAGGGGTTTGCGATTGCATGAAGTCTGCGGGTGCGGTTTTCCTCCGCCGCACCGTTTTCCTGCTCTAGACAAAACGGAAAACGCCGATGGCGTAAACCAAGGATAGAGCGAGAGCCCACCACAGGTTCGGGCCGACCAGCCCGAGCCATGCGAGATGAATGAAGGCGCTGCCGAGCAGCGAGATGAACAGCCTGTCGCCGCGCGTGGTCTCGAAGCGCAAGAGGCCGAAGCGGGGATTGCCGCCGGGCGAGAGATATTCCCAGAACCACATGCCGATGAGCAGCAGCGCAATCGCGCCGAAAAAGGCCGCCGTCTGCCAAGTCCACGCCATCCAGGTAAAATCGGGCATCTTCGTCATGGTCAAACCCTCCCGAGCGCAAAGCCCTTGGCGATGTAATTGCGCACGAACCAGATCACCAGCGCGCCGGGAATCAGTGTCAGCACGCCGGCGGCGGCAAGCAGGCCCCAATCCATGCCGGCGGCCGAAACGGTGCGCGTCATGGTCGCGGCAATCGGCTTGGCGTCCGTCGTCGTCAGCGTGCGGGCGATCAGAAGCTCGACCCACGAGAACATGAAGCTGAAGAAGCAGGCGACACCGATGCCGGAAGCGATGAGCGGCATGAAAATCTTCACGAAGAATTTCGGGAAGGAATAGCCGTCAATATAGGCGGTCTCGTCGATTTCCTTCGGCACGCCGGACATGAAACCTTCGAGAATCCACACCGCCAGCGGCACGTTGAACAGGCAATGCGCCAGCGCCACGGCGATATGCGTGTCGATCAGCCCGAAGGCCGAATAGAGCTGGAAGAAGGGCAGCGCGAAGACGGCGGGCGGGGCCATGCGGTTGGTCAAAAGCCAGAAGAACAGGTGCTTGTCGCCCAGAAAACGATAACGCGAGAAAGCGTAAGCCGCCGGCAGCGCCACCGCGACCGAGATCACCATGTTCATGACGACATAGATGATCGAATTGATATAGCCCGAATACCAGGATGAATCCGTGAAGATCGTCCGGTAGTTCTGCAACGTCGGCTGATGCGGATAAAGCGTCATGGAGGAGACGATTTCCGTGTTCGTCTTGAAGCTCATATTGACGAGCCAGTAGATCGGAACAAGCAGCAGCAGGATATAGATCGTCGGCACCAGCCAGGAAAAACGCGACGGCCCATGGTGGCGACGGCGCGCATTGACGGCAAGGCCGGATCGTCCCGTCGCAGTGGCTCTCACCGGCGAACTGCCGATGCCGTTACGCTCCACGCTTGTGGTGACATTCGAGGCGCTCATGTCTCAAGTCTCCGCGTCGTGGCTGGTCATGACGGTGTAGAACACCCAGGACAGCAGCAGGATGATGAGGAAGTAGATCAGCGACATGGCCGCCGCCGGCCCGAGGTCGAACTGGCCGAGCGCCATCTTCACGAGATCGATGGACAGGAAGGTGGTGGAATTGCCCGGGCCGCCGCCGGTGACGACGAAAGGCTCGGTATAGATCATGAAACTGTCCATGAAACGCAGCAGGAAAGCGATCAGCAGCACCCGCTTCATCTTCGGCAGCTGGATGTAACGGAACACCGCAAAACGCGACGCGCCATCGATCCTTGCTGCCTGATAATAGGCGTCCGGAATGGAAACGAGGCTGGCATAGCACAAAAGCACGACAAGGCTCGTCCAGTGCCAGACATCCATGATGACGACGGTGATCCACGCATCGACCGGATCGTTGACATAGTTGTAATCGAGCCCGAGCTGATTGGCGTAATAACCGAGCAGGCCGATATCGCTGCGGCCGAAAACCTGCCAGATGGTGCCGACGACATTCCACGGCACCAGCAGCGGCAGCGCCATGGTAACGAGGCAGATCGGCACGCCGATGCCGGATTTCGGCATCTTGAGCGCGATGAAGATGCCGAGCGGAATTTCTATCGCCAGGATGATGCCGGAGAACAGCAGGTTGCGCCCCAGCGCATCCCAGAAACGGTCCGAGGCCAGAATTTCCTCGAACCATTGCGTTCCCGCCCAGAAGAACTGGTTGTTGCCGAACGTATCCTGCACCGAATAATTCACGACGGTCATCAGCGGAATGACGGCGGAAAAGGCGACCAGCACCAGCACCGGCAGCACCATGAACCATGCCTTGTTGTTCCAGCTCTTTTCCATGGTCAGGCCCCCATCTTTACACGCCACGAGTCGGCGAAGACGCCGATGGCGGCCGGATCGAAGCGAACACCCGCTTCCGCCGGGATTTCCTCGTCTTCGGCAACGACGATCGCGAGTTTCTGGCCGGCGAACCGGGCGCGCACGATCTTCTGCCGACCGATATCCTCGACCTTGTCGACAGTGATGGGCATGCCACCCCGTTCCAGCCGGACGAATTCCGGGCGGATGCCGATCTCGATGCGTTGCGCTCCGTCAACCTTTGGCGCACCGGCCAGCGGCACACCAAGGCCGCCGACCATGGCGGTCGCACCGTCGATACTGGCGGGCAGCACGTTCATGCCCGGCGAGCCAATGAAATAACCGACGAAGGTATGTCCCGGCCGTTCGAAAAGCTCAGCCGGCGTGCCGATCTGGACAATCTGCCCGTCATACATGACCACAACCTTGTCGGCGAAGGTCAGCGCTTCGGTCTGGTCATGGGTGACATAAACCATGGTGAAACCGGACTGCCGGTGCAGCCGTTTCAGCTGCGAGCGCAGCACCCATTTCATATGCGGGTCGATCACCGTCAGCGGCTCGTCGAAGAGGATGGCGTTGACATCGGACCGCACCAGCCCGCGCGCCAGCGAGATCTTCTGTTTCTGATCCGCCGTCAAACCACGCGCATGACGTTTGGCCATGCCGGAAAGATCGGTCATTTCGAGGATTTCCCGCACCCGACGGTCGACCTCGGCTTCCGGCACATGCCGGTTGCGCAGCGGAAAGGCCAGATTGTCGTAAACCGTCATCGTGTCGTAGACGACCGGGAACTGGAATACCTGCGCGATATTGCGGTCTTCCGTGGCGAAATCCGTCACGTCGGTTCCATCAAAGGCGATGCGGCCTTCGGAGGGGCGCAGCAGCCCGGAAATGATGTTGAGCAGCGTGGTCTTGCCGCAGCCGGAAGGACCGAGCAGCGCATAGGCGCCGCCGTCCTCCCATTCGTGATGGACTTCCTTCAGCGCATAGTCGCCGGCAGCCTGCGCCTTTGCGTTATAGGCGTGGCGGATGTGATCGAGCGTGATGCGTGCCATGACCGATCTCCCTCAAGCCGCTTCGCCGATGGCGCGGCCATTCGCGTCAAAGGCCATCAGGTGTTTTGTATCGAGAAACAGCTCTATGTCCCTGTCCGGCTCAATGTCGTGAATACCATGCGCGAGCATGACCCAGCGCCGACCCGAAAATTCCACATGCACGAAGCTTTCCGATCCGGCGATTTCCGAAATCAGCGTCCGCGCCCGGATCGACTGGCGGGCCTCGCCCTTCACCTGCGGGAAAAGATGATGCGGCTGGAAAGCGATGGTCAAAGGTCCATCCGGCACGGCGGCAAGATGCGCGGGCACCGCAATCACCGCTTGGTCGGCACGGGTGAATGCAGCGCCCGCCTTGACGACCTCGATGGTGTTGAGCGGCGGGTCTGCAAAAATTTCCGCGGTGACGATATCCACCGGACGCCGGTAAACCTCGATGGTGCGGCTGAACTGCGTTACCCTGCCCTCGTTGAGCGTTGCGGTATTGCCGCCCAAAAGCAGCGCCTCGGAAGGTTCGGTGGTGGCATAAACGAAGATGGCGCCGGATTCAGCGAAAATGCGCGGCAGTTCCTCGCGCAGCTCTTCGCGCAGCTTGTAATCGAGATTGGCCAGCGGCTCATCGAGCAGCACCAGATTGGCGTTTTTGACGATGGCGCGGGCAAGTGCTGTGCGCTGCTGCTGACCGCCGGAAAGATTGAGCGGCGTGCGGTCGAGATAAGGCGTCAGCTTCAGAAGCTCGGCGGCTTTCCTCACTTCCCTGTCGATGGTCGCCTGGTCCTTGCCGGCAACGCGCATGGGCGAGGCGATGTTTTCGTAAACGCTGAGCGCCGGATAGTTGATGAACTGCTGATAGACCATGGCGACGTTGCGCTTCTGCACCGGCCATCCCGTCACATCTTCGCCATTGAAAAAGATCGAGCCGGCGCTCGGCTTGTCCAGCCCGGCCATCAGCCGCATCAGCGTCGTCTTGCCCGAAAGTGTCGGTCCAAGCAGGACGTTCAGGCTTCCGCGCTGCAACGTCAGATCAGTCGGGTGAATATGATATTCACCGCCAACCATCTTAGAGACGTTTCGCAATTCAAGCATGGTGATCCAAAGCCTCCTCCGCTTTTATCCGGATCGTCAGATTGCCCTTAAGCGCCCACCTGCAACGTCTTCGACATAATCCTCCAGCCCACGCACCTCTTCCAGGGTAAAAAAGAGCCCCTGCTTGGTGCGGCGCCACAGAATGTCCTCCGCTGTCAGCGCCCATTCCCGCGCCATCAGCCAGCGAACCTCAGCCTCGTACAGCGTACCGCCGAAATACCGCCCCAGCGCCGCCGCCTCCGTGGCATTGCCGATCAGCACCGCCGCATCCGTTCCGTAGCAGCGCACAAGCCGCTCCGCATGACGCTCTTCAAGAAAGGGGTAACGCGACCGCAGCGCCGAAACTTCCGCGGTGTAGGCCTCGGCGCCGAAATTTCCACCCGGCAAATGCGAGCCCGCCGTCCATGGCGCACCCTTTTCACCCAGCGCATCGCCGATTTTTTCAAGAGCATGTTCGGCAAGCCGCCGATAGGTGGTGAGCTTGCCGCCGAAAATATTGAGAAGCGGCGCTTCACCTTCCGCCCCTTCGGTTTTCAGCACATAATCGCGGGTCGCTTCCTGCGCTTTCGATGCTCCGTCATCGAACAGCGGGCGCACGCCGGAATAGGTCCAGACGATATCCGTCGGCTCCACCGGTTCAACGAAATATTCGCTCGCCGCATTGCAAAGATAGCTGATCTCCTCGTCGCTGATCTTAACAGCCCGGGGGTCGGCGGTATAGTCGCGATCCGTCGTGCCGATCAGCGTAAAGTCCTGTTCATAGGGAATGGCGAAGATGATCCGCCCGTCCGGATTCTGGAAAAAATAGGCACGCGGATCGGAAAATTTCTTGCGCACGATGATGTGGCTGCCCTGCACCAGGCGGACATTATGGACATTGTTTTTGCCGAACGCCGAGGACAGCACCTTGTCCACCCAGGGACCCGCGGCATTCACCAGCATGCGCGCCCGGTAGGTTTTGGCCTCTCCGGCCGCATTTTTCGTTTCGACATGCCAGAAGGTGCCTTCGCGTCGGGCCGAAACCACCTGCGTGCGGTTGAGGATGAGCGCGCCGCGATTGGCAGCGTCGCGGGCATTCAGCACCACCAGGCGGGCATCATCCACCCAGCCATCCGAATATTCGAAGGCGCGGGCAAAAATCGGTTTCAAAGGTTTCCCGGCGGGATCGCGGCGCAGATCGAGCGAGCGGGTCGCGGGCAGAAGCTTGCGGCCGCCGAGATGGTCGTACAGAAACAGCCCGAGACGCACGAGCCAGGCCGGGCGCACGCCACCTTTCTGGAACGGCAATACGAAGCGCATGGGCCAAATGATGTGCGGCGCCATGGCCCACAGCACCTCGCGTTCCATCAGCGCTTCGCGCACCAGACGAAACTCGTAATGTTCGAGATAACGCAAACCGCCATGGATAAGCTTGGTGGCGGCGGACGAGGTGCCGGAGGCGAAATCGTTCATTTCCGCAAGCGCGACGGAATAGCCCCTGCCGACGGCGTCACGCGCGATGCCGCAGCCATTGATACCGCCGCCGATCACGAAAATATCGTGGATTGCCTCGTCAGACATAAATCCTCCCGCGCTTTCATCGACGCTCTCCTCATCGATATACTGAAAGCACGGACATCTAATTCGAAGATAAAACGAATGTCAAACGAAATTCATAGGCCGTCCCGATCAGGACTCGACCATCTCGGTTTCGATCAACCGGACGTCATGATCGGCACAGATGGAGCGGATCGAATCCACCGGACAATGATCGGTGATGAAAGTATGCACCTGGGAAAGATGGCCGATACGAACTGGAGCCGTGCGCTCGAATTTGAGCGAATCCGACACCAGAATGACATGGCGTGCATTGGAGATGATTGCCTGCGCGACCTTGACCTCACGAAAGTCGAAATCCAGCAAAGCGCCATCCTCATCGATGGCCGAAACGCCGATGACCGCAAAATCCACCTTGAACTGACGGATGAAATCCACCGCCGCCTCGCCGACGATACCGCCATCGGAACCGCGCACGACACCGCCGGCAATCACCACCTCGATACCGGGGAAGACCCTCAACCTGTTGGCAACATTGATGTTGTTGGTGATGACCATCAACTCGTGATGATCCGCCAGCGCTTCGCCCACAGCTTCGGTCGTCGTGCCGATATTGATGAAAAGTGACGAGTTGTTGGGGATGAGGGCGGCGGCGGCGGCGCCGATCGCCTGCTTTTCGGAAGAGGCGATCGCCCGACGCGCCTCGTATTTGACGTTTTCATTGCCGCTTGGAAAAAGCGCGCCGCCGTGGATGCGGGTCAGAACCCGCGTATCGCAGAGATCGTTCAGGTCCTTGCGGATCGTCTGGGGAGTGACTGAGAACCGCGCCGCCAGCTCGTCGACCAGCACCCGCCCGTTCGCTTTCGCCAGCGCAACGATTTCATCCTGACGCGGTGTGAGCAGCATTTCACCCTCCCTCCTCTTTCAATTTTTTCGTTTTATTGAAGAGCGAACGAAAAACCAATGTCAAGGGACGGTTTTCAGCCATGGCCCGCAGCGGCTGGTGCGAACCGGCCGGCGAAAGATAGCGCGCTTGTCGTCGCACCCTGTCCACGCGCACTGCGTTTCAGCGTTTATCCCATCCGCTCGGAAGCATAACTTCCCGGGCTTGGCGGGAAGACGACGGTGCGGTTGCCGTTGATGAAGGTGCGGTGATGGATATGGGCGTGGATGGCGCGGGCCAGCACCTGGCTTTCGACATCGCGGCCAAGCGAGGCATAATCGTCGGCGCTCTGTGCGTGGGTGATGCGCACCGTGTCCTGCTCGATGATCGGGCCTTCGTCGAGATCGGCGGTGACGTAATGGGCCGTGGCACCGATCAGCTTCACACCGCGCTCATAGGCCTGCTTGTAGGGGTTGGCGCCCTTGAAGCTCGGCAGGAAGGAATGGTGGATGTTGATGATTTTGCCAGACATCTTCCGGCACATATCGTCGGACAGAACCTGCATGTAGCGCGCCAGCACCACGAGTTCCGTGCCGCTGGTCTCGATCAGGTCCATCAGCTGGGCTTCGGCTTTGGGTTTATTCTCCTTCGTCACCCTGATGTGGTGGAAGGGAATGTCGTGGTTGACGACGACCTTCTGGTAATCGAAATGGTTGGAGACGACACCGACGATGTCGATCGGCAATGCGCCGATCTTCCAGCGATAGAGCAGGTCGTTGAGGCAATGGCCGAAACGGGAGACCATCAAAAGCGTCTTCATGCGCTGGCCGTCCGGATAGATATCCGCCTCCATGCCGAATTTTTCCGCCACCGGCTTGAAGCCGTCGGTGATGGCCTCAAGGGTGGCGCCTTCTTCGGAGATGAAGGAGACGCGCATGAAGAACTTGCCGGTCTCGAGGTCGTCGAACTGCGAACTGTCGACGATGTTGCAGCCTTTTTCCGCCAGATAACCGGAAATCGCAGCCACAATGCCACGGGTCGATTTGCAGGCTACGGTCAGAACATAGGATGTCATTCGTTTTTCCGTTGTTGAAGCAGGTTCATTGGATTGTGTCATAGGCAGGAATCTCTGCAGATCAGGTCACGACGCGCGCCTCCTCGCTCAACTGGCCGTTCATCCAGTCGGCACCGGCAGTGATACCGCCGAGCGGAAAGACGTGTATCTGCGCAATGCGGCTTTGTGGATGGGCCGCCTTATAATCCGCTATATCCGTCAGGACTTCCGCCGGTTCGTAAGGCTTCAGAAGCTGGCTGAGGTCGAGTGCGCGCCTTTGCAGCACGGCAAGCGATGGGCCAACGCCGCAGGCAATCGCAAATCTGATCAACGTCTGCAATTTGGTCGGGCCGGCAATGCCGACATGGATCGGTAAGCCAATACCGGCTGCGGCTATGCGCTCCGCCCAGGCGATCACGGGGCGGGCGGCGAAGGCGAATTGTGTTACGATGGCCATGTCCGCATCCGTGCGCTCGCAATAGTCCTGTTTGAGGGCCAAGGCTTTATCGACGATGCGGGTGGAACCGTCCCTGTCAATCGCTCCATTGCCTTCCGGGTGCCCGGCGACATGCAGCCGCCTGAAACCGTGACGGTCGAACAGGCCGGTCTCGAGAAGCTGGATGGAACTGTCGAAATCTCCCGCCGGCGTGGTAACACCGCCGCCGAGAAGCAGGGCCTCCTCCACACCGGCCTCATTTTTATAGCGCGTGATCCATTCTTCAAGCGTCGCCGCATCCGCAATGAGGCGGGATGGAAAATGCGGCATGACCGGAAAACCGGCCTCACGAAGACGCCTTGCCGTCGCCACCATGTCATCGATCGGCGTTCCCTCTATATGGGCGACGTAAACGCGCGTGCCGGCCGGTAGCAAAGCCTTGAAATCATCGATCTTTGCCGCCGTTCTCGGCATCACTTCAATGGAATATCCCGAAACGATATCCTTCAGATGGGCCGTATCGGGAGATTTCTCCCCGCGTCTGCCTTTCAACAGGTCCAGTAGTGCCACCATGTGTCCTCCGGGAGATCTGAAGAGAATGCGGCAGGCTTGCCGGACCCGCCAGCGCATACCGAACTCCATGAATTATTGAAAGATTTTGATATCCGGCGACCTCTTTCATCGGGCACGCCGCAATGAAAGAGGTCACGATTTCAAGGTCCACACAGGCGCGGGCGAAACCGCCCCGGGGCTAGATCACCGCACGCAGCTTTTCCTGCGCCGCCTTGGAGTATGGAATGGACGAAACCCTCGCCCTGATCGTCGTTTGCGCGTGGCGTTCCACATGCGGCTTTCGCGAACCGCCGTTCACTTCTCCCCATGTCAGCACGACCTCGGTGCCGACATCCGCATAGGCCTCGTCTATGCCGCAAAGCGAGATCATGTCGCGCTCATTGATGTTGTAACCGCAATATTGCGACATGCCGATCAACCTGCCGTCTTTCGCACGGACTTCATCGGCCTGCGGCCAGCCGAAATAGGCGGTCGGCATATCGATCGCCTTGTAGATCGGACCATCCCCCAGTTGAGAGGCGAATATCTTGAGAACATCTTCCTTGTTCCATTGCAGCGCGCGCTTGACCCGGCGCGGCTGCTTGAGCTGCGCTTCCAGCGCCTCCCGGCCGATAAAATCATGGTCGAATTTCACCAGCCGCTCATAACCGAGCGCCCAGGGCGTCCAGTAATAATCCTCGATATTGCTGGTGTAGAGGCTGCCGCCAAGCTGCATATTCGCTTCCCAGCTATCGGCCGGAAGCCATTCGCGGTAGGCACGCAGTTCCTCGCCGGAATAGATGCCGGGCAGCGGATAGGGTATCCAGCCATCCTCGAGCGGCGTGCTGTAATAGGTTCGGGTGCCGGCCTGAAGCAGCCCGTATTTTTCGCCCGCCTTGAGGATAGCGTCGCGGACGATATCCATCTCCGCGAAAGCGCCGGATATTTCCGCGCCGGCATGGCCCGCCATGCCATGGCGCAGCACATGCACCCTGCATCCGGCAATGGTGACATAGGCCGTATGGAAGAACTTGATTTCCGGCCAACCGCCTTCGCAGATTTCTTCAAGAATATCGCGGGCGTTCGGCCCTTCGATCTGGAAGCGATATTTCGTGCGTTTGCCGTCCGGGCTGTAGGGTGTGGTCGGATCGAAACGGAATTCGACATTATAACCGCCGGTCTCGCCATTATAGCGAACCCAGTTCAGAACCGGCATGCCGCTGATGAGTTCGAAACCCGCATCCTCGCCGTAATAGTTCAGGATGCAATCGCCGATATGGTGGCCGCGCGGCGTGCAGGCGATATATTGCTTGGCGCGACCGGTGGAAAGATTGGCGAACGAGCAGGGGGAAAGGTCGCTCAGAAGCTTTTGCGCGTCCGGACCTTTCACATAAAGAACCGGCATATGATGCGATTGGTTGAAGAGAACGGCGCTTTCACGCCAGGCCCTCTGCTCTTCGCGCCAGTTGCTATATTCCGGCGCGATCAGCGTCGCAAAAAGGCTGGTCCGCGATTTGTGATACTGGGAAATCGTATCGTTGTAGAAATAGTCGACCAGGTTCTGTTTCGAATCGATCAGTTCTTGCAGATTTTTCATGGTATCAGCCTTCCTGTTCATGATGCTTGATATGGTCGCCGCGCAGGCGGTTCTGGCGCAGGCGGGAAAAATGCGTAGGCTCCGCCGCTTCGACCCGGACCGGTGCCACGGCCGGGGCGGTTTCAGTCATGCTGGAATGCCGGCGATTACTTCACGGCGGGCATATCGCAGGCGGAGACGTAAGGGTCCTCGCCCCGCTCCATTGCGATGCGCGGCGAACCCATGCGCCATTTGCCTTCCGGCCCCGCTTCCACCTCGAGGGCGTAATAATTATCGAGCGGCATATGGTTCTTGCCGAAAATCAGCTTGCCGCGAACGGACTTGAAATCCGCCGCCTCCAGCGCGGTGCGAAGGGCGGCCTTGTTCTCAAGGTCTCCCTTGGCGGTTTCCACGGCGGATTTGATAAGCTGGATGGCGTCATAGGCGGCGGCGGCATAATTCGAGGGATCCCGCCCGTATTTCTGCCGGAAGTCGGCGACGAAACGCCGGTTTTCGGGCGTATCGAGATCGGGATACCAATAATCCGTCAACACGGAACCGAGCGCACCCGTCGCATTGCCTTTCTGAAGCGCCGGCAGGGCGATCTGGTCGAGCGTATAGACGGTATAGAGCTTCACCTTGCCCTTGAGGCCGGATTGCTCGAACTGGGTCATGAAGGCGGCGGAACGACCGGGATAGAAAGCAAAGAGCGCTTCCGCGCCGCTCGCGGCCACCTTGCTGAACTCGGCGGAAAAATCGAGCTGCGGATCGTCACCCCATTTGGTGAAATCCTGGCCAACGACCTTGCCCTTGAAGGTATTCAGCAGACCTTTGACGACATCCTGCCCGGCGGCGTAATTCGGCGCCATGGTATAGATCGCGTTGACACCGCGCTTGTTGAGCTCTTCGCCGAGCGCCATGGACATCACGTCGCCCTGCCCGCGCATGCTGTAAAAATTCGGATTGCACAGCTTTCCGGCCATATCGGACGGCGCTGCATTCGTGCTGATGACGATCGTGCCGGAATCGAGCGCGCTTTTGCGCGAGGCAAGCAGAACATTCGACCAGATATAGCCGGTGATGAAATCGACCTTGTCCTGGCGCACGAGCTTCTCGGTCTTCTGGCGGCCAACATCGGGCTTCAGGGCATCGTCCTCGACCACAAGCGCAATGGGCCTGCCGGCGATCTTGCCGCCCGCATGATCGACCGACAGCCGGATCGCATCTTCGACATCCCGCCCGATGACGGCGGCCGGCGTCGTCAGCGTGGTAACGAGGCCGATCCTGATCGGCTCCTGTGCGGATAATGGCTCTGTGAGGCTGAATAGGGCGGCAACGGCCGCGAGATATTTGATTGTCATTTTCCCCTCCGTGCCGGCTCCTCTCCGGCCTCATTTACATACCGCTTAATCGGTATGTTTTCAACAAAAAGATTCTCTGCTATGGAAAGTTTCGTCTATTGAATACGGGAATAGCTCCGGAATTTGCGACGGAGCACAGTGCGAAGATGGCGAATACAAGAGCCCGCAGGGGCACAACAGGATAGTGGCATCAGGCAATGCAGAAAAAGCGACGCACACAGGCTGAACGAAGCGCCGAAACGAAGGAGAAAATCCTGCAGGCGACGATCGACCTGCTCTTCGAACAGGGCAATGCACGGCTGACGACGGCGCTGGTCGATGAACGGGCTGGCGTCTCGAGCGGCGCGCGGGTGCATCATTATCCCGCCAAGATCGATCTGGTCGTGGCCGCGACGGGCCACACCTACGAGCTTGCCGCGCAGCTTGGCCGCCAGCGGGCATTGTCCGCGCGCAACTCACCCGAGCCACTCCGGGAATATGTGAAGGACTGCCTGTCGATCTATTTCGACTGGCCCTTCATCGCCGCGCTTGAGGTTGTCATCACCGCGCGAACCGACGAGGTGTTGATGGAACGCCTGCGCCCGGTTCTCGAAAATTTCCACGGCGCCATGAAGGCGACATGGATCGAGACATTCGTGGCGACCGGTTACACACCGTCCGAAGCGGAAGAGGAACTCGCTTTGACGCTCAATCTCATCCGGGGAATGGCCGTCAATAAAATCTGGAAAAGCGGCGATGCGGCCTATGCGCCATTGCTGGATGCCTGGTGCGCCGACCGCGCCGCGCGGCGCAAGACGGCGGCGGCGCTCAAGGGGTAATTGTGGGCCATTCGCATTGAGACGGCCGGAAGCGAATTCCGCCGGCATTCGACCCGAATGCCGAAACGGATCAGACGCTCAGATATTGCTTGACCGTTTCTTCCTCGGCGCGCAGCTTCTCCGGTGCGCCCGTCCAGACGACACGACCCTTTTCCACCACATAAAACCTGTCGGCAACGCCAAGCAGCCGCTTGATGTGTTTGTCGATGACGACGATGGATTGCCCCAACTCCCGCAGGCGGGCGATGCAGTGCCATATCTGGTCGCGCACGACGGGTGCCAGTCCCTCCGTCGCCTCATCGAGAATAAGCAGCCGTGGGTTGGTCATCAGCGCCCGGCCGATTGCCAGCATCTGCTGCTCTCCTCCGGAAAGAAGATTGGCATAGGAACCGTTTCGCTCGGAAAGCCCTGGAAAAAGCTCATATATGCGCTCCACCGTCCAGCATTGCGGCTCCGCCCGGCGGTTGGCGGCCGCCACCTTCAGGTTTTCATGCACGGTGAGGTTTGGAAAAACCTGCCGCCCCTCCGGCACCAGGCCCAACCCTGTCCGGGCGACGCGGGCGGTCGAAAGGCCATCGAGCCTTTTGCCCTCGAACTCGATCATCCCGTCCCATGCCGGCAGCAGGCCCATCAGCGCCCGCACGGTCGTCGTCTTGCCCATGCCGTTGCGGCCCATGAGGCAGACCACCTCGCCGGCATCGACCTCGAAGGACATGTCGAACAGGATCTGGCTGCGGTCGTAACCGCTCGTCAAATTGCGGACTTTCAGCATCAGGCATCCTCCCCGAGATAGGCTTCCCGGACCCGCGTATCGTTGCGGATGTCTTCGGGCGTTCCAACGGCGACGATCTCGCCGCGTACGAGCACGGTCACCCGATCGGCCAGTTCGAACACGGCCTCCATGTCATGCTCGACCAGAAGTATGGTGATGAGGCCCTTGAGGCCGGCGAGAAACCGCGTCATCGCCCGGCTTTCCTCCGAGCCAAGCCCGGCCATCGGTTCGTCGAGCAGAACCAGCGCCGGATTGCCGGCAAGCGCGATGGCAAGCTCCAGCATGCGCTGCTCGCCATGGCTGAGATCGGCCACTTTTCGCGACACATCCATGCCGTTCAGGCCGATAAGCGCAAGCATCTGCGCCGCACGCGCCTGCAAATCCGCATTGCGGTCGACCCGACGCCAGAAGCGGAATGCATGGCCATCGCTTGCCAGAAGCGCCAGGATGAGGTTTTCCCCGACGCTGAGGTCTCGAACCAGCGTCGTGATCTGGAACGACCGCGCCATGCCGAGCCTCGCCCGCTCATGCGAGGGGCGGTTGGTGACATCGACACCGTTGATGAGCACGGCGCCGGATGTCGGCAGGATTTCTCCGAAAAGCTGGCTGATCAGCGTCGTCTTGCCCGCGCCATTGGGACCGATCACCGCATGAAGCTCGCCCTTGGCGAGCGACATGGAGAGATTGCGGGTGGCGTGCAGGCCGCCGAAGAATTTTTGCAGATTGCGAACCTCGAGCACCGCGTTCATGCGCGCCTCCCCGAACAGATGAGACCGACGAGGCCACCCTTGGCGAAAAGCACGACGGCGATCAGGAAAAGACCGAACCAGAAGTGCCAGTAGACCGTCAATCCGCCGAGAAATTCCTCGATCAGGAGAAAGACCAGCGCCCCGACGACGGGACCGGCCACCGTGGACACGCCGCCGACGATGACCATGAAGATAAGCTCGGCGGAACTTGTCCAGCTCATCGATTCCGGTGTCACGAAACTCGTGAAATTCGCATCGAGGAAGCCGGCAAGGCCGCAGATCACACCAGCGGCGATATAGGCGGCGAGGCGATAGCGATAGGGATCGAACCCGACCGCCCTCACCCGCCGTTCATTGCCCTTCGCCGCCTTCAGGAGCAGGCCGAAATCGGATTGCCGGATACGGGCGAAACCCAGCATCACAAGCGCCAGCACCGCCAGCACCACGTAATAAAGAATGGACCTGTCACCGAGATCAACTACCGTGCCGAAGCTGCTCGGATAATTGATCGTCAGCCCGTCATCGCCGCCGAACTGCCTGAGGCCGATCATGGTGAAATAAACCATCTGCGCGAAGGCGAGCGTGATCATGATGAAATGCACACCGCGCGTTCTAAGCGCGACGAGGCCGGTCAGACAGGCGAAAAGCCCGCTGACGCACACCGTGACCAGCAACTGGATGACACCGTTATCGATGTCGAAATCGGCGAGGATGCCGACGGAATAAGCGCCGATGCCGAGAAAGGCCGCGTGACCGAGACTGACCAACCCACCGAGGCCGATGATGAAATTGAGGCTGACGGCTGCAATGCCGAGGATCATCGCCCGCAGCAGCACTTCCACCCAGAAGTCATGGCCGAGCGCCGAAAGCACCGATGGCGCGACGGCAAGAAGCAGGAGCACGGCAATCGCCGTCAGCAGGTCGCGATCCACCGCCCTGCCCGATGCGGTCTCCCGCGTTGCGGTCGGCTGCACTGATGGAGTGATTACCGAAGTGGTTTCTGTCATCACATCACCTGCTTGCTGGCGGGAAGAGGCCCTCGGGCCGGAATATCAACACCAGGGTCATGGTGAGATAGATCAGGATGGAGGCGAGCGACGGACCCGCCGAAGAGGCGACTTCCGGCGGAAACACCGCATTCAGCAGCGACGGCAGATAGGCCCGCCCAAGCGTATCGATCAGCCCGACGCCGAGAGAGGCGATAAAGGCGCCGATAATCGAACCGATGCCGCCGATGATGATCACTACCAGCGCCAATATGACGATCTGGTTGCCCATGCCGATAGAAGCACCGGTGATGGGGGCCACCATGATGCCGCCGATGCCGGCCAGAACCGCACCGATGGCGAACACCAATGCGAAGACCATGCGCGTTTCTATGCCGAGCGCCCGTGCCATTTCCTCATTGGAGGCGGATGCCCGCACCATCATTCCAACCCGTGTGCGGGTGATGACCTGCCAGAGCGCAATCGCCACGAGAGCCGCAACGACAACGATAAAGAGGCGGTAGGACGGCAGGGTGACGCCGCCAAGCGCGATCTGCCCGCTGAGCCAGGCCGGCAGGGGAACCGACAGTCCTTCCGGCCCCCAGAGATATTTCACCGCCGTATCCGCGCAGAGCACGAGGCCGAATGTCGCCAGAACCTGGTCGAGATGATCGCGCTTGTAGAAGTGCCGGGCAATCAGCCATTCGGCGATGAAACCGGCCGCCAGCGTTGCCGGCAGGGCGATGAGCATGCCGACCACAAAGGAATCGAGCGCAATGGCGACGGTGGCGCAGATATAGGCGCCGATCATGTAAAAAACGCCATGCGCCAGATTGATGAAGTCCATGATGCCGAAGACCAGTGACAGGCCGGCGGCCAGCAGAAACAGGATCAGTCCGAGCTGAACCCCGTTCAGAAGTTGATTGGCAAACAGGATAATATCCATTTTCTCCTCCCAGAGCCGTGCCGCCGAAACGTTGTCTCACCCCTCGTTGCGGCAGGCATCCACATAGGGATCGGTCAGGTCTTTCATTTCGAGACCATCCGACCTGAGGCTCCAGACACCGTTCGCATCCGGTGCGACTTCAAGGCTGAGATAGCGGTCGATGGGGAAATGATTGCGGGCAAGCTTGTAGCGGCCACGCACGGAGTCGTAATCGGCCTTGGCGAGCGCCGCACGCACCGCATCGGTCGCGGAGATATCGCCGCCCGCCTGCTCCACCGCTGCTTTGACATAGGGGATCAGATCATAGGCAGCCGCCGCGTAGTTCGAAGGCACGCGGTTATATTTCGCCTTGAAATCGGCAACGAAGCGCTGGTTGGCGGGTGTTGCAAGATCCGGCGACCAGTAATCCGCCGAGCTGGTCCCCAGAACAGCATCGATCTTCGCTTCCTGCAGCTTCGGCAGCGCGATCTGGTCCATTGTATAGACGCTGTAAAGCTTGACCTTCTTGCTCAGTCCCGATTGTTCGAACTGGCGCGCAAAAATCGCGGCGCGGCCGGGATAGAAGGCGAAAAGCGCGTCCGCGCCCGATGCCGCCACCTTTGCGAACTCAGCCGAAAAATCGAGCTGCGGATCATCGCCCCATTTGGTGAAATCGCGGCCAGCCACTTCCCCGCCAAAGCTGCTTTCCACCCCAGCGGCCATGTCCTTGCCGGCGGTATAGTTGGGCGCCATCACATAAAGCTTCTTCACGCCGCGCTCGTTCATGACCTTGCCGAGCGCAATCGGCACCATGTCGTTCTGACCGCGCAGCGAAAAGAAATTGGGGCTGCAGAGCTTACCGGCAAGCTCGGAAGGCCCGGCATTGGTGCTGATCAGAAACTTGCCGGAATCGAGCACCGATTTGCGCGCCGCCATCAGCACGTTGGACCAGATGAAACCCGCGACGATATCGACGCCGTCCTGGCGCACCAGCTTCTCCGCCTTCTGGCGGCCGAGTTCCGGCTTCAGCCCGTCATCTTCGAAAACGACCTCAATCGGATGACCGGCGATCTTGCCGCCGGAATGTTCGACCGCGAGCTTGACGGCATCGACCATATCGTTGCCGATGGATGCGGCGGGCGTGGTCAGCGTGGTGATGAAGCCGATCTTGATCGGCTCCTGTGCTCCCGCCGTTCCGCTCATGAGCAAGGCGGACAGGGCCGCCGCTGCGAAACGTTTCATTGTGTTCTCCTCCCTGAAAACATAATTTCGTTATTCGTTATCCGGCTGATTGACCGGCGCCGCCTTGCGGAACGCCTCCAGTTCCGAAAGCGCCTGCCCGATCCTGCCGATATGCGGATAGGCCTCCATATCCACATCGAAACGCCTGTTGTTGACGAGCTGCGCCGCAAGGCAGATATCCGCCAGCGTCACGCTGTCGCCGTGGCAGAAGCGGCCGGTTTCCGGCTCTGTCGCAAGCCGGCGCTCCAGCGCCGCGAAGGTCTCGGCCACCCAATGCCGGAACCACGCGGCCTGCGCTTTTTCGTCAGCGCCGAAATGCTCCTTGAGATAGGCCAGCACCCTGAGATTATTGATCGGATGAATGTCGAGGGCGATCATCTGCGCAAGGCTGCGCACACGCTGACGCCCTTCGGCATCCTTCGGCAGCAAAGCCGGCTCCGGAATTTTCTCCTCCAGAAATTCGATGATCGCGAGCGACTGCGTATAGGTCTCGTCATCGGTCCAGGTGAGCGCCGGCACGAGGCCCTGCGGGTTGAGCCTGAGAAAACGGTCGGACCGCTGCTCACCCTTGCGCAGGTGGAACGCTTCGTAATCATAGTCCACACCCTTGAGCGCCAGTGCGATCCTGACGCGATAAGAAGT
The DNA here is from genome assembly GCF_006970545.1 of Agrobacterium sp. T29. Classification (NCBI taxonomy): domain Bacteria; kingdom Pseudomonadati; phylum Pseudomonadota; class Alphaproteobacteria; order Hyphomicrobiales; family Rhizobiaceae; genus Agrobacterium; species Agrobacterium sp. T29. The sequence goes on from NZ_CP040641.1 coordinate 1,109,983, forward strand.
GGAGCTTCTGAAATAATTATGCAGGATCGGCCGGTTCATGCGGCCTTCCCCGCGCGCCGGGCGGCGGACGCGGGCTCCACGATCTCGATGGCGATCTCACCCAGCCCGTCGATACCGCCGGTCACCTTGTCTTCCGGCACAATCGCGCCGACACCCGCAGGCGTTCCCGTCATGATGATATCGCCGCGCTTCAGCGACATGGAGCGCGACAGGATGGAAACGATTTCCGGCACATCCCAGATCAGCTCGGCAATATCCGCTTCCTGCCGGCTAGCACCGTTGACCGCAAGCCAGATCCGCCCCTGCGACGGATGACCCACCTGCGAGGCGCGGCGGAGGGGCGCGATGGGAGCGGAAAGATCGAAGGCCTTGCCCCAATCCCAGGGCCGTCCCTTGTCGCGCGCCGCCAGTTGCAGATCGCGGCGGGTAAGGTCGATGCCCACGCCATAACCCCAGACCATATCGAGGGCCGCTTCCTGCGGCACATCTACGCAATCCTGGCCGATCGCCACGACAAGCTCGATCTCGTAGTGGAAATCCTCGGTCTCGGGCGGATAGGGTATCGTGCTGCCATTATCGACCACGGCGTCCGCCGGCTTGGTGAAAAAGAACGGCGGCTCCCGGTCCGGATCCTTGCCCATCTCACGGGCATGGGCGGCGTAGTTTCGGCCGACGCAGAATATGCGCCTCACCGGGAAACGGCTCTCGCTGTCATGGATGGCAATGGATGCCGGTGCCGGGGGATCGAATTCGAAATCGCTCATGGGTTTTCCAATCTGTCCTTTATCCGGGTCTGAAAGCCGCAAAAGCGGCGTCAGACCATCTCGTGGTCCTGTCAGGGCCAGCGTGTCCTCAATGGACGCGCTCAGCGCTCAGATCGATTTTCCGCAGGGTCTGCCGATCGATCTTGCCGGTTCCTGTCTTCGGCAATTCCTGGAAGAAAATGACGCTGCGGGGATATTTGTAGGGCAGCAGCGTCTTCTTGACGTGTTGCTTGAGCGCCTCGGCGGCGCTCGCCTCTTCCGCATCCGGCTGTTCTAGAACAACAAAAGCCTGAAGCGTCATCCGCCGGTCGGCCATTTCCACCGCCAGCACCGCGCATTCGCGCACCAGCGGGTGGTCGGCGAGGCAAAGCTCCACTTCCAGCGGATAGACCCACTGGCCCGAAACCTTGACGAACTCATCGGCGCGGCCGAGAAAATAATAGAACCCGTCGGCATCGCGCTTCATGCGGTCGGAGGTGTAGATCCAGCCATCGCCGCGCATGGTTTCAGCGGTTTTGTCGGGTCGGTTCCAGTAAAACGGCGCGTTGGAATCGCCGCGCACCCATAAGACACCGCTTTCGCCATCCGGCACCTCATTGCCATCGGGATCGCGCAGCGAAATCTCGTAACCCGGCACACGCAGCCCGGCAGCGCCCGGCCGCCGCATCTCTTTCGTATTCGAAAGATAGATATGCAGCACCTCGGTGGAACCGAGACCTTCGACAATGTCGTGACCCGACAGTGCCCGCCAGGCTTCCGCCACCTCATTGGCCAGCACTTCCGCCGCCGAAAGGCAGAGTTTCAGGCTGGAAAGATCGGCTCCGGCTGCCTCCGGTGCGTTGATGAGCGACGTATACAGCGTCGGCAGCCCGAAGAAATGCGTCGGCCGATAACGCCGGATCGCATCGAAGACCACATCGGCCTTCGGCTGCCCCGGAACAAGAACGCTGGTCGCCCCGACCGAAAAGGGAAAGGTCAGCGAATTGCCGAGACCATAAGCGAAGAAAATCTTCGGAACCGAAAAACAGATATCGTCGGGCGAGATATCGAGCACATGATGCCCGAAGGATTGCGCCGTAAAAGCCATGTCGTGCTGCAGATGGACGATGCCTTTGGGACGCCCGGTGGAACCGGAGGAATATTGCCAGAAGGCCATATCGTCACGCCGCGTCGGCGCCGCTTCAAGCTCCCCGCCGGCATGGGCGACAAACGCCTCGGCTTCGACCGCAGGCACCGGGCAATCCGCCGGCGCCGGACCGTTCGTGACGACCACCTTCTCCAGCAGCGTATCGGCGCAGGCGATCTTGTCGAAACGGGATGCGAAACCGGCATCGACGATGGCGATACGCGCTGACGAATCCTGAAGATAGAAATTCAAAAGGTCCGGCGGCGTCAGCGTGTTGATGAGCAGCGGCACGAGGCCGGCCCGAAGCGCACCGAACAAAGCCGCCGGACAGGCGGGCATGTCATCGAGAAACAGCAGCACCCTGTCGCCATGGCCAAGGCCGGCTTCAATCAGGGCATTGCCGAAACGGCAGGCATCGGCGCAGAGTTCGGCATAGGTGCGGGTTCCGGCTGGGCCGATCACGGCCGGATGGTCGCCTCGGCCCCTTTCCAGATTATCGAAAAGGATAGCGCTGGCATTGTAGATTTCCGGCACGGAAAAGCCGATTTCGAGACTGCCGGCGGCATTGCGCGGCACCCCGTCTTCTGGCGGCTGCGGCAGGGTTTCGTAAAGCTTGGCCTGAACGGTCATATCTTCCTCCTTCAGGCGGCCGGGCGCGGACGCGAGGCGTCGTAGCGCTGCATGAAACGCGGGGACATCGACCGCAGCCGCTCATCGTCGATGCGGCCGGAACGGGTGATGTAGCTATGGGCGAAATCGACCGGCGAAAGGCGCATATGTTTTGGAACATCCGCATACCAGCCGGCGCTTTCACGCGCGGCCCGCACCAGCTTTTCCACCACCGGCTGCCTCTCGGCCTGATAGTGCTCAAGGGCATCGCGCACATCGCCAGGATGCGCCTCGAGCGCCTTTACCAGCGCCAGAACATCCTCGAGCGCCAGCCGGGTGCCGGATCCGATGGAATAATGGGCCGTGTGCAAGGCGTCGCCGATCAACACCATGTTGCTATGCGACCAGCGCCCGTTCCATATCCACGGGAAATTGCGCCAGGTGGACTTGTTGGCAACCAGCCCGTGGCCATCGAGCGTTTCGGCGAAAATCGCCTCGCAGCGCGCCTTGCTGTCTTCGGGGCCGAGCTGATCGAAGCCGGCTTTCAGCCAACTTTCACGATCGCACTCGACGATGAAAGTGCTCATGGTCGGTGAATAACGATAGTGGTGGGCATTGAAAGCACCGAATTCCGTCTCGACAAAAGTCTGTGTCAGCGTTTCGAAGCGCTTGGTGGTGCCGAACCAGGCGAATTTTTCATCGAGATAAGTGAGCGACGTCTGGAAATCGCCTTCAAAGGCACGGCGCACCAGCGAATTGACGCCATCGGCGGCAACGACAAGGTCGTAACCATCGAGTTCCGACACCGACTGCACTGTCGTTGAAAATGAAAGCTCCACACCTGCTGCGCGCGCCCTTTCCGTCAGCAGCAGGATAAGGTCGAGGCGGCCGATGGCCGAAAACCCGACGCCATCCAGCGCGACACTCTCACCACGATGGACGAGGGTGATATCCGACCAGGTCTCCATGCGGGCCGTGACAAGGTCCGCTGTTTCCGGATCGTCGGCACGCAGGAAATCCATGGCCTTTGCCGAAAACACGACACCGAATCCGAAAGTCGCACCTTCCGGATTGTGCTCGAACACCTTCACGACGTCGGCCGGATGCCGCCTTTTCCACAGACCGGCGAAATAAAGCCCTCCCGGCCCGCCGCCGATAACAGCCACCCGCTTCATGCGCATCCTCCCTCACGCAATTGCTTTTCATCAATCTAGCGAATATTACGTATAGTGCAATATATTTTATGGAGTGCAACGAATGAAAACCTTCGCAACGGAAATCACGGTGGAATGGGGGGATTGCGATGAGGCGGGCATCGTTTTTTATCCGAACTATTTCTATTGGCTGGATTGCACCTTCCAAAGGCTGCTGCGTTCGCAAAATCTGGGGCAACGGCAGAACAGGGCGGAATTCGGTGCGGTGACGCCGCTGGTGGATGTCAGCCTGCAGTTCAAGGCGCCGGCCCGCTATGACGATACGCTTCGCATCGAGGCCACCATCGTGGAATGGCAGGAACGCAGGTTCCGCATCGCCTATCGCATTTTTTCCGGTGAAAAGATCATCGCGGAGGGTTATGAGGTTCGGGCATGGGCAACCATAACGGATAATGGTCTCAAGGGCGCGCCCATATCCGAGGAATTCAGGAGGCGAATGCAATGAACGGCGAGGACGATGTCGACAACGAGGCTTCGGGCAATGGCAATGCCCGCGGCGGCATTCAGGCTCTCGATGCGGCTCTGACCGTGCTGCATGCGCTTGCCGATTTCGAAGGGCCTGCCGCATTGATCGACATCGCCCGGGCGGTATCCATGCCGTCCAGCAAGGTGCATCGTTATCTCGCCAGTTTCATCCATGCCGGTTTTGTCCGTCAGACCCAGCGATCCGGCCGTTACGAGCTGGGGCCGTTTGCGGCTTCTCTCGGCATCGCCGCGCTCGGCCGCAGCGATTTCGTCAATCAGGCCGCCGATGCGCTGCCGGACCTCGTGGAACAGACGGGCCTGACGGTGCTGCTCACCGTATGGGGCAGTCAGGGCGCGACCGTGATCCGCTGGTGCCGGGCGCCGAGCCCGATGGTGACATCCTTCGGCCTCGGCAGCAGCCTGCCGCTTCTCACCTCCTCGAGCGGCCGGGTCTTTCTCGCCTTTCTGCCGCGCCATGTCACCGCCGCCCGGCTTTATCTCGAGGTCGAACGTGCGATGGATGCGGGCCTCTCCTGGCCCGACCTCGATCTCAGCGGCGCAAGCATCGACCGGCTGGCGGAGACCATTCGCGCCGATGGTTTTGCCAGCGTCGACGGCCGCTACGTCCCCGGCCTTCGGGCGGTGGCGGCGCCCGTCATCAACTGGCAGGGCGAGGCGGAAGCTGCCGTTACCCTCATCAGCAACTCCGATCAGATCCTGTCGGCGGATAATCCCGCCGTGCGCCAGCTGCTCGATTTTACAACAGCCATATCCAGCCGGCGACAATGGCCTTCGTCGAAGGCCTAAAGCGCGTCGCGTTTAATCTCTTTGTTTTATGCATGTCGTTATCCCGAAACCGCTGCACACTTCGGGCGACATGCATTAGGGCTTCTCCGGCCAGAAGGGCGGATCTGCAATTTCGCGGTCGAAAACGAGGCTGCGGCGCGGGCCGCGTCCCGTCAGCCAGCGAAGCAGGTCGACGGCCGTGCCGCTGACCGTGTTTTTGCCGGAGCCGATGACGATGGAGGCCACCCTGTCCGTCGGCTTCAGCGTCAATGAGAACGGCTGGCCACGCATGTCCAGCGCCTGCGCCGCCTCTCGAAGAAGGCGATCCACCACTTCGGACGGAACATCCAGCAGGGAGGCCCCATTGTCGAGATCGACGGCGCGGAGCCATATTTCCCTGGTCCGCAGCCAGGGTGTCTGAGCGATCTCGACAAGACCGCCATTCAGCGGCTCCACCTGCGCCCGCCACCCCGCCTCATCCAGATCGCGCCACTCGACATCCAGATGCACCTGCGAATGTTTGAAAAGATAGCGCAGCGCATGGGCCGGCAGGCTCGCGCCAAAGGCGATATCCTCGTTCTGCGCTTCCGGCTCTTCCAGCATTTCCCGTCGCCGCCCAAGGCGCGCCGCCTCGACCAGCCGGGCAAGCGCCCGTGCCTGAAAACCGACATGGGCGATCACGTGTCGTCTGGTCCAGCCGGGAACGAGCGAAGGAAGAGCGAGTTCGCCATCGGAGAGTTCGTTCAATTTTCTCGCAAAATAAGCAGTTCCCAGCCGCGCATATCGCAATTCGGCGGCCGGCGCCGCAGACGAATCGTAACGGGCGCCAGCCCCCAGACGTTGGCGCAGTTCCAACCGGGCACCGGTGAGATCAGAAGACATCATCCATCCCTCCCGATCGCGTCACCGGTCCCGCTCTTCCACGTGGGTGCGGGCGAAATGAAGCCGCTCCATGATCGGCGCATCCGAAAACCGGAAAAGATCGAACTGGCTTTCCGCCCGCAGCGACCATTGCACCCAGGAGGGCACGACGAACATATCGCCCTTGTCGAGCCTGTGTTCCTTGCCGTTGAGCACGACGGAGCCCCGGCCATCGAACACCTGAAAAACCGACGAGCCCACCTCGCGCCGGCCGGGCGTGACGGCACCTTCCCGCAGGCGATGAAACTCCGCCCGGATGGTCGGCATGACGTCGCCGCCGGTGGTGGGGTTGATGTAGCGCACCGCCGCGTGCCCCGGCCCCGTGGTGGCCGGCTGCCCCTCCTCCTCCAGCAGAAGCTGCTCTGTCAGGGCGCGGTCGGTATGTTCCCAGCGATAGGCGCCGATCGGCGAGGATACGGTTGCCGCAAGGCCGGAAAGCGGCCGCAGGCCCGGGTGACACCAGAGCCTTTCGCCGCGCGAAAATTTCGGCGTCGCATAATCGGTGACGCGGTCCGACCCGAATTCGAAAAAGCCGACATCGTTCTGGTAGGAAAAGGGGATGTCGAGCCCGTCGATCCAGGCCATGGGGTGGTCGGTATCGTTGTGATGGCCATGAAAATGCCAGCCCGGCGTCAGCAGAAAATCACCCCGGCTCATCCGCACCGGGTCGCCATTCACCACGGTCCAGACCCCTTCGCCTTCGACGACGAAGCGGAAGGCATTCTGTGCGTGGCGATGTTCCGGTGCCGTCTCACGCGGGCCGAGATACTGGATCGCGGCCCAGAGCGTGGGACTGATATAGGCCCTGCCGCCAAGACCCGGATTGGCAAGCCCGATCGCCCGCCGCTCCCCGCCACGCCCGACCGGAACGAGATCGCCCGACCGTTTCGCAAGCGGATAGAGCCTGGACCACTTCCAGACATGCGCCACGGCCTTGGGATTGGGCACCACCGGCATCAGGTCGTCTATCTGGGTCCAGAGCGGTTTTAGATGTTCCGCTTCGAAATCCGCATAAAGCTGGCGAAGCTCCGGCGTGTCATCCGGCACCATCATGTTGCTTTTCGTTTCGCTCTGCACGGTTTCGTTCCTCCCAATCGTCTTCTGCGGCGGCGCTTCAGGTCGGGGGCATCTCCTCATCCCGGTATCGTCATCGCCCTACCCACCTTTTATTACGTACAGTAAAATATATTGCACTGAATGCAATATCAAAAAACATTGCAGGAAAACCTCCATGGCCAGAACCATGGAGGACCGCAATATCGATCTGTGATTTGGATGGGCCTTTGCCCGGACCGCGCGAAGAGGCGGACGAGCTTTACGGCATCGTGCCACGATACCCGGAGGCTAGAACGGGGTTTTACGCCCTGCCTGTCTTAGATTGCGGTTCGTGCGGGCTGCCATTCAAGAGCTTTCGAGGATGCGGCGCTGAACACATCGCCGATACCGATCAGCACAGGTTCGTTCACGCCCAGTCTCTCGACGGCGGCACCGAGTTCCATTAGGGGCCCGCACCAGCGCTGCTCATTCGCACGGCTGACGGAAATCATGACCGCAACGGGTGTTGAAGCGGGCATGCCGTGAGCGAGCAGGCAAGCCTCTATGCTGGCTGCGGTTCGCCCGCCCATATAAAAAACGGTGGTCACGGAGGGGTTCGACAGGGATTGCCAGTCGATATTCTCCGGCAGCTTTCCCTGCCGGGAATGGCCGGTGATAAAGCGTACCGACTGGGCATGGTCGCGATGGGTCAGGGAAATACCCAGGCGCGAGGCCATGGCGCTTGCGGCGGTGATGCCGGGCACGATCTCGACCGGGATATTTTCAGCCTCCAGCGCGGCGATCTCCTCGCCGGCGCGCCCGAAAATCATTGGATCGCCCGATTTCAACCGCACCACCCGTTTGCCGGCCTTGGCGAGACGGATCATCATGTCATTGATGTCTTCCTGCCTGCAGCTTTCCCGGCCGCCGCGCTTGCCGACCAGCATGCGCTTCGCCTCCCGCCGCGCCAGTTCCAGCACCTCGGCCGAAACGAGATCGTCGAACAGGATGACATCGGCCGCCTGCAAAGCGCGCACCGCTTTCAGCGTCAGCAGTTCGGCATCGCCCGGTCCGGCGCCCACAAGCGTCACAAGGCCGCGCCCCGATCCTGCCCGCGCAGCCTGCATTCCGATATCCGCAAGCAGCCGTTCCTCGCTGCCCTCACCCAGCCTTTCGGTAAAAGCCCGATCAACGAATTTTTCCCAGAAAGAGCGCCGCGACGCACCGGGAGCGAGCCGCAGATTGACGTGCTCGCGGATGGTTTGGGCAAGTGCGCCCCAGTCCTTCAGCGAAAGCGGCAGCAATGTTTCGATGCGCCGGCGGATGGCCTGCGCCAGAATGGGTGCGGCGCCATCGGTGGAGATAGACACCACTACCGGCGAGCGATTGACGATGGAGCCGAACTGGAACTGGCAGAATTCCGGCTTGTCGATGACATTGACGGGAACGCCGGCCACCCGCGCGGCATCGTAGAAGCTCTCGGCTTCCGCATCGGTCTCGCAATCCGCCAGCGCCAGTTCCGCGCCGCCGAAGATATCCGGACCCCACGGACGGTCATGCCATGTCAGCATCGGGCTTTTTGCGACAAGCACTGCAAAGCTTTCCGAAAGCTCGCTTGCCTCGCAATAAAGATGCAATTCCGCCCCGCAGGCCAGCAGCAGTTCCGCTTTCCAGGCGGCTCCATCCGATCCGCCCGCCAGCACCACGCGCTTGCCCTCAAGCCCCCAGAAGACCGGCAACTTGGCTAATCTTTCCATGCGGGCCGGTTCATTCCGCTGCGGTCTTAAGGCATCCATCGATGATCCCCCTGATTTCGGCGCGGCAGGAGCCGCAATTGGTTCCGGCATTCAACGCCTTGCCGATGGCTTCGACGCTGTGGCAGCCTTCACGGATGGCGGCTGTGATCTGGTTCACCCCGACATTAAAGCAGGAGCAGACGGTGGCGCCCGGATCGGCGCGGCCGGCACCGGGGCGACCCGCAACCAGCGCAAAACGCATGCGCAGGTCCTCATGGCGCTCAGTCAATTGCGAGATCGCCCAGTTGCGGGCGACGGCCACCGGCTCTCTGGCGATGAACAGCGCCGCCAGCAGGATATCGCCGTCGAAGAAGGCAAGGCGCAGGTCGCCCGTCTGCCGGTCGCTGTAGCCCAGCGGCTCAACCCTGGCCTCGATGCCGAAGATCTGTCGCGCCCAGAGTGCCCAGTCCTGCGGCTCCTCGGCAAAGGCAAGCTCCATGCGATAGCCGCCATCCGCTTTGGCCGTGGCCCAATAGGCACAATCCGGCGCATCCGGCCGGATGCGGGAGATGGCGAAACCATAGGCCTTCGCTTCGAAGCGCCGTGCCCTTACCGCCACGTTTTTCGAGGCGGGCTGGCCCGAATGCGGATCCGTCACCGGGGCAACCACGACATCGATGCGCGCCTGCGAGGCAAACTGGTCGTTCCAGTGCATCGGCGCAAACACCGAGCCGCGCGCCTGCCTCTCACTGACCAGCGCCCGCAGCAGAACCTTGCCATGGGGACTTTCCAGCTCCACCAGATCGGCGCTTTCAATTCCCAGCGCCTGCGCATCGCGCGGATGAAGCTCGGCGAAGGGTTCGGCGATATGGGCGGTGAGGCGCGCACTTTTGCCGGTGCGGGTCATGGTGTGCCATTGGTCGCGGATACGGCCGGTATTCAGCGTCAGCGGATAATCCGCCGATGTCCTGCCGGTCTCCGGCAAAGCGGTGGCGATGAACCGCGCCTTGCCATCGGCATGGTAAAACCGGCCATCCGAAAAAAAGCGGGTAACGACGGCATCGCCCGTTCCGGCCTTTGGCCATTGAAAGGGCGGCATCGCATCATAGGAATTCCGTTCGACACCGCTGATATCGAAATCGCGACTGCCCGCATTCTCGAAACCGGAGAGGGCGGCATGTTCGGCAAAAATCTCCGATGGCTGGCCATAGGCGAAGGCCGTGCCGAAACCCATGCGCCGGCCCACTTCCGCCATTTGCCACCAGTCCGCTTTCGCTTCGCCCGGCGCATCGAGAAAACCGCGCTGGCGGGAAATGCGCCGCTCGGAATTGGTGACGGTGCCGTCCTTTTCACCCCAGCCAAGCGATGGCAGAAGCACATGGGCATGGCGGGCCGTATCGGTACTCGCCATGACATCGGACACCACAACGAAAGGACAGGCCTTGATAGCCGCCTCAACGGCACCGGCATCCGGCATGGAAACCACCGGGTTGGTCGCCATGATCCACAGTGCCTTGATGCGGCCGTCAGCCACCACCCGGAACATATCCACCGCCTTCAGGCCGGGCTTTTGCGCGATGGCGGGCGAGGCCCAGAAGCGCCGCACGCGGTCGCGATCCTCGGCATTTTCGATAGCCATATGGGCGGCCAGCATATTGGCCAGCCCGCCGACCTCGCGCCCACCCATGGCGTTCGGCTGGCCGGTCAGCGAAAAAGGTCCCGTGCCCGGCCTGCCGATGCGGCCGGTGGCAAGGTGGCAGTTGATGATCGCGTTGACCTTGTCCGTGCCGCTTTGCGACTGGTTGACGCCCTGGCTGTAACAGGTGACGGCTTTTTCGGTGCGTTCGAACAATTCGTAAAAGGAAATCAGTTCGGCGACTGTCAGGCCGGTGGCCTCGGCGATCTCCGGCAGGCTATGCGCGCTTGCTGCCTGCATCGCAGCATCAAAACCAATCGTGTGATTTTCCACATAACCGCGATCTATTGCAGGGCTATCGGAAAGATGCGCCAGTAGACCGGTAAACAGCGCCACATCTCCATCCGGGCGGATTGCGAGGTGCATGTCGGCAATATCGGCGCTCATCGTCCGACGCGGATCGATAACGACGACTTTCATTTCCGGCCGTGCCGCCTTTGCCGCCGCAAGCCTTTGGTAAAGTACCGGATGGCACCAGGCGAGATTGGAACCGGTGAGGATCACCAGATCGGCAAGCTCCATATCCTCATAGGTGCCCGGCACCGTATCGGCCCCGAAGGCGCGGCGATGGCCGGCAACCGAGGACGACATGCAGAGCCTTGAATTGGTATCGATATTGGCCGAGCCGATGAAACCCTTCATCAGCTTGTTGGCGAGATAATAATCCTCCGTCAGCAATTGGCCGGAGACGTAAAAGGCGACCGAATCCGGGCCGTGTTCGGCAATGGCTTGAGAAAACCGGGAGGCGACGAGGTCAAGCGCTTCGTCCCATGCCGCCCGCCTGCCGGCGATTTCGGGGTGGAGCAGGCGACCGTCGAGATCGATGGTTTCGGCCAGAGCCGAACCTTTGGAGCACAGCCGGCCAAAATTGGCGGGGTGGTCCTGATCGCCTCTGACAGACACCGCGCCATCGTCGTTGACGGTGGCGATGACGCCGCAGCCGACGCCGCAATAGGGACAGGTGGTTTTTGTTTCAACGGGCATGGGTTTGCCCTCTCGGTGCGTGGCGGTTACCCCCCTCTGTCCTGCCGGACATCTCCCCCTCAAGGGGGGAGATCGACAAGCGGATGGCTCCCCGTTTCCTCTCCGCCGGCGACGACGCCAGTTGTGAATGGAAGTTTGTGCCGCGATTGATCTCCCCCCTTGAGGGGGAGATGTCCGGCAGGACAGAGGGGGGTAAAGCCGCTGCCATCGCAATTCACTCCGCCGCGATCATCAGGGTTTCAAGCGCTATCGAGAGCCTTCCATCCAGATTGCGGACGGGTATGGTCCTTACCTCGCCTTCATCCGCTCCCAGCGCCTTACCGGTTTCCAGCGAAATGACCCAATTATGCAAGGGACACGTCACCGAAGCTCCATGCACGATGCCCTGGCTCAGCGGCCCGCCCTTGTGCGGGCAATGGTCCTCGATGGCGAAGACCTGATTTTCCGCCGTGCGGAACACGGCGATCTTGCCCATCGGCGTTTTGACGCAGCGCGCGCCGCGCAGGGGAATGTCGGAGATATCGCCAATATCGATCCAGTTGCTGTCCATCGTTATCACTCCGCCGCCTCACTGAAACCGATTGCCGCCATGGGCCTGAATTCGTGCTTGTCGTGGCCGGATACGCGTTCCGACCAGGGATCGACCTGCGCGAATTTCTGGCTGAAGACGAAGCGGTCGAAATAGGCCTTGCGCTTTTCCGCATCGTCCATGATCTGGCGGCGGATTTCGTCGTAACCGATGCGCTTGGCCCATTTGTAGATGCGCTCGAGATAGCGCGCCTGTTCGCGATACATCTGCGTCAGCGCCACGATATGCTCCAGCGCCTCATCCTCGGTTTTGACAAGACCCAGAACTTCCGTGCCCTTGATATCGAGACCGGCGGCACCGGCGAAATGGATTTCGAAACCGGAATCGACGCAGATGACGCCGATATCCTTGCAGGTGGCCTCCGCGCAGTTGCGCGGACAGCCGGAAACGGCAAGCTTCAGCTTGGCGGGCGTCCACGAGCCCCACATGAATTTTTCGATGCGGATGCCAAGTCCGGTGGAATCCTGCGTGCCGAAGCGGCACCATTGCTGGCCGACGCAGGTTTTGACCGTGCGCAAACCTTTGGCGTAGGCCTGGCCGGAAATGAAGCCGGCCTTGCCGAGATCGGCCCAGACCGCCGGCAAATCCTCCTTCTCGATGCCGAGAAGGTCGATGCGCTGGCCGCCCGTCACCTTCACCATCGGGATTTCGAACTTGTCGACCACATCGGCAATCGCCCGGAGTTCGGAGGAAGAGGTAACGCCGCCCCACATGCGCGGCACGACGGAATAGGTGCCGTCCTTCTGGATATTGGCGTGGACGCGCTCGTTGATGAAACGCGACTGGTAATCGTCGGCATATTCATCCGGCCAGTCGCAGACGAGGTAATAATTGAGCGCCGGCCGGCATTTGGCGCAGCCGCAGGAGGTCTTCCATTCCAGCTCCTGCATCACGGCTGGGATGGTCTTCAGCCCCTTGGCCTTGATGAGACGGCGCACATCGTCGTGGCCAAGATCGGTGCATTTGCACATGGGCTGCACGGCAGCGGGGTTATAGCTGTCGCCGAGCGTTATCGTCATCAGCTGCTCGACAAGGCCGGTGCAATTGCCGCAGGAGGCGGATGCCTTTGTGTGGGCGCGCACATCGTCCAGCGATGTCAGCCCCTTGGACGTGATGGCCGAGGTGATCTTGCCCTTGCAGACGCCGTTGCAGCCGCAGATTTCCGCATCATCCGGCAAGGCTGCAACGGCCGCCATAGGGTCCAGCGGCGACCCTCCCTGATAGGCCTGGCCGAAGATCAGGGTTTCGCGCATGGCGGAAATATCGGTCGATTTCTTCATCAGGTCGAAGAACCACGACCCGTCCGCCGTCTCGCCGTAAAGCACTGCGCCGATGATGCGGTTTTCCTTGAGGATCAGGCGCTTGTAGACACCGGCGGTGGCATCGCGCAGCACGATTTCCTCGCGGTCGTCGCCTTCTGCGAAATCGCCGGCAGAAAACAGGTTGATGCCGGTGACCTTCAGCTTGGTATTGGTGACGGAGCCGTGATATTCGGCCGAACCGCCGCACAGCCGGTCAGCGAGCACGCGGGCCGATTCATAAAGCGGCGCAACGAGACCATAGCACATGCCGCGATGTTCGGCGCATTCGCCGAGCGCGTAGATCGAGGCGTCCGACGTCATCATGCCGTCATCCACCACGATGCCGCGATTGACGGCGATACCCGCCTCCTTGGCGAGACCCGAGGCAGGACGGATGCCGACCGCCATCACCACCATATCGCCCTTGATGACCCGGCCGTCTTCCAGCTCGATGCCCTCGACCTTCTCCTCACCGAGAATGCATTTGGTATTGGCCTTGGTGATGATGTCGATGCCGCGCTCATTGAGCGCCTTTTCCAGAAGATAGGCCGCTGCCGGATCGAGCTGGCGCTCCATGATCGTCGGCATCAGGTGGATGACGGTGACATCCATGCCCTGGCGCTTGAGGCCATAGGCGGCTTCCAGCCCGAGAAGACCGGCGCCGATGACGATGGCGCGGCCCTTGCCCTCGGCGATCGCCAGCATCTTCGTCACATCGTCGAGATCGCGGTAGGCGAGCACGCCTGGCAATTGATGGCCGGGGACGGGAATGATGAAGGGCAACGAACCGGTGGCGATCACCAGCTTGTCGTAGGAAACCGTGATGCCGTTTTCGCTGGTCACGGTCTTCCTGTCACGGTCGATGCCGGTGACCTTCGCGCCCTTGTGCAGCGTGACATCGTTAGCCGCATACCATTCGTCATTGTGGATGACGATGTCTTCATAGCTCTTTTCGCCAGAAAGCACCGGCGAGAGCATGATGCGGTCGTAATTGACGCGCGGCTCGGCGTTGAAAATGGTGACGTCGTAAAGGCCGGGAGCGGTTTCGAACAGGTTTTCCAGCATGCGCCCCGGCGCCATGCCATTGCCGATGATGACGAGTTTTTGCGTCATGGGCGTTACTCCGCAGCTTCGACGAAGCGGTGACGTTCGTAGAGGAACTTCAGCACGGCCTCGCGGCATTTGAGGTAGGTCTTGTCGGATGCGAGCTCGATGCGGTTGCGCGGGCGTGCCAGCGGCACCTCCAGCACTTCGCCGATATGGGCGGCGGGACCGTTGGTCATCATTACGATACGGTCGGAAAGCAGCACCGCCTCGTCGACATCATGGGTGATCATGACCATGGTGTTGCCAAGCCGGGCGTGGATTTCCATCACCGCGTCCTGGAGATGGGCGCGGGTCAGCGCGTCCAGCGCACCGAAAGGCTCGTCGAGCAGCAGGATCTTGGGCTCCATGGCGAGCGCGCGGGCAATTCCGACGCGCTGTTTCATGCCGCCGGAAATTTCAGAGGGTTTCTTATCTCTGGCATGGGCCATCTGCACGAGATCGAGATTGCGCATGACCCAGTCATGCCGCTCGGCCCGGGTCTTGGTGTTGCGGAAGACCTTTTCCACGGCAAGATTGACGTTTTCATAAACCGAAAGCCATGGCAGCAGGCTGTGGTTCTGGAACACGACGGCGCGTTCCGGGCCGGGCTCGTTGACCTCGCGGTTTTCGAGCAGAACGGCGCCGGCAGACACTTTCGTCAGTCCGGCGATGAGATTGAGCATGGTGGATTTGCCGCAACCGGAATGGCCGATGACGGAGACGAATTCGCCTTTTTCGATGGTGAGATTGATGCCTTTCAGCACCTCGGCGCGCGAGCCGCCCTTGTCGAAATATTTGTCGATGTGATCGAGCTTCAGATAAGCGTTCATGATCGTCGCCCTCTTAATTTGCCGCAGCGCCGCGGGTGATGACCTTGCCGAGCGCCGCCACCAGCTTGTCGAGCACGAAGCCGACGACGCCGATGTAGACGAGCGCCACGATGATGTCGGGCAGGCGCGAGGAATTCCACGCATCCCAGATGAAGAAACCGATGCCGACGCCGCCGGTCAGCATTTCCGCCGCGACGATTGCGAGCCACGAAAGGCCGACACCGATACGCAGGCCGGTGAAGATGTAGGGTGCCGCCGAAGGCAGCATGATCTTGAAGAAGAATTCCAGCTGGTTGAGTCGCAGCACCTGCGCCACGTTGCGGTAGTCCTGCGGAATATTGCGCACGCCGACTGCGGTATTGATGATGACCGGCCAGATGGAGGTGATGAAGATCACGAAAATGGCCGAAGGATTGCTGTCCTGAAAGGCGGCCAGCGAAAGCGGCAGCCAGGCAAGCGGCGGCACGGTGCGCAGCACCTGGAAGATCGGATCGAGACCGCGCATGGCCCAGACCGACTGACCGACGACAGCGCCGAGAATGATGCCGGCAATGGCGGCGAGGCCGAAACCGTAAGCCACACGCTCCAGCGAGACCAGCACGCGCCAGCCAAGGCCGATATCCTGCGAACCGTTATGGAAGAACGGCGATACGATGAGATCGTAGCTCTCCTCGAAAACCTGGCTCGGCGGCGGCAGCGATGAGCCGGGGGCGGAACAGAGCAATTGCCAGACGCCCAGCAGAATGGCGAGAACGATGAACGGCGGTACGATGTTGTGGGCCGCCGCCGCACCCCATTTGCGCAGATCGATCCGCGGCGACTGTTTCGGCGCAAGTGCCACGACGTTTGCCTTCTGCGCTACCGGCTGCTGCGGCTCTTCGTTGAATTTTCGGGCCAATGCGGACATGGGCATTTCCTCTTGATTTCGGTTGCGGTCTGGGGCTCGCCCCTCATCCGGTCTTCAGTCGCGCCGGTTGGGCAGCGCATCTGGCGGATGAGGGGCGATACCCCGGGTCTCCTCCTCAGGAGGCCGCCTTGATGGACAGGCTTTCGAGATAGGCCGACGGATTTTCCGGGTCGAAGACCTTGCCGTCGAAGAAGGTTTCCTTGCCACGCGAGGTGGAGGCGGGAAGATCGGCGACGCCGAGATCCTTGGCCGCCGCGCGCCAGATATCCTCGCGGTTCACCTTCTCCACCAGCGCCTTCACATCCGTATCGGGTGCGAATTTGCCCCAGCGGATGTTTTCCGCGATGAACCAGCTGTCGTGGCTGCGGAAGGGATAGGAGGCATGGTCCTGCCAGAACTTCATCTGCAGGCCGGTATTTTCGAGCACACGCCCGTTGCCGTAATTGATATTGCCCTTCAGGCGGCCAAGCACGTCCTTTGGCGGCACGTTGAACCATTGGCGTTTGCCGAGGATGGTGGACATTTCCTCCTTGTTCGCCATCTCATCGCACCATTGCTGCGCTTCCATCACAGCCATCAGCAGCGCCTTGGTGGCGTTGGGGTTCTTTTCCACCCAGTCTGCGCGCATGCCGAGCGCCTTTTCCGGATGCCCCTTCCAGAGTTCGCCGGTGGTACAGGCGGTGAAACCGATGCCCTGATTGACGAGCTGCTCGTTCCAGGGTTCGCCCACACAGAAGACGTCCATATTGCCGACCTTCATATTGGCGACCATCTGCGGCGGCGGAACAACGATGGTCGAGACGTCCTTGTCCGGATCGATGCCGCCGGCGGCAAGCCAGTAACGAATCCAGAGATCATGCGTGCCGCCGGGGAAGGTCATGGCGGCCTTGATTTCCTTGCCCTCGGCCTTCTTTTTCTCGAAAGCCGCCTTCAGCTTGGAAGCATCGAGCTGAACGCCGGTTTCGGCATATTCCTTGGCGACGGAAATGCCCTGGCTGTCGAGGTTGAGGCGGGCGAGGATGGTCATCGGCACCGGCACATTGTTCTGGGTCACCTTGCCGGTATGCATGAGATAGGGCATGGGCGTCAGGATGTGTGCGCCATCGATGCCGTTCGATGCGCCGCCGAGCACGAGATTGTCGCGCGTCGCACCCCAGGAGGCCTGTTTCAGAACCTCGACATCCGGCATGCCGTGTTTAGCGAACAGGCCCTTTTCCGCCGCAATGATGAGCGGGGCGGCATCGGTGAGCGCGATGAAGCCGATTTTCGCACCTTTCACTTCGGGCTCAGCGGTGGCTGCGAAAGCACCGGACGGAAAGGCCACGCGCACGGCGCTGACAAGGGCGGCGGTGGCTGTCGTCTTCAGTATCGCGCGGCGGCTGACATCGCCGGAGAATATATTTTTCATTCGCATGTTCCCCTTATTGGGCCACCTCTGCGGGTGACGTTTTCGCTTGCGAAAAAACCTGAAAATAAAAAAACGCCGCTCGGTGTTTGCGCCTGCGGAACGGGAGGTGTTCCGGGCAGCAAAACCTTGCGACGTCTGTGTCTTGTGAAAGCGCCTATGCCGCGCCTTGCTCGCCCCGATCGCCGTTGACCGGTGCAAAAAACAAGAAGCAAGAGGCGTGCCAGTTTATAAAAACCAGATTATATTATTGAAAATGAAAGAGTGTTTTTGAAAATCGACCTACTGATTAAATTTTAACCAGCGTGTTTTCTGTCTTCCATTTGTGCAAAGAGAAGAATCCTGCGCTTGAAATTTGCGCAGCCCGCAAGGCATGACCCCGCTTACGTCTCGCTTGAAGTCGGAGAAAACGGCGTGGCGGTGCGCACGGAAAAGGCGTTCACGTAGCCGGTAATGTCGGCGGGATCGAATACGAGGCCATCCACGAAACGGTCCTGCTCTTCCTGCCCTTCGATGCGGATATCGGCATCATCAGGTGCATTGGCGTCGCCCAGCGCCGCCCGATAAATATCCGGCCGGTAGGCAGACAGGGCGGCCTCCACACCGGCCCGTGAAAATTCCGCTTGCCCCCAGCGGATCATCTGGCTGTAGATCCACAATGCCTGGCTCTGGCGCGGATAATTGGCGTGATCGCCGTGGAAGATGAAATAATTGTCGATCACCCGGCGGTTGCCCTGGCTGTCGATACTGAATTCACCGGCAAGCACACGGCGGATGATGCCTTCCGGTGCGCCGATATAGCGGGGATCGGCAAGGGCTGCGCTGAGATCATCGTGATTTTCGGCAAGGTCGCACCAGCGCGCGGCGGCATCGAGCGCCGTCAGCAGCCGTCCGACCGTTTCCTGCTGGTTTTCCGCCCAGTCGGGTCGCATGCCGATGACCTTTTCCGGTGCGGAAGGCCACAAATCCTGCTTGGCCGCAACGATGCGACCGACGCCGCGCTCGGCAGCGACGATGTTCAATGGCGCTCCGACGCAGAAACCGTCAATGGCCCCTGCGGCAAGCGCATCCGAGGTCAATGGCGGCGGCACCACCACAAGCTTGACATCGTGATCGGGGTGAATGCCGCCGGCGGCAAGCCAGTAGCGAAACTCGTAATTATGCGATGAAAACGGATATGTCATGCCGAGCGTCGGCGTCGGTTCACCGCGGGCGCGCATATCATCGAGCACCCGCTTCAACGCCTCGGCATTTTCGAGCGCTCCCGCCGTTTCGGAAAGCCCGGTCAAAGCCTTCATTCGCGCAAACAGCCGGGTCGAAAGGGTGATCGCATTGCCGCCGCGTCCGAGCGAAAAGGGCGTGATGGTCGGCGACGGGTTGGAGCCGAGCCCGAGCATGGAGGCGACGGGCATCGGCGACAGCATATGGGCGATGTCGAATTGCCGAAACGCCAGCCGGTCGCGCACATTCGCCCAGGAAACATCCTTGACGAGATCGAGCAAAAGGCCTTCGCGTTCCGCGAAACCG
Source organism: Agrobacterium sp. T29 (assembly GCF_006970545.1). Taxonomy (NCBI): domain Bacteria; kingdom Pseudomonadati; phylum Pseudomonadota; class Alphaproteobacteria; order Hyphomicrobiales; family Rhizobiaceae; genus Agrobacterium; species Agrobacterium sp. T29. Next base: position 1,128,964 of record NZ_CP040641.1, read on the forward strand.
AATTCGGCCGCAGCAATCAGGACGGATGCGTCGACAAGAGGAATAAAGCCGGCGCGCAGGATTTTCTGCCGGTCGCTGCCGACGATTGCCGGGGCTTGCGTTACTCCGCTGTCTGATCCGGCCGTTTTTTCCGGTGCCGCCATATCATTCACTCCACACTGTCCGACCGGCGGTTCGTCACATCAACAGACCGGCCGCGGTGACCACGCTTTGCGCGATCTCGGAAATCTTCTTCTTCTCGTTCATCGCCGTTTGCCGCAAAAGCGCAAAGGCCTCCTCTTCGGAAAGGCCGCGCATCTTCATCAGAATGCCCTTGGCACGCTCGATGACCTTACGTTCCTCAAGCGCCGATTTCGCTTCGGCAAGTTCCCGCTGCAAACGGCTGAAGGCATTGAAGCGGCTGACCGCCATATCGAGAATGGGCTTGACCCGCTCCTTCTTCAGCCCGTCCACCACATAGGCGGAAACACCCGCCTCGACGGCCGCCTCGATGGACGCGGTATCGGAACGATCGACAAACATGGCGATCGGCCGGCCGACCGTGCGGGTAAGCTGGAACAGATGCTCCATCATGTCACGATTGGGATTTTCAAGATCGATGAAGATGACATCGGGCTGCAGCGTCTCGATGGTGCGCGCCACCCCGTTCACCTCGTGGATGACCGTGACGCGATGATAGCCGGCCTCGCGCAGCCCCTCCTCGATGATGGAGGCGCGGATCGCGTTTTCGTCGATAACGAGAATGGTCAGGTCGCGAAGCGTCATGTCAGCATTGATGACGCAGCGCAGCAAACTTGGCAATCGGCTGCGGCTGCAAAAAATGGCGGGAGCGGCAAGGGTCGTTTCCTACCCTGCCGCCCGTCATGTCAGGAAGCGTGTTCGACGGCGCGTTCAAGCGCCTTCAGAACCGTCCGCTCGGACAGATTGAGATAAATTTCCATCTCGTCGCCGGCCTCTTGCGCCTTGCCCTCTTCCATCAGCGACAGGATCTTGCTGTTCATGTCCACAAAGGGGGAATGAAGCTGTTCGGGATCTTTCAGCAAGCCGAAACAAAGCCTGAGTTCAGCGGCGATACGCTCGTAAAAATCGCTGAGGCGGGCGCTGTCGAGAAGATCGACGACGGCGGCGTGAAATTTCATGTTGGCGCTGCCCACACCCAGCCAGTCTGCATCTTCGCGCTTGACCTTGGCGTCCTCGACCGCTGCCCGCATCGTCTTGATTGCGGGATGCTTGTGCCACGCCTGGCGAAGTGCGCCGCATTCCACCATGCGTCGCACGCGATAAATATCGATGACCGAGGACATGGTGGGAACGGCGACGAACACGCCGCGATTTGCCTCATGGCGCAGAAGCCCGTCCTTGGTCAGCAGCCGAAAAGCTTCGCGCAGCGAATTGCGCGAGACGTCGAAACGTTCACTGAAGGCTGCCTCTGAAAGGCGCTGTCCCGGCATCAACTCGCCGGAAATCAGCAGGGTGCGAATACCCTTGGCCAATCGATCCGCAAGCGGCAGACCCTCTATCGTTTCGGTCATGGCGCTCCTTTCCTTAAGAGCAATGCAGCATCGGGAATTCCGTGACAGGCATGTTCGGACACGGCATGATTGCCCTTAAAACGTGTCGCGGATCTTTCAGACCCGCTCCTTGCGCTTTAAGCCATTGTTGGCGCATGTCGTTATCGCAAACCGCTGCACACTTTGCGCGACATGCTTTAGCACAAAGCATTAGCAAAGCACGAAAAAAACGTGATGAATTCCCGCGCATAACGTCCAACAAATAGACAAAATAAGAGAACGATTATTATTTATTGTTGAACAATGTTGACAATTTCACGGAACAGGACAAGATCGTCCGCATAAAGCATCCGCGAGGGGCGGATTGCGACAGGAGCGGAGAAAATCCATGGAGCAGAAAAAGCTCACCCCGACTGCCGATATGAAGATGTCAAAACGCGCATCCCTGATGGGGGCGATCTTCCTGATGGCGACATCCGCCATCGGTCCCGGCTTCATCACGCAGACGGCGACATTCACCACCCAGCTCGGTGCCGCCTTCGCCTTCGGCATCCTCGCCTCCATCCTCATCGACTTCGTCGTCCAGCTCAACATCTGGCGTATCGTCACACTGACGCGCATGCGCGCATCCGACATCGCCAATGCCGCCATTCCCGGCTCCGGTTATCTTCTGGCCATTCTCGTCATCATCGGCGGCCTGTTCTTCAACATCGGCAATATTGGCGGCACCGGCCTTGGCCTGAACGCCATTTTCGGGCTGGACCCGAAAATCGGCGGTGCCATCAGCGCGATCTTTTCCATCGCCATCTTCGTTTCCAAACGCGCAGGCCTTGCCGTCGACCGGTTCATCATCTTCGCCGGTATCCTGATGATCGTGCTGACACTTTATGTGGCCTTCGTTTCCGCGCCGCCGGTGGGCGACGCCTTCCGCCAGACCTTCTTGCCGGACACGATCAATTTCGCGACCATCACCACCATCGTCGGCGGCACCGTCGGCGGCTACATCACCTATTCCGGCGCGCACCGGCTGCTGGACCGGGGCATGGTCGGCATCGAAAACCTGCCTGCCGTCAACCGCGCGGCGCTAACCGGCATCGCTGTCACCGGTGTCATGCGCTATGTGCTGTTCCTCGCCATTCTCGGCGTCGTCGCCAGCGGCGTCATCATCGATACGTCGGGCCAGGCCGCCAACCCTGCCGCACAGGCCTTCCGTTCGGCTGCAGGCGATCTCGGCTTCCGGCTCTTCGGCATCATCTTCTGGGCCGCGGCCATCACCAGCGTCATCGGCGCGGCCTATACTTCCGTTTCATTCCTGCCCGTCTTCAAGCAGGACATGACCGAACGTGCCCGCAACATGGCGACGATCGTTTTCATCGCCGTCTCGCTCGTCTGCTACCTGCTGATCACCACGCCGCCCGCCGCCATGCTGGTGTTCGTCGGCGGCCTGAACGGCCTCATCCTGCCCATCGGCCTCAGCATCTTCCTGTTCGCCGCATGGAAACGCGAAGACCTGATGGGCGGCTATCGTTACCCGCGCATCCTGCTTGTGCTTGGCGTTCTGACCTGCGCATTGACATGGTACATGGGCTACAAGTCCGCCGGCACCATCTTCGGCCTGCTTGGCCTGTAATAAACTAGTGTTTTTACGCATTTTCCGGACGCAAAACCGCTACGTACTTTTGCTGGAAATGCTCTAAGGGGAGGCAAACATGGCCGCTATCGATCTCAACAGCGATCTTGGCGAAAGTTACGGCGCATGGCGCATGGGAGACGATGAGGCGATGCTCGCCATCGTTTCCAGCGCCAACATCGCCTGCGGATTTCATGCCGGCGATCCGGCCGGTATCTACCGCACCGTCAAGGCCGCCGCCGAAAAAGGCGTGGTCGTCGGCGCCCATGTCTCCTATCCGGACCGCGTCGGCTTTGGCCGCCGCGATCTGGACGCGACCTCGGAAGAACTGATCGCCGATGTCATCTACCAGATCGGCGCACTGAAAGGCGTCGCCGCTGCCGCCGGCACCACGGTGCGTTACGTGAAACCGCATGGCGCACTTTACAACCGCATCGCCAACGACGCGAAACAGGGGCAGGCCGTCATTGACGGCATCAAGGCCATCGATCCTTCGCTGGTGTTGATGGGCCTCGCCAACGCGCCCATTCTCGATCTCGCCCGCAAGGCGGGTCTTGCCGTCGTCGCCGAAGCTTTCGCGGATCGCGCCTATACGCCTCAGGGCCAGCTCGTCTCCCGCCGCGAGGCCGGTGCCGTGTTGCATGACGCGGCGAAAATCGCCGACCGCATGGTACAGCTTGCCCGCGAAGGCACGCTTGAGGCCATCGATGGCAGCAGCATAAAGATCGAAGCGCAATCCATCTGCGTGCATGGCGACAGCCCCGGCGCGGTCGCCATCGCCCAGGAAATCCGTCGCCGTTTCGAGGCTGATGGCATCGACATCCGCTCTTTCGCATCCAATCGCTGAAAGGATAGCCGATGACGATACCGACATCCTATCTCAACCACACCGACGCCGAAGCCGCACGAAAGGCCCGCGCCACCTATCGCGGCGGCCTCGTCGCCCCAACTTCCGGCATTGCACCCGGCTTCACGCAGGCGAACATGATCGTGCTGCCGCGCGACTGGGCCTTCGATTTCCTGCTTTATGCGCAGCGCAATCCCAAACCCTGCCCGGTGCTGGATGTATCCGATCCCGGTTCGCCCACCACGCTTCTGGCGCCCGGTGCCGATCTCAGAACCGACCTGCCGCTCTACCGCATCTGGCGGGACGGCAAGCTCGTCGAGGAAACGGCTGACGCCACCGCAGCCTGGGCGGAGCGTGACGATCTCGTCGCCTTCCTGATCGGCTGCAGCTTCACTTTCGAAACGCCGATGGTGGAAGCGGGCATCGAAATCCGCCATATGACCGACAAGAGCAATGTGCCGATGTATCTCACCAACCGAGCCTGTCGCCCGGCCGGTCGGCTGAAGGGCAATATGGTCGTTTCCATGCGGCCGATCCCGGCCTCACGCGTCGCCGATGCCGCGACCATTTCGGGACGTTTTCCGGCCGTACACGGGTCACCCGTGCATGTCGGCGCGCCGGAAGAGATCGGCATTACCGATCTTGCAAAACCCGACTTCGGTGACGCGGTGCGGATCGAGCCGGGGGAAGTTCCGGTGTTCTGGGCCTGCGGCGTCACACCCCAGGCCGCCGTGATGGCGTCCGGCGTGCCCTTTGCGATCACCCATGCGCCCGGGCACATGTTCATTACCGACATTCCCGATTCAGCCTATCACGCGTGAGGACATGATGCGTTTTCTCCCCGTCAGCCTCACCACCATTCTCGTCGAACTCGCCGATCTCGATGAAACCCTGGCGCTTTTCGCCTCGCTTCAGAACGATCCGGTCGAAGGTATCGAAGAGACGGTGCCGGCTGCCCGCACCCTGATGATCCGCTTTCGCCCTGAGAAGATCGGTGCCGAAGCGCTGGCCGCGCGGCTGGCAAGCCGTGATCTCTCGGCAAAAATCGCGCCTTCGGACAATCTCGTGGAAATCCCCGTCCACTATAACGGTGAGGACCTCGCCGATGTTGCCGAATTGACCGGCATGAGCATCGAAGAGGTCATCCGCCGCCACACCGAAAGTGAATTCACCGTGGCCTTTTGCGGCTTCGCTCCCGGCTTCGGTTATCTGGTCGGTGGCGATCCGGCGCTGCATGTGCCGCGTCGGCAAAGCCCGCGCACCCGCATTCCGGCAGGTTCAGTGGCGCTGGCCGGCGCCTTCAGCGGCGTCTACCCGCAAAACAGCCCCGGCGGCTGGCAGATCATTGGCACCACGCCGGTGAAGATGTGGGATATAGACCGCGATCCCGGCGCGCTTTTTCAGCCGGGTTACCGGGTGCGTTTCTTCGACATGGACAAGGCCGGCAAAACGGTCGACATCCCCGTCTCGGCACCGCGCAGCGCCGGGAAAGACTGGGCAAAAGCAGGCCCGCATTTCGAGGTGCTCACCGCCCCCATGCCCGCCATCTTCCAGGATCTCGGCCGTTTCGGCCAGACGGGACAGGGCGTTTCGGCCTCCGGCGCGCTGGATCGCGGCGCGTTCAATGCCGCAAACCGCATCGTTGGTAACCCCGTCAACACGCCATGTCTCGAACTGACGCTCGGCGGATTTTCCTTTAAGAGCACGAGCCGCGCCGTCATCGGCATTGCAGGTGCGCCCTGCCCCGTCACCATCACCACAACGGATCGCAGCTTCGCGGCAAAGACCCATGGCCCGGTGTCGCTCGAACCCGGTGATGTGGTCACTTTCGGTCAGCCGCCGAAGGGCATGCGCTGTTATCTTGCGGTGCGCGGCGGTTTTGATGTCGAGCCGGTGCTGGGCAGCTTCGCCGCCGACACGCTTGCTATCGTCGGTCCCGAGCCGGTGGGCGCGGGCGCCATCCTTTCCCTAAAGGGCGAGAAGACCGGCCTTTCCAGCGTATGGATCGACGAGGTTCCGGCCTTCGAAGCGCCGGCAACGGGTGAGGTCGTTACGCTGGACGTCGTTCTCGGACCGCGAACGGACTGGTTCACGCAGAAAGGTATCGAGACCCTGACCGACCAGCTCTGGCAGGTCACCCCGCAATCCAACCGCGTCGGCATCCGCCTTGCCGGCGAAGTGCCGGTGGAACGCAGGGACAGCGCCGAATTGCCGAGCGAAGGCACGGCGACGGGAGCGATCCAGATTCCCCATAGCGGCCAGCCGGTTCTGTTCCTTGCCGACCATCCGCTGACGGGCGGTTATCCCGTCATCGGTGCTGTCGCCGAATATCATCTCGATCTTGCCGGGCAGATCCCGGTGAACGCCAAAATCAAATTCCGCCCGATCGGCCCCTTCGCCGAAATCGCGGCCAAGAACACAGAATTCCGAGGAGAAGAGCGATGAAAAAAGTGCTGATTGCCAATCGCGGCGAGATCGCGGTGCGCATCATCCGCGCATGTCGCGATTACGGCGTGCAATCGGTCGCCGTTTATGCCGATCCCGATCAGGAAGCGCTCTTCGTCCGTCTGGCGGATGAGGCCTATGCGCTGGAGGGCGTGCGTCCCGCCGAGACCTATCTCGATATCGCCAAGCTGATCGCGATTGCCAAACGCGCCGGCGCAGATGCCGTGCATCCCGGTTACGGTTTCCTGTCCGAGCGCGCCGAGTTTGCGCGTGCCGTTCTCGATGCCGGCCTCATCTGGATCGGCCCCGATCCGCATGTCATCGAGGCACTGGGCGACAAGGTAGAGGCACGGCGCATTGCCACCGGCGTCGGCGCGCCGCTGGTCGCCGGCAGTGACGGCCCGGTCGCTTCCGCCGCCGAAGTCACCGCCTTCGCCGAAGAACACGGCCTGCCCGTCGCCATCAAGGCGGCCCATGGCGGTGGCGGACGCGGCCTGAAGGTTGCGTGGAAGATGGAAGAGATCGCCGATCTCTACGAATCCGCCGTGCGCGAGGCGACGGCCGCCTTCGGCCGTGGCGAATGTTTCCTTGAGCGTTTCCTTGACCGGCCGCGCCATATCGAGGCGCAGGTTCTGGCCGACAAGCATGGCAATGTGCTCGTCCTCGGCACCCGCGATTGTTCGCTGCAGCGCCGGAACCAGAAGCTGATCGAGGAGGCTCCCGCCCCGTTCCTGTCCGACGAACAGCGGCAGAAAATCCATGCGGCTGCCAAGGCTATCTGCGCCGCTGCCGGTTATTCCGGCGCCGGCACCGTCGAATTCCTGCTCGGCGTCGATGGCACGATTTCTTTCCTCGAGGTCAATACGCGCCTGCAGGTGGAACATCCCGTTACCGAAGAAACCACCGGTATCGATCTCGTCATCGAGCAGTTCCGTATTGCCGAGGGCCAAAAGCTGCGGGTCCTCGAAACGCCGGAACCGCGTGGACATTCGATGGAATTCCGCATCAATGCCGAAGATCCCGGCCGGGGCTTCCTGCCGACCCCCGGCTCGATCTCGCTTTTCGACGCACCCTCCGGTCCCGGCATTCGCGTGGATAGCGGCGTCGTCAGCGGCTCCAGCGTGCCGGGTGTGTTCGACTCGCTGATGGCGAAGCTCATCGTCACGGGTGCCGACCGCGATCAGGTTCTGCGCCGCGCCCGCCGCGCGCTCAAAGAATTCCGTATCGAAGGCATCGCCACCGTCCTGCCCTTCCATCGCGCCGCGATCGAGACTGATGATTTCATCGGCACCGACGGCTTCAAGGTTCACACCCGCTGGATCGAAACCGACTTCGCCGCCATGCCGGATGCCATGGAACGCCCGGCACCGGCCGACGACCCTTCCGTCACCCGCACTTTTCTGGAAATCGACGGCAAGCGCGTATCGGTCGGTCTGCCCAGCCTGCTGCTCTCCAGCCTCGGTGCGGTTGGTGGCAGTAGCACGGCTGTTCCCGGCACCGCCGCCACCAAGGAAAAGGAAGGCGAAATCACCGCCCCGGTTTCCGGCACCCTGCAATCCTTCAAGGTAAAAGACGGTGACATGGTTTCGCAAGGCGATCTTCTGGCCGTCATGGAAGCCATGAAGATGGAGACGCAGATTGTCGCCACCAAGGCGGGCAAAGTTCGCCTGATCGTCAAGGAAGGCGACTATCTGCAGGCGGGCGCTGCCCTTCTCGACATAGCCGGCTAATATACGGACAGGCCACCTGCCTCACAATTGCAGATCGCGCATGGCCGGCGGCGGAACCCTTTCGCCGCCGGGCCGTTTATGGCGCGACCTGCTAACGACTGTGAGGGAAATATGGCCGGACGCACCTTGCTTCAATTCTTCCATTGGTATTATCCGGACGGAGGGAAATTATGGAGCGAGGTGGCCGAAAAGGCCGAAAGCCTTGCGAAAATGGGCATCACCGATATCTGGCTGCCACCGGCCTATAAGGGTGCTGCCGGCGGTTATTCGGTCGGTTACGATACCTACGATCTCTTCGATCTCGGTGAATTCGACCAGAAGGGCACCGTCGCCACCAAATATGGCGATCGCGCCGCTCTCGAACATGCGGGCCGGACGCTGAAGGAAAACGGCATCCGCGTCATTCATGACGTGGTTCTCAATCACAAGATGGGTGCGGATGAAAAGGAGAAGGTGCGGGTTCGCCGCGTCAATCCCGAAGACCGTACCGAAATCGACGATGAAGACTTTCAGGCGCTGGCCTTTACCCGCTTCACCTTTCCCGGCCGCAGTGGCAAACACTCCAAATTCATCTGGGATATGAAGTGCTTCAGCGGCGTCGACCACATCGAGGAGCCGACCGAAGACGGCATATTCCGCCTCGTCAATGAGTATGGCGATGGGGAATGGAATGAGGAAGTCGATCAGGAAAATGGCAATTTCGATTATCTGATGGGTGCCGATGTCGAGTTCAGGAACCGGGCGGTTTATGAGGAACTCAAATATTGGGGCCGCTGGCTCTCCGAGCAGGTGCAGGTCGATGGCTTCCGGCTGGATGCCGCCAAACATATTCCGGCCTGGTTCTTCCGCAACTGGGTCGGCCATATGCGCGAAACGGTCGATCCCGATCTTTTCGTCGTGGCGGAATATTGGCACCCCGATCTCGAGGCGCTGAAAAGCTATCTCGAACTCGTCGACAAGCAGCTGATGCTTTTCGATGTCGCGCTTCACCACAGCTTCCACGATGCCTCGAAACAGGGCGGCGATTTCGATATGCGCAGCATCTTCGGTGGTTCGCTTGTCTCCGCCGTTCCAGACCATGCCGTCACGCTGGTCGACAATCACGACACGCAGCCGCTGCAATCGCTGGAAGCGCCGGTGGAACCCTGGTTCAAACCTCTTGCCTATGCGATCATCCTGCTGCGCGAAGACGGTGTGCCCTGCGTCTTTTATCCCGATCTGTTCGGCACGAGCTATACCGACACCGGCAATGACGGCAACGAATATAAAATCGATATGCCCGCCATTGAATGCCTGCCGAAGCTCATCGAAGCCCGCAGCCGTTTCGCCAACGGAGCCCAGACGGATATTCTCGACCATGCAAGCTGCATCGCCTTTATTCGCCACGGCACCGCCGATGCGCCGGGCTGCGTGGTGGTGATGTCGAATGGCGAGCCGGCGGAAAAGCAGATCGATCTCGGTCCAGATCGCGCCGGGGCGGTCTGGCGCGACTTTCTCGGGCACCGTGAAGAACGGATTACCCTCGATGAGAGCGGCAAGGGCGTCTTTCCCACCAATGGCGGCAGCGTCAGCGTCTGGGTTGCAGCCGATTCCGAGTGAGGAACAACCGTTCCGGTTCGGAAATCCCGTTCATTCCGCAGAAACGAGGCGGCGCGGACCTGCGCCGTCATCGGCCAGAACATCGTTCGGATTGCGCAACGGACAATCATCCAGCGAAAGGCACCCGCAACCGATACAGCCGGTAAGCTGATCGCGCAGCATGATAAGGCTGTTGATGCGAAGCTGAAGCATTTCCCGCCAGGATTGGGAGAACCTGCGCCAATCGGCCGTCGTCGCCACCCGATCCTGCGGCAGATCGGCCATCGCATCCCTGATGATGCTGAGCTGTATACCCGCCCGCTGCGCGATGCGGATGATGGCGATACGCCGCAGGACGGCGCGATGATAACGACGTTGGTTACCGGCGGTTCGCCAGCCTTCAATCAGCCCCTTCGCCTCGTAAAAATGGATGGTGGACACGGCGATGCCGCTGCGGCGGGCAACCTCTCCAACCGTCAGGCTGTGCTTGAATACGGTATTTTCCATTCTGGCTCCTGCTTCCGTAACGATTTCCGCTCGGAAAACGCGGAAACATAGTGAAGAGCAGCCGGTATAATTCCTCAACTATAGTTGAGGTCAATAGGCGATAGCCCAAAAAAAGAGGCGCCCAAGGGCGCCTCCAAATTTCGTGAATGTTGGCCACGGATCAGAATTTCGCTGTCATGCTGATCCAGAAACGGCGGCCTTCCATGACGGTGTTGAAATCGTCGGTGCCGACATCCTTGTCGAAGACATTGTAAATGGCGGCATTGAGGTCGACATTTTCGGCAACCGCATATTTCGCGCCGATATCGAGGGTCGTGTAGGCGTCATATTTACGCCCGGCCTTGCCGTTGATCGTCACAGGCGTGCCGTTGGTGCCGATGCGTGGGCCGGCATTGATTTCCGACCCGTGGTAGTTCAGCGAGGCCCAGGCTTCCAGACCGTCGATTGGGGTCACCCAGTCGCCGCGCAGATTGGCCATATGTTCCGGCGTGCGCGCCAGCGGGAAACCTTCATAATCGCCGGTTTTCTGTTCGGAATGGGTATAAGTATAGTTGCCGCGCAGCGTCAGGTCCGGCGTCGCATACCATGTCGCCGTCAGTTCCACGCCCTGAATGACCGCATCGTCGATGTTGTAATTGTACCAGAGACGATAGTTGCGGTCTTCGCTCCAGCGGGCAGGCGTTCCATCCGGATTGAGCACCAGCGCGTTGGAAATCTTGTCCTTGAAATCGGTGTAGAAATAGGTGGCGCCGAGAGCAACGTCGCCATTGTCCCAAAGCGCAGCCACTTCATAGCTCGTGCTCTTTTCCGCTTCGAGGTTGGGATCGCCGATGATCACGCCGCAGGTGCCGCTCTGGCCATAGGTGCAACCGCCACCACCCGTCGTATAGGCATAACCCGGTGCGATCTGGCGGATTTCCGGGGCGCGGAAACCGGTAGAGATGCCGCCCTTGATGGTCAGTTCCTCGGTCGCGCTCCAGACGCCATAAAGGCGCGGGCTGAAATGATTGCCGTATTTCTCGTGATTATCGAGACGAAGACCGCCCGTCAGCGCGAAATTATCGACAATGCGCCATTCATCCTCAAGGAAGAGCGCCCATTGCGTCGCTGAAAATGTTTCGTCGCGGCCGGTGCGGCGTCCCGGGTTCTGGTCCGTCAGCCGCGCCTCGAAATATTGTCCGCCCGTGACCAGAGTGTGGTTGCCGAACAATTCGAACGGCGTGGTGAACTTACCGTCGAGAACGGTGTTACGCACTTCCGGCGAGCGCGGGTTTTCTGTCACGCGGCCGGTGCGGATATTTCTGGTGAAGTTGGTGCGCTCCGCCCATTCCTGCTGGAACGAGAATTCGGATGTGGTCGGCCCCCAGCGGCCGGTATGCGACAATGACCAGTGGTCGCGCGTATTGGTATTGTAGGTGCCGTTGGCGTCCGTCGCCGCCAGCGTGTCGCCGGGCTCGGCGCTGCGGCGCAGCCGCGTCTTGCCGCCTTCGAGATAGATGTCGTGATCTTCGTTCGGCGTAAACGTCAGACGACCGTTGAAATCATATTCCTTGGCGCCCGTGGTGCCGTTCAGAATACGGTCTTCGCCGCGTGTGAAGCCCCTGCCCCAGAGCTGCAGACCGAGCTGGTCCTTCAGGATCGGTCCGTTGGCGTACCAGGAGACCTGGCCGCTATTGCCGAATTTGGAATGCTGCTGAACCGTGCCTTCGGTGGTGACGGAACCTGACCAGACATCGCCGACCTTGCGGGTGATGATGTTGATGACACCGCCCATGGCATCCGAACCATAAAGCGAGGACATCGGCCCGCGCACCACTTCGATACGCTCGATCGCCGAAACCGGCGGCACGAAACTCTGTTCGAAACCGGAATTTCCGTTGGTGCGGGCATCGCGCGTGCTCTGCCGCTTGCCGTCAACCAGAACCAGCGTGTAAGCACCGGGCAGACCGCGAATGAAAATATCCTTTTCATTAGCAATGCCGGTGACGGATACGCCCTGAACTTCCCGCAGGGCATCGGTCAGGTCGCGATAGGATCCCTTTTCCAGATCTTCCCGCGTCACAACCGTGATGCTGGCCGGAGCGTCCTTCACATTCTGCTCGAAACCGGATGCGGTGACGACGATCTGCTGAAGAACCGTGTTCCCCTCAGACGCCTGCTGCGCAAAAACGGGCAGAGCAATGCTAAGCGCCGTTCCCGCCATTGCTGCCGAAAGACCGGCTTTTATTATCGTCGCGGACTTTTCGCGGCCGCGGTACTTCAATTCCATGTTATGCCCCCGCATTTAACTTGAGAATTTAACCCCACTTATTTAGGAGGGAGTGCGGGCGCAACGCGTTTGTTTTCGAACAGTTCTAAATTCCAGAAATTGCAAAAAGGGCTCCCCGGACAAGAGGCGGAGTAAAAAAATCGCAAGATGACAACCGGCAAGAGAAAAGATGAACCAGCCTCCACGACAAAACCCGACAGGCTTGGGCAGTTGAAATTACTTGTCGCTTTCGATGCGTTGTTGCGGGAAGGCAGCGTCAGCCGCGCGGCGGCGGGCATGGGACTGCCGACATCTTCCATGAGCCGGATATTGCAGCAGCTGCGCGAAAGATACGGTGACCAGCTTTTTCTGCGCACAGGTCAGGGCCTGCGTCCCACCCCCTTTGCCGAAAACATGCGGCTGCGCATTCGTTCGCTGGCGGCGGAGGCCGAGAACCTGATCGACTATTCGCAGGAAAAACCCGCCGCCCCGGCCAACGCCAGTGCAAGCGGCTGGGAGCGGCCTGTGCTGATGAAGGCGCCGCCGCTTTCGCTTCGCCCCAGCGTTCTTCTGGAAGGTCAGCCGACACCGGAAAACATCGCCGACCGTCTTGCGCGCATCGGCCACAATGCCGATCCGCAGCAGAGGCTTGCCAAATATATCGCGACCTCGGCGATGGGTATCGGCAACAGCCGCCCGCTCAGCCAGGTGGAAGCGATGGACGCGCTCTCTATCATTCTCGATGGGGATGCCGACCCGATACAGATAGGCGCGCTGCTTGCCACGATGAATTATCGCGGCGTGACCGCGGCGGAGCTTGCCGGTTTCATTGAAGCCATGTGGCGACATATAGAGAGGGACCAGCAAGGACCTGCATCGGTGGATCTCGACTGGCCCGCTTATATGTCGCCGAAACATCGCGATGCGCCGTGGTTCCTCCATTCCGCGCGTCTTGTCGCCATGGCGGGATATAGCGTCCTGCTGCACGGGCATGTGGGGCAGGGAGAAAACGGCGGCAAGCTTGAACTTGCAGCACAGGCCTGCGGCATTCCCCTTTGCCACTCGCTTTCGCAGGCGGCGAAAGCCACAGCCTCGGAACGCATTGCCTACCTGCCGATCGGTGGTCTGTCCCTGCAGTTTCAAAGCCTGCTTGGCCTGTACGGCATTCTGGAGATGCGCCTGCCGCTCAATACGGTCGTGCATCTTCTCAATCCGCTTCGCGCCAGAAGCACGATCATCGGCGTCGCCCGCCCGTCCTATCAGGAACTTCATCGGGACACGGCGCGGCTGCTTTCGGTGGAAAACCTCGCCATTCTCGGCAATACGCGGGATTTCGCGCAATTCACGCCGTTTCGCAGCACCCGGATTTTCGGTCTTTCGAAAGGCAGGGATGTGGAATTCATCGTTCCCGCACGCGAAACGCCGCCCGCCGAAATGCCGACCATGTTCACAACCTTCGAATATTGGCGGGCGGTCTGGACGGGTGCCGCAAGGGACGAAAGGGCAGAAACCACTATCATCTCCACGACGGCCATCGCGCTGATGCTGGTCAACGATATGGCTCTGCCCTTCGAGGAAGCCTATGCCCGCAGCCTTCGGCTCTGGAACGACAGGGCGCGCAATCTCGTCAACGCCTGATCAAGGGTCAGGCATTGGCGACCGCCCTTTTCAGCGCCAGATATTCCCAAAGGGCGACAAGCAGAAGAATTGCCGTGCTCGCCAGTTGCAGCACGAAGAGGGGAATACCCGGCACCGGCAAAAGCAGGCAGAGCGCCGCCACGCCGGCAAAATGCGAAACCGGTCGCTGATAGGCGACGGCGATCTTGACGCCGATATTGCCGGCCAGAAACAGGACCGGACCGCCGAGAATGGCGAGCGCTTCGCGCATCGTTGCGCCATCCCGCGCATGGGAGAGGCTGAAATCCTCACCCACCGCCGTCAGGATGATACCGGCCACGATGGGCAAATGCCCGTAGTTAAAAAGATTATGGGCGATCTTCGCCTTTTCTTCGGCATTCTCGGCTTTTCTCGAAGCCTCCTCCTGCCCATGATGGAAATAAATCCACCACATCGCCACGGTACTGACGAAAGCGGAGCAGAAGACGATGAATGTCAGGCCCGAATTCATATATTCGGTGGCCGTGCGTCCCGTGGTTAGGATCGTTTCGCCAAGGCAGATGATGACGAAGAGCGCACATCGCTCCGCCAGATGCTCGCCGGAAAGATGCAGCCTGTCCTCGTCGCTCGAGGCTACACCCGGCACGACATAACGGCAGGCGGGGCCGGCATATTCAATTGCAAGTGCGATGCCCCACAGGAGAATGCGATCCGCCAGATCGACGAGCCCACCGGCCAGCCAGAACAGGCTCGATACCACGAGCCAGATCGTCACGCGCACGAAGACCAGAAAAGACTGCCGGTCTTCACCCCTGAACGCATAGAGGGCGAACAGGCTTCGACCGACCTGCATCACGCTGTAGATCAGGGCGAAGACAAGGCCCTGTTCCGCAAAAGCCTCCGGCAGCGCGATGGCCAGCAGAATGCCGCCGAACATCAGCACGAACAGCAGGATCCTGACTGGCTCCTTTTCCGTGTTCAGCAGGTTTGTGATCCAGGTGGTGTGTATCCATAGCCACCAGAGCGACAATATCAGGATGCCGGCCTCAAGCGCCGCCGTCGGCCCAAAATCCTTGACCAGCGCGTGGGAGAGCTGGATCAGCGCGAAAACAAAGACCAGATCGAAGAATAATTCGGGGAAACTGGCCTTGCCGGCATCCTGGCCCTCCTGCCTTATCCAGTTTTCCGCATCCGCTTTGCGTCCTTGAAGCTCACCCCCGGTTCTCATTCCACCTCCGCCGCAATATTTCGACCGGTCTTCTCAACACGCCCCCTCACCGTTGCGACAAAGCCTCTTCGCTGCCCGATGCAACCGGGTTCGATCTTCGGCCGGGAAACTCCAGCGCCCGCGCACTGTCGGGATAAAAACGCGGCCCAACCAGACGGACTTTCTTCCCAGAGACGTCGGTAATGTAGTTCGGGGTCGCGGCCTCTGGCAAAAGTGGAATGCTGTCGGCACTGGAAACCGCAAGCGTGCTGACCTCAAGAGGCTGGGCAATTGCCGGCAGGCTCGTCATCGCGGCGAGTGCGGCTGAGAGAAAAAATGATCTGGGAAACATGGGACGCATATCCTGGCACAATTATCTGCGCCATAAACAGCCCTCGCCCGCTTTGGTTCCGCCGCTCGTCAGCTATCCCCATCAAGATAGGAGCTATATTGAACATAGTCGGCGCTCGGCTGCCCACCGACGATCTCCGGCGGCCGTCCTTCGCCACCGGGCAGATGGCCAGTGTTTTCGAGTTCCGCCCTCAGGAGCTTTTCGATAGCCCTTTCCCGGGGCAAAGCGTTATCCGCCATGTAGAGGGCGACGGCCAGTTCCATGTCATCCGGAAAACTCATCAGCTCAGCCATCCGTTCCAGCAATCAAGCGCAAACGCAGGATCTTGCAGAAAGTTCAACTTCGCTGCCTCGGCGCGAGGCTTTGTCAGTCCACCGTCCAGTCACTTCCGATGGCCATGTCCCGGTCTTGCGGCGCCCGAGCATGCACTTCTACTCAGTACCACATGCCTGTTTTGCCAGGTGCTTCGTGCATACAGATTGCACTTTTCCGCTCTTCTCGTCGCAATTTCGACGAAAAACACCCTCGACTCAAGCGATTGAAACCAATCACGGAAAAACGCAAACGAAAGCTAAACCTAACTTAGTTTTCATTACCTTGCATTAACCATAGAAATCCACCGGCTGCACTGTTGCTACAGCAGCCTCATGCGAATCTCTTTCTACTTGCGGAAACGGCGTTAATGTAACTTCCGTCTGCTTTTTCCGCAAGCGATGACCATTTCCCGAGGCCCGTGTGAACTCACGAAAGCATGTTCGCCTCCATGGTGTCCTTACGCCCTCGCAACTGCGCCAGAAGCATAGTCTGCACATCGAAGCCGCCGTCCTGCGCCTTACGGGTCAGGTTACGCAGATATCCGCCGAGCGAGCTTATCTGGTCCGCTTTCTGCAAAAGGCATGCGAGAATGGCTGCCGTTCCCTGTCGGCCGAATGTGACAAGCGCATCCTGATACGCCGACTGGCTGATGTTGAACATGGTTTTGATGACGGATGTCGCCACTTCGAGATCGCGCCATCCGGTAACCGCTCCGCCTGGGGCATAGAGTGAGATATCCGGGCAAGCCTTCAAAACCAAAACAATATCAGGAACAAAAAATTGCTTATGAAGAACAGGCTTTGCTGACTGCGGCGAAGCTTTTGCACTGACGGGTGCCACATATGCCGGCTGGGTGCTTGCCGTACTGGCAGGTGCAACGGTTGCCGGTTCGCGCAAATCTTGCCGTTCAGATATGGATTCGGATTCTGAATTCTTTATGAGGCGCTCATTTTGGCAGTCATTGCCGCCCGTTTTTTCCGATTTTTCAATATTTTCCAGATAGTTGGTCACTTCCGCGCGCAAAGAGGCCAAAAATCCGGCGATTTCCCGAAGTTCCGCTGGCTTGGAATTGCGGCCGAGAGAGCGGGCAATGGCATTGTAGCGGGTCTGAAACCCTTCGAAGGTTTCGACTTCACCGCTCGCGGCAATCATCTCGCAGAGTTTCTGGATATCGCGGCGGCAAAGGCTGATATTTTCACGAAGCCGCTGAAGATCGAGCCGCTCGCTGACGATACGTTCGGCCAGTTCCTCGATTTCCGCTTTGCGGGCAAGAAGCGGCGCCAGCGAAAAACCGTAAGCCTCGCTGATTTCCCCTCCCCTATGCTTGCGGGCGTATCGTTTTCCGTTAGGGCTGTCCTTGCGAATGATGAGACCGGCCTCGACAAGAGCCGAAAGGTGCCGGCGCAATGTCTGCTCGGCCATGCCATGGGCCCTGAGTGACAATTGCGTATTCGACGGGAAGACGACCAATCCGGCTTCGCTGGAAAGCTCGTTTTTCGGATAAAAACTCAAAAGCGCGTTCAGGACCGCAAGCGAGCGATCAGTCACGCCGAGCAATGGCCTGGCTTCGCAGACCGAACGATAGAGTTTCCATTTATCGACCGCTTCGATTTTCTTGTTTTTCTGCGCGGCGAACTGGGTCGCGAGGACGCCAAACGACATCGCTCGCCGCCCAAAGGGCGTCGTTACACATGTGCTGTCCATGTCTTTCACCTTTCACAAGGCAAAAGAAAATCGCTCACCGAAAAATTCGATGCCAAGACTCTTGACTATGATTCGCGGAAATGAGATTCTTCGGGTGCTTAAATCAAAGAAAGGCTTCCGCGCGGCAACGTTCGGGGGCTTTTTTCTTTTGTGATGCGTCTCCTGTTAGTCGTTCGAGTTAAAAATCACTGCTTGGACCGGTATTCGGCAAACAGCGTCTGAAGATGTTCCAGAACGAACTCGGCAAATTCCGGGGCTTCGTTCTTGTCGATAGAGATATCCAGCTTGCGGTCGCTCTCGACCACCTTTGCCAGCCGGCCGCCGGTTTGCGATGACCAGACGCCGGTTTTTTTCGCCTGCGCCTTGGGCTTCAGAAAATCCAGAAGCGACTTGAAACGTTCTTCCGATGGCAGGGCGGCAACCGATGCATCCTTGACATAGGCGCGGGCTGCTTCCTTGACCTGCGAGGAGGAAAGCTGATCGGCAAGATCCATCCAGTTACGACGGCCGACAGTCGGGGCCGGACCAATCAGATCGACCAGATCCTCGGGAATGCGGCCGACAACCGACAGCATGTTGGAGAGATCGCCCTTGTGCAGCGACATGGCGGCCATGATCGTATCCCGAGGAAACCGCATCTGCAGTTTCTGGGCAAAACGTGCCTTTTCGATATAGGTGAGGTCGCGACGCTCGTTGTTTTCCTGTCCCTGGGCGACCACCAGCTGCTCGTCGCTGAGATCACGAACGACCGCCTTGACCGGAATACCGAGGCTGGAAACGGCGCGCAGGCGACGATGACCGAAGGCAACCTGATAACGGCCGGGGAATTCGGGATGCGGGCGCACAAGAATGGGAACCTGCTGGCCCTGTTCACGAATGGCCTCTACCAGACCTGCATCCGCCTCTTCCGAGGCTGGCATACGATCCGGTATGAAAGAGGGATCGATATCGGCAGGGCTGAGCGAAACGATCGTAAGACCTTCCGCGAGCTGCTTTTCGATCTCTTCTGCCCGCTTGGCGCGTTCCGATACTTCATTGAGCGACTGGCCGATCATGCCGACCGGGGAATTCAGAACATCCGTCACGAGTTCCGGAGACCCGAGGATGGGCCGGATACGCGGACGCGACCGCTCGGTGGCAGTCTCGTTGCTGTCGGTGCCCGGCGTACCGAGATTGGCAAAGATCTGTTTTCTGCTCATGCTGCCCTACCCCACGCTTTTTTAATCAGTCCTTCGATTTCAGCGTTTACGTTGTTCATGGCTTCCAGCGCACGGTCATAGGTGGACCGGGTGAACTGGGTTCTTTCCACTTCGAAAAGTGTCTGGTTGGTCAGTCCGGCATCCGAGACGGCCGTGCTCTTCAGCATCGGGTGGATGAGGACGTTTTCACCGAAAATCGAGCGCAGGAACGCGACCATCTGGTTTTGCGGCCCATCGCTCGGTTCAAAACGGGTGATCAGGTAACGCATCCAGTTATAGTCGGAACGCGCTCCCGCCCTGCCGATTTCAGCGAGAAGGTCGCCGGTCATGGCAAGGAACTGGTTCATCGACATCACATCAAGCATTTGCGGATGAACGGTGACGAGAACCGATGTGGCAGCCGTCAGCGCCGAAAGTGTCAGATAACCAAGCTGCGGCGGGCAATCGATCACCACGACGTCATAGAAATTCTGCGCCTGGGCTATTGCCTGGCCGATGCGGGCAAAAAACAACGTATCGCCCGGCGCGCGACGCATCAGGGCGCGGGGCGTGTCGTGTTCGAATTCCATAAGCTCCAGATTGCCCGGAACGATATGGAGATTGGGAATATAGGTGCCACGAACGATCTCCGCGATCGGCCGGCGTTCATCGTCGTAACGGATCGCGCCATAAAGCGTTTCATTCGGACCGACATCGATCTCCGGCTGATGACCGAAGAGAGCGGACAGACTGGCCTGCGGATCGAGATCGATGGCAAGCACCCGGTAACCGCGCAGCGCCAGATATTGTGCCAGATGCGCCGATGTCGTGGTTTTTCCAGAACCGCCCTTGAAGTTCATGACCGCGATGACCTGCAACTCTTCGCCGTCACGGCGATGCGGCAGATAACGGCGTGTGCCACGCGCGCCCTGATCGAGGAATTTTCTGATTTCGTCCATATCCTCGACGGAATAGGAACGACGACCGGAAGCCTGCGCTGCATCGAGCTCCGGACGCTCGGCGGCGATCTGGCGAAGATAGGCTTCGCCGATGCCGATCAACCGTGCGGTTTCCGCCGGCGAGAAATGGCGCATGCTCTTTTCGGTGTGCGGTGAAAATGTATTTGCATTATGAGCCTGCAATTGGGCTGACAACGCAGCCGAATGCTGTTGTATAAGACTCGTCAGGTCGGGTGCTCCTGCGGCACGTCTTAAATCGGCACTCTGTGTCATCGGTCTTCTTTCGCTCGAAATTGCAGTAGCGGTTTTTTTCGAAAAAGGCGGTTTTTTCCGCAACTGAGATATAAGCGCCGATTCTCTTTTTGGCGCAATAGGCTTTTTTCTCAGGTTGGAAAGTGCCGCTAAAGCATTGTGGAAGAATCACATTTGCTTTTTGTGACAGTTTGACGGTTAGCCGCGGCTAACTTCGTCTTGGCGATCACACTGAGGGGCGTGATCGTGTCTTTTTGGCGTGCGGAGTATCCGTCCCGTGCGGAAGTTTGCCGCGGCTAACTTTTGTGCTTGACCTTCTATACCTCCGATAATCCCGGCGCCAGAAAGTGAAGGGTAGACATTCGCATCTGTTTAATCTCTACTCGTTGACTAGAGTATCGTTGGGTTCGACACCCGTCGTCTGGCTGTTCAAGCTGTCGCAGGTTGGAGGAATGAATGTCCTATGATGTCGCTCTCGTCGGGTCGGGTTTTTCGGCCATCTGTACCGCCGCCCATCTTCTGTCGTCCCTGCCGGCGGAAGCCTCTATTGCTATCGTCGGCGATGAGTCGGATTTCGGGCGCGGCACCGCCTATCGCACGGAGCTGCCCTATCATCGTCTGAATGTGCCGGCCGGGCGAATGAGTGTCTTCCCTGACAAGCCTGATGACTTTGTCGACTGGTTGGCGGAAAACGGGATCGCGGACAATCCCCTGCTGTTCGCCTCGCGCGGTGACTATGGCCTTTATCTTCGCGACAGGCTGGCCGGCCTGCTCAGAAGCAGGGAGCAACGGGCCCGGGTGGATTTCGTTCGGGCGAAGGCTTCGGCCTGTCGGCCGGATGGCACGGGCGGATTTTCTTTTACACTGGAAAATGGTGAGCAGCTGCGCGCGCAGAATGTCGTTCTGTGTCTGGGTGTTGGCGCTGCGAGTTTGCCGGTGCAAACTGTCGCAAGGGAAGAAGAGGGCCCGCAACGTGTCATCGGCCACTGCTGGCAGCCGGGATGGTTGTCCAAAATCAAAGCCGGGGATCGCATTTGTATTCTGGGGTCGGGCCTGACAATGATCGATCAGGTTTTGACTCTGAGGGGAAAAGGACACCGGGGGCCAATCCATGTTCTGTCCCGTCGTGGTCTGGTGCCGCATCCGCATGTCAGCCCGCCGTCACCGTCCGCGGGGCCGAATTTACCTGAAGGCTCAACGGAGATTAGCCGGTTGCTGCACTCTCTGCGCAGGCAGGTGCGCGATGGTGCGCCGTGGCGCACCGTCATGGACGGTTTGCGGCCGCAAACTCAATCGCTTTGGCAACGTCTTACACCTGCGCAGCGCAGCCGGTTTCTTCGGCATGCCTTGCCGTGGTGGAACATCCACCGGCACCGTATCGCGCCTGAAGTGTCTGGCGCTTTCGGGAAATTGCTTTCAGATGGTGTTCTTGAAATTCATGCGGGTTACCTTCGCTCCATAGAAGAAGGAGAGGAGGGGATCGCCGTGCGTTACCGCCGCAGGCATACGCAGATATTGAAGGAATTGCAGGTCGATTGGGTCGTCAATTGCACGGGGATGGAGCGGGCCGGCATCGGCCATTCGCGGCTTCTCGAAACGATGCGCGGTGACGGTGTCATTTTGCTCGATCCCTTCGGGCTCGGGGTGGAAGTCGATGGCCAGTCTCGTTTGCTGCGGACGGACGGACGAAGCTGGCCCGGTCTTTTCGCCGCCGGTGCGCTGACGGCGGGCCGCTTCTGGGAAATTACCGCCGTTCCGGATATTCGTGTGCAGGCGCAGAAGATTGCGCAAAAGATCACGGACAGAGTGACAGCGAGCGATCGGCTTTCCGCACGAGGGTGAGCTGGTTGAAGGGCCGGCCGAAGCGAGACGTGCCTAGTACCTCTCCTAAGAGGTTAGCCGCGGCAAACTTGTGCTGGAAATTCCATGGATGCCGAATTTGGCGAGTGGAATGGAGCGCGAATGCCGATGGGAACCGCATCATAAGCATGATGTTCCCCCATGAATCACGCCATATATCGACCATGAGCCATACATTTCCCTATAATCAACAGCGGTAAGCACAGCAGCGGATCTCGCAAGTAATCTGCGCCATTGCTAAATAATTTACATTGCTTATGGAAATGCATCATAAAATCGGCTACAAATCGCGAAAATTTCTGGAATTATGAAAATAATTTGCGAGGATTCATGCAAAAGCCGAAACTGATACGATATGAGGCGGCGGACAATCAGGCTGGCGGACAGCGGCGACCATTTGCCAAGGCCGTCCGGGCCGGCGATTTCGTGTATGTTTCCGGGCAGGTGCCCACCGTCGATGGCGAGGTGGTGACCGGCGGGATCGTGGCGCAGACCGAGCAGGTGGTTGCGAATATCAAGGATGTTCTGGCGCTTGCCGATTGTACGCTTGAGGATGTGGTCAAGGTCAATGTCTGGCTGGACGATGCCCGGGATTTTTCGAGCTTTAACGCCGTCTTCCAGAAATATTTCATCGATCATCCGCCGGCGCGCTCCACCGTGCAATCTCCGCTGATGGTCGATGCCAAGGTGGAAATGGACGTTATCGCCTATAAGCCGCTGGCCTGAAGCCCAATTTGCCGATGTTTGAGAGTAGATGATGACCTATCCCTGGCCTGATGCGGGTACACCCCTCAATGCGATTTCGACGCCGATGCCTGTCATCGACGAGGACAGGCTCGCCGCCAATATCCTCAGGGCGCAATCCTATCTGGATGATCACAGCAAGGCCTTTCGGCCGCATATCAAGACGCACAAGATACCGGCCGTCGCAAAGCAGCAGCTTCAGGCCGGCGCCATCGGCATTAATTGCCAGAAAGTCAGTGAGGCGGAGGTTTTTGCGGATGCCGGTTTCGATGACATTCTGATCACCTATAATATTCTCGGTGCAGCAAAGCTGTCGCGGCTGAAGGCGCTGAATGCGCGCATCGGTCGGTTGAGCGTGGTTGCCGATAGCGCGGTCACGATTGCCGGCCTTGCCGATACATTCGATGCGGCAAGGCCGCTTGCCGTGCTGGTCGAATGCGACACGGGCGGCAAGCGCTGCGGTGTGCAGACGCCGGAAGCGGCACTGGCGCTTGCGGAAAAGATCGCGGCGGCACCGGGCCTCACATTCAAGGGTATTTTGACCTATCCGGCACCGGGCGGAGCCGTGACAGTGGAGAACTTCCTTCGCGAGACCATGGCATTGCTGGCGGCAAAGGGCATGGATTGCCCGGTGCGGTCCAGCGGCGGTTCTCCGGATTTTTACGCCGCCCATCTCGTTCCTTCCGCCACCGAACATCGGGCCGGCACCTATGTCTATAATGATCGCGCCATGCTGCGCGCCGGACATTGCACGGCGGGCGATCTTGCCATGCATGTTCTTGCCACCGTCGTATCGCGACCGACAGCCGATCGGGCTGTGCTGGATTGCGGCTCCAAGGCCCTGACCTCGGATCTTCTGGGTTTCAGCGATTACGGGCTGCTCGAAGGCTACGAAGGTGCGAAAATCATCTCGCTTTCAGAAGAACATGCGGTTGTCGATCTATCCGGCTGCGCCTCGGGCCGGCCTGAAATCGGCGATGTGGTCAAGGTCGTGCCGAACCATACCTGCGTCGTCAGCAATCTTTTCGACAGGATGGTTTTCCATCGAAACGGTGTCGTGACGCGGGTTGAGCAGGTCGCGGCCCGCGGCACGGTCTGGTAAAATTACCCGGCTAATTAAATTCTGAAATAAAGCTGCCGAAGGGCAGATTGCGGTAACGAGAATCTAGAGACATGCGCATCTTCACGGCGTCACTCGCCACCGAAACCAACACGTTTTCACCAGTCCCGACGGATATGGACGCCTTTCGCGCGGCTTTTTATGCCGGGCCGGGGGAGCATCCCGAAACGCCGACGCTTTGCTCGTCGCCAGTGCCGATCTTGCGCCGTCGCGGTAAGGCGGAAGGGTTCACGGTAATAGAGGGAACCTCCTGCTGGGCGGAACCGGCGGGTCTTATCCAGCGCCAGACCTATGAAACGCTGCGGGATACGATTCTCGCCGAACTCAATGCCGCCCTGCCGGTCGATGCCGTGGTGCTCGGTCTGCACGGCGCCATGGTGGCGCAGGGTTATGACGATCCGGAAGGGGATTTCCTGTCGCGCGTCCGCGCATTGGTCGGACCGGATGTGCTGGTTGCGGCGGAATTCGATCCGCACAGCCATCTGACGGCGCTTCGGGTCAAAAATCTCGATATTATGGCGACGTTTCTGGAGTTTCCGCATACGGACTTCGAAGAGCGCGGCGAGCATGTGGTGGAAATGGCGCTGCGCACGCTTCGGGGGGAGATCAAGCCGGTCATCTCCACTTTCGATTGCCGCATGATCACCATTTATCCCACCAGTCGCGAGCCGATGCGCTCTTACGTCGACCGGCTGAAGGCGATGGAAGGCAAGGACGGCATCCTGTCGATTTCCGTCATTCACGGTTTCATGGCGGGCGATGTGCCGGATATGGGAACGCGCATCGTTGTCGTGACCGATAATGACAGGGCAAAGGGCGATGCGCTGGCCGAAAAGCTTGGCCATGAGCTTTATGCCATGCGCAAGCTGACCGCCATGCCGATGCTGGATACTGAATCAGGTCTCGACCAGGTTCTTGCCATTCGCAGCAATAATCCGGACAGGCCGGTCGTCGTATCGGATATCTGGGATAATCCGGGCGGCGGTGTCGCCGGTGACGCCACCCATATTTTGCGGCGCATGGTGGAGCGTGGCATGGACAATATCGCCGTCGCGACGATCTGGGACCCGATTGCGGTGTCTTTCTGTCATGCAGCGGGCGAGGGGGCCGAGATCGACCTGCGCATCGGCGGCAAATCCAGCCCGGAAGGCGGCGAGCCGCTCGATTTCCGCATAAAGGTGATGCGCACGGCCGAGGCCGGCTGGCAGAGTTTCCGCAACAGCCGCGTAACGCTCGGTCGTGCCGCCGTCGTTCGGCCGCTCGGTACGCAGATCGATATCATCCTCATCACCAGCCGCACGCAAACTTATGAGCCGGATATCTTTTCCAATCTCGGCGTGGATTTTGCGAAAAAAGATGTGCTGCTGGTCAAGTCCACCAACCATTTTCATGCGGGGTTTGCGCCGGTCGCCTCCGAGATCGTTTATATCGCGGCCCCGACGTCTTATCCGACCGATCCGGCGAAAACGCCCTATCGCAAGGCGAGCCTTGAGCTTTGGCCACGGGTGGCCGATCCGCTGGGCCTGGACTGAGGCGGCAGCGGTTTGGGCATTGTCTGGACAAAATTTGTGAAGCCTTTTCCCGAAGGCTTCAGAGACGCTCGAGGGTGATCAGGAAAAACGCGCTTTCGCGTCGATCTCCTTCGACGGCGAACGGTAAACCGCCTTCGATCAGCAGACCATCCAGCTTCCCCAATCGGTTCTCGCCTTCACCGGTTAAAACCGCCAGCGGGTCGAGTGCCAGCACAAGCGTCGTGTTTCCGGCGGCTTTTCCCGAAAACGGGCCGGAATGCCTTTTAACGACATGACGAAAGCGCGAGCGGCGGGTCATGACGTTCAGATCGGTGATCGCGCCATCGGGCAGGGTCGCATTCACGGGAACATCGGCCGGAAAGGGCAGGGGTAGGCTTTCCACTGTCAGCAACAGCGGATCGCCCGCCGCAATTGCCAGCGCCATGCCGTTTCCCTCAAGAATGGAGAGGGTGCGGTCTATGCCGGGGAAGATCGAAAACGGCCCGTCGCTCGCCACCGTCGCCATGCTGATGCGCCAGTCGAAATTCTCGACGGAAGACGCAGGTGGAAAGATGGCGATTTCCACCGTCTCGCCGCCGCCGTTTTTCCAGGGCATTCGCTTGTAATCGCTTGCGCGCAGCAGGGTCATGGTTTTCCACTCTTGAGAGGGATCGGCCGGAAAGAGGTGTTTCTCTTTCCGGCCGAAAGAGGCTCAATTGCCGAGAATGCCGGGCAGGCGCAGGCCCTGTTCCTTGGCGCATTCCACGGCGATGTCGTAACCGGCATCGGCATGGCGCATGACGCCGGTTGCCGGGTCATTCCACAGCACGCGCTCCAGCCGGCGAGCGGCATCGTCGGTGCCATCGGCGCAGATGACCATGCCGGAATGTTGCGAGAAGCCCATGCCGACGCCGCCGCCGTGATGCAACGACACCCAGGTCGCGCCGGATGCGGTGTTGAGCAGTGCATTGAGAAGCGGCCAGTCGGAAACGGCGTCCGAGCCATCCTTCATGGCCTCGGTCTCGCGGTTGGGCGAGGCGACGGAGCCGGAATCCAGATGGTCGCGTCCGATGACGATCGGCGCCTTCAGCTCGCCGTTCCTGACCATTTCGTTGAAGGCGAGGCCGAGACGGTGACGGTCGCCAAGGCCGACCCAGCAAATACGCGCCGGCAGGCCCTGGAACGCGATGCGCTCGCGCGCCATGTCCAGCCAGTTGTGCAGGTGCTTGTTGTCAGGCAGCAGTTCCTTCACCTTGGCGTCGGTCTTGTAGATGTCTTCCGGATCGCCGGAAAGGGCCGCCCAGCGGAACGGGCCGATGCCGCGGCAAAATAGCGGGCGGATATAGGCCGGTACGAAGCCCGGAAAGGCGAAGGCGTTTTCCAGGCCCTCATCCTTGGCGACCTGGCGGATATTGTTGCCGTAATCGAGTGTCGGAACGCCGGCGTTCCAGAAATCGACCATGGCCTGCACATGCACCTTCATGGAGGCGCGAGCGGCAGCCGCAACGGCCTTCGGGTCGCTTTCCTGCTTGGCGCGCCATTCGGCAACGGTCCATCCGGCCGGAAGGTAACCATGGACGGGATCGTGCGCCGAGGTCTGGTCGGTAACGATATCGGGACGAACGCCGCGACGGACGAGTTCCGGGAAGATTTCCGCCGCATTGCCGATCAGGCCGACGGATTTCGCCTCGCCCGCCTTGGTCCATTGGTCGATCAGCGCCAGCGCCTCATCGAGCGTATGCGCCTTCGCGTCGACATAACGGGTGCGCAGGCGGAAATCGACGCGGGTTTCATCGCATTCGACGGCGAGGCAGCAGGCGCCGGCCATGACGGCGGCGAGCGGCTGTGCGCCACCCATGCCGCCGAG
Source organism: Agrobacterium sp. T29 (assembly GCF_006970545.1). Taxonomy (NCBI): domain Bacteria; kingdom Pseudomonadati; phylum Pseudomonadota; class Alphaproteobacteria; order Hyphomicrobiales; family Rhizobiaceae; genus Agrobacterium; species Agrobacterium sp. T29. Next base: position 1,156,146 of record NZ_CP040641.1, read on the forward strand.
ACCGCCGGTGAGAATCCACTTGCCCTTCAAGTTGCCGTCATAGTGCTGGCGGCCAGCCTCGACGAAGGTTTCATAGGTGCCCTGCACGATGCCCTGCGTGCCGATATAGATCCACGAACCGGCCGTCATCTGGCCGTACATGGCAAGGCCCTTCTTATCCAGCTCGTTGAAATGATCCCAGTTCGCCCAGTGCGGCACGAGGTTGGAATTGGCGATCAGCACGCGCGGCGCATCCTTGTGGGTGCGGAACACGCCGACCGGCTTGCCGGACTGCACGACGAGGGTTTCGTCCTCGTTCAGATCCTTCAGCGTCGCGACGATGCGGTCGAAATCGTCCCAGGTGCGGGCGGCGCGGCCGATGCCGCCATAAACCACCAGCTCATGCGGGCGCTCGGCCACGTCAGGGTCGAGATTGTTCATCAGCATGCGCAGCGGCGCTTCCGTCATCCAGCTTTTGGCATTGAGGTCAGTGCCCTGCGGCGAGCGGACATCGCGAATATTGTGGCGTGGATTGTTCATGTGTCTTCCCCTTATCGTTTCGTGTCGAGCGCAAATTTTTCCATGCGCGTGAGAATGGTTTTGAGATGGGAGCGAAGCCGTTCGGCCTTGCCCGTGTCATAGGCAAAAGGCGGCGTCTCGCTTTGAAGATGGGTGGATTGCGCCAGCTCCATCTGAATGGCGTGCACGCCGCTCTGCGGTTTTCCGTAATGGCGCGTCGTCCAGCCGCCCTTGAAACGACCGTTCAGAATGCTGTCGTAACCCTCTGCAGCGGCGGTCACCTCGACGGCGATCTTTTCGATGGTCGGATCGCAGGTCTTGCCCATATCCGTGCCGATGTTGAAATCCGGCAGCTTGCCTTCGAACAGGAAGGGAATATGCGAACGGATCGAATGGCAATCATAGAGAATGGCGATGCCGTGGATGGATTTGACCCGCTCGATTTCCGCCGCAAGGGCCGCGTGATAGGGCGCGTGGAAGTTCTCCAGACGGTAGGCAGTATCGTCCGCCGCGGGTTCCTGTCCTTCATTCCAGATCGGCTCGCCGTCGAAATCGGTCTCCGGAACAAGCCCGGTTGTGTTCTGGCCCGGATAAAGGCTGACCCCGGCCGGGTCGCGGTTGGCGTCGATCACATAACGATGGAAGGTCGCCCTTACGGTTGTCGCATTCTCAAGAAGGCCGGCATAGAGCTCATGGATATGCCAGTCCGTATCGGCGAGAATTTTGCCGTTATCGTTGAGACGATCCCAAATCTCAGCCGGAACATCCGTGCCGGTGTGAGGTAGTCCGAGGATGATCGGCGAGGTGCCTTCTTTGACGTCCAAGACTCGCATCTCAAACCTCCAGCTTCGGCAGAATGCCATCCGAAATTGCCGCGACCAGCGCGCCGGAGGCAATCAATTCCGCCGCAGCCTTCAGGTCCGGCGCCATATAGCGGTCCTCTTCCAGCGAAGGCACCGCCGTGCGCAATGCCGCAATCACCTTTTGCAGTTCGGGGCTCGTTTTCAGCGGCCCACGCAACTCCACGCCCTGCACAGCCGAAAGCGCCTCGATGCCGAGAATGGCGAAAAGATTGTCCGTCATCGGCAGCAGGCGGCGCGCGCCGTGGCAGGCCATGGAGACATGGTCTTCCTGATTGGCGGAGGTCGGTGTGGAATCCACCGAGGCCGGATGCGCCATCTGCTTGTTCTCGCTCATCAACGCGGCGGAGGTGACTTCGGCGATCATCAGGCCGGAATTCAGCCCGGGCTTCTTGGAAAGAAAGGCCGGCAGACCATAGGAGAGGGCCGGATCGACCAGCAGCGCCACGCGGCGCTGGGCGATCGCGCCGATCTCGCAAATGGCGAGCGCCGTCTGGTCGGCGGCAAAGGCCACCGGTTCGGCGTGGAAATTGCCGCCGGAGACGACGGAATTGTCTGAAAGCACCAGCGGATTGTCGGTCACGGCATTGGCTTCGATTTCCAGCGTGCGGGCCACCTGCCGCAGAAGATCGAGGCAGGCGCCATCCACCTGCGGCTGGCAACGAATGCAATAGGGATCCTGCACCCGCTCATCACCCTCGATATGGCTGACACGGATTTCCGAACCTTCCAGCAGATTACGAAGCGCCGCTCCCGCGTCGATCTGGCCCTTATGGCCACGCAGGCTGTGAATATCGGGATGGAAAGGTGCGGAGGACCCCATGGCGGCATCTGTGGAAAGCGCACCGGTAATCAGCGCCGCCTGTGCTGCGCGATGGGCGCGGAAAAGACCGGCGAGCGCCAGCGCCGTCGAAGTCTGCGTGCCGTTGATCAGCGCCAGCCCTTCCTTGGCGGCAAGCACCACCGGGGTCAGTCCGGCTTTCGCAAGCGCTTCGCCGGCTGGCAGAAGCGCGCCCGCATAAAAGGCCTCGCCTTCGCCCATCATCACCGCCGCCATATGGGCCAGCGGCGCGAGATCGCCGGAAGCCCCAACCGAACCCTTTTCGGGAATGACGGGGATGACGCCCTTCTCCAGCATGGCTTCGATCAACCGCACAAGCTGCAGCCGCACGCCGGATGCGCCGCGACCGAGCGAAACCAGCTTCAGCGCCATGATCAGCCGCACGACATTTTCAGGAAGCGGCGCGCCGACCCCGCAGCAATGCGACAGGATGAGATTGCGCTGCAGCGTCGCCACATCGGCCGCGTCGATCTTGATGGAAGCGAGTTTGCCGAAACCGGTATTGATGCCATAGACCGGCGCATTGCCGGCAGCGATCTCGGCGATGCGGGCCGCCGCCTTTTCAATGCCTTTATCGAAGCTGCGGTCGAGTTTGGCGCTGCCGTTCTCCCAGTATATCTCGGCGAGATCGGCTAAGGTGACATTGCCGGGGTGAAGCGTGATGCTCTTCATGGTCATGGGAGAACCTTCTGTCCCTTGAAAATGCGGGCGTGGAGCGGATTGAAACCGATGCGGTAGACAAGTTCTGCCGGACGCTCGATGTCCCAGATGGCGAAATCAGCGGATTTTCCAGCCTCCAGCGTGCCGGTTTCCGTAAGCAGGCCGAGCGCCTTTGCCGCGTTGCGTGTCGTTGCGGTCAAGCACTCTTCCACGGTCATGCGGAAAAGCGTTGCGCCCATATTCATGGTCAGCAGCAGGGAGGTGAGCGGCGATGTGCCGGGGTTGCAGTCCGTTGCCAGCGCAATGTCGGCCCCGGCATCGCGCAGGGCCTGCACCGGCGGCAATTGTTTTTCCCTGAGCGCATAGAAAGCGCCGGGAAGAAGCACGGCCACGGTTCCCGCTTTCGCCAGCGCCTTCGCACCGGCCTCATCAAGATATTCCAGATGATCGGCCGAAAGGGCGTTATAGGATGCCGCAAGCTCGGAACCGCCAAGGTTGGAAAGCTGCTCGGCATGCAGTTTGACCGGAAGGCCATACTGTTTTGCAGCCTTGAAAACCCGGTCGATCTCCTCGACGGAAAAGGCGATGCCTTCGCAAAAACCGTCAACCGCATCCGCCAGTCCTTCCGCATGGGCTTTTTCCAGCCCAGGCAGAACGACATCGCCAATATAATCGGCGTTGCGCCCCTTATAGTCTGCAGGTGTCGCATGCGCGGCGAGATAGCTGGTGACGATGCGCACCGGCCGCAATGTCTCGAGCCTGCGGGCGACGCGCAGCATTTTCAGCTCGGTTTCAATGTCGAGACCGTAACCGGATTTGATTTCGACAGTGGAAACGCCTTCGGAAAGAAGCGTGTCGAGGCGCGGGAGAGCCTGCGCCACCAGAGCATCCTCCGAAAGCGCGCGCGTGTCGCGCACCGAAGAAACAATGCCGCCGCCCGCTTTGGCGATCTCTTCATAGGTCGCCCCATTCAGCCGCATCTCGAATTCCATGGCGCGGTTGCCGCCGAAGACGAGATGGGTGTGGCAGTCGATCAGGGCAGGGGTGATCCAGCGGCCGCCGCAATCATTGGTCTCATCGGCCGTTGCCAGATCGGCGGGCAGATCGCTTTCAGGGCCGGCAAAGGCGATGCGGCCGTTACGCACGGCAATGACGGCGTTTTCGACGGCGCCGATGCCTTCCATGGCGGGATTGAAGGTTGCCAGCCGGGCGTTGCGCCACAAAGCCGTGGCGTTCCCCGTCGCCGTTCCGTTTGCAGATTTGTTCCCTGGCATTTGCTTTTCGCCTTTCCTTTGTGAGTTAAATGTATATACATAATAATCGGCTTGGCAAGCTGCAATTTCGTGTTTGAAATGGCCTTGCCGGACAGAACCAAAGGAGAGGGTGGCATGACGGCAATTCACGCGGGCGCAGCGCTTCTGGCGGATGGATGGGCGAAGGGTGTTCGCATCGTCTGCGATGGCGGCGTCATCTTATCCGTGGAAACAGGCGTTTCCCCGCAGCCGCAGGATGAGCGACATGCCGTCATTGTCCCGGCCATGCCAAATCTTCACAGCCACGCCTTTCAGCGGGCCATCGCCGGGCTTGCCGAAATCCGTGGTCCCGGCGATGACAGTTTCTGGAGCTGGCGCACCGTCATGTATAAATTCGCGCTCTCCATGACGCCTGACCATGTCGAGGCGGTTGCCGCCCAGCTTTATATGGAAATGCTTGAGGCCGGTTTCGGGCGGGTTGGAGAATTTCACTATCTGCATAATGACAGGGATGGCTCGCATTACGGCAATATCGCCGAAATGGCTGAACGTATCGGCGCGGCCGCCTCGCAGACGGGTATCGGCCTCACCTTGTTGCCGGTCTTTTATGCCCATTCCGGTTTCGGCGGCCAGGCGCCGATCGACGGGCAGAAGCGTTTCATTCATTCGCTCGACAGTTACGGAAAGCTGATGCAGGGTGCGCAGGCCGTGGTGGACAGGCTGCCGGGTGCCACACTCGGGATCGCGCCGCACAGCCTGCGTGCAGTGACCGGCGACGAGCTGGCAGCCATCGAGCCGCTGGCAAAAGGCGGGCCGATCCATATTCATGTGGCGGAACAGACGAAAGAAGTGGAAGATTCGCTCGCCTTTTCCGGTGCGAGACCGGTGGAATGGCTGCTTGAAAACGCGCCGGTCGATGGCCGCTGGTGCTTTATCCATGCGACACACATGACGGAAACCGAAACGCGAGGCATGGCAAAAAGCGGTGCTGTTGCCGGCCTCTGCCCGATCACCGAAGCCAATCTCGGCGACGGCATCTTCCCGGCTCCGGCGTTTCTCGCTGAAAACGGCCATTATGGTGTCGGATCCGATTCCAACATTCTGATTTCCGTGCCGGAAGAATTGCGAACGCTCGAATATTCACAACGCCTCTCGCATCGGGCACGCAATGTCATCGCCGATGCCGGCCATTCCACGGGAGAAAAACTCTTCCGGCAGGCGCTTGAGGGCGGCGGCAGGGCTCTGGCGTCGCGAAACGGTCTGGAAAATGGAAAAAGCGCCGATTTCGTCGCTCTTGATGTTTCCGCCGTTTCTTATCTTCCGATATCCCAGATTCTCGATCAGTGGATATTCGCGGGCGGCGTTTCTGTCGATTCCGTTTGGGTGCGCGGCAAAAAGCGCGTGCAGGCCGGCCGGCATATCCATCGCCGCGAAATATCCGATCGTTTCAACAAGGTCATGGCTGAACTTCTCGATAGCTGATATGGGCTCGGCGGAAACAGGAAAAAGCCAGCGGGGAAAGGCATTGCGGACGTGACGAAAGCAGCAGCCGGGCAGACCCTGCACCAGCGTATCCTCAGTGAGATCGAGGGCCGGATCGTTTCGGGAGAATGGCCGCCGGGTCATCGGTTGCCTTTCGAGGTCGACCTCGCCGATCAATATCATTGTTCGCGCATGACCGTGAACAAGGTCATGGGCCAGCTCGCCAAGGCCGGTTTGATCGAACGCCGCAAGAAATCCGGCAGTTTCGTTCGCCAGCCGCAGATCCAGTCCGCCGTTCTTCAAATTCACGATATCGGGGCCGAGGTCGAATCCCTTGGCCTCGACTATGGCTTCAAAATCCTGGAGCGCGAAAGGCGCAGCGCGAAAAGCGCGGATCGTGAGTGGCTCGACGTTTCCGTCGAGACACCCTTGCTCGACATTCTCTGCATCCATTTCGCCGGTGCGCGGGAATTCTGTGTCGAACAGCGCCTCATCAATCTGACGGCCGTGCCGGAAGCGGCTGAAACCGACTTCACCGAAATTGCGCCGGGTCCCTGGCTGCTCGGCCATGTTCCCTGGAGCACTGCCGAACACCGGATCAGCGCCGAGACACCGTCGAAGGAGATCGCGCGCCTGCTCGGCATTTCCGACAGGCAGGCGTGTCTTGTCGTGGAGCGCCGCACCTGGAGCAATTCGGGCGCTGTCACCTATGTGCGCTTCACCTACCCCGGCAATGCGCATGCGCTGGTCGCCCGCTTCAG
>NZ_CP040641.1:1167500-1430000 GCF_006970545.1 Agrobacterium sp. T29
AGACTCAGTGAAATTGAATTCCCCGTGAAGATGCGGGGTTCCTGCGGTCAGACGGAAAGACCCCGTGCACCTTTACTATAGCTTTACACTGGCATTCGCCAAGGCATGTGTAGGATAGGTGGTAGGCTTTGAAGCAGGGACGCCAGTTTCTGTGGAGCCATCCTTGAAATACCACCCTTATCTTCGTGGATGTCTAACCGCGGTCCGTTATCCGGATCCGGGACAGTGTATGGTGGGTAGTTTGACTGGGGCGGTCGCCTCCGAAAGAGTAACGGAGGCGCGCGATGGTTAGCTCAGACCGGTCGGAAATCGGTCGTCGAGTGCAATGGCATAAGCTAGCCTGACTGCGAGACTGACAAGTCGAGCAGAGACGAAAGTCGGTCATAGTGATCCGGTGGTCCCGTGTGGAAGGGCCATCGCTCAACGGATAAAAGGTACGCCGGGGATAACAGGCTGATGACCCCCAAGAGTCCATATCGACGGGGTTGTTTGGCACCTCGATGTCGACTCATCGCATCCTGGGGCTGGAGCAGGTCCCAAGGGTATGGCTGTTCGCCATTTAAAGCGGTACGTGAGTTGGGTTCAGAACGTCGTGAGACAGTTCGGTCCCTATCTGCCGTGGGTGTAGGAATATTGACAGGATCTGTCCCTAGTACGAGAGGACCGGGATGGACGTATCTCTGGTGGATCTGTTGTCCTGCCAAGGGCATAGCAGAGTAGCTATATACGGAATGGATAACCGCTGAAGGCATCTAAGCGGGAAACCAACCTGAAAACGAGTGTTCCCTATCAGAGCCGTGGAAGACGACCACGTCGATAGGACGGGTGTGGAAGCACAGCAATGTGTGAAGCTTACCGTTACTAATAGCTCGATCGACTTCTTCGTTCCCATTGAATATGTTCATCAAGCCAAGCTTGATGACATCATCTTCTGTCCTCACGGGCCAAAGGCCCTGCGGACGGCGCGCCAAACGATTGGCGACGGACTAGCGTCCTGTATGGCTGCCTAGCTCGATCTCGAGCAAGGCAGGCAAACGGACAAGTCAGAGAAAGACGTGTAAATTAAATAGAGCCTTGGCTCTCCAGCTTCTCGAACAACAGTCATGTGAAAACATGAACTAGGTTGCTTTGGCCACCTGGTCCCTCATATCAGAGGTGACCGTATGGCCGATTGGCGTCCCCCGTGAGCGACAAGCGAACGGGATAAGGCATGCCAATCCAATAAAGAGCAACATATGTTCATGCGTCCCGCATGAACATATGTTGCGTTTTGCCGACCTGGTGGTTATCGCGGGGCGGCTGCACCCGTTCCCATTCCGAACACGGCCGTGAAACGCCCCAGCGCCAATGGTACTTCGTCTCAAGACGCGGGAGAGTAGGTCGCTGCCAGGTCTGCAAAACGCAACACAAAATCTTCTCACTCACAAAAGGGCCACAAAGCCCAAATCAAAAGGCCGCAAATGCGGCCTTTATGCTATAATAAAACCAAACCTATTTTGCAGACGCAAAACCGGATAACGCGGGGTGGAGCAGCCCGGTAGCTCGTCAGGCTCATAACCTGAAGGCCGCAGGTTCAAATCCTGCCCCCGCAACCAACGAAACTTGAATATTTGACCATTCAAGTCGTTTAACAGAAAGCTCCTCCGCGTAAGCGTCGAGGAGCTTTTTTTGTTTCTGCGCAGTGTTGAGTTCACCAGCCTCCAGCTTCTCGATGAAATCCGGATACATCTCGGCGACAAAGTACCGTTCCATGAAGTCCAGCACCTCCATTTGCGCGAGGATGGATGAGATCAGGCCGTGAACTTCGAGGGTAGCCGGCTGGTGACCCGGGGTCTTGCAGATCACCACCTTCTGAATAAAGCGACGGGTGATGGCAATGAGTGGCTGTATCGTGTCCGTATCCATACCGCCGCGCATATAAAACAGGACGAGCGCCATGATTTGCCGAACCGCCTCCGGATTGATTTGTTTGCGCAGCTCGACAGGACGCACGGTGATGTCCGGCTCGACAGTCGTCAGCGTTGCGAGCTTTGCCGTCAGTTCGGCCTTCTTCAAGTCGGCATTCAGTTGCTCGGCCTGTGACGGTTGCGCTTCAAGCTTTGCCTTTTGACGCTGAAGTACCTCCGCTACCACCTTGTCGAGAATGTCGAGGTACAGAAGGGTTGAAGGTAGGCGTGCGATCACACGCTCCTCCAGATTGGCACGGAGAATGGTCTTCTGGTTCTGACAGCAGGCACCGTTGAAATCGTCTATCGGGACCTGCTTCTTGTGATTTGTGCAGCTGTACCGGTCTTTGCCAGAATGGTGTAAGGACCGCCACATTCGGTGCTTTCGAGAATGCCGCTGAGCCTGTAGCTTGGCCGGTGCGATGCATTGAGGCGGTTCGTCGTCGTGTGGGTAAACAGTTCGCCCACTTCCGCCTGTCTGGCCTTCACGCGCGCTAAGAGTGCATCGCTGATGATCCTGAGGTTGGCATTCTCGTTGACCACCCATTGATCATCGGAATCATGCCGGGCAGCCCGGCGCCCGGTATCCGGGTTCTTGCGATACTGGCGGCGGTTCCAGACAAGCCGGCCGATATAGAGTTCGTTGTGGAGGATGCCGCTACGGCGTTTGCCATCTCCGCGGATGGTGTCGTCACGCCAATAGTTCTCCTGCGGCGCCGGAACGCGGCGCTCATTGAGGTTCAGGGCGATCGCCGCCGGGGCTGACCCATTGGCATATTGTTCGAAGATCCAGCGTACAATCTCGGCCTGGGCAGGGCCGATCTCGCGCAGGCCTGGAATGCGGTCGCCATTGTCATTGTATTCGAGTTTTGATTTTATAGCCATAAGCGAGGCAGGTGGTAGCCTTGCCTTTGCGAACGGCGGTCTCCATGCCTTCGCGTGTGCGGTACCTGATCTGCTCGATCAACTCCTGGCTCGAGTTGACGCGCAGGCTCATCTCGATGTCGGTAACGGCTGTTCCCCCCATGGACGGTCCAGAGTTCGATGTCCTCGAACTTTAATCGCTTGAGGAAGCCGTTGCCATGCTCGGCTTCGCGCGAGATGCGGTCAACAGTGACACAGAGAACGGTATCGATATCCTGCTTCCCGTATCGCGCCGGCAGGGCCTGAATGCTGGGACGGCTGATATAGCTCGTGCCGCTTATCTGATGGTCGGTGAATAGATGAACTGTTTGGCAAAATGGGGCACTCCAGCTCAATTTAAGCTGGTCCGCTAAATTATTGGCCTCACAGTCGATGGTTCGCCGCGATCTTTAAGGTGACAATCAGAAACTCAAATGGTGTCTGTTGGAAAGTGTTCCCCGGTGTTGGCATCGTTGAATGGATCGCAAAACGGTTTCGGGAAGTGATGGCAAGCCTTAACATTTATGATGAAACCTGCCCTATTTTCTGGGCAGTGGCACACTCACTCCGCAGCAAGCCTGGAGCTAAGCGAGACGTCGTTCACATAGTTTTCGCGTAGGAAATTGATGAAATTGTCCTGAAACTGTCGCGTATGGGCGTGAGCCAATTCGTCAGCCAGCTCAACATTCTTCGCCCGGATCGCGTCAAGCATGAGCGCGTGTTCATCCGTAAGCAGATAACCGTCGCCAGTGCGTTCCAGATACTCAAAATGCAGGTGGAGCATGCGCTGCCCCTGGTTCAACAGCCGCTCGTAGAAGGACGCGAGATAAGCGTTCTTGCCAGCATAAGCGACTGCCATATGAAACTGCTTGTTGGCCTCCGACATTTTCAGGTGGCTGCCGGTTTTCACCGCAATCTCGAACTCCTTCTGGCGCTTCGCAATGATCTTCAGGTCCGCTTCGGTGCGCAACGCCGCGGCGAGCCGTGTGTTCATGCGCTGGGCGATGTCGAGCGCCTCGACGTATTTTGGGAAACTCGCCACTTCGATGGGGGCGACGATGGTGCTGCGGTTGGAAAGTGTAACTACCAGATCCTCGCCCGCGAGCCGTATCAAAGCTTCGCGCACAGGAGAACGCGACATGTCAAAGCGTTCGGCAAGCGTCATTTCATCAAGCAGCTGACCCGGTGGCAGGGTCAAAGCAAGAATTTCATTGCGCAGCGTATCATAGACGCTTTTCCAGCCCGTGCCGCGCACCCGTTTCATTTCAATTTCGTCAGACACTTACGTCCCTTTCCATCTCTCCGGTCATTGGGCCAGAAAAATTGGCACGCAGCAATCGTAAACTTTCCGCTTGACTTTGTCGACACCGAGACGACATAGCTATCTTAGTCGACACGGAGACGACAAGAAAATCAATTTGAACTCCGGGTCGATGAGTGGAAACCGCGCTTTCAGCGCTAAAAACTGGGGAATGCACATGTTTTCAAGAATGATGACGCCCGCATTGCGGGCGACGGTCACACTTGCCTTGATGGCCGGCTTTTCCGCAACGACTGCATCGGCGCAGACGGCCCAGGGATACTGGCAGACCGTCCAGAAGAATGGAAATTTGCGCTGCGGCGCCGCCGTTGCCCCGCCTTACGTGATGCGCGACCCGGCAAGCGGCGAATACTCCGGCTTCTTCGCGGATCTGTGCCGTGAATTCGCTGAGGCCCTTCAGGTGAAGCCCGAATTCGTCGACACAACCTGGGACAACATCGTGGCGGGCCTTCAGGCCGGCAAATGGGACGTGTCGCTGGCGTTGAATCGCACTCCCGCCCGTGCCATGGCGGTACAATTCTCCATCCCCGCGATGGAGTATCAGATATCCCTCGCCTACAACAAGGGGAACCCGAAAATCCCGGCCGGCGCGACTTCGGTTGCTGATATTGACAAGGCGGATGTCACGCTCGCTGTTATGTCCGGCTCCGCGCAGGACAAGGCGATCTCGGCCGCGGTAAAGAGCGCAACAGTTCTTCGCCTGCCGACCAATGACGAGACGCGCCTTGCGGTTGTTTCCCGGCGAGCGGACATCCTGGTCGATGCCTCCGATACCAACCAGCTTTTTACCCAGTCGAACCCGGATTGGGCCGTCGCCCTCAACCCGGCGCCAGCGCTTGCCAAGCAAGGCGTCGCCTTCGGTCTGCCGCATCAGCTTTCGGCAGCCGATGTCGAGGTCGTCAACATCTTCCTCGAGGAGCGCGTGGCGACCGGTCATATCGATGAATTGATCCGCAATGCCGTCGACCAGGTCCTCAAGGCCGGCAAGTAAGCAATGCCGGGGCCGTCCGTTAGTGGCCCCGCATCCTGCCCAAGGAGGAGAGCGCAGACTATGCCGGGTATCGAACCGCTTGTTAGAGTAGAAGGCCTTCACAAGAGTTACGGCGGCGTCATCAAGGTGCTGCAGGGCCTGAATATCGAGATGAAGGCCGGAGACCGCGTTGTCGTCATCGGCCCGTCGGGTGGAGGCAAGTCGACCCTCCTACGTGTGCTGATGGGGTTGGAACAGATCGACAGTGGATCGGTCGTCTTCGGCGGCAAACCTTACATTTCTGCCGATGGCAACGGCAAGACATCGATCGATCCGAAGGTCCGGCGATCGATTGGCATAGTATTCCAACACTATACGCTGTTTCAACATCTCAACATAATCGGCAATCTTATCCTCGCGCCGATGAAAGTTAGAGGGGAAAAGAAGATCGAAGCAGAGGCGAGGGCGCTTGCGCTGCTCACGCGGTTTGCCGATCCCGCACCGGGTGCGGCAGCAGGTCTTGCGGAAAAACTCGGCGTCGACGCCGCCTATACCGACATTGCTGCATTGCTTGATCTCCAGCCGGTCAGTGCCGATATTTTCGAAGCGATGGGGGATATTGGCAGGCCCAACGACGATGTCTCCCGACGAGCCGCGCGCCCGCTGATCGCCGATTGTGAACTCGGCCTCGCCTTTGCGCACCACCCAGGTTTCGGCATAGGGGTGAACATGCAGATCAGGGCCGCGACCCGGATCGGCATTGACGAGAAAGATGGATACGGCGCTTCCGTATTCGCATCCTTCATAACGCACCGTCCGGCTCTGGCCCGGATTCGGTTCCTGATGACGGCGAATGGAAAACATCTGGTCTCCTCCCTGAGACAAAACTATCTTCTCGCAAAGATATATTCACGGAGCAGGCAAAGCCGTATATGGTTTTCGAAGTGCTGATGGGGTGATGAGATGAAGCAGGCGATGCCGGACACAACGACGGATCGGACGATGGAAGCTGACAGGGAAGATCATGTCGACCGTCTCCGTGCCCAGTGGGCGCGGGAACTGCGTGATATCGACACGGAACCGATGGCCATCTTCGGGCGCGCCAAACGGCTCAGCAACCTTCTCGCGCCATCAATCGAAGAGACATTTGCCGTCTTCGGTCTCGACCGCGGCGAGTTCGATGTCATCGCGACATTGCGCCGGTCCGGACCACCCTACCAGCTGACGCCGACGGAAATGTATACGACGCTGATGCTCTCCTCAGGCGGCCTGACGCACCGGCTTGATCGATTGGAAAAGGCCGGCCTCATCGAGCGCAGAAAATCGAAGCTCGATGGGCGCAGCGTCGTTGTGTGCCTCATGCCGGCCGGCATAGAGCTGGCGGAAAAGGCGTTTCGCCAGGACATGAAAAGCGAACTGAGTTTTCTGCAGGGCCTCACTCCGGACGAGCGAGATACCCTCGCGGCGCTGCTGAAAAAGCTGGTGCTGGATATCGAGGCCCGTGCGTAGGCTCCGGTGCAGGTTTTTTCATTCGAGCGAACCTGCAGGTCTGAACTGTTTACCGGGCATCTGCGGCTTGCGGCGGCGGCGGCCCTAGAAGCATCTCTCTCAAGCGATCACTGTGTTTTCCAGGTCTCGAGCAGCATCCGCACAAATTTTTCGGCGGCTGGGGAAAGAGCGCTGCTTCGCCTTTGCACGATGCCTATCGTACGGGAGACCACCGGGTTGACGATTGGCCGGGTGATGAGGAATGGGTGATCGTCCTGCGGCGTTGCCAGCCGCGGCAGGACGGAAATGCCAAGTCCGGCTTCGACCAGACCGAGCGACGTGTTGAGATGCGTCACCTCATAAAACCAGTTCAATTTTAGATTGTGCCGTGCAAGCGCGCTGTCGAGAAGCGTCCTGTTGCCGCTCGAGCGGTCCACGACGACCAGCGGATAGGCCTCCAACTGGTTCCACTCGATTGTCTCGAAGGCTGCCAGAGGGTGGTCTTTCCTCATCGCCAGCACGAAGGGGTCATCGATGAGCGGCTCGAATGAAAGCTCGGGATCGGAATTGCCCATCAGGTTGATGCCGAATTCCACCTCGCCTCTGGCGACCGCCTGCAGACCCTCATTGGCTGTCAGATCCCTGATCCGCAGCCTTATATGGGGATGTTGCTGGCTGAAGGTCTTGATGACGGTGGGAAGAAAGTAAAAGGCGGCGGTGGGAACGCAGGCCATGGTGATAAGCCCGCGCCGTTGCGCGCCGTCCTTCATGGCAAAAAGCGATCCGTCAAATTCCTCGAGCATGCGCCGAACGAGCGGCATGACTTCCTGTCCCATGGCGGTGGGGGCAACGTGGCGCGTCGTTCTTTCCAGAAGTGGCGCGCCGATGGCCTGCTCCAGCTTCTGGATACGGCGGGTAAGCGCCGGTTGCGAGATATGCAGCGCCTCGGCGGCCCTGTGGAAACTGGCCAGTTCAACCACCGCTTGAAACGCCCGCAAATCCAGAATTTCACAATTGATGCTCATAACGCAATAAAACTCCAAAACATTGCATTTAACAGATTAGACTCTTTTGCTCATATTGCAACAACACGGCGCATTGATCCGACAAATGCAATATTGAGGCAACCCATGAACGATCTGCTGAAGATACCCTGTGTGCTGATGCGCGGTGGAACGTCGCGTGGACCGTTCTTTCTCGCATCCGATCTTCCCCGTGATCGAGCAGACCGGGACGCGGCCCTTCTTTCCATCATGGGATCTGGCCATCCGTTGCAGATCGACGGCATTGGCGGGGGCAATCCGGTCACGTCCAAAGTTGCGATTATCGGCCCTTCCACGGTCAGGGGCGCTGACATCGACTATCTGTTCGCACAGGTTCGCACCGACAGGCAGTATGTCGACTATTCGCCAAACTGCGGAAATATGCTGGCCGCCGTCGGGCCCTTTGCCATCGAAGCGGGGCTTGTCGAAGCGCAGGGCAAGGATACTCTTGTGCGAATCCATAACGTGAATACCGGCAAGCTGATCGAGGCGAAGGTTCCGACACGCGGCCGCGAGGTTATTTATCTCGGCGACGCCTCGATCGACGGAGTTCCGGGTCTGGCGGCGCCCATCGCATTGACATTCATGGATGCGGCAGGTGCGAAAACCGGCAAGCTTCTGCCCACCGGAAAGCCGGTCGATCTGATCGATGGCGTCAACGTGACGGCCATAGACTGCGCCATTCCGATGGTTCTCATCCGCGCAGCCGATCTCGGCGTGACGGGGTACGAGGATCCGCAAACCCTGAGCGCTCACAAGGATCTCATCGCACGGATGACCCGCATCCGCATCGAGGCCGGAAAGTTGATGGGAATGGGTGATGTGAAAGACATGGTCATTCCGAAACCGGTGCTCATTGCACCTGCCCGCAGAGGCGGCACTCTTTCGGTACGGTATTTCATGCCCAACGAGTGTCATCCTGCACTGGCGACGACCGGTGCCGTTGGCATCGCAACCGCGGCTGTCACCAAAGGCTCCATCGCTTATGATGCGGCCGGAGGCCTTTCGGTGCCGACCCAGATCCGCATCGAACATCCCGCAGGCTGCCTCGATGTGCAGCTGGAGATGCGAAACGGCGCAATAACGGCCGGACTCGTGAGAACGGCGCGCAGGCTTTTCGAAGGCTTCGCCTTCGCCAAACCAACCGCTGCGATTGAAGACGCAGCCTAGACGCGGCCATAGTGGCGCAAAATATAGTCAAACCGGGAGGAGACCCATATGCGTAAATATCTGCTTGCAACCGCGGCGCTCTGTGCGCTGGCGGCATCTGCCAATGCCGAATCCGTCAGGATGAGCGTTGGCTCGTACAACCTCAACAACCTGCCTTTCCCCGTGGCGGCGAGCCTTGGCTTCTACAAGGAGGAGGGCCTTGATGTAACGACCGAGAACTTTGCCCAGGGCGGATCGAAGGTTCTGCAGGCGCTTGTTGCCGGTTCCACGGACGTTGCCGTAGGCTTCTACGATCATACGATCCAGATGCAGTCGCAGAACAAGCACGTGGTCGGCTTCGTGCAGCTTGCCCGCAACTCGGGCCTGGTTCTCGCCGGCAAGAACGACACGGATTTCGACCCGGCCAAGCCTGAGACGATCAAGGGCAAGAAGGTCGGCATCACGTCGCCCGGCTCCTCTTCGGACTTCTTCATTCGCTACTACATGAAGCAGCATAATCTCAGCGACAATGACATCTCCATCATCGGTGTCGGTTCGGGCGCTGCGGCCGTTGCAGCCCTGCAGCAGGGCAAGATCGATCTGCTCGTCAATTACGACCCTGCCGCAACCATCGTCGTGGAGCGCGGGCTGGGCAAGATCCTCATCGATGCCCGTAGCGATCAGGGCGCCAGGGATGTCTATGGCGGCATCTATCCCACCTCGGTCCTTTACGCCACGCAGGACTATATCAACGCCAATCCCGAAGTGATCCAGAAGGTCACCAATGCGAC
This sequence comes from Agrobacterium sp. T29, assembly GCF_006970545.1. Classification (NCBI taxonomy): domain Bacteria; kingdom Pseudomonadati; phylum Pseudomonadota; class Alphaproteobacteria; order Hyphomicrobiales; family Rhizobiaceae; genus Agrobacterium; species Agrobacterium sp. T29. The sequence continues at coordinate 1,177,112 of NZ_CP040641.1, forward strand.
GGTTCGGGCGCTGCACTGGATGAAGCAGCATTCTGCGGAGGAAATCGTCGCAAAGCTTCCCGATGATTTCGTGTCCGGCGACAAGCAGACCTACATCAAGGCCGTTGAAGCGGCCAAGGCGATCTTCTCCGAAGATGGCAAGTTTGAGCCTGCCGATCTCGAAACGCCGCTCGCCGTTCTGAAAAGCTTCAATGATGCGGTCGCCAAGGCGACGATCGATCTCAACACCACCTACACCAACAAGTTCGTCGAGGCCGCGGCCTCGAAGGCCGCAAACTGAGAGGCCGCCATGTCTTCGCCAGCCAGAAAGCTAGAACCCGTGACGGAACTCGAACCCCAGCCGATGGTGGCAATCGACGACGTGACCATGGCGTTCGGTTCGTTCGTTGCCGTGCAAAACGTCAATCTCAAGGTCGGCGATGGCGAGTTTCTCTCCATCGTTGGGCCGACGGGATGCGGAAAGTCCACCATTCTCAACGCGATTGCGGGCCTGTTGAAGCCAGCGCAGGGCAGGGTTTCCATCGACGGTTCGCTCGTCAAGGGCGTACAGAACAACATCGGATATCTGTTCCAGCAGGACGCGCTTCTTCCCTGGAAGACAGCGTTTCAGAATGTCGAGCTTGGCTTGATGTTCCGGGGCGTTCCCGAAAATGAGCGGCGCGCCAAGGTTCAGGCCTGGCTTGAAAAGGTCGGCCTCAAGGGCTTCGGAGACCGCTTTCCGCATCAGCTCTCCGGCGGACAGCGCAAACGCGTGCAGATGGCGCAGGCGCTTATCACCGAGCCGAAGGTCATCCTGATGGATGAACCCTTCTCTGCATTGGATATCCACACCCGCCACCTCATGCAGAACGAGTTACTGCGCCTGTGGCAGGAGGATCGCCGTGCGGTGGTCATGATCACCCATGATCTGGAAGAGGCGATTGCGCTCGGAGACCGGGTTGTCGTTCTCGCTGCAGGCCCGAAGAGCCGCGTCATCGAGAGCTTCCCTGTCGATCTCGAGCGGCCCCGCAACGTCGCGGAAATCAAACTCGATCCAAAATTCATGACGCTCTATCGCGATATATGGGCGTCCCTGCGTGGCGAAGTGGAGAAAAGCTATGCAAGCCGTTAATGTTCGTATCATCCAGATCGCTCTTCTGGTCGTGCTTTTGGGCGGGTGGCAGCTCGGTGTGACCTCGGGCGCTATCGACCGCTTCTTCTTTCCGGCACCCTATGACATCGTCAAACAGGTGATTGACTGGGTTGCCGATGCCGGTTTTTACAAGCATGTCGGCATCACGCTGAGCGAAACGGTGCTGGGCTATCTCATAGGTACAGGTCTCGGCGTCGGCGCCGGCGTCTGGCTGGGCCTCAGCCCCTTTGTCGCTCGGGTGCTCGATCCGTTCATCAAGGCCGTGAACGCCATTCCGCGTGTCGTTCTGGCCCCGATCTTCGTGCTCTGGCTCGGTCTTGGCCTGTGGTCGAAGGTTGCGCTTGCGGTTACGCTCGTCTTCTTCGTCACCTTCTTCAATGCCATGCAGGGCGTGCGCGAAGTGAACCCGGTCGTGCTTTCCAATACCCGCATTCTGGGCGCCAAGCGTTCGGATCTGCTGCGTCACGTCTATTTCCCGGCTGCGGCGAGCTGGATTCTGTCGTCCCTGCGCACCTCCGTCGGATTTGCAGTGGTTGGCGCAATCATCGGTGAATATCTGGGAGCTTCCGCCGGCCTCGGTTATCTGATCGCCCGTTCGGAAGGCAACTTCGACGCGGTCGGCGTCTTCGCGGGCATCATCATCCTGGCGGTCTTCGTTCTTGTTATTGACCTCATTCTGGATTTTGCGGAGAAGAGGTTGATTACCTGGCGACCCAATGCAGGCGAGGAGCGTCCCGCGTAAGCGGACTGAAACAAGACTATTTCCGTTGGGGCGGTCCGTGATCGCCCCTTTTTAAATGGCTGAGCCTTGCAAGCGAAATGGGGACGTCCAAATCCTTCATTCGTTGGACAAATTGCACATGCTGGACATCTACTACGCTGATTTCGACACCACCGTCATACCCTCGGACCCGGGCTGCCTGGAACTCGCCGGCTCCATCGATCTTGATGCGCACCGTTTACTTGCGGCCCTGTTCGACAAGGCCCGGCAGGCCGGCGCCGATCTCAGATATTTCGAAGATACGCTGCTTGAACCCGCGCAGGTCGTGATATTGCTGAACATTCTCATGGCAAACGAAGATGTTCTTGAAGGTAACGAACACGCGCTGGCCGCGTTCAATTCGATGCGCGATCTCCTGGAACGGGCTGCGAAGCGAGGCGTGGGGCTCGTGGCTTTTGCTGATTGAGTGCCGGTGCAGTGTTGTGTTCCTGGCGGTGAGATTTGTAAAAGTGCCGGGAAAAGTCTCCTTCCATATCTCGACACAGGGGGTTCTTTGGTGCTCCAAGGAAGGACGTATCCGCTGAGGAGCCATTCATGAAAACAGTCACAAGTTCGTCGCCCCTGCCACTGGATGGCCCGCAATGGGGCAGATTCCGTCAGCGGGATGAATTGCGAAAGGCGATGCTTGAACGGCGCTTCGACGAGGTCGAGCGTATACTCGCGGCGCTTGAGGCGGCATGGTGGCAGTCCGACGATCTGGCGGACGATCACTATATCCACCTTTCGACAGACACGGGCCTGTTCGACAGCGCGAGCGTGGATGCGGCCCTCAGACTGGAACTGCTCGATGCCTGGAGGCAGGCATACCCGGCTTCGTATCATGCAAGGCAGGTCGCCGGTCACTATTGTTTCCGCCGGGCCTGCGACATCCGAACGGCGACCTGGGCATCGGATGTTGGGGAAGACCAGTGGGCCGCCGCCCACATGGCCTGCATAATTGCGGCAGAGCATTTGCTGAAGGCGATGGCCCTTTCCGCGCGGCCTGCTCTTGCCGCGGAAACCATGATGGAGATGAGCCAGTATCTCGGTCAGCCGGATTTCGTCGATGCGCTGTTTCTGGGCACGCCGGTTGAAAAGACGATAGCTCGCGATGAGTTGGAACCGGAGCTTTACGAAGCCGCATGCGCTCGGCTTGCCAGACACGGATTGACGCCGCCCGGTATCATAACGGCGACGCTTCCTGCCTCGCTTCCGCCCCTGCAGCGGGGGGACGCCCAAAATCCCGGCTATTACTGGTTGCGTTACTGCCTTTCGCTTCGGCCCCGGTGGCCGGAAATCCTGGTTTCTTACGCGCAATATTTGAGCTCGCGATGGGGTGGCGATGATGGCGAGGTCGAAAAATTCGCCAAAGGCCCCTTATGTTCCGCACTGAGCGAACAGGAGCGCAATTCCGTGCGCTGGTCGGGGGTGCAGGATGCATTGACCATCCCCGATTATCCCGAGCCCGGCGATACCCGCGAAATTGCCGCCCGTGAGAGGATTTTCAAGAGTTGGCTGGCGCGGGATCTCACCGATCGCCTTCGTTTCGTTTCCCTCGGAAAATACGCCAATTTCACCCATTATTCTCTCCAGGACGAAAAACTGGCGCACCAGCGCCATGTCGAATCCATCCGTTACTGCAAGGCGCCGGGAACCTATCCGGCCATTGACGGCCCGTTCCGGGACTTCACCAATCTGATGCTGATCCAGCATTTCGAGGATCATGACGGTGCCTATGCAAACGTGCTGCAAACGGCCGTCCGTCGTTTTGATGAGCCAACCATGCTGACAATGGCGGCATTTGCCTGGCAGTTCGGCATGTGGGGAATAGAGGCGAACCCGGCCATCGCCACGGAGCTGGTCGACCGGGTCGCGCAACTCGAACCGCTCTACGAGCCCGATGAGTTCACGCCGATGCATGCCTGCCGGATGATCTGGGATGGAGGTTTCCAGCAGGAGTCGGCCTGGTTGACCCGCGCATTCGCTGAACGGCGCGTTTATTCGGCCGCGGCAAGCATGTATGACATCGCAACGGGATTCCGGCCCGATACAGACCCGCAACTGCTCGACGGCGACGAAGCGGGTCGCTGGCTTCAGCAGGCAGTCGAGGAGGGTGAACCGGTCGCACTTTATAACTATGCCTGGCGGCTGGAAAATGTCGACAATCTCGATCTGTCGCTCCGGGAAAATTTCGAACGGGTTCAGGAATATTACCGTGGCGCGATGGAAGGCGGCGTGGATATGTCCCTCATTCGACTGGCGAGCGTTGATCGCCGGCACGGCACTGCGGAGGAAAAACAGCAGGCCGTCACCAATATGAAATCCCTCATCGACTATCATGACGACCACATTGCCGGAGAGGCTTATGGTCAGGTCGTTCTCGCCTATAAATACGGCGATGGCGTTCCCAAAAGCGAGTTTATCGCCATGCAATGGTTCGACCGTTACAAGGAACTCTTCCCCGATCATTCGTCACTGGAGTGGATGGAAACGCAAGTTTATGGATCGAGCGGATTGCAGATGGCCGGGCGGGCGTTGAAGGCCTTCTTCCTCGGCAAGAAACTTTCAAGCGACCATCTCCCACCGAAATAAGCGTCGGCATGGCGAGCCCCCTCCAGTCATCGCGCGAAGGCAGATGGCGAGCCCTGGTCTGGCTCGCTTTTGGCGACATGTTCTTGTTGGCCAGCGGCCTTGTGCTGATCCTGTCGCCTCTTTTGCTTGTGTTGCTGGTGCCTTCGCGGCTTCTGCTGGTGCTTCTTGCTTTGCCGGCGCTGTCATGGGTCTTTTACGGGCTGTTGGTCCTGCGAGCCTATGCGGCAGTGCCGCCCCCACCGGTTTCGGATGGAATATTGCTGGAGGCCGACAGGGTTCCCGCCCTTGCCGAAGAGCTTGAACGGCTGCGCCTCGCCTGCGATGCGCCAGCCTTCACGGCCGTCTATATCAATGCCGAGCTTAACGCGTCCATCTATCAGACGGGCTCCCGTGGCGGCCAGCCGAGGCATGTTCTGGTGCTCGGCCTGCCGCTTCTCGCCCTGTTGACGGGACGGCAGGCCGCGGCCGTCATCGCGCATGAATACGCCCATATTTCCCGGTTGCACGGTCATTTCGCGCGCTGGGCCCATGTGGCTCGCCAACGCTGGGCGGCGCTCGGTAAATTGCATGAGCGCAATCATCGGCTGGTCACCGCGCCGCTCAGATTGTTTCTTGCCTGGTATGTACCGCGCATGATGCGCGAGACGCTGGAGTTTTCCCGTCGCTGCGAGGCGGTTGCCGATGCGCGGGCGATCACGGTTTGCGGCGCCGACATCGCATTTGAGACGGAAATTGCTCTCACATTGCGGCAAAGAGCCCTGTCCAGCCAATTCTGGCCGGATATGTTTGCTGGGGCAGACAAGGATGACATCGCCCAGGCGCGACCCTTTGCCCTGATGTTGGCGGAGCCGGAGAACAGCCGCCCGCGAGATGGCGCACAGGCGGCCGTCTGGCTGCATGAAGACCTCTGCCAGAAACCGGATAGTCATAGCACCCATCCCGTTTTGTCGGAGCGCATTGCCGCGACGGGGTTTGATCCGGCAGGCCCGCTTCCCGATCATCTGCCCTGGCGTCTCGAAGAGACTTCCGCTGCCACGGAATGGTTGGGGGAAGAAGCCCCCGGCATCACGGCACGGCTTGATGCAGACTGGCGCGACAATGCCGCACGAGGCTGGCAGGACGCAAAAGACTGGCATATCCGTCAGCGCAGCGACTTCTCAAGGCTCCTGCAGCGTCGCGAACAACAGATGTTCGACGAGCAGGACTGGCTGCAACTGGCGCTGCTTTCAGAGAAATTCGATCCGTCAGGCATGCTGCGCGCCGAGGCGATCGCGGAAGGATTGCGGTATTCACCTGAAGAGGCGACGCTTCTACAGCTACGGGCAGAGGATATGGAGAAAGCCGGAGACATACACGGAGCAATGTCTTTGTGGCACCGTATCGGCCAAAATCCCTCTTTCTCCAGGTATCGGCTCCATCGCCATCTCTGCGAACTCTGCCTGCGGGTGGGAGACAGGCCGATGGCGGAGCAGCATCGGCAGATCGCCGACCGCCTATGGACGAGCGAAGATGCCGTCCGATCCGCCGCCAACCATACCGGTCTCCATCCTCACGGGTTGGAAGCATCCGAACTCACCTTGCTGCAAGGCACGCTTCATCCGCTGTTTCAGCATGCGCACGCCATCTGGCTCTGCCGCGACACGCCGCCCGGTGCGCCGGACCCGACACGCTGGTTCCTTTATGTGCAGGCCTATGACGGCTGGTTCATGCGCCTCGTCGGCAATTTGACCGGCGAGGAGGACAGGAACGCTTCCGCCTGCAAGCGGCTGTTTGAGCGTTTGCAGGTGCGGCTACATCTTCATCTGCAGCTTCGTTTGATTGGGCCGAACGATCCAGTCCCGGCCCATTGCAGGCGCGATAGCCTGATTGCCCGAGCGGGCACCGCCGCTGTCGCGTAGGTTACGGGTTTCCGGCATAGCGGCGCCGGCCGCTGCCAGGCTTGAAAACGATGCTCGAACCGGTCTGCGGCGCGGCGAATTGTCAGCACTTGCCTATCCCGGGTAACACTTCATTTAGTGATTTTGTGAAATCTAAAATACGCAGGTTCCAAGGTTTCATCGGCGGAGCCGGTAGAACAAGCGGACCCATGACGACCTGCCCGACGGCGGCTCGAAAAAGGCATCCGCTTGTCGCCCTATGAGGAGGGGCAACAGCTACCCGCGATGTTTCATTATATATTCCCCGGCCTCCTGAGAGGGCGGCTGGAGGAGTGCTTGCCTTGAGGCCATTCATGTCTTTCCTGAACAATACCAAGATAAAAACGAAGGTCGTTTTTGTCATCTCGTTGATGAGCCTGATGTCGCTTTCCGGAATAAGCTACGTCAGCCTGCAATATAAAGGCACCGACAGCGTCTATAGCGATTTCATCGGCCATGAGGCCCTTGCTGCGGTTCTGAACGCCAGAACCAGCGGAAACCTCAATGCACTTGGCATGCAGATGCTTCGCGCCAGCCTTAACGACCCGGCCAGCGCTGATTTCGAAGCTGCCGTCAAAACCTTCCGAGCCGACCGTAAGCAGCTCGAGGAACGCCAGAACAAGATCATGGAACTGGTGCCGGCGCGCACGGATGCCGCCCGCGATATCCTCAAGGGTGTCGTCGAAGTCGAGGAGATCGGCAATCAGGTCATCGCCCTCATGCAGGCAGGGCAACGCGCCGAAGCGCAGCAGATGGCGCTCAACGTGCTTCGGAAAATTGCCGAAGTCTCGCCAAAGATCAGCGCCGGCAATGAGCAGCTCATCCAGGTGATGAATGAGGGGAGAGAACGCCTTACAGCCAGCACCAATACGACGATCTGGACGGGCCTGATTACGCTCGCGCTCGTTTCGCTGGCCGTGATCGCACTTGGCCTGCTCATTTCCTCCCGGGGCATCACCACCCCGATTGCGCGGCTTCGCGCGCGTATGGAATCGCTCGCGGCCGGTGATACGGCAAGTGAAATTTCCGGAATGGATCGCAGGGATGAAGTCGGCCAGATGGCCGCTGCGGTTCAGGCGTTTCGCGAAAGCGCAATCGAACGCCTCCGGCTTGAGAATGAAACGGAGGCCAACCGGTCGACTTCCGAAAAAGACCGGATCGAGCGCGAGAAACAGAAGGCCAGGGAAGCTGCCGACGTACAGTTTGCCGTCGACAATCTTGCCACGGCCCTTTCAAAGATCGCCCAGGGCGACGTTACTTACCGGATCGTTCAGCCGTTCGTCTCCGGTCTTGACGGTATCCGCGGCGATTTCAACCGGGCTGCGGAACAGTTGCAGTCGACCTTGAGCCAGGTGGCGCAGAACGCGCGCGGCATCGATGCCGGCGCCAATGAGATAAGGTCTGCGGCGGACGATCTGGCGAGACGCACGGAGCAGCAGGCTGCCGCCGTTGAAGAGACTGCGGCTGCGCTGGAAGAGATCACCACGACGGTGAAGGACGCCACGAAGCGGGCGCAGGAAGCGGGTCAACTCGTCGGCCGCGCAAAAGTCGGCGCTGAAAAATCCGGAGAGGTGGTGCAGCAGGCTGTCGCTGCAATGGAGCAGATCGCGACATCCGCCAATGAGATTTCCAACATTATCGGCGTGATCGACGAGATCGCATTCCAGACCAACCTTCTGGCGCTGAATGCGGGCGTGGAAGCTGCCCGTGCGGGTGAGGCGGGCAAGGGCTTTGCCGTTGTTGCGCAGGAGGTTCGCGAACTGGCGCAACGCTCTGCCGGTGCGGCCAAGGAGATCAAGAACCTGATCACGACTTCCAACGGTCAGGTTCAGCAGGGCGTGCAGCTGGTTGGTGAAACCGGCAAGGCGCTGGAACTGATCGTAACAGAGGTGCAGGAAATCAACCGGCACGTTGCGGCCATTGCGGAATCGGCACAGGAGCAATCCTCCGGTCTTCAGCAGATCAATACGGCCGTGAACCAGATGGATCAGGACACCCAGAAGAACGCCGCCATGGTGGAGGAAAGCACCGCCGCCAGCCACGGGCTTGCACGCGAGGCGTCTTCGCTGAACGGGCTGATCGCGCAGTTCAAACTGTCCGAAGGCGGTTATGGCGAGGCCTCCGCGCCCGTGCGCACGGCATCGGTCGCCGACAGGCCCGCAGCCTCTCCCGCGCGTGCGCTTGGCGGCAGGATAAGGGCGGCGTTTTCAGGGAATGCCGCGTTGAAAACCGCCCCCGACAACTGGGAGGAGTTTTGATCCTTGCCCTGCCTTTACGGCGCGCTCGGTTGAGGCGCTGAAAGCATCGCTCTAAATATTGGCACCGGGGATCTGATATCCCCGGTGTCCTGCTTTTGGGCAATATCCGCTCGGCCGGGGCATGAGCGGCTTTCCGCTTCGGCGCTTGCAGCGACCGCCTTGCCCCGTGTGAAACAGTCGGCGCTTCGGCCCAAATACGCGAAAGCATTTCTCAAAATATGCGGCTTTTGGAATGAGCGTCTTTGATAGCCTATTAAAAACATAGAAAATACACACAAAAGAAGGGCGAACGGATATGAAGATCCTTGGCATTTCCGGTAGTGTGAAGCGGCCATCCCGCACGGCGCATGTCGTTGAACGAATTGTTGCCGCGATCGGGCGGACGGCGAAGGTTGAAACCGACCTCATCGATCTTGCCGATGCCGCGCCGGTTCTATTTCGGGCATTGCGCGCAGATGAGCTCGACGAGGCCGGGCGTGCGATTGTCGATGCCGTGGAGGCTGCCGATGTGCTCGTCGTCGGTTCGCCGGTCTATCGCGCCTCCTATACGGGCGCGCTCAAGCATTTATTCGATCTCGTCGATTTCCGTGCCCTGCAGGGTCGACGCGTGATCCTTGCCGCGACCGGCGGCTCGCCGCTGCATGGCCTGATGCTGGAACACCAGTTCCGTCCGCTGTTTGGCTTCTTCGGTGCTGTCACCGTGCCGACCACGGTTTATGCCGTCGAGGCGGATTTTACCGGATACACGCTTTCAAACCCGGCCGTCGAAGCGCGCATTGAGCGCGCCGTCGCCGATCTGTTCGAGCTTCTGCCCGCCAAAGCGCTTGGTGGCGGCGATCACCATCCGACCCTTTCCGTCGTTTCACGCGAAGCGGCTGCCAACTGAGATTGCAAGAGAGGAATTTATCATGACCGCACGCACAGCCGAGCCCGTTAAATTCGCCTATTGGGTTCCGAATGTTTCCGGTGGCCTCGTCATCTCGAATATCGAGCAACGCACCAGCTGGACCATCGACTATAACCGCAAGCTCGCGCAGATCGCGGAAGCGAGCGGTTTTGACTATGCGCTGAGCCAGATTCGATTCACGGCTGGCTACGGCGCCGAGTTCCAGCATGAATCCGTGTCTTTCAGCCATTCCCTACTGGAGTCGACAAAGACGCTGAAGGTCATTGCCGCCATTCTGCCGGGGCCGTGGAACCCGGCGCTCGCTGCAAAACAGATCGCCACGATTAACCACCTCACCAATGGCCGCGTTGCGGTCAACATTGTCAGCGGCTGGTTTCGCGGCGAGTTCCATGCCATTGGCGAACCGTGGCTCGACCACGACGAGCGCTATCGCCGCTCGGAGGAGTTCATCCGTGCACTGCGCGGCATCTGGACGGAAGACAGCTTCACCTTCCGCGGCGATTTCTATCGCTTCAACAATTATTCCCTGAAGCCGAAGCCGATCGATCCGCAGCCTGAAATCTTTCAGGGCGGTTCTTCGCGCGCAGCCCGCGATATGGCGGCTCGCGTTTCCGACTGGTACTTCACCAACGGTAACACGCCGGAAGAGATCGCAAGGCAGGTCGATGACATCCGTGCCAAGGCGGCTGAGAACAATCATTCGGTCAAGGTCGGCGTAAATGCCTTCGCCATCGTGCGTGAGACGGAGGAGGAGGCAAAGGCAGTGCTTGCCGAAATCATCGAGAAGGCCAATCCGGAAGCGGTCAACGCTTTTGGTCATGAGGTGAAGAATGCCGGTAAGGCCTCCCCGGAAGGAGAGGGCAACTGGGCGAAATCCAGCTTCGAGGATCTCGTTCAGTACAATGACGGTTTCCGCTCAAACCTCATCGGCACTCCCCAACAGGTGGCGGAGAGGATCGTGCGCCTGAAGCGCGCCGGCGCCGATCTCATCCTGCTCGGTTTCCTGCATTTCCAGGAGGAGGTCGAGTATTTCGGCAAGCACGTCATTCCGCTGGTGCGCGCACTCGAAGAGGCCGAGGAAAGCGCGGCGATTGCAGCCGAATAACGCAGGCAGAAAAGGTGGAGCGGCGGCCTTTGCCGCTGATCCGCCGAAAGTGCCGCAGCCGAACCGGACTGGACGCATGCGTTCGAACCTGCGCGGCCTGACGCGCATCGCTGTGAATTTTTCGTCCCGGCTGCTAAAATTGGACGTTATTCGGGGCGTGCCGCCGAGATCGCGTGAGTTGAAATGTCAGTGAGCCGGAAGAATGCCATTGTCGCCATCATAGGCGGTGGATTTAGCGGGGCAGCGATTGCCCTTCATCTCCATCGAGCCGCTGGGGCGTTCGAAAATGTGCGGATCGTCGTGTTCGAGCCGAGAGCGGGATTGGGTGCGGGGCTTGCCTATTCCACGCCGGAGCCGGCCAACCGGATCAACGTGCCGGCCGGCCGCATGACGCTTTATCCTGATGATCCGGATAACTTCCTCGATTATCTCGACAGGTCGAACGCGCTTGCGGGCGATGAGGCAGCGGTTTTGCCCGATGGGCAGACCTATCCGCAACGCAGGGTCTTCGGCGCCTATGTCGCGGCCGAGATCGCGCCCCTGCTGGATGCGGGCATCGTTGAGCACAGGCGCAGCACTGTGGAACATGTGGCCCGCCATGCGGATGGCTGGGAGTTGCAAACCGCAGACGGCGATAGCCACTTCGCGGACATCGTGGTGGTTGCGACAAGCCATCCGCCGCCGGCGCTTCCGCAGGTGTTGAAACCGCTTGCCGGCCATCCGAAACTGGTGGCGGACTTGAATGCGGACGCCGCGCTGGAAAATATCGCCGCAGGTGACCGCATTCTGATCGTCGGCAATGGATTGACCGCGGCTGATGCCTTTGCCGCGCTCCACCGGCGCGGCCATCATGCGCGGGTCGTTTCGCTGTCACGCCGCGGCTTGCGGTCGCGTGGCCATCCGGCCTTGCCGCAGGAACCCTACGGCGATTTTGTCGATCCGCCGTCCAAAAGCGCGTCGGAACTATTGCGGCGGATTCGAGAGGCTGTGCGAGTGTCGCAAGCGGGCGGTGCGAGCTGGCATGGTGTTCTGGACGCCGTTCGCCTGCAGGGTCGCGACATATGGCGGAACCTTCCCCTGATCGAAAAGCGAAGGGTGGTGCGGTGGCTGCGGCCCTTCTGGGACGCGCACCGGTTCAGGATCGCGCCGCAGGTGGAGAGACTTCTGGATGAGGCCATAATTTCGGGCCAGCTACAGATCGTCGCCGGGTCGCTTGTGTCCGCAAAGGCTGGCGAAGACGGTTCGTTGCATGTCGATCTGCGGTTTCGTGGCAAAAGGGACATCGCGCGGCTCGACGTCGATGCAATCGTCGTGACGACCGGTCCCGCCCATGGTGGAATTCTGAAATCGCAGGCTTTTCTTTCCGGTCTGGAGCAGGCGGGTCTTCTGACCTTTTGCCCGACAGGGCTTGGCATCCACTGCGACGAGCGATCGCGCGCCATCGACAGCCGCGGCCAGGCCATTGAAACGCTGCTGATCGGCGGTCCGCTGGCGCGCGGAACCTTCGGTGAGCTGATGGGCCTGCCCCAGGTTACCGAGCACGCGATCTTCGTTGCCGGAGAAATCGCACGGAGCCTTGCGCCAGCGACGAGCAGCCCGGCCCCGGTCTGAACGCAAACTGATGCGGCGTTGATGAGCCGGCGAAATGGCGGCTGCCATCAGGCGATGGCAGCTATCCCGGCCCGGTTATTTCCCTCTATTCGCAGGTTAAAGTCAGACGTCCAGATACGACAAAATGGTTGCAGCGACGTCAGACGCCTCCTGCGTTTCACTCGAAGCCTGCACTGAGGTGCTGGTCGCGCTATCCTGGGTCGAAGCCGTCTCGTCGGTGGTTGAGATCAGGGAGGCGATATCCTGGACAGAGCTGTTGGTGGTCTTGGCGCTGTTCAAGGCCGTAACCTGCGCCGATGTCATGGCGGCGACCTGGCCTGGCGTGAAGGCCGCCGCCTGGGATGCCGTCAGGGCAGCGAGCGTGCCCGTGCCCAATCCCGAGATCGCGCTCGAACTCAGGCTGATGATCTGCTCGGTGGAAAATGCCGTCAGGTCGTCGCCGCCAAGCGCGGCTGCCTGCAGCGCGTTGAGGACGCTGACCTGTGACAGTGACAGCGCTCCGATTTGCGCGGACCCCATTGCCGCGACCTGACCGTAGCTCAGCGAAGCCACCTGGCCTGTCGTCAAAGCGGCGATTTCCTGAGAAGACAGGGAGGCTACGACGGTGGCGGACAGTCCCTTTATCGCCGTCGAACTGATGGCGGCGAGTTCCCCGGTGGAGAATGTATCCAGATCATCCGCCGACAACCCCGCAAGTCCGGCCGAACTCAATGCGGCGATCTGGCTGGTGGAGAGTGCTTCGATCTGGTCCTTGCCGAGGGCATTGATCTGATCGCTGGTCAATCCGGCGACGCCAGCCGTGCTCAGGGCCGCAACCTCGGCGGTGGAAAGAGCGGCGATAAAGTCCGTGGACAGTCCCTTTATCGCGCTTGAGCCGATAGCCGCGAGTTCCTCCGTCGAGAAGGTTTCCAGCATCTCCGCGGACAGGCCCTTGAGCGCATCCGAATTCAGCGATGCTATCTGCCGGGTGGATAATGTCTGGACCTGTTCAATGCTCAACGCGCCGGTCTGTGCGCTGCCAAGGCCTGCAATCGCCTTGGCGTCCAGAGCCGCTATCTGGCTGACGGAAAGGGAGGCGATGTCGGCCGTATTCAGGGCCGCAACCTGTTTGGAGGTGAGGGCGCCGATCTGGGCATTGGTCAGCGCGCTTACCTGACCGGTGCCGAGAGTCGCGATCTGATCCGTGGTCAGGCCCGGTATTGCCGCCGCGCCCAGAGCGGCGATCTGAGCGGTCGTCAACGAAGCGATCGTCGCTGTCGACAGGCCCGAGACCGCATTCGAACTGATGGCAGCCAGCTCGGCGGCAGTGAATGTATCGAGATCGCCGGCGCTGAGGGCCGCGATCTGTTTCGAACTGAGAGTGCCGATCTGACCACTGGTCAGGGCCTCGACCTGCACGGTGTCGAGGGCCGTGATCTGATCGGTGGTCAGGCCCGCCGTGCCCGCCGTGCTGAGGGCGGCTATCTGGGCTGCCGAGAGCGAGGCGATACTGGCGACGCTTAGAGCCGCAACCTGCTTGGAGGTGAGGGCGGCGATCTGGGCGCTGGTGAGGGCATCCACCTGACCGGTGCCGAGGGCCGCGATCTGGGCGGTGGTCAGGCCGGGTACTGCGGCCGCGCCGAGGGCGGCGATCTGCGCCGTCGTCAGCGAAGCGATTGCCGCTGTCGACAGGCCCGAGATTGCACTCGAGCTGATGACAGCTAGCTCGGCGGCGGTGAATGTATCAAGGCCACCGGCGCTGAGGGCCGCAATCTGTTTTGCGCTGAGGACGCCGATCTGAGCACTGGTGAGGGCCTCGACCTGAGCGGTGTTGAGAGCGGCGATCTGATCGGTGGTCAGGCCCGCTATGCCCGCCGTGCTGAGAGCGGCTATCTGGGTTGCCGAAAGCGAAGCGATGCTGGCCACGCTGAGGGCGGCAACCTGTCTGGAGGTGAGGGCGCCGACCTGAATACTGATCAGGGCGTCGACTTGATCGCTCGTCAGGACTGCGACCTGCCCGGTGTTCAACCCTCCAACGCCAGCCGCGCTCAAGGCTGCGACCTGGGCCGTGGTCAACGACGCTATGGTCTCCGTTGACAAGCCCGGGATGGCATTTGAACTGATCGCGGCAATGTCCTTGGTCGAGAACGTTGCCATGTCGTCCGTACCCAAGACCGCAATCTGTTTCGAGCTGAGAGCACCGACCTGTGTGTCGGTCAAAGCCTCGACCTGCGCGGTGTCGAGGGCTGCGATCTGGTCAGTGGTCAGGCCCGTTATGCCCGCCGTGCTGAGGGCGGCTATCTGGGCTGCTGAAAGCGAGGCGATGTCAGCCACGCTCAAGGCCGCAACCTGTTTTGAGGTGAGTGCCGCGATTTGGGTACTGGTCAGGGCGTCCACCTGATCGCCTGTCAGTGCTGCGACCTGTCCGGTGCTCAGCCCACCAATGCCAGCCGTACTCAGCGCTGCGATCTGCGCTGTCGTCAGCGACGCTATGGTTTGGGTGGACAAGCCCGGGATGGCATTCGAACTGAGGGCGGCAATGTCCTTGGTCGAGAACGTCGCCATATCCTCCGCGCTCAGGACCGCTATCTGTGTCGAGCTGAGAGCGCTTACCTGGGCGCTGGTCAAGGCCTCGACCTGCGCGGTGCTGAGGGCGGCGATCTGCGCGGTGTTCAACGCACCGATGCTTTGCACGTTCAGGGCGGCAATCTGCGCTGTCGTCAGGGAGGCGACGGTCTCTGCCGACAATCCAGCGATCGCACTGGAACTGATCGCGGCGATATCCTTGGTCGAGAATGTCGCAATGTTATCCGCGCTCAAGGCGGCGATCTGTTTCGAGCTGAGAGCGCCGACCTGGGCGGTGGTCAAGGCTTCGACCTGGGCGATACTCAAGGCGGCGATCTGTGCGGTGCTCAATGCACCGATGCTTTGTACATTCAGGGCGGCAATCTGGGATGTCGTCAGGGAAGCGAGGGTTTCTGCCGACAGTCCTGCGATTGCGCTGGAAGTGATCGCGGCGATGTCCTTGGTTGTGAATTTCGCCAGATCGTCTGTCCCCAGCTGCGAAATCTGTGTGGAGCCGAGATTGACGATCTGCGCGCTCGTTAAGGCTTCGGCCTGGCTGGTGGTGAGGGTCGCCAGCTGCTGCGCGCTTAGTCCCGTAATGCCCGCAGCGCTCAGGGAGGCGATCTGGGCTGTCGAAAGAGCGGCTATGTCGTCTGTGCCGAGGGTGGCAATTTGTGCCGCGCTCAACCGCGCCATCTGCTTGGTCGACAGCCTGGAAACCTGATCGGTGCTGAGGGCGGCGATCTGGCCGGTCGAAAGTCCCAGGATGCCGGAGGTGCTCATTGCCGCAAGCTGGGCCACGGAAAGCGATGCTACATTGTCCGTGCTCAATGCCGCAATCTGTCCCGAGCCGAAAGCCGCGATCTGGGCCGTGGTCAGGGCCGCGAACTGATCGATGTTGAGGGCCGCAACCTGATCGCTGGTCAGGCCCTTGATGCCCGATGTGCTCAACATGGCCGTTTGGCTGGTGGACAGGGCGGCCACATCGTTGCCCAGGGCGGCGACCTGAACCGAGCTCAACGCCTTGATCTGCGCGGTGGATAGAAGGCTGACCTGATTGCCGCTCAGGGCTTCGATCTGATCGGAAGTGAGGCCGGCAATGGCGCTGGTGGTGAGGGCGCCGATCTGAGCCGTGGTGAAGGCCGCGATAACATCGGTGTTCAAGCCCGACATGGCTTTATTCGTGATCGCTGCGATATCGGCGGTCGAGAATGTCGCCAGATCCTCGATGCTCAGGGCTGCGAGCTGCGCTGAACTCAGGGACTTCACCTGCGCCGGAGACAGGGCCTCGACCTGCTCGGCGCTCAGAACTTCGATCTGATCGGCCGTCAGGCCGGCAATGGCGCTGGTGGTCAGGGCGGCGATCTGAGCGGTGGACAGCGCCGCGATTGCATCCGCGCTCAGGCCGGACATGGCTTTGCCGGTGATCGCCGCGATATCGGCGGTCGAGAATGTTGCTATGTCCTCGGCGCTCAGGGCGGCAAGCTGGACCGAGCTCAGCAACTTCACCTGTGCCGAGGACAGGGCCTCGACCTGCTGGGTGCTGAAGGCTTCGATCTGGTCGGCTATCAGGTTTGCGACCACGCCGGTGCTGAGAGCGGCAATCTGAGCGGTTGACAGGGCCTCGATCTGAGCAGCGCTCAAGGCCTGGAACTGCGCTACGCCGAGGGCGTTCATCTGGGCCGTGGTCAATGCGGCGATCTGCTCTTTGGTAAGCATGCTGATCGTCTCCGTGCCCAGACGGGGCATGGCTTTGCCGGTGATCTCCGCTATATCGGCGGTTGAGAATGTCGCGATGTCCTCCGCGCTTAAGGCCACGAATTGCGCCGCGCTCAGCGACCTCACCTGTTCCGGCGACAGGGCTTCGACCTGGCTGGTGCTTAAGGCGGCAATGTGCGTCGTCTTGAGTGCGGCAATCTGCGCCGTCGTCAATGCGGCGATCTGGGCGGTGCTCAGGGTTTCGATCTGGTCGATCGTCAGGCCGGCAATCGTGCTTGCGCTGAGGGCGGCGATCCGATCCGGGCTAAACGCTGCGATTGCCTCGGTGCTGAGACCCGGCATGGCCTTGACGGTAATCGCCGCGATGTCGGCGGTTGAGAATGTCGCTATATCGTCCGTGCCGAGGGCAGCGAGTTGCATCGAGCTCAGCACTTTGACCTGCGCCGGCGACAGGGCTTCGGCCTGTTCCGGGTTCAGGACCGCGATCTGGTCGGTCGTCAGGCTCGCAACGGCGCTTGTGCTCAGGGCCGCGATCTGATCCGGGGTCAGCCCTGCGATCACCTCTGTGCTCAAGCCCGGCACGGCTTTGCTCGTGATCGCGGCGATGTCGGCGGTTGAGAATGTTGCTATATCTTCCGCGCTCAGGGCGGCAATTTGCGTCGCATTGAGGGCGCGCACCTGAGATGAGGTCAAAGCCTCCGCCTGTTCCGTCGTCAGGGCATGGAGCTGGGTGGTGGTGAGCGCAGAAATCTGGCTCGAATTCAGGCTTTTGATGGCGTACTGATCGAGAATATTGAGCTGATCCAGCGTCAGGCCAACGATGGCGCCCTGCGAAATGGCGCTCAACTGTTGCGAGTTGAGGACTTTGACATCCTCCACATCCAGTGCCGCGATCTGCGCCGACGAGAGCGCTTTGATCTGCGTTGTGGAAAGCGACGCCACGTCGTCGGTTGTCCAGGCTGCGACCGCCTCTGTCGAAAGATATCTGATCTGATTGACGTTCAGGGAAGAAATGATCGACGTCATGTCTGAAAAATCCTAAAGTCCAGGCCCAACAGGTGGATTTTCCGCCCGAGCCCCCGGAGGGGCATCGGTTACTCAGGTCCACCATTTTTCAGATGTTGAGTACGCAATCGGGCTTGCCTGAACCTGAAGTTGCTACGCTTCGCCCGCCGGAGCGTTAATTGCTTGCATTCATGGAAGAGAACGGACGGGCCTGTCTCAGACGGGCGAATGCAGAAATGCCGGCATGGGAGCGCCCTCCGCTCGCCGGGCGAGATAGAGGCGGGCGGTGTCGAGCGCCTCGCGAATGGTCGCATCCATGTCGAGATAACGATAGGTCCCGAGCCGCCCGACAAAAGTTACCGACGCTTCCCGTTCGGCGCGCGCCACATATTCGGCGAGCTGTTCTTTGTCCTCGACCAGCCGGATGGGATAGTAGGGAATGTCCTGCGGGCCGCATTCATGGGAGAACTCCCTGTAGCAGACGGAGCCGGTATGGTCTTCCCACGGAGAAAAGTGCTTGTGTTCGGTGATGCGGGTAAAGGGCACCGAAGCGTCGCCATAATTCATCACCGCGCAACCCTGGTAGTCGCCGTCATAGGTGAAGCGTTCGAAGTTGAGCGTCCGATATGCCAGACGGCCGAATTCGAAGTCGAAATAGCCGTCGAGCGGACCGGAATAGAAGACGTGTGCAGAGGCCGGCGCTTCGGCGCGCTGGAAATGTGTGCCAAGTTTGACGCTGATATTCGGATGATCGAGGATGCGTTCGATCATGTCCGTATAACCGGTTTCCGGCATGCCCTGATATTTGTGGAAGAAGTAGTTGTCGTCATAGTTGAAGCGCACGGGCAGGCGTTTCAGGATCGAGGCCGGCAGTTCCGTCGGCGAGCAGCCCCATTGTTTCTCGGTGTATCCCTTGAAGAAGGCCTCGTAGAGATCGCGACCGACGAAGCGCAGCGCCTGCTCCTCGAAGGTCTGTGGATCGGTAATCGACTTGTCGGCCTTTTCCTCGATGAAGGCTCTGGCTTCATCGGGCCGGAAATTCTTGCCGAAGAACTGGTTGATCGTGTGCAGATTGACCGGCAGCGAATAGACGCGCTCGCCGCTCGTCGTTTTGACTCGGTTCTTGTAAGGCATGAATGTCTGAAAGCCGTTCACATAGTCCCAGACTTCCTTGTCGTCGGTGTGGAAAATATGCGGACCGTAAACATGCACCATAACGCCGGTCTCACCATCGCGTTCGGTGTGGCAATTGCCGGCAATGTGATCGCGGGCATCGATGATATCGACCCTGTGGCCTGCCAGCGCCAGCTCCCGGCCGATGACCGCGCCGGAAAGCCCGGCGCCCACAATCACAATTCTTTCGTCCGCGAACATTGGTAATCAGTCCCGTTCATACGTCGCCCGGCGGGCGGTCGAGATTTGCATCGAAGAAGTGCCGCGCAGCGCATGCCCCGGCCGGTTGAGACTATCCCGTGCTCAGTTATCCGGTTTCCGCCAGAGGCGATTGTCATAGGGAATTGGCGAATAGTCGTGCCATTGAGAGAGCTTCTTGAGATAGCGATTGCGATAGCTCTGCTCGTCTTCGAACTCTATGTTCTCGAAAACGGCTTCCGCGCCCAGCTCGTAATAAAGATCGAGATTGCTAAGATCCGGCACCGGCGTCTCGCCGCGTTCGCATTCGCCCTGCATTTGCCAGAACAGCTCTTCCAGACGGCGCGCCAGAGCGGGAATATCCCGCAATACGCTGGTATCCCGCTGCCGGGCGATCGATTCTCTGACCTCCAGAAGCTTCTTCCTGTCGCGTTCGAAGCCGATGGCGCGGGCGACATAGTCTTCCGGCGAAGAGCAAATCATTTCCGGAACACCCGCTGCGGTGACGATGCTGCCGCAGAAGCGTGCCGCAAATGTCTTGCCGGACATGGTGAGGACGGGCAGGCCGGATGTTATGGCGTCCGCGGCTGTGGAGTGCGCGCCATAGGGGAAGGTGTCCAGAAACAGATCGGCAACGCCGATACGGGCGATATGCTGCGGGTTCGGAACCTTCGGCGCAAAGACGAGCCGGTCAGGTGAGACGCCGCTTTTTTCTGCGATGGCCTGCAGGTGCTGATTGACGTCTTCATCGCCCGCCAGCAGCCATAACAGGCTGCCCGGCGTCTGCGACAGGATCGTCATCCATCGCGCAAAGCAGCTTTCGGTAATCTTCTGCATGCCGTTGAAGCTGGCATAGACGAACGCATCCTCCGGCAATCCGACCTCGGCCCGGCTTGGCCGGGCGGCGATGGGCCGCTTGCGGTCGAGTGGCTGGTCGCAGGCGATGCGCAGGACCTTTTCGGAGTAATAGATGTCGTTCTCCGGCGGGATCATGTAACCGTCCGAAATCAGGTAATGATGGAACGGGCTTCCCATCGATCCGGGGTAACCGCAGAAACTGACGATGACCGGCGCGGGGCGATAGGCGAAAATCTTCGTGCGCGCGTCCTTGGTGTAGCCGTTCACGTCGATCAGAATATCGATTTCGTCGGAGATGATCTGCGAGGCCGCAGCGGCATCGTCCAGGCCGTGGATATCCCGCCAGCAATGGACCGCTGCCTTGATCCGCTCCTGCGTGCTGTCCGTGTTGCGGACGTTACCGCAATAATAGGCGAAGACCTCAAGGCTGTCCTTGTCATGCAATTCCAGAACCTCACAGAGAGCGAAGCCCACGGCATGATCGCGAAGATCCGACGAGAGGTAACCGACGCGCAGCCGCTCACCGGTTCCGGACTTCAGCTTCGGCGACCTGCGCGGAAAACGGCTGAGGTCCGGCCGCGTGCCGACCACCGTTTTGCTGTAGCGATATGCCTTGGCCAGCTGGAACATCGGATCGTCGGCATAACAGCTCAGCGTCAGCGAGGACATCGCATCGAGCATTTTGCGCGCAGGGATATGGCTTGAGGGTGCAAGCACCGGCCACTTGCACTGGCGCTGCCGCAACGACACCCAGTGCTGGCCTGCCTCCGGCAATTCCGGACGCAGCTCGAATGCCTGTAGCAAGGCGGTTTCAGCGTCCTCGAGCTTGCCGGCGCCTTCGAGAACCCGGCCGATGTTCTGCAGGGCCATGTGCCGATGCCCGATCGCTTCGGCGTCGAGGTGCTTCGTCGTTTCGGCATAATGCGACCACTGTTCCACGGCCTGGCCGATCAACCCGCTATCTTCGAGGACACGACCGAGATTGATGTAACCGGGAGCGAATTGCGGATTGGCCTTCAAACAGGCGCGGAACGCCTGGACGGCGCCCGCGCGGTCGCCAAGCTGGCTGAGCGCAACGGCATAGTTGAAATAGGCGAGATGAATGACGGGATTGTTGTCGTTGAACGCAACCCAGGTCTTGTAGAGTTCCGCAGCCGCGCCTCGCTGACCGGCAGCACTGAGCGCCTCGGTTACGCTCAGCAGATCCATGAGACTCATCCGCTGGTTCCGCGCAAGATCAAGGGCGCTGGGAGCGGCGGCGTCGTTTGAAGGTGAGACGGGATTGGCGGTCATGACATCCTGCGGCAAGCGACAAAGGGTCGAAGATAAGAACAGCCTGTTGATGGGCCGTCCTTAGCTATCCCAGGTAACTTGCCTGTGGCTGGATGTGTTTGAAGCAGGGTTGCTTGCTCAGAACAGCCGATGACGTGGTCGAGGGAAGTTTCCTCCCGGTCAGGCGTCGGGTTCCGGGAGATTGATGCTGTCATGCCGCAGTAAGGATCGCTCACATCTCTAACGATGGGAGTATTTCATTCTGTAGCTCGCCAGCGCGATTGACGGGTTGATCCGATAGACACTGTCGAAGTCTTCATCCGTGAAGTATTGATATGAATGTGCGACATATTCGCGGAAAAGACCGTGCAGGTCCTGCCGCATCTGCTTGGCCGCCCATTCCAGCAAACCCGCCTTGAAGACGATGAAGATCGGGTAATATTTTGCCCTGAAGATCGGATTGTCCAGGAAAAGCTTCTCGATGTCTCTCAGCGCCGCGAACATCTCAAGCCGGCGCTCGTCGAACGTGCTCGTATGCTGCTCCCGCCCCGGGACGAGGCGGTGTGTTGTCAGGCTGCTGTTAATGGCCAGAAACCGTCCGGCATTCATATAGGCCGCCCAATGCGGCAGGATATCTTCGTTGATCCGCGCCGTGGAGAAGCGCCAGCTCGTCCGGCGAATGAAAGATGTCCGCAGTATCTTGTTCCATGGGTAATTGATCGTCACCAGGAATTGCGCGGTCGAGTCGAGGTCGATCATTGCGCTGTCGCGGCTGCCGAGGACGCTATCCCAGATGTTCTTGTCGATAGGCGCCATTTCTCCGGCAGGACCATCGGCCGTTCTCAGCACGCTATATCTGAATGCGGCGACATCGATATTCGTCTCATCCATCAAGGGCAGAACGGTATCGACGGCTCCTTCATGCAGGAGGTCGTCAGCATCGTGAAACAGGCAATATTCGCTATCGATGGTCGCCAGCGCCCTGTTGCGGGCAACGCCCGGCCCGGTGTTCGTCTCGCTGCGCATCAGCCTTATATTGGCGTGCCGCGCGATGTATTGCTCGACGATGTCGCAGGTATTGTCGGTGGAGGCATCGTCGACGACGACGATATCCATCTCGGTTTCATTGCGCAGAACACTGTCGAGTGTCTCGCCGATAAGACTGGCCATGTTGTAGGCCGGGATGATGACGGATATTTTTGCCATGACAGATACTGAATGTCCTTCTGGGGCATTCTGCAATTAAAATGTTACGACGCGGCCTGAGCCGCGTCGTCGGTTTCGTCGGGTCGTTTAAGGCTTATACTGCCCTGTAGGCTTTGATGACCGCCTCGACCTGTGCATCGTTCATTGTGCTCAGCTGCTGGGCTGAGAGTGCACCGGCCTGGCTGCTGCTGAGACCAGCGATGGCAGCGGTGGAAAGGCCTGCGATGGCATTGGCGCTGATGGCCTTGATCTCGTCGGTCGAGAAGAGGCCCAGTTCAGTGCTGTTCAGGGTCGCGATCTGCGCGGAGCTGAGGCCGGAGACCTGATCGGAGTTGAGGGCCGCGATCTGGTCGGTCGACAGGGCTGCGAACTGCGCCGAGGAGAGCGCTGCCGCCTGTGCTTTGCTGAGGGCGGCGACGTTGCCGGTGCTCAGCTTGCTGGCGTCGATACCGGCGAGAGCCTTGGTGCTGATCGCCTTGACCTCGTCGGTCGAGAAGGTGGCAAGGCTGTCGGAGGACAGAGCGTTAAGCTGCGTCGAAGACAGGCCGGCGATCTGCGTCTTGGTCAGAGCGGCGGCGTTTTCAGTGCCGAAACCAGCCAGGGTAAGACCGGCGATGGCGGTGGCGCTGATGGCCTTGATTTCATCGGTCGAGAACAGAGCCAGTTCAGCGCTGCTCAGGGTCGCAATCTGAGCGGAGCTGAGACCGGAGACCTGCTCCGAACCGAGGGCCTTGATCTGATCGGTCGACAGGGCCGCGAACTGTGCCGAAGAGAGCGCTGCCGTCTGTGCTTTGCTGAGGGCCGCGACGTTGCCGGTGCTCAGCTTGGTGACGTCGAGGCCGGCGAGGGCCTTGGTGCTGATCGCCTTGATCTCGTCGGTCGAGAAGGTGGCAAGGCTGTCGGAGGACAGGGCGTTCAGCTGTGTCGAAGACAGGCCGGCGATCTGCGTCTTGGTCAGTGCAGCGGCATTTTCGGTGCCGAGACCAGACAGGGTAAGGCCGGCGACAGCATTGGCGCTGATGGCCTTGATCTCATCGGTCGAGAACAGTGCCAGCTCGGCGCTGCTCAGGGTTGCGACCTGAGCGGAGCTGAGGCCGGAGACCTGATCGGAGTTGAGGGCTGCGATCTGGTCGGTCGACAGGGCCGCGAACTGTGCCGAGGACAGTGCCGTGATCTGCGTTTTGCTGAGGGCAGCGACGTTGCCGGTGCTCAGCTTGGTGACGTCGAGGCCGGCAAGGGCCTTGGTGCTGATCGCCTTGATCTCGTCGGTCGAGAAGGTGGCAAGGCTATCGGAAGTCAGGGCGTTGAGCTGTGTCGAAGACAGGCCAGCGATCTGCGTCTTGGTCAGTGCAGCGGCATTTTCGGTGCTGAGAGCAGCGAGCGCTGCTGCGGAAAGGCCAGCAACGGCGTTGGCGCTGATCGCCTTGATCTCGTCGGTCGAGAACAGTGCCAGCTCGCTGCTGTTAAGGGTCGCTACCTGCGCGGAGCTGAGGCCGGCGACCTGATCGGAGTTGAGGGCCTTGATCTGGTCGGTCGACAGGGCTGCGAACTGTGCCGAGGACAGTGCTGCGGCCTGCGTTCTGCTGAGAGCGGCGACGTTGCCGGTGCTCAGCTTGCTGGCGTCGAGGCCGGCAAGGGCTCTGGCGCTGATGGCCTTGATCTCGTCGGTGGAGAAGGTGGCAAGGCTATCGGAAGTCAGGGCATTAAGCTGCGTCGAAGACAGGCCGGCGATCTGCGTCTTGGTCAGTGCAGCGGCATTTTCGGTGCTGAGAGCGGCGAGTGCAGCGGCGGAAAGACCGGCAATGCCGTTAGCGCTGATCGCCTTGATCTCGTCGGTCGAGAACAGTGCCAGTTCGCTGCTGCTGAGGGTCGCGATCTGTGCGGAGCTAAGGCCTGCGACCTGATCGGAGTTGAGGGCTGCGATCTGGTCGGTCGACAGGGCTGCAAACTGTGCAGAGGACAGTGCCGCCGCCTGTGTTCTGCTCAGCGCGGCAATATTTCCGGTGCTCAGCTTGGTAACGTCGAGGCCGGCAAGGGCCTTGGTGCTGATCGCCTTGATTTCATCGGTGGAGAAAGTGGCAAGGCTCTCGGAAGACAGGGCGTTGAGCTGTGTTGAAGACAGGCCGGCGATCTGCGTCTTGGTCAGGGCGGCGGCGTTTTCAGTCCCGAGACCAGCCAGGGAAAGGCCGGCGACTGCATTGGCGCTGATGGCCTTGATTTCGTCGGTCGAGAACAGTGCCAGCTCGCTGCTGTTCAGGGTTGCGACCTGAGCGGAGCTGAGACCGGCGACCTGATCGGAGTTGAGGGCCTTGATCTGGTCCGTCGACAGGGCTGCGAACTGTGCGGAAGAAAGCGCCGAAATCTGCGTTCTGCTCAGGGCGGCGATGTTGCCGGTGCTCAGCTTGCTGACGTCGAGGCCGGCGAGGAGCTTGGTGCTGATGGCCTTGATCTCGTCGGCGGAGAAGGTGGCAAGGCTATCGGAAGACAGGGCGTTAAGCTGCGTCGAAGACAGGGCGGCGATCTGAGACTTTGTCAGGGCGGCGGCGTTTTCGGTGCTGAGAGCAGCGAGCGCGGCTGCGGACAGGCCGGCGATGGCGTTGGCGCTGATGGCCTTGATTTCGTCGGTCGAGAACAGCGCCAGTTCGCTGCTGTTCAGGGTCGCAACCTGTGCGGAGCTGAGACCGGCGACCTGAGCCGAGTTGAGAGCCTTGATCTGGTCGGTTGAGAGGGCGTCGATCTGGCTGGTATAAAGCGCCGTAACCTGAGACGCCGACAGACCGCTGATCTGAGCCGAGCTCAGCTTTGCGATCTGGGTCAGCGTCAAGCCCTTGAAGGCGCTTACCGAAATGGCCCGGAGATCTTCAGAGCTGAAAAGAGCAAGGTTATCTGTGCTCAAAGAAGCGATCTGAGACGACGAGAGGGCCTTGATCTTGGTGCTGTCCAGCGCATTCACGTCTTCCGAGGTTAGGCTGGCGATCGTGGAGGTGGAAAGCTTGGAAATCTGCACAGCAGACAGTGAGGAGAGAATCGAAGTCATGAACGTGTCCTTTACCGGATGGCGACTGGTCACGCCTATCTGCTGCCAGACACTGCCCGTGATGACAGCGGTCCGACATCCGCAAATAAAGCGAAATTGTGGAGAACATGGCTCATGTGAACCTGCGCTGGAAACGCATCATGCAATTCGAGCCGGAGAAGGGGGCCCGGATTTTCCACGCTAGCTTGTGCGAATGCCGCTTAATAATTTCTGCCGCTTAAGATTTTCGCGACGTGCGTGTCATATCAGGCCAACATTTAAAGCCTAGTTAATATTTGGAGGCGGTGCATTTTATTCTTGATGTTTGCGTATCTTAGAGTCTTATAGAGTATAAAATTACGAAGCTAACTATCGATTCGATCAGCTTCCACTGCGGGCAATCAGACGTGGTCGCTCCCGGATAAGTAGTATCTGTTTGGAGGGGCGAGAGCGCAAGGGTTTGATCGTTATTTTCGTCTAAAACTGTCCTGCGATGCTTGCCGGGAGCTGACCCACCTATGTAACGGCTGCCAGAATCGGACAATGCTTTGCTTTGTCGCCTTTATTTCGGGCGCCGTGTAGTTGGTTTTTTCGAAGCGGAAGCTGTTATTTCCGGTTTCCGGGCCACGGCAATGCTTCGGACGGACAGGCACGGGTCTCGCGATGATTCGGCGACGCCATTCAAGAAATCGGATATCGAAAGCGACGGGTCGTTCCCGTCATCGACCATCCATCCGGTGCCGTGAAGGAACAATCCCGATCTTGGTGCGCGGGCCGTGGCGGTGCGTGAATTTGTGACCGCCCCATGCCGGAGAAAGCGTGGCGCGGGCCTAGTCCAGCATTACCATATGTGCCGGCAACTGCTCTTCGAAGAATTTCGAGAACGTCGCGATGCGGGGCGGCAGCGCCTGATACGGCGGATAATAGAGTGTCAGCCAGAGTTCGGGCGGCGCCCAGCCGGGCAGGACATGAACGAGCCGGCCGCTGCGAATATGTTCGGCGATGTGAAATCCCGGCAGCATGGCCACACCGGCGCCTTCCGCCGCCATATCGGCCAGAACCTCACCGCTATTGGCGCTGAATGCGCGGCCGGCCGAGATGGCGATGCTCGATCCGCCGTCCGACAGGACCCAGTTCTCCCGCCGGCTTTCACCGCTATAGGCAAGGCAATCGTCAGGGGTCAGTTCGCTCGGATGTCCCATCTGCGTAAACCGGCTGCCCGGGGCCGCCACCAATATTCTTGGCACGGCCCTGATCTTGCGCCAGATGGTGAATTTGTCCGATGGGGCAGACGAAATGCGGATCGCCAGATCGTAGTCGTCATCCACGATATTGATCAGGCCGTCCGAGAGCGAAATCTCGAAGCACATTTTCGGATAGAGTTCCCGGAAGCCGGACAGGATCGGCGGCAGCACCGTCTTGCCGAGCCATGTCGGCGCGCTGATCCTCAGACGCCCTTCATCGGCCTTATGGGCGTTGCGGACATCGCGCCGGGCATTCTCCAGCGCCTCGACCGCCGGCTGGATCTGTGCGGCGAAGACGGCGCCGTCGGTCGTCAACGACACCTGGCGGGTGGTGCGGACAAACAATTGCACACCGAGATCATCTTCAAGCGCGGCAATCGCACGGGTGACGGCAGCCGCCGTCATGCCCAGTTCGCGGGCGACCTGCGCGAAGTTGCGCTTTTCGGCCGCCATCAGAAAGGTTTTGAGAGCTTTATGATCGTTCATCGCCATTATTTCAAAAATCGCAATTCATTCGAGAAAAATATTGCAATTCCGCGATGCAATCAAGCGGGTTACATCTTTGTCCATCGAAACGGACACACCAAAGACGAAAGGCGCCGACGATGATCAAGGATATCAAGGGCCTGCACCACGTCACCTCCATGGCGTCGGATGCGCGGCAGAACAACAGTTTCTTCACCGATACGCTCGGCCTGCGCCGGGTGAAGAAGACCGTCAACTTCGATGAACCCAGCGTCTATCACCTTTATTACGGCGACGAAAAGGGAACGCCCGGCACGGTCATGACCTATTTTCCCTTCGCCAACATGATGGCCGGCCGTCCCGGCGTCGGCGAAGTGGGTGAGACCCAGTTTTCCATCCCGAAGGGTTCGCTGGGTTTCTGGAAAGAGCGTCTCCTTGCCAAAGGCGCCGCCGGCATTCAGGCTGACACGGTCTTCGGCGCCAATCGCCTGCGCTTCACCGGTCCCGATGGCGATGGCCTTGCACTGATCGAAACAGGCGATGACGCCCGTGCTGCCTGGCTGGCCGAGGGAATTTCCGAAGACAACGCCCTACGCGGTTTCACCGGCGCACGTTTTAATTTGCATGACACTGCCGCAACCGAAGAACTGCTGCGTTTCATGGGTTATGAGCGGACTGACGTTGAAGGCAATGTGACGCGCTTCGTCATTCCCGGCGGCAACGGGGCAGATACGATCGATCTTGCAGCCTTGCCCAAGACACCCTTTGCCCGGTCGGGAGCAGGCTCGGTCCACCATATCGCCTTCGCAGTCGAAAACCGCGAGAAGCAACTGGAAGTGCGCAAGGCGCTGATGGATACGGGTTATCAGGTCACCCCCGTCATCGACCGCGATTATTTCTGGGCGATCTATTTCCGCACGCCGGGCGGCATCCTGTTCGAGATCGCCACCAATGAACCCGGTTTCGACCGTGACGAGGATACCGCGCATCTGGGCGAAGCGCTCAAGCTGCCGAACCGCTACGAGCCTTTCCGCAATCAGATCGAGGCGAACCTCGCTCCGCTTGCAGCATAAAGCGGGTCTCTGATCCGCATCCACTGACCAAGATAGATCCTCGCTTTTCAAGACGGCTGCCCCTGCCGGGCAACCGGCCGGCGAAGCCTTCTCGATTTCCACCGCCGCAGATCGGCAACCACCACCTGAACGGAGAACTGAAAATGTCCAAGCTCGAAGTCCTTACCCCCGCCAACAGCCAGCTCATCTTCATCGACCAGCAGCCGCAGATGGCTTTCGGTGTGCAGTCTATCGACCGGCAAACCCTGAAGAACAATGTCGTTGGCCTCGCCAAGGCGGCAAAGATTTTCAACATTCCGACGACCATCACAACGGTTGAAACGGAAAGCTTCTCTGGCAATACCTTTCCGGAACTGCTCGCGGTTTTCCCGGAAAACGACATTCTCGAGCGTACCTCGATGAATTCCTGGGATGACCAGAATGTCCGCGATGCGCTGGCGAAGAATGCGGCGGCCGGCCGCAAGAAGATCGTCGTCTCCGGCCTGTGGACGGAAGTGTGCAACACCACCTTTGCGCTCTCGGCGCTCCACGATGTCGCAGATTACGAGATCTACATGGTGGCGGACGCCTCCGGCGGCACCTCTGTCGATGCGCACAAATATGCCATGGACCGCATGGTGCAGGCCGGCATCATTCCCGTCACCTGGCAGCAGGTGCTGCTCGAATGGCAGCGCGACTGGGCACGCAAGGAAACCTATGACGCCGTCACCTCGCTGGTGAAGGAACATTCCGGCGCCTACGGCATGGGCATCGACTATGCCGTCACCCATGTCCATGGCGGCGAAGAGCGCGTCAAGCACGGCAAGCGCATCGGCCCCAACCCGGCCAAGAAATAAGCTTTCAACCGCGCCGCACCGGCAGGATCGCCATCCAGCTCGGTGCGGCTTTCACCCATCAGGAGGTTCCCATGAAAGTCTATCTTCTGTCCCTTGGCGCCGGCCTGCTGGTCGGCATCGTTTACAGCCTGCTCAACGTGCGTTCTCCCGCACCGCCCGTCATCGCTCTCGTCGGCCTGCTCGGCATCCTGGTTGGAGAGCAGATCATTCCTTTTGCGAAGACGATTGCCGGCAAGGAACCGGCCATCGTTTCGTGGATCAACCAGATCAAGCCGCACATGTTCGGCCATATGCCGAAGGGTGGCGCTGAAACCACGGGTCTCGCCGAAGTTAAACAGCCGATCGAGCGGGAGAGAAGCTGATGCCGACACGACGCACCTTTCTTGGCGCGGCCTCGAGCCTTGCCTTTCCGAATCTGTTTTCACCGGCCAAGGCCGCTGATCCCATCAAGACCGGAGGTTCTTCCATGCATCCAGATACGATCCTTCACAATGGCCGCTTCACGACGATCGACCGCGGCAATCCGAATGCAACGGCAGTCGCCATCAAGGACGGCCTGTTCCTGGAGGTGGGAAGCGATGCCGAGGTCATGGCCTTTGCCGGGCCGGATACGAAGATCATCGACCTCAAGGGCAAGCGGGTTCTGCCCGGCCTGATCGATAACCACACCCACGTCGTGCGCGGCGGCCTGAACTTCAACATGGAACTGCGCTGGGACGGTGTGCGCTCGCTTGCCGATGCCATGGACATGCTGAAGCGTCAGGTGGCGATCACCCCCGCGCCGCAATGGGTGCGGGTCGTGGGCGGCTTCACCGAGCATCAATTCGTCGAAAAGCGCCTGCCGACCATCGAGGAGATCAATGCGGTGGCGCCGGATACGCCGGTCTTCCTGCTGCATCTTTACGATCGGGCGCTGCTGAATGGCGCAGCCCTTCGCGCCGTCGGCTACACGAAGGATACGCCGAACCCGCCCGGCGGCGAGATCACCCGCGATGCCAACGGCAATCCGACCGGCCTGCTGCTCGCCAAGCCGAATGCCGGCATTCTCTATTCGACGCTCGCCAAGGGGCCGAAGCTGCCGCTCGATTATCAGGTCAATTCCACCCGCCACTTCATGCGTGAGCTGAACCGGCTGGGCGTGACCGGCGTGATCGATGCGGGCGGTGGCTTCCAGAATTATCCTGACGATTACGAGGTGATCCAGAAGCTGTCGGATGAGAACCAGATGACGGTTCGGCTGGCCTACAACCTCTTCACGCAGAAGCCGAAACAGGAGAAGGAGGATTTCCTCAACTGGACCTCATCGGTCAAATACAAGCAGGGCAATGACTATTTCCGGCACAATGGCGCAGGCGAAATGCTGGTCTTTTCCGCTGCCGATTTCGAGGATTTCCGCCAGCCGCGCCCGGACATGCCGCCGGAAATGGAAGGCGAGCTCGAAGACGTCGTCCGCATTCTGGCGGAAAACCGCTGGCCCTGGCGTCTCCACGCCACCTATGACGAGACGATTTCGCGGGCGCTGGATGTCTTCGAAAAGGTCAACCGGGACATTCCGCTTGAAGGCTTGAACTGGTTCTTCGATCATGCCGAAACCATCTCCGACCGCTCCATCGATCGTATCGCAGCCCTCGGTGGCGGCATCGCCACCCAGCACCGCATGGCCTATCAGGGCGAATATTTCGTCGAGCGTTACGGCCAGGGCGTGGCGGAAGCCACGCCGCCGATTGCGAGAATGCTGGAAAAGGGCGTGAACGTTTCGGCCGGTACGGATGCAACGCGCGTTGCCTCCTATAATCCGTGGGTGTCGCTGTTCTGGATGGTGACGGGCAAGACGGTCGGCGGCATGCAGCTTTATCCGCGCGCCAATTGCCTCGACCGCGAGACGGCGCTGCGCATGTGGACCGAAAAAGTCACCTGGTTCTCGAATGAGGAAGGCAAGAAGGGCCGCATCGAAAAAGGCCAGTTCGCCGATCTCGTGGTGCCGGACAAGGATTATTTCTCCTGCGCGGAAGATGAGATTTCCTTCCTCACCTCGGAACTGACCATGGTGGGCGGCAAGGTCGTTTATGGCGCCGGCGACTTCAGAACGCTGGATGAAAGCAATATTCCGCCGGCGATGCCCGACTGGTCGCCTGTGCGAACCTTCGGCGGTTATGCCGCCTGGGGGGAGCCGCAGGGCGTTGGAAAGAACTCGCTCAGACGGGCTGCGATCTCCTCATGCGGCTGCGCCAATGATTGCGGCGTTCACGGCCACGACCATGCCGGCGCATGGACGTCGAAATTGCCGATTGCCGATCTGAAGGGCTTCTTCGGAGCGCTGGGCTGCTCCTGCTGGGCAGTCTGAGCCCGGCCAGCGGAAAAATCCACCGGGCAGCTGATCGCCGCTGCCCGGCCTCTCGGGAATGGGATTATGTTGCAAATATCGCAATTATATCGAAACTATTGATGCAATTGTTGGCGATAATCCTTTGCGCCAATATCGCTCCATCAGATGAACGCAGCGCCGCTCGAACCGACCGGCCAGATCGCAGGAGCAAAAAATGACCGAGCCATCTTCAACCCTTCGCCTTCGCGGGCTTCTCGCGGATATCGTTGCCGCACCCGCCACAAAAACCCTTGCGCTTCTGGCGCTCTGCTCGGCCTATATTCAGGGGCCGCTGACCAAGATTTTCGACTTCCCCGGTGCGATTGCCGAGATGAACCATTTTGGCCTTCAGCCGGCGGTCGCATTCGCTGTCGTCGTCATCCTGTTCGAGCTCACCGCCTCCGCTCTGGTGGTGTCGGGCTTCCTGCGCTGGGCCGGCGCTCTGGCGCTTGCAGGCTTCACGCTTCTCGCCACCTTCATCGCTCTCCGCTTCTGGGAATTGGCGCCCGGCATGGACCGCATGATGGCCACCAACGCCTTCTTCGAGCATCTTGGCCTTGCCGGTGCCTTCATCATCGTCGCTGCAATCGATCTCACGAAAGGAACAGGCAAATGAGTGCTGCAAAATCCTCCGCGAGCAGCTTCGCTCCCCTTGCACAACCGGTTTTCGCGGTTCTCTGGGCGGCGACGGTGCTCGGCAATACCGGCAGCTTCATGCGCGATGTCGCCAGTTCATGGCTGATGACCGATCTTTCGGCCTCGCCGGCGGCCGTCGCCATGGTTCAGGCGGCCGGAACCCTGCCGATCTTTCTTCTGGCGATCCCGGCCGGCGTGCTGACCGATATTCTCGACCGCCGCAAGTTCCTGATCGCGGTGCAGCTTCTGCTGGCCTCGGTCAGCGTCACCCTCATGGTTCTTTCCCATACCGGCCTGTTGTCCGTCAGCGCACTGATCGGGCTCACCTTCCTTGGCGGCATCGGCGCTGCGCTGATGGGGCCGACCTGGCAGGCCATCGTGCCGGAACTGGTGAAACGTGAGGATATCAAGAGCGCCGTGGCGCTGAACTCGCTGGGTATTAATATCGCCCGCTCCATCGGTCCCGCCGCCGGCGGCATCCTGCTTGCGGCCTTCGGGGCGGCCTTCACCTATGGCGCCGATGTCGCAAGCTATTTCGTGGTCATCGCCGCGCTTTTATGGTGGCCGCGGGCAAAGAACGCCAATGATGCTTTGGCGGAAGGTTTCTTCGGCGCATTCCGGGCGGGCCTTCGTTACACCCGCGCCAGCCGGCCGCTGCATGTCGTCCTGCTGCGGGCTGCGATCTTCTTTGCATTCGCCAGTGCCGTCTGGGCGCTGTTGCCTCTGGTCGCCCGGCAATTGCTCGGCGGAGATGCAAGCTTCTACGGTATCCTGCTCGGCGCTGTCGGGGCCGGGGCCATCGCCGGTGCGCTGGTCATGCCGAAGCTGCGCGAACGGTTCGATGCCGATGCCCTGCTGCTGGGTGCGGCTCTCACCACCGCTCTCGTCATGGCCGGGCTGTCCTTTGCGCCGCCAAAGTGGCTTGCCATCGTCATCCTGCTGTTTCTCGGCGGTGCCTGGATCACGGCGCTGACGACGCTGAATGGCGCAGCCCAGGCGATCTTGCCGAACTGGGTACGCGGCCGCGGTCTCGCCGTCTATCTCACCGTCTTCAACGGTGCGATGACAGCGGGCAGCATCGGCTGGGGTGCGGTGGGTGAAGCGGCGGGCGTGCCGGGCACGCTGCTCATCGGTGCGGCAGGCCTTTTCATTGCCGGTCTCGTCATGCACCGCCTGAAACTGCCTGCGGGCGATGCGGATATGGTGCCGTCCAACCATTGGCCTGAGCCGCTCGTTGCCGAGCCGGTGGCCCATGATCGCGGCCCGGTGCTGATCCTCATCGAGTATAATGTCGAAAAGCATCACCGCTCCGCTTTCCTGCATGCACTGGACGAGCTTTCCCAGGAACGTCGCCGCGATGGCGCCTATGGCTGGGGCGTGACGGAGGACTCCGCCGATCCGCAGAAGATCGTCGAATGGTTCATGGTGGAATCCTGGGCCGAGCATCTGCGCCAGCACAAGCGGGTTTCCCACGCGGATGCGGATTTGCAGGGCAAGGTGCTGGCTTATCATTCCGGGCTGGAAAAGCCGGTGGTGCGGCACTTCCTCACAATCAACCGGCCGGGGAAGGCGTAAAACGGAAAGGGGCCGAAAAGGCCCCTTTTTCGTTGTTGCCATGCGATTGTCCGATTATTGCGTGATCCGCTCCAATACACGGCTCAGCGCATCTTTCAGCGCCCCTGAGCCGCCCTTGTTGTCGAAATCCAGCAGCACCTGCTCGTTGAGGCCGCCCTTGGTGGCGAATTCGCGGCTGAGATCGATGAAATCCGTCCTGCTGCCGGCAAGCAGGGCCACCTCGGAAAGGCCGGCAAAGAGGGGCGCGAGATAAGCGCGCCCCTTTTCTTCCGGCAGACCGTTCTCGGCAAGCCATTCCGTCGTCGTTTGCATGATGCCGAAATAGGTGGCCATCAAAGCGCTGGCGGTGGCCAGAAGATCGTATTCCGCCTTGTTTTCGCATTCCACCGCATTGCCGAGCACGTTGAAGATGGCAGCCGTATCCGTATCGGCAGGATAAATGGCGGTGACGCCCTTGCGCCGGGCAACGAAGGGCAGCGGGATCGCCTGGCTGAGACGCACATCCGCGCCGATCCAGTCCAGAAGCGCCTCGCGGCCGGTTGCGGCAACGACGCTGACGATCTTCTGCCCGTCCCGGAACCGCAGGGGCCGGATGACTTCTTCAGCGATCTGCGGCCGGATAGCCAGCATGACGGTATCGCAGCCATCGACGATTGCCTGATTGTCACCGGAGACGATCACCTGCGGGAAATCGGCGGCAAGCCTCGCGGAGATATCGGCACTGCGCTGGGACACCATGACATGCGGCACGGCGGCAGGTCTGGCGAGCAGGCCCCTGACCATTGCATCGGTGATGGCTCCTGTTCCGATAAAACCGATTTTCTGGGGAAGTGACATGATTGCTCCGCTGCGGCGTTTCGCGTGATGCTAATTTTTCCGTCCGGAATTGTCGACAAGCAGAGGGGTAAATTTGCGGTCGAGGCGGAGCCGCGCCCGGTTTATGCCGGCTGGACGATACGGTCGCGGACCGGAACACGGCTATTCGGGCGCCGTAAAATCAATGCGTATCCTTCCCGGTGGGCGTCTCTTCCAGCCCCAATATCGCCGGCCATGCCGGTGCTGCACGCTCTGACATGACCTCGATATGGCGCAGCGAGGTGAGACCGAATTCTTCCGGGCGCAGGGTTCTGCGGTTGACGCTTCCCTGCGGGAAAACATCGGCATAACGCCAGACGGCGGCGGGCGGCACCACCACATCGTCTGCCATCGTGATCATGCGCAGATCGAAGCGGGTGGCGGAAAAATCCGGTTCTGGCAGCGATTTGCCGATATCCCGCCGGAAGAAATCCCTGCTCGTGCACCAGCGCCGCCATTGCCAGTAGATTCCCGCGGGCAGATCCGCACCCAACAGCAGCCTTCGGCCGGGAAGGTAGCCCGCTAGTGTCGTGCTGACAGGCCCGAGCAGATACCAGAAGGCAATGACCGTGGGCCGATAGGTCCATGGATGATCGCTGACATGGGCAAAGCCCGAACCGATGGTGATGACACGCTCAAGCCGTTCGTCATGGCGTCGAAAAGGAAATGTCAGTCCGCCGAGGGAATGGCCGAGCAGCCAGAGGGGGCCTTCCGGTGCTATCCGGCAAAGTGCGGCCTCGGCCGCCGTCTGATCGGCAACTCCCCAGTCGGCCATGGTGGCCCGGCTTTCGCGGACGGGGCGTTGTCGGGATGCGCCGAAATCGCGATAATCATAGGTCAGGACACCGACGCCCTGAGCGGCCGCCCATGTGGCGAAGGCGCGATAATAGCGCGCCGGAACACCCGTTGCGCCGTGAAGGACAAGATGCGCGCGGGCTGGCCCCCTGGGCGGAAAGAACCGGCCGGCGAGCCTGTGCCCTTCCGAAACAATGTCGATCTCCCGGCTCTCTGCAATATCAGTCATCCATCCCTTCCTCCTCCTGGACCGTTTGGTCTAATAACATCTCTAGACCAAACGGTCTACAGCGCCTAAAACAGGCGAATGGACGAAAGCAAGAACCGCCACGCTTTGATACGAGCTACCTCCGCGCTGTTTCGGCGGCGCGGTTATGCGGGTGTGGGACTGGCTGAAATTCTCGCGGAGACAGGCCTGCCGAAAGGCTCTCTCTATTATCATTTTCCCGGTGGCAAGGAGCAGCTTGCCGCCGAGGCGACGCGATGGGCGGGCCGGAAGGTGGCAGAGCTGATCGATGCGAGTTTCGAGAACGCGGAGAGCTTCGCTTCGGGCTCGGTGGCGCTGTGCCGTGCGATAGCCCGCCTCTCGCAGGAAAATGGCCGTATCATGGGTTGCCCGGTGCTCAGCATCATTCAGGCCGGCGATGAAAAGCCCGATTTGCGCCAGATCGGTGCGGATGTGCTCAACGACTGGATCGCAAGGATCGCAGCTCAGGCAAGGCGCCTGGGCAGTCACGATCCGCAGGCCGATGCCGAAAGACTGGTGATCGGGCTGCAGGGCGCGTGGGTTGTTGCGCTGGCCCGTCAGGATGTCACGTCGTTTAAGACGCTGGAGAGCAGCCTGCTTCAGTCTGCCTAGGCGTATGCCGATGCGTTTTCAAGCAGAGGCCTGATCGGAGTCATCGGTGCTTCTGGTGCCGCATGCTGCGGAGTAAATGAAAAGCGCGGCCGCCTTCAGGCTGACCGCGCTTGTTGTCGTTGCTGTAGGAGAGACAGGACTGTTTTACGTCTCTTTAGGTTGCTGTTTTCCCGATGCCGGCTGATCCGTGGCGTTCGCGATTGATGCAGCCAACAGAGCCTGTGTCGGGTCCGTACCCTTGAAGCCGGCCTGTGCAAGGATTTCGTCAAGAACCGGCTTTTGCGCAGTGAAGCTGAGAAGCTGGCTCGAAAGATCGCCGAGGCCATTGCCGTTTTTGACGTCGCCGCCGCCACCGAGGGCGCCGGCCAGATTACCGGCGCTGAAGATGCGGATATCGGAGATCTTCTCGATGGGTTTCATCGCCTCGGAAAGTGCTTCGGGAATGATGGCGATCCTTGCACGGGCGAGTTCGAATGCGATGATGTCGCCCGATAGCGCATTGCGTGCATCGTTCTTTGCACGTTCCGCCTGCGCCTCTGCATCGCCGAGAGCGATAACGCCTTCGGCACGGATTTTCGCGGCCTGTGCCTCGGCTTCGGCGCCGATCTTGGTGGCAGCAGCCAGGTTTTCGGCGGCTTGCCGTTCGGCTTCCGCCTTTACCGTGATGGCCGTCGCTTCCTGCTCTGCCGCCTTGCGGGCGTCGATCACGGCGATGCGCTTGGCGCGTTCGGCTATTTCCACTTCGCGGGCTGTTGCCACCTGTTCTTCCGCAGTGATGGCGGAAGCCTTGGCTTCGTCCGCCTTGGCGCGGGCAGCCTGTTCCTGCTCCACCTTCTGCGCCACGGCGATAGCGGCTTCGATTCGCGCCGTTTCGGTGATCTTGCGCGCTTCTGCCTCGCGTTCGGCAATACCGCGCTCGGCTTCGATGCGGGCGGTTTCACGCGCCTGGCGGGCTTGAGCATCCCGTTCGGCGATGCCGCGTTCCGTATCGAGCTTTGCCGTTTCCTCGTTGAGGCGGGCCGCCTGCTCGGCCCTTGCCGCTTCCGCCCGCGTTTCCGCCGTCTTGTTGGCGATATCGCGCTCCTGCGTCAGCTCCGCATCGCGCTGTTCGCGTTCGATGGTCAAGCGCCGCAGCACCGCTTCGCGGTCCTTCGTGGCAATTTCGACTTCGTTGTCGCGGACAATCTGGTTGCGTTCGCGTTTACGCTCTTCGGTGATCCGGGTGAGCGCCGTCAGGCCTTCCGCATCGAACGAGTTGTTGGGGTTGAAGTGCTTGATATCGGTTTGATCGAGCCGTGTCAGCGAGACCGATTCCAGTTCCAGACCGTTGGACTGCAGATCGTGCGCGACGGCCGCCTGCACGGATTTGACGAATTCGGCACGCTGCTCCTGAAGATCGCGCAGCGACATGGTCGCGGCAACCGAGCGCAAACCGTCGACAAATTTCGCTTCGACCAGCGACTTCAGCGCATCGGCATCATTTGTCCGGTCGCCGAGTGTCTGGGCGGCAAGTGCTATGTTTTCTGCATCGGGTTTAACCCGCACGTAAAATTCGGCGGTGATGTCGGCTCGCATGCGATCCTTAGTGATCAGGGATTCATGTTCTGATCTTTTCACTTCCAGTCGCAATGTGCTGAGAGAGACCCAGGAATAGGAATGGAAGATCGGCAGGATGATGGCGCCGCCATCGAGAACGACTTTCTTACCGCCGAGGCCGGTCCTTACATAGGCTTTGTCGCGTGTCGACCGCGTGTAGAGCGATGTCATGATGATGCCGATGACGACGATGGCCGTGACGATGGCCCCCGCAATCAGGCCCAGAGAAAAGAAATCCATGGTGAGTTAGCCCCTATGATGCCCGCTATGGTGAATTTCCAGGTCCGGCGGTACGGGAATGGCCTGAAAAAGCCCATCCGCACCGTCGACGATCAATACCTGCGCACCCGTATCGATCGTGTGACCGGATGCAGCCTGGGTGCGCAGGAAGTGAATATTCTCGTGCCGGTCCTTGACCCGCACGGTGCCGGGCTTGCCCTGATCGAGAGGCCCGATGGTGACAGTGCCCACAAGTCCCAGAAAATCGGTCTGCTCGAGCGCGTTTGTCTCATCGCGTGGAATGACCTTCGCAATGGCGCGGCTGAGTGACCGCGTGGCCGGAAGGGCGGCGGCAATGGCACCGGTCATGGCCAGATAGGGCGGCAATGGCCCGAGCGGCGTTGCGGAAGCGACCCCCTGAATGAAGAACCCGGCGACGGAAAAAGCCGAGAGCAGGATGACTGCCAGAACAAGAAGCGGCACGCCGCCCGCATTAAGCCAGGACATCCAGCTGCCGAGTAACCCCGCCTCGGCATCGCCGGGCGCGTGGTAACTGAAGTTGTCGTCAAGCAGTCCCGAAGCCGATACACCAAGAAGGACCGAGACGAGTTCGACGATGCCGAGGCCCAAGACCGTCAGCAAGGCGATCCAGAAGGGAGCAGTGCCTGGCTGGACAATGCTCTCCATCAGCGCTGCCCTTCACGAAATGCCTTGAGCCGTGCTTCGATGGCGCTCTGGCGCTGCATCCGGCCGAGTTCTTCAACCTCCGCCGTTCCGTTATTGGGCTTGGCGGGGGTGCCGGTTACTCTTTCGATGGCGTCGAGCGCGTCAGCCAGACGGCGGTCGTTGCGCTGGGATGGGGTCGTATCGGTTGCCGGTGCGATGCGTTCGGCGCGCTTGGCGTCCTCAAGCCGCTTTTGCGCATCCGCCTTTGCGGAAGCGATGCTGCGCAATGTAGTTTCCGCCTCGGCAATTTCGGCAGCGTTCTCGAGAATCGCCTTGTTCAGCGCTTCCCGTTGCGCTTCCAGATCGATCTGCAGCCCGGTTGCCGCGCGGGCCAAATCCTCGCGGCCGTTTTCAAGTCCGATCCTGATCTTGTCGTCGAGGTCGCGAATTTCTTCGTCTAGATCGGCGGCCTTGGCTTTCAGGCGATGGCCGGCTGCGACCGCCACGCCAAGCGCGGATCGGGCCTCATCGGCGATCTGAGCGATTTCCCGCACCGCCTGCTGCGCTACCGCAACCGGATTGGACGCCTCCGCCGCATCGACAGCGTTGTTCATGACACCGGCGATGACACGCCCGAGTCGCCCAAGAATACCTTCATTGTTCATCGAAGCCTCCCTGTTTGGTTGAAAGCCGGTTTTTATTCCGGCATGGATGCTGATGGTTTCGCCCTCGAACACGAGGCGCGCTTCTGAAAAGTCATTCCAGCCGTCGTGATAGCCACGAACTGTATAGGGCACCACGACGCGGCCCGAGAGGGTGGCGATGCTCACCGTATCCGGCCCCTTGACCGAAAAGAGCTTGCTGTCGAGCGGAATGTCCCGCACCGGTTCCTGTGGATCGCGCTGGCTATGGTCGCGCAGAGCCAGCGTCACCATGCGGGAAGGAAGGCTGGTCTTGACCCTGATCTCTTCATAAGCTGCCGCATGCAAGGCGACGAGATTGGCGCCTTCAGTCCGGTCAAGGATCGCCATCGCCCGCCGATAGGCAAGGAGCGTCTCTTCGAGAGAAGAGCGGTTTCCCTCCGAGAGATTCAGTGCCAGGACAACGTTGGACAAAAGTTTCGTGCTCATACGAAATATATAAAGCACTTCATTTGTGCTTTCAAGATGCGGCCCATGCGAAATGAAAGGCTGGTTCATGAAAAAAGCAATCCTATTCGACTGCGAGTTCCTCTGCCTGGAAGGTTCCCAGCGCAGGTTCTGGTGTGCGGCTCATGATCCCGATCCGGTTATTGCGCAGATTGGTGCCGTCAGGCTTGGGCTGGAGGGCGATTTTCCGCTTCTGGGGACCTATAAGACCTACATATGTCCGGTCGACCGTCATGGCGAAAGATATGCGATCGATCCGTTCTTCACCGGGCTGACGGGGATCACCGGGGAGATCATCGAAGCGGAAGGCGTTCCCTTGCAGGAGGCCCTTTCAAGCTTCGACAGCTTCACGGAAGGTGCCCAATGCTGGTCATGGGGCAAGGACGAGTTGAATATGGTGGCGATCAGCTGCTATGTCGCCGGCATCCAGCCGCCCATCCCTGCCGGGCGTTTCGACAATGCCGTCAAACTTCTGCTTGCAGCGGGAATGCCGGTGGAGGATCTGGCAAAAACGCCGAGCAACAGACTGGCCGACTATTACGGCGTCGAGCATCCGCCATTGCAGGGGCACGATGCGCTCGACGATGCGCTTTCGGTTTCCTATACGCTGCAACATCTGCTGAGGGGCGGAAAACTGACGCCGGAAGCGTTCGGCGTTTAGCCGGTGTCAGACGGATTGCGTCACGATCCCGGCCGATGTTCGCGAAAGGCGGCGGCGAGCGTGCGCAAGGCTTCCCGGGATCTGCTGTCCGTCAGGGTGG
Source organism: Agrobacterium sp. T29 (assembly GCF_006970545.1). NCBI lineage: Bacteria > Pseudomonadati > Pseudomonadota > Alphaproteobacteria > Hyphomicrobiales > Rhizobiaceae > Agrobacterium > Agrobacterium sp. T29. The sequence goes on from NZ_CP040641.1 coordinate 1,217,477, forward strand.
AGAACATGATGATTTCCGTGGAGGGCAGGGGCGGCAGGCCAAAACGCTGGCTGACCTCCACGGTGCCGGGCGGTGCAAGGCGGGAAGAGAAGGCGGAAACCGCAAGCCCGGCCGAGACGGCGGCGGTCACCATCGACGATGTGCCGCCAAGAAACACCTCCGTCCACGCAATCGCAGCCGCGTCGAGGGCACGGGTGGCGATGTCACGCACGCCACAGGCGGGCGAGAGCGCCGCCAGCCGCAGCGGTTCACCCTGGCGGTGTTCGAATTGCGGGGTTGCATACCAGCCGAAATGTTCCGGCCCGAGCACCTCGCCGTCGCGCCGGTCGTCCTCGCGCCGGATGATTGCCGCATCGATCTCCCCACGGTCGAAGGCGTCCAGCAGGGATCGGGAATGATCCATGCGGACTTCGATCGTAAGTCCGGGGTCGTGGTCGTTGAGGCGTGCAAGCAGGGTCGGAACCTCCGGTCCCGCCACATGGGCGGCAATGCCAAGGCCGAAGCGGCGGCGCGGGGAGGAAAGACCCGCCAGCGCCCGGTCATGCGCGGCGAGGAACTCGCGGGCGGGTGCCAGAAACACCGCGCCCTGCGCTGAAAGCCGCACTGAGCGCGGTGTGCGTTCGAGCAGCCGCTGGCCGAGCCTGTCTTCCAGCCGCTTGAGCTTGACGCTGATGGCGCCCTGGGTGGTGCCGAGCGCTTCGGCAGCACGGGTGAAGCTCTGCATATCGGCGATGGTAACGAAGGCTTCGACGGCCTCCACATCCAGCGTGCTCATATCGATTATTCCAATTTGTTGTCTCTGAAATAGCCAATCATCCAATTCAGTTATGGTCAAGCTTTGTCTAGCGTGCCTCCTCCACAGATCGGTTTTCGCAGTGGCGAACCGACCCATGAAAGGCTGAAGAATGACCCTTGCCGTTGCCGCACCCGCAAGCAGCAGAAGCGCCATGGCGCTTGCTGCCGCTTGTCTCTCCGCCCTGATGTTCGGACTGGAAATTTCCAGCGTTCCGGCGATCCTGCCAACACTCGAACAGGTGCTGCATGCGGATTTCCGCGAGCTTCAGTGGATCATGAACGCCTATACCATCGGCGTGACGATGGTGCTGATGGCGACGGGCGCGTTGGCAGATCGCTTCGGCCGCAAACGTGTCTTCATCGCCAGCATCGTCGCTTTCGCGCTGTCCTCTCTGGCCTGCGGAATGACGGAAAACGTCTCGGTGCTGATCGGCGCCCGTTTCCTTCAGGGGCTGAGCGGCGGGGCGATGCTGGTGTGCCAGATCGCCATCCTGTCGCATCAGTTTCGCACGGCCCGCGAACGCGGCATGGCGTTTGGCTGGTGGGGCATCGTCTCGGGCGTGGGGCTGGGCTTCGGCCCGATCATCGGCGGCGCCATCGTTGCGCTGTGGAGCTGGGAATGGGTGTTCCTCGTTCACGTCGTGCTTGGCGCGGGAACATGGCTGCTTGCCGCCGGCGGCGTCGGAGAATCGCGCGATCCGGAAGCGGCGCGTCTCGATCTTGCCGGCATGGTCACCCTTTCGGCCGCCGTTTTTTGCCTTGCCTTTTTCATCACGCAGGGACCTGCGCTCGGTTTTGTGAGCCCGGCGGCGCTTCTGATCCTCGGCGTCGCGGCTGCGAGCTTCATCGCCTTCGTGATTGCTGAAAAGCTTAGTTCAAGACCGATGTTCGACTTCTCCGTGTTCCGCATCAGGCCTTTTTCCGGGGCGATCATCGGTTCGGCGGCGATGAATATCAGCTTCTGGCCGTTCATGATCTATCTGCCGATCTGGTTTCAGGCGGGCCTCGGTTATGACAGCGTCACCGCCGGCCTCGGCCTGCTTGCCTATACGCTACCGGCGCTGGTGATGCCGCCGCTGGCGGAGCGCCTGTCGCTGCGCTACCAGCCGCGCCTCGTCATTCCGGCCGGGCTGTTCACCATCGGCCTCGGTTTCATGCTGATGAAGCTTGGAAGCGGCATCGAAAATGCGAGCTGGCTTACCATGCTGCCCGGCTGCATCCTCGCCGGTATCGGGCTCGGGCTGACCAATACGCCTGTTACCAACACCACCACGGGCGCGGTTGCCGCCGCCCGTTCCGGCATGGCCTCGGGCATCGACATGAGCGCACGGATGATTTCGCTCGCCATCAACATCCCGATCATGGGCTTTATTCTGGTCGAGGGCGTCCGGGCTTCGCTTCGGGCGAACCTGCCGTCCGGTGCGGATGTGCGTGAATTGCAGTCGCTGGCGGAAAAGATCGCGGCGGGAACTGCCGGCGCCTCGGCGCAGGGCGTTTCGGAAGAACTCGTCCATCGGGCGCTTGCGGATGGGTTCGGCCTCGTCATGCTCTATGCCGGCATCAGTGTCTGGCTGCTCGCCGCCATCAGCTTCACGATCTTCGGCCCGGCGCGAAAGCCTGCCCAAAATTAGGGCGACGGTCGCAAAGGGAAGGCTATTTCCTCCGCCCCAGCAGGACCATGAGCAGCGGTGCGCCGACGAGAGCGGAAACCAGACCGGCGGGCAATTGGTAGGGAAAGGCTGCCATTCGCCCCACCCAGTCGGCAAGCACCATCAGGCAGCCGGCGGCGAGTGCCGCGGCGATGAGATGCGGGCCGGCGCGCCGAAATCCGATTTCGCGGGCAAGGTGCGGCCCCATCAACCCGGCAAAACTCAAGGGGCCGATGATGAGCGTCGCCGCCGCCGTCATGGCGGCCGCGAGAATGAACAGTGCGGCCCGTGCCGACGGAACATGGACGCCAAGTTCCCGCGCAGCACCCGCACCGAGTGGCAGCAGGGTAAGCCAGCGATGCGCCAGAATGGCCATGGTTGCGAAAACCACCGCGCAGACGGCCGCGATCCGGGCGGTGAAACCATCGACGAGATAGGTCGAGCCTCCCATCCAGCGAATGATCATCATGGCGCGCGGGTCTCCGCCGGCCGCCAGCACGCCGATCACGGCGTCGAGCATGGCCGTCAGCACCACGCCGGTCAGAAGAACACGCTCGGGCGTGAAACCGGACCTGAGGCCGAGCGACAGGATGGCGAAAAGAACCGCGGCGGCGCCGGCGCTCGCAAAACCCAGTTGCAGCATCGGCCCGGAAGCGGTGAAGGCGAAAAGCGCGACGGCCATGCCCAGCGTTGCACCGGCTGAAACGCCAAGCACTTCCGGGCTTGCTATCTCGTTGCCGGTCAGGCGCTGGAGAATGGCGCCGGCTGCTCCAAGCAGGCTCCCGGCTGCGAAGGCCGCGACGACCCGCGGCCAGCGATAGGGCAGAATTTCGCTCCATTCACCGATAGGCAGCAAACCCCAGCTTCCATCCGGCGCACGGCCGAAAAGAATGGCGGCCGTTACGCCCGCAACCAGCAGGCCAACGAAAGACAGGACCATGATGGGGGAAAGGCGACGCTGTTTAACGATGCCCGGCGGCGGAGCGGGCAATTCCCTCTGCATGGCTTTCAGGCGGGGCAGCAGAAACAGCACCAGCGGCGCGCCGAACAGGGCCGTCATGGCGCCGGTCGGTATCAGCCCGCCGGTGATATCCGAAAGGCGTTTGACGATTTCATCCGTCAGAAGCAGCAGGCCTGCGCCGATGAGCGGCGACCAGAGGATTTGTTGGGCGATGCGGCGGGCACCCGCAAGCCGCGCTATGGCGGGTGCGACAAGGCCGACGAAACCGATGACGCCGACGGCGCTGGTGACAAGCGCGGCCAATGCAACCGCGATCGATACCGCAAGAACCCGCAGCCGCACGACGGAAAGGCCGAGCGCTCCGGCGCTGACATCCCCCAGTTCCATCAGCGATAAAGGCCGCATGATCAGCCCGGCAAGCGCAGTCAGGACCAGAATTTTCGGAAAGAGGGTGACGGGAACGGCCCAGCTTTGCAGAGACAGCGACCCCGCACCCCAGATGAACAGGCCGCTTAGATACCGTTCGTTGAGAAGGACGAGAATGGCCGAGGCGGCGGCGCACCAGATGCCGATCATCAGACCGGCGAGGACGAGCGACAGCGGTGAAAATCCGCGTCTTGCGCCAATGGAAAACACCGCAAGGGCGGCCAATGCGCTGCCCGCCATCGCCACCACATCGCGGCTGATGCCTTCCAGAGTGGGAAAGGCGAACATGGTTGCGGCAACGGCAAGATTGGCGCCCGCTGAAATGCCGAGCGTCGAGGGCGAGGCGAGGGGGTTGCGCAAGGCATGCTGCAACAATGCGCCGGCCAGCGCCAGCGCAGCACCCGCCAGAAGCGCCGTCACCATGCGAGGCAGGGTGGAATAGAGCAGCATGAGCCGCTCAACATCATATTGCGCACCGCCGCCGCTCAATCGATGCAGATCCGGCCAGATATCGCTGACGGCAAAGATGGCGCCGAGGAGGAAGAGGCTGGCGGCAACACCGGCGGGGGTGAGGAGGCGCAGGAGGACCGGCGGCATCAGGCGTGGCTTTCCAGATGCTCGGTCACCAGACGGGCAAACCGCATGGCTTCCTGCACCATGCCGAACATCAGCACGCCGGGAAGGGTGGAGACCCGGCCCGCCCGGACGAAGGGCAGATTGCTCCAGAGCGGGCTTTGATCGAGCCGCGAGAGAATGTCGGGCGGTGTCAGCGGTTCGAAGGCGATGAGCCGGGCATCCGCCGAAAGGACGGCCAGCGCCTCCAGCGCAATGGTTTCGAACCCCCAATAATTGGTCTTTCCCGGCCAGGCATTGGCAAGACCGATCTTTTCCATGGCGCCCTGATAAAGACCGGGGCCGCCATAGACCCGCGCATGGCGCTCATCCATGAAATTGATGACGGCGACCGGCGGCGGCCGCAATTTTTCAAGCCGGCGGCGGCAATCGGCAAAGCAGGCTTCGGCCCGCGAGAGGAAATCCTCTCCCCGCTGTTCCCTGCCAAGGGCCGCGGCAAGCTTGCGGGTCGCGGCATAGGACGCCGTCAGGGCGTCGCTTTCCGGTGTATAGATGGGAAATTCCATCACCGGAGCGATCAACTGTAATTTCGGGGTAAGCGAGGCAAGGAAAGGCGTTGACAGGATGACGTCGGGCTTCAGCCTCGCCAGCACTTCGAAATTGATTTCGGCGGTCAAGCCGAGGTCGGCCACGCCTTCCGGCATGGCAGGCTCCACCATCCATGTGTCCCAGTCCGCGCGTGCGGCGATGGCCGCCGGCGCGGTGCCGAGCGCGAGCAGGGTGGAAGCAAGCCCGTAATCGAGCGAGACGATGCCGCCCTTCGGCATCGCCGCTTTCGCACCGCTCTGCCATGGCAGGGTCAGCGCTGCGGCCATCAGCAGCCGGCGAGTGGGCGAATGGTCAGGCATCATGCGTGTCCTGATTTTGTCCGCAGGGCAGAGGACAGCTTGCGCCGCATCCGCCAATGGTGGGGATCATGTATCGCAGGCAGCAAACGCGCCTGTTGCCCTTAACCACCATGCCGGACATGGGATTGCGGCTGCCATCCGGCCACAGGGGATCGTCGATCACCGCCCGGCAGGCGCGTGCGAGCGCCGGATCGGCCTGCGCCTCGATTTCCCCGATGATCCACGACAGATAAACGGCGGCATTGTTCCACAGCAATTTCGGGGCAAGTTTCGCAGCCCTGGCGATGGAGGGGATGAGTGCCGCGAGGTGATCGCGCAAAAGCCCATGCAGATCTTCGGGCGCGGATGCCTTGCCGGCCTGATCGCCGGCATGGGGGAGCAGGAATGCGACCGGCAGGGCGTTTTCCGCATCGATGATCACGCTCAGATCGCCAAGAGCCAGAGGCAGGCGGCGGCCGTGAACGAGGCGGCAGACGGTGGGCGTGATGGTCAGCAGGCTGAAATAATAAAGTGTCCAGAGCGATGCCGCGGCCCTCGGGTCGGCGTCCGGATGGGCAGCGTTGTGGCGGGTCATCAAGCCGCAAAAAACATCTTCGCAGGCAAGCTGCCGGCAAGGCAGAACCTCCGCACCGCAGGGCGGTGCAAGCAGGAACTTGTCCGTGCAATAGCCGAAAGAGCCGACGGACGCGAAGTCCGGAAGCCCTTCATGCGCCGATTGCCGGCAGGGCGCCATGGTCTTCGCCATGCGCCCCGCCGCCGGGTTGCCGCCTGCGGTCGCCACGGTTACCAGCGATATTTCAGGGACGCCGTGATGTTCCTGCCCTGTCCGAGATAGCAATAACCGTCCGTGCAGGCGACATTGCGGTCGTCGGCGATGTTGCGGACATTGAAGGAGGCGACGAGGCCGTCATAATCCTTGTCAAGCGCGCCGAAATCGTAGGAAAGAGCGGCGTCGAGATAGATGGCAGCATCGTTCTTCGCGATGTTTTTGGTGCTGGTATAGCTTTCACCGACATAGCGCAGGCCCGCTCCGGCCGAGAGGCCATGGAGAGGCGTATCTTCCTGGAAGGTATAGTTCGCCCAGAGCGAGGCCACATGGGTGGGCACCGAGGAAGGTGTATTGCCGGCGTCGTCGCCCGCCGTGATCCTGGAGTGGGTGTAGCTATAGGCGGCGATCACATCCCAGCCGGTGGCGATATTGGCCTTCGCCTCCAGTTCGAAGCCCTTGTTGGTCACCTCGCCGAGCGAGCGGAATATCAGGCCGGCGGGATCGATCGCCACGGGCTTGTTCTTTTCCGCCAGATGATAGGCGACCGCCGAAAGCATGATGTCTGTTCCGGGCGGCTGATACTTCACGCCCAGTTCGAACTGCTCGCCTTCGGTGGGCTTCAGCGTTTCGCCGGTGGCGGAAAGCTTGGTAACCGGATCGAAGGAGGTGGCATAGCTGAAGAAGGGCGAAACGCCGTTGTCAAAGGCATAGAGTGCGCCTGCCTGAACGGTGAAGGCGTCCTTCTGCACGTCTTCCGTCACCGGTCCCTGCCGGGTCTGGTCCACCCAGGTCTGCCGGCCGCCGAGGGTGAAACGCCATTTGTCCAGTTCCATCTGGTCGAGGGCGTAAAGCCCGACCTGCCGCAGATCGGCTTCCGACTGATAGGCGCTGTAGGCGGGTGTCGGCCCGGAGAAACCGTAGCGCGGATTGGCGATATCGAAGTCGAAGGCGGAGCCGCCGGATGCATAACCATAGGCGAATGAAGACTTCACATTGCTGTAGTCGAGGCCGGTCAGCAGCGTATGGGAAACGGGGCCGGTGTCGAAGCTCCATTCAAGCTGGTTGTCGGCCTGGAAGGCCTTCATGTCGTCGCGGATCGCCCAGGGATCGCGATGGGCGACGGTGCCGGTCCAGCTCGATACGCTGAGATAACGGCTGCGCAGATCCATATGCGAATAACGAAGATTCTGCCTGAAGGTCAGGCTATCGTTGAATTCGTGCTCGAAATTATAACCCACCTGCTGCTGGCGGATTTTCTGATAATCGTAATCGGGATCGCTTCCACGCAGCCGCAGGACATTGCCGGCCGGATCGGTCAGTGCTGCGACCGAAGCGTCGGTTTCGGTGGACTGGATGAGCCCGTAAACGGTGAGGCTGGTCTGGTCGGACGGCTTCCAGGTAAAGGACGGCTGAAGGAAATAGCGGTCGTCGGCAATATCGAAATTGGTGTCGCCGGCGCGCGCCAGTCCGACCACGCGGTATGACAATGTACCGTCAGCGTCTATCGTGTCGCCGATATCGAAGGCGGCCTGCTTGCGGGTTTCCGTGCCGTAAAGCGCCTCAACCTCGCGAATGCGCGTGCCGTTTGCGAGTTTCGATGTCTTGTTGACGATGCCGGCGGGCGTGCCTGCGCCATAAAGCACCGAGATCGGGCCACGGACGATTTCCACACGCTCCAGCGAATAGGGATCGGTGCGGAACATGCCGTAGTTCAAATAGGGCTGACGCAGCCCGTCCTTGTAGTCGCCCATGGTGGTGGCGTCGTAGCCGCGAATATAGATCTGGTCGAAGCGCGGATCGAAGCCGGCGGCGGTGCCGGTGGTGACGCCGGCGGAGTAGCGCACGGCCTCGATAATGTCCTGCACGCCGCGCTGCTGCATTTCCTTTTTGGTGACGACCGCGACTGAGCGGGGCGTCTCGATGAGCGGCGTATCGAGCTTGGTGGCGCCGGAGCTGTTCTTGGCCGCCACGGTGGCGTTGTCACCACCGCCCCTGTTGCCTGTCAGTTCGATGGGCTGGAGCAGGGTGGAGCCCGCAACCGGCGCTGCGGCGGCGCCAGGGTTGCTGAGCCGCACGGTGTTGGCGCTGGTGAAGGTGTAGGAAAGGCCGGTTCCGGCAAGCAGGCGCGTGAGGGCATCCTTGCGGCTGAACGCACCTGTGACACCCGCCGTCCTTACCGTCGCCGGAATTTCGCCGTTAAACACGACATCGACGCCGGTGATGGAGGAATAACGCACCAGCGCGCTCGAGAGCGGTTGCGGCGCGATTGAAAATTGCAGCGCGCTTGCCTGCGTCGCCGTCTGTGCGGCCGCCGGCAGAGGGCCGGTCAGGGCAAGGCCGGCGACGGTGGCGAGAAGCAGGATACGAAATGATCCGGTTGCTGAATGACGGTGGCTGAAATGATTTTTACGCTTAGACACGGTAATATACCTTCCCCTGCTCCTGTTGCCGCAATGACGGCCTCAAAACACGAGTACGATTCCGTTTGCGCAAAACCTCGGTCCCCGGACAAAATTTTTTTAAGCGCGTGTGCAGGCAATGCCCCTGGAGTGTTTTCGCATTTCCGGACGGAGAACCGCGCGCCGCTTTTCCTTGAAATGCTCTAGCGCTGGCGGATGACCGACAGCCAGGGGGAGTAATCGGTGACCGTGACGAGCAGGCCCTCTTCGAGGATTTGCCCGATTTTTTCCCGGCGTCTGACATCGACGATCATCGTCACTGGCTGTCTGCCGAGCGCATCGCCCAGAACGATCATGCGGCCGCGACGCCATTGCTCCAGTCGCGCGACGACCTCTTTGAGGGGCGTCGAGATGAAGACCAGCTTGCCCTGCCGCCAGGCAAGCCGTGTTTCGATATCGGTTGCTTCGGGTCGCGAGAGAACACCGTCGCGGTAGGAGATGCTGTAACCGGCCTCCACCGCCTGCCGCGACTGTCTGGCGGCGACCTCGACGGCATGTTCGGCCACCGAAACCGAGACGGAGGAACCCGCGCGACAGACGGAAAAGGCGGTACCGAGCGCCGTGGTCACCAGGTCTTCCGCAATGACGGAAAATGGCCGGTTCCGATCCGGCGCGACCCGGAAGAACGCCTCACCCGACAGCAGCGTGATTTGCCGCCGCTGCGGGGTGAAATTCACGGAAATGGCGCTCGATGTGGAAAGCTCGACGGTCGAACCGTCGGAAAGTGCGATGCCGCGGGTCTCGCCAATCGCGGTTTCATAGTCTCCGGCCGGGCGTGTCGCCTGCCACGCTGCGGCTCCGACGCCGCCGATCAGCAGAAGTCCCGCTGCGCCGTTTTTCAGCAACCGACGGCGGCCAAGCGGCTGCGCCTGTGCAAGCTGCGGCCCCATGCCGGCACCGAGCCATATGCGCTCGATATCGGCATAGGCGCGTGCATGGCGCTCGTCGGCCTCGATCCAGCACCGGAATTCGCTTTCGTCGGCTGCGGTGGCGCCGGGCTCCAGAAAATGCGCAAACCAGCTTGCCGCCGCATGCGCTATTGCGGCTTCGTCACCTTGGGCTGCGGTTTCGCGGCCGGCCGGCGTCTCCGCAGTCGCATCTTTGCCTCCGGCCACCTTCATCTCTCGCCCGGCGGCGTCATGCCGGTCTTCAGCTTTTCAAGAGCGGTGACCATATGGCCGAAAGCGGTTTTCGGCGAAATATGCAGCCGCTGGCCGATTTCCACAAAGGTCAGGCCTTCGATACGCGAAAGCAGGAATACGTCCCGGCATCGCGGCGGCAGGGCATCGACAAGCATTTGCAGGCGTTCCAGCTCCTGCCGCCCGATCATGCAGGTTTCCTGCGTGGGCGAGGGATCGGCGACGAAAGCAAGATGTTCGATGCCGGTAAAGACCGGGGCGATACGCTTGCGCCGCTCATGGTCTATGGCAAGGTTTCTGCCGGTGATGATGACATAACCGCAAAGATCGCCCGTGAGGCCAAGCAGCTTCCGCCGCTCCCACAATCGCAGGAACGTGTCCTGCACGAGATCGAAGGTGGTCGCGTGGCAACGCACGCGGTGATAGATCGCCGCGGCAAGCTTGCTCTTCACATTCAAAAACGCGTCCAGAAGATCCGGGCTGTCAATTTGCTGCATGGTCTCTGGATAACACCGGCCATCCGCGCGCAGCAAGACGGCCGAGCCGATAAAGATGATTTTTTTTGTCATATTTATCGGCTGTAACTTTCGCACCACGATGCGGCGCGAAAATATGGGCATGGGCGGAGCCTCCCGACCCTTCCCCCGCAAGACTTTCTCCACGATATCCCTAGGCGCTTTCGGTTGCCTTGCCCTCTCGGAAGCGTTTGCCGAGGTTGAAAAAAGACAATTTCATGTGGCTGCGCTTGTCTCTCCCCTCGAGGCTGGAGAATGGCACTTTGAAACCGAATGTCTTGTCCGGTTCGCCGGAGCGTTCCCGCCAGAAGGCATCGATGTCTGAAACCATCATTTTTTGCCGCCGGGCGCGACGGTAGCGGATGGGGTGTCTGGAATGGGCGACAGCGAAATAGCGGAGCGCACCCTCGCAGGCGAGACCTTGCAGAACCATCAGTGTTGCTTCCTTGGGGCGAAGTCCCGAGAGATCGCGCGTCACCGACACCATTTGCTCTTTTGCGGCGCGTGGACCCTGCATGCCTCCGACGACAATCGTGTGGTGCTGCGTTTCGCATCCTTCCAGAAAAGTAAATGTCGCCGTCCACAGAACGGCGTTGTCATGGGCGCGCACGAGCCTGACAGCAAAAGCGCCCTCGTGCCGGCCGCCGCAACGATCCGCCAACGCCAGAATGCATCGATATTCATCGTTCCGGCCGCGAACGGTGCCCATGTCCATGGTTTTTCCCGTCCACAGCCCGGCCATGGTGCTCCTGGGAAAATGCCGGTCCGCAATTGCGAAATTGTCCATGAGAAAAGCCAGCCGTCTCTTCCGGGAAACTTTATTGATCAGGAATTTCGAAAGCGGTTTTTGGAGAAGGTCGTCATGCGGGAGCGGCAATTCTCGCTCCGCTGAAAACCCGGCCAGAAACCACCACCATCGAAAGGTGACCAATGGATCGGCTGCAAAACGCAGCCAGAAAAGGACGGCGCGCTTCCAGTGGGCACGTCCGGCAAAGGTCATAATTCTCCGGAACAACAAAAAATGAGGTGTTTCCGAAACCGTCTGGACCACCTCATCGGTGACCGGGCGTTTCGCTGCCAGAACGGCAGCATCTTGAATGCGCGACATACATGGGCTTCCGGCAGAACATGAGCGTTCAGCCGGGGCATGCGCCGGAATTGTCGAGATTCTGTCGAGAAACAGCCTGTCTTCCATGAAGACCGATTCGTTGCCGCAGCGGATTGCCCGCGGAAATTTTTCAGGGCGTTTGCGCGAAGAGAACCGTCACGATGGTTCCGCCGCCCGGTCGTGTCTTTATCTGCAGATCGCTGTCATGCGCCCGTGCGATCGCGCGGGCAATCGACAGGCCGAGCCCCGTACCGCCGGTCTTGCGCGCGCGTGACGGCTCCGTTCACCAGAAGAGTTCGATGCCGTGCGCCTCGACGCCAGGGGGAAAGCCCGGCCCCTTATCCTCGATCGTGACGAAGGGCCGCCCATCCTGAAGCCCGGTCGAACAGCGCAGAAACTTGCCGCTCGCCGCATAGCGGCGCACATTGTCCATCAGGATCAGCAGCAACTGCCGAAGGCGTTGGCGGTCGCCGCAAATGGGAGCGGGCTCCAGCGACATATCGATATCGATGCCGGCCTCATCCATCAGCGGCCGCGCCGCTTCGGCCACGGCCGCGCATTCGGCGGCAAGATCAAGCGGCTGCGTGTCTTTGACGAGGCTGTTGGTTTCCGCCAGGGAAAGTGTGCGCAAATCATCGACAAGACGCGCCAGCCCTTCCACATGGACGATGAGGTGGCGAATGGCTTGCTTGTCGAGGGGAAAGACGTCATCCGCGATGCCGTGCAAACGGCCCTGCAGGATCGTCAGCGGGGTGCGCAATTCGTGGGCCACCGCCATCGTGTTGAACTTCAGCCGGCGCTCCATCATCTGAAGCTCCCGCGTCAGGCTCTCGAAACTGTCGACCAGAAATGCGACTTCGGCGATGGGGTTCGCCTTGATCTTTGCGCCTCCGCTGAAATCGCCGGTCGCCATGCGCCGCGCAGCGTCTGCAAGTTCGCCGAGAGGTGCTGCAATGCGCCGCGAGATGAAGTAACCGAGCAGGCTGCACAGAAGGACACCGAGCAATCCGAAGACGAACACCGATTTGATAAGCTCGTTATCCGCCTCGTCCTCCAGGCCCGGCAAAACCTCGATAAGGGCCTGAAGCTGGCGCTGGTCCGGCATCACGCCCCGGTCGATATCCGAGAAGGCCTTGGAGGCATCGGGCGAAAGCTGGGCGATGATGCGCTCTTCAATATTGTCCGCATACCAGGAAACGCCGAAATAGACCAACGCGACGGCAAAGATGAGCATCGTGGTGATCGTGATCGCCGTCATCGTGCGCAGGCGCAGTCGCCAGAGTTTCATGGTTTCTGCTCCCCGGCCAGCCGATAACCGACGCTGCGCACCGAGACCAGATAACCGCAGGCGCCATGATCCGCCAGTTTCTTGCGCAGATTGGCGATGTGCGTGTCGATGGTGCGCGCCAGCGCATCGCTTTCCGGCAGGCAGGCATCCAGAATATCGGCGCGCTGAAAGGCGTGGTGGGGCGGCGCGTCATATGGGCGAGTATCCTGAACTCGCTCAGCGTCAGGGGCAGAACGGTCCGTCCCCCATCGCCGCAAACGGCCGCGACATAGGCTTCGGTGTCCACTTCGATGGCCCCGAAGCGCAAGACCCCGCCGGCGGCCGGCTGTCGCGTGCGTTTCAGCACGGCATTCACCCGCGCGATCAATTCGTGGGGATTGAAAGGTTTGACGATGTAATCGTCAGCGCCGAGGCGAAGGCCGGTCAGCTTGTCCATATCCTCCGCAAGAGAGGTGACCATGATGACAGGCGTATCCCGTTCCCGCCGGATGCGGTTCAACACCTCGATGCCATCGAACTTCGGCAGGCGAATGTCGAGCAGAACCAGATCCGGTCTCAACATGGAGAAATGCGTCAGCGCTATTTCTCCGTCGCTCGCCCTGACGGTTCTGTATCCTTCGCGAATGAGATAGGCGTCCAGAATCTGAATAATATCGGGGTCGTCTTCGACGATCAGAATAAGCCCTTTGTCCATACTCGATCCGCAAATCTGCTTCTGTAAGCCGTGGTAACGCCGGGACGCTAAGCGGATGCGAAACATCGGGCAAGAGCCTCCATCCCCGAATAAACACTATCGGTGCCGCTTTCCTTGCAGTCTTGTCTCTTTCTCCGCAAAGCCTTGACATTTCTGCGGAAGAGAACTGGCCATGCACCAGCCTCTCGCCAGTAAAACCGACCGGAAAAAGCGGAATTGGACCCAGAGGTCGAAATTTCGCGCAGGCGCCATCCATGTCGCCCGTCAGGCTTTTTTACGTGCCTCCGGCAGTTCCTCCCTGCTGGCCCTTCTGGTCGCTCTTGCGATGATGATCGTCTTCACGGTCAGGTCGGATATCGATCTTGAGGTGAGCCGGCAATTCTGGACGGACCGTTTTCACCTTGGCGAGGACGAGTTCCTCGTTTCCGTCCGAGATCTGAACCGCATGCTTCCGCCGGTTCTATTGTCGGGGCTGGTATGCATGCTTGTCCTCATGCCATTTTCGGGCGGCCTGCACCGGCTTTTTCCACCGCACAAGCTGCTGCTTATTGGTGTCTTTTTTGCTCTCGGACCGGGCGCCTCGGTTCATATACTGAAAAACGCGTTTGGCAGGGCAAGACCGCGCCATCTTGGCGAGTTCGGGGGAGACCTGTTGTTTACACCGGTTCTTTCCCTTGACGGTGGCTGCGCCCGAAATTGCTCTTTTCCTTCCGGTGAAAGCGCTTCCGCAGCCGCTCTTCTGGCCTTCACAATTCTTCTGCCAGAGAAATTTCGCCTGATCGGCATCGCGATACTGGCGCCATTTATCGTGATTGTCTCCCTGAACAGGGTGGCAATGGGCGCTCACTTTCTCTCCGATGTCCTGATTGCATGGCCCTTGATGCTCGCGGTGTTCCTTCTGCTCCAGCGGCCGTTCATGAACAACCGGCAGGCGATAGACGCCGCCTTCTCGCGCAGGGTCGACGGGACGCGGCCCGCCGCGGAAACAAGGCCATTTGCGGAACAATAAGGCCGAGGGGAATCCTATCCGCCCAATATCAAAAGGGCAGCGAAAGCCGCTGCCCTTGCTGTTTCTTGCCGAGCGACCGGAGGCCTTATTTCACCTGGGCGACGACCAGCTTGCCGTCGGCGCGTTCGGCGACGAACTCGATATTGGCGCCTTCCTTGAGCTTGGCCAGGATCGCATCGTCCTTGACGCGGAACACCATCGTCATGGCCGGCATGTCGAGGTTCTTCAGTTCTTCATGGATGATGGTGACCTTCTTGGCTGCGGCATCGACCTTCTTTACCGTTCCCTTGGTGAATTCCTCTGCGAATGCGCTGAGGGGAGCGGTGAGCAGGAGTGCTGCTGCAACGGTGATTTTAACGATGGTCTTCATGGTCAGATTCCTTTGTTGCCGGGTTACTTTGCAGAAACTTTGAGATCGCCGCGCATGCCGGCCTCGTAATGCCCGGGTTTCAGGCAGGCGAATTCGAACATGCCGTCATTGGTGAATTTCCAGATGATTTCGCCGCTTTCGCCGGGCGCGAGGCTGATCGCGTTCGGATTGTCGTGCTCCATCTCCGGAGCCTTCTCCATGGCGGCCTTGTGCTCCAGATTGGCCTTCTGTTCGTCGAGAATGAATTCATGGTCCAGTTCGCCGACATTCTTCACGACAAAGCGAACCGTCTTGCCTTTCTTGAAGTCGAATTTGGCGGGGGTGAACAGCATCTTGCCGTCAGGCGTTTCCTTCATCGTCACCTGAATGGTCTGGGTCACCTTGGCCTTGTCGCCCGGTTCGCCGATCGCCATCGCTTCATGGCCGCCGCCGTGGGTGCCCGATGCAAGGGCGGGCGTGGCGAGAGCGGCAAGAAGCAGCGCAATTTTCAGTTTGAACATTCCATATTTCCTTGATTTTGGTGGGGTTCTTGTGGGGTTGGGGTCTGCGCGATCAGCCGTGTTTCATCGGTTTCGGCGTGATCTGCGTTTTGGGGTCATTGGTCTTGGTCGTATCCGGCAACCCGCCGGTCCATTCCCAGGCCTGGGTTCCGGGCGGGTTTTCGTACCAGCCGGGATCGGAGTAATCGCCCGCGGAGATGCCTTCGCGGACCTTCACCACGGAGAACATGCCGCCCATCTCGATGGGGCCGTGCGGACCCCAACCCGTCATCATGGGTACGGTATTCTCGGGGATCTCCATTTCCATCGCGCCCATATCGGCCATGCCGGCGGTGCCCATCGGCATATATTCCGGCCGCACCTTGCGGATTTTCTCCGCGACGGCCTTCTTGTCGACGCCGATGAAGGTCGGAACGTCATGTCCCATCGCATTCATCGTATGGTGCGACTTGTGGCAATGGATCGCCCAGTCGCCGACATATTTGGCGTCGAATTCATAGGCCCGCATCGCACCCACGGGGATATCGATGCTCACCTCCGGCCAGCGCGCCTCGGGCCGCACCCAGCCGCCGTCCGTGCAGGTCACCTCGAAATCGTAACCATGCATGTGGATCGGATGGTTGGTCATGGTCAGGTTGCCGACGCGCACGCGCACCCGGTCGTCCTTGGAAACCACCAGCGGATCGATGCCCGGAAACACCCGGCTGTTCCATGACCACAGATTGAAGTCGGTCATGGTCATGATCTTCGGCACATAGGAGCCGGGATCGATGTCGAAGGCATTGATGAGGAACACGAAGTCGCGGTCCACCGGCATGAAGGCCGGGTCCTTCGGATGGATCACGAAGAAGCCCATCATGCCCATCGCCATCTGCACCATCTCGTCCGAATGCGGGTGGTACATGAAGGTGCCGGATTTCACGAGATCGAACTCGTAGACGAAGGTTTTGCCAACCGGGATATGCGGCTGCGACAACCCGCCGACGCCGTCCATGCCGGATGGCAGGATCATGCCGTGCCAGTGGATCGTCGTATGCTCCGGCAGCTTGTTGGTGACGAAAATACGCACCCGGTCGCCTTCGACGGCCTCGATGGTCGGGCCGGGCGACTGGCCGTTATAACCCCAGAGGCGGGCGGTCATGCCCTCCGCCATTTCGCGCTCCACCGGCTCGGCGACAAGGTGGAATTCCTTGACGCCGTTGTTCATCCGGAAGGGCAGGGTCCAGCCGTTGAGGGTGACGACGGGGTTGTAATCCGGGCCGGTGGTGGGCTTGACCGGGGCCTGGGTCGCAGCCGTTTCCATCACTGCCGCTTCCGGCAGGCTGGTATTGGATGTTTTCGCCCAGGTCGCCGAGGAGACCATTGCGGCGCCGACACCCAGAAAGTTTCTTCTGTTAAACATGGTCGTTTCCTTTCTCAGTGTCCGCCACCGCCGCCGCCAGCGGCGGCAACCTCGGTCTCCGCGCCTGCCGCAGCACCCGTGCCGCCGCCGTAAATGGCGGGAGCGAGGCTGGCCTCGGCGAGCCAGAAGTCACGTTTCGCGTTGATGGCAAGCAGGCTTGAATTGACCTTTTCCCGGCTGTCGGCCAGAAGCTCAAAGGTGTTGGTGATCATGCCGTTATAGGTCAGCAGCGACTGCTCCTCGATTTTGGTGCGCAGCGGCACCACGCTGTTGCGGTAATGCCGGGCGATGTCATAGTTCGAGCGATAGGCCTGATAGGCGGAGCGGGCTTCCGAGCGGACATTGACCGCCTTTTCCGCCAGCAGGTTCGCCGCGCGCATATAGGCCAGTTCGGATTCCCGCATGCGCGCCTGACCGGAATCGAAGATCGGAATGACGAATTCCAGCTCGGCATTGCCGGTGGTCTGCTTGTGGATTTCGCCGTCTTCCAGCTCGCGTTCGGTCTCGAAGCCGGAACGGATTTCGAGATCGGTCACGTATCGGGTGGCTTCGGTGAGCTTGAACGACCGGGCGGTCGCCTCCAGATCGAGCTTTGCCATCTGCAAGTCCACGCGGCGCTGCAGCGCTTCGGCCTCGATCATATCCCGTTTGGTAAGCGCCTTCGGAAGCGGGGGCAGACGGTTGGGAATGGTGTATTCGATATCCGCTCCCCACAGTCCCATCAGCCGGGTCAGCTCCTCCTTGGCAAGACGGGCTTCAAGCCGCGCCCTGGCGATCTGGCCGGTCAACTCGGCGTAAAAGACCTGCTCGCGGGCCTGGCCCTCCTTGTTGAGCGAACCCGCCTCGCCAAGTTTCACGGCAAGTTCCGATGCGGCATCCGCCGCGGTCTGTGCCTGCGCCAGTTGGCCGACATTTTCCCATGCCGCCACGGCGGTAATCCAGGCGCGGCGGGTATCGGCCGCCAGTTGCAGTGTCTTCAGCGCGGCGCCAAGCTGCGCCTTGCGGAAGCCGGTGTCGGCGATCTCGACATTTTTCTTGAGGGTAGCCAGCGCCAGAATATTGGTGACGACGACACCCTCGATCGCCTGATAGGCCCTGAGACCCGGGGTGCCGATCCCCGTCAGCCCGATGCCGACCCGCGGATTGACCAACATGGTCGATTGCCATGCGGTGGCGGCGGATTCGCCGAGATCGGCATAGGCTGCCTGAAGACCCTTGTTGTTCAGGAGCGCAACCTGTACCGCCGTCTCGACATCGAGACTTTTGCCGGTGGCCATCAGCGATTTGACGCGGGCCTGCGTCGCCTGCGCCTCGGCCCGGTTTTGCACCCAGACCGCCTGCTTGCCTGTCGCCTCGGATGTCCTGGCCGAAACATTGGTGAAACCGGCGTCACGCGACGCATATTGGGCGGCCGTGACACAGCCGCCGAGAAGAAACGGCAGGCAAAGGGCGGTCGCGAGTTTCGCTCCGAGTTTGAAGGTAAGTATCGTCATGATGCGTCTCCTTTCGGAGCCTGCGCATCGTTCTGGTTACGCCAGGGCTTCGGGTCCACCGGCGCGCGGTGCGTGTAACCCGCGACCGGGGTCTGATAGCGGATGGGGGCCGCGCCGAGCGACGGGTTTGCCGCGTCGTCATAGGAGGCGGCGTCGTTCATCATGGATGTGGCTGTGCAGCCGCCCAGAAGCAGGGGCGCCGCAACCACAATGTAAATTGGGTTCATGGGTATTTTCCGAACAGGAGATGCAACGGCGCGACGGCGCTAAAGCCGCTCACGCACGGTCATTGCCCAAAGGCGGGCTTTGCCTGTTCAGATATTCGGGGGGCGGTGAAGGAGCGGGGTCTGGCCCAGCGCCTTGCTGTCGTCGAGGAAGGAACGGATGCTGTTGACGACGGGTCTGCCAATGGTGTCGTGGCCGATCAGAACCGCCATGCCGAGACAGAAATCGCCGCAGCATTGCGGCTTGACGGGCTTTTTGACGCCGCCGTCCTGTTCGGCCATATCGTTGTGATCATGACTGTCGGACATCATGGCTGAGGCGCCATGGTCCATCGTCGCGCCGTGATCCATCATGGCGGACTGATCGTGCTGCATTCCACCGGCTTCGGCAGGATGCATTGCGGCATTGACGGTGGAAACACTATAGCCAGCCAGTGACAGTATCATCACCAGTCTAAACAAAAGGGCCAGCAATTTCGATGTTCGCAACATCTCACGCATGTTCCGTAGAAAAGCTGTAGTCCTGTGATTTGTCAATGGATATCCCTCATAACCATTGACGAAAGCCGTTATGTCGCATTCACGTGGACCGAGGCCGGCACGCGCAACGGCAGGGCCTGCAGCCTGCCCGCACCTCACACGAAGTCGATGAAGGCTTCATCGAGAATAAGGAGCTTGCGGGCCTGCATGCGGGCATATTCCTCGTAAAAACCCTGCGAAATCCAAAGCGCGGAACGGCCGCGTCGTCCGCTCCAGCCGATGCCGCCGATCAGTTCGGCCGCCGCTAGCTTGCGGCCGATATGGATACGCGACAGGGAGAGGGATGTCGCCAGTTGCGTCACGGTTTCCACATCGGTCAGGCGCCTGCCCTGTTCGGTTGGCCTTTCCCAGTCGATGCCGGCGATAAGGCGGTCCATCAACAGTCCGCCGGCATCGAACCAGTTGAAGATGATGGAAAGCGGGCCGGGGCAGCGCACCTCCGGATGCGACAGAAACGCCTGCGATATGCGGGGGTGGATATGGGGAAGCATGGCCTCCGACCGCTTGATGAAACGTGATGCCCTGAAGCCCTCATCGAGCAGATCCAGCGCCTGAAAATGCACGTCGTACCATTGGGCGAGCATCGCCAGCGCCGGGGCTGAAGGCACGATCCCATTGCCGGGCCCGTCGCTGGACCGGTCTACCGGGCGTGTCATTCCGCGTTTCAGCGCCTCTTTGAAGAAGGCATAAGCGACACTATGGCTGGCGAGCCCATGCCGAAGCGCCAGATGGCCGAAATCTTCCCGCGTCAGGGCGGCTTCTCCCTCTCCTGTTTCACAGGCACCGCATTTCTGAAAATAGAGCGCCAGAAGCGCGTGACACAGAAGCCGGCTCTGGCGCGTCGCAAAAAGCGCGGTCATCTCGGGCGAACCTTCGTAGAGGGCGATGAAACTTCCCGCCAGCAGACGCAGCGCCGCCGCGAAGGGTTCTTTTTGCAGCATCGCCTCTATTTCGCCGGGCGCTGGCCTGCGGCAATCGGCTGTCGCGGTCGGCAACCGGGAGATCGCAAAGTCGAAAAAATTGGTCATGGGCCGCGCTCCGGGATGGAATGATCCAATCGGCCTTACAGGAGCTGAAATGGCGCGTCTTCTCATTGCGCGCAGAGGTGAAATTTTAAGCCGGCGGCATATCCGCAGCGCGGGCGTCGCCGGGCGTCATGCCATAGGTGCCGGCAAATACCCTGTAGAAAGTAGCGAGGCTGTCGAAGCCGCAGCCATAGGCGATCTGCGTGACCGGCAGGGCGGGGAAGGCCAGCAGCAACCGCCTCGCCTCCTCGATCCGCATGGAGGAGAGCGTGCGGGAAAACGACAGTTCGGCACCCTCGAAAACCACGTGCAATTGCCGAAGCGAAATGCCCAGTTCGCTTGCGACGGCGGCAGGGGTGAGGTTCTGCCGGGATTTCTTCCGTATCATGATGTCCTGTGCCGCATAACAGAGCCCTGTCCTGAGCGCGGCGCGCACTTCCGGCATGGCGGACGAAAGCCGCCCGCGCGCCGTCATGGCAAGCCGGGCGATATGGGTGACATCGCGGGCGGGGTCGATGAGCCTGCCGGGGTCGGCGTTCAGCGCGTTGAAAAGGGCCCGGAAGGGCAGGGAGAAACTGTTGTTTTCCGCATAACGCGTCGCAAACAGGTCATCGGTGGCCTGACCGAGCATGACCTCGTAATCCACGGGGATCTTCAGCATCCTGTAGTGAAAATCCGCCTCGTTTCCCGGTATCGCATCATAGGGCAAGTCGGAATAGTTGATGGTGATATCGCCGCCGCCGACCGCGTGAACCTGATTTTTGCCGGCATGCAGAAAGCCGGAGCCCCTGACCTGCAGGCCGATGCAGAGGCTGTCGCCGGCAATGCGGGCAATATCGGCTTCGGTGCGGTTCACCCGGTAAGAGGAAGCGCGCATCTCGGTTACCACGGCGCCGGCGACGGCGCGCGCCTGAAACGAACCCCTGAAGCTGTGGCGAAGGTCCCGCGCAAGCTCGATCGTCACGCCAAACAGGCTTTTGCCGCGCACTTCGCGCCATTGGTCGAAGCGGTGTTCGGGCAGAAAATCGTCGGTTGCGAAGCGGACTATGGTGTTCGTGGCTTGATCCTCCCCGACGATCCCGGCGGCCTATTTTTCCGTTGCGCGAAATCGAAGATGGACGAGCGGATAGGGTCGCCCCTGTCCGTCGAGATCGGAGCGTCCCGTCAGTTCGAATCCCAGCCGGCGATAAAACCCCATGGCCTCGATGTTCTGTTCGTTGACGTCCGTGGTCAATGCGGGGTGGAGCGCAAGCGCCCGCTGGACCAGAACCTTGCCGATGCCCTGGCCATGATGGTCCGGATCGATGAAAAGCGCCTCCATATGCCCTTCATGCAGAAACATGAAACCGAGAGGGCGATCAGAAACATCGACCGCCAGCGTGAGCGACGCCTGCGGCAGAAAAGCTTCGACTTCCTGCCCGATCGTGACGCGATCCGCCGGCAGAAGGAACCCGTGGGTGGCGTCGACTGCCTTGCTCCATATGTCGAGGATGCGGGAAGCGTCGCGGCTCTCGGAGGGACGAAGTGTGATCATGCCTCACCCTTAGCAAGTGCGGACTTTTCACGCCATGGGCCGACCCGATCTTTTCCGTGAGCACGTGCGTATTCAATGAATTTCGGCGTTTAAAGCCGGCGATTCCGATCCCCGCATATGCCGCCATCTCTCCTGCCGAAAAATTTTTCTCGAAAAAAGTGCTTGCAAAAAGCAGCTCTAAAAAAATAGATAAAAAGAACTTCTATCTATTTATTTTGAGGGAAAGATCGACAGATGGACCAGATCTTCACGCAAATCGACAGAAATCCAGCTCCGATTACGGGTTTCAGCGACGGCTTATCGCTCGAAGAAGCCAAAATTATCTATAATTTGCCGTTTAACGATCTTCTGTTCCGCGCCCAGCAGGTGCATCGCTGTCATTTCGATCCCAATGCCATCCAGATGAGCCGGCTTTTATCCATCAAGACCGGCGGTTGCCCGGAGGATTGCGGTTATTGCAGCCAGTCCGCCCGCAACCCCACCGGCCTCAAGGCTTCCAAACTGATGGAAGTGGAGCGGGTGCTGACTGAGGCGCGCAAGGCGAAGGAGGGCGGCGCGACGCGTTATTGTATGGGTGCTGCATGGCGCAATCCCAAGGAGCGCGACATGGAGGCGGTGGTGGCCATGGTCGAGGGCGTGAAGGCGCTCGGCATGGAAACCTGCATGACGCTTGGCATGTTGACGCCGGAGCAATCCGAGCGGCTGGCCGATGCCGGTCTCGACTACTACAATCACAATGTCGACACTTCCGAGCGGTTCTATTCGCAGATCATCACCACCCGCACCTTCGAGGACCGGCTGGAAACGCTCGCCAATGTCCGCGATGCCGGCATCAAGGTCTGCGCTGGCGGCATTCTCGGCATGGGGGAAACGGTGGAAGACCGGATCTCGATGCTGGTAACGCTCGCCAACCTGCCGGTGTCGCCGGAAAGCGTGCCGATCAACATGCTGATCCCGATCCCCGGCTCGAAGCTGGCCAAGGCCGATCCTGTCGATCCGATCGATTTCGTCCGCACCATCGCGCTGGCGCGCATCCTCATGCCGCGTTCGCATGTGCGGCTTTCGGCCGGGCGCACGGAGATGAGCGATGAGACGCAGGCGCTCTGTTTCCTGGCCGGCGCCAATTCCATCTTCATCGGCGAGACGTTGCTGACGGCGGATAATCCGGGTGAGGACCACGACACGGCGCTTTTCCGCCGTCTGGGCCTGAAGCCGATGGAATTGCAGTCTGGGGAGGCGGGCGGGTGCCGGTGAATCTCGCGGCGCTCTCCCCCTATGAGGCAAAGCTCGCTGGCCTGCAGCGCAAATCGCGGCTGCGCGCGCTCGCTCCTCAACAGGGGATCGATTTCACCTCCAATGACTATCTTGGCCTTGCCGATTCACCCCGGCTGAAAGCGGCATTTACCGACGCCATCGGAAGGGGCGTGCCGGTGGGAGCCGGCGGCTCGCGGCTGCTGCGCGGCAACCATTGCGAACATGAGGCGCTGGAAGCGGAAGCAGCGGCATTTTTCGGGGCGGAAAAAGCGATCTATTTCGGCAGCGGTTTTGCCGCCAATGTCGCGCTGTTCTCCACATTGCCGCTGCGGGAAGACCTCGTTCTTCACGACGCCCTGATCCATGCCAGCGTCCATGACGGTATCGCGGCCGGCAAGGCGAAGGCGATCGCCGTGCCGCATAATCAGGTCGAGGCATTCGAACGGGAAATAATCCGCTGGCGGCAGGAGGGTGGCCGGGGCCGTCCGTGGATCGCCGTCGAAAGCCTTTATTCCATGGATGGCGACCGTGCGCCCCTTTCGGCCCTGGCTGATCTTGCCGGGCAACACGGAGGCTTCCTTGTCGTCGATGAGGCCCATGCCACCGGTGTTTTCGGCCCCGGCGGGCGTGGTCTTGCCGCGGAGCTGGAAGGCCATGGCAATGTGGTGGCATTGCACACCTGCGGCAAGGCGCTCGGCCTTTTCGGCGCGCTTTTGAGCCTGCCGGCGGTGCTTGCCGATTACCTCGTCAACCGCGCCCGTGGTTTCATCTATTCGACTGCGCCTTCGCCGCTGATGGCGGCGGCGGTGCGGGAGGCCCTGCGCATCGTCGCCGATGAACCGTGGCGACGCCTGCGGCTGGCGGAGCTGGTAAACTTTGCCGGCGAGGAGCTTCGCTCCCGGCTCGGCGTTGCGCCCAGCGGCTCGCAGATATTACCGGTGATGATCGGTGACAACGCCCGTTCGCTTCGTATCGCCGCGCATCTGCGGGAGGGCGGTTTCGATGTACGCGCGATCCGCCCGCCGACGGTGCCGGAAGGCACGGCGCGCCTGCGCATCGCCATCACGCTCAATGTGGATGAGAGCCAGATCGCCGATATGATCGGGCTGCTTGCCCTTTCGCTGGCCGAGGAGCGGAGATGAGCCCTCGTTTTGTCATCTCCGGCACCGATACGGGCATCGGCAAGACGGTTTTTTCCGCAGCGTTGACCCATGCCCTGCAGGCTCGTTACTGGAAACCCGTGCAATCCGGGCTGGAGGAAGAAACAGACAGCGAGACGGTGGAACGGCTGGGTGGCGTGCCGCGCGCGCGTATTCTACCGGAGGCCTATCGCCTGAAAATGCCGGCTTCGCCGCATCTATCGGCCCGCCTC
Organism: Agrobacterium sp. T29; assembly: GCF_006970545.1. Taxonomy (NCBI): domain Bacteria; kingdom Pseudomonadati; phylum Pseudomonadota; class Alphaproteobacteria; order Hyphomicrobiales; family Rhizobiaceae; genus Agrobacterium; species Agrobacterium sp. T29. The sequence continues at coordinate 1,241,484 of NZ_CP040641.1, forward strand.
GAGAATGTAACGATCGACCCTACGCTGCTGCTGCCGCCGCAAACGGATGGACCGCTGGTGATCGAGGGGGCGGGCGGGCTTCTGGTGCCGCTGACGGACAGGGTGCTCTTCGCCGATATCTTCGCCCGCTGGCAAATTCCGCTTGTGCTGTGCGCAAGAACGTCGCTTGGCACCATCAACCATACGCTGCTCTCGCTCGAGGCGTTGCGGCACCGCGCCATTCCCGTGCAGGGCGTGGTCTTCATCGGCGACGAGAACCGGGAAAATGAGCGCGTCATCGCCAATATCGGCGCCGTTCGCCGGCTCGGCCGCCTGCCGCGCCTGCCGGAGATGACATCAGAGGCGCTGCATCGGGCATTTGCCCGACATTTCAATCTCGCTGATTTTCTGGAGGCGCCGGCATGAGCCGTTCCCCTGTCTGGCATCCCTTCACCCAGCATGGGCTGGAACCGCCGATGAAACGCGTCGTATCAGCGGAAGGCGCATTTCTCGTCGATGAGGACGGCAATCGCCTGTTCGACGCCATTTCCTCCTGGTGGGTCATCACCCACGGGCACCGGCATCCCGCGATCATGGCGGCCATCCGCGCCGCGACAGAGGCCTTCGACCAGGTCATTTTCGCCGAGTTCTCCCATGAACCCGCCGAAACGCTGGCGCGCGGGCTGATCGAGCTTGCGCCCGCCGGGCTAAGCCATGTGTTTTATTCCGATAGCGGCTCGACGGCGGTTGAGGTGGCGTTGAAAATGGCGCTGGGATATTTCCACAATCGCGGAGAAAAGCGCGACCGTATCGTGGTGATGGAGCATGGCTATCACGGCGACACTATCGGCACCATGTCGACCGGTGAGCGCGGTGTCTTCAATGCCGCCTACGAACCGCTGCTCTTCGGCGTCGACCGGCTGGCTTTTCCGGAAGCGGGCAACGAACAGCACACACTGGACATGTTCGAAAACGTCTGCCGTTCAGGCCGCATCGCCGCCCTGTTGGTCGAGCCGTTGGTGCTCGGGGCCGGCGGCATGAGGATTTACGGCGCGGACGTTGTGGCCGGGATGAAACAGATCGCCGAACGCCATGGCTGCCTCGTCATTGCAGACGAGGTGATGACGGGCTGGGGCAGAACCGGAACCATGTTCGCCTGCGAACAGGCCGACATTTCACCGGATATTCTCTGCACCTCCAAGGGCCTGACCGGCGGTTCTCTGCCGCTGGCGGCAACGCTGTGCAGCGCGGAGATTTTCGACGCGCATTTTTCGACGGATCGCCGCAAGACCTTTTTCCATTCCAGTTCCTATACGGCCAATCCGATTGCCTGCGCTGCGGCCGTCGCCAATCTTCAGGTCTGGCGGGATGAGCCCGTGCTTCAACGCATCGGGCAATTGCAACAGGTGCTGCGCGACAATCTCCGGCGATTTGCGGATGACCGGCGTTTCACCGGCATCCGGCAGATGGGGACCATCGCGGCCCTCGATCTCGTGGTGCCCGCCGGCGGGTATCTCGCCGAGGTGGGGCCGCGCATGCGGCAATTGTTCCGCGAGCGCGGGTTCGTCATCCGCCCGCTCGGTAATGTGCTTTACCTGATGCCGCCCTATTGTTCGACGGTGGAAGATTTAAGCAGTGCCTTTGACGCCATCGATGAGGTGGCCGGGATCGTCACCGAAACCGCTTCGCTAAAATCGCGCGCGCTCGGCATCGCGTGAAAACGGGGTGCGGCCATGTTCAGCCTGTTCCAGAACCGTCTCCGAAAGTCCTGACAATGCAGACCCGTTCTTCCCGCATGGCCGGTTTTGGTCATGCCGTTCCGTCACGATGCGTCGACAATGCCGAGATAGAGACCAGTCTTGGGCTGGAGGCCGGCTGGATCGAGCGGCGCACCGGCATCCGCACGCGTTATTGGGCGCAAGAGGGCGACACTCTGAGCGGCCTTGCGGCGAGAGCCGGCCGCATGGCGCTGGAAGATGCGGAAATCGGCTCCGACGAGATCGCTCTGACGCTGCTTGCGACTTCCACGCCGGATCACCTTCTGCCGCCTTCGGCGCCGCTGCTCGCCCACAGGCTGGGCCTTGCCCGATCCGGCGCGATCGATCTCGCCGGGGCCTGTTCCGGCTTTCTTTATGCGCTCACCCTTGCGGATGGCTTTGTCCGCACCCACGGCCGCGCCGTCCTCATCGTTGCCGCCAATATATTGAGCCGTCGTATCAATCCGGCGGAAAGGGCAAGCGCGGTCCTGTTCGCCGATGCCGCCGGCGCCGTCGTCCTCAAGCCTTGCCGCGAGGCGCAGCGTGGGCTTTTGTCGGCCGATCTCGTTGCGGATGGCGGCGGTTACGATCTGATCCAGATAGCGGCGGGAGGCAGCAGCCAGCCCTTCTCAGCCGATACATCCACTGAGGAGGCGCTGATGACGATGCGCGACGGCCGCGAAGTCTTCTCCCGTGCCGTGACGCTGATGACCGAGACCTCGCAAATGGTGCTGCATCAAGCCGGAACGACGGCAGCCGATATCGACCGTTTCGTGCCCCATCAGGCCAATTCCCGCATGTTCGACGCCGTCTGCGGCAATCTCGGCATTGACAGGCAAAAGACGGTGCGCACCATAGAAAGCTTCGGCAATTCCTCCGCCGCAACCATTCCGCTCTCACTCTCCGTCACCAATGCCGAACGGCCTCTCGCGGAAGGCGAAACCCTGCTTTTGACGGCCGCCGGTGCCGGTATGACGGGTGGAGCGATCGTTTATCGTGGGTGAACGATGCCGGGCACGGGACGTCCCGATGCCGTACAATATTCAAAACTCAAGAAGCTGATTTCATTTGGAGAAATTTGGCTGGGGAACCTGGATTCGAACCAAGATCGACGGAGTCAGAGTCCGCTGTTCTACCATTGAACTATTCCCCAAAAGCTTTAAAGCGCGTGGCGCGTTCGCTTTGGTGGGTCGTCATATAGATGATTTATTCCGGGGCGCAAGTCGAAAAAATCGAAAAATGCGTTTTATCCCTGTTTTGCGTTTTGCTCCCCGGTTCAGAGCCGTGCCCGGGTGGAGCGTGGGGTGGAGAGCAAAAGGCTGGTCTCGCTGCCGGTGATGCCAGGCACCAGGCGGATGCGGCGCAGTACCGCGTCGAAATCGCTGAGCGTGGCGGCGTTGAGTTCCACAATGAGATCCCAGCGGCCGTTGGTGCTGTGGATTTCGGAGATTTCCGGAAAACCGCCAAGGGTGCGGATGACGCGGTCCGTCACATGGCCTTCGATCTCGATCATCATGATGCCGCGGATCGCGGCCTCCACCGCATCGGCGCGCAGGATGACGGTGTAACCGATGATGGTGCCGTCATTTTCCATTCTTTCGATGCGTGAGCGCACCGTCGCGCGCGAGGTTTCCGTCTCGATTGCGAGATCGGAAATGCTGCGCCTGCCATTGTGTCGCAAAAGAGTGATGAGCCGTTCGTCGAGATTATCCATATGACCAATTCGATAAATCAATTTTACCAGATCGATAGCTTATTTCGATAATATTGCCAATATTTGATGTTCATTTCGCCAGATCACTGTGGTGAACTGGGCTTGTTGGCAGGAAAGCGAGGACGGGAATGGAAATCAGGTTGATCGGTGCGCCGCTGCAAATCGGGGCCGGGCAATTGGGATGCGAGATGGGACCGAGCGCCTATCGCGTCGCGGGGCTTGCTCATGCCCTTGAAGAACTGGGGCATCGCGTTGTCGATACCGGCAATGTGACGCCGGCGACCTTCCGCGAATTTAACCATCCCAATCCCGCCGTGCATCATCTGTCTGAAACCGTGGCCTGGACCGAGGCGCTGACGGAGGCTGCCTATCGTGAAAGCGCGGATGCCGTGCCGATCTTTCTCGGCGGCGACCATGCGATTTCCGCGGGGACGGTTGCCGGCATGGCGCGCCGGGTGGCCGAGACCGGCCGGCCGTTTTTCGTGCTCTGGCTCGATGCCCATACCGATTATCATACGCTTGAGACGACGCGCAGCGGCAATCTGCACGGCACGCCAGTCGCCTATTTCAGTGGTCGAGAGGGATTTGCCGGTTATTTCCCGCCGCTTTCCCATGCGGTTCCGGAAGACAATATCGGCATGATCGGCATCCGCAGTGTGGATCCGGCGGAGAGGGCCGCACTGGAAAAGAGCGGTATCACCGTGCACGACATGCGCTCGATCGACGAGCATGGCGTCGCCGTTCTGCTGCGGGCGTTTCTGGCGCGGGTTCAGGCGGCAAACGGGCTTTTGCATGTTAGTCTCGATGTCGATTTTCTCGAGCCGTCCATCGCGCCGGCCGTCGGCACCACGGTTCCGGGCGGTGCGACGTTCCGCGAGGCGCATCTGGTCATGGAAATGCTGCATGATAGCGGGCTGGTCTGCAGCCTCGATCTGGTGGAGCTCAACCCGTTTCTCGACGAGCGCGGTAGAACCGCGACCCTGATGGTGGATCTCGCCGCCAGCCTGATGGGCAAGCGGGTCATGGACCGCCCGACACGGGCCGGCTGAAAGGGGTGATATGATGACCGTGATACCGAACCTCAATATCGTGCCCTTCGTCAGCGTCGATCACATGATGAAACTCGTGCTGCGCGTGGGCATCGATACCTTCCTGCGCGAGCTTGCCGATGCGGTGGAAGAGGATTTCCGCCGCTGGGAAAGCTTCGACAAGACGCCGCGCATCGCCTCGCATTCGAAGGAAGGCGTCATTGAACTGATGCCGACCAGCGATGGCACGCTTTACGGCTTCAAATATGTCAACGGCCATCCGAAGAACATGAAGGAAGGCCGCCAGACGGTAACGGCTTTCGGCGTGCTTTCCGATGTCGGCAATGGTTATCCGCTGCTTCTGACCGAGATGACAATCCTGACGGCGCTGCGCACCGCCGCCACCTCCGCCGTCGCCGCAAAATTTCTCGCCCGCAAAAACTCCCGCTCCATGGCCATCATCGGCAATGGCGCCCAGAGCGAATTCCAGGCGCGCGCCTTCAAGGCGATTCTTGGCATAGACACGCTGCGGCTATTCGATATCGACCCGTCCGCCAGCGAAAAATGCGCCCGCAATCTCGCCGGGCAGGGTTTTGCCATCAAGATCTGTGAGAGCGCACAGGAAGCGGTCGAAGGGGCGGATATCATCACCACCGTCACCGCTGACAAGCAATATGCGACGATCCTGACCGACAACATGGTCGGGCCCGGCATTCACATCAATGCCGTTGGCGGCGATTGCCCCGGCAAGACGGAGTTGCATCGGGATATTCTGCTTCGATCCGATATTTTCGTCGAATATCCGCCGCAGACGCGCATTGAAGGTGAAATCCAGCAATTGCCGGCGGATTATCCCGTCACCGAGCTTTGGCAGGTCATAACCGGTGAAAAGCAGGGGCGGGCAAGCGACCGGCAGATCACGCTGTTCGACAGCGTCGGCTTCGCGACGGAAGATTTTTCGGCTCTGCGTTACGTGCGCTCGAAGCTGCCATCCACCGGGCTTTATACGGAGCTCGATCTGCTGGCCGACCCGGATGAGCCGCGTGACCTGTTCGGTATGCTGCTGCGGTGTGAGGCGGCGCTCGTCTAGGGGCTTTCCAGCGCCGGCTGCCTATTTCGTCTCCCGGCGGTTCTTGCGGGAAACCACATGCTCACGCCAGATAGTGAAGAGGCCGGCGGCAATGACGATCGCCGCACCGATGACCATGTTGGACGTCACTACCTCGCCATAGACGGTGACGCCGATGATGGAGACGAGCACCAGCTGATAATAGGAAAAGGGCTGCACTGAGGCCGCATCCGCCAGTTCGAACGCCTTTATCAGGCAATAATGGCCGCTCATGCCGGTAATGCACAGCGCCAGCATCCAGCCCCAATCCTGCGGCTCGATGCTGACCCAATAAAACGGGCCGACCAGCGTCAGGGCCGCCGCACCGGCCACGCCGGTGTAGAAGAAGCTTGTCATCGCCGAATCGCTTTTGCTGCCGAGGCGGGTCAGGACGCTATAGAGCGCCAGCATGAAGGTGGCCACGAAGGTGATCATCAGCCGGTTGTCGAAACCGTCTCCCTCCGGCTTGAGGATGACGAGAACGCCGATGAAGCCGACAAAAATGGCGCTCCAGCGCCGCCAGCCCACATGTTCTCCCAGCAAAGGCATGGACAGTGCCGCAACGATCAGCGGTGCGGAGGCAAGGATGGAATGGCTGTGCGCCAGCCCGACGACGGCGAAGGAGAAGATCGAAATGACGATCTGCACGGCGAGAAGCACACCGCGGCCGATCTGCAGCCAGGGACGGTTGGCCATGACGGCGCCCCGAATGCCGCCCGCAGACCTTGCGGCCATTAAAAGAACGAAGACGGCAAAGGCCCAGTATCGCAGCATGGCGATAAAAACCGGCGGATAAGCGCTGCCCAGATGTTTCGATATGCCATCCTGCGCCGCAAAGATCGTGAAAGCGACAAGCGCATAAAGAAAGCCGGTCCTGGGTGATGGCATGAAAAAACCGCTATCCGACTGCCGCCGGCAAAAGAGTATTCGGGGTGAATGAGGTGGGTAACAGCCATATGTTACGGCCGTACCTTGTCAGACAACCTTATTTTCCGAATAGCTGCCATGCAAGTGTGGGAGCTGCGTTTTCGGCAGGCGGATTGCCGGCTTAGCCTGCGCTACTGTCTGGTTTAGATTTCTCGAAAAGGCGCAAGTCTTTAATTCATGCCAATTGCACCGACGTCATCCTCGGGCCTGTCCCGAGGATCTGCGACTTGCTGGTTGTATTCGACGTGTTTAGATCCTCGGCACAAGGCCGAGGATGACGGCAACATGTCTGGTGGGGTTCATGCCCACATGACGGCGTCGCGCTTAAGGCCTTCAGCCGATCTTCACGGCCGTCTTCGAGGTCGCGGATTTCAGCGCGGCATCGGCCAGTTTCAGCGCGATCAGACCGTCCTTGATGGAAGGCGACGGCGCGACGTTGTTTTCGATGCTGTCGATGAAAGCGGTGATTTCCGCGGCATAGGCCGCCGTGTAACGCGTCATGAAGAAATCATGCAGCGGCGGGCGGGTGTAGCCATCCGCATTGGCGATTTCGATGGAAACCGGGCGCTGGTTTTCGGCCGCTGCCGAACCCAGCGAACCGTGCACTTCGATGCGCTGGTCGTAACCATAGGTCGCGCGGCGGGAATTCGAAATGATCGCCTGCCTGCCGCTTTTCGTCGTCAGGATGATGCTGGCGCTGTCGAAATCACCCAGCGCGCCGATTTCCGGATTGACGAGGACGGAGCCGGTGGCGAACACGCTTTCCACTTCCTCGCCGAGCAGAAAACGGGCCATATCGAAATCATGAATGGTCATGTCGCGGAAAATGCCGCCGGAGACCTTGATATATTCGGCCGGCGGCGGGCCGGGGTCGCGGCTGGTGATGGTCACCATTTCCACCTTGCCGATGCGGCCATCTTCAATTGCCTTGTGAACGGCCTGGAAATGCGGGTCGAAACGGCGGTTGAAACCGAGCATCACCTTCGCGCCGGTTTCCTCGACCACCTTGGCGCAGGCTTCCGCGCGGGCGACATCGAGATCGACGGGCTTTTCGCAGAAGATCGCCTTGCCGGCGCGGGCAAAACGCTCGATCAGGTCGGCATGGGTGTTGGTCGGGGTGCAGATGATGACGGCATCGATCGTCTTGTCGGCCAGAACCTCATCGATCGTGCTGACCTTGCACTGCGCCTCGCGGGCGATTGCTTCCGCAGCACCGGCCATGGCGTCCACAACGGCCACCAGCTGCGCACGGCTGTCGGTGGTGATCGCCTTGGCGTGGACCTTGCCGATCCGTCCAGCGCCGAGCAGTGCCAATTTCGTAACCATCTTTCCTCCGGTTTCTCACACCCGTCCCTCACTCCCGGAAAGACAGAATATGAATGCAAGCAATGTTTCGATATGGAATATATGTTCCATTTTGCTAGATCGACATCGCAGACGTGTCAAGCGTTTTGACGATGATCCAGACGGCCGAAATCGCTCTTCGGGAAGGTCATGCGGCGCGGATGGCCGGTGTCGTTAAAAGCCCCTCACGATAATCAATCGGCCGAAGCTGTCAGGGCCGCATTGTGGGGCAGGGCATATACTTCGACCGGGGTTTCGAGGCCGCGCAGCAGCCATGGGCCGAGATTTTCCAGCTTTCCCTGATATCCGGCCATGCGCACGAATTCTTCGGAGAAAAGCACATTGCGCCCGGTCTCCTTGGTCAGCGTTTCCAGCCGCGAGGCGATATTGACGGCGGGGCCGATGACGGTGAAATCGAGGCGGGTTTTCGAGCCGATATTGCCATACATGACATCGCCGACATGCACGCCGATGCCGTAACCCAGGGGATCGTGGCCCTTGCGGCAATTGATTTCATTCAGCGCAACGAGGCTCTTCTGCGCGCTGGCGATGGCCTTCAGCAGGTTTTCGCAGGCCTGCGGGTCGCTGAGCGGGAAAATCGCCAGCAGCCCGTCGCCCATGAATTTCAGGATTTCGCCGCCGAATTCCTCGATGGGATCGCACATGGCGTCGAAATAACCGTTGAGAAGCTCGATGACATCGTCACGCGGCCAAAGGTCGGAAATATGGGTGAAATTGCGCAGGTCGCAGATCAGGATCGCCGCACCCACCGTCATGCCGCTGCCGCGCGTGGTAGCGCCGTTGAGGATTTTTTCGCCGGCATGCGGCCCCACATAGGTCTCCAGAAGGGTGCGCGTCATGCGGTTTTTCAGGCGTATTTCGCTGACGAGCGCGAGCGCCGGAAGCAGGTTTTTCAAGGCGAGGATTTCGCTGTCGGAAAAACCGCCGGGCCGGTCGCTGGAGAAGGTGGCGACGTGGCGCTTGCCGAAAGTGTGCTCGATCGGCCAGGCGCAATAATCCGTCAGCCCCTCGGCGCGCAGGTCTTCGTAGATCGTATAGCCGGGCTCATCGATGTCCTCTCCGTTCAGCCGGTGGCGGACTTCGGTGGCGCCCTGATGAATGTCGTTGATAGGGCTGTTCAGATATTCGGGCGTATTTTCAGACCCATAGCCATAGGTGGCGATCTCGGCGGAGGACAGGCCGGCTTTCCACAGAATGCGCGCGCCAAGCCATTGCGGATGGCGAATGCGGAAAGCGAGCACGCCCCGGGCCACGGAAATTCCGCTCGCCCGCAGCCTGTTGCAGAGCTCGACGAATATCTCGTCGATAAAGCGTTCGTCCTTGGTGCCGGTGATCAGCCAGTCGAGAATTTCCGTCTTTTCCGCTGGCCACAATTCATCCAATGCTGAAGAAACCCGTTCTTCGGTGTCGAGACTTAGTGTCATGGCAGGATTCCGGAGGTTGTTGCTGCTCTCGCACAAGCGGGGCACATGTCGCACTCGGCCGAACATGGTCGCTCGTGAACCCCATGTGGTGCCGGATAACGAAAATGTTAAGAGAGGGGTGCGGAAAATGTTCCGGAAGGCACTGGCGGCATCGGGCCACGCGCGCCGCCCGGATGTTCCCGGGAACATCGTCCCCGGCGGCGCTGAGATTTTTGATGATCGCTAAGGTGGATCAGATAACGGTTTCGACAGGAATATGAAGTGCTGCGGCAACGCGTCTGATGCGCAGCGGATCGCTGTCCGTGCCGTCTTCGAGAGCGCGTATTTCGCTGGTCGTCAGGCCGCAGGTCACGGCAAGCTGTTCGACCGTATATCCGGCGAGATTGCGCGCGGTGAGAACCTTTTTGGCAAAAGGAGCATCGGTTTCGTGATCGGAATCGGGTTGTGAGATTGAAATTGTCATTATTGCATCTCCCTCAGAATGGACACTTAAATGCGGGCGGCAAAGAAAAGTTGCCGGGGCCGAATGCGACCGCGTTGCCGGAGAAGAAAATCGGTGCTGCAACGCAGCGAGGAACATAGCGGCTTCATCGACCTACGCAATAGTTAAATTTTGTTAAGATTCGTGATCGCTGCATTCCTGCGGCACGCACTGCCGGGAAAAAGGCCGAAAAACTGCTATTTTTCCGGGCTCTCGCGAGTGGTCGGGCGGCTTTCGCTACAGCATGCCCCAGGCGCGAAACCGGCCGCGACCCGTCACTTCCCGCAGTTCCAGCTGGTTGGCGAGCCCGATCGCGCCCTGCGGCGTGGTGCCGAGTTCCTTGACGATCATCGCCGCCGAAACCACCGGTCGGGAGACGACAAGCTCCACGAGTTCCGGCAGCCGCGAGGAGGAACGCCGGCCTGCCAGCTTGCGCATCATGCGTTCACGCGCATGGGCCAGCCGGTCATGTTCCTTCATGCCGGCCTGCGCCGCTTCGTAAAAGCTGTCGAGAAGTGCAAGAACGCGCTGCGTCTGGTTTCGGGCGTGCCGGCGCTCCCGTGGGACCGCGCGGAGACCGGCGCTGAGGGCCGGCAGGTGATCGGGCGTGACGGCGCCGTCGCGCAGAAAGGCGGAGGCCAGAAGCCGACCGAGCCAGGGGCTGCGTTGCAGCACCTCGATCATGTTCCAGGCGTCGAGCAGGATGGCGGTGCGAAGAATCGCCGGCAGTTCCTCCGTCCGCGCATGGACGTCCCACCATTCTTTCAGCCGCTCATCCTCGTCCCAGTCGGGTTCGTTGATGATCGCATGGCTTTCCTCCCTGTGCATTGGCGGAAGCGCGCTGCCGGTGGTGATCGCATCGAGCGTTGCGGCGCTTCGCGCCAGAAGCGCATCCAGCTCGGAAAAAGCGCCATCCAGCGATGTTTCCTCCTCCGCGTCGGTGTCTTCATCGCGGGAGTGGTCGAGTGTTTGTCTGGGAGGCGCTGGCTCTTCGGCAAGCGCTGCCCTGCCGCGTAGCCTTGAAAGGCCCGGCGCGGTAAAGGCCCAGCCGGGGGCATTGGAAAAGATCAGCCGTCTCGAGCGGAGAATCCGGTGCGCCGCCGTCATTTCATGGGTTGGTGCGCGCACATCCATATGCGCGTCATGCAGCACCAGATCTTCCATGTGGACGAGTTCGCCATCCACCCACATGGAGGAAATCGCATCGGTGAAATCCTGTCTTTCGATGAAGCCGTGTTTCATCGGTGACCGGTCGATCCGCTCGTCCAGCCGCGCCAGCGCCTCGCCCGCACGGGCGGCGGCAACGAGAAGCTTTTCGATCTGGACGTCCGATATATCGTAAATCATTGATATTTTTTAGTTTGAGCGCGGGCGGCTTACAAGGCGGATCACAGTCGGGCGGTTTTACTTTTGAGGTTTCCACCCGAAAATCCGCTGAAAAAAGGGTGGCGGAAGGCCGGGAATCGGCAGGGCTTCAGCTGCCATGGCTGGTTTTTCGGCAATATCGCGATGCGGTATAAACTTGCGCACCGCAACATGACGGGTATATACCCCCACCGAGAGCGACAAATTATCACACCTTCCGTTCGCCCTTCCATCTCCAGACGAAGATGAATTGGAGTTTACCCGTGAATATTATGGCAAATGGTCCCGCCACCGCGCCGGACCAGAAAACCCGTTTGAAATCCATTATCGGCGGATCGGCGGGCAACCTCGTCGAATGGTACGACTGGTATGTCTATTCGGCCTTCACCCTTTATTTCGCGCCGGTGTTTTTCCCTTCCGGAAACCAGACCGCCGAGCTCCTGAGTGCAGCCGCCGTTTTCGCCGTCGGATTTCTGATGCGGCCCATCGGGGCCTGGTTCATGGGCACCTATGCCGACCGCAAGGGCCGCAAGGCCGGTCTCACCTTGTCCGTCACGCTGATGTGTCTCGGTTCGCTGCTGATCGCGATTACGCCCGGCCATGAGGCGATCGGCATTGCCGCGCCGGCCATTCTGGTTTTCGCAAGGCTTCTGCAGGGCATCAGCGTTGGCGGCGAATATGGCGCCAGCGCAACCTATCTCAGCGAAATGGCCGGCAAGAACCGCCGCGGTTTCTTCTCCAGCTTCCAATATGTGACGCTTATTTCCGGTCAGCTTCTGGCGTTGGCGGTGCTTCTGGTGCTGCAGCGGGTTCTGACGCCGGAACAGCTCGGCTCCTGGGGCTGGCGCATTCCCTTCTTCATTGGCGGCCTTCTGGCGATTGCGGTGTTTTATATCCGCCGCGGCCTTGTCGAGACGCAGTCCTTCGAAAACGCCAAGACCGGCGCTGCCGACAAGCCGAAGTCCAGCGGATGGGCGCTGTTCAAGCACTATCCAAGGGAAGCGCTGATGGTTATGGCGCTCACCTCCGGCGGCACGCTCGCCTTTTATGCCTATACGACCTATCTGCAGAAATTCCTCGTCAACACCTCCGGCTTCAGCAAGGAAAGCGCCACGGAAATCACCACGGCGGCGCTCTTCGTCTTCATGCTGTGCCAGCCGATTGCGGGCGCGCTGTCCGACAGGATCGGCCGCAAGCCGCTGATGGTCGGCTTCGGTATTCTCGGAACGCTGTTCACCTATGCGATCTTCAGTACGCTTGCGACGACGACCGATCCCATCATGGCTTTCGCCCTCGTGCTGGTCGGCCTGTTGATCGTCACCGGCTATACCTCCATCAATGCGGTGGTGAAGGCGGAAATGTTCCCCGCCCATATCCGCGCGCTTGGCGTGGCTCTGCCCTATGCGCTGGCGAACACCATATTCGGCGGAACGGCGGAATTCGTGGCCCTGAAGTTCAAGCAGATCGGCCACGAAAACTGGTTCTTCTGGTATGTGACGATCATGATCGCCCTGTCGCTGGTGGTTTATGTGAAGATGCGCGATACGCGCGATCACAGCCATATCCACGAGGATTGAGCGACCGCCATCCAGACCGGAAAAAGCCCCGTCCTTCCGACGGGGCTTTTTCTTTTCGGCATTCAGGCGGTTTCGGCGGGAAGGACGATGCGGGCCTCAAAACCGTCCTGCCGGCCCGGCGCCGGCGAGGAAAGCACCAGCTCTCCGCCGGCCTGCTCCACCAGGCTCTTGACGATGGCAAGGCCAAGCCCGGTTCCGTCCGCCGTGGTCTGGCCCCTGGTAAAACGCGTCGTCAGCTTGGGTAGGAGCGCCGCGTCGATTGCCGCCCCGGAATTGACGATGCGGATCGTGCCGTCCGCTTCGGCGACGACCTGCACCGGGCTTTCCGCCGGGCTGTGGATCAGCGCATTTTCGAGGAGGTTACGGACGATGATACCAAAGGCATCCGCGCCGATCCTGCAGGACAGGCCGCCTTCACAGCGATTGGTGAAGCGGATGCGGGATGAACCGATGGCCGTTCTCATCATGTCATCGATAACCAGTTCGAGAACGGGGATGAGATCGTTTGCCGTGTCGGTGACCCCGATCCTCGCTTCCGCGCGCGACATCTGAAGCAGTTTTTCGGCCAGGTGGGCGAGATGCTGCAGGGATTTTTCGATGTTTTCCACACGCGGTGCAAGTTCCGGCGGTATGTCGGCGTGCAGCCGCTGCGCCTGCGCCAGCGCGCCGGCAATCGGCGTGCGCAATTCATGGGCGCTGTTGGCGGTGAATTCCCGTTCCGCCTCGATTGCCGATCGCAATCGTCCGAGCAGCAGATTGACCGAACGGGCAATGGGATGGAGTTCGCCTGGAAAGGGTTGCGTCGGCAGCGGCGCGAGATTGCCGCCGTCCTTTTTGCCGATGTCGTCGCGCAGGGTCTGTATCGGTCGCAGCGTTCTGCGCACCACGACAATGACGGCGAAAATGCTGGCGGGAATGAGGATGAGAACGGGAAGCAGCAGCGCGGTGCCCGCCTCTTCGATTGCTTCGCGGCGATTGGCGAAGGCATCGGCAACCTGCAGGAAATAGTTTCCGTCCGGTGTCGCAACTGTAAAGATGCGCTGGGTCGCGGTTTCGGAAAAGCCGGGTTCGAGCGAGACCTCGAAAGGCTCCGTCGAACTGTCATGCGAATGCAGCACCACCTGTCCTTCCCGGTCGCGGACCTGATAGGTCAGATATTCCGCCCGTTCCGACGTCCGGTTGAGCTTTTGCGCGGCAGGCGCGGTGTTGTTTTCCCTCAGGTCGTCCACCAATAGCGGCAGCAGTCTTTCGGCGGTTTCCTCAACGCCGGCGTCGAAAATTTCGGCGAACTCATCCTGCATCACCATGACGCCCAGCCCGCAGGCGAGAAGCCAGGATATGGCGACAACGCTGGTCAGCGCCGTCACGAGCTTGCGGGTCATGCTGGTCGGTCTGGCCATTTCTGCCTGCTTGTAATTCTGACTATCGGATGGTGTAGCCGACGCCGCGCACGGTTTCGACGCGGTCATGGCCGATTTTCTTGCGCAGCCGGCTGATATAGACCTCGACCGTGTTGCTTTCTATTTCCGCGCCGAATTCGTAAAGCGTGTCGTGCAATTGCGCTTTCGAGACGACCGCGCCGGGATGTTCGACGAGTTTTTCCAGCACGGCCCATTCCCGGGCGCTCAGCGTCTGCGCCGTTCCATCGACCGTGATGTTGCGCGCCACCTGGTTGATCTCGATGCCGGGCAGGCGGATGACGGGAGCGGAACGCCCTTCGTAACGGCGCGAAACCGCCAGCATACGGGCCGAAAGCTCGTTGAGATCGAAAGGTTTGACGAGATAATCGTCCGCACCGGCGTTCAGCCCGGCAATCCGGTCGGAAACCTGGTCATGGGCCGTCAGAATGATCACCGGCGTCGCGTCGTCGCGCTGGCGCAGGCTTTGCAGAAGGGTGATGCCCTCGCCATCCGGCAGGCGCATGTCGAGCAGGATGAGGCCGTAACCCATCGTCAGCGTCGCCGCCATGGCGTCGCCCAGCGTCTTGAACCAGTCGACAGCATGACCCGCCGCTGCGACATGGTCCCGCAGCGCTTCGCCCAGCACATGATCGTCTTCAACAAGCAGAACCCGCAAGACAGCTCCCTCTATCGCTTCGTCCTGCGTATCTCTTTCTCCGGATAAGCGTCAAGCACGGTGTTTCAGCTGTTCTGGCGCTGGGTGCAGCCGCCGAAGACATCGAGCGAGGGATCGTAGACTGAAGTGGAGACGTTCATCATGCCAAGGATGCTGTGGAAATAATTGTCGTGCGAGCGCCCGCCCTCCGCCGCGGTTTTTGCGAGGCAGGCTTTGTTGAGCCCCATGGATTTCGCAAAGTCGTCGTCGAACCAGACGAGAAACGGCACATGGGTCTGCTGGTCGGGCGCCAGCAGATAGGGCGCACCATGCAGGTAGACGCCGTTCTCGCCGAGCGACTCGCCATGGTCCGACGCATAGATCATGCCCGTCGCCAGCCTGTCGGAACGGGCCTTCAGCTTGTCGATCACGGTCGAGAGGAAATGGTCGGTATAAAGAAGCGTGTTGTCGTAGGAGTTGACGATCTCCGCGTCGGAGCAGTTGCCAAGCTCGGCCGTGCGGCAATCCGGGGTGAATTTACGGAATTCGTCGGTATAGCGCAGATAATAAGTCGGCCCGTGGCTGCCCATCTGGTGCAGCACGATGACACTGTCCCTGGTGACGTTGTTGAGCCAGGAGTCGAGCTTGTCGAAGAAGATATCGTCGCGGCATTCCCCGCCGGTGCAGAAGCGGCTGTCATTGGTGGAGGGCAGGTCGAAATAGGGGATGCGGTCGGCCACGTTCTTGCTGCCGGTATTGTTGTCCAGCCATGTCGCACTGACCCCGGCATGGACAAGAACATCCATGACGTTTTCATTGGCGAGCGCCTTTTTGTGGCTATATTGCGAGCGCGGGAACTTCGAGAACATGCAGGGAATGGAAATCGCCGTCGCGGTGCCGCAGCTGGTCGTGTTCGGAAAATAGACCACACCGCGTTTTGTAAGCTCGGGATTGGTATCGCGCCCATAGCCATTCAGGGAAAAGTTCGCGGCCCGCGCCGTCTCGCCCGCCACGATGACGGTGATACGGGGTTTGCGGACGCCGCCCAATGAAGGCAGGACCTTCGCATCCCCGCCGACCGGGCTGACCTGAATATCGACTTCCTTGCCCGCCAGCGTGAAATAATGAATGGCCGACATGATCGGCGACAAGGGATTGACGCTTTTGACAATATCCTTGTGCTGGCGCACGGCGGTGGTGAAGGTTTTGGAATTGGCGAAGCTGATGATGCCGGCGATGGAAAGACAGATCAGGATACTGATCGTGTTCCACAAAAGCTTGTCGAGGATTGGGCGGTGGCGCACACGCACGGTGGCGATGAGGAGGGACGGCACCAGTCCGTAAATCGCCATGTGCCAGAGAAAGCCGGGCGTGATCAGATTGCCGGCTTCCGCCTGCGTCGTCTCCATGGCGTTGCGGATCATGTCGCTGTCGATGACGATGCCGTAGCGATCCATGAACCAGGAGGCGGCGGCCGCCGCGAAGACCAGGAAGATCAAAAACGGCTTGATGAGATATTTGGCGGAAAAAATGATGATGAGGGCGCCGAGAAAGGCGGCCATGGCGGCATAAAGCGCGACAATGGCGACCGGATAGGCGGAAAGATAGGTGTGAACCTTCGACCAGAATGTCCGGTTCGTGAAAAACAGCAGATAGGCCGCCGTCAGCAGGCTGAGCGGCACGCTGCCGATTTCCGGACGATATGTTACTGTTCCCGTCGCTTTCGCGGTAAAAAGAGCCACTGTCAGATCCACCAGATTTCCAATAGGCCGGCGGCAACGGAGACGGGGCGAAAACGCCGCCGTCCAGGCTGCCGCATGGGCCGATCAATGGCGGATGCGTCATTTTGCTGACATCAACCTGAAAGCTTGTCATGAAAGTGTCACACTCCGTCGTGGCCGCTCGGTGGTGGTGTTTCAGATAGTCGAGACGATAGAGGCCTTAATTGAGGCCTACGATGCCTGTGGCGGTGGTGCGCGTTGCAAATATGCGCGTGGCCCTGACCGGCAGCAGGCTGCCTGCGGGCAGGTTCTGGAAGGTCACCGTTGCCCCGGAAAGCAGGGTCAGGCAGAGATGGCCGCCATTGCCCACATAGATGGCGCGGGTGGGGGAAGGAAGCGGGCTCGTATCGTCCGGAACGACATCGAAAGCGTGGGACGCCGGGGATTCGAGGCCGGCGGCGTGGTGTTCGTAAGTCTCAGCCATTGCTGTCTCCCGTAAATTAAAATCTGCCGCGATTATGGGGTGCGCTGCGGCTGTGGGGAAAAGCGGGGACAGGAAATATTCGGACAGGATTTCGGCCTCGTGTTGGGCCTGCCCGCAAGAGCGTCATTCCTTTCGCAATCCCATGCGGTTACGCCGCCCCCGCCTGTTGCCGCCGATGCGGCGCAAACGGGTGATGGCGGATTTTTCGTCCACGGGATCGGCAGGCGGGCGGTTGCTGTCGCTTCAATTGCGCATATGGAGAATGAAGGCCCTGACGGCGGGAGAGGCTTCCGTTTTCCGGTGGGCTATAGCGAGGTCCGAGGTCGTGGAACTGGCCGCAAGCGGCACGTAGCGCACACCGGGCAACCTCAGGCAATTAAGCGAGCGCGGCACCAGCGCGACGCCGAGGCCGATCGCCACCATGCTGGTAATCGTGGTGTAGTCCCTGCCTTCCGGGGTGATCGCCGGCTGGAACCCGGCTTCATTGCAGGCTTCTATCGTATTGTAATGAAAGCCGACATCCGGTGGTTGCCGCGGGGTAATGAAGGTCTCGCCGGCAAGGTTTTTCAGATCGACCTGCAGCGCAAACGCCAGGGGATGGTTTTCAGGAAGCGCGGCCATCAACGGTTCGCGCAGCACCACATGGGTTGTCACACCTTCCGGAACAGGCGCGGGCGGGCGTATGAAGGCGAAGTCCAGATTGCCGTCGGCAATCTTGGCCAGTTGCAGCCGCATCTCCATCTCGATCAATTGCAGTTCCACATCGGGATGGGAGGCGCGGAAACTGGCGATGGACCGGATCATCAGGCCGGAATAGGCGGCCGAGGCGACATAACCGATGGAAATGCGCCCGGTTTCGCCGCGGTCGACACGTTTGAGCGCCGCGAGCGTCGCCTCGGCATTGGCGAGGATCTTCCGGGCATCCTCGTAGAGAAGCTGTCCGGGCGTGGTCAGCTTCACCGAGCGCCGCGTCCGGTCGAGAAGCGGCATGCCGACAATCTGTTCGAGCGCCATGATCTGCTGGCTCAAGCCCGGCTGGGCAATGCCGAGGCGGGCGGCGGCGCGCTCGAAATTGCGCTCATCCACCAGCGTGGTGAAATAGCGCAGGTGGCGCAATTCGAACGTCTCTGCCCGGCTTGCCGGTTTCCTGCCCATCGTCACGGCCTTTCCGGCAGATTTGAATAATTCCAAGCTATTATCGCTGTAAGTTTTCATAATCAATAGTTCTGAAAAAAACCGGCTGCGCTTATTGGATCACAATTCGTCCCTTGCGTAATAAGATGACTTAAATTCTCCAGAAAAATACCGCCTTATGGTGGCGCGGGTGATGAAGGGGCTTGGGGTGCAGGGAAAAACCAAACACATTTCCATTCTGGCCGGCGGTTGCGCCGTCGTCGCTTATGTGGCCTTTTTGGCCCCGGCTTCCGCCTTTGCGCAGGAGGCCGGTACGACGGTGCTGCAGACCATCACCGTGGAGGGCGCCAAAAATCAGGATCCCAAGGCGCCCGTGAAAGGCTATGTGGCGAAAACCAGCGCCAGCGCCACCAAGACGGGGCGATCCCTGATCGAGACGCCGCAATCCGTATCCGTCATCACCAAGGACCAGATGGATGCTCAGAATGTTCGCAATCTCAGCGAGGCGCTGAATTATGTTCCGGGTGTCGTCGCGCAGCCGTTTGGGGCGGATCCGCGTTTCGATGCGCCGCGCATTCGCGGGTTCCAGGGAAACCAGTTGCAGTTCCTGAACGGTCTGCGGCTGATGCGTACCGCCGGTGCGCCCTCCTATGAGGTCTACGGCCTGGAGCGCGTGGAAGTCATTCGCGGGCCTGCTTCCGTTCTTTTCGGTCAGGGCAATCCCGGCGGCCTCATCAATCTCATCAGCAAGCGGCCGACCTTCGAACGGTTCGGCGAAGTCGGTGTGCAGATCGGCAGCTTCGACTATTACCAGTCGATGTTCGATATTGGCGGCCCGGTGGCGGATAGCGACAGTTTCGCCTATCGCCTGACCGGCCTTGCGCGCAACGCCCATGCCCAGACGGACAACTTGCAGAACGACCGTTATTTCATCGCACCGGCGCTGACCTGGCAGCCGGACGAGGATACGAAGCTGACGGTTCTTGCCTCCTATCAGCACGACAATCCGAGTTCGCCCTCCGGCCTGCCGCCGGCGCTGACCTATCTCAGACCCGGCAATATGCTGGACCGCAGCTTTTATGTCGGCGATCCGTCCTTCGATACGTCGAGCCGCAAATTCACCAATATCGGCTATGAATTCGAGCACCGTTTCGACGAGACCTTCACCTTCCGGCAGAATGCGCGTTATTCCAATTTCGACTGGTCCTACCGTGCGCTCGGCATGTCTTCGACCAATAGTGGCATGATCGGCAATCTCATCCGCCGCAATGCGACGTTCCAGGACGAGCTGCTGAACACTTTCAACATCGACAACAACCTGCAGGCGGAGTTCTCCACGGGGCCAATCGACCACACCCTGCTTGTCGGGCTGGACTACCGTTATTTCGACAATAACGTCAAAACCGAATTCTGGGCCGCGACGCCGCTCAATCCCGTCAATCCGGTCTATGGCGGGCCGATCAGCCTCACCTCGCGCACGCTTTATGCCGATGTGAAGACGGATATTTCCCAGATCGGCCTTTATGCGCAGGACGAGATCGCCTTCGAGAACTGGCGCGTCACCGCCGGCCTGCGGCAGGACTGGGCAAGCACCAGCGGCACGACCTTCAACGGCACCACCTACCGCTCGCTCGACAAGGACGATCACAAGCTGACCGGCCGCGTCGGCGTCAGCTATCTGTTCGATGGCGGCATCGCGCCCTATGTCAGCTACGCGACCTCCTTCGAGCCGGTGCCGCAGCCGGCTGTCGGCGATGCGCCGAAACCGACCACCGGCGAACAATGGGAAGCGGGCGTCAAATACCAGCCCGAGGGTTTCGACGGTTTCTTTTCCGCCGCGATCTACGATCTGACACAGAAGAACGTCACGACGACGGTGGGCGGCGTGACGCAGCAGATGGACGAGGCGCATGTGAAAGGCCTCGAGCTTGAAGGCGTCGCAAGCCTTGCCGACGGGCTCGACCTGCGCGCGGCCTATACCTACATGGACAGCGAGGTCTCCGGCCGCGTGAATAACGGCAAGGAGCTGGACAGCACGCCCCGGCACGCCGCAAGCCTCTGGCTGGATTACACTTTCCCGGAAGATACCGCCCTTGAGGGTTTCGGCATCGGCGGCGGTGTGCGTTATGTCGGAAAACGTTATGGCGATGCCGCCAATACCTTCGAGATGAAGGGCCTCGCCCTGCTCGATCTCGGCGTGCATTACGAGAAAAACGGCTACCGCGCCTCGCTTCTGGTGCAAAACTTGACTGATAAAGAATATATTTCTAGTTGCTCCACTTTCGGATGCTATTACGGTGACGGAAGAACGGTTATGGGCAAGCTGACCTATCGTTGGTGACGCCATATCAAAGTGAAGCAGCAGGGGCATGACGCGCAAGGATCGATGGATGTCCCCCCTTTGGGGGCGGCGGGAATTTTTAGGCCTGCTCGCTGCTTCGGCTCTTGCTGGCAAGGTGCAGGCGGCGGTCACGCCACGCCTTGCCGCCATCGACTGGGCCATGCTGGAAACCGCCGTTGCGCTCGGCGTCATGCCGGTGGCGGCGACCGAGCTCATCCAGTTTCGGGCGGACGCGGTTGAGCCGGAAATCCCTGCAACCGTCGCCGATCTCGGCCTACGCGGTGCGCCGAATTTCGAGCTTCTGCAACTGACCCGGCCCGATCTCATTCTGATTTCGCCCTTCTACACCCGCTATACCGGAAGGCTGGAAGCGATTGCCCCGGTCTTCTCGCTGCCCTTTTATGTGAAGGGCGAGCCGCCTTTCGCAAAGGCGCTGGCGGCGGTCTCCGCCCTTGGCGAAAAGCTTGGCAGGGCGGATGAAGCGCGCAGGGTTCTGGGCGAAACGGAAGCGACGCTGCAAGCCATGCGGACCCGCCTTGCCGGTTTTGCGGCGCGGCCGACTTATGTGATCAATATCGGCGACGCCCGGCATTTTCGCGCTTTCGGTGCGGATAGCATGTTCGGGGATGTTCTTGGCCGGCTGGGGCTCGCCAATGCCTGGGTGGATCGTTCGCAATTCACCTTCGCGGCCCCGGTGCCGCTTGAAAACCTCGCCGCGTCGCCCGATGCGCGCATCGTCATTGTCTCCGATATTCCGGTCGAGGCGCGGGAAACCCTGCGCAGCAGCGCCATATGGCGCGCGCTGCCTGCCGTGCGGGAAAACCGGGTGGTCACGCTCGGAAATGTCGGCCCCTATGGCGGCATCACCGCCGGCATGCGCTTTGCGCGGCTTCTGAGCGAAGCGCTCTCGGCGCAGGGAGAAGCCCTGTGACGGCGCGGCCTCTCCAGCTTTTCTTCGGGCTGCTGTTCGTTCTGGCCTGCGGGCTTTCCCTGCATGCCGGGCTGTTGCGGCTGCCTTTCGGTGCATGGCCCGGCCTGCCGTTCGATGCCGCCACCATGTCGATGGATCAGGTGATTTTCGCCTTCAGCCTGATGCCGCGCGTGGCGGTCGCCATTCTGGCGGGCGCGATGCTCGGCCTGTCGGGCGCTTTGTTCCAGCAATTGCTGCGCAATCCGATTGCCGATCCTTCGACACTCGGCATCTCGGCCGGCGCGCAACTGGCCATCGTTATCGCCACCCTGTTCTTTCCGTCGGTGCTGGATGGTAACCGCGCTTTTGTGGCGCTCGCTGGCGCGGCTGGTGCGGCCGGCATCGTGTTTCTTCTCGGCTGGCGACGCGCCTTCGAGCCGGTGACCATGGTGGTGTCGGGGCTGCTGGTGGGCATCACCGCCGCGTCCGTTTCCGCTGCTCTGACCTTGGCGCAGGGCGAATATCTGATGTCGCTGGTCGTCTGGAACGGCGGCTCGCTCAGCCAGCAGGACTGGTCGAACGCCTTGTCCCTCGGTTTCCAGCTTGTTGCCGGGCTCTTTCTGACCGGCCTGCTGATTAAGCCGCTGACGGTCCTCGGTCTCGGCGATGCCGGTGCGCGATCGCTCGGCGTCTCGCTGTTTTCGATCAGGCTGGCGGTCGCCGCCGTCGCGGTCATGCTCGCCGCCTTCGTTGCTTCGGCGGTCGGTCTCGTCAGCTTCATCGGCCTTGCAGCACCTGCGCTCACCCGGGCGCTCGGTGTGCGGCGTTCGTCTTCGGTGCTCCTGGTTTCCCCGCTTCTGGGCGGTTTGCTGCTGTGGTTCTGCGACGGTGTCGTGCAGCTTCTGGCAAGCACGACGGCCGAAGTTTTTCCGACCGGCGCGGTAACGGCCCTGATCGGCGGCCCGCTGCTTTTGTGGCTGCTGCCGAAAATCCGGCCGACCGATGTGCATCGCGGTGAAGGCGTCGAGCTGGCGACAAGACGCCGGCTTACGGCCCTGCTGCCGGTACTGGCCGTCATGGCGGGGCTGGTTTTTGCAGCGCTCGCCATCGGCAAAGGGCCCGATGGCTGGACGGTGCTGAAGGCTGACGATCTGCAAAGCCTGCTGCCGTTCCGCTGGCCGCGGCTGGTGGCGGCCGTGGCCGCAGGCGGACTTCTGGCCATGGCGGGGGCGCTTCTCCAGCGGCTTACCGGCAATCCCATGGCAAGCCCGGAAGTAATCGGCGTCAGCGGCGGTGCAGGCCTCGGTTTTGCCGCCGCCATCACGATTTTTCCGGCGGCCGGTCTTTTCGAACTGTTTTGCGGCGCCGGCATCGGCTCTGCGGGCGTCATGATCCTCGTCCTGCTGTTTTCCATGCGCCGGCACCTCGCGCCGGAAAAAATCCTGCTCGCGGGCATTGCCGTCAGTTCGCTCTGCTCGGCCGTTCTCTCGGCGCTGCTTGCCATTGGCGACCAGCGGGCATGGCAGATCCTCGCCTGGCTCAGCGGCTCGGGTTCGACGGCGACGCCGGCTTCGGCGATCTTTCTCGCCATTCTTTCCATCGTGCTGCTGGCGGGCGCGCTATCGGTCACGCGCTGGCTGACGATCCTGCCGCTCGGACGCGATGTGCCGCTCTCCCTTGGTCTGCCGCTCGGTGCGGCGCGCATCGCCGCCATCGCGGTGGCGGGCATTGCCACCGGGGCTGCCTCGCTGCTCGTCGGTCCCTTGAGTTTCGTCGGATTGATGGCGCCGCATATTGCGCTTCGTGCCGGGTTCACCACGCCGCGCGACCATCTCTTCGCCTCCTTCCTGTTCGGCGCGGTGCTGATGGCGCTTTCCGATCTCGGCGCACGGACAGTCACCTTTCCTTATGAGTTGCCGCTCGGGCTTTTTGCGGCGCTTGCCGGCGCGCCCTATCTGATCTGGCTTTCAGGCAGGCGATAATGAATTTTTTGAACGATGTACGGAGATGAGAACCATGGGTCAGGCAGCACTTGCCGTCGATTATGACGATATTCCGCTTTTTTCTCTCGACGGCGTGACGATGGAAGTGCCGGGCAGGACATTGCTGCAGCCGCTGACGGCCAGTTTTGCGACCGGCAAGACCATTGGCCTGATCGGTCACAACGGTTCGGGAAAATCCACGTTGCTCAAGATTCTCGCGCGGATTCAGGAGCCGACGGCGGGCAGGGTCTCATTCGAGGGTAAGGCGCTCGGCGCATGGGGCAATCGTGAATTTGCGCGAAAGCTCGCCTATCTGCCGCAATATACGCCGGCCGCCTCCGGCATGCTGGCCAAGGAACTGGTGGCGCTCGGCCGTTATCCCTGGCACGGCGCGCTTGGGCAGTTCACCAAAGCCGATCAGGAGAAAGTGGACGAAGCCATCGAACTCACCGACACCGTCGCCTTCCGCGACCGGCTGGTGGATACGCTTTCCGGCGGCGAGCGCCAGCGCGTGTGGCTTGCCATGCTGGTGGCCCAGAATGCCGAAAGCCTGCTTCTCGACGAACCCATCTCCGCACTCGACATGGCGCACCAGATCGAGGTGCTTTCGCTGGTGCAGAGATTGTCGCGCGAAAAGGGTCTCGGCGTCATCGTCGTGCTGCACGACGTCAACATGGCGGCACGCTTCTGCGATGAGATCGTTGCGCTTCATTCCGGTCAGCTTATCGCACGGGGAACGCCGCAGGAGATCATGACGCCGGAGACGCTGCAGCGCATCTATGGCGTTCGCATGGATGTCATGACCCATGCCGCCACCGGCTTTCCCGTCGCCCTGCCGCTTTGAGGTTGTTGCAGCAAAACAACGGCCGGCAACGCTGGCTGTTGATGGCGATTCCGCGCGCATTTCCCGCCCTAACAATGTCTTAATGGCATCCTACCGCCATCAGACATTGTTAACCGTTCCGCTTTCATCGCCTCCAATTAAGTTGTTTTGGATCGATTTCAGGGAACAAACGTTAACAGTGCGGAATTCAATATCCGGAGAGGGCAAGAAGGGCTGCTGCGGGTAGGAATAAAACAGGAGAAAATCAGATGAAAAAGGCTGTTGCCGTAACTTTTGCCGCATTGACGATGGGCCTCGGCGGAACCGCGTCCGCTCTCGCTGCCGACCTTGCAAGATATGAGCCGGCTCCGCAGGAGCAGGACGATCGCAACGGCGTCAAGATCGGTTACCTCACCTGCGATATCGGCGGCGGCGTCGGTTACGTTCTCGGCTCGGCCAAGGAACTGGATTGTACTTTCCAGTCCACCATGGGCGCCCGTCGCACCGACCATTACACCGGCGCCATCCGCAAGATGGGTGTTGACCTCGGTTTCACCACGCAGGGCCGTCTGGTCTGGGCCGTTTTCGCCCCGACCGCCGGTTACCACCGCGGTTCGCTCGGCGGCCTTTATCAGGGCGCAACGGCTGAAGTCACCGTCGGTCTCGGCGTCGGCACAAACGTTCTCGTTGGCGGCACGTCCGGCTCCATCCAGCTGCAGACGGTCAGCGTGACGGGTCAGGTTGGTCTCAACCTCGCCGCCACCGGCACCTCCGTGACGCTCACGGCCATGAACTGATCGGCAAAGTGCCCGGCCCCGGCCGGGCATTCTGTCGCATGTCAAAAAACGCCCTCTTCGTTGTCAGACGGAGAGGGCGTTGTATTATCCGGGCCATGATTTCCACATTCAGACGTGTGGCGGCAGTGACCGCCTGTTCTTTCCTTTTGGCGACAGCCGCTTTTGCCGAGGGCGATGCGGCCCATGGGGAGAAGGTCTTCAGCCGCTGTTCCACCTGTCACAGCATCGACACGCCACGCACCCGCATGGGGCCGCATCTGATGGGTGTCGTCGGCAGGCCGATGGCTTCCGTGACCGATTACGGCCACTATTCGCAGGCGCTGAAGGATGCCGGCGCGGCTGGCCGAGTGTGGTCGGAGGAGGAACTGCAAAAATTCATCGCCAGCCCGAAGAAGGCGATACCGGGAAATGCGATGCGCTTTTTCGGGCTGTGGAGCGAAACCGATATTGCGGATCTGATCGCCTATCTAAAAACGCATCCCATGCCGCAATAGCGGTCAGAGCGGTGCTTCAGCGATAATCTCTTCCGCTTCTTCGAAGGTCATCGCCATCACTTTCGCGCCGATCTCGAAGCCGAAGCCGTTGCGGGCGAAAGCGGAGAATTCCTTAGCCTTGCGCTTCTCGTCCAGTTCGACACGCCGAAACGGCCCGAAGGCGCGTTTGCGGGCGAAGATGACGGCTGCGACCAAATCATCGGTCTCCTGAAGTGCGGCGGCGGCCGTTTCCCGTGCGATACCCTTGATCTGAAGTTTCTGCGCGAGCCCGCGTTTCGATTTGCCGCTGCGCTGGCCGCTTCGCACGGCGATTTCTGCATAGGCGGTGTCGTCGAGTGCCTTGATGCCATAAGCGAAGGTCACGGCAAATTCGCCAAGCGCCTTCACCTGTGCCGGGCTGATATCCTCGAATTTTTCCCGCGCCTTGCGCATGATGGCGTCGCGCAGCTGCTTTTCCGTCATCATGCGCTGTTCCAGCCGGTAGAGCGCAGAATTGCGCGCCCAGGACAGCATCCGGCTGGTGGGCTCGACAGCCGGCGCGTCGCCGTCCACGGCCATGTCGTCGGTCAGGAAGGGGCTGGAATCGTCGTTCATTCCGCTTTTATAGCGCGGTGAACCCGTCTTGCCAGTTCCTTCCCGGCCCGTTTCCTCCGGTTTTTCAGTAGCTCAGGGCGTTTGCGCGCCGGTTGCGGCGACATAGACCGAATAAAGCGATTTCGTCGCGGTGATGAACAGGCGGTTCTTTTTCGGGCCGCCGAAGGTGAGGTTCGCGACCGTCTGCGGCACCTTGATCTTGCCGAGGAGCGTACCTTCGGGGGAAAAGCAGTGAACGCCATCGCCGGCGCTGGTCCACAGGTTGCCGGCCGTATCCAGACGGAAGCCGTCCGGCAGGCCATTGTCGAGATTGCAGAATTCCCGGCCGTTGGTGAGCTTCACGCCATCCACCACGTCGAAGACGCGGATATGGCGCGGGCGGGAGACATCGTGACTGTAGGAACTGTCGGCGACGTAGAGCTTTGTCTCATCAGGCGAAAACGCAAGACCGTTCGGCTGCATGAAGTCGTCGATAGCGGCCGTTACCTCTCCTGTCGCGGGATCGAGCCGGTAGACATTGCGCGTCTTCTGTTCGGGTTCCGCTTTGTAGCCCTCGTAATCGGAAAGAATGCCGTATGTGGGATCGGTGAACCAGACGCTGCCATCGGATTTGACCACCACGTCATTGGGCGAGTTCAGCCGCTTGCCGCCGTAGCTGTCGGCAAGAACCGTGATCGAGCCGTCGAATTCGGTGCGGGTGACGCGGCGGCCGCCATGTTCGCAGGAAACGAGCCGCCCCTGCCGGTCGCGGGTATTGCCGTTGGTGAAGTTGGAGGGCTGGCGGAATACCGAGATCCCGCCGTCCGGCACCCAGCGTAACATGCGCTCATTCGGAATATCGCTGAACAGCAGGCAATTCAGATCGGCAAACCACACCGGGCCTTCGGCCCAGCGGCAGCCGGAATAGAGCTCTTCCAGCTCGGCATTGCCGACGATCAGATGGCGAAAGCGGTCATCGTGGATTTCGTAAGGGGAGGTCGTGTCTATGGTCATGAGCGTGGTCCGCTTGGGGGCTTGTCGTTATGGGTTCAGCGCGTGGCCTTGGGGCCGCTTGCCAGAAGAATGACGGAGATGATGATGAGGCCGGTGAGGATGAGACGGATGCCGGCGCCGAAACCGTAAGTATTCAGCATCGACACCACCAGGAACATGAAGAGCGAAGCGCCCCAGATGCCGGGCACATTGGAATCCCCTCCCGCCACCGCCGTTCCGCCGATGACGACGACAGCAATGGACATCAGCAGATATTCCGAGCCCATGTTGAGCGCAGCACCGCCGGAGAAGCTGGCGAGCAGGTAACCCGCGATGGCAGCAAGCACCGCGCAGAGCACATAGGTGACGAAACGTGCGCCGTCCACGGGAATGCCGGTCATGCGGGCGGCAAAGGTGCTCTGGCCGATGGCGGAAATCCAGCGTCCGTAAAACGAGCGGTCGAGCAGCAGCCAGGCGATGACCGAAAGCAGCAGGGCCACGAGGGCGACGTTGGGAATGCCGAAGAAACTTGACGTGGCGAATGTGGCCAATGTTTCCGGCGGCTTGATGCGCAGGCCGCGGTTCGACCAGATGGCGATGGATTGCACGATGAAGCTCATGGAGAGCGTCGCGATGATCGGCGGGATGCGCAGGAGCTTGATCAGCGCATAATTGCCGATGCCGATGGCGATGCCGATCAGAATGGCGATCAGCAGTCCGGGCAGGATAAGTCCGTCGGACACATCCATGAATTTGAGCGCCAGCGTGCCTGACAGCGTCATCGTGGCGGGAACGCAGAGGTCGATATTGCCCGGCCCGAGCGTGATGACGAACATCTGGCCGATGCCGACGATGACCGAAAAGGCCGCGAAGGTGAGTGCGGCATGCGACAGGCCGAAGGAGCTTGCGCCGCCGGTGAATAGCACGGTGACAATCCAGACGACCGCCGTTGCGGCAAAGGACCAGATCCATGGTTTTCTGGTGAGGGAAGAGAGCCCGTTCATTGGTTTTTCTCCCGCTTTTCAAGACGGTTGAGCAGGATGCGCAGCGCCAGCACGATGATGAGGATCGCCCCCTGCGCGCCGATCTGCCAGTCCGGCGAAATGCGCATGAAGGAGAGGAACGAACCGGCGAGCGTCAGCGTCAGCGCGCCGATGACCGCGCCGATGGGCGATATCCTTCCTCCGACGAATTCGCCACCGCCGAGGATGACACCGGCAATCGAGAGCAGCGTATAACGCAGCGCGATGTTGGCGTCGGCCGATGTCGTCAGCCCGACAAGGGCGATACCCGAGAGTACCGCGAAGAAACCGGCCAGCGCAAAGGTGGCGGCGCGAATGCCGACGACCGACCAGCCGGAGCGCTCGACCGAGCGGAAATTGCCGCCGACACCGCGCATCAGCACACCGAAAGAAGAGCGCATGACGATGTAATGGGCGACGACCGCGATCAGGATGCTGGCGACGATGGCGATTGGCACGAAGGGCGGTTTTGCCGTCAT
Source organism: Agrobacterium sp. T29 (assembly GCF_006970545.1). Lineage (NCBI taxonomy): Bacteria > Pseudomonadati > Pseudomonadota > Alphaproteobacteria > Hyphomicrobiales > Rhizobiaceae > Agrobacterium > Agrobacterium sp. T29. The sequence goes on from NZ_CP040641.1 coordinate 1,270,017, forward strand.
CAGCGCCCGGATGAAGGCGGGGGCCTGGCCGCCGGGCGAGGGAAGAATGAGAACGGCGAGGCCGCCCCAGACGAAGCTCATGCCGAGCGTGACCACGATGGAGGGCAGGGCGCGGATATGGATGATGGCGCCCAGCAATGCATAAACCGCAATCGCACCGGCAAAGATCGCAATACCGAGGATGGGCGTGGTTTGCAGGAAAGTGGCGGTCACACAGGCGCAGAAACTGACGAAGGTGCCCATCGACAGATCGAGATCGTTGACCGACATGATCAGCATCTGCGCAATGGTGGCGAGCGCAATCGGCACCGCCAGATTGAACAGCAGGTTCATGCCGGTATAGCTCATGGCGCGCGGCTGCATGTAAAAGACGGCGGCGAGCAGGAAGGCGAGCGAGGCGGCGGGAATGATGAGGCGGAGCGCGTTTGCCGAGAGTTTCATGCGTGGTCTTCTCCGGCAAAGGAGGCCGCCAGCACATTCTGCTCGGTAATATCGTCGCCGACGAGTTCCGCCTGGATGGCGCCGTCGCGGAACACATAGACCCGGTCGCAGAGACGGATTTCATCCATTTCGGTGGAGTACCAGATGAAGGTGCGGCCGTGGGAGGCTTCGGTTCTCAAGATGTCATAGACCTCCTGTTTGGTGCCGATATCGACGCCGCGCATCGGGTCGTCCATCAAGACGGTGCTGGCGGTGGTGGCAAGCGCACGGGCGAAAAGCACCTTTTGCTGGTTGCCGCCGGAAAGGGAGAGGATCTTGTTGCCCATGTCGGGCGTGCGGATTTCGATGCGCTTTTTCCATTGCACCCCAAGCTCGGTTTCCTTGGCTCTGTCCACCATGCCTGCGGCTGAAATATCCCTGAGCGAGGCGATGGAGAGATTTTTCAGGATGCTCCACAGCGGGAAGGTGCCGTTCAGGCTACGGTCGCCCGCCACGAAGGCGATATCGGTCTTGCGCGCGGGCAGCCAGCTATTGTTGCGGGCAAGATAAAGATCGAGAAGCGCTTCGGTCTGGCCATGGCCGCCGAGACCGGCAAGGCCGACGATCTCGCCGCGAAAGGCCTCGAAGGCAAGGCCTTCGCCCCGGCGTGCCGGCATGGAAAGCACCTTCTCGCCGGCCTTGCGGCTTTCACCCCGCCGCCTGTCCTGTTCCTTGACGACGCTGCCCATGGCCTCAACCAGCGAGCGGGTGGTGAAGTCGGCGGCCTTCCGGTCGGCCACCACCCGGCCATCCTTCATCACCACGATCCGGGTGGCCGTCGAAAGAATTTCGCCGAGAATATGCGAGATCAGCAGAACCGAGCCGCCCTCACGCACGAAACGGCGGACATAATCCATCAGCTGCTCGGCAAGACCGGCATCGAGCGAAGAGGTAGGCTCATCGAGGATCACCAGTCTCGGTGCGTGCGGTATGCGGCAGAAATTGATGGCGATTTCCACCATCTGCCGTTCGGCGATGGAAAGTTCGGCGACGGTCAGCTCGCAATCGATGCCGTGGCCGGGGAAAATTTCATCCAGTGTCTGGCGGATCGTCGTCAGCGCACGGCCGCGCCAGTTTCGCCCACCCGTGGCGGCATGCATGATGCGGACATTTTCGCTGATCGTCAGGTTCGGGCAGAGCGACAGTTCCTGAAACACGCAGCGAACGCCGTTCGCGCGCGCGGCGGCAATGCCGTGGCGGTTTTCGTTGCCGCCATAGGAAACGGAACCCTCATGCGGCGTCAGCCCGCCATTGATGACGTTGACGATGGTGGACTTTCCCGCGCCGTTATGGCCGACGAGCCCGAGGCATTCCCCCGTGCGGATGACGAGATCGGCCCCATCCAGCGCCCTTACCGCGCCGAACACGACCTTCACGCCGCGCGCAGCGACGACCTCTTCCGCCTCGATGATGTCATTCATGAGCAACTACGCCAGTGATGTGAAAAAGTGATGTGAAAATCGGATAATATGGTGGCTATTGCGGCGCCCGTTCCGGGAGCGCCGCAATAGTGAGGCTTAAAGCCGATCCGGCCTATTTGGCCGATGCGATGGCCTTCTCAGCATCTTCCTGTGAATATTCCACATTCGCCACGCCGCCCTTCTGGGTCGTCTTCAGGTTTTCCTCGAGATTGGCCTGGTCGATGCGCAGGAAGGGTACGGTCAGGTCCTTCTTCACATCCTTGCCGTCGAGGATTTGCTGCGCCACCCAGAAAGCCAGCGTCGAGACGCCGGGCGCGATGGAGACGGACATGGTCTCGTAACCGCTTGCGTCCTTCTGCTGTTTCCACCATTGCAGCTCGTCTTCACGGTTGCCCATGACGATGGTGGGTGTCGGGCGCTTGGCGGCGGCGAAAGCCTGTGCCGCACCATAACCGTCGCCGCCCTGCGTCACGACAGCCGCGACTTCTGGAAGGCTCGGCAGAATGCCGGCGACGGCGCGCTGCGCCACATCCTGCGCCCAATCACCATTGACCGAACCGACGATCTTGAACTGCGGGTTCTTGGCGACGCCGGCGGCGATGCCGGCGTGGATTTCATCGTCCACCGAAACGCCCGCGAGGCCACGGATTTCGAGCAGGTTGCCGCCCTTTGGCATGGCCTTGGCGAGATAGTCGATCTGGCTTTCGCCCATTGCCTTGAAATCGACGGCGATGCGCCATGCGCAGGGCTCCGTGACGATGCCGTCGAAGGATACGACGGTGATGCCGGCATCGCAGGCTTCCTTCACCGCGCCGTTAAGCGCGGTCGGCGAAGCGGCATTGATGACGATGGCGTCGTAACCCTGAAGAATGAGGTTCTGGATCTGCGCGGCCTGTTCGGTCGCCTGGTTTTCGGCGGTGGTGAAGGCGTCAGCGGCGGCGACCTGCTTGTCGGCAACCGCCTGCTTGGTGATCTTGTCCCAGCTCGTCAGCATCGCCTGACGCCAGGAATTACCGGCATAATTGTTTGAAAGCGCGATTTTTTTGGCCGACGTATCGGCATGAGCGGTGATCGGCAGAGCTGCGCATGCGACAGCGGCCGATGCCAGAAGCATCTTCCTGAAAGCCATTTGATTTCCTCCCTCGTGGCTTGCCCTTTTCGAGCCCGGAATCCTCGCACGCCGCAAATCTCCTCGGCGGCAGGTGGAATTCCTTTGCACTGGAGCTCCTTTCCCCAGTAGAAGCGAGAATGACCAAGAAGATTTGGCTTGTATAGGCGGATCGCGGCAATCTTCCTGCGGGTTTCCGCAGAAAGCTTGCGGGAACCCGCAGGACGAAACGCCACTGCCGGGCGCAGAATGGATGATGCGGCGCCCTTGGGGTTGAATCTTGCCGCGATGGTCGAAGGCAGGCGCTTGGGAGGGCGTCCGCACATGCTGGATACGCCGAAAAGCGCTCTTTTTCATCATTATATGGGCATTTCGCGGCTGCTTGCCGGGCAGCTGGAATTTAATGCCATCATCCAGGCGGTCGCCACCGAGATCAGCCATATCATCCCGCATGACCATATGGATGTCTGCATCAAGCAACTGGATGACAAATATCACATCGCTTATGAGAGTGGCCTCGTCAGCGCCTGGAGCCGGCAGCCGCCCGCCCTTTTGACCGGTAGTCCGATCCGGACACTGCTGTCAGGCGAGGTGGAATACCTCTTGAGCGGCGACGCCTGTTCCGATCCGCGCTTTCATTTCGAAGGGTCGTTTTCAAGCCCGATCATCGAACTCAACCTGCATAGCCGCCTGCATGTGCCGATGAAGGTGCATGGCGATATCATCGGCGCGCTGAGTTGCTCCTCCCACGGGTCGGACGCCTATACGATGGAGGATGTGGCGAATGCCCGCGCGGTCGCGGATTTGCTGGCGCCCTATTTCTACGCCATCCGCGCCGCCGAGCAGGCCAAACGCTCCGCCATCGAGGAAGCGCGCGCCAATGCCCGCGAGGAGGGCCTGCGTTTAGGCGCGCTGCAATTGACCGAGGCGCTGGAGGCCGAGCGGCAGCGCATCGGCATGGATTTGCACGACCAGACGCTGGCGGACCTGACGCGGTTGGCGCGGCGCATCGAGCGCATGAGCCATACCCCCGACCTGTCAGGCGAGATGCTGGAGCCGGTGGTGCGCAGCCTGCAGCATTGCATGCAGGATTTGCGCGAGATCATTGAGGAGGCGAAACCCTCGATCCTGCAATTGTTCGGCGTCGTTGAGGCCATCGAGACCTATGTGGACCGTTCCGTGCGCGATAGCGGATCGGCAATCGACTGGTCGGTGACGGATGAGACGGACGGGCTGGTGGAAAGGCTGGACAAGACGGTGGCCATCTCGCTGTTCCGCATCGTGCAGGAGGCGGTGAACAATGCCATTCGCCATGCCCAGCCCGAAGCGATTGCCGTGAAACTGACCGCAATCGACGGCGGGTTGCGGGTGACTGTCAGCGACGACGGCAGCGGCGGCGGCGAAGGCGGGGCCTCCGGCGGCCTCGGCATCGGCAATATGAAGACGCGGGCGCGGCTGATTTCGGCGAAATTCGATATTGGCGGCAATGGCACGGGAGCGGGAACCCGCATCACCGTCACCTTGCCGGCAGGCGCTTTCGACCGGCGGGAGGAGTTGTGACATGGACGTGCTGATCGTGGAGGACGATGCGCTGCACCGCGCCTATCTGAACGAGGCGGTGCGTGCCGCGCTGCCGGAATGCGACAAGGTTCTGGAGGCGGCAAACGGCAGAACCGGCGAAAAGCTCGCGCGGGAAAACCGGGCCGCCCATATCGTCATGGATTTGCAGATGAACGAGCGCAACGGCATCGAGGCGGCACGCACCATCTGGAAGGAAAGGCCGGATACCCGCATCCTGTTCTGGTCCAACTATTCCGACGAGGCCTATGTGCGCGGTGTCTCCCGCATCGTGCCGGAGGGTGCCGCCTATGGCTACGTGCTGAAATCCGCCTCCGACGACCGTCTGCGGCTGGCGCTGCGCAGCATCTTCATCGAGGCGCAATGTGTGATCGACCGGGAAGTGCGCGGCCTGCAGGAAAAGAGCCTCGGCAAGGCGCATGGCTTTACCGATTCCGAATATGAAATCCTTGTCGATGTCGCTCTCGGCCTCACCGACAAGGCGATTGCGCGCCGCCGCAACCTGTCGCTGCGCAGCGTGCAGAACCGGCTGCAAAGCCTCTATGAGAAACTGAACGTGCATCAGGCAGCCGGCGATGACGAGGCGGAAGGCCGGTATAATCTCAGAACCCGCGCCGTTACCGTCGCTTTCCTGCGCAAGCTGTTGAATTACAGCGCGCTGGAAAGGGCCGAGCGGGAGTTGGCGGAATGGGCGGGCAGCCGCTGATCCTCAGGGCAGGAAGGCAAGCAGCCGTCTTTCATCCGCCCTGAGGCCGGAGACGGGCTTTGCCCCGACCTTCAGGATACGGCCAAGCTTTTTCTGCGCTTTCTCTTCCGTGGCGATATCGAGGACGGCCGGGTGCACATAGCTCTTGCGGCAGATGGCGGGCGTGTTGGAAAGCTCCGCCGCTGCTGCCTGGCACATGCCTTTTATGCTCGGTTTTTCACCCGCCGCCACATGTTCCATCGCGTTGCAGAAGGCGGCGAGCGTTCCGCCCCATGTGCGGAAGGTCTTGGCTGAAATACCCTGACCGCCGATACGGGAGAGATAAGCGTTGAGATCGCTGGAATCGACCGAATGCACCCGGTTTTCACTGTCCTGCCAGACGAAGAGTTCCTTGCCGGGGAGATCGGCGATTTCCTCAAGGATTTTCTGAAGGCGAGGGTGGCGCAATTGCCGTTTCACCTTCTGTCCGCCCTTGGCGGCAAACCGCAGCTCGATGGTTTCACCGAAGGAGACGTGCCGCTTGAGCAATGTCGTTGCGCCATAGGTGCCGTTGGTTTCGAGATAGGAGCGGTTGCCGACGCGCAGATAGGCGGCATCAAGCAGCAGCGTGAGCGCCGCGAGCGTCATTTCCTGCCCATGATCCTGTTTTTCGATATCGGCGATGGCGCGGCGGCGGATGGCGGGCAGCGCCTTGCCGAAGCTTTTGAGCTGGAAGAATTTCGTCTCACCCCGGAGCGCATGCCAGTCGGGATGATAACGATATTGTTTTCGCCCGCGGGCATCGAAACCCGTAGCCTGGAGATGCCCTGATGGGTCGATGCATATCCAGACGTCTTTATAGGCGGGCGGCACGCCGAGTGCCTTGATGCGTTTCAGTTCGACGCTGTCGGAGAGAAGTTCGCCGCCCGGAAGGCGGTAACAGAAACCGCGTCCGCGTTTCTCGCGGGAAATACCCGGCTCCTGATCGTTGACATAGGCAAGTCCGATTTTGGCAAGAAGGCGGGTGGGCGGTTGTGGCATGGTTTTTTCCGGCAGGTTTCACGCTGCGGCAAACGAAAAACAGGCCACCTTCGTTCCGGCGGCCTGTCGTTCCAGTCGTGAGTTTTCTCAGCCGGTCTTTTTAATCAGCCGGCCTTGGCGATCCGCAGAATCTGCGATTCACCGCCGCCGCGCTCTTCGGTTACAGCATAGATCGCGCCATCCGGCCCGACCTTCACGTCGCGAATGCGTGCTTCCAGCGGCAGCCGGCTTTCGGTGGCGACCCTGTCGCCATCGATATGCAGGATGACGAGACCCTGACTTACCAGACCGCCGACGATGAAAGCGCCCTTCCATTCGGGAATCTGGTCGCCGTCATAATAGGCCATGCCGGAGGGGCCGATGACCGGGTCCCAATAATAAACCGGCTGTTCCATGCCTTCCTTTGCGGTAACACCTTCGCCAACCGACCTTCCGCTATACTCGACGCCATAGGTGATGACCGGCCAGCCGTAGTTCAGGCCGGCTTTCGGCATGTTCAGCTCATCGCCGCCGCGCGGGCCGTGTTCCACGGTCCAGAGCCTGCCTTCTCCGTCCAGCGCTGCCGCCTGCAGGTTGCGGTGGCCATAGCTCCAGATTTCGGGGAGGGCGTTCTGTTGGCTGGCGAAAGGATTGCCTTCAAAGGCCTTGCCCTGTGTATCGATGCGGAAGACCTTGCCAAGCCCGCTCGACAGGTCCTGCGCCTGCACGCGCGGCTTTGAATCCGAACGTTCTCCGACGGTGACGTATAGCTCGTTGCTCGGCCCGAAAACGAGGCGGGAGCCGAAATGTTTGTCGCCGTCATAGGTCGGCATCTGGCGGAAAATCACCGAGACATCTTCCAATTTTGCCGCGTTGCCCTCCTCGGTCAGTTTCGCCGAGGCTACCGACGTGCCGTTGCCGCCATCGCGCGGTTCGGAGAAGGAGAAGAAGATGGTGCGCGACGTTTCGAAATCGGGAGCCAGCGCAATGTCGAGAAGGCCGCCCTGCCCGTCGGATGCCACCTCAGGCACGCCCGCGATCGCCGGGCCGGCCTTGCCGTCGGCGACGATATGGATGGCGCCTTCCTTGGCTGCGACGATCATGCGGCCATCGGGCAGAAACTCCATCGACCACAGATGCGGCAGGCCGTCCGCGATCACGGTTTTTTCGACGCTTGGCTGGGTGGCGGCCTGCGGCGCGCGGGTCTGGCCCTCAAAAGCCGGTTTCTGATCCGGCGCATTCGGCCGTTTCGTTTCGGCAGCCGGGGCCTGGGCCTGCGCAACACCGGCAAGCGGCAGGGCGAGCAGCGCACACAGGATCGTCGAACTCAGAAATCGGTTGGTTTGGAACATGGGTCTCCCTTCCATCGTTTACATCAGGCGGAGAACCATTTGGGGAGGATTTCGTTTCCTGCGATAGTTTCAAGAAAACTTGATCACTCCGTGTGCAGGCGGCACGCTCTTTTCTCATCCATGCGAATTCATAAGGAACCGCAAGGCGCAAGCGACGTTTGGGCTCTGTTATACGGAGAGCGCCATGCAGATCATCGACAACAAGACCATAGACGGGAACAGAACCAAGCCGATCCTCAACGTTGCGGAATTCTGCCGGCGTTACCGGCTGGACAAGGCCGAGGAAACCCGGCTCAGAAAGCTGTTCGGCGAGTTCGCCTCGCGGCACGAGCTTTTGATGAATGCGCAGCGAAAGCCGAGCTTCCGCTAATCACTCCTCCGGGTCGAGAGATTTTCCGAAGATCATAAAGACATCATAACGGGTGTTCTTGCCCATTATCTGGTGCGAAGGCTTGCGAATGCCCGGCATCGGCTCGGCGCGCAGGGGCCATTTCAGAACCACCCGCCTCGTCGCATTCTCCAGCGCAGCTTCCATCAGCTCCACCTGATCCGGGTCGGAGCCAACCAGTTCTCTCAGCACCCGCATCTCCTTTTTCACCAGCGCCGTATTGTGGCGCGGCGGATGCATGGGGTCGACAATCACCACCTCCGGTGAAAGCTCTTTCAGCAACTGGCGTGAATCTCCGTGAAGCAGCGTCATGCGCGCCGCCGCCTCGGCATAGGCGCCGCCCGCCTCCAGCGCGCGGCGAATGCCGTCCGCAAGATGGGCATGCATTCCCGGCGAGCGTTCGATCAGCGTTACTTCCGCTCCCAGTGAGGCCAGCAGAAAAGCGTCGCGCCCGAGGCCTGCGGTCGCATCCACGATTTTCGGCGTGCGGCCCTTCGTGAAACCCGCGGCTTTCGGCAGGGCCTGTCCGCGCCCCTCGCCGGAGCGGAAACGATGTCCGACTGCACCGCCGACAAAATCTACTACGAAGCTTTCGTCTTTTTCTTTCATCGCAGGCCTCAGAAGGGGCAGGGCACGGTATAGGTGACGTCGCGGCCATCGGGATGGCGGAACCCGACCTCCTGCGCATGCAGCATCAGACGCGGCGCGGCGGCAAGCGCTTCGCCCTCGGCATAAAATTCATCGCCGAGAATGGGGTGGCCAAGCGCCTTCATATGCACCCGCAATTGGTGGGTGCGGCCGGTGAGGGGGGTCAGCGCCAGCCGCGTTGCCGGAAGCGGCAATCGCTCCAGCACCCGCCAAAGGCTCTGCGCCGGCTTGCCGTTCTCGTGGTCGACCCGGTGGCGTGGCTTGTTTTCGGGATCGATGGCGAGCGGCAGGTCCACTTCTCCCGCTTCTCCGGCAACCTCTCCCCAGACAATGGCGATATAGGATTTGCGCGTCTGGCGGTTTTCAAACTGCGATGCAATCGCCGCATGCGCCTTGCGGTTCAGGGACATCAGCACGATGCCGGAGGTGTCCTTGTCCAGCCGGTTGATCATCAGCGCTTTCGGAAACTGTTTCTGCACCCGCGTCATCAGGCTGTCCGAAAGCGCCGGATCGCGCCCCGGCACAGATAAAAGCCCGCTTGGCTTATCCAGCACCAGCAGATCGTCGTCGCGGTGCACGATGGTGAGCCAGGGGTCGAGTGGCGGATGATAGACGGGGTTGGAAAGCTCGGATGACATGTCGCTTCCTTAGCACGAATTGCGCATTCGGACAGGCGCTAGAGCATTTCCAGGAAAAGTGGACCCCGGTTTTCCGTCCGGAAATGCGCCAAAATAAAGAGTTAGAGTGTTTTCGCGATTCGAAGAAAAGCGAAAAAACTCTATTCGGGAATGTGGAGATTGACGCGTCCGCTGGTCAGGTCGCTTAAAAGCCGGGTGAGCCGTTCGGCTTCCTCCGCCGGAACCGAAAGCAGCATATCCGCGCCGGTTCCGGTGAAATCTTCCTTTTCCACCCGCAGGTTCTGTGTGGCGGAAAGGCGCGATTTCACCAGCGCCAGATCGGAGAAGGGGCAGCTCAAAATCGCGCTGACATAAGCGATGACGGGCGAGGTTTCTCCAAGCCGGAGACACGCTGCCGCCGTGCCGCCATAGGCGCGCATGAGACCACCGCTGCCGAGCAGGATGCCGCCGAACCAGCGGATGACGAGAACGGCGACATTGTCCAACGCCTGGCCGTCGATGGCCTGAAGGATCGGTTTCCCGGCCGTGCCCGAAGGCTCGCCGTCATCGCTGAAACGATAGGTCTGGCCGCTTCGCCATGCCCAGCAATTATGATTCGCGTCGGGATCGGAATGCGCCGCTAGAAAGTTTTTCGCATCCTCTTCGCCCGTCACCGGCGCGGCAAAGGCGATGAAGCGGCTTTTCTTGATATCCTGCGAAAAGGTGACGGGTCGGTCGAGCGTGAACATGGGCGTTTCAATATCGCATATATTCGCATGCGGAAATCGGTATAAGGCTCGCAATGGCGAAGATGGCGATGGAGAGGGTTTTGAGCGAGGCGAGGCAGGTCGCGATTATCGGCGGCGGACCGGCGGGGCTGATGGCGGCCGAGATGCTTTCGGCCGCAGGCCATGCCGTGACGGTGTTGGAGGCGATGCCGACCGTGGCGCGTAAATTGTTGATGGCCGGAAAATCCGGTCTCAACATCACCCATGCCGAAGATTACGACAGCTTCCGTCACCGGTTCGGCGATGCGGAGCCGAGGCTGCGCGCCGCTCTCGATGATTTTACGCCGGATATGCTGCGCGACTGGGTGCAGGGGCTGGGGCAGGAAACGTTCGTCGGCACCTCGGGCCGGGTGTTTCCCACCGTCATGAAGGCCTCGCCGCTGCTGCGGGCATGGCTTGCCCGGCTGGAGGCGCAGGGGGTGACCATCAGGACGCGGCATCGCTGGACGGGTTTTTCCCGCGAGCACCTGGTTTTCGCGACACCGGAGGGCGAGATCACCATCAAGGCCGATGCCGTTCTTCTGGCGCTCGGCGGCGCAAGCTGGCCGCGTCTCGGCTCCGATGCCGCATGGGTTCCGGCGCTGGCGGAAAAAGGCGTGGCGCTTTCCCCGTTCCGCCCCGCCAATTGCGGTTTCGACGCTGACTGGAGCGATATCTTCCGCGCTCGTTTTGCCGGTGAAGCGGTGAAATCCACTATCACCATTTCGCCAGCCGGAGCCTTTCAGGGCGAATTCGTCATCACGAAGCATGGTATTGAGGGCAGCGTGATCTATGCCCATTCCGCCGCGCTACGCGACCGGCTGGAAGAGGCGGGCAAAGTGTCGCTCGCAATCGATCTTGCGCCGGGACGTACGGTGGAACGCCTCAGCCGCGATCTGGCGAAACTCGGACGGAAAGAGAGCTTTGCAAACCGCATGCGCAAGGCGGCCGGCTTATCGGCGGTGAAGGTCGGGCTTCTGCGGGAAATCTTTCCCGATATCGCGGCCATGCCGGATGAGTTCGTCGCCGCGAGAATAAAACATGCGGAGATACCGCTTTTGCGGACGAGACCGATTGCTGAGGCAATTTCATCTGCCGGTGGCGTCGCATGGAGCGGCCTTGATGAAAGCTACATGCTGGAAAAGCTCCCCGGCATATTTGCTGCCGGGGAAATGCTGGATTGGGAAGCGCCGACCGGCGGTTATCTCTTGACCGCCTGTTTCGCCACCGGCAAGGCCGCCGCAAAGGGCATGGCCGCGTGGCTTGAAGGCTCAGCCTGACAAGCGTTCAGCCGTGCCTGCTTCCTCACCATGTGCGGTCCTGACGAGGCAACGCATGATGGCATCGGTGGTGACGGCGCCAAGCGGTTTGCCGTTTTCACCGACGACTGTGGCGCTGCTGACATTTTCCCGGACGAGGGCGCGCAGGCCCTCTTCAACCGTCATATCCGCATCGAGCTGAAGGCGGGACTGGCCGGCAAATTCCGGCTGCACCACGGCGCCAAGGCGAATGACGCGGCCGCGATTGACCTCTTCCACGAAGGCTTCGATATAGCTGTCGGCCGGAGACATGACGATTTCGGCCGCCGTGCCCTGCTGGATGATCTCGCCGTCGCGCAGAATGGCGATCTTGTCGCCCAGCCGCAGGGCCTCATCGAGATCGTGGGTGATGAAGACCACGGTTTTTTTCAGTTCCTTCTGCAGTTCCAGCAGCACCGTCTGCATGTCGACGCGAATGAGCGGATCGAGCGCCGAATAGGCCTCGTCCATCAACAGGATTTCGGCATTGTTGGTGAGCGCCCGCGCCAGACCAACACGCTGCTGCATGCCGCCCGAAAGCTGGTTTGGATAATGGCTGGAGAAACCTTCCAGCCCCACGCGCCTGATCCAGACCTCTGCCCTTTCTTCGCGCTCGCGTTTGTCGACGCCCTGCACCTCGAGGCCATAGACGACGTTTTGCAGCACGTTGCGGTGCGGCAGCAGCCCGAATTTCTGGAACACCATCGCCGTCTTGTGGCGGCGGAATTCCAGCAGATCCGCTTCGTTGAGGCGACACACGTCCGTGCCGCCATAGAGGATTTCGCCGGCGGTCGGGTCGATCAGCCGGTTGACGTGGCGGATCAGTGTCGATTTGCCGGAACCGGAAAGGCCCATGATAACGGTGATCTGCCCGCCCGGCATGGTGATGTTGATATCGCGCAGGCCGAGCACATGGCCATGTTTGGCGTTGAGATCGGACTTGGACATGCCGGCCTTGACGGGTTCGACATAGTCGGCCGCTTTGGGGCCGAAAATCTTGTAGAGGCTGCGAATTTCGATCGATTGACTAGCCATGCGCCACTTCCCGGTGTTTTTGCAGGCGAAGGCCATAGGCCTGGCTGATGCGGTCGAAGATGATGGCGATGCCGACGATGGCAAGCCCGTTGAACACGCCGAGCGTGAAATACTGGTTGGCGATGGCCTTCAGCACCGGCTGACCGAGGCCCTGAACGCCGATCATGGAGGCGATGACGACCATGGCGAGCGCCATCATGATGGTCTGGTTGATGCCGGCCATGATGGTGGGCAGTGCGAGCGGCAGCTGCACCTTGAAAAGCTTCTGGCGCTTCGAAGAGCCGAAGGCGTCGGCGGCCTCCAGCACGTCGCGGTCGACCATGCGGATGCCGAGGTTGGTAAGCCGGATCATCGGCGGAATGGCATAGATGACGACGGCGATGACGCCGGGCACGCGGCCGATGCCGAGCAGCATGACGACGGGAATGAGATAGACGAAACTCGGCATCGTCTGCATCACGTCGAGAACGGGATTGACCACGCTCTGCAGGCGGTTGGAGCGCGCCATGGCGATGCCGATGGGCAGGCCGACGACGATGGACAGCACGGCGCAGACGAAGATCATCGAGACCGTCTTCATCGTGTCTTCCCACATGCCGAACCAGCCGATGGCGAAGAGAATGCCGCAACAGAGCGAAACAATGGTGGCGCTGCGGCTGCCGAACCAGGCAAGCGCGCCGACAATAAGAATAACGACCGGCCAGGGTGCGCCGATCAAAAGCCTTTCCGCCCAGATGAGGAAGCTCTGAAGGGGGGTGAACAATCCCTCGATTGCGCCGCCATAGGTTCGGGTGAAAGCCCGGAACCCCTCGTCGATGACTTTTTTCAGCGCGCGCAGAGCATCGTCATTCATGGTCGGAAATTTGAAAAGCCATTCCATATCCTGTTCTCCATGACGAACCGGAGGCGGGGATCGATATCCTCCGCACTCCGGGAGTAAAATCGTCAGAGCGCCGCGCATCCGTCAGGACACAGGGCGGAACGCTCTGTTGAACCGGCGCATCGTCACCGGAAAGCCGGGAGGCATTCCAGGGCCGATGCGGGCGCGGCGTCGCCGCTGGCGGACGCCGTTTGCCGGGCAGATATGCAGGGACCGGCTTTTAAAGGGCGGCCTTGACCTTTTCCGCGACGTCGGGAGATACCCAGCCCGTCCACAGCGCTTCGTTTTCCTTCAGGAAGTGCTTGGCGCCGTCTTCACCGGTCGCCTGGTTGTCCGTCATCCAGGCAATCAGCTTGTTGACCGTGTCGTTGGTCCAGGCGCGCTTGTTCAGATAGTCCATGGCCGGGCCGGCACGATCGGCGAAGGTCTTGCTCACCAGCGTCTGCACGTCATCCACCTGCCATGCGTTCGGCTTCGGGTCCGCGCAGTCGGCGACGGATGTGCAGCGCTTCCATTCAGCCGCATCGTAGTCGGCGCCGAAGCCGAGCTTCACCATCTCATATTTGCCGAGCAGCGAGGTGGGCGCCCAATAATAACCGACCCAAGGCTGCTTGGCTTCGTAAGCCTTGGCGATGGAGCCGTCGAGGCCCGCGGCGGAGCCGGTGTCGACGAGGGTGAAGCCGGCCTTTTCACCGCCGAAAGCCTTGAAAAGCTGCGCGGTGACGACAGTGCCGCCCCAGCCCTGCGGGCCGTTGAACACGGCGCCCTTAGACTTGTCTTCGGGCGAGGGGAAGAGTTCGGGATGTTTGAAGAGGTCCGGAATGGTCTTGAGATCGGGATTGGCGTCGGCGACATATTTCGGAATCCACCAGCCCTGGACCGCGCCGTCCGAGAGGATCTTGGCGGCCGCAACGACCTTGCCGCCTTCCAGCCCCTGCTTGACGATTTCCGGCTGCAGGCTGACCCATGCCTCAGGCGCGATATCCGGCTGGCCTTTTTCGGACATGGAGGTCAAAGTCGGCACGGTGTCGCCGGTGACGATTTCGGCGGAGCATCCGTAGCCCTTTTCGAGAATGAGCTTGTCCAGATTGGCGGCGACTTCGGCGGATTGCCAGTTCATGCTGGCGATCGTCACGTTTCCACAGTCGGCGGCATAGGCCGCGCCGCCTGAAAAGGCGAAGCCGGCGGAAAGAATTGTGGCACCCAAAAGTATTTTCATTGTTGTTCCCTCTGGTCGCGGTGTGGCGAAGACCCGGGCGCTGACGGCACCGCGACCGCCAGCACCCTCATTGAGGCTTAATAATTCCTTTGTGGCCATCCCGTTTGCGGCAATTTCTGGCGTATTGAGGATGGCAATTGTCAGGTGAAGGTGCGGTTACAGGAATATATTAGAGAAATTTCTGGCGCGAAGTTGTTGAAATGTCGGAGACTTTAGCCTTTGCTCTGGAATATTTCAGCGGCGATGGAACTTTTTCATTTTTTTGAAAAGCGTGGGAACAATTGGGCGAGGTTTCTGTTCTCTTGGACTTTTATCCTGTTCTGTATTACGGGAGATTTCCTCTCGGTTTTTGTGGTGATGTTGAATGACCAATCTTCGTGCTGCCCCGGTATGGCCGATCGGTGGCGGTGAAACGGGTGAGCTTGTGCGCCGCTTCGACTGGTCGAAGACATCGCTGGGTCCTATTTGCGACTGGCCGCAAAATCTAAGGCAAAAAGCCAATTCAGTCGTCAATTCCCCCATTCCGCAGGTGCTGATGTGGGGCAAGGATCATGTGATGATCTACAATGACGGCTATGCTGAGATCGCCGGCAATTATCACCCGCAGGCACTGGGCGGAACGGTGCCCGGCATCTGGCCGGAAATATGGGACTGGAACAGCCGCATTCTGGAAGCCGGTTTTCGCGGTGAGGTCATGGCCTATCGCGACCAGCCGATGACGCTGATGCGACATGGCGTGCCGGAAGAGGTGATCTTCGATCTGTTCTACACGCCGATCTATAATGAAGGCGGCACGGTGGACGGCGTTTTATGCACCGTGCTTGAAAACACCGACAAGGTGAGGGCGCTTGAGGCGCTGGAGCAGAGCCGCAAGGAACTAAGCCGGCTCACCAATGCCCTGCCCATTCTGGTTGGATATGTCGATCGTGATTACGTTTATAAATTCGCCAATGACGGCTATCTGGAATGGTTTGGCCGCCGCGCCGACGAGGTGATTGGCCGCAGCGTTCCCGAAATCGTCGGCGAGGCGTTTTTCGAGGCCCGCAGGACCTATCTCGACCGCGCACTCAGCGGCGAGAAGATCGTTTCGGATACTGTGATCAGCAGACCGGACGGCAGCACGCGCGCCGCCGAAATCCGCTATGTTCCGCGTTACATTGCCGATGGCTCCATCGACGGCATCTATGTGCTGATTATCGATATCGAGGAGCGCAAGCGCTCGGAGCGGGAAATCCTCATCAGCAACAATCGCTTCCGTGCTGCGGTGGATGCCGTGCACGGCGTGCTGTGGACCAACAGCGCCGAAGGAATGATGCTGGGCGAGCAACCGGCCTGGAGCGCTTTGACGGGTCAGACTCCGGAAGAATATCAGGGTTTTGGCTGGGCGGAAGCGGTTCATCCCGACGACAGGCAGGGGTCTGTCGACAGCTGGAACAAAGCGGTTGCGGAAAAGTCGACCTATATCTGGGAACATCGGGTGCGCCGCCATGACGGCGTCTACCGCACTTTCGCGATCCGTGGCGTGCCGATTTTCGACAAGGCCGGCGCCATTGCCGAATGGGTCGGTGTCCATACGGATGTCACCGAACAGCGGCGGGCCGAAAACACCCTCAAGGAACATGCGAGCAATCTCGAGCGCGAAATTCGTCACCGCATCCGGGCGGAAGAGCAGCTTCGGCAATTGAACGAGAGCCTTGAGGCGCGTGTCGAGGCGGAAATGGCCGAGCGTCGCCAGACCGAAAAGGCGCTACAGCAGGCGCAGAAAATGGAATCCATCGGCCAGCTCACCGGCGGCGTGGCGCATGATTTCAACAATCTGCTGCAGGTGATCGCCGGCAATCTGCAATTGCTGTCAAAGGATGTGATCGGCAATGAACGTGCGGAGCGGCGGCTGGAAAACGCGCTTGCCGGCGTTCATCGCGGCGCAAAGCTGGCCAGCCAGCTTCTGGCCTTCGGCCGCCGCCAGGCGCTGGAGCCGCGCGTCATCAACATCGCCCGTTTCGTAACCGGCATGGACGATCTGCTTCGCCGCTCGCTCGGCGAGGCGATCGAGGTGGAGGTCATCACCTCGGGTGGTCTGTGGAACACCTATGCCGACCCCAATCAGGTGGAGAATGCTCTTCTCAATCTGGCCATCAATGCGCGCGACGCCATGGAAGGACAGGGCAAGCTGACCATCGAGGTCGGAAATGCGGTTCTCGACCGCGATTATGCCCGCAAGCACTCGGAAGTTTCGGCGGGGCAATATGTGATGCTCGCCGTCACCGATACGGGTTCGGGCATGTCGCCGGAAATTCTCGAAAAGGTCTTCGAGCCGTTCTTCTCGACAAAACCGGAAGGCAAGGGCACCGGCCTCGGGCTTTCGATGGTTTATGGTTTTGCGAAACAGTCCAGCGGCCACGTCAACATCTATAGCGAGGTGGGGCAGGGCACGACGGTGAAGATGTATCTGCCGCGCTCCGCCGCCGATGAGGACAGGGAAGTGGTGATGCCGACCGGCCCCGTGGAGGGCGGCACGGAAACCATTCTTGTGGTGGAAGATGACGAGGAAGTGCGCAACACCGTCGTCGAGACCTTGAGCGATCTCGGCTACCGCGTGCTCACCGCCCGTGATGCGCAGGCCGGCTTGACGGTGGTGGAAAGCGGCATTCCGATCGATGTCATCTTCACCGACGTGGTAATGCCCGGACCGTTGAAAAGCCGGGAAATGGCGCGCCGCGCGCAGGAACGGCTGCCCAATCTCGCCGTTCTCTTCACCTCGGGTTACACCGAAAACTCCATCGTGCATGGCGGCAAGCTGGATGCCGGGGTGGAGCTGCTTTCCAAACCCTATACGCGCGAAGCGCTGGCGCGGCGCATCCGCCACGTCATCGCCAACCGCAAGCAGATTTCGCTGTCGAGAGCACGGCCGACATCGGCTCCGGGTTCTTCGAAACTTTCCGAGCCGGTCAGGGCGGTCGAAAATCAAAACCGGTCCATACGCGTTCTTCTGGTCGAGGATGACGAGTTGATTCGGATGAATTCGATGGAGATGCTCTCGGAGAGCGGCTTTGCCGTCGTCGAGGCCGGAAATGCGGCGCAGGCGCTGAAGGCTATCGAAGCGGATCAGATCGACGTTCTCGTCACCGACATCGGCCTGCCGGACATGAAGGGTGGCGAACTGGCGGTGGAGGCCCTGCGCCGCAAGCCGGGGCTTGCCATTGTGTTTGCGACGGGCGACAGCCATTTGCCGGAAGGAGCGCCGGAAAGTGCGGTTCTCTTGACCAAGCCCTATGACGAACAGCAGATCGTCTCCGCCGTTGAACAGGCCCATACGGGCAAGTCGGTGGCGGCCGGATAGGCCGCCTTGCCGCCGGTTCAGTAACCGCGGGCCATGTCGACCGTCTCCGGCAGCCCGCCCGTTTCCCGCCATGTGCGAACATTGCCGGCCACGATCCGGGCCGAACTTTCCCGGCTTGTCGGCGCGGAAATATGCGGCAGGACCGTGACTTTGGGATGTTGCCAAAAGGCGGAAGCGGCGGGCAACGGCTCCTGCTCGAAGACATCGAGAACAGCGTGCGAAAGCCTGCCGGAATCAAGTGCGGCAATCAGGTCATCGGCAACGATGACCGCGCCGCGGGCGAAATTGATGAGTGCCGCGCCCTGTTTCATTGCGGCGAGACGGGTGGCATCAAGAAGACCGCGCGTCGCATCGGTAAGCGGTACGAGGCAGACGAGAATGTCGCTCTTTTCCAGCAATGCCTGCAGTCCGTCATCGCCGGTCAACGTTTCCACGCCCTCTATCGCCTTGGCCGAACGGCTCCAGCCGGTAACGTTGAACCCGGCATGGATGAGGCGCTCCGCCGCAGCCGTGCCGAGCGCTCCGAGGCCGAGGAGACCGACGGTCATCTCGCTGGGGTGGCGGTAGTTCAGCTCCTGCCAGAGCGCCTTTTCTTGGTTTTCGCGATAGGCGGGCATGTCGCGCTGCAAATAATAGGTCCATGCCAGCACGGCTTCGGCCATCACGCGGGAAAGCTCCGGGTCCTTCAGCCGAACGATGGGGGGAGCCTTATCGCCCAGTTCCAGCACCAGCCGCTCGACACCCGCCCACAGGCTGTGGATCCATTTGAGGCCCGGAAGTGCCGCAATATCGGCCGGATCGGGATTGGCGACGATGGCGAAATCCACTGCCCGTCGCTGCTCGCCCGTCAATTCGGAAAAGGAGAGGATGTCTTCCTGCGGCATGGCGGCGCGTAGCGCCTGTTTCCAGACGGCTTCCGTTTCCGCATTCATCCGTGAAACAAAGGCGATGGGTGATGGCATGGGACTGATCCTGCTTGCGATTTTAGCGTCACGCCATCAATGCGCAATTTCGGCGGGCAATACCATGGGTAGAATGGGGGAATTTGTGATTCTTCCGTCATGCCGGATTAGATCAAGCATCCAGCCGCCGCGCGTCTGCGCGGCGCCAAGACTTCTTTTCAGCCCAAGGACTTGGGTTGGCTGGACCCCGGCTCGGGGGCCGGGGTGACCGAGTGTGGATGCAACCGGCCTGTTAAATCTCCACCATTACGCGTCTTCTTTTACCGGCGGCTTCGCATCGCCGTAATAGGCCGAGAATTTCTCGTGATAATGCTCAGAACCGCCGGGGCCGGCATAACGCTGCAATTCCGTCATGTCGGTCTTGTTCAGCACGATGCCGAGCGTCTTGTTGGCGATCTGCGGTTCGTTGGCCATCAGGTTCTGCACCATCTGGATCGGTGTCTTACCCCATTCGGTGACGAAGACGAAACCGTCCACCTGCGGCGCAAAGGCCTTGGCGTCGATGACGGGAACCACGGGTGCAAGGTCGACGATGATGTAATCGCAGGCCTCGCGGGCGGAGTCGATGAATTTGCGCATGCCGGAGGAGGAGAGCAGCTCGCTCGAATGGGCGAACTGGTTGCTGGTGGAAACCGGCAGGATGCCCATTTTCGTGCGCGTATCCACCTTCACCGCCTGCGTCCACGGAACTTCATCGAGCACGACTTCCACCAGACCGGCGGATTGCCGTGTCGTCAACATGCGGCTGAGGCCGGGATTGCGGATATCCGCATCCACGACCAGCGTGCGCTTGCCGGTGGAGGCGATCAGCCCGGCGAGATTGAGCGCCACGACCGACTTGCCTTCGTTCGGCAGGCAGGAAATGACGCCGATGACCCGGCACTGGCGTTCCTGAATGACGACGTCCGCCGTCAGCTTCACATTACGCAGCGTTTCCGCGAAGCTGGAACGTGGGCTGTCCACGGCCAGGCGCAGCATTTTCTGGAACGAAACCTGCCCGCTTTCGTCAAGCGTCGCATTCTCGCCGCCGGGGGTGGCGGCGCTGTTGCCCGCCTTGGCGTTTTCCACGCCCCTTTCACCGATGAATGGCAGGTAACCGAGAAAACGCATACGCAGATTGTCACGCACGTCGTTGCCGGTGTGGAAGAAGCGATCCCGGAATTCGAGAAGCGCTGCGATACCGCCGCCCAGCATCAGGCCGAGAACGACCGAAAGCGCCATGGTCATGGTCTTTTTCGGGCTGGAAGGCGATGTCGGCAGGCCCGCTTCGGAAATGATGCGCGCCTTGGCGATGGGCAGCGACTGCTTCTGGGAAGCTTCCTCGAAGCGGCCGAGATAGGACTGGTAGAGGGTGCGCAGCGCCGTTGCCCGCTGCTCAAGTTCGCGCAGCTGAACCATGGTGATGTTGGCTTCGGAATTGCGGCCAGCCACCCGGTCGATATTGTCGCGCAGCGACTGAACGCGGGAATTGGTGACGTCGTATTCGTTCTTCAGGCTGCCGGTAAGCTGCTGCAGTTCCTGATAGATCTGCCGCGAAACCTCTTTCTTCTCGGCGTCCAGTGCGACCGCCTGCGGGTGATCGGCGCCGAATTGCTGGACGATGCCCTGCTGCCGGTCGGAAATGGTGATGTAGCGTTTGCGCAGATCCTGAATGACCGAATTATCGGTGTCACGCGCGGAAACGACGGCATTGTCGACGGCCGCATCCGGTCCCCGGTCGATGATCGATTTATACTGGTTGTAACGGGCAGAGGCCGTCGCGGCATCGGCCTGCGCGGCAATCAGCTGGCCGTTCAGGTCGGCAAGCTGGCCTTCGGACATCAGCTCGCCGCGCGAGGAGACGATGTTGTTGTCCGACTTGAATTTCTGCACCGCCAGTTCAGCCGCCTGGGCGCGCTGGTTGAGATCGGTCATGCGTTCCTGCAACCATACCGAGGCGCGCTCGCTGGCATCGAAATTGGCATTCAGCTGTTCGGTAAGGTAAGCCTGCGCATAGGTCTTGGCGATCTGCGCGGCAAGCTGCCGGTCGGTCGAGCGGGTGGAGATGGCGATGACCGAGCTGCGGCCGACACGTTCCACCGTCAGCGACTGCTGCAGAACGGCGGCGGCCTTTTCGCGGCGTCCGGCGCGGATTGCGGCTTCGGAAACCGGCGGATCGCCCGGCAGGACGAGATCGAGAATACCGCGCACGGAGGATTTGACGAGTTCGACCGGCGACATCGGCGGATTGACGATGGTGTCGTTCTCATCGAGCCTGGCCTTGTCGACCACTGTCAGCGCCATTTCCTTGGATTTCAAAATTTCCACGGCGCTGGCGATGCGGTTGTCGACGATCTGCGCGGCAGGCACCGGCGATTCCTCTTCCGCGTAGCGGGAAAGGCTTTCATCCAGGAGCACCTGCGTCATCGCGGTGTAAACGGGGGTCGCAAGCACCAGATAAAGTCCGGCCAGAACCACGGCGGCGATGACCGAAGCGGCAATGACATTGGCACGACGCACCACGGCGGCCCACAGGCGGTCGAGGTCGATGAACGTGTCGGAATCCTTGCCGGACTCCGGAAAACCGATATTGGATTTAAAGGTCTTGTGGTGCATGGACCTACCTTGTGAATTAAAATGGTACGCGGGAAGCCGAACAAATGCTCGCCTTCCCGCCTCCCGTTATTGGTGCGCCGGCCGCCTCCCCCGGCGGCGCGATTAAAGTCAGGCCGCCTGGACGCGGCTTTCGTGGTTCGCCACCAGTTCCTTCACCGAAGCGAGAACCTGGGCTTCCATGTCCGCGCGCATCAGCGAGAAGGCGACGTTGGCGGCGATGAAGCCCTGCTTGCTGCCGCAGTCGAAGGTGCGGCCGCTATATTTCTGCGCATGGAAAGACTGCTTTTCGGCAAGCCGCTTCATGCCGTCGGTCAGCTGGATTTCATTGCCCGCGCCGCGTTCCTGCTTGGCGAGAATATCGAAGATTTCCGGCTGCAGGATGTAACGGCCATTCAGGTAATAATTCGAAGGCGCCCTGGATGGTTCCGGCTTTTCGACCATTTCGGTGACGGCGAAGCCATGATTGACCTTCTGGCCGACGCCGACGACGCCATAGGACGAGACTTCTTCCGGCAGGCATTCCTCGACGCCGAGAATATTGCCGCCGACTTCGTCATAAAGCTCCATCAGCCCGGCAATGCAGCCGCGTGCGCCATAGGAAACCATGTCAGGCAACAGCAGGGCGAAAGGCTCCTTGCCCACCAGTTCACGCGCACACCAGACGGCGTGGCCGAGACCGAGCGGCACCTGCTGGCGCGTGTAGCTGACGGTGCCGGCAACCGGCAGCATCTTTTCAAGCTGCAGAACCTGCACGGTCTTGCCGGAGCGGGTGAGCGTGTTGATGAGTTCCGGCGCGCTGTCGAAATAGTCTTCGATGGCGGTCTTGTTGCGGCTCGTCACAAAAATAATATGCTCGATGCCGGCCTGCATGGCCTCATCAACGGCATATTGCACGACCGGACGATCCACGATCGTCAGCATTTCCTTCGGCATCGCCTTGGTGGCGGGCAAAAACCGTGTGCCGTTGCCAGCTACGGGAATGACGGCTTTTCTGACAGTTTTGTTCAGGTCCATCGCGTTCTCCTTCATCAAGGTTTGATCTGTCCCCAGTCCCCGCGCAGATTTCGTCCACGCGTAAATTCACGAAATCTGTCTTTTCACCCCAGTATTCGCCGCGGGTGCAAACATCGCATCCCGCAGCCTCCTCAGCCGCACCGCTATCGGCATTCTTAAGTGCCCCAGCACGGCAGGATCCCTAATCGTGGTCTTCAAGGCGCCGAGTACCGAGCGGCTCTTGATGTTTTCCACCAATGTCAAAAAATTATGCGCCAGCCGCAGGCTGCGGGCTCTCGCCTGCTGCGCATCCATGGCGGCGGGCAGCAAAGTGTAATGGCTCAGGAATTCCTGATCCGCCCGCATCATCGCTTCGACGTGGTGCAGTTCGAGCACGCGCGAAATCGAGCCTTCGCGGATATTGTAGATGTAGCCCGGCTTCGGTTCGATGACGCAAAGACCGCCGGCGGCGAGCGCCGAGGCGAGCAGGATATAATCCTCGCCAATGCGGATATCCTCGCGGAAGCGCAGTCCCTCGACATTGAGGAAATCGCGCCGGAACATCGGTTTCATGTAGCCGAAATTGAAGGTGGCGCGGAAAAGAATGTTGGAGGAAATGAAGTCCTCGAGCGTGAGAACCGGCCGTTCCTCCAGAAATTCTTCCGGAAACATCGTCTCCATGGGCCTGCCGTCGGTATAGACGACATCGAGATTATCGACCGCAATCGCCGCATTGGCGGCTTCCGCCCGGCACATCATGCAGGCGGAACGCTCGGGGCGGATGACATCGTCGGAATCGAGCACGGCGATCCAGCGTCCGGTCGCGGCTTCGATACCGGCATTGCGCGCACCGCCCGGACCGAGATTTTCGGCAAGAGCAAGCAGGCGGACGCGTGGGTCGATGATGGCGATACCTTCCACGAGCGCAATGGTGTCATCGGCGGAACGGTCGTCGACGACGATCACTTCCAGCGTCACACCCTGCTGGTCGAGTGCGCTTTGAATGGCGGCTTCGATTGTATCGGCGGCATTATAGGCGGCGATGACGAAGCTGATATCGGGCGGCGAGGCAAGGTTTTCCATCAGGTCGCCTCCACCGCGCCATACTGGCGGATTTCGCGCACGCCGAAGGCGCCACTCATCGAGCCCATATGCAGTGCGCCACGCAGCGCATAACGGTTGCGGCGCACGGCGTTGAAACCGTTCAAGGCGGCGAAGACGGCGCAATACAGCACTTTCGATCCCGCTTTCAGCACCTGCACCACGCGGCGTATACCGGGTTTCCTGTCAGCCAGCACGCGGCCATGGGTCTGGCCGGAACGGAAGCGGCGTTTGGCAAGCCACATGAAGCTTGCGCGATTTTCCGGCACCGGTTCGGACAGCATGGCATCTTCCGTAAAAACGATGCGGCCGCCGGCGGCGTGAAGATGCGAGAAGAAATGCGTGTCTTCGCCGCCGCTCTGGCCGAGCGCCAGCGCGAAGCGCCGACCCTTCACCGAGGGCGCATCCATCTTGAGCAATGTGTTGCAGGTATAACCGGTGATGATCTCGCCATTGACCCAGACCGGAACGGTCGAGTGGAAATCGCCGCGTTTCATCCAGCCCGGCGCATTGTCCCGGTAAACCGCCGTCACCGGGCCGAGAACGGCTTCCGCACCGGTTTCATCGGCCTTTTCCAGAAGGGCGCAGAGCCAATGCGGCGGGGCGGTCTCGTCATCATCGATGAAGGCCAGATAATCCGCCTTGCATTCCGACAGGCAGGCATTGCGGGCAATCGAAATATTCGATTTCGGGCAATGGACATAGGTGATCTCGAAGGGCGCGGTGTCGCGCAGGCGATCGACGCTTGCCTTGGCGCTTGGCTCCTCGTCATTGTCGGCAACAATCAGCCGAACTGTCACGCCTTCCGGCACATCCAGCTCGAAGAGTGACAGAAGTGTGGCGACGAGTGCCGGACGTCTGTAGGTGCAGATGCCGATATCGACGGTTTTCGAATCATCTGTGCGGGTGACGGTGTTGTCGGTCATGAGACAGCCTTTCTTCCCCGGAATTTCAGGAGTTCCAGCCAGAAGCCGGTGGACCAGGCCAGATGCATCACCATTGCCGAAAAGGCGGCGAGCGGGCCGTATGGGTTTTTCTGACCTATTGCCATCCACAAGCCATAACCCACACATGCGGCGATCCAGAGGCCGAGCGGAATAAGTGCCGCCCAATGGATGAGCGACAGCAGGGCGAGGATGAAAACCGGCAGCACGGCGAGCGGGATCATCTGGCGGATTTTCGGGATAGAGCGATGTTTCAGGAGGTTCTTCGCCCGGCCGCGGCCATAGGCAAGATATTGCCTGAAAAGCGGCATGACGCTTGCACGCGGATAATAGGTCATGCGGGTCTTGTCGGTCATCCAGATGCGGAAACCGGATTTGCGCAGGCGGAAATCCAGCTCGGCATCCTCATTATGGCTGAAGCTTTCATCATAACCGCCGACCGCATCGAAAGCGGCGATCCGCATCAGCGCGTGGTGACCATGGTCGATCCAGTGGCCTTTGGCACCTTCGCGGTGCTTGGAGCCGCCATTGCCGAGCTTGGAATTCTGGGCGATGGCCGTCGCCTTCTGAAACAGGCCGTGGCCGACGGTATCCATGGCGACGACGACGGAATCCGCGCCGGTGCGCTCCGCATCCTCGATCAGCCGCTGGCAATAATCGTCGGGATAATCGCCATGGGCGTCGATGCGGATGAGGTAGTCGAAATCCTCGCCGAAGGTGGCGACGGCAAGGTTGATGCCGGCGCTCTGGATGCGCTTCGGATTGGCGAGAAGCGTCACGCGGTCATCCGCCGCCGCAAAGGCGGTAACGATATCGCGGGTTCCATCCGTGCTGCCGCCATCGGCAACCACGATGCGGAAAAGACGCCCCTGCATCGCGCCGGTGAATTTGACAAGCAGCCCCTCAATCGTCTTCGCCTCATTGAGGCAGGGAATGACGATCAGCGTTCTGATGCCGGAATGACCAAGACCTTCCATGATTTGCCCCCTACGCACTACACGGGTGAAAACTGCGCTTCGCGGGCATGGCCGGAAGCGGATTTGGCGAGAGAGGACAATTGCTGCACCAGCAGACGGCAATCGTCGCGGTCGGTCAGCCATTGTTTCCTGTCGAGTGTCGAGAGGGTGTTGAAAGCGTCCGCATAGGTTTGCGGGTTCATCCGGTTAAACAGCGCGGCGAGATCGTCAGCGCCCGCATGTTGCAGGACGAAGCCGATATCGCGCTTTTCGATGAAGCGGGCGGTTTCCGTGCCGGCAAGCGCAATCGGCAGGGTGCCATAAAGGCAGCCCTCGTAAAGCCGGTTGGGCAGCAGCCAGCTGGAATTCTGGCCCTCCTCGAAAAAGTCTATCGCCCAGGTGAATTGCACCTCGTTATAGATGGCGGCAAGGTCTTCGGGGTTCTTGTAAGGCCCATGGAAATGCACATGCGGGGCAGCGGCTACGAAGCCGTCGAAATCGGCAAATTCCGAATAGGCCGGCCGGCCGCGCAGGATGATTTCGACCCTGCCTTCCATTCGACGGGCAAATTCGGCAAGGATGTCCAGCGATTTGCGGCAACGAAGCGCACCGAACCAGCCGATTTTCCACGGTTCGCCGGGGGCGGGCGCGCGTGGCTGCGGCGTGGCGGCAACGGTGGCGTCGAGCGCCAGAACCTTGTTTTCCTGCAACAGGACGGGAAGGTCGAGGCCAGACACGGGCTTGAAATAATGCTCCACGAAAGCCGGGGAACTCGTCACCAGCAGCTTGGCGTCGCGTGCGAAATAACGCTGCGCGGCATTCAGCATCTGTCCGGGCTTGCCCGTGTTGAGAAGCAGGCGGTGAATGTCGAGACATTCATAAACCAGCGCCGGTTGCCCGGCATAGATCGACATGGCCCGCTTTGCCAGAGCGAGCATTTCCAGATTTCTGGCAAGAATGACATCAGGGGCGGGAATGCCGTTCAGGGTTTTGCCCAGCGAGAGACTGGCTTTCGCCACCGCCGCCATGCGCTGCAGAAACTGCCCGTCGGCGGTTTCCCCGAGCACGACGGGTAAGACGCCTTCAATCTCCGCCAGTCGGTTCTGTCCGCGCCGGAAGCCCGCCAGCGTCACCCGCGCCCCACCCGCAAGCAGGGTCAGCACCCGCCGACGAATGGCGGGGTCCGACAGATCATGCGCGAGATATAGAACATGGGTCATGCAAGGGTCCGGTTGGTTCATGCGTCAGAGACGCCGCGGATGACGGTTTGGTTCAAAAAAATCAGTTGAGGGCGCAGGCAATGGATTCCGGGTACTGGCATTTGTCGCCGAGCGCCGTGAAGGCAAACCGGTCGACGATCATTTGCGTTGCGCCGGAATAGGAGAAGGCGCCCATCCAGTCCTTCAGCGTATCGGTGCCCCACAGACTGAAGAAAATCTTCTGGGCATTTTGGGGAATTTTCGACTCATCCGTCACTTCATGGACGAGCTTGCCGTTGACGTAATAACGCAGGCGCTGGGGCTCCCAGACGAAGGCATAATCGTTGAAGCCGGCATCGGCGCCGCCTTCCACCGGCACCAGCTTCTCATTGCCGCCCTTGGCGGAAATATACTGGTTGAGCTGCACCTTGCCCGTGTTCTTGCCCAGAACCTCGAAGTCGATTTCATCGTGCGGCTTCTTGTCGGTCGGGCCGATATAGGTGAAGAAGGCGGAGTTGAGGCCCGAGCCGGTGGCGGCCTTCATGCGTGCTTCATAGGTGCCGTAGCGATAACGCCCCTTGGTCTGGATTTCACCGCAGGCGAATTTGCGGTCTCCGGCCTTGGCTTCTTCGAAACCGAGTGTCAGCTGGCCGTTTTCCACCGTCGCCAGTTTCTTCGACCAGGTGCAGTTCTGATGCGCGCCATTGTTCCAGCCGTCGGAAACGTACCAGAAGCTTCTGTCCATGGAATCGAAGTTCTCGATGAAGGATGCGCCATTGCCTTCCTGGGCCTGGCCGGGCGTCGCAAAGGGGGCGGCCAGAAGGGCCGCGGCGAGAAGAATGCGTGTCTGAACGCGGGTGACAAATGTTGTCATTGGTTCACCTCTGTCGTTGCGAATAAAGCGTTTCGGATGTCGGCGGGCCGATCATGGCGGCCCGTTTTGCCGCAAAATCGGCCTTCGTCTTGCCTTTGCCGCTGCGGCTTCCGGTCAGCACGGCATAGACGGCCGGCAGGTATTTGCGGGTCTGGGCATTGCTGACCACCAGAATGACGAAGGCGGAAAGCGTCGCGCTGATATAGAAGGCGGGATAGAAATCCGGCCCGCCCTTGTTCCACACCATCCACATGATGACGAGGAGCGGATAATGGGCGCAGAAAATCCAGAAGCTCAGGCTGCCGGTTTCGGCAAGCCGCTGACCAAGCCGGCTGCGGATCAACAGCGCAGAAGACGCCCAGAAACCGAGCGCGCCGAAGACGGCAAGCAGATTGCGCGACATGTTGAGCCAGAAGGTGAATTCCGGGCCGGTGAAATAAAGTCCCGTCGCCAATATGGCCGAGGCGGCAAAGGTCAGCGCCATGATCGGCACGGCATAGGGGTCGAGCGCCTTGACGTCGATACGATGAAGCGCGAGTGCAATGCCGAGCGAGAAGCTGAAAAGTATGGATTTCTTCTGGACGATGAAAATCGTCAGGTCTGGCATGGCGGTGATGAAGAGCAGGATGGCGAGCGTCGGCAGGGCGAAACGGCGCATCAGAAAGGCGAGCACCGGCGACAGCAGGATGCAGACGAAAAGGTCGCGCAGGAAATAAAGCGGCACGTTCACCGGCAGCTCTTCGAGCGCCGTACCATGGCTGATGATTTCACGCGGGCTGGCATTCCACAGATCGGGGAAATACCCCACACCGACATCGAAGAGCTGGATCAGCAATACGGCCGCAAACAGCGCGCCGTTCCACAGAAGGAAGGGCAGCAGCACGGTTTTCGACTTGGAACGGATCGTCGCCGGATAATCGAAACCGCTCATGCCGCGGCGAAACAGCAGATAGCCGGAAATGGCGCTGAGACAGGGCACGCCGATGCGAAACAGCGCATCGCCCAGGAAAACCCGCAGCCAGTCGAAGAAGCCGTAAAGGCCAAGAAAAGGGCTGGTTTCGGCATCGTGCGGCACATGGACGAACACGATCCCGGAGATCAGCAATATGCGCATCAAATTGATACGGGAGGATAGGTTCTGATCGACAGTCACATCAGTCACCCCTATTGGGCGGCGTCCACCCACGCCGCGTTGCAACCAGAGCGAACTTAAGCCCGCACTGGAAAGTCTGGTTTCGACTTTGGGATAAAATGTGGCGACGCGGGAAAAACACAAGCTTAGATTTTGCGGGTGAATGTCTGGCGTTCCGGTCATTCCTGTTGCTGTAAAAATTCAAATATCTGAAATTACTGGTATTTTTCTAAGTATGGCCATCGTTTAAAATCGCCGAAGCGTGTGAAATTGTCATTTGTCGTGATGTTGCGATGCAAAAAGAGCCGCCATCCCGCCCTGCCGCGGCGAGGGAAATCACCGCGGAAAAGGCCGGTTAACGGCGGAAATGAGGCGCGTTTTTCTTCGGTTGAACTAACCTTGGGTTGCAGTATCCCGCATGCGCCGCGATTTGACCATTCCGAGAATTTTTCCGAGCAGCGCCCGCTCGGTCAGCAGGATCAGCACCGCATAGATGACGCCGCCGACGGCAGCGCCGATGAGAACCTGAAGCGTGGCATTGGGAACGCGCTCAGCCAGAACGTGAAGCAGATAACGTACCGCAACGGCCATCACCAGCGCCGCGATCATCGGCCGGCTGCTGACATAAAGGCCGCGGAAGAAGGGCGTATCGCTCGCCTTGAACACCGCCCAGGAATAGGCGACCAGCGTTACCGCATTGACGATGCAGAGCCACACCATCGCGTCAATCAGGGTGCCATAAAGCGCGGCAAGCCAGACCGCGACGGTGGTGACGATGGCGCGAATGGTCGCCGACCAGAACAGCACGCGGCCGTAACCTGCTCCCTTCAGATACGGGATGAAGGTGCTGCACGGCGTCAGAATGGCTTTGGAGAGGGCGAGCAGACCGAGGACCGGCCAGGCATAGGCCCAGTTCTGCCCGAAGATGACAAGCATGGCCGGCTCCGCCACGGCCCAGAGGCCGAACATCATCGGTGCCAGGAGCACGGTCAGCACCTGCGTACTGAACATCAGCGCATCGCGCCGGCGTTGCGGGTCGTCCATCATGCGGCTGAAGGCGGGAAACAGGACACCCATGACGGCTGACAGAACCACCTGGTTGGGAATGCTGGCAAAGCGGTTGGAGGCGGAGTAGGCGCCGGCATCGGCCAGACCCAGGTGTCGGGCAATGACCACCATCGGCGACTGAAAGGTAACGAAATTGGCGATTTCCGAGCCCATCAGCCCCGAGCTGAAGCCGAGAAGCGGCACCAGCCGGCGCGGTTTCATGACGAAGCGCGGGCAATAGCGCGAAACGGCATAAAGGCCGACAAGCCGGATGAGGGCCGCGGCAAAAAGCTGGATGATCAGCGCCCAGACGCCGAAGCCCATGAAGGCGAGCGCGACCGCAACGACGGCCGCAATGCTTTCCGACGCCATGCTCCAAAGCGCGTCCTTGCTGAAATTCATGCGCCGGGCGAGCAGCGAATAGGCGACATCGCCGGCAAGCTGCAGCGGAATGAGGAAGGCCATGATGCGTAGCAGGTAAGCGCTTTCCACTGCCCCCAGCAGCCCGCCGAAAAATTCCGCGAAGATGTAGAGGACGGCGGCCATGGTGCAGGAGATGGCGAGATTGGCCCAGAAGACGGTATGGATCGTATCCATATCCTCTTCCTTTTCGACGATGAGGGCAGAGGTCAGCCCCGCGCCGGCGATCATGGTCAGAAACTGTACAACCGTTAGTCCTACCGCCACCACCCCGAATTCCTCCGGGGAAAGCAGTCTTGCGAGAATTGGGACCGTGACAAATTTAAGCCCGAATGTCCCTGTTTTTGATAAAACGCTCCAGCCGACATTCGTGGTGATGGTCTTTACATTTGGCGCTGGGGGCATACAAGCATCCTGTTTCTGGAGGCCGGCGGGAGGAAAGCCGGTTGGGAGTTGCCGATACCATCGGGGCCGCTTTTAGGATCGGGCCCGACACTTCTTGATCAACGCAAGGGGCGAAACAATGGCAAGATTTACTGTCGTCATTCCCTACTACCAAAAGCAGCACGGTGTCTTGGGACGTGCACTCGCATCGGTTTTTGCGCAGACTTACCAGGATTTCGATCTTGTCATCGTCGATGACGAATCGCCATACCCGATCGATCAGGAACTTGCGGAACTTTCGCAGGGTGAGAAAGACCGGATTCTCGTCATTAAACAGGCCAATGCCGGCCCGGGCGGCGCCCGCAACACCGGTCTGGACAATGTGCCTGACGGCACCGACTATGTCGCCTTTCTTGATTCCGACGATATCTGGACACCCGATCATCTGCAGAATGCGGCCTTTGCGCTTCAGACCTATGGCGGCGAGTGCTACTGGGCATCCATGCAGGCAAGTGACGAATTTTATTATCATTTCGCCATTTCCGAACTGGAGAAGAATGAGGGTGCGGCAAGGCTTTCCGAGAAGCCGCTGGTGATCGAACTGCCGGATCTGGCAAGTGTGATGCTGCGCAACTGGAGCTTCCTGCATCTCTCCTGCATGGTGATCGGCCGTCCTCTTTTTGAGAAAATCCGCTTTGACCCGGCGCTTCGTCTGGCGGCGGAAGACGTGCTGTTTTTCTGCGATTCCATCCTCGCATCGAAGCGCACGCTTCTCTGTGACGACGCCGGCGCGATGCGCGGCATGGGCGTCAATATCTTCCACAGCATCGACAATACCTCGCCGGAATTCCTGCGCCAGCAGTTCAATACCTGGGTAGCGCTCGATACGCTGGAGGGACGTTTTTCACGCCGGCCGGACGATGTCGCCTCCATCGCTTCCTATAAAAACACGGCGCGCAAACAGGCGCTGTGGAGCCAGGCGGGCAATCTGAAACGGCGCAAGGCGCCCGAATTCGGGCTGCTCCTGAAATGGGCGATGCGCGATCCGGCACTGCTGCGCGCCGCTTTCGAGCTCGGTGCTGGAAAAATCGTCCGCTCCAGATGAGCGAATTCTCGCCCGCAAGAATTTATATGTTTTTTCACCCAGGAGTGACCTCATGAAACCTTACCACTGGGAATCTCATCACGGAAATTTCGGTGACGATCTCAACCTGTGGCTGTGGGATTTTCTGCTTCCGGGCCTGCGCGATGTGCATGACGACGTCATGCTCGTCGGCGTCGGCACCGTGCTGAACGACGTTCTTTTGCCCGCAAAGCAACGCAAGCTGGTGATCGGCAGCGGCTATGGTTATGGCGCGGTGCCGGATACCAGCACCGAGTTCTGGGATATTCGCTGCGTGCGCGGCGAAAAAACCGCCGCCAAACTGGGGCTCGCGCCTGAAAAGGGCATTGTCGATCCGGCCGTCATGGTCACCGAGATGCCCGATTTCAAAGGCCTGCCGAAGCTCTACAAGAAGACCTTCGTTCCGCATTGGGAATCGGCGGAATTCGGCATGTGGGAAACCGTCTGCGAACCGGCGGGACTGACCTATCTCGACCCGCGCGGCGAGGCGAAAGCGGTGATCCGCGCCATTGCCCAGTCGGAATTCATCGTGGCCGAATCCATGCATGGCGCAATTCTTGCCGATGCCTTCCGCGTGCCATGGGTCGCGGTCAGCACCTCGCCGTC
This sequence comes from Agrobacterium sp. T29, assembly GCF_006970545.1. Classification (NCBI taxonomy): domain Bacteria; kingdom Pseudomonadati; phylum Pseudomonadota; class Alphaproteobacteria; order Hyphomicrobiales; family Rhizobiaceae; genus Agrobacterium; species Agrobacterium sp. T29. The sequence goes on from NZ_CP040641.1 coordinate 1,302,189, forward strand.
GATCAACAGCTTCAAATGGAGCGACTGGGCCGGCAGCGTGGGTGTCGAATATCAGCCGCGCTATGTGCCCGTTTCAACCCGCGCCGAGGCGGCGAAAAAGGGCTCGCGCTTCTGGGGCATGAGCTTCCCGCCGCCGCCCGGCCCCGTCATTGCCGAGACCGGTTCCGTTCCGGCACATGAAGGCCCGGCGCATGAGGGCGACGTGCTGGTGCGGCCGCAGGAAACGCAGCCTCGGTCATTGCGCAAATTGGCCAAGCAGGTGCTGGCAGCACCTTCCACGCTGGCGCTCTGGCAGGCAAGCCGCGCGGAGCCGCGTCTCAGCCCGGATGGCCGGCTGGAAGAGCGCAAGGAGCGTTTCGCCGCCGTTCTGGAAACGGTGAAGCGGGATTATCTCTGAGGGTCTACATAGTCTGCAGCGGTGCTTTTTTTCGCGCCACGGATAAGGTGCAGCGGCACCTATGCGTTTGGCAAGAGCGGAGAATCCGCAGGCCGTCACCCCGGACTTGATCCGGGGTCCAGCGCGATCAAGTCATTGATCGCGAAAGACTCTTTTCACGGCGCAGACGCGCCGTAGCTGGATGCCGGATCAAGTCCGGCATGACGGAAGAGGGAAACGCGGACTTGTCGCGGTTCTTGCGGCAGTGGATCTGCCCCTACGAAACCGGCGTACCGTCCAGCAGATAACGCACATCCCGCACCGGTGGCGATTTACGGAACCGGGCGGTCTTGTCGCTCCAGATGCCGCGCGTGATGGCGGGCAGGGCGGGGAGCCGCGCAAGGGCATGGCTCAGCGCGCCGCCCATGCCCTTCTGCTTTTTCGCATCGAGAAAATGGCGAAGCTCGAATTTGGCGCGGATGTGTTTTTCATGTTCGCGCAGGATCGCCGTTTCCTCTGCCGAAAGCCGGCAGCCGGCGAGAATGGCCTTGTCCGCCTCGTATAAGCGGCGAAGATCTTCGGTGCGATGGCGGCCGCTCAGCGAGTTACCGCGCACGATCGCGCCGTAGCCGCAATGGCGGATGACCTTGTAACGCGCACCGGCGGCCAGCGCCCGCACGTAAAGCTCGTAATCTTCACCGAGCCGCAGGCCGTCATCGTAACGCAGTGCATGTTTGTCGAGAAAAGCGCGGCGTATGACCGGCTTCAGAAACCCGGTTTCCCCGCGTTCGACGCCGGGCCTGGAAATATTGCCTTCCACGAATTCCGTCAGCGACAGAAACCGCGCCTGCGGTTCGAAGCGGGCCGGCTGCATGGAGGATGCGCCGGGGACCGATTGCTGGATGAAGGCGATATTGTCGGCCACCAGATCCCAGTCGTCATCGGCCAGCATGGCGGCGAAACGGCCCCGGAAAAAGAAGTCGTCCGCATCGAGAATGCTGATGAGCGGCGCCGATGAAATCGAGATGGCGTGGTTGCGCGCAGCCGAAGGGCCTCGATTGACCTCGAATCGCACGACCCGCAGACGGCCCGTGCCGTCATCCGCCGCATGCGCCACATCGCTCGTCGTGTCGGTGGAACCATCGTCGATCACCACCACTTCGCCGACCTCTGGCTCCACAAGGGCGGAACGTATGGCGATATCGATTGTTTCGGATGCATTTTTCGCAGCGATGATGACGCAAATGGGCTGTGAACCGCTCACCATGTATTGTCCTTCTGCTTTGACCAACCGTCAGGATTTGGCCAGCAGAAAGTGTCACGGGTATGGATGCAAGCGATTTTTTTGCGACGCAATAAATGAAGCTGCGTGAAAGCTCACATATCGGTCAGTTTTGCACCGTGCGGCGGCGGGCTTTTCACGGCGTCCGCCTGCATTGCCTCGGCGCCACGATCCCGCGCGAAGGTTTCGCGCATCCGCCGCTTTTCCCGGGCGACCAGAACGAGAATCCCAATAAAATAACCGACTTGCAGAATGACCGCGCAGATGAGGGTCTGGATGAACGCCGTATAGAACGAGCCGTGGATGAAATATGTCGCAACCGCAAAGGTAAGCAATGCACCGATCATGCTGAAAAAAACACGAGGTGCATACATGGTGCTCTCCTCCCGAGAACGATTTCTCCATTTTTGACTGCGCTGCGGCATTTTTCTTCTTTGCAAGAAATATACGATGAGACAGGTGCTGTTTCAACACACATATACTTCTTCTAACGGTTGCGGCATGAAATTTCGGTAATCTTGATTGGTAAATTCCTCGGTAATCGATGACTTCCCCCAATCGGGGCTGCCTTACCAGGCGATTTCCTGCTTTTGAGAGGCGTAAAATCGTTCTCTTGCGGCCATTGTCGGCTGTCTTACGCCCTCTGCAGACTTCGTTAACCATCTCGCCTTTAAAAAGTCGGTATTGATTCCTCAGCAAGAGCAAGGTGCCCGCGTGACAACGAGTTCAGAAGTAATCGCCTTTCCGGCAAAGAACCGTATTGCCGACGTAAAAAGATGTGCAACCATGCTCGACCGGCTGCATGGTGTGGAGGCGAATGATTTCTGGCGCAGGGAGTGCCGTGAGCTGGCCGCCCGTCTGACGGCGCTCGGTTATGAGGACGCCGCCATGCGTCGCGAGGTCATGGAATTTCAAAACGCCGTGCAGGCTGAATTGTGGGCGGGCGATGCCACGCCAGAGGCACGCCGCGACAGCCATTGAGGCCTCAGCGTTTTCCATAAAAAAAGCCGGCAGGTGTCAAACCTGCCGGCTTTTTTGTTCATGCCCGTTTGATCAGGAAGCGCCGGCGCCGCGTGTGCGGGCAACGCCGTCAAGCGCGGGCTTGTATTTCGGGTCGAGCCGGGCCGCATGGCCATAGGATTTGGCGGCCTTGGCCATCTCGCCGCGACGCTCATAAACAAGCGCCTGGTTGGCCCAGGATTCCGCCACATTGCCATCCAGCGAAATGGCGTGGTTGAAATCGGCGAAGGCGTTTTCATCATCGTTCAAGGCGACATAGGAAAGGCCGCGGCCGTTATAGGGCTCCGGCGAGGTCGACGACAGCGAGATTGCCTTGGAGAAGTCCTCGATGGCCTGGGCATGCTGATTGCGCAGCTGGTAGATCAGGCCGCGATTGTGCCAGGCGCGTCCATCGGTGGTTTCAAGCTCGATGGCGCGCGAGAAATCGTTGAAGGCTTCGTTCACACGCCCGGACTGGCGGTAAAGATTGCCGCGGCCGATCAGCGCCACATCGTAGCTCGGATTGATCTGCAGGGCGGCGTTGTAGTCCTGCAGGGCCTGCTGTTGCTGCCCGGAGTTGCGATAGACCAGCGCGCGGTTGGCATAGGCCTGATAAAAGCGCGGGTTGAGCTGCAGCGCCTTGTTGAAATCCTCGATGGCGCGGCGCGAATCGCCGGCGCGGCCGTAAGCCGAGCCGCGGACGTTATAGCCTTCGGGATCCTGCGGATTGGCGTTGATGACCGAGGTGAGCGAGGCGATGTTTTCCTGCGAACCCTGGGCACGGTCGATCCTGAATACATCTTCCGTCTGGTTGGATGTCGCGCAGCCGGAAAGACCGGCAAGGACGGTACAGACGACCAGAGAAGCGCGGAACCCTCTGTTGTTTTTCAATGGCACCCGGCGCGCGGAGGCATCGGAGTTTTTCACAACACAGGCGTCGACAGCGATCATTCGGTGTGGGTTCCCTCGCAGGCCGGTCTCACGGTCGTTTTCAAGAGCGTTCTCCGGCCACAAACACAAAGAGCGGCGGCGAATTGATCGCCCCCGCCCAACAAGCATTCAAAAACGTCCAAAAGACGGCCTATTAACGGCCTGCGCGGGGGCCTGCAACCAGACCTTCGCGCTGTGCACGCTTGCGTGCCAGCTTGCGAACGCGGCGAACGGCTTCAGCCTTTTCGCGAGCGCGCTTCTGGGAGGGCTTTTCGTAGTAATCGCGCATTTTCATTTCACGGAAAATGCCTTCGCGCTGCATCTTTTTCTTCAGGGCGCGGAGCGCCTGATCAACGTTATTGTCGCGGACTAGTACCTGCACGTGAATCCCGTTCCTTTGGTTTGGTTAATTTGCTATGTGAATAAGGCATTCGCACGCAAATAAAAAATCGTTCGTTCGGCTGTCGAGCCGGGCGATTGGTGACGTGCAATAACAGATCATTTGCAGCAAGTCCAGCCGGTAGCGCATAATCACCCAGCAAAATGCGGCTTGCCCGGATTTCTGCCTGCGATGTCGAAACAAAATCATTGCGGCGTCGCAAAATGGATATTGCCTCCCATCCCGATTTGCCATGTGTATGATAAGGGCCGGAGCCATGTTTCCGGCCTCTGGCCGGTTCTTGAGGAGCAGATTGCGAATGCGCAAATATTCCGTTTTTGCCGTGGCGCGTGAGGCGCTCAGGGGTCATAAGGGGTGGGATGCGCAATGGGCCTCGCCCGAACCGCGCAAGGATTACGATGTCATCATCATCGGCGGCGGCGGCCATGGGCTGGGGGCTGCCTATTATCTTGCCAAGGAACACGGCATCACCAATGTCGCAGTTCTGGAAAAAGGCTGGCTTGGCGGCGGCAATACCGGCCGCAACACCACCATCATCCGCTCCAACTATCTCTATGAAGAGAGCATGGATATTTACGAGCATTCCCTGAAACTGTGGGAAGGCCTGAGCCAGGATCTCAATTATAACGTCATGTATTCGGCGCGCGGCGTGATGATGCTGTCGCACAATATCCATGACCGGCAGTCCTTCAGCCGCCATATCAATGCCAACCGTCTTTACGGCATCGACAATGAGTGGCTGACGCCGGAGCAGGCGAAGGCCTATTGCCCGCCACTCGATATTTCCGGCAATGCGCGGTATCCGATCAATGGCGCAGCGCTCCAGCGCCGCGGCGGCACGGCGCGCCACGATGCGGTGGCCTGGGGCTATGCCCGCGCGGCCTCCGACCGCGGCGTGCACATCATCCAGAACTGCGAGGTCACGGGCATTCGCCGTGGGCCGGACGGGGCGGTGACGGGTGTGGAGACCAATCGCGGTTTCATCGGCGCGAAGAAAATCGGCGTTTCCGCCGCCGGTCATTCCTCCGTCATCATGAAAATGGCGGATGTGCGCGTTCCGCTACATTCCAACCCGCTGCAGGCGCTGGTGTCGGAGCCGCTGAAGCCGATCTTCCCCTGCGTGGTGATGTCCAACACGGTCCACGCCTATATTTCGCAATCCGACAAGGGCGAGCTGGTCATCGGCGCGGGCACCGATCAATATAACTCCTATTCCCAGACCGGCGGCCTGCAGATCATCACCCACACGCTCGACGCGATCTGCGAGCTGTTCCCGATCTTCCGCCGCGTCAAGATGATGCGGCAATGGGGCGGCATTACCGACAACACGCCCGACCGCTCGGCGATCCAGAGCGTGACGCCGGTGCAGAATCTCTTCGTCAATTGCGGCTGGGGCACGGGCGGCTTCAAGGCGACGCCGGGTTCGGCGAACCTCTTCGCGCATCTCATCGCGCGCGGTGAACCGCATCGTCTGGCGGCGGGGCTGACGCTCGACCGATTCCGCACCGGTCGCCTGATCGATGAGGCTGCCGCTGCCGCGGTGGCGCATTGATGCTGGCGGCGGCCATGCTTGCGATCAACATGTCAGGCGCGGCCGTGGCCGTGCCCGTCGGCAGCGTCATTCCCGAGGCCAGGGATTTTCGCAGCCAGAAGATTGCGAAGATGCACGGTGAGAAAGACTGGCCTTTCGTGGCGGAAAAAGGCCTGCTTCTCTGTGCTCCGAGTCTCGCGAACAAGATGGTTTATTTTGTCGGCGAGAAGGAAGATGGCGAGCAGGATTACCCCTTCGCGATCGACACCGACATGATGGCGGTTGCCATCGTCAATATGGGCCGGGCCTCGGCGCTACGCCCTTTCGATAATTTCGAGCAGCTTTTAAAGCGGCTTTCCCCTTTCGTAGCCATGGGAAAGCGGCTGTGTGACCAACCCGCCGGAACAGCGCTTCCGGAAAATTCTCTCTAGGTGGAGCGACGATGCTTCTGATCCATTGCCCCTATTGCGGGGAAGACCGTTCCGAACTGGAATTCCGCTGGGCGGGCGAAGCCCATATTGCCCGGCCGGAAAACATCGCCGATATTTCCGACGAGGCCTTCGCCGAATATTTCTTCATTCGCGACAATGACAAGGGCCTCGTTTTCGAGCGCTGGCGTCACATTCACGGCTGCGGCCGCTTCTTCAACGCCGCCCGCGATTCGGTCAGCGACAAATTCCTGATGACCTACAAGGCGGGTGAGCCGAAACCCGATACTGAGACGGTCCTTTCCGCAGAAAAGGGAGCCGGGCAATGAGCGGCGATTATCGTATCAAGGGGGCCGGTCGTCTCACCCCGGCCAGAACCGCGCGCTTCACCTTCGATGGCAAGATTTATCAGGCGCTGGAGGGGGACACGGTCGCCTCCGCGCTTCTGGCCAATGGTGTGCATCTGATCGGCCGCTCGTTCAAATATCACCGGCCGCGCGGCTTCCTTTCCGCCGGGCCGGAAGAGCCGAATGCGCTGATCGACGTTTCCCGCGACAGCCTGCGCAAGCAGCCCAATGTGCGCGCCACGGTGCAGGAAGTGTTCGACGGCGCCATCATCGCCTCGCAAAACCGTTTCCCGTCGCTATCCTTCGATCTGAGCGCGATCAACGACCTCCTGTCGCCGATGTTCGCGGCCGGTTTTTATTATAAGACCTTCATGTGGCCGAAGGCCGCCTGGCACAGGATTTACGAACCGCTGATCCGCCGCGCCGCCGGTCTCGGCAAGGCGCCGAGCGAGCCGGATGCGGATCATTATTCCGGCCGTTATGCCCATTGCGACGTGCTGGTGGCCGGCGCCGGCGTCGCCGGTCTGACCGCGGCGCTTGCTGCCGCGAAAACCGGCGCCAGCGTCATTCTGGTCGATGAAAATGCCGAAGTCGGCGGTGCGCTGCGTTTCGACACCGGTACTGTCATCGACGGCCTGCCCGGTTACGAATGGGCGCAGAAGGTTTTTGCCGAACTGAAGTCCCTGCCCAATGTGCGGGTTCTGACCCGCACCACCGCTTTTGGATATTACAACCACAATTTCGTGGCGCTTGCCGAGCGGGTGACCGATCATCTCGCCACGCCCGCCAGACACCAGCCGCGTGAGCGGCTGTGGCAGGTGCGCGCCAAAAAGGTCGTGCTGGCGGCGGGTGCGATCGAACGCCACATGGTCTTTGCCAATAATGACCGCCCCGGCATCATGCTGGCCTCGGCCGCACGCACCTATCTCAACCATTACGGCGTCGCCGTGGGCCAAAATGTCGGGGTCTACACCGCCCATGATTCGGCCTATGAGACGGCCTTCGATCTGAAAAAGGCCGGGGTGAAAATCGCCGCCATCGTCGATTGCCGCGAGAACCCGGATCAGCGCCTGCTGGATGAGGCGCGGGCGCTCGGCATCGAAGTGCTGGCGGGCCATAGCGTTTACAACACCGCCGGCCGCCTGCGCGTCTCTTCCATGACCGTCGGCCGCAATGGCGGCTCCAACAAGCGCAAGATCGCCATCGATGCGCTTGTCGTTTCCGCCGGCTGGACGCCTTCGGTGCATCTCTTCTCGCAATCGCGCGGCAAGCTGAAGTTTGACGCGGCTAACCAGCGTTTCCTGCCGGATATCCATGTGCAGAACGGTGTTTCCATCGGCGCCTGCAACGGCACGGACGATCTTTCCGCGCTGATTGCCGAGGCTGCGGCTGCCGGTGGCGGCGGCGTGGAGTTTTCCGGCGAGAATGCTCGGACCTGGACAGGCGGCATGATCGGTGCGGCAGAAGGCGCGGGTGAGGGCACCGGCGTCAAGGCCTTCATCGATTTCCAGCACGATGTCTGCGCCAAGGATATCCGCCTTGCCGTGCGCGAAGGCATGCATTCCGTCGAGCATATCAAGCGCTTCACCACCAATGGCATGGCGTCCGATCAGGGCAAGATGTCCAATATGCATGGCCTTGCCATCGCATCCGAAGCGCTTGGCCGGGATTTGCCCAAGGTCGGTCTCACCACCTTCCGTCAGCCCTATACGCCAGTCACCTTCGGCACGCTCATCAACCATTCGCGCGGCGCGCTGTTCGACCCGGCCCGCAAGACGCCGATGCACGAGGAAGAGCTGGCTGCCGGTGCGGTGTTCGAGGATGTCGGCAACTGGAAACGCGCCTGGTTCTTCCCGCGTGCGGGTGAGGACATGCATGAGGCGATCAACCGGGAATGCAAGACGGTTCGGACAAGCGTCGGCGTGTTCGATGCCTCCACACTCGGCAAGATCGAGGTGGTCGGCCCGGATGCGGCGAAGTTCCTGAACCTCATCTACACCAATGCCTGGGATACGCTGAAACCCGGCCGCTGCCGTTACGGCATCATGACCCGCGAAGACGGTTTCGTTTATGACGACGGCGTCGTCGGCCGCCTTGCCGAAGACCGTTTCCACGTGACGACGACCACGGGCGGCGCGCCGCGCGTTCTCCAGCACATGGAAGATTATCTCCAGACCGAATTCCCCGATCTCAATGTCTGGCTCACCTCGGCCACCGAACAATGGGCCGTGATTGCCGTGCAGGGGCCGAAGGCGCGCGAGGTTATCGCTCCCTTCGTCGAGGGCATCGATCTCTCGCCGGAGGCCTTCCCGCATATGGCGGTGGCCGAAGGCACATTCTGCGGTGTGCCGACGCGGCTCTTCCGCGTGTCATTCACCGGCGAACTCGGTTTCGAAATCAACGTTCCGGCCGATTATGGCGCAGCCGTCTGGACCGCGATCCGCGAAAGGGCGGAAGCCGTGGGCGGCTGCCTTTATGGCACCGAGACCATGCATATCCTGCGTGCGGAAAAGGGCTATATCATCGTCGGCCAGGATACGGACGGCACGGTGACGCCAGACGATGCCGGGCTTGCCTGGGCCGTTTCCAAGAAGAAAACGGATTTCGTCGGCATTCGCGGGCTGAAACGTCCCGATCTCACGCGCTCCGGCCGCAAACAGCTTGTCGGCCTGAAGACGAAAGACCGGCTGACCGTTCCGGACGAGGGCGGTCAGATCGTTGTCGATCCAAACCAGCCGAAACCCATGACCATGCTCGGTCATGTCACCTCCGCCTACTGGTCGGAAAATCTTGGCCATTCCATCGCTTTTGCACTGGTGGCGGATGGCAGGGCGCGCATGGGCGAAACGCTCTACATTCCGCTCGCAGATAAAACCATTGCCGTCGAAGTGACCGACATGGTCTTCCTCGACAAGGAAGGAGCCCGTCTCAATGGCTGACAAACTTCACGCAAAACGCAAATCCGTGCTTGAGGATTTTCACGGCGGCTCTCCCTTCGTTTCGCTGAAGCCCGCGGCTTCCGCCTCGCGGCTGTCGCTGCGCGCCCGGGAAAGCGCCCTGCCGGCACTTTCGGAAGCGCTCGGTCTTGCCCTGCCTGCCCGCCCGAAAAGCTCCGTCACCTCGGGCCTGCGCTCCGCCCTGTGGCTCGGCCCGGATGAATGGCTGGTGATCGATCAGGGCGAAAGCGACCTGGTGGCGGCTCTCGCCGGCGTTTCCGGCCTGTTTTCTGCAACCGATATTTCCCACCGCAATACGGCCGTCATCGTCTCCGGCGCCGGTGCGGAAGCGGCACTCAATGCCGGCTGCCCGCAGGATCTTTCTCTCGCAAAGTTCCCTGTCGGCGCCTGCTCACGCACCGTTTTCGGCAAGGCGGAAGTGGTGCTGCTGCGCACGGCGGACGATACGTTCCGGGTGGAATGCTGGCGTTCATTTGCGGAATATGTCGGCGGGCTGTTGCAGGAAGCGGCTGAGGACGTGGCGGTTTAACCCGCCATCCAGCCCCGCCATTCCACCCACCGCCCATGGAAATCGGCTCGGCCGATTTCCTGTTTCTCGCCGGTCGGCCAGATCTGCAGGGTAATGGCGGCACTGCCCGGCGTCGCATCCGCCTCCATTTGCAGCCGGGCAAGCGGGGCATCCGGCGTGGCGCGGGTTCCAGCTTCGGCAATCACAGCCTCGCCTGCCTGTTTCAATCCATCGGGCAGATATTGCCAGGCGACTGAGTGATAGACGACGTGGACAGCACCCGCATATTGTGTGGCAAGTCGGTGTTCCAGCCAGTCGACCGCGTCCGCCTTCTCGACATGCAGGCCATGCTCCACCGCTATCCGCAGGGCGGCGGCGGTTCGCTCCAGCCTGTCTGTCTGATCGGCCCAGACATAGGACATCAGCCGCAGGCGATCTTCGGCGGATGACGGGTCGAGCGGGTTGAGATCGCAGCCGGCGCGCTCGATAACCTCGATCCGCTCATGGGCGGGTGTGTCGCCGCGCCATTCCGGTGACAGGAAAACATCGGATTGCTCACCCCAGGTGAGATCGCCGAGGCGATATCGGTAACGGTCGAATTGCAGGTTGAGGCCCGCGCTGGCTCCGACTTCGGAAAGCACCAGCGGCTTGCCGGTCAGTGCTGCAATCGAAAGAAAGCCCGGCAGCAGAACGGCGGAACGGCGAACCTCGTTGGTCTGCGGCGGTGATTTCAACCTTTCGAGGATGAAGGCGGAATGAAAACGCAGGGCGCTGGCGCAGGCCTGCCAGAGCGCTTCTTCGTCTTCCGGCGGGATATCGGCAGGCGGCGCGATCTTTTCCTCGATGGCGAGCGCATGCAGGGCACCCGCCAGCCGCAGGGGAACGGAATCGCCCGAGGGGCCGACATCGCCTGGCCAGGATAAAATCCGCTCGCCCACCTCGGTATCGCGGTCGAGCCTTGCTGCCATGGCGCGGCAGAGCCGTGCGGTAAAGGGCGAGCCGAGGCTGTCGCAGGCTCTTGCCTGCACGAGAAACGCATTCTTTACGGCTTCGTCATGCATGCGGTCTCTCCCTTGCGGCAGTTTCAGGCGTCTTCCGGCCTGTCCTCCGGATTGAACTGGCTGATGGTGGTCCAGCGGGCGGTAAGCGCCGGCTTTTTCTCGTTTTCGATTTCCACCGTCACGTCATAGGTCGTCATCAACATGGCCGCGCCGCGAAAACGCGCCTCCGCCAGTGTGAAGCGGCCGCGTACCCGCGCACCGCTTTTGACCGGCGTAACGAAACGAACGGCATCGAAGCCGTAATTGATGCCCATCGTCTGTTCGCGGATGCGGGGCAGGGCATCGTAATTCAGCGCCGAAAGCAGAGACAGCGTCAGGAATCCATGCGCGATGGTGCCGCCAAAGGGGCTTTCCGCTTTGGCGCGCTCCGGGTCGGTGTGGATGAACTGTTCGTCCAGCGTCGCCTTTCCGAAGGCGTCAATCATCGTCTGGTCGACGGTGATCCAGTCGGAGACGCCCATTTCCGTGCCGACCAGATTTTTCATCTCCGCCAGCGCAATTTCTTTTGTCATGTTACCTCGTCCGCATTGTTTCCAGGGACTTATACGGCTGGCGACGCGAAGGGATCAACTGCGCAGATAAAACACCACGGAACGGGCTGGCAGGAAGGCGGGGTTGCCGAAATCCGTGCCGATCGCATGCCAGCCATCGCCGGGCAGCGTGAAAGGAACGATCTCGCGACCGCGATTGATGAGAACCGCAAGCTCGACCTCGTCGCCCGTTTCGCGGTCCGACGTTGAAAGCACCATGGCGAAGGCGGGTCCATTCGGGCTCTCCCAGTCCGCAATCGTCATGGGCTCCCCGCCCGGCGCAAGCCATGTCACATCGCCGCTGCCGGAAAAGAAGCCGGTCTCGGAAAAGACGCCGAAGCGTTTGCGAAGCGCTGCGAGAAATGCCGTGTGATCGATCAGTTCGGGGACAAGCGAAGACCAGTCGACCCAGGTGATGTCATTGTCCTGACAATAGGCGTTATTGTTGCCATGCTGGCTGCGGCCGCCCTCATCGCCGGCGGTCAACATCAAGACGCCGCGGCTGACGAACAGGGTGGAAAGCAGCGCCTTCACATCGGCAATGCGGGCGGCGACAATGGCAGGATCATCCGTCAGGCCTTCGAAACCATTGTTCCAGGAGTGGTTTTCATTATGGCCGTCGCGATTGTTCTCGCCGTTTTTCTCATTGTGCTTGTGTTCGTGGCTGACGAGATCGAACAGGGTGAAGCCGTCATGGGCGGCGAGAAAGTTGACGCTGCGGCTGTTCGCTCGGCCATGGCGGGAAAAGATCGGCGAAGACCCGGAAAGCGCATCGGCCAGCGCCCCGGTGGTGCCGGCGTCGCCGCGCCAGAAGCGGCGCATATCGTCGCGGGCGCGGTCGTTCCACTCCAGAAAGCTTTCGGGGAAATTGCCGAGCTGATAACCACCGGGGCCGATATCCCATGGTTCGGCGATCAGCAGGCGGTCATAAAGTGCCGGGTCCGAATGCATGGCCGCGAGCGTTTCGCTCGCCATGTCGAAGCCATTGGCCGTTCGCCCGAGCACGGGCGCGAGATCGAAGCGGAAGCCGTCCACCCCGGCATTCAGAACGAAATGCCTGAGGGAATCGACGATGAGCTGGCGAATATAGGGATGATCGCAGGCAACCGTATTGCCGGTGCCGGTATCGTTGACCAGCACACCCGGCTTTCCCGGCGGGTGGCGAAAGGCGGTGAGGTTATCGAGCCCGCGCAACGACAGGATCGAACCTTCGATATCGCTTTCGCCCGTATGGTTGAAGACCAGATCGAGAATGACGCCGATGCCTTGCGCATGCAGTGCCGCAATCGTGTCGCGCAACTCCCGCACGCCGCCGGGGCAGAGGCGCGGATCGAGCGCCATGAAGCCGACGGGATTATAACCCCAGGCATTGGAAAGGCCGAGCGGCGGCAGATGGCGCTCGTCGATCCAGGCGGTGATCGGCATCAACTCCACCGCATCGACGCCGATTTTTTTCAGGTGCGCGATAATGGCGGGATGGGCGAGTGCGGCAACGGTGCCCCTGATCTCTTCCGGCACTTCAGGATGCAGCCGGGTGAAGGATTTGACGGCGAGTTCGTAAATCAGCCCGCCTTCGGCAAAAAGCGGCGGTTGACGCCTGACCGGCTCATATTGCGAAAGGATCGCCTTCGGCATGATCCCGCTGGTCTCCGTACCAAAGGCGTAAAGCGCGGGATCGTGCCGGAAGGGGCGGTCGATCTCCGTGGCATAGGGGTCGAGCAGCAGCTTTGCAGGATCGAACCAGAGGCCGTGTTCGGGGGCGTAAATGCCGTGAGCGCGAAAGCCGTATCGCGTGCCGGGGCCGGCATCGGAGACGGTCAACCGGTGAACGTCATCTTCACCGCGCGTCATCGGCAAACGGGCCGTTTCTTTTTCGCCTTTGGCATCGAAAAGGCAGAGATCGATCTGGGAGGCGTGCCGGGAATAGACCGTGAATTCCGTTCCGTTTTCCGTGTGGATTGCACCTTTGGGGAAAACGGAAGGTGTCTGCATGGTCTGTCTCTCCGGGGAACGGTGTTTCTCTTCCAGAATGGAAAAGGGAGGCAAGGCCGAGTGAGGGACGCTTTCAGTGCGTCCCTCATGAGCGGGCGGCAAGCCCTTACGTAATAACGCTCGGCTCGCTACGGCCGGTATGGGCCTTGATGCCGGCAATCGTATCGGCAACGGAAATCAGGTCGGCAAGCGCCTCCTGCGTTTCGATGCCGTGACGGGCCGCATCCGGCTCGTAACGCTCGACATAGAGGCGAAGCGTGGCGCCCGCAGTGCCCGTGCCGGAAAGGCGCAGCACGATGCGCGAACCGCCTTCGAACAGGATGCGGATGCCCTGATTTTTGCTGACCGACTGATCGACCGGATCGTGATAGGCAAAATCATCCGCCGCCGCGACCTTCAGATTGCCATAGCTGGTGCCGGGAAGTGTGGCGAGTTTTTCGCGCAGGGTGGCGACCAGCGTGTTGGCGGCGTCCGAATCCACTTCCTCATAGTCATGGCGGGAATAATAGTTGCGGCCATATTCGGCCCAGTGCTTTGTGACGATGTCCTTCACGCTTTCCTTGCGCGCGGCGACGATGTTCAGCCAGTAGAGCACGGCCCACAGGCCGTCCTTTTCGCGCACATGGTTGGAGCCGGTGCCGAAGCTTTCTTCGCCGCAGATCGTTACCTTGCCGGCATCCATGAGATTGCCGAAAAATTTCCAGCCGGTCGGCGTTTCATACATGCCAAGGCCGAGCTTTTCGGCCACACGGTCCGCCGCCGCACTCGTCGGCATCGAGCGGGCAATGCCGGAAATGCCGGCGGCATAACCGGGGGCCAGTTTGGCATTGGCCGCGATGATGGCGAGGCTGTCGGACGGAGTAACGAACATGCCCTTGCCGACCACCATGTTGCGGTCGCCATCGCCATCGGAGGCCGCGCCGAAATCGGGGCCTTCCGGGCTCATGACGTCGTCATAAAGCTCCTTGGCGTGGACAAGGTTCGGGTCGGGGTGATGGCCGCCGAAATCCGGCAGCGGCGTTGCGTTGCGGACGGAGCCCTTCGGCGCACCGAGGCGCTTTTCGATGATTTCCACGGCATAGGGGCCGGTGACGGCGCTCATGGAATCGACCACGACCCTGAAGCCGCCGGCGATCAGCGCGCGGATGGCGGCGAAATCGAACAGTTCTTCCATCAGGGCGGCGTAATCGGCAACCGGGTCGATCACCTCGACCGTCAGTTCGTCCACCTTGAAGCTGCCCACCTTGTCGAGATCGATATCGGCGGCGTCGGAGATTTTATAGCTGTCGATGACCTTCGAGCGGGCATAGATCGCGTCTGTGATCTTTTCCGGTGCGGGGCCGCCATTGCCGATATTGTATTTGATGCCGAAATCTTCGTTCGGGCCGCCGGGATTGTGGCTGGCAGAAAGCACGATGCCGCCGAAGGCCTTGTATTTGCGGATGACGTTGGAGGCGGCAGGCGTCGAGAGAATGCCGCCCTGACCGACCAGCACCTTGCCGAAACCGGCGGCGGCGGCCATCTTGATCGCCTTCTGGATGACTTCGCGATTGTAATAACGGCCATCGCCGCCGATCACCAGCGTCTGGCCCTGAAAGCCCTCAAGCGCGTCGAAGATCGACTGGATGAAATTCTCGGCGTAATTTTCCTGGGCGAAGACTGGCACCTTCTTGCGCAGGCCGGATGTGCCCGGCTTCTGGTCCTGATAGGGCTTCGTCTGAACGGTCTTGATCATTGTTTCAATGGCCTTTCGAAATAAGCTGGCTGTAAAGCGCGGCGTAAAGACCGGCGCTCTTTTCCCAGGAAACATCGGATTTCATTCCGAGTTTCTGCATTTGTGTCCATAGTTTCGGGTCGTGGTAATAACGGACGGTCCGGCGGATCGCCTGTTTCAGACCATCGAGCGTGACGGGTGAAAATTGCACGCCGGTCGCCGATTTATTGGCGATGGCGGCATGGTTGGCGTCAATCACCGTGTCGGCAAGGCCGCCGGTGCGGGCGACGACCGGAATGCAGCCGTAACGCAGCGCATAAAGCTGGGTGAGGCCGCAGGGTTCGAAACGCGAGGGAATGATGATCGCATCGCAACCCGCCTGCATCAGATGCGACAGCGGCTCGTTATAACCGACGGCAACGCCGACGCGGCCATGGTGGCGGGATGCCGCCGCCAGAAGCGCGCCTTCCAGCGCCACATCGCCGGCGCCCAGCACGACCAGACGGCCGCCGAGGGAAACGATCTCATCTACGGCTTCCGCCATGAGGTCGATGCCCTTCTGCCAGGTGAGGCGGGAGATGATGCAGAAAAGCGGGCTGTCATCATCGTCGATGCGGAAATGTTCGGCGACCGCCTTCTTGTTCAGCGCGCGGTTCTTGAGATTGGCGGCCGAATAATTGTCGTGGATCAGATGGTCCGTCGCCGGGTTCCAGACATCGGCATCGATGCCGTTGACGATGCCGTGCAGCACATGGGCGCGGCTGCCGATGACGCCGTGCAGGCCCATGCCGAATTGCGGGGTGAGGATTTCCTCGGCATAGGACGGGCTGACAGTGCTGAGCGCCGTTGCCGTCTGCAGGCCGCCCTTCAGGAAGCTCACATCGTTGTAATATTCGATGCCCTCCATGCCGAAGGCATGGGCGGGCAACGCAAGCTTGCTGAAAATATTCGCGCCGAACTGGCCCTGAAAGGCAATGTTGTGGATGGTGAGAAGGCTCGGAATCTCGGGCGTTTCGGCATAACGCATATAGACCGGCGCCATCGCGGCCTGCCAGTCATGGGCATGCACCATATCCGGCCGCCAGCCGGGAAGCGCGCCGGCGGCAATGCGGGCGGCAGCCAGCGAAAGCGCCGCGAAACGCTTCCAGTTGTCAGGATAATCCTTGCCGGTCTGGTCGAGATAGGGGCCGCCGGAGCGCTCGTAATAGGCGGGCGCATCGAGAATGAGGAGGTCGAGCCCCTCATGCCGCACTTCGAGCACGTCGGCTTTTTCGCCGAGCAGGTCGGTAAATTCGAAACATTTGACGGGATCCGTCACGGCGGCTTTCACGGCCGGATATCCGGGAATCAATGTGCGCGTCGTGACGCCATGGGCCTCCAGCGCGATGGGGAGCGCGCCGGCAACGTCGGCGAGCCCTCCGGTCTTGATCAGGGGATAGATTTCGGATGAAACCGAAAGGACATTCATGGGCTCTACAGGTCCAGCTTGTCGATCATCGATTGGGTGATAAGGCAAATGCCGTTTTCGGTGCGGCGGAAACGTTTGGCATCCAGTTCTGGGTCTTCTCCTACAATCAGTCCTTCCGGAATGACCACGCCATGGTCGATGACGACATTGCTGAGCTGGGCATGACGCCCGATCTTCACACTCGGCAGTACTACGGCATTCTCAAGGCGGGAGTATGAATTAGCGCGCACCCCGGTAAACAGCAGGCTGCGCTGCAGGGAGGCGCCGGAAATGATGCAATCGCCGGAGACGACCGAAGACACGGCCGAACCGCGGCGGTTCTCGTCATCGTGCACGAATTTCGCCGGCGGCGTGATTTCCGCATAGGTCCAGATCGGCCAGGACTTGTCGTAGATATCGAGGTCCGGCACCACATCGGTCAGGTCGATATTGGCCTGCCAATAGGCGTCGATGGTGCCGACATCGCGCCAGTAGGGGCCGTGCTCGAAATCCGAACGCACACAGGAATCGGCGAAGCGATGGGCGACGGCTTTGCCGTGTTCGACGATATAGGGAATGATGTCCTTGCCGAAGTCGCGGCTGGAAGTCGGGTCGGCGGCGTCGCGGCGCAGGGCTTCCATCAGGAATTTCGTGTGGAAGACGTAGATGCCCATCGAGGCGAGAGCGAAGCCCTCATTGCCGGGAATGCCCGGCGGATCGGCCGGCTTTTCGATGAAATCGATGATCTCATCTTTTTCATTCACATGCATCACGCCGAAGCCGGTCGCTTCCATGCGCGGCACTTCAAGGCAGCCGATCGTCACGTCGGCGCCGGAATCGACATGCTGCTGCAGCATGTATTCGTAGTCCATTTTGTAGATATGGTCGCCGGCGAGGATGACCATATATTCCGGCGCATAGGGCTCGATGATGTCGATGTTCTGGTAGACGGCGTCGGCCGTGCCTTCATACCATTGCGTTTCGGAAACGCGCTGGGAGGCCGGCAGAATATCGAAGCTTTCGTTACGCTCGGGACGGAAGAAGTCCCAGCCGCGCTGCAGGTGGCGGATGAGCGAGTGCGCCTTGTATTGCGTGGCGACGCCGATGCGGCGAATGCCGGAATTGAGCGCGTTGGAGAGCGCAAAATCGATGATGCGCGCCTTGCCGCCGAAATAGACGGCGGGTTTTGCCCGGCGGTCCGTCAATTCCTTCAGGCGGCTTCCTCTGCCGCCTGCGAGGACATAGGCCATTGCATCGCGTGCCAAAGGCTGAACTCTTTTTTCCGACATGGTGTCCTCCCTTTCTGTCTGTCAGTTTTCTGGCTCGAGCATGATCGTTGCGAGTGGCGGCAAGACGAGCATTGTCCCGATGTCTCCCCCGGCATCGACCGCCTGAACGCGTCCGCCATTTCCCTTGCCGCTGCCGCCATAAATTTCGGCGTCGGTGTTGAGAATCTCCCTCCACCGCCCCGCAAGCGGGAGCGGCACATAATAGTTTTCCCGATAGACCGGAGTGAGGTTGCAGATGACCGCCACCGGCTTTTCACCCGGCGCCATGCGCAGCCAGGCGAAGACGGAATTGTCGTGGTCATCCACCACAAGCCAGCGGAAACCTTCCGGTTCGCAGTCACGGGCGTGCAAAGCGGGTTTTGAACGGTAGGTGAGGTTGAGATCGCGCACGAGGCGGCGCATGCCCTCATGCATCGGATATTGGCGCAGGTTCCAGTCGAGCGAGCCCTTTTCGCTCCATTCGCTCCATTGTGCGAATTCCTGCCCCATGAACAGCAGCTTCTTGCCGGGATAACCCCACATGAAGGCGTAATAGGACCGCAGATTGGCGAATTTCTGCCAGTCGTCGCCGGACATCTTGGCGATCAGCGATCCCTTGCCGTGCACCACCTCGTCATGGGAAAGCGGCAGCACGAAATTTTCGCTGAAGGCGTAAAGCAGGCCGAAGGTCAGCTCCTGATGGTGGAACTTGCGATGCACCGGCTCGCGCGAGAAATAACTCAGCGTGTCGTGCATGAAGCCCATATTCCATTTGAAGCCGAAGCCGAGGCCGCCTTCGTGGACCGGCTGCGACACTTTCGGCCAGGAGGTGGATTCCTCGGCAATGGTCATGACGCCCGGATGGGTGCCGTAGACGAGGGAATTCATCTTCTGCAGGAAGCGGACGGATTCAAGATTTTCCCGTCCGCCATATTCATTGGGAATCCACTCGCCTTCCTTGCGGGAATAATCGAGATAGAGCATCGAGGCGACCGCATCGACGCGCAGGCCGTCGAGATGGAATTTTTCGGCCCAATAAAGTGCATTGTTGATGAGGTAGGACATTACCTCGATGCGGCCGAAATTATAGATGGCCGTGTTCCAGTCGGGATGAAAACCCTGACGCGGATCGGCATGTTCGTAAAGCGCGGTGCCGTCGAACCAGCGCAACCCGTGCTCGTCGGTTGGAAAATGCGCCGGAACCCAATCGAGCAGGATGCCGATGCCGACCTTGTGGGCGCCATTGACGAAACGCGCAAAGCCCTCCGGATCGCCGAAACGGGCGGACGGCGCATAAAGCCCGGTCGTCTGGTAACCCCATGAAGGGTCATAGGGATGTTCGGTGATCGGCAGGAACTCGATATGGGTGAAGCCCATATCCGTGCAATAGGGAATGAGCTGGGCGGCGAGTTCATCCCAGCTCAGGAACGTGCCGTCCTCGCGCCGCCGCCAGGAGCCGGCATGCACCTCGTAAATGCTAATCGGCTGGCGGCGCTGGTCCACCTGCGCCCAATGTTCCCGGTGGGCCTGATCTTCCCATTTCTGGGTGAGTTCCGGTGCGGTGACGGAGGCGTTCTTCGGCCGCAACTCGGCGCGCCGCGCATAGGGGTCTGCCTTTAACGGCAGAAGCTCGCCGTTTGCGCCGAGGATTTCGAACTTGTAGGCACAGCCGGCATAGACGTCAGGCGCGAAGATTTCCCAGATGCCGGTATCCTTGCGGAACCGCATGACATGCCGGCGGCCATCCCAATTGTTGAAATCGCCGACGACGGAAACGCGCCGCGCATTGGGAGCCCAGACGGCGAAGTGGAAGCCTTCGACGCCCTCGAGCTTCAGCGGATGCGCGCCCATCCTGTCGAAGAGCCGCAGATGCGACCCTTCGCGGACGAAATAATCGTCCATGGGGCCGAGAACCGGGCCGAAACTGTAGGGGTCGGTCACCGCCCATTCGGCATCGTCGCGGCTGGCGCGATACCGCACCGGCTGTCGCTTCGAAATATCGATCCGGCCTTCGAAAAAGCCGTCCGGATCGAGCCGCTTCAATTCGCCCACGAAATTTCCGTCCAGCGTCAGGACGGAAACCTCCTCGGCGCCGGGAATGAAACAGCGGGCGGAAAACCCTTCCGGCGTTTCGTGCACGCCGAGAAGGGCAAAGGGATTGGAATGCAAACCGCTCTTGATCGCCTCGATTTCAGCCTTCGTGATGTCGCCAGTCTTTTTCTCTTCGGCCGAATTGAGCGGTTTTTTCATCAGGCTCTCCAGATCTCGGTGGCATATTGGCGGATCGTCCTGTCGGACGAGAACCAGCCCATACGCGCCGTGTTGCGCACTGTCTTGGCATACCAGCTATCCGGATCGCTCCAGATCGCGTCCACTTCGCGCTGTGCATTGGCATAGGCGTCGAAATCGGCGGCGACCATGAACCAGTCGCTGTTGTAAATACCGTCGATCAGGCCGGCGAAACGTGAGCGGTCATCCGGCGAAAAGACGCCGGAGGCGATGGAAGACAGCGCCTGCGACAGCTCGGCCGATCCTTCGATGATCGCGCGGGGATTGTGGCCTTCGGCGCGCGCCTTGGCCACTTCATCCGCCGTCATTCCGAAGATGACGATATTTTCCGCGCCGACATGATCGCGCATTTCGACATTGGCGCCATCGAGCGTGCCGATGGTAAGCGCGCCGTTGAGTGCGAATTTCATGTTGCCGGTGCCGGAAGCTTCCATGCCGGCCGTCGATATCTGTTCGGAAAGAT
The DNA here is from genome assembly GCF_006970545.1 of Agrobacterium sp. T29. NCBI lineage: Bacteria > Pseudomonadati > Pseudomonadota > Alphaproteobacteria > Hyphomicrobiales > Rhizobiaceae > Agrobacterium > Agrobacterium sp. T29. Next base: position 1,322,711 of record NZ_CP040641.1, read on the forward strand.
CGGCGGCGGGAACCATGATTTCCGCAAGCGAGACGTTATAGTTCGGAACAAACACCACTTTCAGAAGCCCGCGCACGGCCGGATCGTTGTTGATGACCCGGGCAATATCGTTGGCAAGCTTTATGATCAGCTTCGCGTTGTGATAACTCGGCGCCGCCTTGCCTGCGAAGAACTTAACGCGCGGCACCCAATCCAGTTCCGGGTGGGAACGGATCTGGTCATAAAGCGCGACCGTTTCCACGAGGTTCAGAAGCTGGCGCTTATATTCATGGATACGCTTGATCTGGATGTCGAACATGGCCGAAGGATCGACGCGGATGCCCATGCGCTGCGCCACCGTATTGGCAAGCCGCACCTTGTTCAGACGCTTCACCTCGGCGAATTTCTCGCGGAAACCGGCATCGTCGGCAAAACGGTCGAGCGCGGTGAGTTTTTCCGCATCGTCGAGGAAATCGTCGCCGATCGCTTCGCGCAGCAGGCTGGTGAGACCCGGATTGCACTGCATCAGCCAGCGGCGCGGTGTGATGCCATTGGTCTTGTTGTTGATACGGTCAGGATAAAGGCTGTGCAGGTCGGCAAAGACCGTTTCCTTCATCAGGTCGGTATGAAGGGCGGAAACGCCGTTGATGGAATGTGAGCCGATGAAAGCGAGGTTGCCCATGCGCACCCGGCGCTCGCCGCCTTCGTCGATCAGCGAGATCGAACGGATCTGCTGATCAGCCATCTTCTTTTCCTTGCGGGCAAAGAGCAGCGTATTGGCGTTGATGGCGTAGACGATCTGCATATGTCTTGGCAGAAGACGCTCGAGCAGCGGCACGGGCCAGCTTTCCAGCGCCTCCGGCAGAAGCGTGTGGTTGGTGTAGGAGAAGGTGCCCTGCGTGATCTTCCACGCTTCCTCGAATTCCAGCCCGTGGACATCACACAGAAGACGCATCATTTCGGCGATGGAAATGGCCGGATGCGTATCGTTGAGCTGGATCGAGACCTTCTCAGGCAGCGAGGTGAAATCCGGGTACTGCTGCAGATGGCGGCGCAGAATGTCCTGCAGCGAGGCGGAGGAGAAGAAGAACTCCTGTCTGAGGCGCAGTTCCTGACCGGCGGGCGTCGCATCCGCTGGGTAGAGAACGCGCGTCAGGCTTTCCGCCTTGTTGCTCTCGCGCAGGGCGCCGATGTGGTCGCCGGCATTGAAGGCGGCCAGTAGAATGGGGTCGATAGGCTGCGCCGACCACAGGCGGAGCGTATTGACGCGGGTGCCACGCCAGCCGACGACCGGTGTGTCGTAAGCCATGGCGATGACGCGTTCGGCCGGCTTCCAGACGAAACGCTGCGGATCTTCATAACCGCCGATTGTCTCCACCGAGCCGCCGAAGCCGATTTCATAGGAGCTTTCGCGACGCTCGAATTCCCAGGGGTTGCCGTGCGCCAGCCATGTTTCCGGCAGCTCCACCTGCCATCCATCTGCCATCTGCTGGCGGAAGAGGCCGTGCACGTAACGAATGCCGTAGCCATAGGCGGGGATGTCGACGGTCGCCATGGATTCCATGAAGCAGGCGGCGAGACGGCCAAGGCCGCCATTGCCAAGCGCGGCATCCGGCTCCAGCCCGGCGATGACGTCAAGGTCGACGCCGAGCGAGGAGAGGGCATCGCGGATTTCATGCATCAGGCCGATATTGGAGATGGCGTCGCGCATCAGGCGGCCGATCAGGAATTCCAGCGACAGGTAATAAACGCGCTTGGAATTGTTGGCATAGGCCTTGCGGGTGGATTCCATCCACTTGTCGATGATGCGGTCGCGCACGACGAGGATGGTTGCGGTCAGCCAGTCGTGCGGTTTTGCAACCTTGACGTCCTTGCCGATACGGTAGGTGAGGCGTTCGATGATTTCCGACGCCATGATTTCCGGGTTGGAACTGCGCGGGGCGGGGCGGGGAAGATCGGCGGCGTTGAGATTATTGATCATTGGTCGGTCAGCACCTTGGTGGGAGGAGAGGGTCTGATGAGGTCGATCCGTGTTGCCTTTGCTGATGCCAGTTTATGCATCGATATGGAGGTGTGGCAACAGCAATTTTTCCGGAAAATTGAACAGCTTAGCGCAATGAAAAATAAGTGTTTTTCTCGGCGCCCAAAGGATCGCCGAAGGCATTGATCGCCCTGTCTGCGCCGTTCTTCAGCGGATTTTCTTGGTCCTTGCGATGCCGGGCATCGCTCGGAAAAGGGGAAGAGGCTGCAATACTTCTGAAATGGTTCACCGGTCCTGAAATCTGTTTCGAACTATCGGATCACACACTAGCCTTCGCGGTTGTGAAAATTCAATGAAAATAAACAGGCCGGCGCTGCCGCCGCGCCGACCTGTGGTGGCGCGGGTGTAAAAACCGGCTGCGATCATCGCCAATGGCGCTGTTTACGCCAGGAGAAAAGGTTCCATCGCCATCTCGCCGGCGCGGATCGTCACCCTGGTATTGGGGGGAACGGCGCACCAGGGCGCGCAATCGAAGGAAAAGGGTTCGGAACTCAATGCGATGCCCTCATCGAGCCCGCGCCAGTATAGTGTCGGCGGCTTGTCGTCGCTCGACCAGCGGAAGGCATGCAGGCAATCGCCATCCATCAGGACGGCGCTGAATCGCAGCGCGGAAGAGACACCTGCCGCCATCATCTTTTCCCTGCAGAGCCGCAGCGCGGTGGAAATGGCGCGAACCGGCTCGGTATCGAGGCCATGCCCGGCGGCAATCAGGAAAATGGCTTCGCTGTCGCCGGTGCCGCGCCGGGATGCATAGATATCGTCAGGGATGAGGGAATCGATGTCGCGCCTGATCTGCTCGTAACCGCCGATCTGGCCGTTATGCATGAACAGGTATCGCCCATGCGCAAAGGGATGGCAGTTGGCGCGGGACACTTCGCCTGATGTGGCGGAGCGGACATGGGCCATGAACATGCCCGAGCGGAGCTGGTGGCAAAGCGCCGCCAGATTGGCGTCGGACCAGGCGGGCCTTGTATCGCGAAAAACGCCGGGCGTTCCGCGTTCGCCATACCAGCCAAGGCCGCAGCCATCGCCATTGACGACGGTTTTCGCTTCCCTTGCGGCCATGGACTGGCTGACCAGCGATGCTTCCGGCTCGATCAGCAGACTGTCGAGCCAGACCGGCTTACCGGAATAGGCAAAGAGGCGACACATTCATGCGGCTCTGTTCAGGGCCTTGTTTCCGAGCGCGAAGCCGACGGCGGCCTTCGCGTGAATGGCGGTCGAATCGTAACCCGGCAGCGGCAGGGCATCGGGATCGATCAGCAGCGAAATCTCGGTGCAGCCGAGAATGACGGAATCGACGCCAAGTGCGCGGGCCTTCTCGATGACCGCGAGATAGCGCTCGCGCGAGCAGGACTTGATTTCGCCCTGGCAAAGTTCACCGAAGATGATGTCGTGGATTGCAGCCCTGTCTTCCGCATCGGGCACGACCACCTCGACGCCGTGGCGGCGCATGCGGTCGGTGTAGAAACCGTGTTCCATCGTGTAGCGGGTGGCGAGCAGCAGCGGCTTGCGGCGTCCGTCCGCCTTCAGGGCTGCGGCGGTTTCATCGATGATATCGATCAACGCCACGCCTGACATCTTCTCCACGGTGTCCGCGACCAGATGCATGGTGTTGGTGCAGATCAGCACGCAATCGGCGCCCGCATTGGCAAGGCGCGCACCGGCAGCGCCCAGAAGGGCGCCTGCCTCATCCCAGCGATCGGCTTTCTGAAGGGCGACCACTTCGGAAAAATCAAGCGAATGCATGACGATATCGGCCGAGACCAGGCCGCCGCGGCTGTCGCGCACGGCCTCATTGATCATGCGATAATAGGTTGCGGTAGATTCCCAGCTCATGCCGCCGATCAGGCCAATCCGTTTCATAAGAGTTCCCTTATCAAGTTTGATTGAAGATAAGAATGCCACCGCTACAACGAAAACGGCATGCGTTTTTTGGAGGTTTGCGCGGCAAGCGCGCAAATCTGATGCGTCTTATGGAGCAGTGGTGCAAATTTCTTGCGCCATTGCGTTAACCGGTGCATTCTTGGCGGATGATTGACGACCGTGACCGCCGAATCCTTGCGATTCTCCAGGAGAATGCCGAAACGCCACTCGCGGATATCGCTGAGGCGGTTTCCCTGTCGCTATCGGCCTGTTCGCGCCGCATCACACGGCTGCGAACGGAAGGTTATGTGACGGGCACGATGGCGCTGCTCGACCGGCGGAAGATCAACCTGCCGACCACGGTTTTTCTGCTGGTGAGAACGGGCCTGCATGCGGAGGACTGGCTGGACAAGTTCCATGCCGCCGTCAGCACCATACCTGAAATCGTCGAGGTTCACCGGCTGACGGGCAATTTCGACTATATTCTGAAACTCGTGCTGCCGAATGTCGAATATTACGACACGGTCTACAAACAGATCCTGCGCCGCGTGCAGCTTTACGACATGTCCGCCTATATCTCCATGGAGACGGTTAAGCTGTCGTCTTCGCTGCCGACAACGCATATCTGAGGGCTCATCGAGACTTGATCAGCGCGCCGCCTTGAAACGGACGCCAAAGCGGAAGCTTCGCGTCTCGCCGGGTTGCAGGGTAATCGCATCCGCAAGTTCCCGGTGGTTGAAGGCGTTGGTTGGTGTTTCCACGGGTTCAAGCGCGATGGAGCGCCGCCTGTCGCGGGCGAGCGTATCGCCGGTGAAGACATGCATGTGTCCACGCTCCTGCCATACCGTCAGGCTCGAGCCATCGTGCCGGTTTTCGAGCCTCGTCTCGTAAAGCCCGTTTTCGGATGCGATGAGATCGGTGAAGCAGACATCGAGTACATGGCCGGACAGCGGCGCGTAAAGAAAGCGGGTGTCGTCCCGTTTCACAATTCCGCCCTGTGCGTCCCGAAGGGGGATCAGATCTTCGTCTGTTTCAATCGTCGTTCGTGAGGGCAGCGTGAGAAGAAGGTCATCGGTAGACGTCGTGCCGGGCAGGCGGAAATAGGGATGCCAGCCGGCGGCGAAAGGCAGGGGCCGGTCGTCGAGATTGACGCCGCGTATGTCGATGGCGACCTCATGGCCGGCGAAGCGATATTCCACCTCGATGGCGAGACGGTAGGGATAACCCTTGAAATCCGCAGGCGATATTTCAGTGCGCAGAACGAGGATGTGAGCGCCGTTTTCCTCAAAAGATTGCGCGAGGGCGAAGGGCAGGGCTCTCGCAAATCCGTGGAAGACGAGCGTTTCATGGGCAAGCACCGGTTCAATGTGGTGCGCCTGCCCGCCAAAACTGAATTGGCCATCCGGGATGCGATTGGTGAAGGGCGCGAGAATGCCGTTTCTCACGCCGTTTTGCGATTGCAGTTCGGCAGGCGTTGAATATCCGTCGACAAGATCTTCGCCTTCTGCGCCATCGGCAGAGATCGGCCGCCAGCTCAGAAGCGTCGCCCCCTCATAAGCGATTTCGGCAATGAAACCGTTTCCGGAAACGGTCAGACCGGCAATCCCCGTGCCTGTGGTGGGGGTAGTCATCGGGAAATTGTCCTTTGTATGCATGCGTCTGCGATGATCGGGGCAACAGCCGTGCCGATTCGCCAGATCATCTTCGCTGAAGGACAATTTCGCAATGGCCCGTGGGGGCCGTATCAACAGGCTCCTGCCATTCCATGCCCGTCGGGCAACTCAGTCCGGAAAGGTGCGTTTCGCGCCGCTGAAAAACTCCATCAACGCTGCCTGATCCTCTCCACCCAGCCCGGCCGCCGTCAGCATGCGGTGCACTTCGGCGCAAACCGCCGTCAGCGGCATGGCTGTGTTGGTGCGCCGGGCGAGATCCTGCGCGCCGTTGAGGTCTTTCACCATATTGTCGATGCGGCCGGTGCGACGATAATCCTTCGCCACGTAACGCGGCATATATTCCTGCAGGATGGCGCTATCGGCGCGGCCGCCTTTCAGCGCCTGCGGGATCTTGGCGGCATCGACGCCGGCATCCAGCGCCAGCTGTGTTGCTTCCGCCACCGCAAGGAAATTCAGCCCGCACAGAACCTGGTTGATGAGTTTCGTCGTCTGCCCTGCGCCGCAGGGGCCCATGTGGGTAAAATTGCTGGCCACATGCCGCAGCACGCGATGTGCATCGGCGACATCCTTTTCGCTGCCGCCGGCCATCAGTGTTAATTGCCCGATGAGTGCCTTCGGCGCACCGCCCGAAAGCGGGCTGTCCACCCACCGCAGGCCTTTTTCCGCAGCATCGGCCGCCAGTTCCTTGGTCGCTTCCGGATCGATGGAGGACATGTCGATGATCAGCGTGCCGGGCTTCGCCCCCGCCGCGACGCCATCCTTGCCAAAGACGGCGATGCGGACGATTTTCGGCGAATTGAGGCTGAGGATCACCACATCGGAGACCGAAGCCGCTTCCGCCGCCGTACCCGCGCTCTGCGCGCCGAGGCTCGTCAGCGCCGCCACCTTTTCCGCATCCAGATCGAAAACCGTCAGCTGATTGCCGGTCTCGATGAGCCGTGTGCCGATCGCGCCCCCCATGGCGCCGGCGCCGATCAGGGCGACTTTGTTCTTCTCGGTCATGGTGTTCACGGCCTCCTCCCAAAGTGTCGTGGTGTCATCGGTTCAAAACCGGATGGCGGCGGCAGCCGGCCATCCGGTTCTAGCGTCTTTAAAGCGAAGCGGTGATGCCGCCGTCGACGTAGAGAATATGTCCGTTCACGAAGGACGAGGCATCGGACGACAGGAAGATGCAGGCGCCGACAAGCTCTTCGACCTTGCCCCAGCGGCCGGCCGGCGTGCGCTTTTCAAGCCATGCCGAAAAGGTGGGATCGGCAACCAGAGCCGCATTGAGCGGCGTGTCGAAATAGCCGGGCGCAATGGCGTTGCATTGCAGGCCGTATTTGGCCCAGTCCGTCGCCATGCCTTTCGTCAGGTTGCCGACAGCGCCTTTTGTGGCGGTGTAGGGCGCGATGCCGGGGCGGGCAAGGGCGGTCTGAACGCTGGCGATGTTGATGATCTTGCCGCGGCCGCGGCTGATCATATGGCGCGCCGCAGCCTGTCCGGCGTGGAACACAGAGGCGATGTTGGTCTGTAGCAGGCGCTCGAAGGCATCTGCCGGAAAATCCTCGAGCGGCGTGCGGTGCTGCATGCCGGCATTGTTGACCAGAATATCGATGGGACCGACTTCCGCCTCGAAACCGTCGATAGCCTTGCGCACCGCTTCATGATCGGTGGCGTCGAAGGCAAGCGTTTTGGCGCCCTTGATGCCGGCGGCGGCGGCTTTCAGCTTCGCCTCGTCGCGCCCGTTCAGCACCACTTCCGCTCCCGCTTCCGCCAGCCCTTGCGCCAGCGCGAAGCCGATGCCCTGGGACGAACCCGTGATAAGGGCGCGGCGGCCGGAAAGATCGAACAATTTAAGGCCCACTGTTTCCTCCAGTCTCTCGACATTGCATTCATACAGGTTTATGTTATCGATAACATTCATCCCTTTCAGACGTGGATGTCAAGGCTTAAACGCCCGGTTTCGGTACGGATCGGGCGGGCGGGGAGGCCGCACGACGTGCAAATGCGCGGCAGGCGGCGGTGACAGGGATGCGGATTATTTTGTCGCGCCGCTCAAGCGCGATGTCGAACGGGAGATATTTATGAGAGCGATTGTTGCCCATGGGGCAAAGGATGTGCGCATCGAGGAGCGGCCCGAGGAAGCGCCGGGGCCGGGAGAAGTGCGGCTTCGTCTGGTCCGGGGCGGAATTTGCGGCAGCGATCTGCATTATTACAACCATGGCGGCTTCGGGGCGGTGCGGCTTCGTGAACCCATGGTGCTCGGCCATGAGGTCTCCGCCGTCATCGAAGAACTGGGCGAGGGCGTGGAAGGGTTGAAGGTCGGCGGTCTGGTTGCCGTTTCGCCTTCCCGCCCATGCCGAACCTGCCGCTTCTGCCAGGAAGGCTTGCACAACCAGTGCCTCAACATGCGCTTTTATGGCAGCGCCATGCCTTTCCCGCATATTCAGGGCGCTTTCCGTGAGGTTCTGGTGGCCGACGCCCTGCAATGCGTGCCGGCCGATGGGCTTAGCGCTGGCGAGGCGGCCATGGCGGAGCCGCTGGCGGTAACGCTGCATGCCACGCGCCGCGCTGGCGATTTGCTGGGGAAACGCGTGCTCGTCACCGGCTGCGGCCCTATCGGCATTCTGTCCATTCTGGCCGCGCGCCGCGCCGGCGCCGCTGAAATCGTCGCCACAGACCTTTCGGATTTCACGCTCGCCAAGGCGAAAGAAGCGGGTGCGGATCGTGTTATCAACAGCAAGGATGAGCCCGACGCACTTGCCGCTTACGGCGCGAACAAGGGCACTTTCGACGTTCTTTACGAATGCTCGGGCGCGGCCGTGGCGCTTGCCGGCGGCATTGCGGCGCTTCGTCCGCGCGGCATCATCGTCCAGCTCGGCCTTGGCGGCGATATGAGCCTGCCGATGATGGCGATCACCGCCAAGGAACTGGATCTGCGCGGCTCTTTCCGCTTCCACGAGGAATTCGCCACCGGGGTCGAATTGATGCGCAAGGGCCTGATCGACGTCAAGCCGTTCATCACCCAGACCGTCGATCTCGCCGACGCCATCTCGGCCTTCGAATTCGCCTCGGACCGCAGCCGTGCGATGAAGGTGCAGATCGCTTTTTCGTAAGTAAGGTTTCTACGCGCGAATGCGCCGACGTTTCGATCGGCGGCGGGTCATCCCGCCGCCGATTTTTTTCGGCGGGTTCTTGCCCGCCTCCATGCGATGGCGATGTTATCGATATCATCGATTAGTATGAAGGCATGGACGCAACGCGGTAACTCCATCGAGTCCACGCTTGATTGCCGTCATACCGGCCCTGAGCCGGTATCCAGCCAGCCCAAGTCCTTGGGCTGAAAGGACTCTCTCGCCGCGCAGATGCGCGTCGGCTGGATTCCGGCTCAGGGCCGGAATGACGGAGACTGAGGGTAAACCCAGCAAACACCGGCTTATCCTGGTAGTACGGAAATACCGTCGCATATTCGCCGCTTCTGCTGGCCCATTGATGACCTCGCCCTTACCGCTTTGCACATTTTGACGCAGGTCAAAAAGGTGATTTGCCGCCTGCTGTTTTTTGCGTTATCGAAATTTCAGAAATTACTGAAAATTCAGGAAACGTAAAAATGCCAACCAGCCTGTCCCCGCTCGTTCAGTCCTTCGTGCTGCATTTCGGTGAGATGGGCAGCCGCTGGGGCATCAACCGCACCGTCGGCCAAGTCTATGCTTTGCTTTATATTTCGCCGCAGCCATTGTGTGCGGACGAGATTGTGGAGGCGCTCGGCATTTCCCGTTCCAACGTGTCGATGAGCCTCAAGGAGTTGCAGGCGTGGAACCTTGCAATTCTCAAGCATTTTCCCGGCGACCGGCGCGATTTTTTCACGACGCCTGACGATGTCTGGCAAATTCTCCGCACCCTTGCCGAAGAGCGCAAGAAGCGCGAGATCGATCCCACGCTCAGCGTGCTGCGCGAAATTCTGATGGAGACGCCGGAAAACGAAGATGAGCGGCATGCGCAAAAGCGCATCGACGAGATGAAGACGCTGATCGAGCAGCTCACCGGCTGGTATGACGATGTGAAGCGGCTGGAGACGGAAAGGCTGGCTTCGCTTCTGGCGCTCGGTTCGAAGGTCACGAAGTTTCTGGAGGCCAAGGACAAGATCGTCTCCCTCGCCAGACCCCGTGGCACGAAGAAGGACGGGTGAGGAGATCGGCCGTGAGCATGTCCGTGGAAATCCGTCAGGGGGGCGATGGTGACGGCGCAGCCTGTCCTGCGGTTACAGTCTTGCCCGATGCAACGCGTCGGCGCTTCTTCAGCAACCGCAAAACCTCTCGCGACAGAGCCGCCGGGCGGGCGAAAATGACACGCTCGCCGGCAGTTGGGAGATCCGTTGCCCTGCTGCATGTCCTTGCGGCTTTGCTCTGGTTGCCGCAGGCAGGTTTGCTTGCCTTTTCAGTCGGAAGAATTGCCGATGGCGCGCCGATGATGGCGATCGTGCCGGCTGCGGCTGCGGTTCTCATCCTCGGCCTCATCAAGGCATGGCTGGAAAAGATCGCGGCGCGGCTGTCGTTTCGTGCCGCTCGCGCGGCGCTCTCGCAGCGGCGGCTGGAAGCACTGCAGGCTGTGGCGAAGGTTTCCCCGCTCGATCTGTCGCGCACCGCCTCCGGTGAGGCGGCAGGCGTCGTGGCCGAGGCGGCGGAAGCGCTGGTGCCCTATCTTTCCCGTTTCCAGCCAGCGCGGATGAAGGCGACCATCGTGCCGCTGGTTTTCGTGGGGGCGATCCTGCCCTTTACCTGGATTGCGGCACTGGTGCTGCTGCTCGCCATGCCAACCATCCCGCTTTTCATGGCGCTCATCGGCTGGCAGGCCAAGGCCGCCAGCGAAAAGCAGCTTGCCGAGACGGGTAATATGAATGCCTTCCTGCTTGACCGCCTGCGCGGGCTGGAAACGATCCGCACGCTTAAAGCAGTCGATCTGACGGCGGAACGTCTCAGCACCGATGCGCAGAACCTGAAGAAGCGGACGATGGCGGTGCTCAGGATCGCCTTTCTCTCCTCGGCGGTGCTGGAGCTTTTCGCAGCGCTCGGCGTTGCCATGACCGCCGTCTATATCGGTTTTCATCTGCTCGGTTTTCTCGATTTCGGCGCCTGGGGCGAGAAGCTGACACTTGCCGAAGGCCTCTTCATCCTGCTTCTGGCGCCGGCCTTTTTCGAGCCGCTGCGGGAACTCTCCGCCGTCTGGCACGACCGCGCGGCCGGTGAAGCAGCGCTTGATGCGCTCGGCAAATTGACGGCCGGCGGTGCGGCAATCGCGGGTGAGGGCGCGGATGTGGCGTCTGTCCCATCCCCGATGCCCGGCCTGCTGGAGATCGACAATCTCTCCTTCGCTTATCCAAGCAACCCACCTGTCATCCAAAATCTCAACCTGACCGTTCAGCAGGGTGAGCGGGTAGCAATTCTTGGGCCTTCCGGTTGTGGCAAATCCACTGTACTCTCCTTGATTGCCGGGCTGGCCGAGGCTGGAGAGGGCTCGATCAGGATCGGCGGCGTCAAGCTCGATAATGCGACGGCGGATGGGCTGCGCAGGACGATCGGCTGGGTCAGCCAGAAGCCGTTCTTTTTTGCCGGTTCGCTGAAGGCGAATATTCGCTTCGGCCGTTCGGTTGTCAGTGACGGTATGGTGGAAGAGACGCTGCGCCGCACCGGGCTCGATGGGTTGTCGCAGGCGCGCCGGCATCTGCAGATCGGCGATGGCGGATATGGAATCTCGGGCGGGGAGGCGGTGCGGCTTGCCATTGCGCGTGCTTTCGCAGACCCCGCAACGCAGCTTGTTCTGGCCGATGAGCCGACAGCCCATCTCGACCGGGAAACGGCGGCTCTCGTCACGGAAAACCTGCTGCAACTGGCAAATGGCAGGACATTGATCGTCGCGACCCATGATCCGGTGCTTGCGGCGCGCATGGACAGGATCGTGGATATGACGGCGATCCATTCGAGGGGGCAGCGATGATCGCGCGTTTTGCGATATTGAAACCGATTATCGGCCTGTTCTGGTCGGCGCGGCGCGGCATGCTGCTGGCGGGCGCGGCTCTGGCGGTAACGACGGTGCTGGCAGGCATCGGCCTTCTCGGCGTTTCCGGCTGGTTCATCACCGCAACGGCGATTGCCGGTCTTCTGCCGGCAACGGCCTATGCTTTCGATGTCTTTGCGCCTTCGGCCGCCATTCGTCTTCTGGCGCTGGCGCGCACCGCCGCCCGTTACGGCGAACGCATGACGACCCATGACGCCACGCTTTCCGTGCTTGCAGCACTTCGGGAAAAGCTGTTTCGCGGCTTTGCCGCGCCGCAGACCGCGAAATCCCTGGAGGCGAGACCTGCGCGCCTGCTGAACCGGCTGACGGCGGACATCGATGCGCTGGATTCGCTTTATCTGCGCGTGCTGGTTCCCGCTGCCGTGGCGGTCCTTGCTGCAATCGCGACAGGCCTTGGACTTGCTTTTCTCCATCCTCTGGCGGGCATTCTGGCGGCGGTTTTCCTCGTCGCGGCGGGGCTTGGAATTTCGCTGCGCGCCGCCTTGCGGGCGGAAACATTCTCGCGCCGCCGGGCAATCGGGCTGGAGGCCCTTCGGGCCCGCACGGCCGATCTCGTAAGCGGGCAGACGGAGCTCTTGACCACCGGCCGCGTTTCCGCGCAGGTCGCGGCGGTAAAGCGGGCGGATGATTACCTCTCTGCCTGCGATGATACGTTGAACCGCATCGAAATCAGTGCCGGTTTTTCCTTCGGTGTTTCAGCAGCCGTTCTTTTGAGCGCCGCCCTTCTCGGCATGGCCTGGCTTGCGGAACAGGGGGCGGTAAGCGCGCCGGCCGCAGCACTCGGGCTGCTCGTCTGTTTTGCCGCGCTGGAGCCTTTCACGGCGTTGCGTCGTGGGGCGATGGAGCTTGGGCGCACGCTGTTTTCCGCAAGGCGCATCGCGCCGCGTCTTTCGGCAACGGCTGAAGGCCGCTGTCCCGTCTCGCCGGTCGACGGCATGGCGGCAGAGCTCAAAAATGTGCGTCTGGAGCGGGAAGGGAACGACAATCCGATCCTGGCGGATATCAACCTTGCAATCGCCTCCGGGGAACGGGTTGCCATCATCGGCCAGAGCGGTGCGGGTAAGACAAGCCTCATCCAGCTTCTGGCGGGTGAATTGCAGCCGGCTGCCGGCACGATCAACGCCCTGCCGTCCACTCTTATGACGCAGCGCAGCCAGCTTTTCCGCGACAGTATCGCCGACAATCTGCGGCTGGCGAAACCCGCCGCAACCGGGGCCGAGTTATGGGACGCGCTCGAGGCGGCGGGCCTTGCCGAACACGTCAAATCTTTGCCGACCGGGCTGGAGACAAGGCTTGGCGAGGCGGGCCAGGGGCTTTCCGGCGGCCAGTCGCGCCGGCTGGCGCTCGCCCGTTTCCTGCTCGCCGACCGGCCGCTCTGGCTTCTCGACGAGGTGACGGAAGGGCTGGACGGCGAGACCGCCCGCGACGTGCTCACCCGGCTGTTTGCTAGGGCGCAGCGAAAGACTGTCGTGATGATCACCCATAATCGCCGCGAGGCGGAATTTGCCGATCGCATCATCGTGCTGAAAGAGGGGCGTCAATTTGATGAATGTCAAAGCGGCACCCCGGAATACGGCGTAGTGCTGGAGACACTGCGCCCGGACTGAGATTTTTTGAGAGCCGGCGTCGTCTTTGAAATGGAAGGCCGGCCTTCCGGAAAAGGTGGATAGGACTATGGAACTCGACATAGTGGCGCTGTCGCGCCTGCAATTTGCAGTGACGGCTTTATATCACTTTCTGTTCGTTCCCCTGACGATCGGACTGTCGGTGGTGATAGCCATCATGGAAACGGTCTATGTCATGACCGGCCGCACGGTCTGGCGGCAAATGACGAAATTCTGGGGCACGCTGTTCGGCATCAACTTCGTGCTCGGCGTTTCCACCGGCATCGTCATGGAATTCCAGTTCGGCATGAACTGGAGTTATTACAGCCATTATGTCGGCGATATTTTCGGTGCGCCGCTGGCCATCGAGGGCATGATGGCCTTCTTCCTGGAAGCCACCTTCGTCGGCCTGTTCTTCTTCGGCTGGGACAAGCTGTCGAAACTCGGCCATCTCGTCGCGACATGGTGCGTGGCGCTCGGTTCGAATTTTTCGGCGCTATGGATATTGATCGCCAATGGCTGGATGCAGAACCCGACGGGTTCCGCTTTCAATCCCCAGACCATGCGCATGGAAGTGACTGACTTCTTCGAGGTCCTGTTCAACCCGGTGGCGCAGGCGAAGTTCGTCCACACGGTGTCTGCGGGTTATGTCACGGCCTCCATCTTCGTGCTCGGCGTTTCGGCCTGGTATGTGCTGAAAGGCCGTCATGTCGATCTCGCCAAGCGTTCGATGACGGTCGCCGCCTCCTTCGGTCTGGCGTCCGCGCTGTCGGTCGTCGTGCTGGGTGATGAAAGTGGCTATCTCTCCACCGAACACCAGAAGATGAAACTCGCCTCCATCGAGGCCATGTGGGAAACCGAGCCGGCCCCGGCCCCCTTCACGGCCATCGGTTTTCCCGATCAGGAAGCGCGCGAAACGCATTTCGCCGTGAAGATCCCGTGGGTGATGGGCCTTATCGGCACCCGCTCGCTCGACACGCAAATTCCGGGCATCAACGATCTGGTGGAGCAGGCCAAGACCCGCATCCGCGACGGCATCAAGGCCTATGACGCGCTGATGCAGATACGCGCCACCGGCAAGGGCGCGGCGTTGCCGGAAGAGGTGCGCGGCACCTTTGCCGAACTCGGCCATGAGCTCGGTTATGCCCTGCTGCTGAAACGATATGTCGACGATCCGCGCCAGGCGAATGAAGAGCAGATCGCCAAGGCGGCGGCGGATACCATTCCGCACGTGCCGACCCTGTTCTGGGCTTTCCGCATCATGGTCGGCCTTGGCATCTTCTTCATCCTGCTGACGGCGACCTTCTTTTATCTTTCGGCCCGCCGCCGGCTGGATCATTATCCGTTGCTGCTGAAAGTGGCGGTCTTTGCCATTCCCCTGCCGTGGATCGCGGCGGAAATGGGCTGGGTGGTGGCCGAGTTCGGCCGCCAGCCATGGATCATCGAGGGCGTGCTGCCCACGGCCGCGGCCGTCTCCAGCCTCAGCGCCTCCACCGTCCTCATCACGCTCCTGTGTTTCATCGCCATCTACACGGTGCTGTTCATCGTCGAAATGGGGCTGATGCTGAAGGCGATCCGCAAGGGCCCCGAGCCGGACCATGAGCCGGAAGCGCCGCTCGTTCCTGAAAAACTCGTCGCTGCGGAGTAAACGATCATGATATTGCACCAACTCATCGACTACGAAATTCTCCGCGTTATCTGGTGGCTGCTGCTTGGCGTGGTGCTGATCGGTTTTGCCGTGACCGGCGGTTTCGATCTCGGCACCGGCGCGCTTTTGCCCTTCGTGGCGAAAACGGACATTGAGCGGCGTGTCGTCATCAATTCCATCGGCCCGGTCTGGGAGGGCAATCAGGTCTGGCTCATCCTTGGCGGCGGCGCGATCTTCGCCGCCTGGCCGCCGCTTTATGCGGTGTCGTTTTCAGGTTTTTACCTGGCGATGTTCGCCACCCTGTTTGCGCTGATCCTGCGGCCGGTCGGTTTCAAATATCGCTCCAAGCGTGAAAGCGTCGCCTGGCGCACTGGCTGGGACTGGGCGCTCTTCATCGGCGGCTTCGTTCCCGCGCTGATCTTCGGCGTGGCCATCGGCAATGTGCTGCAGGGCGTTCCCTTCCACCTCAATGACGACCTCAGAATTTTCTATGACGGCACGACGCTGTTCGAGCTTCTGAACCCCTACGCCATCCTCTGCGGTCTCGTTTCCGTCGCCATGCTTATCATGCACGGCGCGGCATGGCTGGTGCTGAAGACGGATGGTCCGGTCGCGGCCCGCGCTCGCAGTTTCGGCAGCATTGCGGCGCTTGCCACCACCGTTCTTTTTGCGCTCGGCGGCGTGTTTCTGTGGCTCGGTGTCGATGGCTATCGCTTCACCTCGGAGATCGTGACCGACGGTCCGTCCAATCCGCTGTCGAAGACGGTCGAGGTTGCGGGCGGTGTCTGGTTTGCCAATTATGCGGCGCATCCCTGGATGATGCTGGCGCCGGCGCTCGGTCTTGTCTTTCCGCTCGTCGCTTTCGTTTTGCTGCGGGCCCGCAGGGAAGTGCTGGCGCTGCTTTCAAGCTCGCTTGCCATTTTCGGCATCATCGCAACGGTGGGGCTGACGATGTTTCCCTTCATCCTGCCGTCTTCGGTCGATCCGAAATCGAGCCTGACGGTCTGGGATGCATCTTCCAGCCATATGACGCTGTTCATCATGCTGGTCGTCGCCCTCATCTTCATCCCGATCATCGTTGCCTATACGTCATGGGTCTATCGCGTGCTGTGGGGCAAGGTGGATGAAAAGGCGATCCGCGACGACAGCGGTCATGCTTATTGATTGAGAAAGAAGGAGATCGAACATGTGGTATTTCGCCTGGCTGCTCGGCCTGCCTCTTGCCGCCATCTTCGCCGTCATGAACGCCATGTGGTATGAGTTGATGGAAGAAAACGCGAAAAAGGCCGAAGCGAAGCTGGATAAATAGGGCTTCGGCGGAAGCCTCTCCTCCGTCATGCCGGATCTGGTCGGGGGTGACGGAGTGCGGATGATGCAACTCCGCCAAATATAAAAGGACGGCATCCGGTTGGGATGCCGTCCTTTTGGGTACACAGCCGTGCCTGCGACGCGCGACGTCAGTGGATCGCGATGCCGCGCTTGTCCGCTTCTTCCTTGATGATGTCTTCGACGATGGCTCTCTTGAGATTTGGATTTCCCAGAAGATAGTCGTCGGCGATCTCGAAGATCGATTTCGGATTCTCGGTCCTGTGCAGGGTGTCGAGGTCCTGGCCGATCTGCTCTCGAAGGCTGGAATAGTCGTCCATCGCGGCGCTCCCGTTTATCGGTTCAATCCAGAAGGTCGGCCGGAACCTTGCCGCCATTTTCGGACAGTTTCTTGATGACGGCCTTGTGCAGCCAGATGTTCATGGTCGCCGAATCCGAAGTGTCGCCGGTATAGCCGAGTTCACCGGCCAGTTCCTTTCTGGCGCTGAGGCTGCTGTCCAGATTGAGCGCTTTCAGAAGGTCGACGATCGAATGTTTCCAGTCGAGTTTCTGGCCATTCTGCTTGACCGCCGCATCCAGGATCGAAGCGACGTCAACATTGCCGGTAGGGGCCGGAGCCGCGGCTGTCGGCGCCGGTGCTGCCGGGCTTGCCGTGGCTGCCGGCGTGCCGGCCGGAGCCGAAGTCTGCGGTGCGGCCTCGGCCTTGCCGAAAATAGCGTTCTTGATCTTGTCGAAAAAGCTCATGGTGTCCTCCCCTTAGCGGCGAAATGCCCGCCCGACGGCGATGAGAATGCAGGCGCCGATGAAACCGGCGATGAGATAGCCAATCCAGCCTCCGAGCGAAATGCCCACGAGCCCCAGAAGGAAATTGGCGACGATGGCGCCGACAATGCCGAGGATAATGTTCATGAAAAGACCCATATTGCTTTTCATGAACTGTTCGGCGAGCCAACCGGCTACGCCGCCGATGATGATTGCTGCAATCCAGCCAACTTGTGCGTCTTCCATAACAAGCCTTTCCTTTGTGAGAGAGGTCCGCAGGCATATGGACAGGCTTTCGCGCGCACTGATCCCCCCGCCTTGAATAGACCTCAGGCGGAGCAATAACGATGATATGGGCGATTGGTTCCGTGCGGCGAACTATGCGCCGCCTATTCTTTAGCTCTGGCCTTGAAAGTCGAGGCCGATATCGAGAACCGGCGCGCTGTGGGTCAGCCAGCCGACGGAGATGAGATCGATGCCGGTCGCGGCGATGGCTGCGGCCGTCTGCGGATTGATGCGGCCCGACGCTTCGGTAATGGCGCGACCGGCGACGATCCCCACTGCCTCGCGCAGCTGTTCGGGTGTCATATTGTCGAGAAGGACCGCATCGACGCCCTCATCCATGACCTCGCGCAACTGCGCAAGCGTATCGACCTCCACCTCGATCTTGACGAGATGCCCCACGCCCTGCCGGGCGCGGCGGATAGCGTCGCGCACGCCGCCCGCTACCGCGATATGGTTGTCCTTGATGAGAACGGCGTCATAAAGCGCAAAACGGTGGTTCATGCCGCCGCCGGCGCGCACGGCATATTTTTCCAGCGCTCTCAGCCCCGGCGTCGTCTTGCGGGTGCAGGCGACCGAGGCCTTGGTGCCGGCAATGGCGGCAACGATTTTTGCGGTGACGGAAGCGATGCCCGACAGGTGGCCGAGGAAATTCAACGCCGTGCGTTCCGCCGTCAGAAGGCCGCGCGAGGGGCCTTCAATCGTTGCGATGATATCGCCGGGCGCCACGGCGGCCCCATCCTGCATATGCCGTTTCATCGCGATGGCCGGATCCACGAACTGGAAAGCCAGTTCCGCCGCGTCGAGACCGGCAATAACGCCCGGTTCGCGCGCGGCCATGACGACGACCGAGCGATGATCGGCGGGAATGACGGCGGCGGACGTGATGTCGCCCGCCAGCCCAAGGTCTTCCAGAAGAGCGTTGCGCACGAGCGGTTCGATGATGAGGCGTGGCAGGGGTGAAAGGGTCATGTCAGGCGCTCCGCGCAAGGCTGGCCGAAGAATGGCTGGAAGAGGAGAATTCATGGGCGATGGTGAGGACGTCGCTGAGGTTCAGCCTGCGCCTCGTCGCCGTCGCATGTTTTTCAGGGAAATCGTCGCGGAAATGCGCGCCGCGCGATTCCGTGCGCAGCGCCGCAAAGACGGCGATGGCCAGCGCGACAAGGGCAGGATCGGATGCCGGGCCGTTCCGCTCAGCCAGTGGCAGAAGATCGCGGATCGCGCCCGTCAGCCCTTCCGCATGTCTTACGATGCCGAGATGGCGGGAAACGATGGGCCGGACCGGGGAGAGGTCAGCTGTCGGGAAATCGGGCACGGGGAGTGTTGCGATATCCGCTGCCTGTTTTCCCGCATATGCCGGCCTGCCGGCAATGTCTTCTGCCGCGCGCATGCCCATGGCCGCCGCTTCCAGCAGGGAATTGCTGGCAAGCCGGTTCGCGCCATGCAGCCCTGTGCAGGCGGTTTCGCCGGCAACCCAAAGGCCCGGCACCGAGCTTCGGCCTCTGCCATCGGTGGCGACGCCGCCCATATGGTAATGCACCGCCGGGCGCACCGGAACGAGCTCACGGGCGGGGTCTATCCCGGCTTCGCGGCAGAGAAGGTCGATCGAGGGGAAGCGGGTGGAAAAGCCGGAGCCGAGGGCCTTGCGGGCATCGAGAAAGACCTTGCCGCCACGCAGGATTTCGCGGTCGATGGCGCGGGCGACAATATCGCGCGAGGCAAGTTCCGCACCCGGAACTCCCGCCATGAACCGTTCGCCGTTTTCATTGAGAAGCAGCGCGCCTTCACCCCGCACCGCTTCGCTCACCAGTGCCAGCGGCCGTCTGGGCGAGGAAAGCGCCGTCGGATGGAATTGCACGAATTCCATATCGGCGAGGATGGCGCCGGCGCGGGCGGCGAGCATGATGCCCTGCCCGAAATTGCCGGAGGGATTGGTTGTCGCCTCATAAAGCCCGCCGAGGCCGCCGGTGGCGAGAACGACCTGGCTTGCCGGCAAAGTGAAGCAGCCTTTTGGCCCGATGCAGGCGAGACCGGCGATGACGCCGTCTTCCGTCAGCAGGCGGCGAACCTCCGTGCCTTCCAGAACGGTTATGCACGACGTGCGAAGAACGGCTGCGGCGAGAGCCCTGACGATGGCCGCGCCCGAGCCGTCGCCTTCGGCATGCAGGATGCGTCTTCTGCCATGGGCGGCCTCCAGCCCGAAGACGAGCCTGCCTTCGGTATCCCGGTCGAAGCGCACTCCCGCCCGCTCCAGCGCCTCGATGACGGCGGGAGCGGCGGAAACGATCTCTGCGGCCATATCTGCATCGCAGAGGCCGTCGCCTGCGGCGAGCGTATCGGCAAGATGCAGCGCGGCGTTATCATCCGGTCCGAGACTGGCGGCAATGCCGCCCTGCGCCCAGGCGCTGGACGTTTCGCCGCCGAGAACGCCGCGTGTGAGAAGCAGCACGGGCCGCGGCGCAAGCGTCAGCGCCGCCATCAGGCCCGCAATGCCGCTGCCGACAATGACCGTCCAGCCCGTATGCGACGGGGGGCGTTCGCTCATACTTCCAGCATCCTTTCCACGGCGCGGCGGGCGGCGACAGCGATGGCCGGGTCGACCGTCACTTCGTGGCGGTTTTCCTCCAGCGCCGTGCGGATATTGCCAAGCGTGATGCGCTTCATATGCGGGCAGAGATTGCAGGGGCGGATGAATTCGACATCCGGGTGATGCACGGCGACATTGTCGCTCATCGAGCATTCCGTCAAAAGCACCACGCGGGCGGGGCGCTCGCGGCCGACATAATCCGACATGACGGCGGTGGAGCCGGAAAAATCCGCAGCCTCGACGACATCGGGCGGACATTCCGGATGCGCCAGCACGGTGACGCCCGGATGGCTTTCGCGCAATTCGCGAATATCATCGGCGGTGAAAAGCTCGTGCACCTCGCAATGGCCGCGCCAGGCGATCAGCTCGACATTGGTTTCCCGCGCCACGTTCTTCGCCAGATATTCATCCGGCAGCATCAGCACGCGCGGTACGCCGAGCGATTCCACCACCTGACGGGCATTGCCGGAGGTGCAGCAGATATCAGACGCCGCCTTCACAGCGGCGGAGGTGTTCACGTAGGTTACGACCGGAACGCCGGGATAGGCCTTGCGCAAAAGCGCGATGTCCTCGGGCGTGATGGAATCGGCCAGCGAACAGCCGGCGGCCATATCCGGAATGAGCACGGTTTTTTCCGGATTGAGCAGCTTTGCCGTCTCGGCCATGAAATGCACGCCGGCCAGAACGATGACATCCGCTTCCACCTCCATTGCCTTGCGGGCAAGGGCGAGGCTGTCGCCAACGATATCGGCGACACCGTGGAAGATTTCCGGCGTCTGGTAATTATGGGCGAGGATGACGGCGTTGCGCTTGCGCTTCAGCTCCAGGATCGCCTCCACATCGTCCTGAAAGCCCATCCATTCGGCCTTGGGAATGACGCGGGCAACGCGGTCGTAAAGGCTTGCGGCGGAAATCTGCTCGTTCACGGTGCTCTCCCATTTATACTCTTTTTGAGTATATCTAGGGCAAAGACATATTCTCATCGTGAGCATATGTCAATTGCGGGAGAGGGGCAGTTTCGTTCCGGAAAGGGCGCGTTCATCGAGAACGGTCTGGCGGAAGCGGAAGAGCTTTGCCGGGCGTCCGCCGGTTTCGGTCGCCATCTCGCCGGTCTCTTCCACCAGCTGCTGCTGTTCGATAAGCCGGCGGAAGTTCTGCTTGTGCAGCGTCAGCCCGGCCAGCGCCTCGATGGCGCGCTGTAGCTGCAGGAGCGTGAAGGCGTCGGCCATCAGTTCGAACACCACGGGGCGATATTTGATCTTGGCCCGCAGACGCGCGATGCCGGTGGCAAGGATGCGGCGGTGATCGGCAAACATTGGCCTGCCGAAATTGATCCGCGGTTCGCCCTGCGCCTCTTCGACCAGCCCGGCTTCATACAGCAACTCGTAACGCTGCAGGGTCAATTCCTCGTTCCAGCCGCCGCCATCGAGGCCGAAGGTGAAATCGGCCCGCAAATGGCGCTGGCTTTTGCAGGCGGGATCGGAATCCGCCCAGGCGCGCAGCCTGTCGATGATGCTGTCCAGAACTTCCGGGCGTCCCTGACGGTGATCCTCCCAGGGGAAATATTCGTACCAGCCGTGCCAGAGCGGGCGTTTGCCGCCGGAGGCTTCCTGTTCGCGAACCAGCCCGAGATAACCGATGGAGATGGTTCTGCCGCCTAAAATGTCGTTGTTGCGGTCGCGATCGGCGAAAGTATAGAGCTGTTCGAGATAACCGACGGGGTGATGGGTCTGTTCGTGAATCCATTCCCGCAAGCCGCTCTGGAGGGTTCTGTGCCCGAATTCGAATGGTCCCGACGGAAGTGCTGCACCTTCCCGAACGGTCATGACCCGCGGCTCATCCGTGGTGATGGCGGTGACGACGGCGATGAGTTCGGCATGGGCAAGCCCGATGGTCACGGCGGCTCCTCTGGTCGTTGGCGCAAGATCAATCTTCTTTGGCACAGGAAGGTTGCTTCGCCAACATGGCGGCAGAAAAGGGCTGTCGATAAATAGTCTCACTGAAAACGGGGCGCCATCAGACAAAAGGATGAATTCTTGTGGTTAGTCGTCCGTCGTCTGATATGTTACAGACCCGCACAAGCATTTCAGACTGTAGAAGGCCGATGTTGGAGAACATATCTCTCGAAGAGACACTTGTGGGTTATTATACCTGGAACATCGGGCAAAACCTGATTTACCTTGATGCCGTGGCGGCCCGCCTGCGCGAATTCTCCCCGGAAAAAGCCGCTTGCGGCATTCCGGTCGAGGATTTCATCGCGCAGATAGAAAGCGGCTCGCGCGCACGCGTCGCCAAGGCGGTCTACAATTCGCTGACAAATGGCGTGTTCTATGATCAGGAATATCGCATTCAGCTCAAGTCTGGCGGCTTCCGCTGGTTGCGGACAACCGGACGGGTGATCCTGGACAGCGACCAGCTTCCGATCATGGCCATGGGCACGGTGCGGGATGTCAGTGCCGGCAAGATTTTATTGATGTGATAAGCGGCGGGCCTCTTCGCGAGGCGGCGGCCGATCGATTTTAATTTGTTCATTGTTTTGATGTTGCGGTGACATGGTCCGGCAGATCGCAATTTTGCTGTTTCAGATCGTCCTGGCCATTGGCCTCGGCATAGCCGGCATCCGCATCGCCTCGCTCGTCAATGGCGAGGCAACCCCGGCGCCAGCAGGCCTTGCGGCCAATACGGAACTGCTGTGGACGACCTCGCCGGTGCGGGTCGATCCGCGTAGCCAAAATTACGAGCGCATTCCGACGCCTCCCGATCTTTATCCGCTGAAAATGCATGCGGACCAGCGCCTGCGCGTCATCTCCAGCAGCCGCTTCACTTTCAAGGGCCAGGAATTCCGCCTCGCCGGCGTGGAGGATGTCGAGCGTAACCGCGTCTGCACCGGCCCCGACGGCCGCCGTTACGCCTGCGGCCTCAACGCCTTCAAGGCGCTGGAGAACCGGCTGCGCGGCAGATATCTGGAATGTCGGACGGTGGAGGAAGGTGGTGCCGGCAGTTCCGTGGAGTGCCGGATCAACGGGCAGGATGTGCGAGCGCTGATGCAATAGGCGATCGGGTCGAAGGACTAGCGATATGCGCAAGAGCGACTGGCCGAAGGGAAGATATTTTTTGTCTGGGAAGGTTTGGTGGAGCTAAGCGGGATCGAACCGCTGACCTCTTGCATGCCATGCAAGCGCTCTCCCAGCTGAGCTATAGCCCCATAAGGGTTCCGGCATTTCTTCCGGTTCCGGGAACCGAAGCGGTTGTTGTTCCGTTCGGTGGCGGCTTACTACTGCGGCTTTCCGACGAGTGCAAGCATAAAAAACGGCCCGGCGTCATTTTTTTGTCGTCGGGCCGAATTATCAAGTAAAATCAAGCTTCTTCGTCGTCGCCCGATACGCCGATGATGCCGGACATGTCGTCGTCGTCATCTTCGTCGTCGGTTTCGAGGAAGGTGTCGTCGTCATCGTCGATTTCGACGTCATCGTCGTCGCCGAGATCGGGGATATCGTCGCCGTTGTTGTCGCCATCGGCATCTTCCAGCGAGACGAGTTCGACTTCCGTGTTTTCGGTATCGACTTCCGCCACTTCCTCTTCTTCAGCCTGCTCCATCTTGGCCTGGGCGGTGCTTTCCTCGAAGAAGGAGAGCGGCCAGGACTTGCCGGTATAGGGAGAAACGACCGGATCGCGGTTCAGATCGTAGAACTTCTTGCCGGTATCGGGGTCTGTGCGCTTGGTACCAAGTTCCGCTTTTGCCACTGTCTAAGCCTCAAATTGTCGAATGAGTTTCGGTGTGTACGCCGTAAAACCGGCATAGACGGTAAAATTTATAGCCGGTCCCCTTAATCGTTGCGCTCTTTCGTGTCAAAGACAAACTTCGGGTGCCGCCTGCCTCGGCGCAACCCCTATGCGGGGATGCCGATATAAATAGGAAGGTGTTGCGCACTCTATTATATGAATGACGAATGCACAGGCGGAAAGCTTCATGACCTTCACGATCGCCATAGACGGGCCGGCTGCGGCGGGCAAAGGAACCCTGTCGCGCAGGATTGCGCAGACCTATGGTTTCCACCATCTCGATACCGGGCTGACCTACAGGGCGACCGCCAAGGCGCTTCTGGATGCCGGCCTGCCGCTCGATGATGAGGCCGTGGCTGAAAAGATCGCGCTGGAAGTCGATCTTGCGGGGCTCGATCGCGCCGTTCTTTCCCGGCACGATATTGGCGAGGCCGCATCCAAAATCGCGGTGATGACGCCGGTGAGGCGCGCGCTCGTGAAGGCGCAGCAGCGTTTTGCCGCAAAGGAGCCGGGCACGGTGCTTGACGGACGCGACATCGGCACGGTGGTATGCCCTGACGCGCCGGTGAAGCTTTACGTCACGGCCTCTGCGGATGTGCGGGCGCGACGCCGTTACGATGAAATTCTGGCCAATGGCGGCAGCGGCGATTATGATGCCATTTTCGCTGAAGTGAAAAAACGCGACGAGCGCGACATGGGCCGCGCCGACAGCCCGTTGAAGCCGGCTGAAGACGCGCACTTGCTAGATACGTCGGAAATGAGTATAGAGGCGGCGTTTCAGGCCGCGCGGACGATCATCGACGCCGCCCTGGAGAGATAGGTTTCTCGCGGAACGGCTTCCTGCCGTCTGCGTTTAGTCCGGAATTGCCCGAAGACATGTCCTTGCGCCGGAAAGCCTTTTGAAAAGGCGGGCATGGGGTCGGGTATCAACAACACTAGCCCACCGGCGCTTTTGTATTCGCCATAGCGCGGATGCAATCAGGAGATTTCATGTCAGTATCTACCCCCACGCGCGAAGATTTCGCAGCGCTTCTCGAAGAATCCTTTGCCTCCAACGATCTTGCCGAAGGCTATGTTGCCAAGGGTATCGTAACGGCAATCGAGAAGGACGTTGCCATCGTCGACGTCGGCCTCAAGGTTGAAGGCCGCGTACCGTTGAAGGAATTCGGCGCGAAGTCCAAGGACGGCACGCTGAAGGTCGGCGACGAAGTCGAAGTTTACGTCGAGCGCATCGAAAACGCCCTCGGCGAAGCCGTTCTGTCGCGCGAGAAGGCTCGCCGCGAAGAAAGCTGGGTCAAGCTCGAAGCCAAGTTCGAAGCTGGCGAGCGCGTCGAAGGCGTTATCTTCAACCAGGTCAAGGGTGGTTTCACCGTCGATCTGGACGGCGCTGTTGCCTTCCTTCCGCGTTCGCAGGTCGACATCCGTCCGATCCGCGACGTTACCCCGCTGATGCACAACCCGCAGCCCTTCGAAATCCTCAAGATGGACAAGCGTCGCGGCAACATCGTTGTTTCGCGTCGTACGGTTCTCGAAGAGTCGCGTGCCGAGCAGCGTTCTGAAATCGTTCAGAACCTCGAAGAAGGCCAGGTTGTTGACGGCGTCGTCAAGAACATCACCGATTACGGTGCGTTCGTTGACCTCGGCGGCATCGACGGCCTGCTGCACGTTACCGACATGGCATGGCGCCGCGTCAACCATCCTTCGGAAATCCTCAACATTGGCCAGCAGGTCAAGGTTCAGATCATCCGCATCAACCAGGAAACCCACCGTATCTCGCTCGGCATGAAGCAGCTCGAGTCCGATCCGTGGGATGGCATCTCCGCCAAGTACCCGGTTGGCAAGAAGATCTCCGGTACCGTCACGAACATCACCGACTACGGTGCATTCGTTGAGCTGGAGCCGGGCATCGAAGGCCTGATCCACATTTCCGAAATGTCCTGGACCAAGAAGAACGTACACCCCGGCAAGATCCTGTCCACGAGCCAGGAAGTCGACGTTGTCGTTCTCGAAGTCGATCCGTCCAAGCGCCGTATCTCGCTCGGCCTCAAGCAGACGCTGGAAAACCCGTGGCAGGCATTTGCCTACAGCCACCCGGCCGGCACTGAAGTTGAAGGCGAAGTCAAGAACAAGACCGAATTCGGTCTGTTCATCGGCCTCGAAGGCGATGTCGACGGCATGGTTCACCTGTCGGACCTCGACTGGAACCGTCCGGGCGAGCAGGTCATCGAAGAGTACAACAAGGGTGACGTCGTTAAGGCTGTCGTTCTCGACGTTGACGTCGAGAAGGAACGCATCTCGCTCGGCATCAAGCAGCTCGGCAAGGATGCTGTCGGCGAAGCCGCTTCTTCCGGCGACCTGCGCAAGAACGCAGTCGTTTCCGCTGAAGTCACCGCGGTTAACGATGGCGGCATCGAAGTGAAGCTCGTCAACCACGAAGACCTCACCTCGTTCATCCGTCGCGCTGACCTCTCCCGTGACCGTGACGAGCAGCGCCCCGAGCGCTTCTCGGTTGGCCAGGTTGTCGACGCCCGCGTCGTCAACTTCTCGAAGAAGGACCGCAAGGTCATGCTTTCGATCAAGGCTCTGGAAATCGCTGAAGAGAAGGAAGCCGTCGCACAGTTCGGTTCGTCCGACTCGGGCGCTTCGCTCGGCGACATCCTCGGCGCGGCTCTGAAGAACCGCGGCGAATAATCGCTCCGATCTTTGAAATGAAGAACCCGCCGGAATCTCCGGCGGGTTTTTTGTTGCTTCCAGCTCGCGCCGGCGAGCGGGCAGCGGCGCGTTCCTCAGAGCATGCCGCTCATCTTCAGATAATAATTTTCCGCGCTGTCGTCGGAAGCCACCGCCATCGGGCTTTCCTGCGTGTCGATCCCGTCATTGGCGGCGATGCGCTCTTCTTTTTCGTCCTGACCGTCGGAATTATCAGCGCCGGCTTCGGCCTCGCCGTCCGTCTCATCCTCGGAAAATGGGCCGCCTCCGCGCGGCGGCGTTTCCGATTCATAGTCCTCATCCGCCGGCGGATAGGCGACGAGCGGCAGCGGTGTGCCGTCTTTTACCAGAGCCGCGGCGATCAACGATTGCGAAGCCGATTGCTCCAGCATCGCCATTCTCGCTTCCGGGTCCAGCATGCCCCGCGGCAGCGGCTGAGCTTCGGGGCGATGGGTCATAGTTTCCGTTTCCTCACCCGAGGGGCGGGCGGCGGCTGTTGCGAGGGCCGATTTTTCGGCGGGCTGATCGTCGGACGGTTGCTGCGCAACACCCTGCGGCGCGGGCGGAGGCTCTTGCGTGCCGTTCGGCTTGAGCGGAAGTTTGCCGGCGGTGGCGGCAAGCAGCAGGCTGTTCACGGTTTCGGCATCGTCTGCGAACAAACCGGATGGCGGGGTAATGCCCGTGCGGATTTCTTTCTGCTCCGGCTTCATCGTCTCCCGATGCGCAAGGGCAGGGCGGGCTTCGCCGGTTTCGGTGCGGGGCGGATTTGCCGGGCGGGCCTCGGCCGACACTTCCTTCATCACGCTGCCGATTTGTGGCGGAAGCGGACGTGCCGTGTTTTCGGCTCTTCCATCCGGCTTTGCGGCAACGGTCGGCGTATCATGTGTGTCGGAAGGTGGGGTGGAAAGCGTGGGCCGGGGGTCCAGTTGCGCCGTTAGCGCCGCCACCGTTGCTTTCATCGCCGCGCCGCTGAGGGCGAGCGGCCCGATGAGCAGCGGCAGGAGCCGGCTGACGGTGGCGGAATTCGCCGTCTGCGCTGTCGCGGCCGGAGACGGGCGAGCTTCCGCATTCTGGCTCTGCGCATTCTGCTGTTTCGGCTGGGCCGATTGCGCGGCGGCGGGATTGGAGGAATTGTTTTGCTGATAGGAGGAAACCACCGCCTTTGCCGCAAGATCCGTTCCCTTGTAACGGGAAAGCTCGATCAACAACGCGAGGCGGGCAGCATCCGGCCCGGTCGGCTGTTTCAGGATTTCGGC
Source organism: Agrobacterium sp. T29 (assembly GCF_006970545.1). Taxonomy (NCBI): domain Bacteria; kingdom Pseudomonadati; phylum Pseudomonadota; class Alphaproteobacteria; order Hyphomicrobiales; family Rhizobiaceae; genus Agrobacterium; species Agrobacterium sp. T29. The sequence continues at coordinate 1,350,284 of NZ_CP040641.1, forward strand.
GAGCATCGAAAGGGTCAGGCCCTGCAGGGCCTTGCCGACCTGCTGTTCCAGCGCCAGGCGTTGTGGCGCGGGCAGGGTGCGGAGCGCCTCCGTCAGCCGCGTCACGTAGGTCTCTATGGCTTCGCCATCCCGCCGGGGCAGGTTCATCAGCTTGCCGAGCGCTTCCGCGAGAACGGCGGTGCTGCGCGAGAGCTGAAATTCGCTGGTGAGGGAGGCGATTGCCGCGCGGGCAAAAAGGCTGCTGTTTTCAGGGGCGGGAGTGTTCGGTTGCAGCGGTGCAGTCTGTTTCACCTGCTCGCGCGGTGTCAGTGAAACCGTGGTTCCATAGGCGGCATCGGTTGCCGCAATTTTCGGTACAGGCGGTAACATGCTGCGCTCCGTTTCTATCGGTGACCGCCGCTGGCTGCGAAAGGGCCAATCCCCATTGGCTCTGTGATCCGCATCTGGCTTGAATGTTGAAAAATCGCCGCGCCGGTGATGGACAGGTGTCATCTCGCCCGCTCATGCGGGAGCGCCGTATACGCTTCTGGCCGCAATGCCGGTTGCAGCGCATACAGAATCATCAAGCTCAATCTTGGCTTGCAGATATTAAGATTTGGCTAACCAAGGAATTGCGCGTCCGGTCAGGGCGAAACGCCGATGAACATGCGGTAAAGGCCGTTATCGTCGGAATTGACCGAGGAAATATGGTCGGGATCGCTGGGCGCCGTCTCAAAAGCTTCCGGCGGCATGGCATCGAGCCAGCTTGCCTTGGGAAGATTTCGTTCCGGTTGAATGTTCACCGGGTCGATGAGGCTGTCTTCCTCAGCGGGCGCGGTGAAGGCCGCATCATCCGGAACGAGCGACGGGGCGGCCATGGATAGCAGCGCCTGCGCGGCATTGGGTTCTGTGTCGTAAACGGCGCTGCCGGATAGGCCGGAAATATCGGTCATGTCTGAACTCACATCATGTTTCGCTCAAGTGACGATCGGAAGCGGCAATCATGCCGCCTTTTTCTTCAGCAGTTCATAAAGGCCATTGTCGTCGATCGAGATCGGCAAAATGGCGTTGCGGGTGTCTTCGACAAGCGCCTGCGCATCGCGCAGTTTTTCGCCGTCGTCTTCCGCATCGGTCGGATCGGCGCCCGCGTCTGTCTCCGCAGGCTCATTTTCGTTTTCCGTTGGGGCGGCTTGCTCAGCCGGCGCAGCCGCAAGCACGGCGATCAGGGCCGTTTCCGACGATGTGTCGGCCGGCGCCTGCGGATCGACGCTTTCCGTTTTTTCGTCGCCGGAAGCATCGATATGCTCCTTCACGACGTCCTGAAGCTCCTGCACGTCTTCAAGCTTGCCCTGCGCATCGCGCGTCTGGATATCCTGTTCCCGCTCGGCCTTCACCTCGGCATCGTTGATTTCGCCGATACGATCCTTGCCGCGTTCGGCCTGCAACTCTTCCCTGGTTTTGGGATCGGCGACATCTTCGAGACGCTGAATGACCTTCAGGGTTTCACGCGTCATGAAGCGGGTGCCCTGCGCCTGTTCGTCCAGGGCCTCCTTCACGGCGCGCGCCTCATCGCCATAGGGGTTGGCGATGGCGGAGATCATCTGCCGGGCGGAGACGCCGAGTTGTTTGAGGCCGGTCGATTCTTCCAGATCGTCGACGTTTTTCGGCAGGGTCGCGCGCACCGCCATGATCGCTTTCGACATCTGCTCGCCGAAATCCTCTTCCGTGCCTTTGAGGCCTGCGCCCTTTGCGATGCGGGCGGCAAGGGCGGCCATCGGATCGGTCTTGCTGTTGACGCCATTGTTCAGCACGTCCACGACCTCAGCCTCTGAAACGCCGAAGGATTTCAGGGAAATCTTCGTGGCTTTCCCCTGAGCATCGGTTTTTTCGAAGCTGTCGGTCAGGGTCAGCGCATCCTGAAGTCTTCGTGCGAAGGAAAAGCTCGATTCGTCCTTTTCCTGTGTGATGCCCAGCGCGGAGGAAAAACGGGAGACAAGCGAGGCGAAGGCATCGGCATCCGGCTTCATGACGCCGAAGAGATAGGCGCTTATCTTCTCATTGGCGGCGCGCTGGCTTTCGTCCAGCTGCGGGTTTGTCTTGACCGCATCGTCCTTTTTGGTGCCGTTGGCCTTTTCCTGCTCTTCGCGCTGGCGTTCCTCGATGGTTTGGACCATCGAGCGCATGAGGTCGCTGACTGCAATGCCCGCCGTCTGCTGTAGCGGAGTAATCATCCCTCAAAGTCCCCGACCGCCAAAGTTGCGGCCGAGAATAGGCAATTCTGGTAAATCAGTGCTTAAGCCAGATGCGGGCGCGCTCAGCTATGGGCGAAAATATCGGTTTCTTCCCAGCCGAGGAGGTCGAGCTTCGCGCGGGTCGGCAGAAAGGCGAAACAGGCGTCGGCATGGTCGAGGCGGCCGTCACGCACGAGACGACCCGTCAGCTTGTCGCGTAGCGCGTGCAGGTGCAGCACGTCGGAGGCGGCATATTCGAGCTGCGCCGGCGACAGGGTCTCGGCAGCCCAGTCGGAAGATTGCTGGGCCTTGGAAATATCGACTTCCAGCATTTCCTTGAGGTTATCCTTCAGCCCGTGCCGGTCCGTATAGGTTCGGGTCAGTCGCGAGGCGATCTTGGTGCAGAAGACCGGTGTGGTCGTCACGCCGAAGGTGTGGAACAGAACGGCGATATCGAAACGGCCATAGTGAAAAATCTTCTGGCGGGCAGGGTCGGCAAGCATCCGGACGAGGTTCGGCGCTTCCTTTTGACCGGCGGCAATGCGAATGACGTCCGCCGTGCCGTCGCCCGGCGAAAGCTGAACGACACAGAGGCGGTCGCGGCGCGGCACCAGTCCCAGCGTTTCCGTATCGATTGCGATGGCGCCGGTGTAACGCGCGGCATCTCCGGCGGAAATATCGCCTTCGTGGTAACGGATGGGTGCTGCCATGTCCTGCTCCAGAAATTCCAGTTTCCTGCTCCGGCTATAACGGAAAGAGCGGCGGGACGATACCGTTTTATCGGCTCGTACAGTGCGCCACGCCGCATGCCCTTGGCACTTGCCTTTGCGAAAGCCCCCGGGTTAGGGTCGGGAAATCCTTTCCTGACAAATCGCATGAATTCCCGATGACAAAGAAAATCTATCTCGCCGGACCGGAAGTATTCCTCCCGAACGCGCGCGAAATGCTCGACATCAAGGCCTCGCTGGCGCGGGAAGCCGGTTTCACGCCGCTTTCGCCGGGCGATCTGCAAATTCCGCCGGCGGATACCAGGGTCGGTCACGGCTGCAACATCAATGCCGTCGATGAGCGGATGATGCTGGAAGCGGATGCGGTGATTGCCAATCTCACGCCGTTTCGCGGCATTGCCGCCGATACGGGAACCAGCTATGAGCTGGGCTTCATGTGCGCGCTGGGCAAGCCGGTTTTCGCCTATACCAATGTCGCGGCCAATCACTTCACCCGCACCAAGGCGCATTATGGCGGCGTCGCCACCCTGGATGAAACGGGCCGTTATCGCGGGCCGGACGGGCTGTCGATCGAGAATTTCGACATGGTCGACAATCTCATGCTGCATGGCGGGATTTTGCGGCGCGGCGGCGTCATCATCGTTGGCGATGCTCCCGAAGAGGCTTTGTATACGGATCTCGAGGCCTACAGGCGCTGTCTCGCGGCGGCGGCCGAAAAATTACTGACACCGATTGACCCTGAAAAAACCAATAGAGTGGAGGCATCATCATGAGCGGAACCATCCTCATCACCGGCGCGACATCCGGCTTCGGACAGGCCACGGCGCGGCGCTTCGTCAAGGAGGGCTGGAAGGTCATCGGCACGGGCCGGCGGGCGGAACGGCTGGAGGCGCTTTCAGCCGAGCTCGGTTCCGCCTTTCATGGCCTCGCCTTCGACATCACCGACGAGGAGGCGACAGGCAAGGCGCTGTCCGGATTGCCGGAAGGCTTCCGGGATATCGACGTTCTCGTCAACAATGCCGGCCTCGCACTCGGCACCGCGCCCGCACCGCAGGTGCCCTTGAAAGACTGGCAGACCATGGTGGACACCAACATCACCGGTCTCCTGAACATTACCCACCATCTGCTGCCGACGTTGATCGGGCGCAAGGGTATTGTCGTCAACCTCTCGTCTGTGGCTGCACATTACCCCTATACGGGCGGCAATGTGTATGGCGGTACCAAAGCGTTCCTGCGGCAGTTTTCGCTCGGCCTGCGTTCCGACCTGCATGGCAAGGGTGTGCGGGTGACATCCATCGAGCCCGGCATGTGCGAAACGGAATTTACGCTGGTGCGCACCGGCGGCAATCAGGAAGCCTCGGACAATCTCTACAAGGGCGTCAATCCGATCACGGCGGACGATATTGCCAACACCATCCACTGGGTCGCCTCGCAGCCCAAGCATATCAACATCAACAGCCTCGAACTCATGCCGGTCAACCAGTCGTTCGCCGGCTTCCAGGTCTATCGGGAAAGCTGATTTTCCCGCGATTTTGGGGAGTGCTGAAAAACCGGGCAGGAATTTTCGAGCTATGCAGAAATGCAATGCTGCATTGCGAGACTTGCTCTGTTAAAAATCACGGATACCGCTATATTCAAATCATCGAAGCGACGCACTCCTCCTCCCAGCGTCGCTCGATGTGGATCGGTGGTACTCCTCCTCCCAATCACCGATCAAGTTTGAAGCCTGCCGCACCTCCTCCCGCGGCAGGCTTTTCCTTTTCTGGGCGTCTATTCCTTGAATATTTTGGGCTGTCGACTTTCAGCGCACCGGCTTAGTGCTGAAGACGGTCCGCGGTCTCCCCTTGGATTTCCGGGGGATTTTGAATTTCTGCGTCAAGGCAATGAGCGTTGAAATCAGGCGTGCGTCGATCACATTTTCGTTATGTCTAGATAAATTTGCACAGTTTTGTGGTGGCGTGCCCTGCCGGGCCATTGCTTACCCCCGGCCCTGTGTTTAAGCATGAGCAAAAGAACGCTTGGGAGGTTGTCGGCACGCCTGTGTCTGCGGCCCGAAAGCGGCGGGGAGAGAATGGCAGACTTTCAAGAGGCGCTGAAGCGGTTTCAGCCGGTCGCGGTTTCATCGATCGCTGAAGACGAGCTCAGGTTGCGACTACGCGGCCTGCAGGCGCGAATGATCCAGCAAAATATCAAGGCGGTCTGGCTCGATGCATCATCGTCGCTGACCTATTATACCGGCCTGTCGCTTGGTCTTTCCGAGCGCATTCACGGCGCCCTGGTGCCGGCGGAAGGCGTGCCGGTCTATGTCAGCCCGACCTTCGAGGAGCCGAAGCTTCAGACGCTCATCCGCATTGCGGGTGAGGTTGCCGTCTGGGAAGAGGATGAAAGTCCCTTCGACCTGATGGCAAGACGTATCGGTGCCTTGACCTGTCCCGGTCATCTTGTCGCCATCGATCCCGCCACCCCCTTTGTTTTCGCATCGGCCCTCATGCAGCGCCTTGAAGGGCGCATCATTTCCGCCCAGCCGATGATCGTCGCCCAGCGGCAGGTCAAATCCGCAGCCGAGATCGCCATCATCCAGACGGCGATGGACGCGAGTTACGGCGTGCAGAAGGCCGTGTTCGAAGGTCTGCGTCCCGGCGTTTCCACCACGGAAGTCGCTGATTTCGTTAATGCGGCGCATATTGCCCTTGGCCTGAAGCCGCTTTTCGTGGCGGTGCAGTTTGGCGAGGCGACGGCCTATCCGCATGGCGTGCCCCATGCGCAGACGCTCAGCGAAGGCGATATGGTGCTGGTCGATCTTGGCGGCGTTCTTCATGGCTATCGTTCCGATATCACCCGCACCTATGTCTTCGGCAAGCCGACGGAACGGCAGCGTTTCCTCTGGAACGCCGAGCGTGACGCGCAGGCGGCGGCCTTTGCCGCAGCCAAAGTCGGCGCTGCCTGCTCGGATGTGGACAGGGCTGCACGCGACAGCCTGAAAGCGGCTGGTTTCGGCCCGGATTATCAGCTTCCCGGCCTGCCGCACCGCACCGGCCACGGGCTTGGGCTGGATATTCACGAAGAACCCTATATCGTTGCAGGAAATGCCACGGCGCTGGAGCCGGGCATGTGTTTTTCCATCGAGCCGATGCTGTGCGTTTATGGCGAATGCGGCGTCCGTCTCGAGGATATAGCCTATATGACGGAGGCGGGACCGCGCTGGTTCTGCCCACCGGAGAAGAACCTCGACCGGTTGTTTCAGCCGGTCGCCGGGTAATTGGTCGGGAGGCAAAGGACCGAACGGCGACACGGGGCTCCCATGTCGCTGCTGACCAGAAGAGGTAGGCCCCCGGACGGGGCCGCAGGAACTCAGAAAAAGAGGGAAAGGACCACCAGATGAAAACGCTGACCCGCAGTTTGCTTATCGCCTCTGCGATTGCGATCACTTCCGCCATGCCCGCCATGGCGAAGACCTTCGTTTATTGCTCCGAGGCATCGCCGGAAGGCTTCGATCCGTCGCCCTACACCGCTGGCGGCACCTTCGACGCTTCCGCGCATCCGGTCTACAACCGCCTGACCGAGTTCAAGAAGGGCACGACCGAAGTTGAGCCCGGCCTTGCCGAAAAATGGGAAGTTTCGAGCGACGGTCTGGAATATACCTTCCACCTGCGCAAGGGCGTGAAGTGGCACGCCAACGACAAGTTCACGCCGAGCCGCGAATTCAACGCCGATGACGTGATCTTCAGCTACGACCGCCAGCGCGATGCGAAGAACCCGTGGAACCAGTATATCGCAGGCATCACCTACGAATATTTCAACTCCATGGAAATGCCGTCGCTGATCAAGGAAATCGTCAAGGTCGACGATTACACCGTCAAGTTCGTGCTGACGCGTCCGGAAGCGCCGTTCCTTGCCAACATCGCCATGCCTTTCGCCTCCATCGTATCGAAGGAATATGCCGATACGCTGGAAAAGGCCGGCACCAAGGAAGACTTCAACAACCTGCCGATCGGCACGGGCCCGTTCAAGTTCGTCGCCTATCAGAAGGACGCGGTCATCCGCTACCAGAAGAACGCCGACTACTGGGGCGAAGCACCGAAGATCGACGACCTGATCTTCGCGATCACGCCGGACGCCGCCGTTCGTCTGCAGAAGCTGAAGGCCGGCGAATGCCACCTGATGCCTTATCCGGCTCCGGCTGACCTTGCCGCCATCCGCGCCGATTCCAACCTCAAGCTCGATGAACAGTCGGGTCTGAACGTTGCCTACTTCGCCTACAACACCACCGTTGCACCTTTCGACAAGCCGGAAGTCCGCAAGGCGCTGAACATGGCGATGAACAAGCAGGCGATCATTGACGCTGTGTTCCAGGGCGCCGGTCAGGTTGCCAAGAACCCGATCCCGCCGACCATGTGGTCCTATAACGACAGCATCAAGGACGATGCTTACGATCCGGAAGCGGCCAAGAAGGCTCTCGAAGCCGCTGGCGTCAAGGATCTGTCGATGAAGATCTGGGCGATGCCGGTTCAGCGTCCTTACATGCCGAACGCACGCCGCACCGCTGAACTCATCCAGGCGGATTTCGCCAAGGTTGGCGTCAAGGCCGAGATCGTCTCCTATGAATGGGGTGAATACCTCAAGAAGTCGACCGAAGTGAACCGCGACGGCGCCGTCATCCTCGGCTGGACCGGTGACAACGGTGACCCGGACAACTTCATGGGCGTTCTGCTTTCCTGCGCTTCGGCGGGCGAAGGCGGCACGAACCGTGCGCAGTGGTGCAACAAGGAGTTCTCCGAGCTGATTTCCAAGGCGAAGCAGGCGACTGACGTTGCCGAGCGCACCAAGCTTTACGAGCAGGCGCAGGTTATCTTCAAGGAACAGGCTCCGTGGGCGACGCTTGCGCATTCCACGCAGTTCGTTCCGATGTCCGCCAAGGTTTCCGGCTTCACCATGAGCCCGCTTGGCGACTTCACCTTCGAAAACGTCGACATCGCGGAATAATCCCAAACAACGGACGCGCGGAAGAACCCTGTTCTTCCGCGCGTCTTTTCAGGAAAAAGCCATGATCCGGTTCATTCTCGGCAAACTTCTCTACCTCGTTCCGACATTTCTCGGGATCACCTTTGTCGCCTTCTCCTTCGTGCGCGTCCTGCCGGGAGATCCCGTGCTGCTGATGGCGGGCGAACGCGGCATTTCACCCGAACGGCATGCGCAGCTTGCCGAACAGCTCGGCTTCAGCCAGCCCATCTGGCAGCAATATCTTCATTTCCTCGGACGGCTGCTTCAGGGCGATCTCGGCAATTCGCTGGTCACCAAGAAGCCGGTTCTCACCGAGTTCCTGTCGCTCTTCCCCGCGACGGTCGAGCTTGGTCTCGTCGCCATCATCATCGCAACCCTGATCGGCGTGCCGGTCGGCGTCATCGCCGCCATCCGTCGCGGTTCCTGGTTCGACCAGATTTCCATGACGACCGCGCTCGTCGGCTTCTCCATGCCGATCTTCTGGTGGGGGCTGCTGCTCATCATCATGTTCTCCGGCATCCTGCAATGGACGCCGGTGTCGGGCCGCATCTCGCTGATGTATTTCTTCCCCTCCGTCACCGGTTTCATGCTGATCGACAGCCTGATTTCCGGCCAGAAGGGCGCCTTCGCGTCGGCCTTTTCGCATCTCATCCTGCCCTCCGTCGTGCTCGCCACCATTCCGCTGGCGGTGATTGCACGCCAGACGCGCTCGGCCATGCTGGAAGTCATGGGTGAGGATTATGTGCGCACCGCCCGCGCCAAGGGCATGTCGTCCGCCCGCGTCGTCGGCATTCATGCGCTGCGCAACGCCATGATCCCGGTCATCACCACCATCGGCCTGCAGATCGGCGTGCTGATGGCGGGCGCCATCCTGACCGAAACCATCTTTTCCTGGCCGGGTATCGGCAAGTGGATGATCGATTCCATCTCGCGCCGTGATTATCCGGTTGTGCAGAGCGGCCTGCTCCTGATCGCGGGTCTGGTGATGATCGTCAACCTGCTCGTCGATCTGACCTATGGCCTCATCAATCCGAGGATCCGTCACAAATGACCGATGTGACCACCACCCCCGGCGTCCGCCTTTCGGACGCCGCCATCCGCCGCCGGATGCTTGCCGATTTCTGGTTCTATTTCCGCCAGAACCGCGGCGCCGTCATCGGGCTTGCCGTCTTCATCCTGCTTGTGCTGGTGGCGATCTTCGCGCCGATCCTTGCCCCGCATGATCCGACACAACAATATCGCGATGCGCTCCTCGTCCCGCCGGTCTGGCAGGAAGGCGGCCGTGCCGGCTTCTTCTTCGGCACCGATGCGGTGGGCCGCGACATGCTGTCCCGCCTGATCTACGGCGCGCAATATTCGCTGTTCATCGGCGTGGTCGTCGTCTCCATCGCCCTTGTCGGCGGTATCGTCATCGGTCTCGTCGCCGGCTTCTTCGGTGGCTGGGTGGATACCGTCATCATGCGCGTGATGGACGTCATCCTGGCGTTTCCGTCGCTGCTTCTGGCGCTGGTGCTGGTTGCGGTCCTCGGGCCGGGTCTCACCAATGCCATGATCGCGATTGCCATCGTCTACCAGCCGCATTTCGCGCGTCTGACACGTGCGGCGGTCATGAGCGAACTCAGGCGCGAATATGTCACCGCCGCCCGCGTGGCAGGCGCCGGCAATTTCCGGCTGATGTTCAAGACCATCCTGCCGAACTGCCTTGCGCCGCTGATCGTTCAGGCGACGCTTTCGTTCTCCTCTGCGGTTCTCGATGCCGCCGCTCTCGGCTTCCTCGGCATGGGCGCGCAGCCGCCGGCTTCCGAATGGGGCACGATGCTGGCGGAAGCGCGTGAATTCATCCTGCGCGCCTGGTGGGTCGTTACCCTTCCGGGCCTGACGATCCTGATCTCGGTGCTCGCCATCAACCTCATGGGTGACGGCCTGCGCGATGCGCTCGATCCCAAACTGAAGCGGAGCTGAGCGATGAGCCTGCTGAAAATCAAGAACCTCACCGTCAAATTCGCCACCGCCACCGGCGCTTTCACGGCCGTCAACGGCATCGATGTTTCCGTGGACAAGCACGAGGTGCTGGCCATCGTCGGCGAGTCCGGTTCCGGCAAGTCGGTATCGATGCTCGCCGTCATGGGGCTTCTGCCCGATACGGCGACGATTACCGCCGACGAGATGACCTTCGACGGCAAGAACCTTTTGGCCATGACGCCGCAGGAGCGCCGCCGGGTGATCGGTCGCGAGATCACCATGATCTTCCAGGAGCCGGTCGCCTCGCTCAACCCGTCCTTCACGGTCGGTTTCCAGATCGAGGAGGTTCTGCGCCTCAATCTCGGCATGAGCGGCGCTGCCGCGCGTGCCCGCGCCCTGGAACTGTTCCGGGCTGTCGGCATTCCCGAGCCGGAAACCAAGCTCAAGGCCTATCCGCACCAGATGTCGGGCGGCCAGTGCCAGCGCGTGATGATCGCCATCGCAATCGCTTCCAAGCCGCGCCTGCTGATCGCCGACGAGCCGACCACCGCGCTCGATGTGACGATCCAGAAGCAGATCCTCGATCTGCTGATGAACCTGCAGGCGGAATATGGCATGGCGCTGATTCTCATCACCCATGACATGGGCGTGGTGGCGGAAACCGCAGATCGCGTCGTCGTGCAATATAAGGGCCGCAAGATGGAGGAGGCGGATGTCTTGAGCCTGTTCGAGGCCCCGCAGCATCCCTATACCAAGGCACTGCTTTCGGCCCTGCCGGAAAATGCCACCGGCGACCGTTTGCCCACGGTTTCCGATTTCTTCGGCAAGGAGGGCGTTCAATGAGTATCGTTGTCGAAGGCAAGGGCATTACCCGCGACTATCACGTTCCCGGCGGCCTGTTCGGTGGCGCCAAGACGGTGCAGGCCCTGAAGGGCATCGACTTTACCGTCGAGCGCGGCAAGACGCTCGCCATCGTCGGTGAATCCGGCTCCGGTAAATCGACGCTGGCCCGCATCATCGCGCTGATCGACCCGGCATCCGGCGGCGAACTGAAGATCGAAGGCAAGCCGGTCGATATCGCCAGACGCCGTCCCGATACGGAGATGCGCTCCAAGGTGCAGATGGTGTTCCAGAACCCCTATGGCAGCCTCAATCCGCGTCAGAAGGTGGGCGACGTGCTGATGGAACCGCTGGTCATCAACACCAAAATACCGGCTTCCGAGCGGCGCGAGCGGGCCGAAGCCATGCTGGTGAAGGTCGGTCTCGGTCCTGAGCATTTCAACCGTTATCCGCACATGTTCTCCGGCGGCCAGCGCCAGCGCATCGCCATTGCGCGCGCACTGATGCTGAACCCGGCGCTGCTGGTGCTGGACGAGCCGGTCTCCGCGCTCGATCTTTCCGTGCAGGCGCAGGTGCTGAACCTTCTCGCCGACCTTCAGGAAGAATTCGAGCTGACCTATGTTTTCGTCAGCCACGATCTTTCGGTGGTGCGTTACATCGCCGACGATGTGATGGTCATTTCGAAGGGTGTGGCGGTGGAGCAGGGCACGCGCGAGGAACTCTTCGCCGATCCGAAGCATCCCTATACCCGCCAGCTTTTCGCCGCGACACCGATCACGGATGTCGATGCCATCCGCGCCCGCGTGGAACGCCGCAAGGCGGCGCGGCTGGCAGCGACAGCCTGAAGGTTGACGGCCGAAGTTAGGAACAGGCCGGATTTCCGGCCTGTTCTTTTTTCAGGACTTCAGGAAACGCGCGATTGCCGCAAGCCCGCCATGTTCCCGAATGTCGCGATAGGCGGCTTTCAGGGCTGGGACGAAGGTTTCGTTCCTGGGCAGGTCGCTGCCAAATGTGCGTTCGAAAGTCAGAAAACGGTCGACGATCGCATCCGGCGCCATTGCCAGTTGATCCGGCGCATCCCACTCCTTGAAAGCGGGATCAAGAATGGTGATCGGCTGCCCCTTTTCATTCTTGTCCGCGCAGGACCTGATCCAGAGCGCGACGGCGAAAATGACCGTCCGGCTTTCGGCCTTCTCCGCAAGCAATTCGCGCAACGGGCCAAGAATGCGCAGCGGCACTTTCTGCGACGCATCGGAGGCGATCTGCATGGTCTTGTGCTGCAATGAGGGATTGGCGAAACGCTGCCGCAGGCCGGCTGCGAATTCCGCCCCGTCTACGGCGGGATCGAGCGTCCGTTCGATCTCGCGCCAATAGGCGTCGATGAAATCGCGCACGGGCTTTTCACCCCATGCATCCGCCACCGTCGCAAGGCCGGCAATCTGGCCGATGGCGGCGATGGCGCTGTGGGAGCCGTTCAGCATTCTGAGCTTCATATGCTCGTAGGGCTCGACATTGCCGACGAATTCCACGCCCGATTTCTCGAGCGCCGGCCTTCCATGCGGAAAACGATCTTCAATGACAAAACGGAAATAGGGTTCGGCCACCACCGGCCAGGCATCGCTGAGGCCGAGTGCGGCCGAAATCGCCTCCCGGTCCGCATCCGTGGTGGCAGGAACGATCCGGTCCACCATGGAGCAGGGGCAGGCAATGTTTGTTTCGATGAAGGAAACCAGTTCCGGATCGGCCAGTTCCGCAAATTCCAGCAGCAGCTTTTGCAGCACATGGCCGTTGGCGGGCAGGTTGTCGCAGGACAGGAGCGTCAGGGGCTGAGAACCTTGCCTGCGCCTGCGCCGCGTGGCCGCAAGGATGAAGCCGAAGATGGAGCGCGGCCGCTCCGGGTTTTGAAGGTCATGGGCGATATCGGGATGATCGCGCAGCAGGCTGCGGGAGGCGAGATTGGTCAGGTAACCTTTTTCCGTCACGGTCAGGGTGACGATGAGGACGCGCGGATCGGCCATCCGCTCCACCAGCCGTTCAGGCTCTTCCGGGGCGACGATGGTTTCGAGAATCGAACCGATGATGCGCAGGCGCTCGCTCTCACCGTCTCGCAGGCAAAAGGTGTAGAGATTATCCTGCGGCTCGATGGCGTCGCGCGTGTCCGGGCTGCGCAGCGATGCGGCGACGATGCCCCATCGGGTTTCACCGCGATTAAGGCAATCGTCGATGAAAACCGCCTGATGCGCCCGATGAAAGGCCCCGACGCCGAGGTGGACGATGCCGGGCGTGACGCTTTGACGGTCATAGGTGGGTGTCGTGACGGATTGCGGCAGGCGGGGCAGGGTTGCAGCGGAAAGCCGGTCTGTCATCGATGCGAAATCCCCATGCGGAACGGGAGGGTTGTGGCTCGCGCCGCTCTCATTGCGGCGTCCGGCTTGTGGCGCATCATGTCGGTTCCTCCCCTTATATGCGGAATGATCAGGCGCCGGCCTCTTTGAGCAGCCGGACCTGGCGCAGCGTATTCTGGCGACTGCGCTCGAGATGCCGCCACAGGGCATCGACGATCTGGGCCTTGCTGCCGGCGGCGATGGCATCGGCGATATTCTGATGCTCCTCGACCGAGCGGGCGTAGTCGCCAAGGATCGAGACGAAAACCGTGTGGGTCTGGTCGAGAATGCGCTCATGCGAGCCGGAAATGACGGGAATGCGCGCCGCCGACACAAGGGTCGTATGGAAGCTGCGGTCGTAAAAAAGCGCTTTCGACAATTCGTCGAGCGTCGAGCCTTTGGCGAATTCGCGATGTTTCGCCAGGCTTTCCAGCAGTTCCGTGTGCAGCGCCCCATCCAGTTGCCCGGCGTCGAAGGCCACTTCCACGGCGCCTTTTTCGAGCAGCATTCTGGCGGCGTAAAGTTCCTCCACATCCTCCACGGTGAAATCGCGCACCACCATGCCGCGCCGGGAGGAATTGACCACCAGCCCATCGGCCTCGAGTTTCAGGCAGGCTTCCTTCACCGGCGTGGGGCTGATGCCGAGATCGGCGGCAAGCTCGTTGGGCAGCAGGCGTTCGCCGCCGCGCAATCTGCCGCTGACGATGCGCGCGCGCAGTTCCTGATGCGCCTGTTCGGCGAGCGTGACTTTGACCAGCGAGTTCATGGAGGCATCATTGCCCAGCTTTAAAGGACTGGCAATGGCTGAATATTAAAAATAAAAAATTTTTTATTTTACAAAAGCCGTTTTTCCTTTAGCTCTATCCATCATCGGAAGCAGGCTGCTGGAGGAGGGCGGTCTGGCAATTTCCCGAAAGCCCATCTGCGCGGCCCGTGGTCGCGGGGACGCGGCGTCTATTCCTCCCCGCAAGCACTCAGCAATCGAGGAATGACCGATCATGAAAATTACCGCTGTCGAACCTTTCATCCTGCACCTGCCGCTGACATCGGAGTCCATTTCCGATTCCACCCACAGCATCACCCATTGGGGCGTCGTCGGCGCAAAGATCACCACCAGCGATGGCCTTGAGGGCTATGGTTTTACCGGCACCCACGCGCATCTGCCGTCGGACAGGCTGATCACATCCTGCATCAGCGATTGTTACGCGCCCTTGCTGGTGGGGGAGGATGCATCGGAGCATTCGAGGCTGTGGACGAAACTGGCCCGTTATCCGGCGCTGCAATGGGTCGGCAGGGCGGGCATCACCCATCTGGCGCTGGCCGCAATTGACGTTGCGCTCTGGGATCTGAAGGCGAAAAAGGCGGGCGTGCCGCTCTGGCACTATCTCGGCGGCGCGCGCACTGCGGCGGTGGAAGCCTATAATACCGATATCGGTTGGCTTTCCTTCACGCTGGAGGATTTGCTGGCGGGCAGCGCAAGGGCGGTGGAGGAGGATGGGTTCACCCGGCTGAAGATCAAGGTCGGGCATGACGATCCGAATATCGACATTGCCCGCCTTGCCGCCGTCCGCAAGCGTGTCGGTTCGTCCATCCGCATCGCCATCGACGGCAACGGCAAGTGGGATTTGCCCACATGCCAGCGTTTCTGCGCGGCGGCGAAAGATCTGGACATTTACTGGTTCGAGGAACCGCTCTGGTATGACGATGTGACGAGCCATGCGCGGCTGGCGCGCAATACGTCGATTCCGATTGCGCTCGGGGAGCAGCTTTACACGGTGGATGCGTTCCGCTCATTCATCGATGCCGGTGCGGTTGCCTATGTCCAGCCGGATGTGACCCGGCTTGGCGGCATCACCGAATATATTCAGGTTGCCGATCTGGCGCTCGCCCATCGCCTGCCCGTGGTGCCGCATGCCGGCGAGATGAGCCAGGTGCATGTGCATCTGAGCTACTGGCACCCGGCTTCGACCATTCTCGAATATATTCCCTGGATCAAGGATCATTTCGAAGAGCCGATCCATGTGCGGGACGGTGTCTACAAACGTCCGGAGCGCCCTGGCGCCAGCACCACGCCGCTGGCGGAAAGCTTCGCTCGTTATGGCAAATCGGTGAAATGAGCAGCGGTATACAGCCCGGATTTTAAGGGAGGGAAAGCACGTCCTCCGTCATGCCGGACTAGATCCGGCATCCAGCCACGGCGCGTCTGCGCCGTGAAAAGAATCTTTCGCGATCAAAGACTTGATCGCGCTGGACCCCGGATCTAGTCCGGGGTGACGGAGTGTGGATGATGCAATTTTTCCAAATTTAGCGCCAGCCAAGAGCCGGCGCCACTTGCTTGAGGATCGTCTCGATCACATGGGCGTTGTAATCGACGCCCAGCTGGTTCGGCACTGTCAGGAGCAGCGTGTCGGCCTCGGCGATGGCCTCGTCGGCTTTCAGCTGTTCGATCAGTTTTTCCGGTTCGGCGGCATAGCTGCGCCCGAAGATCGCGCGTGTCTTGTCGTCTATATAACCGATCTTGTCATCGCCTTCGTTGCCGTAACCGAAATAGGACCGGTCGCGGTCGTTGACGAGGGCGAAGATGCTGCGGCTGACCGATACACGCGGTTCGCGGGTGTGGCCCGCTTCCTTCCAGGCTTCCCGGAAGGTGCGGATCTGCTGCGCCTGCTGGACATGGAAAGGCTCGCCCGTTTCATCCGTCTTCAGGGTGGAGCTTTGCAGGTTCATGCCAAGCTTTGCCGCCCAGACCGCCGTTGCATTGGAACTCGAACCCCACCAGATGCGCTCGCGCAGCCCTTCGGAATGCGGCTCCAGCCGCAAAAGGCCGGGCGGGTTGGGGAACATCGGGGGCGGATTCGGTTCAGCGAAACCTTCACCTTTCAGAAGCTCGAGAAAGACTTCGGTGTGCTGACGCGCCATGTCTTCTTCGCTCTGGCCTTCGGCCGGGCGGTAACCGAAATAACGCCAGCCATCGATCACCTGTTCCGGCGAGCCGCGGCTGATGCCGAGCTGCAGGCGTCCGCCGGCGATGAGGTCCGCCGAACCGGCGTCCTCCGCCATGTAGAACGGGTTTTCATAACGCATGTCGATGACGCCGGTGCCGATCTCGATCTTTTTCGTGCGCGCGCCGACGGCAGCCAGCAGCGGAAAGGGCGAGGCAAGCTGGCGGGCGAAATGGTGCACGCGGAAATAAGCGCCGTCGGCGCCCAGCTCTTCCGCCGCGACGGCGAGGTCTATCGATTGCAGCAGCGTGTCCGCAGCCGAGCGGGTTTGCGACTGGGGCGAGGGCGTCCAGTGGCCGAAGGACAGGAATCCGATCTTTTTCATGATGACCTTCCAGATGTCGGAGGATGCCGGTCTTCACAAACCGGCTTCGTTGTTGTCAGTCATATAGGCTGGCACGCGCATCCTCCAACCGGCCGCGCGTAGACAGGGTGTCGCCGAAATGTGAACGATGGCTGTTCAGACCATCATCCGGCGGTCGAGGATGAAGAGTTTTTCATGCGCGCGCGCCGTGGTGAGAATGAAGTCCATCAGCGAGCGCACACGCGGCACATTGGCAAGGTCCTGATGGCTCGTCAGCCAGTAGCCGCGCCGCAGTTCCACTTCGCCGGCAAGCACCATCTGCAAATCCGGAAAGCGCGCGGCGATGAAATTCGGCAGGATGCACAGGCCCCGGCCGCTCAGCGTGGCAGTCAGCTGCGCGAAAATACTCGAGGACTGAAAGCCCGGACGCAGGCCGGGCAGCACGTCGCGCATATAATCAAGGCCGGGTGAGAAGATCAGGTCCTGTACGTAACCGATGAAGAAGTGATCGAGCAGGTCCTCGCGCTTGGTGATTCTCGGCCGTCCGGCGAGATAGGAACGCGAGGCATAGATATGCAGCGTATAATCGATGATCTGTTCGTTGATATAGGGACCGGCCTTCGGCGGATCGAGCGTGACGGCCACATCCGCCTCCTTTCTGGAAAGCGCCATGATCTGCTGGATCGTCACCATTTCCACCATGATGTGGGGATGCGTGATGGCGAAGTCTTTCAGCCTTTCCACGAAGAAAAAATTGGAAAAACCTTCAGGCGCGCTAAGGCGCACCACGCCGCGCAGCAGGCTGCCGCTTTCGGAAATATCCGATTGCAGCCTTTCCGCTTCTGCCTCGATACGCTCGACCGTATCCACCAGCCGCCGCCCGACGGTCGTCAGTTCATAACCGCGCGGGTTTCGCTCGAACAGCTTGGTTTTAAGCGAGAATTCCAGCCGGTCGATATGGCGGGAGACGGTGGCGTGGCTGGTGCGCAGGCTTCGGGCTGCCGATGAGAGCTGTCCGGTGCGGGCCACGGCCAGAAAATATTGCAGGTCGTCCCAGGTGAAAGGGGTAGCCATATTTGTCTCCCATCAAGAGTTCTGTTCAAAAATGAACAGTTCCTGTTCGCAATTTGATGATGCCCCGCTCTTGTGTCAACGGCCGAATTCGAGAAGTCTAGGCTCAGGATGCATCGCTTTGAGGAGGGCGGTGTGACCGTTCAGGTGCAATGGCATGGAAGCCCGCAGGCGGTTTCGTTCACCGTTGCACAGACCCATCTGAGGCTCGCAATCATCTCTGGGAGGAGAAGTCATGCGTAAGAGTATCGTTTTATCCACGGCCATGGCGCTGGCCGCTGGCACCGCCGCTTATGCCGCCGAGATTTCGGACGGCAAGGTCAAGATCGGCATCTTGAACGACCAGTCGGGCGTCTACGCCAATTTCGGCGGCAAATACTCTTATGAAGCCGCGAAGATGGCGGTCGAGGATTTCGGCGGCAAGGTGCTCGATGCGCCGGTGGAAGTGGTGACCGCCGACCACCAGAACAAGGCGGACGTCGCCTCCAATATCGCCCGCCAATGGTACGATACCGAACAGGTCGATTCGATCATGGAACTGACCTCGTCGTCGGTCGGCCTTGCCGTGCAGGCGCTGTCCAAGGACAAGAAGAAGATCACCATCAATACGGGTGCGGCAACCACCGAGCTGACCGGCAAGCAGTGCAGCCCCTATGGTTTCCATTGGGCCTATGACACCTATTCGCTGGCGGTCGGCACCGGTGGCGCGCTCGTCAAGCAGGGCGGCGACAGCTGGTTCTTCCTGACCGCCGACTATGCCTTCGGTTATTCGCTGGAAGAAAACACGTCGAATTTCGTCAAGTCCAATGGCGGTAAGGTTCTGGGTTCCGTGCGCCATCCGCTTGCCACGACGGACTATTCCTCCTTCCTGCTGCAGGCGCAGTCCTCGGGCGCGAAGGTCATCGGTCTTGCCAATGCCGGTCTCGATACCTCCAACGCCATCAAGCAGGCGGCCGAATTCGGCATCGTCGCCGGCGGCCAGCGGCTTGCGGCGCTTCTCTTCACGCTTGCAGAAGTCCACGGCCTCGGTCTCGAAGCGGCTCAAGGGTTGACGCTGACGGAAGGTTTTTATTGGGACCGCGACGATGAATCGCGCAAGTTCGGCGAACGCTTCAAGGAACGCACCGGCGCCATGCCGAACATGGTGCATGCCGGCACCTATTCCGCCGTGCTGCACTACCTGAAGGCCATCGAAAAGGCCGGCACAGACGATGCCGATGCCGTCGCCAAGGCCATGAAGGAAATGCCGGTCAACGACGTCTTCTCGAAGGACGGCCATGTGGCCGCCAACGGCCGCATGATCCACGACATGTATCTCATGGAAGTGAAGAAGCCGGACGAAAGCAAGCAGCCGTGGGATTATTACAAGGTACTTGCCACCATCCCCGGCAAGGAAGCCTTCATGGACCCCGCAAAAAGCGGTTGCCCGCTGGTAACGCAGTAAAGAAGAATAAAAAGGGGAAAGCTTGATGACGATCGCTCCCGCCCTTGCCGGGCAGGCCGAACCTCGCGTCGTTCTTTCGGCGCGCGGTCTCTCCAAGACCTTCGGCGCATTCGCGGCCGTGAAAAACGTCGATCTCGACGTCCACCATGCCCGCGTGCATGCGCTTATCGGTCCGAACGGTGCCGGCAAAACAACGGTCTTCAACCTGTTGACCAAGTTTCTCCAGCCGACAGGCGGGGCGATCACCTTCATGGGAACGGACATAACAAGGACGCCGCCGGACAAGGTGGCGCGTCTCGGCCTCGTCAGGTCTTTCCAGATATCGGCGGTGTTTCCGCATCTGACGGTTCTGGAAAATGTGCGGGTGGCGTTGCAGCGGCCGAACAGCCTTGCAACGCAGTTCTGGCTGCCGCTCTCCTCGCTCGACAGGCTGAACGCCCGCGCCGAGGAACTGATCGCCATGGTCGGCCTGACACGGGAAAAACATGCGCTTGCGGCCGATCTTTCTTATGGCCGCAAGCGGGTTCTCGAAATCGCCACCACGCTGGCGCTCGATCCGAAGGTTCTGCTGCTAGATGAACCGATGGCCGGCATGGGCGGCGAGGATGTCGCCCATGTCGCCGAACTCATCCGCGAGGTGGCAAAGACACGCGCGGTGCTGATGGTCGAACATAATCTGAAAGTCGTGGCCGATATCTGCCACCACGTCACGGTCTTGCAACGCGGTGAAATTCTGGCGGAGGGCGATTATGCCACCGTTGCCGCCGATCCGCGCGTGCGCACGGCCTATATGGGCACGGAGGAGGCTTGATATGGCGGCAATGCTCGAAGTCTCCAATCTGAAATCCTGGTATGGCGAAAGCCAGGCGCTGCACGGTGTCGATCTGACGGTCGGCGAGGGCGAAACCATCACCATTCTCGGCCGCAACGGTGTGGGCAAGACCACGACGCTGCGCACCATCATGGGCATCATCCGAAACCGCAAGGGCGTCATCAAGCTGGGCGGCAAGGATCTGATGCCGGTGCCGCTGCATCGCACGGCGAAATACGGCCTTGGTTTCGTGCCGGAAGAGCGCGGCATCTTCGCGACGCTGAGCGTCGAGGAGAACCTGAAGCTGCCGCCCGTCGTCGCATCCGGCGGCATGACGCTCGATGAAATATACGAGCTGTTTCCCAATCTTTACGAACGCCGCACCAGCCCCGGCACCAAGCTTTCCGGCGGCGAGCAGCAGATGCTGGCCATGGCGCGCATCCTGCGCACCGGGGTCAAGGTGCTGCTGCTTGACGAACCGACCGAGGGGCTTGCCCCGGTCATCGTGCAGCGCATTGGCGAGGTGCTGCAAAAGCTGAAGAGCCGCGGCATGACCGTTGTTCTGGTCGAACAGAATTTCCGTTTTGCCAGCCGTATCGCCGACCGTTTCTACCTGATGGATCACGGTCAGATGGTCAGCAATTTTCCGGTCAGCGAGCTTTCCGGCCGCATGGGCGAGCTCAACAAGGTGCTGGGGGTTTAACGATGACGATGATCTTCGGCGTTCCAATTCAGGCACTGCTCGGGCAATTGCTGGTGGGCCTTATCAACGGGTCGTTTTATGCGCTGCTGTCGCTTGGCCTTGCCGTCATTTTCGGCCTGCTGCGCGTCATCAATTTTGCCCATGGCGCGCAATATATGCTCGGCGCTTTCGTCGCCTTCCTCGGCCTGCAATATTTCGGCATCAATTTTTGGGTGGCGCTCATCGTCACACCTTTCGTCGTGGCGCTTTTCGGTGCGATCGTCGAACGCTTCCTGCTGTCGCGGCTTTACGATCTCGATCCGCTTTACGGGCTGCTGTTCACTTTCGGTCTCGCGCTGGTGGTGGAAGGCACGTTCCGCTGGCTTTATGGCGCTGCTGGCCAGCCCTATTCGGTTCCGCCGCAGCTTGCCGGCGGCACCAATCTCGGCTTCATGTTCCTGCCGAATTACCGCGCTTTTGTTGTCGTCATTTCGCTCATCGTCTGCATCGCCACCTGGGCGTTGATCGAAAAGACGCGGCTTGGCTCCTATCTGCGCGCTGCGACGGAAAACCCGACGCTGGTGCAGGCTTTCGGCATCAACGTGCCTGTTCTCCTGACGCTGACCTACGCGCTGGGTGCCGGCCTTGCCGGTTTCACCGGGGTTCTCGCCGCGCCGATCTATCAGGTCTCGCCGCTGATGGGCACGAACCTCATCATCGTCGTCTTCGCCGTGGTCGTGGTCGGCGGCATGGGGTCGATCATGGGCGCCATCGTCACCGGTTACATGCTGGGCGTCGCAGAGGGCCTCACCAAGGTGTTCTACCCGGAAGCTTCCAACATCGTCATCTTCGTTATCATGGCCTTTGTGCTGCTCATCCGCCCCGCCGGACTTTTCGGAAAGGACGCCTGATATGTCCAAAGCCACCCATAGCCCCACCGCCGGAGCAATGCCGCAGACGGAGGTTTCGACGACTGCCGGCACCATCAAGACCGTGCTTATTCTTGCAGGGCTTGCCGTCCTCATCGCCGCGCCGATGTTCGTTTACCCGATCTTTCTGATGAAGCTGCTGTGCTTCGCGCTGTTTGCCTGCGCCTTCAATCTGCTGATCGGTTACACGGGCCTACTCTCCTTCGGCCATGCGGCATTCTTTGGCGGTGCCGCCTATTTCACCGCCTATTCGGTAAAGGAATGGGGCGTGACGCCGGAACTCGGCCTTGTCATCGGCATGGCGGGGGCGGCGCTGCTCGGTCTCGTTATCGGCTTCTTCGCCATTCGCCGCCAGGGCATCTATTTCGCCATGATTACGCTCGCGCTGTCGCAGATGTTTTATTTCTTCTGCCTTCAGGCGCCCTTCACCCATGGCGAGGATGGCTTGCAGGGCGTGCCGCGCGGCCATCTCTTCGGCCTTCTCGACCTCAATGCGCCGCTCAACATCTATTACACGGTGCTTGTCGCCTTTGTGCTCGCACTTCTGGTCATCTGGCGTTTCGTCAACTCGCCCTTCGGCATGATCCTGAAATCCATCCGCGAAAACGAGCAGCGCGCCATTTCGTTGGGCTATAGCGTCCAGCGCTACAAGCTCGGTGCTTTCGTGATGTCGGCGACGCTGGCCGGTCTTGCGGGCGGCCTCAAAGCGCTGGTCTTCCAGTTTGCGACGCTCACCGACGTCACCTGGCAGATGTCGGGTGAAGTGATCCTGATGACGCTGCTCGGCGGTATCGGCACCATGATTGGCCCGATCTTCGGTGCGGGTCTCGTCGTCACCCTGCAGAACTATCTCGCGACGTCCGATTTCCCGGTCACCATCATCACCGGCCTCGTGTTCATGGCCTGCGTTCTGGTGTTCCGGCGCGGTCTGATCGGCGAATTTTACGCGTCGCGGCTCGGGAGAAAACTCGGCTTTCAGCACCGCAGCTAAACATTTTTTGAAAACACTGGAAAAGGCCTCCTCCGCGTCCGGGACGGCGCGGCAAGAGCGGCGTATGGAGAAGAGCATGGGCGAATATGACTATATCGTCATCGGAGCGGGGAGTGCCGGATGCGTTCTCGCCAACCGCCTTTCGAAAGATCCGAACAACCGCGTGCTGCTTCTCGAAGCGGGCGGCAACGACAATTACCATTGGATCCACATTCCGGTCGGTTATCTCTATTGCATCAACAATCCGCGCACCGACTGGTGTTTCAAGACGGCGGAAGAGCCGGGGCTGAACGGCCGCTCGCTGATCTATCCACGCGGCAAGGTCCTTGGCGGCTGCTCCTCCATCAACGGCATGATCTATATGCGCGGCCAGGCGCGCGATTACGATATGTGGCGGCAGCTTGGCTGCGAGGGCTGGGGATGGAACGATATCCTGCCCTATTTCCTGAAGTCGGAAGACTTTTATCGCGGCAAAAACGAGATGCATTCCGCCGGCGGCGAGTGGCGTGTGGAAAAGGCCCGTGTGCGCTGGGATGTGCTGGACGCCTTCCAGAAGGCGGCGGGCGAGGCGGGCATTCCCGCGACCGATGATTTCAACCGGGGCGACAATGAGGGTGCCGGTTATTTCGATGTCAACCAGCGGGCGGGCTGGCGCTGGAACACGGCGAAAGCCTTCCTGAAGCCGGCGCTCGGCCGCAAGAACCTGACGGTTCTGACCAAGGCCCATGTCAAGCGTCTCATCATCGAAGAAGGCCGTGTCACCGGCGTCGAGTTTCACCATGATGGCGTCTTGAAAACGATGCGGGCGCGGCGCGAGACGGTGCTGTCTGCCGGTGCCATCGGCTCGCCGCATATTCTGGAGCTTTCCGGCGTCGGCCGTGGCGATGTGTTGCAGGCGGCCGGTATCGACACAGTAGCGGAGGTTCAGGGTGTGGGTGAAAACCTGCAGGACCATCTGCAGCTGCGCATGGTCTACAAGGTCTCCGGCGTCCTGACGCTGAATGAAAGGGCCTCCACCCTGTTCGGCAAGGCGAGGATCGGCCTCGAATATGCGCTGACGCGCTCCGGGCCGATGTCGATGGCGCCGAGCCAGCTCGGTGTTTTCACCCGATCTTCGCCGGAAAAGGAAACCGCCGATCTGGAGTATCATGTCCAGCCGGTTTCGCTCGACAAGTTCGGCGATCCGGTTCACACTTTTCCGGCCATTACCGCAAGTGTCTGCAATCTGCGGCCGGAAAGCCGGGGCTCAGTGCATGTGAAAGGACCGGATTTCGCCATGCAGCCGGAAATCCGCCCGAACTATCTTTCCACCGAAGGTGACCGCCAGGTGGCCATCGACGCCATGCGGCTGACGCGCCGCATCGTCGCCCAACCGGCCTTCGCGCGCTTCAAGCCGCAGGAATACAAGCCGGGTCCCTCCTTCGAAAACGACAATGATCTCGCCAAGGCGGCGGGCGATATCGGCACCACCATCTTCCATCCCGTTGGCACGTTGCGCATGGGTTCGGACATGGAAAGCGTTGTCGATGCGCGGCTGAAATTCCGCCGGCTCGCCGGGCTGCGCGTCGCCGATGCATCGGTGATGCCGCGCATCACATCCGGAAATACCAATTCCCCAACGATCATGATTGCCGAAAAGGCCGCCGACATGATCCTTGCGGATAATCGCTGAAAGGAGCGCTCCGATGAAGACCGTCGCTTTTATCGGGCTGGGACATATGGGCCTGCCCATGGCCGCCAATCTCGTCAAGGCCGGATATGCCGTCAGGGGTCACGATCTTTCCGAAGCCTGCCGCGCGGCGGCGAAAGAGGCGGGCATTCCCGTAGCGGCGGATTCCGCCGAAGCCATCGAAGCGGCAGAGGTGATCATCACCATGCTGCCGAAGGGCGAACATGTCGTGTCGGTCTATGGCGATCTGGTTCGGAAAATCCCTGCTGGAACGCTTCTCATCGATTGCTCGACGGTGGATATGGAAAGTGCCCTGAAGGCACATGAGCTGGCCGCTTCCGTGCGTTGCCCATCGGTCGATGCGCCCGTATCGGGCGGAACGGGCGGGGCTGCGGCGGGCACCCTGACCTTCATGTGCGGCGGCGAGGCGGAGGCTTTCTCTGCGGCAAAGCCGGTGCTGGAGGCGATGGGCAAGAAGATCGTGCATTGCGGCAAGGGCGGCAACGGCCAGGCGGCGAAGATCTGCAACAACATGATCCTCGGCATTTCCATGATCGCCGTTTCGGAAGCTTTTGTTCTGGGCGAAAAACTCGGCCTCTCGCATCAGGCGCTGTTCGATGTCGCTTCCACCTCTTCCGGGCAATGCTGGTCGCTCACGACCTATTGCCCGGTGCCGGGCCCGGTGCCGACATCGCCCGCCAACAAGGATTACCAGCCCGGATTTGCGGCGGCCCTGATGCTGAAGGATCTGAAGCTTTCGCAGGAGGCCGCCAATGGAGCCGGGGCTTCCACCCCGCTCGGTGCGGCGGCGGCGGCGCTTTACGAGAACTTCGTCGATGAGGGGAGCGGCGGGCGCGATTTTTCCGCCATCGTCGAAATGCTGCGCGGGGGCGAAGCATGACGGACGCCGCGCCATCCGACATCTTATGGATGCCGCCGGAGAAGAGGCTGGAGCGCTCGGCGCTTTTCGCCTTCGCGACGAAAACGGCAAAGCTGCACGGGCAGGCCGCCGATGACTATGCCGGCCTGCTGCGCTGGTCCATCGACGCGCCGGATGAATTTTACGATACGCTGTGGGATGAACTCGGCATTGTCGGCACACGTGGCGACACGGCGTTCAAACCGGGCGCGACGATCCGGGAGGCCGAGTTCTATCCGGGCGCAAGGCTCAATTATGCGGAGAACCTTCTGCGCAATGCCGACGCGCGGCTGGCCATCATCGCCCATCGCGACGATGGCACAAGGCGCGAGATTACCCGCAGAGAGCTTTACGACGAAGTGTCCCGCATGGTGCAGGCTCTTGCCCATGCGGGTGTGAGCGAAGGCGACCGCGTCGGGGCCATCGTCACCCATGATATCGAGGCGATTGTCAGCTATCTGGCTGTCAGCGCCATCGGGGCGATCTGGTCCTCCTGCTCGCCGGATTTCGGGCCGGCGGGAGCCTCCGACCGCCTGTCGCAGATCGGCCCGAAAATCCTCATCGCCGTGCCGGAATATGGTTATGCCGGCAAACGCATCGATGTCGGGCCCACCATCCGCGCCGTGGCGGAAAATGCAACTCCTGAAAAGATCGTGCTGATCGGCGACGCCGTTCCCGCAAGCCTTGCCGATCTCGGCTGCGTGACGCTTACGGATTTCGTCGCACCTTATGCGGCGGGCGAGATTGCCTTCAATCGTCTGCCCGTCAAGGCGCCGCTGGCGATCCTTTATTCCTCGGGCACCACTGGCAAGCCGAAATGCATCACCCATTCCGGCGGCGGTTTGCTTCTTCAGCACATGAAGGAACTGAAGCTGCAATGCGATATTCAGGAGGGCGAGCGCTTCTTTTATTTCACCACCTGCGGCTGGATGATGTGGAACTGGCAGGTCTCCGGTCTGGCGCTTGGCGCTACGCTCGTCACCTATGACGGCAATCCCGGTTATCCGACATCTGCGCGGCTGATCGATCTCATCGACGCCGAA
Organism: Agrobacterium sp. T29; assembly: GCF_006970545.1. NCBI lineage: Bacteria > Pseudomonadati > Pseudomonadota > Alphaproteobacteria > Hyphomicrobiales > Rhizobiaceae > Agrobacterium > Agrobacterium sp. T29. The sequence continues at coordinate 1,376,274 of NZ_CP040641.1, forward strand.
CGGATCGCGACTTTCGGCACGTCGGCGAAGTTTATCGACGCCTGCCTGAAGGCCGGGCTGAAGCCGCGCGAAAGCCACGATCTTTCATCGCTCAGGACGATCCTTTCGACAGGCTCGCCGCTCATCCCGCAATCCTTCGATTACATCTATCGCGACTGGAAGGCCGACTTGCACCTCGCCTCCATTTCCGGCGGCACGGATATCTGCGCCTGTTTCCTCGGCGGCAACCCTTTGCAGCCGGTGCATCGCGGCGAATTGCAGGGTGCGATGCTCGGCATGGATATCGACACGCTTGATGATGAGGGACATTCCGTTCGCGGCGTTGCCGGCGAACTCGTCTGCCGCAATGCGCATCTGTCGATGCCGGTGAAGTTCTGGGGCGATGAGGATGGCTCGCGCTATCAGGCCGCTTATTTCGATCGTTTCCCCGGCATCTGGGCACATGGCGATTTCGCCGAAATGCGCCCCTCCGGCGGCTATGTCATCCATGGACGCTCGGACACGACGCTCAATCCCGGCGGGGTTCGCATCGGGACTGCGGAAATCTACCGGCAGGTGGAAACCGTGCCTGAAGTCGAAGAGGCGATTGCCGTGGGGCAGGATATAGACGGTGATCAGCGGGTCATCCTCTTCCTGCGCATGAAGGGCGGCGCGGTTTTGACGGAAGAGCTGGAAAAAACTATCCGCAGCCGCATCCGTTCGGGCGCCACACCGCGGCATGTGCCGGCAAGGATCATTGCCGTCAGCGCCATTCCCCGCACCCGTTCGGGCAAGATTTCCGAAATCGCGGTGCGCGACACCATCCATGGCCGGCCGGTGAAGAATGCCGATGCGCTCGCCAATCCCGAAGCGCTCGAACTTTTCCGCAACCTGCCGCAGCTGAAGGACTAGGCCGATGGAGGATCAACCGAAAACCGTGCTTGTCACGGGTTCCACCAGCGGCATCGGGCTCGCCATCGCCAAGCGTTTCGCCGAGGCGGGATATCTGGTCGCGGTGCATGGCATAGAAACGACGGAGGAGGCGACGCAGGCGCTGGAGGCGGTCGCGAAGGTGGCGCGCCACAGACCGGTCTATTTTGCCGCCAACCTCGCCAATTATGATGAAAGCGCCCATCTGCCGGAAACCGTCATTGCCGAATTCGGTCATATCGACGTCCTCGTCAACAATGCCGGCATTCAGAAGGTTGCGCCGATCGACGAGTTCGATTTCGCCGATTTCTCCCGCATCGTCGCCATCTCGCTCGACAGCGCGTTTCACACCATCCATGCGGCCCTGCCGGGCATGAAGGAAAGGGGCTGGGGCCGCATCGTCAACATCGCCTCCGCCCATGGCCTGCGCGCGTCGCCCTTCAAGGGGCCTTATGTGGCGACCAAACATGCGGTGGTGGGTCTGACGAAAAGCGTGGCGCTGGAAGTCGCCGAACTCGGCATTACCTGTAACGCCATCTGCCCCGGTTATGTCTGGACCCCGCTTGTCGCCGCCCAGGTCGCCGATCAGGCGCGCGTGCACGGCATGAGCGAAGAGGACGTGGTGAAGAAGGTGATGCTTGCGCCGCAGCCGACAAGGCGGTTCGTGCAACCGGAAGAAGTGGCGGAAATGGCGCTTTATCTCGCGGGCGATATGGCCCGCTCCATCACCGGCACCACCATCTCCATCGATGGCGGCTGGACGGCGAAATAATTTTCGCGCACGCGCTTTAAGCGAACCGTCTCATCGGCTTCCGGCATTGTTGAGTGGTTTCAATCCTGTATAGTTTTCGTGGACGGCGGGGTCAGCGCCGTGTTCACGGAAAAGCATCATGATGAACACAGGGTCTTTTGAAGCGCCGCTGGCGCGTTCCCGCTTCGATACGCGCCAGGTGCCGAAACGCGACGCCATGGGGCTTTGGCGGGATTCGATCAATGTGCTGTTCGATGCCCGGCTGCGTCGCCCGCAGGATGACGGTTTCTTCGCCAGCGTCGATGCGGCTTTCATCGGCAATGTCGCGCTCGGCCGCACTCAGTCCTCGGCGCAGGATTTCGACCGTTCGCGCCACAAGCTTGCCCGCGACGGCATGGACGGCTTTCTCCTGCAATTCTACGCCAGTGGACAAAGCATGTCGCGACGTGGATCGGGCGAGACCGCAGGCCCCGGCGACCTCTATCTCATCGACATGGCGCAACCGCTGGCGACCGCGACGACAGACCACGACCATCTCAGCCTCGTCGTGCCGCGCCGGCTGCTGGAAGGCAGGCTTGTCGGTTCCGGCAATCATCATGAACGTGTGCTGCCGGCCGGTCTACCGCTGGTATCGCTGCTGCGTGAAACGATGACGAGCATCTATCGCCATTTCGACGTGATGAACGCCAGTGAGGGCGCAGCCACGGTCTCGCCGCTTCTGGACCTTGCCGCAGCCGCCATCAACAATCATGTCGGGCACGACAATGCGCAGGGCGTGCAGCGGGCGCTCCGGGCATCCATCCGGCGCTATATCGACAATCACCTGCTCGATCCGGCGCTGTCGGTGGAGAAGGTGATGGGCGAATTCGGCGTATCACGGCGCACCGTCTATCGGCTTTTCGAGCCGCTGAGAGGGTTTTCGGCCTGCATCACCCATCGGCGTCTTGAACGCGCGATGGATTTTCTGCGGGCACCGCAATCGGCGCATATGACGATTGCCGAGGTGGCGGCGTCCTATGGTTTCACCAATCCGGAAAATTTCAGCCGCGTCTTCAAGAAGACCTTCGGCCTTTCGCCGCGTCAGATGCGGCATTTCGCTTTGGAAAACCGCGACCTCACGTCGGATATTGTGAAGCCGGATAGCGCGGAATGGACCCGCTGGATCGTGCAGCTCGGCCGCTGACCACGCTTTTTCGGATGCCCTTCTGACACTTTATGCGGGTTTGTTGGCACAATCCGACCATTCGCTGAGGCTGCGGCGCGATGGGGATGCGCATATCTTCCAGACGTGCCACACAGGGCAGGTTATTTTTATCAATATATTGCCTGACAATCATGATGCTGAGAATCCTCGCTTTTCTGGACCTGTGTCGCCAATGGCGCCATGCGTTGAAACAACACCTCTCCTTTTCCGGCCCCCGATTTCGCAGGCGGCCATCACCCCTGCCATTGGCGAATTCAGACAGCCCCGCAGACGATCCATCGGAAACGGATGATGGAGCGCGGCGGCCGGTTTCCTGGCTCGGCCTTGGGCAAAGCTTTAGCGCGGTGGATATGGCGGACTGTGACAGGGCGCGTTTGCCGGCCGAATGAGGCTAACGTCGTTTTTCCGCGTCTGGAACAAAACCCTGACCCCAGTGATTAGATCAACAGGGTTACAGGGAGTGAAAGACATGGCCAGAGAAAATGCCAGCTATCTCGACGGTCGGGATGCGCCGAAAAGCGAAACGGCAACGCGCGCGCGGCAGGGATCGCGCGGCCGTCCCGTGCTTGTCATTCTGATCGTCAGCGTGCTTCTTGCATTGGTGGTTTGGGCCGTTGTCGAATATTCGGTTTTCGAACCCGACGAGAACCTGCCGCAGAACCCGCAGACTGAGACTGCGCCCGCCCCGCAGGATTCGACCGGAGCACCGCAAAACCCGTGACCACCGTGGCGTGAAGTTTTTTCGCACCGGTGATAATTTTCATGGAACCAGATCGCGCCCGATTTCATTTCACGCAAAGTGACAGGAATCGGGGGTTTCATTCATGGCAGTCACCGTCACTGCAGTTGTTCTCACGCTGATCGGTCTTGCGCTGTTCGGTTTCGGCTCTCAGCTCGTCATGCTGGGCGGGAGCTTTTATTACGTGCTTTCCGGACTGGCCTTTCTGCTGACGGCCATTCTGCTGTTCAAGCGCAATCGCGCAGCCCTTCACGTCTATGCCGTCTTCATTGTCGCGACGCTCGCCTGGGCCATCTGGGAAGTCGGCTTCGACTGGTGGCAGCTTGGCCCGCGCGGCGGCATCATCATTCTCATCGGCCTCTGGCTTCTGGTTCCCTGGGTCAGAAAGCCGCTCGGTTTTTCGAGCCCGACCGGGCTTAGCTATGGGCCGAATGCCTGGCCGCTTGCCCTTTCCGTCCTCGCCTCCATCGTCGTGGCCGGATATTCCATGGCGCAGGATCCGCACGATACCGCAGGTTCCCTGCCTCAGGAAACGGCCTCGGCCACGCCCGCCTATGGCGGCAATGTGCCTGACGGTGACTGGCATCAATATGGCCGCACACCCTATGGCCAGCGTTATTCGCCGCTCACCCAGGTCAATGTCGACAATGTCTCGCAGCTCAAGGAAGCCTGGCGTTACCAGACGGGCGATGTGAAGCTGCCCGATGATGTGGGTGAAACCACCTATCAGGTGACGCCGCTGAAGATCGGCAATACGCTTTATATCTGCACGCCGCATAATTGGGCGATTGCCATCGATGCCGCCACAGGCAAGGAAAAATGGAAATACGATCCGAATGTCGGTCTCAATCCGGATCGCCAGCACCAGACATGCCGCGGCGTTTCCTATTATGCCGAGCCGAATGCCACGCAGGGCACGGCCTGCGCCGAACGCGTCTACCTGCCGACCTCGGATGCGCGGCTGATCGCGCTCGATGCCGCCACCGGTCAGGTCTGCACGTCCTTTGCCGATCAGGGTGTGCTGCATCTTGAGCAGGGCATGAAATACAACCCCGCCGGTTATTATTATTCGACCTCGCCGCCCGTCATCGTGGCGGGCAAGATCATCATCGGCGGCGCGGTGAACGACAACTATTCCACGCAGGAACAGTCCGGCGTCATCCGCGCTTTCGATGTGAACAGCGGCGCGCTCGTCTGGAACTGGGATTCCGGCAACCCGGCGAAAACCGAACCGATTGCGGCGGGTGAAACCTACACCACCAATTCGCCCAACAGCTGGTCGGTCTTCAGTTACGATGAAGGCCTAGGCCTCGTTTATATCCCGCTCGGCAATCAGGTGCCGGATCAGCTCGGTATGGGCCGCAGCGAGAATGTGGAGAAATATTCCTCCTCCATCGTCGCGCTGGACATAAACACCGGCAAGGATCGCTGGGTGCGCCAGACGGTTCATCACGATCTCTGGGACATGGACGTGCCAGCCCAGCCGGTGCTGCTCGACATCACCAAGGATGGCCAGACCGTGCCGGCCCTCGTCGGCCCCACCAAGCAGGGCGATATCTACGTTCTCGACCGGCGCACCGGCGAGCCGCTTCTGCCGATCACCGAAGAGCCCGCGCCGGGCGGCGCCATCCCGGAGGACTTCACCTCCCCGACGCAACCGACGACGGCCTTGTCCTTCAAGCCGGCGCCCTTGCAGGAAAAGGACATGTGGGGCGTCTCCATGTTCGACCAGCTCGCCTGCCGCATCCGCTTCCATCAGCTGAACTACAAGGGCCGCTATACGCCGCCCTCGCTGACAGGCTCGATCATCTATCCCGGCAATTTCGGCACCTTCAACTGGGGCAGCGTGGCGGTCGATCCCGAGCGTCAGGTGATGTTCGGCATGCCGACCTATCTCGCCTTCACCTCGCGGTTGGTGCCGCGCGCCGACATTCCGCCGAAGGGTCAGGACGAAAAGGGTAGCGAACAGGGCCTGAACCGCAACGACGGCGCGCCCTATGGCGTGTTCATGGGCCCGTTCCTCGGCCCGCTGAAAATCCCCTGCCAGGCCCCGCCATGGGGTTATGTCGCGGGTGCTGACCTGCGCACCGGCGATATCGCCTACAAGCACAAGAACGGCACGGTCCATGACATGACGCCGCTGCCGCTGCCCTTCAAACTGGGTGTGCCGGGCATTGGCGGGCCGATGATCACCAAGGGCGGCGTCGCCTTCCTCGGTGCTGCCGTCGACAACTATCTGCGCGCCTATGACCTGACAACCGGCAGGCAGCTTTGGGAAGCGCGCCTGCCGGCCGGCGGTCAGGCAACGCCGATGACCTATGCGCTGGATGGCGGCAAGCAATATGTGGTGATGGTTGCGGGTGGTCACGGCTCCGTCGGAACCAAGCCGGGCGACTATGTGATCGCCTATACCCTGCCGTAATTTCCGCAGGTTTCAACACGCATAAAAAACCGGAATGGTCGCCCATTCCGGTTTTTTGTTGGTGTCGCAGACAGCGTCATGCCGCCTTTTTCTGAGCTGCCGCATTGATCGAGGTCTTGGCGAGCGAAGTCAGCGCGTCATCGGTCTTGGACTCTTCCTTCAGCGTGGCGTCCAGCAGGGAAACGACATTGCCGTGTCCAAGCTTTTCCGCCCAGGCTTTCAACGTGCCGTAGCGGGCGATCTCGTAATGCTCGACCGCCTGCGCCGACGAGATGAGGCCCGCATCGAGAGCCGCGGTGCCCTTGAAATCGTCGATGATCTCCTCACCTTCGGCAATGATGCCCTGGATCGCCTCGCAGGTCTTGCCCTGCGCCCGCCTGCCGATGATCTCGAACACTTCCTGCAGGCGTTCGATGTGTCCCTGCGTTTCTTCCTTGTGTTTTTCAAAGGCCTGTTTCAGCTTCGGATCGGTCGCCGCCCGGGCCATTTTCGGCAGGGCTTTCAGGATCTGCCTCTCGGCGTAATAGATATCCTTCAGCGTATCGTAAAACAGGTCGTCGAGCTTTTTCTCGGCCATTGTTCCTTCTCCCATGTGTGAAAATGCATGACGTGCGCCCATGCGCACGGGAGACAAACCCTTTGCTGCGCCCATGGTTCCGGCTCGGTTGCGCGCAACGTTTATATTGCCGCGCGGAACCAACACGCCTCTTGCGAACTTAGTGTGAAGAAATTTCGGGAGGAGACGCGACAGTGCCCCAGAGCCTTGCAGAAGAATTTTCCATGAATATTTCCATCCCCTTCGAGGTGCTGCTGGTGCGTGTATTCGGCGCAGTCATCCTGTGCGGCCTGATCGGTCTGGAACGTGAGTTTCACAAGAACACGGCCGGCCTGCGCACCAACATGCTGATCGGCCTTGCCGCCGTCACCTTCTGCGTCATCACCATTCACATGATGGAGACGATGGCGGAAGGCCATGAGGCCGCGCGGCTCGATCCCATCCGGCTGGTGGAGGCCGTGACGGCGGGCATCGCCTTTCTCGCGGCGGGTGTGGTCGTTTATACCAGAGGCGATGTCAAAGGTCTGACGACGGGCGCCAGCATGTGGCTTTCGGCGGCAATCGGCCTCTCGGCCGGCCTTGGCATGTGGCCGCTTGCCCTTCTCGCTTCTGTAATGGGCATTGTCGTTCTGTGGACGCTGCGCCGCATACAGGTGGCGGCGGGCATCAAGGAGGAATGAACGACGTCAGCCGAAGCGGAAAAGATCGGCGTCGGGGTCCTTGCCGCCATTGACGGCGGCGGCCACGATTTCAGCGGCGATCTGGCTGAAAGTGATGCCGTTGCCACCGAAACCCATCACGGCATAGACGTTGTTCATTCCGGGCACCGCGCCAATCAGCGGCAGGCCGGTGGTGGTCGTGCCGAAGGCGGCTGCCCAGCGATATTCCGGCTTTCCCATATCGATGCCGAGAAGCTTTTCGATCTTGCGGCGGATCGTCTCGGCCTTGGCGGCGAGCTTGCGCTCCGACTGGTAGGCGGTGGGGTTTTCCTCGTCCTCGCCTCCGGCGATCATCCGCCCCTCGCGGTCGGTGCGCAGGTAGAGATAGGGATCGGACGCCTCCCAGACGATATGGTTCTCCAGCCAGTCGGGTAGGTCGAGCCCCTTTCTGCTCGCCAGCGCCCAGGTGGAAATGATCTGGTGTTTCGGGCTCTCCAGCATTTTCAGGAATTCATAGCCGGTGCAGAAAACGACATTGCGCGCTGAAAGAATTTTGCCGCCGGCGGTCGCAAGGACAACCTCGTCGCCGAGCTTCCTGAGATCGGTGATCTCAAGCTGAGAGACGATTTCGGCGCCGGCGCCCGCCGTGTGGCGCAGCAGGCCGGCCGTCAGCTGCGCGGGATTGGCGGAGGCCGAAATATCGCTGAGGATGGCCCCGGTCCGGTGCAAGCCGTATTGCTCCCTCAGTTCCGCAGCGGTGAGAAAGCGGGCCTCGATGCCCGCTTCTTTGCGGGCTGCCGTTTCGGCCTTCAACGCGCGCGATCCCATTTCGTCTCCAGCCAGATAAAGGGCCTGTTTGCGCCTCATGCTGCAGGAAATGCCGAGCGAAGAAACGATTTCCTCCAGCCGCAGGACGGCGCGGGCGGAACGCTGCCATGCCCTGTCAGCCGCCTGCCTGCCGATCATCTTTCGAAGCTGTGTCAGCGGCGTGTCGATTTCGTGCTGGATCATCGCGGTGCTGGCAACGCTGCTGCCCATGACCGCCTCGCGCCGGTCGACGATCAGCATGGATTGACCCGGTCGTTGCAGGGCGTGGGACACCAGCGCGCCGCTGATGCCGGCGCCGACGACGATCGTGTCGTAACGGTCGGCCTCCGGCGTGTGCCGGCTGCGGACGCCAATGCGCGGCGTATCAGCCCACACGGGCTTTGAATCCCTGAGGTCGCGTTCTTTCGTCAGTTCCGATGTCGGCATGAAATCATCCTGAAAGGTGTCACGGCTCGGTATAGCCGGCGACATTGATGGTGAGCGTTGCGCTGCGGGGATCGTTGTGGAAGAAAAGCGTGCCGGTGTCGCGAGACTCCGAAGCGACGTAATCGAATGTCACATCGGCGCTCTCCAGCGTTGCGTCGTTTTGCTGCAGGTCGCCGCGCACCTGCACCTGCGCCGCCGTCGTCATGGAAAGGTTGCGGATATCGAACCGCACCCGGTATTGCCCGGCCTGCGCCTCCACACCGGTAACGGCGATTTCGAAGCGGGCATCCTCCGGCCTGTAGCGATAAATGTCATAGCCGATCCAGCCGAGCATGGCGGCGACAAGAAACGTGCAGATGGCGCCCGTCAGCCATTCCACCCAGTGGGGCTCGGGGCTTTCCGTATGTTTGCGGCCCTTGGATATCGTCATCTTGCCCTCACAGGATCAACCGGGCAGAGGCCGCGCCGATCGAGGCGGGAACGCCGAGAATGACGGCGGCATTCATGATCTGCGACAGCGAGGTGTGGTCGAGGCGCTCGAAGGTCCAGAGTGTATAGATGCTGATGGCGATGGCGATGACATAGCCGGGTAGGGTGAAGCGGATGAAGGATTGCCACCACTTCTGCCCTTCGTGAAGCTGGTGCGAACCCTTGAAGTGAAGCGCGTAGACAAAGCCATGCATGATGGCGATTGACAGCAGGCAAAGCGCCAGAATGTGATAGGGCGTCACCTTATAGGCGATCAGGATCATTTCTTCCGTCGGCGCGACATTGAGGCTGAGGAAAAGCGCGCCGACCACCATCATGAACAGTTCGTGCAGATAACCCGTCTCGCCGGAATATTCGCCCTCCTCTTCATCCTCCTCGTCGGAATGCTGACCGAGCTGGCTGCGCCCAAGCAGTGCGCCGATGCTGGCTGGAACGGATTGCAGCGCAATCTTGGCGACGATGTTGGAGGCGGTGATCTGGTCGTTCAGAATGCCGAACAGCAGCAGCACGGCGGCGCTGACGGCGATGCCCAGCCCATAGGCCGTTATCGCATCGCGCAGCGCCTGGCTCCATGAGTGAACATTTTCGAAACCGATGCGGCGGGCGAGAAGCAACAGCAGCGGCAGGTTGAGGATGCAGAGCAGGAGAAGCCGCCAGGAATTGATGTAAAGACCGAGAAACCACATTTCCATGGTCATCAGCATGGGCAGGGCAAACAGCAATGCACCTGCCGTGCCGCGCGCGAGGCCGATCAGAAATTGCCCGACCTCGTCATCGTTCGCATCTCTTCGATTGATTGCCGCCACCATGCCGCCCCCTGTCCAGAGCGATAACGCAATGGCGTTTCTCCGGTTCCGTGGGTTTATTTCGCGGGGTCGATGAGAGCGATGCCGAATTCCGGGCGATAACTGCGCCGCAATTCCGCAGGTGTTTCGCGGATGACGACTTCCAGCGTCGGCCGCACCACCCCTTTTAGAAAATGGCCGCCCTTGGTGGAGCCATCGGCAAAGCCCAGAACCACATGCAGGTGCGGATTGGGCGTGTCGTTCTCGTCAAGGGTGATATCGCCGAGCAGGCTCAGAACCTCGCTCTGGTCGGTGACCGGTATTTCCTTATAGTCCCGCGTCGAAAGATCGAAAAAGGCGAGTGTTGCCGTGGCGAAGGCGCCTATCGCGCTCACCGAGGCGGCGTTGATGTTCTCGACCTTGGCAAAGCGCCTGATGGCCTCGAAGGCTTCTTCCTCGGGATCGATGACGAGGATGAAGGTACGCTCCGCGCCGCTTGCCAGCAATCTGCTTTTCATGTGTTCCTCCCAAATAGAAGTGCCGCCGGAAAACCGGCGGCACGGGAATAGGGGTGTGTGTCTTAAGCGGCGCGGCGTTCGTGGCGGCCTTCCTCGACCTCTTCCACGATCTTGGCGACGAAGGCGTCAAGATCGTCAGGGCTGCGGGAGGTAATGATTCCCTTGTCGGTCACCACCTTTTCATCCTTCCAGTTTGCGCCGGCGTTCTTGAGGTCGGTCTTGATCGACCAATAGGAGGTGGCGTCGCGGCCCCGCAGGGCGTCGGCTTCTACAAGCAGCCAGGGTGCGTGGCAGATGGCGGCCACAACCTTGCCGGATTTGATGAAATCACGCACCACCCGCATCGCATCCTCGTCATGGCGCAGAACGTCCGGATTGATCTGGCCGCCGGGTAGAACCAGCGCGTCAAAATCTTCGGTTTTTACGGCCTTGGCGGATAGATCGACGGCGATGCTGTCACCCCAGTCTTTCTTGTCCCAGCTCTTGATCTCGCCCTCCTTGATGGAGGCGACCTTCACGTCTGCACCTTTGGCCTTCAGCTGGTCATAGGGCACGCGCAATTCGGAACGCTCATAGCCGTCCGTTGCGAGAATGAGGATTTTTGCAGCGTTGATGGCAGTCATGTCTGTCTCCTTTCGGGTTCAGTCTTCCTTGTCGGAATTGATGGAGGGAAGGAAAAATTCCACGTCCTTGAGCCGCTCCGCGTCGAGATTTTCGATATGCGTTTGCCAGAACCGTTCGGCTTCCTCCGGTTCGTGCTGCCATTGGCGCACGAAGGTCTTGTTGTCGTCGATCATCACCTGACGCGTGCCGCCGAGACGCAAATATTCTTCCGCAAGTCTGCGTGTTTCGGTCTTTTCCATGTCGCGGCTCCTTGTGCGTGGAAAGCGGGAACGGAGGGGTGCCGGATGGGTAAGAAGCTCGGCTGCCATTTCGTTGGCCACCGGGAGAAAACGGAAAAATCCCGATGTTCTTCAGCGCCATCGCGTCCGTTTGACACGGCGGCCCCTCCTGCTGGAACAACGTGAGCTTTCCGGTAAGGTTCCGCAGTTTTTTCGGCGGCCTCGTTGCTGGTGCCGAATGTATCGCGCGCAATTTTTTACCGGAACAAACGGGCATGTCCCGCTGTTTTATCCCCGATGCAGGGGAGGCAGCATGGCAGCCAGACAGAGCGACGACGAATACCGCGGTGACAACGACAACAAGGGTTTCTGGTCGATCGATTTCGGCAACTCACCGGTTATAGGCACGGCCATTCACGACGGTCATCGCATTAGACCGGACATATCCGGGCTCATCGCCCTTTCCCCGGAACAGCGGCTGCGGGAGGAAGACCCTTTAACCGGTGAGATGATCGCGGGACTGACGAACCGTCTCGTCGTTCACCATTCGCGTTTCGAAATCGATCTCAACCGTGCGGCCGATCAGGCGATCTATCTGAAGCCGGAACAATCCTGGGGGCTTGAGGTCTGGAAAGAGGAGCCGGCGCAGAAAGCTATCCGGCAATCGCTCGATTTTCACGCCGACTATTATGCGATGCTGGAGACAGTGCTCTCTGCAATCGAAAGGCGGCACGGCGCCTTCGTCGTGCTGGATGTACACAGCTATAATCATCGCCGGCAGGGCGCCGCTGCGCCGCCGACGGCGCAGGCGGAGGCGCCCGATATCAATATAGGCACCTTTTCCATGGATCGCAGCCGCTGGGGCGATATCGTGAGCGCGGTCGGGCACCACTTCGCGTCAGCGACCATCGGCGGACGCCGCCTCGATGTTCGCGAGAACGTTGCGTTCCAGGGCAAGGGGGAGCAGACCCGTTTCATCCACGAAAGGTTCGCCGAAAATGGCTGCGCCATCGCAATCGAGTTCAAGAAATTCTTCATGGACGAGTGGACGGGAAAGCCGGATGCGCGTGTGGTGGCGGATATTCGTCAAGCGATAACGGCACTCCAGCCGGTGCTCGAAGAGTGCCTGAGGTCGCGGCGATGAATCTCTCTTCCGCCCGCAGCGCACCGTCTCCCATCGCCGATCTGGTCGATGATGTCGTGTCCTGCCTCAAGGCTGGCAAGGCCATCCGCCGCGATGTCGGCAAAGACGGTCGTCTGCATATCGACCGGCCGCTGCCATTCCTCTGCCTGCATCTGACGGGCGGCACGAAAAATCTCGCCGCCCGCGATATCGCCGCCGCCCATGCCTCCTATCTGATCGCGTCGACCATTCAGGAGGCTGCACCGCTGATCGAGGCCGTTGGCACGGTCATGCGGCAGCGCTTCGGCGCATTCATCGTCCTCGATATCGGTGAGCTGGAGCATGACATCCTGCTGGCCGACGATTCGCCTTTCCTGCCGCATTATGAGGTTTCCGTCTCGGCGACGGCTGAGCCAGAAACGCAGAATGCCCGCCGGGTCTTCATCAAGGCGGTTTGCGATGCCGAAGTGCGTTTTCGCACGCCGCGCATCACCCGGCCGGAACCGGATGCCGATCCCGTTCTGCGCTTCAAAAAAGCGGGCCTCGATTTTCCCTGTATCAGCGTGCGTTTTGCGCCGATCTACCGCCAGCCGGAATCCGGTGCGGATTATCCGGGCCTGCGGGTGACGATGATCGCCGATCTTTTCGATGCCGGTCTGCAGGCTTTTTCATCCTTCGCTTCGGGCAAGGACGCGCTCAAGGTTACCAGCCATCGGGCGCTGGGGCGCAAGGCCTTCGTCGATGCCGTCAGGCGTGCCGACCGGTCCATTGACGATATTGTTTCATCCTTCGATTTTCTGCTTTCCGTCACGCCCATCAATGCCCGCCGGGCATTTGAGGAGTTTCGCGATGGCGGCTTTCAGTTTGCGCCACGCCTGCTTTATCGGCCGCTTGGCGTTGATGTCGAGGAGCAGAAACGCAAGCTCTATTCTGTCGTGTTCGATCATCTGGAAGACCCGGTGCTCTATCATCTCTACCGGGAGAAACAGCAGGAGATCGACCTGCAACTGACGATGCTTGCGAACCTGCACCACCGCACCTTCACCGATTTTTCACGCGCCCTTTACGGTGGGGTCGAGCCCGCTCTTCTGACGCTGGCGCTTCGTGTGCTCGAGGATTGTCCGCGCAGGGATGAGAGCGGCGAAATCGCCATGGTCGATTGTTACGCGGTCGCCAAGAAGTCGCGGGAGATGGTCGAGACCTATCTTGCGGAAGCCCCGGAATTCAAGGCGCGCGTTGAAATCCGCGACGACCTGCCGCCGGGCCTGATGGTGACGGGCGAGAAGCTTTTGATTTCCCGCCACACTGTTATGGAACAGCGCCGTGTAGAGGCACTGCTGTCGCATGAGATCGGCGTGCATCTTCTGACCTATTTCAACGGCTCGTTTCAGGGGCTGCGTCTCTTCCGCACCGGCCTTTCCGGTTATGAGGGCGTGCAGGAAGGGCTGGCTGTGCTGGCGGAACATCTGGCCGGCGGCATGACGCGTGAGCGCCTGCGGCTGATCGCCGGCCGCGTTATCGGCTGCGCCGCCATGCTGGATGGTGCGAGCTTCGTGGAGACCTTCCGCACCATGACCCGCGATCACGGTTTCGATGAGGCCGGGGCCTTCAACATGGTGCTGCGCATCTATCGCGGCGGCGGTCTTTCCAAGGATGCGATCTATCTGCGCGGGCTGGCGGAGGTGCTGGATCATCTGCGCAGGGGCGGGGCGCTCGATCCGTTCTGGATGGGCAAGATCGCCGCCGCCCATTTTCCGGTGATGCAGGAGCTTGCCCTGCGCGGCCTGTTGCGGCCGCCGGGCGTCAGGCCCGCATTTCTGCTGCCCGCCAAGGCCAATGAACGGCTGGAAAAAATACGGGCGGGATTATCCATTGCCGAACTGGCGACATTATAGGAGGGGCTTCATGCGTATCGCATTTTTCGTCAATTCCATCGAAACAGAGGGACCGAACTACGCGACCGGGCTGCTTGCCATGGCCGCACTCAATCGCGGTCATGAGGTGGTCTATCTGACGCCCGGCGATTTCACATTGCGCTCGGACGACAGCCTGACCATTCACGCCACCGTGCTGCCGAAGGGCAAAATCAAGAAAGGCGAGACGTTCCATTCCACACTTCAGGACAAGGCGCTGGAGCGGCGAACCATGGATGTGGAGGAAATCGATGCGCTGATGCTCCGCAACGACCCCTCGCTCGACCAGACGACGCGGCCATGGGCGGTGCATGCCGGCATCCTGTTCGGGCGGCTGGCCGAACAGCGGGGCGTCGTCGTGCTGAACGATCCCGAAGGTCTGGCGCTCGCGCAGAATAAGCTCTATTTCCAGAGCTTTCCCGAAATCGTCCGCCCGACCACGATCATTTCGCGCAATGTCGAGGAGATCCGCGCCTTTGCCGACGCGCACCCCAAGGGCGTCATCGTCAAGCCGCTGCAGGGCTCGGGCGGCAAGAACGTCTTCAAGATCGGCTCCAGCAAAGAGACCAATCTCAACCAGATTTTCGAGGCGGTGAGCCTTGAGGGATATCTGATCGCGCAAGCTTATCTGCCGGCCGCCAAGGATGGCGACATCCGCTTCTTCATGATGAATGGCCGGCCGCTGATGCGTGAAGGCAAATATGCCGCCCTTCGCCGTGTGCCCGCCAAGGGCGACCTGCGCTCCAATATCCATGCCCATGGCACGGCGGAAGCCGTGAAGGTGACGGATGAGATCGTGGCGCTTGCCGAAATGGTGCGGCCGAAGCTGGTGGAGGACGGCATGTTCCTCGTCGGGCTCGATATCGTTGGCGACAAGATACTGGAAGTGAACGTGTTTTCCCCGGGTGGCCTTTCCAATATCCGCGATCTCACGGAGATGGATTTCAGCGACACGATCATCGAGGCCGTCGAAACCAAGATCACCATGCAGAGCGCTTCCGGCGGCACCATCTCCAACCGCCTGCTGGCGACGTTGTGAGGTTATTCCCGTAATTCGGTCGGGTGCATCTCGCGATACCAGGCGACGAGGGCCTTGATGCCCTCTTCGACCGGGGTTTGCGGCACGTAACCGGTCAATGCCCTTAGAAGATCGGGCGAGGCGAAGGTGCGGGGAACATCGCCCTGCTGCATCGGCAGCATGTTGCGGATTGCGGGTTTCCCGACCGCCTTTTCGACCGTCTCGACGAAATGCATCAGCTCCACCGGCTGGCCGCCGCCGATATTGACCACGCGGAAGGGCGCGTGATGCGAGAGCGTATCGGTGACGCCTTCCTGCGTGACGCGGTTTTCCTCGGACGGGATAACCGTGCTCAACCGGACGATGCCCTCCACCAGATCGTCGATATAGGTGAAGTCGCGGCTCATATTGCCTTGCCCGTAAATATCGATCGGCCGGCCGTTGGAAACGGCGTCGACGAATTTGATCGGCGCCATGTCCGGCCGTCCCCAGGGGCCGTAAACCGTAAAGAAACGGAAGGCGGTGGTGGGCAGCTTGTGCAGATGGGCATAGCTATGCGCCATCAGCTCCATCGATTTTTTGGTGGCCGCGTAGAGCGTCATCGGCTCGTCGGCCTTGTCGCTTTCCGCGAAGGGGATTTTTTCGTTGGCGCCATAGATGGAGGAGGTCGATGCCAGCATCAGGTGCTTGACCTGCAAGCTTCTCGCGAGCTCCAGCATGTTGAACGAGCCGATGAGATTGGAATCGATATAGGCCCGTGGATTTTCAAGGCTGTAACGGACGCCTGCCTGTGCGGCGAGGTGGATGATGATTTCCGGTTCGGCGGCTTCTGCCGCGCGCTTCAGCGCATCCGTATCTTCCAGCATGCCGATTTCGGCCCGGAAGCCGTTGGAGCGGGAAAGAATGGCGTGGCGTTTTTCCTTGAGGCTGACATCGTAATATTTCGTCATGCCGTCGAAACCGGTCACGAAATGGCCGGCGTCCAAAAGTCGCTTGGCAACATAAAAGCCGATGAAGCCAGCCGTGCCGGTAACCAGATAACGCATGATGATTATATCCCGAATCCGTTGGTGCGTTTGCGGTCTGACCGAAGCGCAGAAAACCTTTTAATGAAATGGCGAAAACGAAACCTCTATGCGCCCTTGTCGGAACCGCCTTCGTGCGGACGGCCGACGGCGGCATAGATGAAGCCATGCGCGGCAACCTCATCCGTGCGGTAGATATTGCGCAGGTCCACCAGAACAGGGGTTTTCATGATCGCCTTCAGGCGCGGCAGGTCGAGTGCACGGAACTGGTTCCATTCCGTCACGATCACCACGGCGTCGGCATCTTCGGCTGCCTCGTATGGACCGGCCGCATAGTCGATGTCTTCCATCAGATGGCGGGCATTCGCCATGCCTTCCGGATCGTAACCGACCACTTTCGCACCGCCGTCCTGCAGGGTCTGGATGATGGCGATTGCCGGGCTGTCGCGCATGTCGTCGGTATTCGGCTTGAAGGTGAGGCCGAGCACGGCGATCTTCTTGCCGCGCACATCGCCGCCCACCGCATTGATGACCTTGCGGCCCATGGCGCGCTTGCGGTTGTCGTTGATGGCGATGGTGGTCTCGATCAGCCGCACCGGCGCATCATAGTCCTGCGCGGTTTTCGCAAGCGCCAGCGTGTCCTTCGGGAAACAGGAGCCGCCATAACCGGGGCCGGCATGCAGGAATTTCGAACCGATACGGCCATCGAGGCCGATCCCGCGCGAAACATCCTGCACATTGGCGCCGACCTTTTCGCAGAGGTCAGCCATTTCGTTGATGAAGGTGATCTTCATCGCCAGAAAGGCGTTGGCGGCATATTTGATGAGTTCGGAAGCGCGTCTTGTGGTGAAGAGCAGCGGCGACTGATTGAGATAGAGCGGGCGGTAAACCTCGGTCATGACGGGGCGGGCGCGCTCATCCGAAAGGCCGACGACGATGCGGTCCGGCCGCTTGAAATCCTCGATGGCGGCACCTTCGCGCAGGAATTCCGGGTTGGAGACAACCGCAAAATCGGCCGAGGGGTTTTCCTCGTGGATGATGCGCTCCACCTCGTCGCCGGTGCCGACGGGAACGGTGGATTTGGTGACGATGACGGTGAAGCCGTCAAGCGCATGGGCGATCTCTTTCGCCGCCGCATAGACATAACCGAGATCGGCATGGCCATCGCCGCGCCGCGAGGGCGTGCCGACCGCGATGAAGACGACATCGGCATTGGCGACGGCTGCGGAAAGATCGGTGGTGAAGCTCAACCGCCCGGCCTTGGCATTGTTGGCGACGATGGTCTCCAGGCCCGGTTCGAAGATCGGAATATGGCCGTTTTTCAGGGCCTCGATCTTCTCCGGCATCTTGTCGACGCAGACCACGTCATGGCCGAAATCGGCAAAACACGCGCCGGACACGAGGCCGACATAACCCGAACCGATCATCACAATCCGCATTCTTTTTCCTTTCGGTTAGCGAGGCCATGTTAACGCGGCAATATCAGCCGGGGAAATCGGCGGATGAAAATCGCATGATAATATTTAGCCGCCTTCATGCCCGTCGCCAAGCGCCACGATCAACACCGGCTAACCTCTTTCCATGACGGGGATGTGATGGCCATGGCGGGACAAATTTGCCGCACCTTGCAGCCATTTGCACTGGCCGGGTCCAATCGGGCGATTTTACTTCTTTTGCGGCTTGCACTCATAGGTAGCCGGGTCTAGCCATAGGGGTGAGGATCAAATCTGCCAGACTGTCTGTCCCTTGAAGGGGCGTCCGGGTCGCGTTCCACGCGGCCGGGGGATGCTTTGCATTGCGGTCGGTGTTTGGGGACGTTCAAATGCAAAAGGGTTTTCTGCTCGGTCTGTTCGCTTATGCGACCTTTTCCATGGGCGATGCCACCATCAAGTCGCTTGGATCGCAGATCAGCGTTTTCGAAATCGGCTTCTTCAGCATTCTGTTTTCCGGCATCTTCATTTTCTTCAGCAAGCCGCGCGAGGAAAGGTGGCGTGAATTCTGGCGCATGAGCCGGCCCTTTGCCGTGCACGGGCGCGCCATCTCAGGCCTTTTCGCGGGTATTTTCGGCATCTATGCCTTCACCACCATTCCGCTGGCGGAATCCTATGCGCTGATTTTCCTGTCGCCGCTCTTCGTGACCGTGCTTTCCGCCGTCGTGCTGAAGGAGAATATCGGCCCATGGCGCTGGGCGGCGGTTCTGGCGGGTATCGTCGGCGTGATCCTCGTCGTGCGGCCAGGCTTCAAGACACTGGAACTCGGGCATTTCGCCGCCATCGGCGTTGCGTTCCTCGCGGCAATGACCATCGTTTTGCTGCGCTCGCTTGCGGGCAAGGAAAAGCGCACCTCGATCATGGGCGTGCTGCTGATCTACGGCCTCACCTTCAACGGCATTGCCTCCATCCCCGAATTCGTCATGCCCAACCTGCACCAGCTTCTGGCCTTCGCCTTCATCGGCCTTTGCACGGCAACGGGGCAGATCACCCTTCTGGTTGCAACCCGCATCGCGCCGGCAAGCCAGATCGCGCCATCGCATTATTCGCAAATCCTCTGGGCGGTGGCGATCGGCATGGCCTTCTTCCACGAATATCCGGATGCGGTCGCCGTGCTTGGTCTGGCCGTCATCGCCGCATCGGGACTGCTGACGATGATCCGCGAAAAGGTGAGGCTTGGCACCGTGCGCTGGAACCCGTTTTTCCGCAATCGCCTGTGAATTCACCCTTGATCGGAAACAGTGCGTCAACCGAAGCGCGGCTTGTGAAGCGGTGGCAACCCGGCCGATAAGGCTTTCATCTTTAGATGAACGGAGAGCCGCGAATGCTCGTGGATGGAAAATGGACTGCCGAATGGCATCCGGTGCAGGCAACCGACAAGAAGGGCGGCTTCGTTCGCCAGACCTCCGGCTTCCGCAACTGGGTAACGCCTGACGGTTCGGCGGGGCCGACGGGCGAGGGCGGTTTTGCGGCCGAAAGCGGCCGTTATCATCTTTACGTCGCGCTGATCTGCCCTTGGGCGTCGCGCACGCTGATCGGCCGAAAGCTGAAAAAGCTGGAGGAGGTGATTTCCGTTTCCGTGGTTGAGCCCGCCCTTTTCGACGAGGGCTGGAAATTCGGCGACTATCCGGGTTCGGACCGCGATACGCTCAACGGCTTTACCTATATGCACGAGGTCTATACCAGCGCGGATCCGCATTATACCGGCCGGGCCACCGTGCCCGTGCTTTGGGATAAAAAGACGAAAACCATCGTCAACAACGAATCCGCCGATATTCTACGCATGCTGAATTCCGGTTTCGGCGCTCTGGCCGATAATAGCGTGGACCTCTATCCAGAGGCGCTGCGCGATGAGATCGACGCTCTCAATGACCACATCTATCCGCGCCTCAACAACGGCGTTTACAGAACCGGTTTCGCCACCACGCAGGTTGCTTATGAAGAGGCCTTTGCCGATGTGTTTGCGACGCTTCAGGAGCTCGAAAGCCGCCTCATCTCAGGCGGGCCTTTCCTTTTCGGCGATCACCTGACCGAAACGGATGTCCGGCTCTTCGTGACGCTGGTTCGTTTCGATGCCGCCTATTATGGCCTGTTCAAATGCAATCTTCGCCGCATCGCCGATTATCCTGCGCTGCAGGCCTATATGATGCGAGTGCTGACCATTCCGGGCGTGCGCGACACGGTCAATATCGACCATATCAAGCGCGGTTATTATTCCATCAAGGCGCTCAACCCGACCCGCATCGTGCCCGTCGGCCCCGATCTTCCGGGGCTGTATGACGTTTCTCTCCATCCTTCGAACTGAGCGGATGACGGATTACACCGGTTTGCCGACCTGATCGAGCAGCCAGGCCTGAAAGGCGCGGGCCAGCGCATTGTCCTGCCGTCCTTCCGGAAGGGCGACGTAATAGCTCTTGTCGGTCTGCAAGGGGATGTCGAAGACGATTTCGAGGCGGCCGGAGGCGATCTCCGCCTCGATGAGATATTTCGGCAGAAGGGCAAAGCCGATGCCGCTTGCGGCGGCCTCAATGATCATCGAGAACTGGTCGAAACGGCTGCCCTGATAGGCATTCTCGGCTGTCACCCCGTTCATCTCCAGCCATTCCGTCCATAGTTTCGGCCGCGTCGTCACATGCAGCAGCGGCTGCCCGGTCAGATCCTGCGGCTTGCTCACGCTGGCGCGGCGCAGCAGGGCGGGGCTTGCGACTGGCACAATGACTTCGTTGCACAAAAATGTGCAGGTGCCATGCGCCCAGACCGGCTGGCCGTAGTGAATGGCGAGATCGAAACCTTCTTCATCAAAATCGAAGGGATGCGAGCGGGAGCCGATGGTGATCGTTATTTCCGGATTGGCGTCGATGAAGCGGTGGAGGCGCGGCATCAGCCAGCGGCTGCCGAATGTCGGCAGTGTCGCGACGGAAAGCGATGCGTGCGATGTTCCGGCTGAAACCGCGCGCACCATCAGCTGCTCGGATTGCTGCAACAGGCGCCGCACATCCGGCAGGAATTTACGCCCCGCCTCCGAAAGCACCACCCGCCTGCGGATGCGCTCGAAAAGCTGCATTCCCGTCTGCGCTTCCAGTTCGCCGATCTGCCGGCTCACCGCGCTCTGCGTGAGGTTGAGTTCTTCCGCCGCACGCGTAAAATTGCCATGCCGTGCCGCGCATTCGAACGCCTGCAGGGTAACGATGTCAGGGACCAGTCTTCTGCGCGGATCCATTCCATTCTCGCATCAACTTACCCGCTTTCCTCATTGGAAAAGGGCCATTATGCCCATATATGATTACGGGAAAGAATGGAACGGTGTAAAACGCCAGTTTCACAGAACGAATGGCAAATTCGGGGAAAGAAGAGTGACGGGAGTTGAAAGCGCCGTATCGAAACGGCCTTTCCTCCCCTTTTAAGCCAAAAGGACGATGGACATGGATGCGACCACGAAGCTCGACGTGAAACAGGAAGCCGCGGCCCTGCTCGACAGGATGGGCGTTGCCCGCGATCTTTATACCGGCGGCGATATGGCCTCCTTCAGCCCGGTGACGGGTGAACAGGTCGCAAGCCTCAAGACCGTTTCGGTCGAGGGTGTAGCAGCC
Source organism: Agrobacterium sp. T29 (assembly GCF_006970545.1). NCBI lineage: Bacteria > Pseudomonadati > Pseudomonadota > Alphaproteobacteria > Hyphomicrobiales > Rhizobiaceae > Agrobacterium > Agrobacterium sp. T29. The sequence goes on from NZ_CP040641.1 coordinate 1,397,561, forward strand.
GTGATCGACCGGGCCGATGCCGCCTTCAAGGCATGGCGCAATGTGCCGGCGCCCCGTCGCGGTGAGCTGATCCGGCTGCTCGGCGAAGAGCTGCGCGCCTTCAAGGCCGATCTCGGCCGTCTCGTGTCGCTCGAAGCCGGCAAGGTTCCCTCCGAGGGCCTCGGCGAAGTGCAGGAAATGATCGATATCTGCGATTTCGCGGTCGGCCTTTCCCGCCAGCTTTATGGTCTCACCATCGCCACCGAACGCCCCGGCCATCGCATGATGGAAACCTGGCATCCGCTCGGCGTCGTCGGCGTCATCTCCGCCTTCAACTTCCCGGTCGCCGTCTGGTCGTGGAATGCGGCGCTTGCCATTGTCTGCGGCAATTCGGTGGTCTGGAAGCCTTCGGAAAAGACCCCGCTCACGGCGCTTGCCGTTCAGGGCATCTTCGAGCGCGCGGCCGCCCGTTTCGGCGATGCGCCGGAAGGTCTTTCGCAGCTTCTGATCGGCGACCGCGCGGTGGGTGAAGCTCTGGTGGACAATCCCAAGGTGCCGCTCGTCTCCGCCACTGGCTCCACCCGCATGGGCCGCGATGTCGGCCCGCGTCTGGCGAAACGCTTTGCCCGCGCCATTCTGGAACTCGGCGGCAACAATGCCGGCATCGTCTGCCCTTCCGCCGATCTCGACATGGCGCTGCGTGCCATCGCCTTCGGCGCCATGGGCACGGCCGGCCAGCGCTGCACCACGCTTCGCCGTCTCTTCGTGCATGACAGCGTCTATGACCAGCTCGTGCCGCGTCTGAAAAAGGCCTATGCCTCCGTTTCCGTCGGCAACCCGCTGGAAACCTCCGCACTCGTCGGCCCGCTGGTCGACAAGGCGGCTTTCGACGGCATGCAGAAGGCCCTCGAAGCGGCGAAAGCCCATGATGGCGTAGTGAATGGCGGCGGGCGTGTGGATACGGGTGCGCCGGATGCCTATTACGTCAAGCCTGCTCTGGTCGAAATGCCGAAGCAGGCTGGACCGGTGCTGGAAGAAACCTTCGCGCCGATCCTCTATGTCATGAAATATAGCGATCTCGATCAGGCGATAGAAGACCATAACGCTGTCGCTGCTGGTCTTTCCTCATCGATCTTCACCCGCGACATGCAGGAATCGGAACGGTTCCTGTCGTCGGAAGGCTCCGACTGCGGTATCGCCAACGTCAATATCGGCACCTCGGGTGCGGAAATCGGCGGCGCCTTCGGCGGTGAAAAGGAAACCGGCGGCGGCCGTGAATCCGGTTCGGATGCGTGGAAGGCCTATATGCGCCGCGCCACCAACACCATCAACTACTCCAAGGCGCTGCCGCTGGCGCAGGGCGTTTCCTTCGATATCGAATAATCGCTACCTCCATAGAGAAATTGATACATCATGCCGGCGCGGCTCCATCCGCGCCGGCATTTCTATTCGATGGCTCAGACGGGAAGGTCCGCGACGATTTGCGGAAAAGAGGCATTTGCGCGGAATTTTATTCCCGCAATATTGCTCATATTGAATTATCGTCTCTCTATCGTTTTAATAGAAAACCCTAGCATTGCTCCATATCGTGAACCGGCCAGAGGGGCTGGTGACAAGGAGATAAAATGCCAGCCATCACCCGCCGCGCGCTTTCCGCCAGCCTTTTTGTTGCCGCCGCGTTATCGGTTCTGCCGCTGCAGGCGCAGGCGGCGGAAGAGCTGAAGATCGGTTACCAGAAAACCGGCCTGCCGGTGATCGCCCGCCAGCAGGGTGTCATCGAAAAGGCGCTTGAGGCCAAGGGCGTGAAGGTTTCCTGGGTTGAGTTCACCGCTGGCCCGCCGCTGGTGGAGGCGCTGAATGTCGGCTCCATCAATGTCGGCTGGACGGGGGATGCGCCGCCGATCTTCGGTCAGGCGGCGGGTTCCGCCATCGTTTATGTCGCGGCCCTTCCTTCGAACGGCAAGGGTGAGGCGATCTTCACCAAGCCTGAAAGCGGCATCAAGTCGGTTGCCGATCTCAAGGGCAAGAAGGTCGGTGTCGGCAAGGGCACCAGCGCGCATAATCTGCTGGTGGCGGCGCTGGAGAAGAACGGCCTGAAATTCAGCGACATCGAGGTGGTGTATCTCAGCCCCGCCGATGCTTCCGCCGCCTTCGCCAGCGACAAGATCGACGCCTGGGCCGTCTGGGATCCCTTCTATGCGATTGCCGAAACCCGCTACAAGCCGGTCACTCTGGCCCGCACCAGCGATGTGCTTGCTGTCAGCACCTATTTCCTCGCCAATCGCGATTACGCCAAATCCAATGCAGACACCATCAACATCACCATCGATGCTCTAGGCGAGGCGGCGAAATGGTCCGCCGCCAACCGCGACAAGGTCGCCGCAGCTTTGCATGAGGTGACGGGTGTGCCGCTGGAGGCGCAGACGCTCGCCGCGAACCGCTCGGAATTCGGCATTACCAAGATCGACGACAAGATCGTCGCCAGTCAGCAGGAAACCGCCGACCGCTTTTATCGTCTCGGTCTGATCCCGAAACAGATCAGCATCAAGGATGCCGTCTGGTCGGGCGCGACGAACTGAGCAAGAGTCGGAGGGCATGCCATGAGTACCGTAAAGCGTATCGAGATTGGCGGCATCACAGGCTGGCTGCTCCCCGCACTCATTCTTGCGGGCTGGGAGGCGGCGGCGCGTGCCGGTCTGATTTCCGCCAATGTGCTGCCGGCCCCTTCGGCTGTCGCGGAAGCCTTCTGGCGGCTTCTGCTCTCGGGTGAGCTTGTCGCCAATATCGGCGTCAGCTCCGCCCGCGCACTCGCCGGTTTCGCCATTGGCGGCTCCATCGGCTTCATTTTCGGCCTGGCCAATGGCCTCTCCAAATTCTCCCGCAGCTTCACCGATACGACGCTGCAGATGATCCGCAACATTCCGCATCTGGCGCTCATTCCACTGGTCATCCTGTGGTTCGGCATCGATGAGGAGGCGAAGCTTTTCCTCGTCGCGCTCGGGGTGTTTTTCCCGATCTACATCAACACGCTGCTCGGCATTCAGGGTGTCGATCCGCAACTGGTGGAGATGGGCCGTACCTACGGCATGTCGCCCTTCACGCTGTTCCGGCGGGTCATTTTGCCCGGCGCGCTGCCCGCCATTTTCACCGGCCTGCGTTATGCGCTCGGTATCATGTGGCTGACGCTCATCGTCGCCGAAACCATCTCTTCCTCGTCCGGCCTCGGCTATATGGCCATGCAGGCGCGCGAGTTCCTGCTGATCGACGTCGTGGTTCTGTCGATCCTCATCTATGCGCTTCTCGGCAAGCTGGCCGACAGTTTCGCCCGCTTCCTCGAAAGCATCTTCCTGCAATGGCATCCAGCCTTCAAGAAAGTCTGAGGTAACCCATGTCGACCGGCAATGTGACGACGCTGAGACGCCCGGATGCCCCGCCATCCCTCCCGTCGCAGGGGAAAATCGAACAACGCGAGAAGACGACCGAAGGCAAGGTTGCCTTCAGCTTCCGCAATGTAGCGAAGAGCTTTGGCGATAAACCGGTTCTGCGCGGCATCGATCTCGATGTGCGGGAAGGCGAGTTTCTGGCCGTCATCGGCAAGAGCGGCTGCGGCAAGAGCACGCTCCTGCGCATTCTGGCCGGCCTCGACACGCCGACGACCGGAACCGTGTCGAAAGATGCATCGAGCCGCACCCGCATGATGTTTCAGGAGCCGCGTCTTCTGCCGTGGGAACGTATCGCGAGCAATGTCTCCGTGGGGCTGACGGGCATCGCCAAGGGCGAGGCGGCGCAGGAGCAGGCGCTTACCATTCTCGAGGAGGTCGGTCTGAAGGACCGGGCGGGTGAGTGGCCCTATGTGCTTTCCGGCGGCCAGAAGCAGCGTGTTGCTCTGGCGCGTGCGCTGGTGGCCCATCCGCAAATCCTGGCGCTGGATGAGCCGCTTGGCGCGCTCGATGCGCTCACCCGCATTGAAATGCAGCTTCTGCTGGAGCGCATCTGGCGCAAGCAGAAATTCACCGCCGTTCTCGTCACCCATGATGTATCGGAGGCCGTGGCGCTTGCGGATCGCATCGTCGTCATCGACGAAGGGCGCATCGCGCTCGATCTCGATGTGAAACTGCCGCGTCCGCGCCGTCATGGTACGGCGGAATTCGCAAGGCTGGAAGAGCAGGTTCTGAACCAGCTCTTCGGCCGTGGCGACACCAACGGATAAGGCATGAACCGGCAGGGCCGAGACCCCGCTGGACGATATTATCAGCCAATGCTCATCAGGCTGGCATTGCCGCCGGCGGCTGTGGTGTTGACGCTGACGGAGACTTCTTCGACCAGCCAGTCGAGATTATAGGGCTGGCTTTCCCCGGAAAGCGCTTCCGTTGTCGCTGCCTGAACGAGAACCAGCGGGCCGGGCAGGGCGGCGATCTTTTTATTGACCGCCACGATACGCGCCGCATCGCCCTCGACCAGCGCGCCGGCGAAGGGCGCTGATTTTTCCCAGTCATCCGCCCAGACGATGCGCGAGGTCACGGTTGCCGGCAGTCCGTAAATGGATTTCTCCAGTCCCGAAGCATTGTCGATGACAACCGCGTTTCCGGTCGCGAGCGCTGCCGCAAGCTGGCGGTAAAGCCCCTGTTCGGTTGCCGGAACCAGCAGAACCTTTCCACGCGGATGCAGTGCATAGACATTGCGCTCGCCGACGGGACCCGCCAGCTCGGTTTCGAAGCCGAGGCCGGAACGAGCTGCCGCCTGCCGTGCGGCTTCGGCCGCGACGGTTTCGCCGTTTTCATCCAGCCAGCGGGCGAGATCGACGGCGGCCTGATCCTGCTGGCTGGCGATGCGGTCGATCTTCGGTGCGGTGTGCGTCATGCGGCCGAGATAGAGCGGCCCACCGGCCTTTGGACCGGTGCCGGAAAGGCCGCGTCCGCCAAAGGGCTGCACGCCGACCACCGCGCCGATGATGTTGCGGTTCACATAAAGATTGCCGGCCGCGACGCGGGACAGAACGTGCTGGATCGTATCGTCAAGGCGGGTATGCAGGCCGAAGGTCAGGCCGTAACCGGTGGCGTTGATCTCGTCGATCAGCCGGTCGAGATTGTCACGCTTGAAGCGGATGACGTGCAGCACCGGGCCGAAGACTTCGCGCTTCAGATCGGCGAGCGATTTCATTTCGATGATGGTTGGCGGCACGAAGGTGCCCTTGCCGGTTTCGCCGGCAAGCGTGATCTGTTCGATCCGGTGGCCGAGCGAGCGCATGCCATCAATGTGCTTTTCGATGATGCCTTTCGCCTCGGCGGTAATGACGGGGCCGACATCGACGGAAAGCTTGTCGGTGCGGCCGATGCGCAATTCGTGCAGCGCGCCTTTCAGCATGGTCAGCGTGCGGTCCGCCACATCTTCCTGCAGGCAGAGAATACGCAGCGCCGAGCAGCGCTGGCCGGCGCTGTCGAAAGCGGATGCAATGACATCGGCGACGACCTGCTCGGCAAGCGCGGAGGAATCGACGATCATGGCGTTCTGGCCGCCGGTTTCGGCGATCAGCGGCACCGTCTGGCCATTGGCCAGAACCCGGCCGGCAAGCTGGCCCTGAATGAGCCGCGCCACTTCCGTCGAACCCGTGAACATTACACCGGCTGTAAGGGGTGAGCCAACAAGCGCCGCACCCGTCTTGCCGTCGCCCGGCAGAAGCTGCACGGCATCCTGCGGAACGCCGGCCTCATGCAGCAGGCGCACGCCCTGCGCTGCGATCAGCGGCGTTTCTTCGGCGGGCTTCGCCAGCACCGGATTGCCGGCAACCAGCGCCGCCGTGACCTGACCGATGAAGATGGCGAGCGGGAAGTTCCACGGGCTGATGCAGACGACCGGGCCGAGCGGCGTTTCGCCGGTCTTGAAGTTTCTGCGGGCTTCCGCCGCGTAATAACGCAGGAAGTCGATCGCCTCGCGCACCTCGGCAATCGCGTTGGGCATGGATTTTCCCGCTTCGCGCATGATGAGGCCGAGCAGGGCGGGCATTTCTGCCTGCATCGCGTCGGCGGCCCGCTCCAAGCAGGCGGCGCGTTCGTCCACCGGGGTGGAGGGCCAGCTTGAGGCCGCGGCCCGCTGCATGGCCGCTTCGACATCGGCTTCAGTCGGCTCCGTCACATGGCCGACGATATCATTGTGGTCGCCGGGGTTGAGAACCGGGCGCGTGTTGCCCCCTGCCTGCGGCGCTGTGGCTTTCCATTCCGTCGCAACACCTGCCTTCAGGATTTTGTCCAGTGCGGCGAGCGTCGTTTCGCTGGAAAGATCGAGGCCGGCGGAGTTTTTGCGTTCCGGGCCGAACAGGCCTTCGGGGGCGGCGATGCGGTCGTGACGTGCGCCGGGAACGGTATAGGCCTTGACGACGGCAACCGGGTCTTCCAGCAGGGAATCCACCGGCACGGCTGGGTCGGCAATGCGGTTGACGAAGGAAGAGTTCGCACCGTTTTCCAGCAGGCGGCGGACGAGATAGGCGAGCAGCGTCTCATGGGTGCCGACGGGGGCATAGAAACGGCACGGCCGGTCGAGTTTCTTCTTGCCGACGACTTCGCTGTAAAGCGGTTCGCCCATGCCATGCAGGCACTGGAACTCATAGTCGCCGAGTTTGAAGGCGGGGCCGGCGAGATGGTAGATCGTCGCCATGGACTGCGCATTGTGGGTCGCAAATTGCGGGAAGACCAGATCGCGTGCGGCGAGCAGCTTACGGGCGCAGGCAATGTAGGAGACGTCCGTGTGGACCTTGCGGGTGAAGACCGGGAAGTCTTCCAGCCCTTCCACCTGCGCGCGCTTGATTTCCGCGTCCCAATAGGCGCCCTTGACGAGGCGCACCATGATGCGGCGGCCCGAGCGACGGGCGAGATCGATGATGTAGTCCAGAACGAAGGGGCAGCGGCGGCCATAGGCCTGCACGACGAAACCGAGGCCATTCCAGCCCGCAAGGTCCCTGTCGAGCGCCAGTTCCTCCAGAAGATCGAGCGACAGTTCCAGCCGGTCGGCTTCCTCGGCATCGATGTTGAGGCCGATATCGTATTTCTTGCTGAGCAGCATCAGCGATTTGACGCGCGGCAGCAGTTCCGCCATCACCCGCTCGGCCTGCGCGCGAGCGTAACGCGGATGCAGCGCCGAAAGCTTGATTGAAATGCCCGGACCGCCATAGATGCCGCGGCCGGCAGACGCCTTGCCGATGGCGTGGATGGCGTTTTCGTAGTCCTTGTAATAACGCTCCGCATCCTTCGCGGTTGTCGCGGCTTCGCCCAGCATGTCGTAGGAATATTGGAAGCCCTGTTCTTCCAGCGGCTTCGAACGCTTGATCGCTTCGCCGATGGTTTCGCCGGTGACGAATTGCTCACCCATCATGCGCATGGCCATGTCGACGCCGCGACGGATGACGGGTTCGCCAGCGCGGGCGATCAGCTTGGTCAGCGCCGCCGAAAGGCCGCTATCGTTTACGGTGGAGGTCAGCTTGCCGGTGATGACGAGGCCCCAGGTGGCGGCATTGACGAAGAGCGAGCGCCCGCCGCCAATATGGGATTTCCAGTCGCCGCGGGCGATCTTGTCGCGGATGAGCGCGTCGCGGGTGGCGGTGTCGGGAATGCGCAGCAGCGCTTCGGCAAGGCACATCAGCGCCACGCCCTCATGGCTGGAGAGCGAATATTCCTGCACCAGTCCCTCGACGCCGGTGCCCTTGGTCTTGGCGCGCAATGCCTCGATCAGTTTGCTGGCCGTGTCGCGAATGGCTTTCGTCTCTTCCGCCGTTACCGTTGCCGCCTCGATCAGCGGTGCCAGGCATTCTTCCTCCGGGCGGCGATAGGCGGCGGTGACCGCCTTGCGCAGCAGGCTTTGCTCGCGCACCGGCGGCGCAAAATTCTGGAAGATACCGTTCGCCACTACACCGGCGTTGCTTGCACCATCGGCCATTCTGAAAATCCTGAAAACGCTGTTGAAGACAGACTTTCGGCGGCAGCTTGTCCTCCGACCACCGCTTGTCATCCTGTCGCAGACAATATCATCACCGCAGAAATTGCTATGGCCCTATTTTCAGGATAAAATAGGCAATATGAACTTTTATTTTTGAGATATGGCGTAAAATTACATGGCAAATAGCCAAAAAACAGACGATCTGGATCACTTCGATCTCAAGATCCTCGAGGCGCTGAGCGAAGACGGGCGCATGTCCGTGCTGCAGCTCTCGAAAAGGGTCGGTCTTTCCAAGACGCCCTGCCAGACGCGGCTGAAGCGGCTGGTGGATGAGGGCTATATTCTCGGCTTCCGCGCCATGCTCAATCCGCAGAAGCTCGGTGTCGATCACATTGCCTTCGCCGAGGTAAAGCTTTCCGATACGCGCGAAAAGGCGCTGGAGGAATTCAACGCGGCGGTGCGCAAGATCAAGGAAGTGGAGGAGTGCCACATGATCGCCGGCGCCTTCGATTATCTTCTGAAGGTGCGCACCAGCGATATCCGCAAGTATCGAAGGGTGCTCGGCGAGAAAATCTCAAGCCTGCCATCCGTGGCCAACACCTCGACCTTCGTGGTCATGCAATCGGTCAAGGAAACGGGTATCTGAAGGGGTAACACGAAGACAGTGGCAGGCGCGCGCTCGCCGTATCATCCACACACCGTCACCCCGGACTAGATCCGGGATCCAGTGCGATCAAGTCATTGATCGCGAGAGAGTCCTTTCACGGCGCAGACGCGCCGTGGCTGGATGCCGGATCAAGTCCGGCATGACGGAGGAGAGGTTTGCGGCCTTTGTCATCGTCTTAACGGGCAGACGCAGGCCCGCCCGTTCGCCACTGTCCGAATTCAGCGCTCTCAACGCGCCGTGGCGGCGGCGGTGACCGCGCTCATCTGCGCGTCCGGGCCGAACTCGTTTTCGTTTTCGATGCCGAGCAATTCCTGCAGGCGCAGCCTTGCGCGGCTGACACGGCTCTTGATGGTGCCGACGGGGCAACCGCAAATCTCGGCGGCTTCCTCGTAGGCAAAACCCGAGGCACCGATCAGCAGGATCGCTTCACGCTGGTCGTCCGGCAGTTTTGCCAGTGCCGCGCGGAAATCCTGAAGGTCGACCGAACCATGCTGTTCCGGCGGCACCGACAGGCGCGAGGTATAGACGCCGTCCGTATCCTGCACCTCACGGCCGGATTTGCGAATCTGGCTGTAGAACTCGTTGCGCAGGATCGTTACTAGCCATGCCCGCATATTGGTGCCCGGCTGGTAGCTGTCCTGTTTCGCCCATGCCTTCATGATCGTGTCCTGCACGAGGTCGTCGGCACGATCCCGCGAGCGGATGAGCGAAATCGCGAAGGCGCGCAGGTTCGGCAGCGCCGCCAGCATTTCCCGTTTGAAGTTGTATTCTGTCTGCTCCGGCTCTTTCGCCATCATTCCTCCGAAGCCTTCATTTTGGCTCTGCTTTCGGCTTCATCGAGTTTTTCGAGAAGGTCGAGGAATTTGTCAGGGATGCCTTCATCCTGAACGGCATCATAAAGCTCCCTGAGCTTACGGGAAATCACCGCCCGCCCGGAGTGTGGAACCTGGGGGGCGGCCGAATTGTCCGGCTGATCTTGGTCCGATTGAAATATGCTCATAACGTCCGGTATTCCTTTTGCGTCGTGGCAAAGAATGCGCCGTGAAAAAAATAGTTCCGGCGCTCCGGAACTTTTTTTGCAATGCGCACGTTGCTATCGTGGGTTTGCGTTGCAGACCGCATGAAAGGGGAGAATTCCATGTCAGTTTCTACACGCATCGCACCGCACCTGCCATATCTGCGCAGGTTCGCGCGTGCCGTTTGCGGCTCACAATCGACGGGCGATGCCTATGTTGCGGCAACACTCGAAGCTCTGATCGCCGATATCAGCATTTTTCCGCAGACAAGCAGCGATCGCGTTTCGCTTTATCAATTGTTCGTATCGATCTTTAGTTCCGTCACGATCAATATTAAGACCGACGAAAACCTGTCGGGATGGGAAAAACGCGCCTCGGCCAACCTCTCCGCCGTGCCGGCGCTGGCCCGTCAGGCATTCCTTTTGACCACGGTCGAAGAATTCACGCCTTCGGAAACCGCAGAGGTTCTGAAGGTCTCCGAGGATCAGGTCGGCAAGCTGATCGACGAGGCAGCGTCTGAAATCGCCCGGCAGGTGGCGACCGATATCATGATCATCGAGGACGAACCTCTTATCGCCATGGATATCGAGCAGATGGTTACCGATCTCGGCCACCGCGTCACGGGCATCGCCCGCACCCACACGGAAGCGCTCGATCTCTTCCATCGCACCCAGCCGAAGATGATCCTTGCCGATATTCAGCTCGCCGACGGCAGTTCCGGTCTCGATGCGATGAAGGACATCCTGCAGATGACCACGCTGCCGGTAATCTTCATCACCGCCTTCCCCGAGCGTCTTCTGACGGGCGAGCGGCCGGAGCCGACCTTCCTTGTGACGAAGCCGTTTAATCCGGACATGGTGAAAGCGCTTATCAGCCAGGCCCTGTTTTTCAACGAAAGCTCACGCGTCGCGGCGTGAATTTTGCCGAAACCGCAGGCTGACCGGGAACCACTCTGGTGCCCGGGCGTTGGCGGTTACGGTCGTGGGACTGCCCCGCGGCTTTCTGCAAGGAGACGAATTTGCATCGGCTGGCATGGCATAACGCGGAGAGGGACGAAAGCGAACTTCACGATTCGCTCGTCCTCGCCTTGCTCGATTCGGGTGAGACAGTCATGCTGCAGGACTGGAACCGCGACTATATATTCGTGGCCAATCTGCCGGATGTCTGGAAACTTCCGGCCGATTCCCATCCGACCGATGAAAATCTGTTCGGTAACGACCTTTCCGCCAGGCTTGCCGAACTTAAAAAGGACATGAATACGGCCGGCAGCCGCGGCATGCTGGAAGTCAACGCCGGCAAGGATCGGGTTTTTCAGTTTCAGGTCCATTCCACCTTCAACCAGTCGAACCAGACGGTGCTGAAAACCACCATTCGGGAGGTAACGGCGGAAAGGCGGCGCGAACAGCTTCTGCGCTCGCTGCTGCGCGAGGTCAGCCACCGTTCCAAGAATCTCCTGGCGATCATCCAGAGCCTTGCCGGCCAGACGGCCCGTTTCAGCCTCACCAAGGATGATTTCCTGCGCAAGTTCCGCGGCCGACTGCACGCCCTTGCCCAGAGTCAGGATCTCATCACGGACTCAGACTGGCGGGGCGCGCGCATATTCGAGTTGCTGCGCCAGCAATTCGATCTTTATGTGCCGGAGTATCCGAACCTCATCCATATGGAAGGCGAAAACCTGCTGCTCAATCCGAATGGCGCGCTTTATATCGGGCTCGCCTTCCACGAGCTGGTCGTCAACACCGTCAGCCATAGCGGCAATCTTGCCTATCACCCGCCCATATCCCTGCAATGTCGTCAGGAGGGCGATTTTTATATCGTGGAATGGAATGAGCCGATGATGCCGTCGAAAGAGCCGGCGGAGACCCGGCGCGGCAGTTTCGGCAGCGTGGTGCTCGAAAAGGTGGTTCCGTCCGCATTGGGGGGAAGCGCCGAATACGAGTTGACGCCGGAGCGGATCGTCTACCGGCTGAAATTTCCGTCCGGCGACGGCGCGGATGCCTGAAATCGCGATATCGCGCGCAGCGCCGGGTTCCTCTTTCATTTCATGAAAACCAAAACAAAAAGCACGGCTCATGAAAGAGCCGTGCTATTTTTATGACAGGTTTTCAGGGGCGAAACCTGTTTATTTTCAGCCAAGCTTCAGGCGGGGACGGGGGAATTGCTTGGCCTGCAGTAAAAACACGCCCGACCGGATTCGGTTCCCAAAAAATGCGTTTTTTTTAACATTGTGCAAAATACCGGCCATTTTTGCCCCGGCTTTTTTGCCGTCTGCACGGCGGATAGGTCCGCAAGTCCCGGCCTCAATGCGCGCCTGTCTGTTCCGATCGTTTGGGCGTGAAGTAACGCATCGGCGCTTCCAGCGACCACTCGAAGCCGGATTCACGATATTCCGTCAGCACCTGCCCGCCGAAGGCGCCTTCCGCATGTCTTTTGATGACCGTGGTGCCGAAGCCTTTGCGGCTCGGTTCTCTGGCGGGCGGTCCGCCCGTCTCGGTCCAGACGAGATGGATCATCTGCCGTCCGTCTTTTTCAAGCGACTGCCAGCGCACGGTAATTTTTCCCGATGGAACCGACAGTGCGCCATATTTGATGGAATTCGTCGTCAGCTCGTGGATGACAAGACCGAAATTCTGTGCCGCTTCCGGAGAAAGCATGAAATCGTCTCCCGCCAGCGCGATGCGCTGCGACACGGTGCCGAAAACATCGAGGTGGGTCTCGATCAACTTGCGGATCGGCAGACCCTGCCATTGAACCTCCGCCAGAGCCCGGATCGACATTCCAAGGCCGCGCAGGCGGTGATCCACCTCCTTCTGGAATTCCGGAATGCTTTTATTCTCGCGTCCCAATTGCCGTATCATCGCCTGAACCAGCGTCAGAATGTTCTTGGAACGGTGCACCAGTTCGTGCAGCAGCAATTGCAGCCGCTCTTCCGACTGGCTTCTGTCGAAGGAAGCGTTGGAGAGTGCGATGGCGACCTGGTTGGCTTCCTTTATCTTGGTATCGACAGGAGCGACGATTTCGCCTTCACCGATGCGCTCGGCCATCAGCGTCAGGTCACGAATGGAGCTGCGCAATTGCCGGCCGACCAGATAGGCGCCGCCAATGGCGATCAGCACCAGCACAAGGCTGCCGATCATCATCTGTCGCCATGTGTCCACCAGCACCGCCTGGCTTGCCGCAAGCGGCCCCCACATCACGGTCTTCCATTGCCATCCCGGCAATTGGGCATAGGCGTAGAGATTACCTTTGCTATCAAAAAAATTGCCGCTGAAGGCCTGCATTTCCGAGAGTACGTCAGGATTGACGAAGGGTTTGCCCACTTCCGCCTCCTCCTGCGCGCTGGAAACGACGACGCGATTGGTCCCGTCGATAATGGCGACCGCCCAGTTGCGTGGCAGGTTTTCCGTGGAGATCAGCCGGCTGAGGTCGCTGGCGTTCTGCGTCAGGATCAGGGCATCCCCGGCCGAATCCAGTTCCGGGCCAAGCGGCATGGTAACGTTGAACACCCATTCCTTGCTGGTCGCGCCGAAAAACATGTCCGAGACGGTGATGCGACGGGAGTCGACCGCCCTGGCGAGATTAGCTCCCTCCGGCACCTTGCTGAGCGGCTGGCCATAGGGTACCCGGGTGTTGAGACGCTGCTGGCCGTCCTTGGTGGCGAGAATGGCGTAGAGGCCTTCCCGCTTCAGGCTGTCTGCGACGCGTCCCTGAAATGCAGCAAGGTTGCCGCTCTCAAGTTCCGGAAATTGCGACAGGAGATTGAGCGAGGTGGCGATTTCCTGCAGGCGGCGGTCGATGTTGCGGGAGACCACCCGCACATCCTCGATGGTTTCCCTTTGCAGGTCGTCACGTTTTTCCGCCTCGAGGCGGAGCATCAGATAGCCGCCGAAAAGAATGAGCGGGAGCGTGATGACGGTCGCCATCACCACCAGATAGGTGCCGATGGAGGCGGTCGGAAAAAAATTCGCACTGCGCCGACGCAAAGCCGAGATCATGTCTTTCAGTCTGTCGCCGGGTCGAGGCATACAAAAAACTCCGGCAGTTATGGCATTGTTACGACACGGATAATACCGTGCCGTCCCCCTTTAGCAATGCCTGATTTTTACCTTCGGTTGTTGCGGCAGGCCGCAATTGCGTCGGCGTGATTGAAAAAATCGGAACTATTTCAACGACCAACCCGTTTGCCAGACGAACCGGCCGAGAAGCGGACATGAAATTCATCCCCCGCCGGCCAGTCGAGAACGATGAAAGGAAGGTACGAAATGGCTAAGAAACTTACGATACTCGTCACCGCCGCCCTGATGGGCACGACGGCTTTCGCGCCGCTGGCCATCGCTCAGGGCACCACCCAGCCTGCGCCGGCAAATCCGAGTACGCAGACGGAGCCGGCAACCCCGCCTGCCACCCCGATGACGCCTGCCGCTCCTTCGACCAATGACAGCGCGGGGACAACGACAGGCGGCGCCTATCTGACCGAACAGGGCGAAACGCAGGTCAGCGCTAACGATTATATCGGCAAGTCGGTCTATACTGCGGCCGATGAAAGCATCGGTAACGTCACCAACCTGATCATGGAAGAAGACGGTGGTCTGGTTGCGGCCGTGATCGGTGTGGGCGGCTTCCTGGGTATCGGCGCAAAGGACGTTGCCGTTCCGATGGACAAGGTGACGATGACGCGCAACGCGCAGGACGGCACCATCCGCCTGACAACGACAGAAACGGCGGAAACGCTGAAGGCCGCTCCCGAATTCAAGACGCTGGAACAGAAGGCCAGCGAGAAGAATGCGGCAACACCTGCGGCTCCCGACAGCACGACGACGTCCGCCACCAAGCCCTAATTCCCGTCCCTGGGAGGCAGGAGCGGGACCGGCTTCAATCAGCTGTCCCGCAGGAGGCACCGGCCAACAGGCCGGTGTCTTTTTTATGTTTGTTCGCCGGCTGTTCAATCCCCGGCATTGCGGGAGGAATGCCATGCCCAGGCGGATTTGATGATGTCCGACAGGGAATAACGCGGCTCCCAGCCGAGAACCTCCTTCGCCTTGTCGTTATTGGCGACGAGCGTCGTGGAATCGCCGTCGCGTCGCCCGGTATATTCAACGGGGAAGGGGCGGCCGGAAACGTTCGAAATCGCTGCCAGCAATTCCTTCACCGTGGTGCCGGTGCCGGTGCCGAGGTTGAGTTCGACGGTCTCCCCGCCGGCCAGCAGATAATCCACCGCCCGCACATGCGCATCGGCGAGATCGAGAATGTGGATATAGTCACGCACACAGGTGCCGTCGCGTGTGTCGTAATCCGTGCCGAACACCTTGAAGCCCTGACGCCGGCCGAGGGCGGCCTCGATGGCCAGCGGGATCGCGTGGGTCTCCGGCTTGTGCCATTCGCCGATGCGGCCTTCGAAATCCGCGCCGGCGGCATTGAAGTAGCGCAGCATCACCGAGCGCAGCCCCTTATAGGTGCTGTAGTCCTTCAGCGCCTGCTCCACCACCCATTTGGTGCGGCCATAGGGGTTGATCGGCGCCTGCCGGTGCGTCTCGTCGATCGGCACCTGTTCCGGCAAACCGTAAGTTGCGCAGGTGGACGAAAAAACGAATGCCGTGACGCCGGCATCGATGGCGGCGGAGAGGAGGTTGAGCGAGCCGATGACATTGTTGTCGTAGAAAGCCACGGGCTGCTTGACGGATTCGCCGACTTCGATCAGCGCGGCGAAATGCAGAACGGCTTCCGGCCGGTGTTTGGCGAAGACTTCGTCCAGTCGCGCCCGGTCGCGAATATCGCCCTGTTCGAAGGGTCCCCAGCGGACGAATTCCTCATGCCCGTTGGACAGATTGTCGAAAACGACCGGTTCATATCCTCGCTCAGACAGGAGAAGGCAGGTGTGCGAACCGATATAGCCGGCACCGCCGACGACAAGGACTTTCTTCTTCATCAATTGCCTTTCAGAAAATTACGGACGCGCCGAGACTGCCCGAGACTGTATGTCACTTTGTTCAAATAAGGGCGGCGTGGCGGGTAACGCCATCAACCAGTCTATCCTTCGCGGGTAACATAAAAAAAACCGCGCATCCATCGTCTGGACGCGCGGTTTGCCTTATCGTGTCGCCAAGAAATTACTTGGACTTTTTCGTATTGACCCTTGTGGCCAGGAAACCGGCCGCGACAGCCACGGCGAGCGTCGCATAGGGACGTGCCTGGATCGCCAGCGTCAGCAGCGATTGCAGGGCGAGCGGCGCTGCGGCAAGCGGCACCGCCGTGAAAGGCGCGACAGCGGGCCGTGCGGCATAGACCCTCGGACGTTTGACGATCGCCAGCGCCACCAGCATGATGACTCCGAGCAGGAACGCGGTCCCGGCGACGACGAGCGCCGCAGGGCCTGCACCCACATGCCGGGCAAGATAGATTGACCCCGCCACCACGGCGGCGATGAAGGCGATCAGGAAGAATATCCCGGTCAGAACCGACAGGATTATGGTCGCGCGCAATCGCCGTGTAACGACGCGCCCCTCGCGCTGGGTCTCCCCCAGATAGACCAGCAATGCCTCAAGCATGAGCGCGGCCTTATCGACGCGTCAGGAGGGCGAGCACGAAACCGACGCCGACGGCGATGCCGAGGGACTGGAGCGGGTTCTTCTGGACGTGGTCGGTGAGGTTGTCGTTGAGCGTGGAGATTTCATTGCGAACGCTGTCGGCCATTTCTCCGGATGCGGTGAGGGCGTCATCGGCCACACGGGCAGCCTGCGCCTTCAGCTCATGCGAAGCGCCGACGCCGAGCGCCTTCACGCTCTTGGCAAGACTAGCCAGATCTTCGCGAAGCTGGGCGAGCTGCGCTGCCACATCGGCCGCATCGCCGTTTTCGAGGGATTGCTGAATCTTGTCGCTGACGCTGCTACGCACGCTTGCCATAGGGGAGGTCCTTCCTGAACATCATTGATGGGACGACGACACATCACCGCCGTCCGTGAAGCTTCGTTTCGGCGGCCAAAACACCCGCCTGTCCGTCAGTCAAACGCGCCGATGCCGGCTTGGTTCCGCAACGGGACG
Source organism: Agrobacterium sp. T29 (assembly GCF_006970545.1). Taxonomy (NCBI): domain Bacteria; kingdom Pseudomonadati; phylum Pseudomonadota; class Alphaproteobacteria; order Hyphomicrobiales; family Rhizobiaceae; genus Agrobacterium; species Agrobacterium sp. T29. The sequence goes on from NZ_CP040641.1 coordinate 1,414,187, forward strand.
GGTTTTCTTGATGGCACTTCGGCTCGGGGGCGATTTTCGAGGAATTCGGTGCCGGACATTTGTTTTCCTGTCACAAGCATCCTATAAGGCCCATCATCGAGACGTACCTTGACTTCAATCAATATGTGAAACGACATGCTCCAGACGCCCTATTACCTCATCGACAAGACAAAACTTCTTCGCAACATGGAGAAGATTGCCTATGTGCGGGAAAAATCCGGCGCCAAGGCGCTGCTGGCGCTGAAGTGCTTCGCCACATGGTCGGTGTTCGATTTCATGTCGCAATATATGGACGGCACCACCTCGTCCTCGCTCTATGAGGTGCGTCTCGGCCGCGAGAAATTCGGCGGCGAGACCCATGCCTATTCCGTCGCCTATGCCGACTATGAAATCGACGAGGTGATTGCGAATGCGGACAAGATCATCTTCAATTCCATCGGTCAGCTGGAGCGTTTCGCCGACAAGGCCTCCGGCATTACGCGCGGTCTGCGCCTCAACCCGCAGGTCAGCTCTTCGAGCTTCGATCTTGCCGATCCTGCGCGCCCCTTTAGCCGGCTGGGCGAATGGGACGTGGCCAAGGTGGACAAGGTCATGGACCGTATCTCCGGTTTCATGATCCACAATAATTGCGAAAACAGCGATTTTTCCCTGTTCGACCGCATGTTGACGCAGATCGAGGAGAAATTCGGATCGCTTCTGTCGCGTGCGGAATGGGTCAGCCTCGGCGGCGGCATTCATTTCACCGGCGACAATTATCCGCTCGACCAGTTCTGCGACCGCTTGGCGGCCTTCTCGGAAAAATACGGCGTGCAGGTCTATCTGGAGCCGGGCGAGGCCTCGATCACCAGGAGCACGACGCTCGAAGTGACGGTTCTCGACACGCTGTTCAACGGCAAGAACCTCGCCATCGTCGACAGCTCCATCGAAGCGCATATGCTCGATCTGCTGATCTATCGGGAAACCGCCAAGGTGTCGCCGAACGAGGGCGAGCATCCCTACATGGTCTGCGGCAAATCCTGCCTTGCGGGCGATATTTTCGGCGACTTCCGCTTCGACAAAGAATTGAAGGTCGGCGACCGTATCTCCTTCCAGGACGCGGCCGGCTACACGATGGTCAAGAAGAACTGGTTCAACGGCGTGAAGATGCCGACCATCGCCATCAAGGAACTGGACGGCACCGTTCGCGCCGTTCGTGAATTCGACTTTGCCGATTTCGAGCAAAGCCTGTCTTAAACCCTGTTTTTAACATGAAACGAAGCTCATCCCTGCGGGGAAAAGGAGGCATCACCTGAAATGAAGAAGAACGTTCTGATCATCGGCGCCGGTGGCGTAGCACAGGTCGTGGCGCATAAATGCGCCCAGAACAGCGATGTATTGGGAGACATTCATATTGCGTCACGGACTTTGGGAAAGTGCCGCAAGATTGTCGAGTCCGTACGCGAAAAGAAGAGCCTCAAGACAGATGTGAAACTTGAGGCCCATGCGCTTGACGCGATGGATATCGAGGCGACGAAAGCCTTGATCAGGAAAACCGGCGTGGAAATCGTCATCAACGTCGGTTCGGCTTTCGTCAACATGTCCGTTCTTCGTGCCTGCATGGACACGGGTGTTGCCTATATGGATACGGCGATCCACGAGGATCCGACCAAGATTTGCGAGACGCCGCCGTGGTACGGAAACTACGAGTGGAAGCGCGCGGAAGAGTGCAAGGAAAAGGGCATTACCGCCATTCTCGGCGTCGGCTTCGATCCGGGCGTGGTGAACGCCTATGCGCGTCTCGCCAAGGATGATTATTTCGACAAGGTCACTTCGGTCGATATCGTCGATATCAATGCCGGCAGCCATGGCCGCTGGTTCTCGACCAACTTCGATCCGGAAATCAATTTCCGCGAATTCACCGGCGTCGTCTACTCCTGGCAGAAGGGTGAGTGGCAGACGAACCAGATGTTCGAAGTCGGTCAGGAATTCGACCTACCGGTTGTCGGCAAGCAGAAGGCCTATATGACCGGCCATGACGAAGTGCATTCGCTGTCCAAGAACATGGACGGCGCCGATGTGCGCTTCTGGATGGGCTTCGGCGATCACTATATCAACGTCTTCACGGTGCTGAAGAACCTCGGCCTCCTGTCCGAAAAGCCGGTCAAGACCGCCGAAGGCCTAGAAGTCGTGCCGCTGAAGGTGGTCAAGGCCGTGCTGCCCGATCCGTCTTCGCTGGCGCCCGATTACGTCGGCAAGACCTGCATCGGCGATATCGTCAAGGGCATCAAGGACGGCAAGGAGCGCGAAGTCTTCATCTACAACGTGGCCGACCACAAGGAAGCCTATGAAGAAGTCGGCTCGCAGGGCATTTCCTACACCGCCGGCGTTCCGCCGGTCGCCGCTGCCATGCTCATCGCCACTGGCGAATGGGACGTGAAACAGATGGCCAATGTGGAAGAACTGCCGCCGAAGCCGTTCCTGAACATTCTGAACAGGATCGGCCTTCCGAACCGCATCAAGGACGAAAACGGCGACCGCGCGCTGGAATTCTGATTGCCGGTGCTCTGAGAAGTTGAGACAAAATAAAAGCCCCGCGAAAGCGGGGCTTTTTGCTGAATCTGTCGACCTGAATCGATTGCAAAGTTTTAGCATCCCCACTCCGTCACCCCGGACTTGATCCGGGGTCTAGCGCGATCAAGTCTTTGATCGCAAAAGGGTCTTCTCACGACGCAGACGCGTCGTGGCAGGATGCCGGATCAGGTCCGGCATGACGGAGGAGGTTGTCGACCGGCTTGAGTCCCACAAAAAGGGACCCATTTTCTTGCAAGAGCTAAAAACGAAGGGCGTCCTCAGCCCTTCGTCGGCTTCGGCCCGCGCTTTTCGAAGGGCTTGTCCTTCTTGCCCTCGTATTTCGGCTTGTCGCCGAAGGGCTTTTTCTTTTTCCAGGGCTTGTCGTCGCCCTTGCGGTCATCGCGGGGGCCGCTTGCATTGTCCGATTTGCTGAATTTCCGCTGCGCCTTGGCCGGGCGCGTGTCTTCGCGGAAACCGCCGGTCATTTCCGGCTTGCCTTCCAGCGCCTTCAGACGGATGCCCTTTTCGAGCGTCATGTCCTTGCCGATGGCGGAGGTGAAACGGTCGACGGCATCGGCCGCCAGTTCCACGAAGGTCTCCGTCTGCTGCATGCGGATCGCGCCGATATCCTGGCGGGTGATCTTGCCGAAGCGGCAGAGCATGGGGATAAGCCAGCGCGGCTCGGCGCTCTGCTTGCGGCCGACGGACAGCGAAAACCAGGCGCTGTCGGCGAAATCGGACCGTTCGCGGCGCGGCGCGTTGTTCTCAGGGGTTTCGAAACTGTCGCGGCGCGGCTTGCGGCTGTTGTCCAGCGAGACTTCCGCGATGTCCTCCGGCGCGGAACGTCCGGCGTGGTAGAGGCGCACGAAAGCGGCGGCGACCTTTTCCGCGCCATGCTGTTCGAGCAGCCTGGTGACGAAATCGCGCTCGTCCTCGGCCACGGCCTCGGTCAGCGACGGGTCAGCCAGAAGCCGGGCGCCATCGCGCTCGACAATCTCTTCGGCCGAAGGCGGGCGAACCCATGCCGGGCTGACCTTGGCGCCTTCCAGCAGGCGCTCTGCCTTGCGGCGCTGGTTGATCGGCACGACGATGGCGCTGACGCCCTTCTGACCGGCGCGGCCGGTGCGGCCGGAGCGATGCAGAAGCGTTTCGGAGTTGGTCGGCAGGTCGGCGTGGATGACGAGTTCGAGACCCGGCAGGTCGATACCGCGGGCGGCAACGTCGGTCGCCACGCAGACGCGGGCGCGACCGTCGCGCATGGCCTGCAGCGCATGGGTGCGCTCGTTCTGGGTCAGTTCGCCGGAAAGGGCCACGACGGCAAAACCGCGATTGTTCAGTCGCGCCGTCAGGTGGTTCACGGCTGCTCGGGTGGAGCAGAAGACGATGGCGTTACGGGCTTCATAGAAGCGCAGCGCATTGATGATGGCGTTCTCGCGGTCGGCCGGCGTCACCAGCATGGCGCGATATTCGATATCCACATGCTGCTTCTGTTCGGAAGCGGTGGCGATGCGCACGGCGTTCTTCTGGTAGCTTTCCGCAAGCTTGGCTATGCTGCGCGGAACGGTGGCCGAGAACATCAGCGTGCGGCGGGTTTCCGGCGATTCTTCCAGAATGAATTCCAGATCTTCACGGAAACCGAGATCGAGCATCTCGTCGGCTTCATCCAGCACCACGGCGCGGATGGACGACAGATCGAGCGCGCCGCGCTTGATGTGGTCGCAAAGACGCCCGGGCGTGCCGACGACGATGTGAGCGCCGCGTTCGAGCGCACGGCGCTCGTTGCGCACATCCATGCCGCCGACGCAGGAGGCAATCGAGACGCCGGCGAATTCATAGAGCCACTCCAGCTCGCGCTTGACCTGCATGGCCAGTTCGCGGGTCGGCGCGATGGCGAGCGCCAAGGGTGCGGAAGCCTGACCGAAGCGGCCATTTTCCGGCAGCAGCGTCGGCGCCAGTGCAATGCCGAAGGCAACGGTCTTGCCGGAACCGGTCTGTGCGGAAACCAGCGCATCCTTATCGGCCAGTTCGGGTGCAAGCATCGCCTGCTGCACGGGGGTCAAATCTTTATAGCCGCGTTTTTCCAACGCCTGCGCGATCGCCGGGGCGATACCCTGGGTGTCTGTCATCTACCGTCTTTCGGATATGAAGCCGCCCGCATCCGCCCGAAACCAATAGGTCCTAAAGTCTCCGGGGCAGCCGATACAGGCCATTTCGGCCATCTGGCCGGTTGCATTGCCGCGCTCATACTGCGAATGGGCCGGTTTGTACAGTGCACTGCGGTACGCTCTTTTGCGGGTGCTTTATCCCGTCGACGTTTTCATCCCGCCATTGTTCCGGAGCGATGCTGCGAAAAAGGCGTACCGCATGGTTCATAAACGGCATTGCGTGCCCCCCGCCTTTTCGCTAAGAGACCCGCAACTTGAGGCTCTTTGTCAGGAAGAGCCGACTGGGTTTGTTCTTGTCCGTCCGCTCTTTGAACGAGCCGGCGGGAAAATGGGATGGTACTGGTCAAGGCTATGGCTCGCATTGTCATGAAATTCGGCGGCACGTCCGTCGCGAACCTCGAACGCATTCACAATGTCGCACGGCATGTGAAACGCGAAGTGGATGCCGGCCATGAAGTGGCCGTAGTCGTTTCCGCCATGTCCGGCAAAACCAACGAGCTGGTGGACTGGGTGCAGAACGCCGCGAAGGTGGCCGGCGCCAACGCCGCCTCCTTTTTCGATGCGCGCGAATATGACGCGGTTGTCGCATCCGGCGAACAGGTGACATCAGGACTTCTGGCGATCACGCTGCAATCCATGGGCATCAATGCGCGCTCCTGGCAGGGCTGGCAGATCCCGATCCGCACCGACAATGCGCATGGCGCCGCCCGCATTCTCGAAATCGACGGTTCGGATATCATCCATCGCATGGGTGAAGGGCAGGTTGCCGTTGTCGCCGGTTTCCAGGGCATCGGCCCGGACAATCGCATCGCGACGCTCGGACGCGGCGGTTCGGATACGTCCGCCGTTGCGATTGCCGCCGCCGTCAAGGCGGATCGTTGCGACATCTATACCGATGTCGACGGTGTCTACACGACCGATCCGCGCATCGAGCCCAAGGCTCGCCGCATGAAGAAGATCGCCTTCGAGGAAATGCTCGAAATGGCGTCTCTCGGCGCGAAGGTTCTGCAGGTTCGCTCGGTCGAGCTTGCCATGGTACACAAGGTGCGCACCTTCGTTCGCTCCAGTTTCGAGGATCCCGATGCGCCGGGCATGGGCGACCTCATCAACCCGCCCGGTACTTTGATTTGTGACGAGGATGAAATCGTGGAACAGGAAGTCGTAACCGGCATCGCCTATGCCAAGGATGAAGCACAGATCTCGCTGCGCCGCGTGGCCGACCGTCCGGGCGTTTCCGCCGCGATCTTCGGGCCGCTCGCCGAAGCGCATATCAACGTCGACATGATCGTGCAGAACATCTCCGAAGACGGTTCGCGCACCGACATGACCTTCACCGTTCCTTCGGGCGACGTTGCCAAGGCGATCAAGCTTCTGGAAGACAACAAGGCCCAGATCGGCTTCGACGTCGCGCAGAACGAGACCGGTCTCGCCAAGGTTTCGGTCATCGGTATCGGTATGCGCAGCCACGCCGGCGTTGCCGCAAGCGCGTTCAAGGCGCTTGCCGAGAAGAACATCAACATCAAGGCGATCACCACCTCCGAGATCAAGATTTCGATCCTGATCGACGGCGCCTATGCCGAACTTGCGGTTCGCACTTTGCATTCCGCCTACGGTCTCGATAAGAGCTAAGCCGAGACATCGGTTCCCGATGCTCCGATTCTTCGGAGTTGCGTTCTTCCGATGTGGCGTTTCATGAAAGCGTGTCCCTTGCGGGACGCGCTTCTCGCGCTATAAATTTTTAAATGACCTTTTGATTCCCGAATATTATGACATTCGGATCGGAAGTGTCGGGGAGCAAACGCGATGAGAGACCTTTCCGCAGGTCCGCGCGTCCTGCTCAAGCGGCTGCGCGAAATGATGGCGGAGCACCTTGAACCGCAGGAGCGTCTGGACCAGATCGTCCGTCAGATTGCCAGCAACATGGTGGCGGAGGTTTGCTCAGTCTACGTGCTGCGTTCCGACAGCGTGCTCGAGCTTTACGCGACCGAAGGTCTGAACAAGGATGCCGTGCATCTTGCCCAGCTGAAAATGGGGCAGGGTCTTGTCGGCACCATCGCCGCTTCCGCCCAACCTCTCAATCTTTCCGATGCGCAGGCGCATCCCGCTTTCCGCTATCTTCCTGAAACCGGTGAGGAAATTTATCATTCCTTCCTCGGCGTGCCGATTTTGCGTTCCGGTCGCACTCTTGGCGTTCTTGTGGTCCAGAACAAGGCCAGCCGAACATACCGGGAGGATGAAGTGGAAGCGCTTGAGACAACCGCGATGCTCATTGCCGAAATAGTGGCGAGCGGCGAGTTGAAGAAGATCACCCGCCCCGGAGTGGAGCTGGACCTGACGCGCGCCGTTTCCATCGATGGCGACGGCTATGGCGAAGGCATCGGTCTTGGCCACGTCGTGCTGCACGATCCGCGCATCGTCGTCACCAATCTCTTGAATGAAGATGCCGATACGGAAATCCGGCGTCTTGCCGATGCCATCGGTTCGCTGCGTCTCTCCATCGATGACATGTTGCAGCGTCGCGATGTGCCGACCGAGGGTGAGCACCGCGAGGTTCTGGAAACCTACCGCATGTTCGCCCACGACCAGGGCTGGGTGCGGCGCATGGAAGAGGCGATCCGCAACGGCCTGACGGCGGAAGCGGCGGTCGAGAAGGTGCAGAGCGACACCAAGGCGCGCATGATGCGCCTGACCGATCCCTATCTGCGCGAGCGCATGCATGATTTCGACGATCTCGCCAACCGGCTGCTGCGGCAGTTGATCGGTTTTGGCGGTCGTGGGCCGGAGCAGGATTTCCCGCTCGACGCCATCGTTCTGGCGCGCGCCATGGGTGCTGCCGAACTGCTCGATTATCCGCGTGAAAAACTGCGTGGTCTGGTGCTGGAAGATGGCGCGGTGACGAGCCATGTCGTCATTGTGGCGCGTGCCATGGGCATTCCGATCATCGGGCAGGCGACCGGTATCGTCGCTCTGGCGGAAAACAACGATCCCATCATTATCGATGGCGATGACGGTCAGGTGCATCTGCGCCCGATGTCGGATTTGCAGCGTGCCTATGAAGAAAAGGTGCGCCTGCGCGCCAAGCGGCAGGAGCAGTTCCGCGCGCTGCGCAACGTCGAGCCGATCACCAAGGATGGCCAGAAGGTCAATCTGAAGATGAATGCGGGCCTTTTGGTGGACCTGCCGCAGCTCGACGAATCCGGCGCCGACGGCATTGGCCTGTTCCGCACCGAGCTGCAATTCATGATCGCCTCCAACATGCCGAAGGGCGAGGAGCAGGAGGCGTTCTACCGCTCCGTTCTGCGGCAGGCGAAGGGCAAGAGCGTCACCTTCCGCACGCTCGATATCGGCGGCGACAAGGTCGTTTCTTATATGCGCGGTCAGGAAGAGGAAAACCCGGCGCTGGGCTGGCGGGCGATCCGCCTGTCGCTCGACCGGCCGGGCCTGATGCGAACGCAGATGCGCGCGCTTCTGCGCGCCGCCTCGGGCGCCGAGCTGCGCATGATGCTGCCGATGGTGACGGAAGTGTCGGAAATCCGCGCCGCTCGCGACCTTTTGCAGAAGGAAGTGCAGCATCTTTCGAAATTCAGCCATGCGCTGCCGAAAAAGCTGCAATTCGGCGCCATGCTGGAAGTGCCATCGCTGATGTGGCAGCTCGACGAGCTGATGCAGGAGGTGGATTTCGTCTCCGTCGGTTCGAACGACCTGTTCCAGTTCTCGATGGCGGTCGATCGCGGCAATGCGCGTGTTTCGGATCGTTTCGATAATCTCGGCAAGCCGTTCCTGCGCATTTTGCGCGATATCGTCCGCGCCGGCGAAAGGCACCACACCTCGGTTACGCTGTGCGGCGAAATGGCGGGCAAGCCGCTTTCGGCCATGGCGTTGATCGGCCTCGGCTTCCGTTCTGTTTCCATGTCGCCGACGGCCATCGGTCCGGTCAAGGCCATGCTGCTCGGGCTCGATGCCGCGCGCCTGGCCGAAGAGCTGAACGCGGCGCTGGACGACCATAATTCGCTGGAAAGCGCGCGCGAGGTGTTGTTACGCTTTGCCGCAACGCATTCCATTCCCATCTAGAGCATTTCCAGGAAAAGTGGACCCCGGTTTTCCGTCCGGAAATGCGTTAAAGCAAAAGGTTAGAGGGTTTTCGCGTTTCGAAGAAAAGCGAAAACCCTCTAAAAGACCTGTTTCATTATTGGAGTGACTGGTGGCGAAGCTTCCCGTCGAAAAAATGCGCGAGTTGGAAAGGCGTTTCGGTGAGATCGAAGCGCGTATGTCGGCCGGGCCTGCTGCGGATGTCTATGTGAAACTGGCTTCGGAATATTCCGAACTCGAGCCGGTGGTGAAGAAAATCCGCGACTACGAGAAGGCGGTTTCCGAAGCCGCCGATCTGGAGGCGATGCTGGCCGACAAGTCGACCGACAAGGATATGCGCGACCTGGCGGAAATGGAACTGCCGGATGTCGAGGTCCGCATCGGTGAGCTTGAAAAGGACATGCAGGTTCTGCTGCTGCCGAAGGATGCGGCGGACGAAAAAAGCGCGATTCTCGAAATTCGGGCGGGCACCGGCGGCTCCGAGGCAGCCCTTTTCGCCGGCGATCTGTTCCGCATGTATGAGCGCTTCGCCTCGACCAAGGGCTGGAAGGTGGAAGTGCTTTCCGCAAGCGAGGGCGAAGCGGGCGGTTACAAGGAAATCATCGCGACGATCAGCGGGCGAGGGGTGTTCTCCAAGCTGAAATTCGAATCCGGCGTGCACCGGGTGCAGCGCGTGCCGGAAACGGAAGCGAGCGGCCGCATCCATACGTCTGCCGCCACCGTTGCGGTCCTGCCGGAAGCGGAAGATATCGATATCGAAATCCGGCCGGAAGACATTCGCATCGACACGATGCGTGCTTCGGGTGCAGGCGGCCAGCACGTCAACACCACCGACTCTGCCGTTCGCATCACCCATCTGCCGACGGGCCTGATCGTTACCAGCTCGGAGAAATCGCAGCATCAGAACCGCGCCAAGGCCATGCAGGTCCTGCGCTCGCGTCTCTACGACATCGAGCGCCAGAAGGTGGAGAGCGAGCGTTCGGCCGACCGTAAGAGCCAGGTAGGTTCCGGCGACCGTTCCGAGCGCATCCGCACCTATAACTTCCCGCAGGGCCGTGTTACCGATCACCGCATCAACCTCACGCTCTACAAGCTGGACCGGATGATCGAAGGCGAGATCGATGAGCTTGTGGATGCGCTGATCGCCGATTATCAGGCCGGACAGCTTGCACAGCTCGGCGAACAGCTTTGAGCACGGCCGCTGAAGCGAGTGTCGCGAGTGCGCTTGCCGCAGCCCGCAAAAGGTTGCAGACGGCGGGGATCGCCGATCCGCTTCTCGATGCGCGGCTTTTGATTGCGGAGGTCGTCGGTTTTTCATTGACCGATTTCGTGATGAAACCTGATCGTGCCGTTACGCCGGAAGAAAGCGCCCGTATCGCGGCCATGATCGAAAGGCGGGCGAATGGCGAGCCCGTGCACCGCATTCTCGGCCACCGGGAATTTCATGGCCTCGACCTTCTTTTGTCTAAGGAGACGCTCGAGCCCCGGCCGGACACGGAAGTTCTTGTCGATACCCTGTTGCCGGCGCTGAAAAAAGCCGTTTCCGCCAAGGGCAGCGCCCGCATTCTGGATATGGGCACCGGGACCGGCGCGATCTGTCTGGCGCTGTTGAAGGAGTGCCCCGAAGCAACTGGGATCGGCAGCGATATTTCCGCCGATGCGCTCGAAACGGCGGTCCGGAATGCGGCCCGAAACGATCTCGGCGCGCGCTTCGAGGCCGTTCGCAGCGACTGGTTTGAAAAAATCTCTGGCCGCTTTGACATAATTGTGTCGAATCCGCCTTATATAAGGACTGATATCGTCGCAACGCTTGACCAGGAGGTTCGTATCCACGACCCGATGGCGGCGCTGGATGGAGGTCAGGACGGCCTTGCACCGTACCGCCTCATTGCTGCCGATGCAGGCCGCTTTCTTGTGGAAAACGGGATTGTCGGTGTGGAGATCGGTTTCGATCAAAGGCTTGATGTTTCCGCTATATTTGCTTCCCACGGCTTCTCTCTTCTGGACGCCGTGAAGGATTATGGCGGTAACGACAGAGTTTTGACCTTCCGGAGATAGTTGTTCGCGATATGTCTGCGGATTTTTTGCAAGGATATTTTGCACAGCAAAAGAAAAGGCTTGGATTTCCGCAGGAAGCGGGATAGTTTGCGGCCACATGCCGGGTGGCTGAGGACGAACACAGATTCGTCAGGGTATGGGTCAGTCCCGAAGCGGGTTCTTTAAAGAGCCCTGAAAGGCTGGGCGTTTCCGGCATGTGAATCAGTAAACTTTGTTCGCAGGCGGCTCGGTGCAGCATTTGCGCAGCCGGTCGTCATACGCGAGGTCTTGCCCTGGGGTTATCTTCGGCAAGGCGCGTGATGGAGCAATTTCAGGAAAAATTTCCAGCGGTTTTCCGCCCGGAATTGCATGAAAACAACCAGATTGTCAGCAAAACAGAATTCAGGTGAGCAATTGATGAGGCCAGGACAGCAAAACAAGCGCGGCCGGGGGCGTGGAAACAACAACAATAACAATGGTGGCGGTAACAACAACTTCAACCGCAAGGGCGGCAACCCGCTTACCAGGACTTATGACAGTTCCGGCCCCGATGTTAAAATCCGTGGCACAGCCCAGCACATAGCGGAAAAATACGCGGCTCTGGCGCGCGACGCGCAGAGTTCCGGCGACCGCGTGATCGCTGAGAACTATCTGCAGCACGCTGAACACTATAACCGCATCATCGCTTCGGCTCAGGCCCAGATGCAGGAACGCTTCCAGCGCGACGACCGCGGCGAGTACAATGCTGCCGATGGCGACGATATGGATGTGAACGACGGCGATGAAGGCGTCGTTGCACCGCAGCAGCAGGCCGAACAGGCCGAGCGCGCGCAGCAGCCGGAACGTCAGGAGCGTACTGAGCGGAACGAACAGCGCCAGGAGCGTCGTGAGCGCCCGGACCGCCGCGAGCGGCAGGAGCGTCAGCCGCGCCAGCCGCAGGTAGCCGCCGAACAGCAGCCGCCGGTTTACGACGCCAGCCAGGCGCCGCAGCCCGTCATCGAAGGCACGCCCATGGAAGTGGCTGTCGAGGAAGAGCAGCAACAGGCGGAAGCTCCGGCTGGCGAACGCGCACCGAAGACGCGCCGTGCAACCGGACCGCGCCAGCGCCGCCCGCGCCGCACCGCCGCTGCGGAAGGCGCCGAAGGCGAAGATGCGCCGGCCGGTGAAGAGGCGGCACCTGCCACGCTTGAGAACGCTGCCGAATAAGCAGCTTCTGCAAACAACTCTGCAATCGAAAAACTCCGGCCTGCCGGAGTTTTTTGTTTTTGGCGGTTGGCTATGCACATTCCATTCGCAGCCGGTGGGATTTGATGCCTGTCAAATCATATGAAAATTTCCCGGATGATGGGTTTTTCTCCCTTTAAACCGATGAAAATGCCTCCCATATTCGTGCAGAACGGACGGAAGCCGCATTCGCCGGCAACCGACCGTCGAGAGGCGGCAATCGTGAAATCCTTTAAACACGGTTGTCGTAGCGGGGCTTGCCTTTGAGGGAGCCTCAACCCTAACACCCGGAACCGTGCCGAAAGCGGGCGGGCCGGTCTATGGAGGTTCGACTATGAATATTGAAAAATACTCCGAGCGCGTTCGCGGTTTTCTGCAATCGGCGCAGACCTTTGCGCTGGCGGAGAACCATCAGCAGTTTTCACCCGAACACGTTCTGAAGGTTCTGCTCGATGACGAGCAGGGCATGGCGGCATCGCTGATCGAGCGCGCCGGCGGCAACGCCAAGGAAGCGCGTCTTGCCAATGATGCGGCTCTGGCGAAATTGCCCAAGGTTTCCGGCGGCAATGGCGGCCTTTCGCTTACCGCGCCGCTCGCCAAAGTGTTCTCGACCGCGGAAGATCTCGCCAAGAAGGCCGGCGACAGTTTCGTTACTGTCGAGCGTCTGCTGCAGGCGCTTGCGATTGAAAGCTCCGCCACCACTTCGGCTTCCCTGAAGAAGGCCGGCGCAACCGCGCAGGCGCTCAATCAGGTCATCAACGATATCCGCAAGGGCCGCACGGCTGACAGCGCCAATGCCGAACAGGGCTTCGATGCGCTGAAGAAGTTCGCGCGCGACCTGACGGAAGAGGCCCGCGAAGGCAAGCTCGACCCGGTGATCGGTCGCGACGACGAAATCCGCCGCACCATTCAGGTGCTTTCGCGCCGCACCAAGAACAATCCCGTGCTGATCGGTGAACCGGGCGTCGGTAAAACGGCGATTGCCGAAGGCCTTGCGCTGCGCATCGTCAATGGCGACGTGCCGGAAAGCCTGAAGGACAAGAAGCTGATGGCGCTCGATATGGGCGCGCTGATCGCCGGTGCGAAATATCGCGGTGAGTTCGAAGAGCGTCTGAAGGCTGTGCTCAATGAAGTGCAGGCCGAAAATGGCGGCATCATCCTATTCATCGATGAGATGCACACGCTGGTCGGCGCCGGCAAGGCCGATGGCGCGATGGATGCGTCCAACCTCCTGAAACCCGCGCTTGCCCGTGGCGAGTTGCACTGCGTTGGCGCCACCACGCTCGATGAGTACCGCAAGCACGTGGAAAAGGACCCGGCCCTTGCCCGCCGTTTCCAGCCCGTTCTTGTGGATGAGCCGACCGTTGAGGACACGATCTCGATCCTGCGCGGCCTGAAGGAAAAATACGAACAGCATCACAAGGTCCGTATCTCGGATTCGGCCCTGGTCGCGGCTGCGACGCTTTCCAACCGCTATATCACCGACCGTTTCCTGCCCGACAAGGCAATCGACCTGATGGACGAGGCCGCGTCGCGTCTTCGCATGCAGGTGGATTCCAAGCCGGAAGAACTGGACGAACTGGATCGCCGCATCATTCAGCTCAAGATCGAGCGCGAGGCCCTGAAGCAGGAAACGGACCAGTCGTCCGCCGACCGCCTCAAGAAGCTCGAGGATGAGTTGGCCGATACGGAAGAAAAGGCGGATGCGCTGACGGCCCGTTGGCAGGCGGAAAAGCAGAAGCTCGGCCATGCCGCTGACCTCAAGAAGCGGTTGGACGAAGCCCGCAACGAACTGGCGATTGCCCAGCGCAACGGCCAGTTCCAGCGCGCCGGTGAGCTGACCTATGGCATCATTCCGGGTCTCGAAAAGGAACTGGCTGCGGCGGAAGCCCGCGATAGCAGCGGTGCCGGCTCGATGGTTCAGGAAGTGGTGACGGCGGACAATATCGCCCATGTCGTTTCCCGCTGGACAGGCATTCCGGTCGACAAGATGCTGGAAGGTCAGCGCGAAAAGCTGCTGCGCATGGAAGACGAGCTTGCCAAGTCCGTTGTCGGGCAGGGCGAGGCCGTTCAGGCGGTTTCCAAGGCAGTTCGCCGTTCGCGCGCCGGTCTTCAGGATCCCAACCGGCCGATCGGTTCGTTCATCTTCCTCGGCCCGACGGGCGTGGGCAAGACCGAGCTGACCAAGTCGCTCGCTCGCTTCCTGTTCGACGACGAAACCGCGATGGTCCGCCTCGACATGTCGGAATATATGGAGAAACACTCCGTTGCCCGGCTGATCGGTGCGCCTCCCGGCTATGTCGGATACGAAGAGGGCGGGGCGCTCACGGAAGCGGTTCGCCGCCGGCCCTATCAGGTCGTGCTGTTCGACGAGATCGAGAAAGCGCATCCGGACGTGTTCAACGTCCTCTTGCAGGTGCTGGATGACGGCCGCCTCACGGATGGCCAGGGCCGCACCGTCGATTTCAAGAACACCATCATCATCATGACCTCGAACCTCGGTTCGGAATTCATGACGCAGATGGGCGACAATGACGATGTGGATTCGGTTCGTGACCTGGTTATGGAGCGGGTCCGGTCGCATTTCCGGCCGGAATTCCTCAACCGTATCGACGATATCATTCTCTTCCACCGCCTGCGGCGCGACGAAATGGGTGCAATTGTCGAAATCCAGCTGAAGCGCCTCATCTCGCTGCTCGGCGATCGCAAGATTTCGCTCGAACTGGATGAGGATGCCCGAAACTGGCTTGCCAATAAGGGTTACGATCCGGCTTACGGCGCACGTCCGCTGAAGCGGGTGATCCAGAAGGCGGTTCAGGACAGGCTTGCCGAAATGATCCTCGGCGGCGAAGTCCCGGATGGATCGCGGGTCAAGGTGACCTCGGGCACGGACCGGCTGCTGTTCAAGGTCAAGCCCGCCAAGGGTGAGGCCGAAGCTGAAACGGCCGATGCGGCATAAAATGAAAGGGCTCCGGAAACGGAGCCCTTTTTATATGATCGGGCCCTTTTCACATGACCGGGCCCTTTTCATATGACCGGGATTGTCGTTCGGGTCTCTCCGCAGATCAGCGGCTCGCCACCTGATTGGGCTTTTCGTCAATATTCAGCAGATTGTCGATGCGCTTTCTCTCATCGGAGAAACGCGCCAGCGCCTCGCCGGAAAGCGACTTGCCGCCCGGTAGGCGTACCTTCATCGCATCCACCTTGGTGCCATTGACGATCAGCTCGTAATGCAGATGAGCGCCGGTCGAAAGACCGGTCGATCCCACATAACCGATGACCTGGCCCTGCCGGACCTTTGCGCCTTCGGTGACACCCTTGGCGATGGCGCTCTGGTGGTTATAGGAAGAGACATAACCATTGGCATGGCGGATCAGCGTCTGGTTGCCGTAACCGGAGGCCCATCCGGCCTTTTCGACGGTGCCGTTGCCCGTCGCGATGATCGGCGTGCCGCGGGCGGCGGCCCAGTCGGTGCCGGTATGCATGCGGCTGAATTTCAAAACCGGATGGCGGCGCATGCCGAAACCGGATGTCATGCGGCCGTTCGGAACGGGATTGCGCAACAGGAACTGCCGGATGCTTTTGCCGTTTTCATCGAAATAATCGATGCTGTTGTCGTCCGGGTTCTGGAAACGGTAAAAACGTGTCTCGTTGTCGCCGAACTTGGCGTTGACGTAGAGCAGTTCCGACTTGTCCGTCGCCTTGCCATCCGCGTCTTCCACGGAGAAGAAGGCTTCCAGCGTATCCGC